>NZ_JBDYKI010000004.1:0-690281 GCF_040009165.1 Phyllobacterium sp. SB3 | reverse complement strand
ACGCCCTTCTCAGAAGTATTGCTCATGATGTTCTCCATCGGTTGCCGCTCGGAACTGAGCGATGACGATAGAGATACAGTTGCAAATCGAAGTCTCAAATGTCATATAAGCGTAGATTTAGGACACCGAAAACGGAGCTGCGGGCGTTGTCATGAGGACGTGATTGGTTGGCCTGATCTGCCCATGATTGGCGGCAAATAGCGGGGTGCATAAGGCCCACGCTAAAGGGTCAGGTCATCGCGTTGCGGATCGGATTGATATTCTCCACTCCGTCGAAGTCGCGGGTGTTGTCGGTGACGACAACGCAGTCGTTGGCAATTGCGATGGCCGCGATGATGGTATCGACGGCGCTGCGCGGCCGCCCCCTGGCCGTGCCCTCAGCCATGAGCTGCGCCCAGGCAAGGCCAGCTTTCTCGTCGAAGGGGAGAATGCGGCCGGCGAATAGCGATTGCGGTCCCTGCGGGCCATGGAACCAAGCGTCGAGCTGGTCGCGACGCTTGCCGGCCGACTTTTCCAGTACGCCGCGGCGGACCTCGGCGAGGGTGAGCGAGGTGATGAACAGATCCTGATCTGCCTGGTCCTGCATCCACGCGATCAAAGCGTCAGATGGTTCCGGCTTGGTGAAGTTGCTGATGATGTTTGTGTCGAGAAGGTAGCGCATCAAAGGTCGGCCTTACGACCTTCCTCGAAGGGACGCGACAGGTCTAGTTCCGAACCGATCAGCGGCGAAGCCAGAAGCGCGCGGACGATGCCGCCTTTCTTGGGAGCCTCGCCGCTGGATTCATTCACCGCAGCCCGCAACTTATCGGATTCCGGGCCGCCCTCGGCGAGCCGGCGGGCGAAGCTCCGGACGATTTCTCGGTCACCGTCTCGGCCCGTCACCTCGAAACGGACCAGCCCCTTTTCGGCGAGGCGGTTACGAAAATTGGCGAGGGCTCTTTCTTGAGAAGACTTGCTCATTGGGTCGCTCCAGCGTATATCCAGAATATAGCCAGAATTTGCGGGATCTGCAAGGCCACGGAGCCGGCTGTGGAGATTCCGCTACGAAGGGAAACGCTGATGCCCTCCGACGTTGCCGTACGTACTACGCCAGAGCGCGATGGCACCGAAATGCGCAAGTATTTCTACTCCGTGCCAATATCCGGCGGCGCGCTGCGGTCGCCGCTCGTTCGCTACGGTATGCCAGCGCCGCGAAACGGGCTTCTCGCGCGGAGGTTGGATTCCAGCCACGCTGCGCAGACTATAGTGCCATGTCTGCCAAGATCGTTCCAACCATTGATCTGCCCGAGGGTCACGATTTCCTCGATTTCTATCGAGAGCCGGAGCCGCGCAAGGAAACCACTCGGAGGGAGAAGCCGAAGTGGAGACCAAAGATCGTCGATGACTGGCCAGATGAGGTCCCGGTCTTCATTGAAGAGCTGGAGCTTTACGAACTGTACCTGGGCGATGACTTGGACAGGATTCTCGGAATTACGAAATAAATTAATCAGCGGAGGTCTCGTATGAACGCCAAAGCGACACCCGCCTTGGCTGTGCCGGGCCGCGCTGCGCTCTATCTCCGGGTCTCGACCGGCCGTCAGGCCGAGCAGGACCTTTCGATTCCCGATCAGCGCCGTCAGCTCTTGGGCTACTGCGAAGCGCGGGGCATCGAGGTCGTCGGCGAATATGTCGAGCCCGGCGCAACAGCGACGGATGACAAGCGTCCATCGTTCCAGCGGATGATGGATGACGCGTCGCAGAAACCTGCTCCGTTCGATACCATCATTGTCCACTCGTTCTCTCGGTTCTTCCGCGATCAGTTCCAGCTCGAGTTCTATGTGCGCCGGTTGGCCAAGAACGGCATCCGGCTCACCTCGATCACGCAGGATCTTGGTGACGATCCGATGAGCGTAATGATGCGCCAGATCATGGCGCTCTTTGATGAGTATCAGTCGAAGGAGAACGCCAAGCATACGCTCCGGGCCATGCGCGAGAACGCCCGTCAAGGCTATTGGAACGGCGCTCGGCCGCCCTTCGGCTATCGCATCGTTGCGGCCGAAATGCGTGGCGCCCGCACGAAGAAAAAGATCGAGCCGGACCCGGCGCACGTCGACACCGTCAAGCTGATCTTCCGCCTGGCGCGGATCGGCGACGGCGAGGGCTCCATGGGCGTACGCCAGATCGCGGTCTTCCTCAATGAACGCGGCTTGCGGACCCAGACCGGTGGTCGCTGGGGCGTCGGTGCGGTCCATGACCTGCTGACCCGGACGACCTACATCGGCACGCATCGGTTCAACGTCAGCGGCAAGCGCAAGGGAACTAAGAAAAATCCTGACGAGATCGTCGAGGTTGAGGTGCCGGGTATCATCGACAAGGAGGAGTTCGATGAGGTGCAACAGTTGATGAAGGCACGGGCGCCGCAACTCAAGGCCCCACGATTCGTGAACTCTCCGACACTCCTCGGCGGCGTTGTCTTTTGTGCGGATTGCGGCGGGGCGATGACCTTGCGCACCTCCGGTAAGGGGGACGGATACCGCTATTATACCTGCTGCACGGCGGCCAGGCAGGGAAAGACCGGGTGTAAGGGCCGGACCATCCCGATGGCGGACCTCGATGCCTTGGTCGTGGATCACATCGAGACTCGGCTGCTGTCGCCGGGTCGACTGGAGAACGTGCTGGGGGGTCTTGTCGATCGGCGCTCGGAGCAGGTCGAAAAGGAGAAGGAGCGTATCACCGCGCTGCGGCACCAAGCGGCGCAGGCCGAGGAAAAACTCACTCGGCTCTATACCGCAATCGAAAACGGGTTGGCGGAACTGGACGATTCGAATCTCAAGGGGCGAATCAGCGAGCTGAAACGGATTCGCGATTCGGCGCGGGCGGATGCTGAGCGCGCGGAGAACCGCGACGCCAATGCGGCACGGCTGACGATGGAATCGATCCGGGAGTTCGCGAAGGTGGCGCGGCAGCGTCTGCGCCGGGAGGACGGGACTTTCCGCCGCAGCCACGTTCAAAAATTCGTTCAACGGGCTGAAATCGGCTCGGATCAGATTGTGATCCGTGGCTCCGCCCTGCGGCTCCTCCAGAGCCTCGCCGAGGCGTCTGGAGGCGAGCCGAGGGTAGTAGTGGAAACTGCGGGGTCGGAAGTTCGCAGTTTCGTACCGAAATGGCTCCCCGGGCCGGATTCGAACCAGCGACCAACCGGTTAACAGCCGGTTGCTCTACCACTGAGCTACCGGGGAATAGCTTTTCAGTCATCAGCGAGGTGGCCTATAGCAAAAGGGTTTCGCTTTTGCAAAGGACCATTTCACTTTTTTTCACTTAATGTGCACAACAAAACGCTGGTACACGCGAAAACACTTCCTACATCAGGCCTATCACGTTCAATAACATGGAAAGAATTTGAGTGTCCGGCGGACCTAAAGATACTGACAACCCTGGTGATCAGGAGGAAACACCCTTGAAGCGGCGCCATATCCGCATTCTCGGGCGGCATATACCTGTGCCGCAATCGGTGGCAATGCGTCGCACGCTTGGTGGAGGGTTGATTGCCGGTGGCATACTGGGTTTTCTGCCGGTTCTCGGCTTCTGGATGGTGCCGCTTGGACTCGTTGTGCTCTCGCAGGATTCGGCCATCGTCAGGCGTAAGCGCCGCCAGCTCGAGGTCAAAATCTTACGCCGCTGGAAAGCGAGCAGATCGGGTAAGGGTAAAAGCTAACCTTGACTGTACCTGCTGTTGCCGGCAGGGGCCGGTTCAGCCTTCCGGTTTCTTACCGTAACGCAGGATCACAATAGCCTCGACAGACGTTTTGGAGGTTTGCGCCACTGCTTGCGAAGTTGGCGCCAGCATTGCAATCGCTACGGCGGAACAAGCGTTGATTTAGTGTATGAAGATTCAATTTGTTAAGCAGGATGCAGGCTCTCTGTGAATGTTTCATTTTACCTGTTGCAGCACAAAACAAAAACGACTATTCAGAACGCCGCAAGCGACCGCGTTCGGACTGAAAATGCATTGCTTGTTTAAGTAGTTAATTTCATTAGCTATTTTGCAGTTGAGGCCTCGTGGCGGAGTGGTTACGCAGAGGACTGCAAATCCTTGCACCCCGGTTCGATTCCGGGCGAGGCCTCCAAAAAAATTAATCAAATGAAATCCAACAGATAAGGCAGTTTCTGGTCTGTCGAGCATCTGCCCGTATTTCGCAACTCGACGCGATACATTCCCATTGGTCTCCAAAGATTTCACGAAGCACGGCGAATCCATGCGCCACGAATTGCATCATTACGATGATGGACAACTGGTTTTGGCAGGTTGTGAGGTACTGATTGAACTATTCATGCTCCGTTAAGGAACCTAAGCGCAGCTTATTCTTTATGGTTCTGATAGGAGATATCATGAAGAAAATAGTAACATACCTAACTTCAGGCGCTCTGGCTGCTTTCATGTCAGTTGGATCGCTAGGCATGGCATCTGCGGCACCAGTCGCAGTTCCGAGCATTCCAGGGGCCACGCAGATAGAGCAAGTTCAGTACCGTGAACTTAAACGTCATGACAGACGCGACGATAAACGAAAAAAATGGGACCGGCATGACCGGAAGGATGACAAGCGAAAAAACCGGGATCGACATGACCGGAGCGAAAGCAGGTATCATAAGGATCGCGAGCGCCCAGGATATTGGATGGGTATGCGAGGCTCAACCTACCAGAAAAGAGGTTACCGCCGTCATAGCAACGGATATTGGTATCCAGAGGTCTATTTCAATCGCAGCAGCAACTGAACCACTGCGCCAATCAATTGGTAAGGCGGCACTTTTAGCCGCCTTTACCATGTGTTCTCACATCCCCATAGATCTCAATGTACATTGTACGTTGCAAAGGAAGTAAACTCGATTGGAAACTCCGGATCGGGCCAATCTTCTCCATTGACGTAGCCTTCAATTGAAACAGTTGCTTTGCCTTCGAAGCATAAGAGAAAGCCCAAGGTATCATCTGAACCCAACGGTAACGCTTCCGGAATGTGTTGGTACACTCTTTCATTCCAATCCCAGTCGACGGCTGCATTTGCGACCATGATTGTAGTTATGAATCCCACCGGATTTCTATCGCGGCTAATCACTTTGATTGTATCGGGCAGTGGGAGACGCTTTCCTTCTTGCTCACAGTATTTCCGCAAAATTGCATATTCGAGATCGGTGATCATTATCTCTAACTCTGCATAAGAGATGGGCCAATAACTGGCTCTATATATGTGGTTCCTACGTTAAGCCGTGGCTTTATTACAACTCTGGCCCCGATTTATTTCTTCAGTTGAAGGAACCAGACAGCTCTGGAATTGATTACTGTTAAAATTTACATGTAAATTTTTAACCAGCTAAGTTGATTCGGGAGATTCTTCAGCGATTGCAACCTTCAATTGATCTATCAGTCGATGCAGTAATAGCTTGGGTGGATGGTTCCGACCCAAAGCATTTCGCCAAGATGCAAGAGCACTTGGATGGGCATGTGCTCGGCAAGTCGACGAGATATGCCAACAATGGAGAAATCTATTACTGTATTGCGTCAATTCTAAAATTTGCGCCATTTATACGGCGGGTCTGGATAGTCACCGATAGCCAGAAACCACAGTTTATTGACGAATTCGCCAGAGCTGGCCTGTGCGAACAGGATTTTATCCAAGTTGTCGATCACAAGACGCTATTCGCAGGTTTTGAAGGAGTGCTGCCGACTTTCAACGCCAGAACGATCGAAGCGATGCTATGGCGTATCCCGGAACTCAGTGAGCACTACATTTATCTGAACGACGATTTTTTCATGAACAAGCGTTTGACGCCGGATTTTTTCTTCCGGAATGGACTGCCTGTGATCTTCGGAAAGTGGGTGCCGCCGGAGCGCTGGCGCTTAAAGACGTTCATTCGCGGTGCATTGAGGCTCAAGAAGGCTTCGCAACCGAATCGCCGACCAACATATAGGTTGGCGCATGAACTAGGTGCGAATATTGCCGGATTCACCGGTAAATTCGTTCTGGTGGATCACCTTCCTCATCCCTTGCGTAAATCAACGCAACAGGCTTTTTATCAGAGTCAACCTGAGGTGTTGCGTAAGCAGATAAAGTTCCGCTCACGGAGTCTCGAGCAATATTCTCCAGTCGCCTTGATTAATCATCTCGAGATTGCGACCCGCAACGCCTATGTCCACAAACCCGTTGATATCGCTTATGTGACACCCCACGCCCTTATTTTGGTCTACCGCTTTGCCCAGCAGGTCCGCAGTCAACACAGAGTATTTGGCTGTATTCAAAGCCTGGACGGGTTTCCCGCCTCGGCAATGCGGCTGGTTCGAAAAGTGATGAAGCAAAAACTCGGGCGCTTTTTGCCGGAAACCATCGTTCTCGACGACTAGGGCGGCTCATGTCTCTCAAGCCTGCTAATGGGATGGTTTCGCGAGCAAGAATTGCGTTAGCTCATTTTGAAGTTGTTCGACTGTCTTTTTGTTGACTGCTAAAATTAGATTTCCCTCAACAGTCTGCATCATCATGGCGCCAAGCAATGGATCGTCGTTTAATTTTACAATTTCCGAGCACAATAATCGATTTAATGAACTTTCTGTCTTCTTAGGCATTCTGTCCTCCCTTGGCGGAGGTAATACACGCTCTCAGTTGGTTGGATAACGACTTGAAATGCAGAGCAGCTATGCACTTATAGCGTGTATAACGTAGAACGTTTTGCCATCATTGTTACGACTTGGAGAGTTTTATAAACTTGTGCGAGCAGGACTCTGCCATTTCTGCGGGAAAGGGGTGCGAGCCCAGTTGCGGTTTTCTTGACACTGCCGGAGATGAGGCTTGCCAATAGTCGATGCTCTAGTTTTGTCCCTTGGGACTGCAATCCCAATAGCCGGACGCGCATGATCTTGCAGAGGGAGTTGTGTCCGTCTTGCGAGGCGTCCAGCCATTATAAGTGCCGCAACCGGCGACCAGCAATGTGCTGGAAATTGCAATGACTGTAGATAGTTTTTTCATATCGTCTCCCATTCGACACAACGCGCCAATTCCCTTGGCAACAATACATTTGGCTTGGACAGAGTCTAGTCGTGTCTGATCGGGAAATCACGCATAGGTTGTTGTGCGCAGTCCGGGAATCTACCCGACTGCTCAAGACATTTACCGATGCAAAGAATGGAGGGAGTTTAGGAAATGCTCTTCCCACACTTGATATATGGAGCATAAGGGACTTGCTTCAAGAGCCTGTCCCCCCCTTATAAACGCATCCCTAAAGCAGAATCGTGGCGAAGGGAGTAGCGAAATGCGTGTGTTGTTATCGACTTATGGATCACGTGGGGATGTCGAACCTCTGGCTGGACTTGGCGTAGCGCTGCAGAAGTGTGGTGTGGAAACAACAGTCTGCGCGCCAGCAGATCAGGAGTTCGTGGAATTGCTGGAACGTGCCGGTGTGCCATTGGCGCCTGCCTTTTCGCCCGTACGCGAATGGGCAGTAAAAGCGATGGCAAACCGCGAAAAGATGGATTTTCCCAAACGCGCCGCAGAGATAATCGCTGCTCAATTCGACGCAATTTCCGCAGCAGCAGAAGGATGCGATCTGATCGTGGCGACTGGCTTGTTTCCTTCTACTGCAGCGGCCAAATCCGTATCCGAAAAATTTGGCATCCCGTATGTATACGCTGCCTATTGCCCTTACTTCGTGCCGTCGACCCATCACCGCCCACACGAATATCCGGGCAGGCTTCACCCGCAGGGGATTACCGACAACAGGATGCTTTGGGATCTGGATGTGGCAAACATGAATGCGCTGTTCGGTGGAGCATTCAACAATCACCGCGCAACAATCGGGCTGCCTGCAGTGGAGAATGTTCGCGATTACATTTTCACCAGTCATCCCTTGCTGGCATGTGACCCTGTTCTGGGTCCGTGGAAAGCAACAGACCTTCGTGAAGTAACGCAAACGGGTGCGTGGATACTGTCAGACGAACGTCCGCTCCCTGACGATTTGATTGCCTTTATCGAGGCAGGTCCGGCGCCGGTTTACGTTGGCTTTGGCAGCATGCCCATGCATGCATCGAAGGATGTTGCAGAAATAGCTATCAATGCTTTGAGGGCGCAAGGGTGCCGCGCAGTTTTATCCCGTGGCTGGGCTGATCTGGCTTTAATTGATGACGGGAATGACTGCTTCTTCGTTGGGGACATCAACCAGCAAGCACTGTTCAGTCGAATGGCCGCCGTCATTCATCATGGTGGCGCAGGCACCACGACAACCGCAACGCGAGCGGGCGTACCTCAATTAGTGGTTCCTCAAATCGCTGATCAGCCTTACTGGGCAACTCGCGTAGCAGAATTGGGTATTGGTGTCGCACATAACGGCCCGGTGCCGACCTTCGAATCTCTTTCGGCAGCTTTGGCAATTGCTTTGGACCCGGCCACGCGAAAAAGGGCCATTACTGTTGCCAGCACCATTCGCAGGGATGGGGCGATGATAGCTGCGAAGCTGTTGATCGATTCGCCGAGCCGGGAAGGATCTGTTCCGTTTGGATGCGGAGGAACGTCCCAACTTGTTTGTCAAAAGCGAATTGACAGGTGAGTTCAACGAACTGCTTACTATCGGCTGCTTGATGAGTTCTTTTAGCTTGAACGTCGCTCTGAATAACGGCGATAAATGCCTTTGCCGGCTTTCTTGGCAATATAAAGAGCTGCGTCGCCGCACCAGAGCAGGCTTTCCGGTGTATCGCCATCGCGTGGTGCCAGGGCTGCGCCTATCGTGACCGTGATTGCCGCCGTATCAGCATTAACAAGATCATAGGGCTGAGAAACACTGCCGATGATACGATCTGCAACGTTGGCAACTTCATTGGCGGTAACTTGCAACAACACTACGGCAAACTCATCACCATCGATGCGATAGACAACATCGTTCTTGCGCATGCATGTCTGAAGGCGATCAGCAACAAGCTTTAGTACCAGATCACCTTCGGCACGCCCGTACTTTTCATTGAATTGCTTGAACCCATCAAGATCAATGCAAAGAATCGCAAATTGCAGACGGTCGTCAAAGTCACTATCGGCATAGGATCCGAAGAGGCTGTCCAGATGTTCCTCTAGCGCAGCCCGGTCGGCGAGACCCGTAAGCTCATCCTGGCTGACAGGAAAATCGCCAAATCCCTTAGTTTCAATCATTCGCCTAAAGTTCCCATCGTTCACTTGAACGACTCCATTTTTGCTGTGTGTAGAATGACAGGTGCTGACATTGTACACAATACAGGAAGATTCATAGGGTTAAGAGTTTTTTATCACAAGCTGAAAGTATCCGATATCAGAAAGTCAGTAGAAGTGTGTTGTGATACCGCGATCAATTGACGGTTGGTTCATTTTTTGACAAACCCCTTGCGGGTTGGCCTGCCGGTCCCGATATGCTTTCGAGTTCACCGGGTCCGTGTCCAACTGGCATAAACATGTTATGCACGTGCGAAGTGTTCTGCGCATAATCCAAATACTGGAATCGCCTTCCGGAAAAGGTTATACGGAGTCTCGTAATGCCATTGCAATGTGTGCCGATATTGATCGCACAATGCGAATATACTGCTGCTGTTAGGAAAGCTCGTAAATATGGTGCTGAATTTCGAAGACCTGCGGACCAAGATGGTCGACAACCAGTTGCGTACCACCGACGTAACCGACAAGCCTTTGCTGCAGGCGTTTCTGGACGTTCCGCGTGAAAAATTCGTACCAAGCGTTCGTGCGCCCCTTGCCTATATTGATGACGATGTGATTGTTTCGACGGCGACTGCCGAAGCAAGCGCGCGCTACATCATGCAGCCTTCACCTTTCGCCAAGCTCGTCCAGCTTGCAAACATCCAGCCTGAGGATGTTGTGCTCGATATTGGCTGCGCTACAGGATATTCAGCGGCTGTTCTATCAAGGATCTCCGGATCGGTTATCGCTGTAGAAAGCGATGCGAATCTTGCAGGGCAGGCGACGTCCATCCTGTCGTCGCTTGGTTATGACAATGTGGTCGTTTTGACGGGGCCTTTGGAAAAAGGCCATGCGCCGGAAGCGCCGTTTGATGTAATCATAATTGAGGGTAGCGTTGACCACGTTCCTGTTACATTATTCGATCAGTTGAAAGACGGGGGGCGACTCGTTGCCGTTGAAGGCAGCGGAAACTCCGGGAAATCAATGATTTACGTGAAGAACGAAGGAATCGTATCAGGACGACGCGCTTTCAATTCCGCGGTGAAGCCCCTCCCAGGCTTCGAGAAAGTACCTGAATTCGAGTTCTGAGCGTGTCGCACGTGAGGCATAAGTGCAACGGTTGATCACTTTGTTTGCGAATTGGGGTTTGCAGCTGTGGTCAATTCTGGAATTGGCTTGTATTGAAATTACAACGTCGAACCGATTGGTTCGGTCGGAATATGTGAGACATGAAGGGGTTTATAGTGTTCATAGCGGGTAAGCGATTACTGACCGCAGTGCTGATGTCAGCCACGGTACTAGCCTCTACGCCATCAATGGCTGAGACAATCTTTGGCGCAATGGCCAAAGCATACAAAAACAATTCAGAGCTTAACGCCAGCCGTGCCGGCGTCCGTGTTACGGATGAAGGGGTTGCCATCGCTAAATCAGGCTATCGGCCGGTGATTTCTGCGACGGCAAATCTAACATCGACATATACGAAAATCGATGGACGGGGTGTTGGTAATGCTTTGACAGGTTTCGTTGACCATGGAACTTCGAATACCGGAGTTTTTGGTGTTTCGGTCGATCAGATGCTGTTCGACGGATTTACGACAAGGAACAATGTTTCGGCTTCAAAGACTCAAGTCTTGGCAGCCCGCGAAAATCTGCGCAACACTGAGCAGAATCAACTCTTCGCAGCAGCGCAGGCCTATATGGACGTGTATCTGACGCGGCAAATCGTTGCCCTGCGCCAGAAAAATATCGAAGCGCTCGACGAAAGCCTGCGCGCAGCGCGTGCGCGTTTTGATGTTGGTGAAGGAACGCGTACCGACGTTGCGCAATCCGATGCAGCTAAAGCAACTGCAATTGCTCAATTGAATGTTGCCAAATCAAACCAGAAGACTGCAGAAGCTACTTACATACAAGTTGTCGGGGAAGCTCCCGGACGTTTGGATCGTGCACCGGCAGCCAAGAAATCTTTGCCGCGTTCGATGGATGAAGCCTATGCTGTTGCGGAGAACACTCATCCTGCAATTCTTGCTACACGCTATGCGGTAGATGCTGCTGGATATACCGTGAAGGCAACAGAGGGCACATTGCTTCCGCAAGTGAGCTTGAGAGGCGAAATTTCGCGTGACGAAATATTCGGCGACCCTAGTGATCTTTCCACAAACAGTAATAATTCGACCAGCGCTTCAGCTGGAATTCGCGTAACTGTGCCGATCTACAGTGGTGGACGCACATCAGCGCAGGTTCGCCAAGGCAAGGAAACTGTCGCCCAACGTCGCATTGAGGTAGATGTAACACGTGACGATGTTCGTCAGGCAATTGCGAGTGCTTATGCTGAGATGGAAGCGGCCAATGCTTCGATTGTTGCGCAAAGAACTGCCGTTGCTGCCGCTCAGCTGGCTTTGAACGGCGTTGTTGAAGAACGTAAGGTTGGGCAGCGCACAACGCTCGATGTGTTGAACGAGCAGACAAATGTTCTGATCGCGCAGATCAATCTTGTGCAGTCTGAGCGCGATGCGGTTGTTACCAGCTATGCTGCGTTGCTTGGGGCAGGGCGTTTGACCGCATCCCAGATCGGTTTGCAGGTTGCTGAACACCGTCCGGAAGAACATTACGAAGCGGTCAAGGATAAGTGGATTGGCCTGCGTACGCCGGATAGCCGTTAATCTGCGCCTACGTATGACAAGAATTTTGGCCGCGGGATAATATCCGGCGGCCATTTCATTTTCAGGAGAGCGAATCAAAAGTCTGTGGGTTAGCCCGAAACATCGCTCTCAGGGATTCTCAAACAGATAACCAGCCTCTACACTGCATGCAGATTCGTTGCACCGCACCGAAACAAGATGTAGTAGGCAAGTTGATCATGGCACAATCACCAATCGGGGCGTCCTCTGGGCTTGGCACAGCACGAGAGCCTTCAATGGAAGAAATTCTGGCCTCGATACGCCGCATTATTGAGGAGAGCGATACGGGGCAGCCGGACGCGGCTCCACCGCTCGCTGTAAACTCCGACGTGCCAGCTCAAACGGCATCGAAGGAGCGGTACGAGGACACTCTCGATAGCGAGGAGGCAGAACTTGCGCCACGGCAGGGAATCGCCGTTGCTCCGCCAGTACAGAAAATGCCTGAGCCGGCGTTTTCTCGTGCCTTGCCGGAAGTCGAATCAAAGCCGGTCGAAGCAGCGGTTGGTCCGAGCCCTGAACAGGAAGCAGTTATTACAACCGCACAGGCACCAGTTGAAGAGCTATTATCTGCTGAAACCGCAAAACAGCCTGCTGCAGAACCGTCATTGGCAGCGCCGCAGCCAATAGCTTATGCAGGCTTCAATGAGCAGAAGAGTGAGCCGGAAGCCAAGGCGACTTTGCCGGAACCCGAACCTATCGTAATCGAAGAATTCGAAACAAGTATGGAAGAGGAGGTCTCGCTCGATCTGGCGCAGGCGCTAGAACCTATCCTCTCTGAAAGCACCGAACGGCAGGTCAGCGCTGCATTTGAAGATCTGTCGTTTGCCGTCCGTAGCGAACAACGGCGTTCATTCGATGAAATCGCCCAGGAAATCATGCGGCCTTTGCTGCAGGATTGGCTGGATAACAACTTGCCCAATCTGGTGGAACGCCTTGTACGCGAGGAAATCGAGCGCGTAGCGCGGGGCGGCAAGCGTTAATCTTAGCGCCCTTGAATCACTTTCAAGACCATTGGGGTGAGATTGCCTTTGCTGCTCTCATTGACATCTTCGCGTGTCAGCCTTCCGCTTGCCAAAGCTTGGCCGATGCGTCTGCAGAATGTTGTTGGCATGTTCTCGATATTCGTGCCCGTCACCACAGCAAGGTTCTGGCGATATTTTAGAGGCTTGTCGCCCATGCGATTTGAGCAGTAGCCGACCATTTGCTTATGCTGTGCGGGCTTCGCGAGAGTTTTTTGCATTTGGACGTAGCTGGACTCCGAAACGCGTTGGCAGCCAGCAAGTGCAATAATGGCGAAACTCAGTGTGATAAGATGTGATAACTTCATAGTGCCCCCAAAGCGCCAATAATGTATGGCGCATTGGAGTATTGGCCTTATGCCGCTGCGATTCGTCAAGCCGGGAGCCATCGCATTTGAAAGACCTCATTGACTTGCGGCTCGCCATTGGGTTTACACCCTAACAATCCTTTTTTCCGCAAATGACGGACAGTTTTATGCTTGAGAAGACTTATGACGCCGCGGCCGTAGAGCCAGAGATTGCAAAACGCTGGGAAGAGGCGGGTGCCTTCAAGGCCGGTGCCGGTTCCAAGCCGGGCGCAGATCCATTTTCAATCGTCATTCCGCCACCGAATGTGACGGGTTCTCTACATATGGGCCATGCGCTCAACAATACGATTCAGGACATCATGGTCCGTTTTGAACGTATGCGCGGCAAGAACGTTCTCTGGCAGCCAGGTATGGATCATGCCGGTATCGCAACGCAAATGGTTGTGGAACGCCAGTTGATGGAGCGTCAGCAACCAGACCGCCGTGCTATGGGCCGCGAGAAATTCGTTGAGCGGGTATGGGAGTGGAAAGCAGAGTCCGGAGGTATCATTGCCGGGCAGTTGAAACGGCTTGGAGCATCGTGCGACTGGTCGCGTGAACGCTTTACCATGGATGAAGGTCTTTCGAAGGCTGTGCTTGAGGTGTTTGTCACCCTCTATAAGCAGGGGCTGATCTATAAGGATAAGCGTCTGGTCAACTGGGACCCGAAGCTTTTAACGGCAATTTCCGATATTGAAGTCGAGTCGCGTGAAGTCAAAGGCCACCTTTGGCATTTCCGCTATCCGCTTGAGAATGTCGCATTCGATCCGGAAAATCCGCATACATTTATCGTGGTAGCAACCACTCGTCCCGAGACGATGCTGGGCGATACCGGTGTTGCCGTCAATCCCGAAGATGCACGCTATCATGCGCTCGTTGGTAATGATGTGGTTCTGCCGCTTGTTGGCCGCCACATTCCGATCGTTGCCGATGATTATGCCGATCCTGACGCCGGATCGGGCGCAGTAAAGATCACGCCTGCTCATGATTTCAACGATTTTGAAGTCGGCAAGCGCAACGATCTGCGCCAGATCAATATTCTCAATACGGATGCTTCCTTATTCCTCAAGGAAAACAATGATTTCCTCGAAGGTCTGGAGAAATCGAGTCATCTCGACCAGTTGATCCATGCCTTGGATGGCAAGGACCGCTTTCATGCCCGCAAGCTGATTGTCAGCATGATGGACGAGGGTGGATATCTGGAGAAAATCGAGGATCACACGCATGCCGTGCCGCATGGCGACCGCGGTGATGTGCCGATCGAGCCTTATCTGACGGACCAATGGTATGTGAATGCAGGCGAACTTGCCAAGCCGGCCATTGCCAGTGTCCGCGAAGGCCGGACAAACTTTGTGCCGAAGAATTGGGAAAAAACCTATTACGACTGGATGGAAAACATCCAGCCATGGGCAATCTCACGTCAATTGTGGTGGGGACACCAGATTCCAGCCTGGTATGGGCCGGATGGGCAGGTATTCGTTGAGCGCACGGAAGAAGAGGCGCTCAGCGCAGCGGTTCAGCACTATCTCGCGCATGAAGGACCGATGAAGGCTCATGTCCAGAACCTTCTGGAGAACCTGAAGCCGGGCGAAATCCTGACGCGCGATGAGGACGTGCTTGATACGTGGTTTTCTTCGGCGCTTTGGCCTTTTTCCACTCTTGGCTGGCCGGACAAGACACCGGAGCTTTCGACCTATTATCCGACCAGCGTTCTGGTCAGCGGCTTTGACATCATCTTTTTCTGGGTTGCTCGGATGATGATGATGGGTCTGCATTTCATGGATACAGAACCCTTTCACACGGTCTACATGCACGCTCTGGTGCGCGATAAGAACGGCGCCAAGATGTCGAAGTCGAAGGGCAACGTCATCGATCCGTTGGAACTGATGGATGAATATGGGGCAGATGCGCTGCGTTTCACGCTTGCCATCATGGCTGCGCAGGGCCGCGACGTGAAGCTCGATACAAGCCGTATCGCCGGATATCGTAACTTTGGCACCAAGTTGTGGAATTCAACCCGCTTTGCCGAGATGAACGGCGTTGTGCGTAACCCATCCTTCAAGCCTGAAGACGCCAAGCTGACAGTCAATCGCTGGATTTTGACCGAACTTACCAACGCGGTACGCGATGTGACAGACGGTATTGCCAATTATCGTTTCAATGATGCAGCCAGCGCTGCATATCGCTTTGTATGGAACCAGTTCTGCGATTGGTACATCGAACTGTTGAAGCCGGTCTTCAATGGCGAAGATGCCGAAGCAAAGGCGGAGGCGCAGGCTTGTGCGGCCTATGTATTGGATGAAATCTACAAGCTTTTGCATCCGTTCATGCCGTTCATGACAGAAGAACTCTGGGCACATACGGCGGGTGAGGGCGTAAAGCGCGAAACGCTGCTGTGCCACGCGGAGTGGCCTGCCTCAACATTCTTCGACGCGGAAGCGGCAGCGGAGATCAACTGGCTGATCGATCTGGTAACGGGAATCCGTTCGGTTCGTGCCGAAATGAATGTTCCTGCGTCTGCGGTCGCTCCCTTGGTGGTCATTGGTGCGAACGATGCATCCAAAGCGAGATTGGAACGCCATGAGGCTTCGATCAAATGGCGCGCTCGCGTAGACACCATCACTCTGGCAGGTGAAGCACCGAAGGGGTCGGCGCAGTTTGTCATCGGTGAAGCCACAGCCTGTTTGCCGCTTGGTAGTCTTATTGATGTCGGCGCGGAAATTGCGCGCCTGACAAAAGAGGCAGGAAAGATCGCCGATGAGAGCGATAAGATCGGCAAGAAGCTAGGCAACGAGAAATTTGTTGCCAACGCGAAGCCTGAGATTGTCCAGGCAGAGCGTGACCGTCTGGCAGAACTTGAGGAAGCTGCAGTCAAGATTGAAGTGGCGATACGCCGGGTCCGTGAGGCGGGCTGATTCCACTTTTTGCTGCGAATATATGAAAAATAGGGTGGCTCGCTCTTGAAAAAGAACGCCAGCCACCCCATTTCAGACTATCAAAAGCCCCAATTTTGTCATTTTTCACCCACGTTGCATTTGCGCAACAATGACGTTTTTTGGCCAAAAAACCCCGTTTTTTGCCCTAATGCTTTGTGACTAGAATAAAACTTCCGGTAAATTTGAGTGCAATCCTGCTGAAAATCGCATTTTGAATAATCTCACCAATTTTCACCAACAATTCGACTTGTTCAAAGCCGTTGCACGAGGTGCGGATGCTTTGTTACCTATTACGTATTGGTAATATTTTTCCGAATACGCTGAAATTCGGACACATACAAAAGCTTTTGGGGAGGACTTAATGTCTAAAGCTATTTCGACAATTTTGGGCGGGGCAATATTGTTGACAGGTGTGGCCTCCGCTGCACAGGCCGGGGGGCTGGAGCGCGGAGGCTACAACTACGATCTACTTTTCAGCGAAGATCGTTTTGCGTCAGAAGCTGGCGTCATTTATGTCATGCCAGACCGCAAGATTAAAAATGCTCGTGACACTGATCCCAGCGATGGTTTGGGTGCAAACGGTAGCCCGCTACTCGGCCTCGGCAAAACATCGGTGAGCGAAACCGAGAACTACACGATACCACGGGCCGGTGTTAAGATCGGCATCACTTCAGATTTTGACTGCCTTGCTCAATACAGTCAGCCTTGGGGCGTTCATACCAAACCGGGCGATGAATGGGTGGGCGTAAACGAGAATATTGAAACAAAGATTTCCAGCGACGAATATGGTCTAACTTGCTCCTACAAGTTTGACGTTGGCAAAGGTTATCTGCGCGCAATAGGCGGTGTATCCTATCAGGAACTTGAGGGCTTTAAGGAGCGTCTGGTTCTTTCACCAAATATTTTCAGACAGATTCCAGGCCTTGAAGGTTTTCCCGGCAACGGAACTGGTAAACTGGAACTGGAAGGCGATGGCGTCGGCTGGCGCATTGGTGCCGCTTATGAAATTCCCGAAATTGCACTGCGTGCAAGCTTGATCTATAACGCAGAAGTCGATCTTGGCGATGTAACGGGTACTTTGGACCTTACAAACCTTCCGGCGCCTATCCGCCCGGGGCTTGCAGGAAAGGTCAGCAATGTTTTCGGCACAGCGACCATGCCTCAATCACTGGAATTCAAACTTCAGACAGGTATTGCACCTGATTGGCTGGCGTTTGGTTCGGTTAAGTGGGTGGATTGGAGCGTCCTGAACGTTGTTGGGTTCTGCGTGCAAGGGACGCCTAAATGTACCCCTGACAAATATGCTACCTCGCTCGATCTGATGTTCCGCGACGGTTGGACAGTCGCTGCTGGTGTTGGACACAAGTTCAACGATCAGTGGAGCGGTCAGGTTCAGGTTAGCTGGGACCGCGGTACTTCCACAGGTCTGACCACACAGACAGACACCTGGTTGCTCTCTTCGGGTGTTTCGTGGTCGCCTAACAAGAACTTCGAAATCCGCGCAGGTGGTGCTGTAGGTGTTCTGACGTCCGGTTCATTCGGTGGTGCGCGCGATTGCGCCAACCAGTCGGGACAATGCGGGACATCTGTAAAGTATGACTTCGGTGACGACTTCGTGTCGGCTCTGTCGATCTCTGGAAAGCTGAAGTTCTAAAACAATCTACCATCGAATAGAAATACCCGGCAGAAATGCCGGGTTTTTATTTCCAAGGTTTTCCACACCGAAACAAACCGGCGTAAACAACCATTTCCTGCATCACAATTTGTGACGATTCGGCAACAGTGTGACCAGGATGATTCACACGGCGCATCTCACCGTCAAATTTGCCCATTTTGCGCCACAAACCCGGAGCACCTCGATAAGGCGGTAACCTTTTAGAGGTATAAACGTCAGGCAATATTGCTGGCGTACCGTTTGGGGTAATGATGGACGCGACACTACTTTCGCATAAAGCTTTAGGCTGTCACCAAGCGGTGACAAATCGTACTTCTATTTCAGGATTGCGATCGTCCATGACTTTTCCGGATGCTGAATACTGGAACAATTCTGTGACACACAGCCGTACTATTGCCGGAAATCTGCCCAATCATAGCTCAAATGACCTGAAATATTACGAAATCCCGTTGCGAGCCGCCATACCGGTGTTGGCTGGCGGGATTGGTGTCCGCTTTGCCGATCTGGCGCGCCCCATGGCTGCGACATTGGCAGGCAGGAACGAAGGAATTGGTCTACCATGCTGATTGCTGATCGTTTGCTCGCCCCCATTGTGGGAATTGGTCTTTTCTTCAGCGCCATGACTCTGCCTTGCATGGCTTTCGATACCAAGAATGAGATGAACGAGGATTCCAGCCCTTTTGCCCTCTTCAAGTTCGGATTTTCTGCCTACAAGAATGGCCATAAGGATGAAGCGGTAAAGGCATTGCGGTTTGCCGCTGAAAAGGGTCATCAAGGCGCAAACTGGAAACTTGGCCGCATGTACGCCGAAGGTGACGGCGTCAAGGAAGACGACTACGAAGCCTACAAGATGTTCGAGCAGGTCATTCAGGAGGGGGCCGATCAGGGCACCCAGAATGAAAGCTATGTGGCGGACGCACTTGTAGCGCTTGCGGGATATGTAAAACGCGGCATTCCCAATTCCCCGATTCACTCCAATCCCGGTGCCGCTCGCGATCTTTATCTGCAGGCGGCCTCAAATTTCGGCGATCCGGACGCTCAGTTTGAACTCGGCAAAATGCTGATGCGCGGCGAGGGTGGCGATCCAAGCCCCAATCAGGCCGCACGCTGGTTCCGTCTGTCAGCACAAAAAGGCCATGCCGGTGCGCAGGCCATGCTCGGCAATCTGTTGTTTCAGGCAGGCAAAACTGTACGCGGTCTCGCAATGATGACGGCAGCGCTTGAACACGCTACGGGCAAGGATCGCATCTGGATTGGCGATATTCAGGAACAGGCGTTCTCAATTTCCGATGAGGCTGACCGCCGCACCGCCATGGTTCTGGCCGAAGATATCGTCAAAACCGGCGATTTCTGATTTTCAGGTAATAGTAATCGCTACGGGAACGTGATCCGAGGGTTTTTCCCAGGCGCGGACATGTTTTTCTATGCTGGCGGATTCCAGACGATTGGCAGCCTCGGGGGAAAGCATCAAATGATCGATGCGAATGCCATTGTTCTTCTGCCAAGCGCCAGCCTGATAATCCCAGAATGTATAGACGCCTGAGGCATCGGTGACACTGCGGATGGCATCGGTGAAGCCCAGATTTTCAAGACGGCGGAAAGCTTGCCGTGTTTCGGGCTGAAACAGCGCGTCGTTCACCCAGACTTCGGGATTGCGGGCGTCGACAGGCTCGGCAATGACGTTGTAATCGCCAGCAAGAATGAGTGGCTCTTCGAGCGCTAACCGTTCCGCAGCCCATTTCTCAAGCCGCGCCATCCAGCGCAACTTGTAGGGAAACTTTTCCGTATCAATGGGATTGCCGTTGGGCAGGTAGAGCGACACGACACGAAGCATGCCTTTCTCGGTTGAGAACACCGCTTCAATGAAGCGCGCATGGTCATCCTCGTCCTCGCCGGGAAGCCCGCGCGTTACCTCTTCAGGCGAGGTTTTCGACAGGATGGCAACGCCGTTGAAGCCTTTTTGGCCATTTGTCTCCACGTGGTAGCCAAGTGCTTCGATTTCCTCACGGGGGAAGCCTTCGTCGACAGATTTGATTTCCTGCAGGCAGACAATATCCGGATCGGATTCCCGCAACCAAGCCTTGAGCACCTCGATGCGGGCTTTGACGCCGTTGATGTTCCAGGTGACAATTTTCATGGGAAACGCTCGGCTTTTTTCATTGGAAACACTGGGCTTTGCTGAGTTTTCGATTGCGTGGCGACCAATATAGGTCATTCTCGATCATGGGGAAAACGATACTCGTCCGGTCATCAGCCGGTCAAGCCACTGGGGGTATTTATGAGCAGTCCTTCACACATTCATGACGTTGATGCGGGATTGCCCGCACCCCGCCTTGCAGCCTTGGGAATACAACACGTTCTTGTCATGTATGCCGGGGCGATTGCGGTGCCTTTAATCGTTGGCCGCGCACTGCAACTTGCGCCAGCGGACGTTGCCTTTCTGATTTCCGCTGATCTTTTCGTTTGCGGCATTGTGACGATCATCCAGTCGCTCGGTGCTACGCAATGGTTTGGTATCAAACTGCCGGTTATGATGGGCGTCACATTTGCGGCCGTTGGGCCTATGGTTGCCATGGCAAATGCCAATACGGGACCTGATGGAGCGCGTTTGATTTTTGGCGTGATTATCGGGGCAGGTATCGTGGCAATGCTGCTGGCGCCGCTCATGAGCCGCCTGCTGCGCTTCTTTCCGCCTGTGGTTACCGGCACAATCATTCTCGTTATTGGCGTTTCGCTGATGCGGGTCGGTATCAACTGGGTTTTCGGCAACCCATTTGGCCCGACCGCTCCCAAGATCGTCTCACCCGAACATGTGGCTTGGCTGAAGGCGGTCACAGACCTTGCTGCGGCGCCGGGTTCTCTTTTGCCGGCAACGCCGGATAAACTGGCACTGGCGCCGTCACTGCAAAATCCTGCCTATGCGCCGCTGTCGAACATCGGAATATCCGCATTAGTACTTGTCTCGATCCTGCTCATCGCGCGTTTCGGCAAAGGGTTTATTTCCAACATTGCTGTGCTTCTGGGGATCGTCATAGGGGCGATTGCTGCGACGGGCTTTGGCATGATGGGTTTTGAGAAGGTAGCTTCTGCCAGCTGGTTCGCGATCATCACGCCATTTCATTTCGGCATGCCGCTGTTCGATCCTGTGCTCATCATTACGATGAGCCTCGTCATGATCGTGGTGATGATCGAATCAACAGGGATGTTTCTGGCGCTCGGCGATCTGACAGGAAGAAAGATAACGCGGCCAATGTTGTCGGCCGGACTCCGGACAGATGGCTTGGGAACAATTATTGGCGGGATATTCAATACATTTCCCTATACCAGCTTCTCGCAGAATGTAGGGCTGGTAGGTGTAACCGGCGTGAAGAGCCGTTTTGTCTGTGTTGCTGCCGGGTTCATACTGCTGATACTCGGGCTGGTTCCGAAAATGGGTGCTCTCGTGGAATCGCTGCCGCAGTTCGTGCTCGGCGGTGCAGGGCTGGTCATGTTCGGCATGGTCGCAGCAACGGGCATACGCATTTTGTCGAAGGTGGATTTTCAGTCGAGCCGCAACAATCTTTTCATTGTGGCCGTTTCACTCGGTTTGGGGATGATCCCCTTGGTTGCTCCGGATTTCAAAATGTGGATGCCGCACGCAATTCACCCATTGATCGAATCCGGTATTCTTCTGGCCTCCGTTTCGTCGGTCCTGCTCAATTGGTATTTCAATGGCGCATCAGGCAGTGCGGATGATTTGCGGGAGGCGGCAAAGGGCGCAGATGCCTGAAACAAAAAGGGCTGTCGCGAGACAGCCCTTTGAAACCTTGAGATAATGTCGAAAGCTCAAACGGAAAAGCTGGTTCCGCAACCGCACGAGGACGTAGCGTTCGGGTTGCGGATCTGGAAGGATTGTCCCATCAGATCGTCAACGAAATCGATTTCAGAACCGCCAATATAGGGCAGGGAGATTGAATCGATCAAAACCTTTGCGCCCAGTTTTTCGATCACAATGTCATCTGCATCCTGCGCATCGACAAGATCGTACTTATAGGAGAAACCTGAACAGCCGCCGCCCTCGACAGAGATACGCAGGGCCGTTTTATCGGGATCAGACTTCAAAATTGCCGAAATGCGCTTCGCAGCAGCATCGGAGACAGAAACATTTACAACTTCGGTCATTCTTCATATTCCTTCGCGGAAGTTTCCGCCCGGCTTCACAGGGTAAGACATTATCATGTCACGCCTTGCCATCCATCATACACCATAGCTAAGAATTGGCGACCGCGAAGTCAACGTCATGCGTATTATTGGATGGCAGAAGCCTCCTGCGTCGTTCGACAAGCTCAGGATGAGGGAGGGGTTTGGTTGCAGCAAGTGAAAGGCAAGGGTGACGGTTATCCTTGCCAGACACTACTTCCCTCATCCTGAGCTTGTCGAAGGACGCATGGCGTTAATGCAATTGGTGTAATTTAGGAAAGTCAAATGTCGATGCAGGGTGTGGGGTTTGGTTACAGGGAGCGGGCGTCCTATGCCTGTGATCCGCAACATAGTCGCGGGCGACTTGTACCGGAAAGTGAAAGTCCAACGCGTACTGTATTCCAACGCGACCGGGACAGGATTATCCACTCGACAGCTTTTCGTCGCCTGAAGCACAAGACACAGGTTTTCATTGCACACGAGGGGGATCATTACCGCACAAGACTGACGCATACGATCGAAGTGGCGCAGATTGCCCGTGCTTTGGCGCGATCCATGCGGCTTGACGAAGACCTCGCCGAGGCAATCGCACTGGTTCATGATTTCGGTCACACGCCCTTTGGTCATACGGGCGAAGATGCACTAGACGAGAAGATGCGCAATTTTGGCGGCTTCGATCATAATGCACAGTCGCTGCGTATCGTTACCAGTCTTGAAAAACGCTATGCGGAGTTCGATGGCCTGAACCTCACGTGGGAAACGCTGGAAGGACTGGTCAAGCACAATGGGCCGTTGATGGATGCTCAAGGGCAGGGAATTGGTCATCCCATACCAGCGGCAATCCTGGAGTATAACGCGCAGTATGATCTCGAACTGTCGCGATATGCCTCACTGGAAGCGCAGTGCGCCGCCATCGCTGACGATATTGCCTATAATGCACACGATATTGATGACGGGCTTCGATCAGGTCTTTTGTCATTGGATGCCCTGGAGGGCATGGCCATTACTGGCGATATCCTGCGTGCCGTAAGGCAGAAATATCCAAAGCTTGATGACGTCCGCACTGCTCATGAGATCGTCAGGCGGCAGATAACCATCATGGTTGAGGATGTCATACGCCAATCGCAAGCCAGTCTTGATAGTCTCCAGCCTGAAACGATTGAAGACATACGCAATGCAGGAAAAAGCATTGTTGCGTTCTCCGGGCCCATGCGATTGCAGGAAAAAGCTCTGAAGTCGTTCCTTTACAAGAACCTCTATTTTCACGAGAACGTTTTGAAAGTGCGCAAATCGGCTGACGAGATTGTGAGAGATCTTTTTGATGCCTATCTGAACGATGCAGACGCCATGCCAGAAGGCTGGAGGGATGAGCAAAATCAGGGCGATTTACCTGCCAAGGCCCGTCTTGTAGCGGATTTTCTGAGCGGTATGACGGATACTTATGCTGTGCGCGAGCATCGCAGGTTGTTTGACCACACGCCCGAATTGTCCTAGAGACGCCTTGTAAATCCACCCTGATGGACATCTGATGCGATTTTCCACGCTTCCGGTGCTCACGTACCAAACGTACGCTGCGCGCCGGTTCTCGAAAACCACACCAGCTGATCTCATCAGGTTGAATTTCAAACAATCTCGAACGCAGTTCGGCTGATGGCCGTCGATTTTTTCTACAACCTTCGAATGAGAATTACGTCATGAACATCTTCGCTGACTTCGATGCGCGGATTAAGAACGCCCTGCAAGCGCTTGATTTAAAAACAACTGATGGTGCAGCAGTCGATCTCTCCCGCGTTGGCGTCGAGCCGCCTCGCGATGCAACTCATGGCGATATCGCGACCAATGCCGCGATGGTCCTGTCAAAGGCTGTCGGCCAAAACCCACGCGAACTTGCCGTTAAAATCGGCGACGCGCTGAAGAACGATCCTGATGTCGGCTCCGTTGACGTTGCGGGTCCGGGTTTTATCAATCTGCGGTTGAAGGATAGCTATTGGCAGCAACAGCTTGCGACCATGCTTGATGCAGGGCTGGATTATGGCCGGTCAAAGCTCGGCTATGGTCACAGGGTAAATGTCGAATATGTTTCGGCAAACCCCACTGGTCCGATGCATGTGGGGCATTGCAGGGGTGCGGTGGTTGGCGATGCGCTTGCCAATCTTCTGTCTTTTGCAGGCTATGATGTCGGCAAGGAATATTACATCAACGATGCGGGTGCCCAGATCGATGTGGTGGCGCAGTCGGTGATACTCCGGTATCGCGAAGCCTTGGGTGAACAGATTGGTGAAATTCCGGCTGGCTTGTATCCGGGGGATTATCTCATTCCAGTAGGGAAGGCACTTGCTGCTGATTACGGCACGAAGCTGCTGGAAATGCCGGAGGAAGAAAGCCTTGCGATCGTCAAGGACCGGACTATTGACGCCATGATGGCGATGATCCGTGATGATTTGGCTTCTCTCAACGTTCATCACGACATTTTCTTCTCCGAGCGGACGCTGCACGCCAACAATGCGAAACTCATCCGGTCGGCTATCAATGACCTGACGCTGAAGGGGCATGTGTACAAAGGCAAGCTTCCTCCGCCCAAAGGCCAGTTGCCGGAAGATTGGGAAGATCGGGAGCAGACGCTGTTCAGGTCAACGGACGTCGGCGATGATATCGACCGGCCATTGGTGAAGTCCGACGGTCAGTTCACATATTTTGCTGCTGATGTTGCATACTTCAAAGACAAGTATGACCGGCACTTCGACGAGATGATCTATGTGCTCGGCGCGGATCACGGTGGTTACGTCAAGCGGCTGGAATCACTTGCACGGGCGGTTTCAGGCGGTACTGCAAAGCTGACGGTGCTGATTTGCCAGTTGGTCAAGCTTTACCGCAATGGCGAACCGGTGCGGATGTCGAAGCGGTCCGGTGAATTTGTGACGTTGCGGGATGTGGTTGAGGAGGTCGGCCGCGATCCTGTCCGGTTCATGATGCTTTACCGGAAGAACGATGCCCCACTCGATTTCGACTTTGCCAAGGTTACCGAGCATTCGAAGGATAACCCGGTTTTCTACGTTCAGTATGCTTCGGCGCGGTGCCATTCGGTATTCCGGCAGGCGATAGAGCAACTTGGTATCGGTGAAATCGATCTGGCCGCCAGCGCGAAGCATTTCAATTTGCTGACTGATGAGAGCGAAATCGCCCTTATCAGAAAGCTTGCAGAATACCCGCGTTTGATTGAAACTGCAGCGCTGCATCAGGAGCCGCACAGGGTCGCTTTTTATCTTTATGACCTTGCAAGTTCGCTGCATGGACAATGGAATAAAGGAACGGAAAACCCGGACTTACGTTTTATTAAGGTTAACGATCCAAACTTGTCTCAAGCCAGGCTAGGGCTGGTTCAGGTTGTTTCGAAGGTTTTGGCGTCCGGTTTGTCAATTATAGGTGCGGACGCCCCGACTGAAATGCGCTGAAAAGCGTAGAAATCCTGTCAACTTTTGCCCACATTGCGCTGGTATGGCCAATGCGTGACGTTTTCGAACGTCCCACAGTTGAGAGTACAGGATTAACGCCATGGCGGAAAACTATCTTCAGCGTTCTAACCGGCAGGATGATTCGCGACTCGGTAATGACGACCCTTTGATGGAGCTGTCCCGTATTATGGGAACGCCCGAGCAGGACGAGTCAGTTTCCGGATCCAACGATGATTTTGCTTTGGATCTTGAACGCGAACTGATGGGAGGCTTCGATGAAGAGGTCACCTCACAGTCCGCTTCGGCTGAAACAGCTAGCGATCAGCAGGACGAAGACACTGCTGCACGTGACTTTCAGGAGTCAATCGAGCGCGAGCTTTCTGCAAGCCAGCCCGAGCAGCCCTATGATGTTCCTGCACAGCCTGTCGCAGCGTATGAAGAACCTGACTACGCCGATTACGAGCCGGAAGCGGTTTATGCCGATAGCGAAGCGGGCGAGGGTGTAGACAGTTACGCGCAAGCTCCTGCTCCTGTTGAACCCGCCGCGCCGGTAGCTGCTGCTCCTGCGATGAGCCTTGAGGACGAACTGGAAACATTGCTTGCGGGTTCCGCAAGACCAGTTATCCAGCGATCGGCGAATGCTTCATGGGGATATGGTTCGCGATCCAACGTCGCTGGCCGCACAGAGCCTGCACCGGTTATAAGCCGCGCAACGGCGTACCAACAGCCAGCCGCAGCACCAGAACCCGTTCAGGCAGCTTATGAGGCGCCGGCTCCTGTTGCCTATCAGCAGCCTGCTGTGGAAGTGCCTGAGCCTGTTTCCTATGCCGCGCCCGAGGTTTCGCAAGAGCCGCAGGCGCCATATGCTGAACCGGAAGACCTTGATATTGAGATTGAGGACGCTTTTGATGATCAGGAACTCATTGCAGCGCTTGATGATTTCGAAATGCCGTTGGATGCCGATGAAGCGCCGGAACCAGTTCGCGAGCAGATTGCCGTTCCTGTTGCAGCCTCGATAGCTGGCGCACCAAAGCTTCCGGAAGTCCATGCTCTGAGCGATTATGCAGACGAACTTGATCGTGCTGCAAAGTCGGTTCAAGCGCCGGATGTTGATACCATCGCCGTTACCGAAAACCGGGTCGACTATACAGAGTCGCTCGATCTTCCGACGGTCAATTACGAAGATGATGCTCCGCAACATAGCGGTCTAAGCGAGCTTGAGAGCGAGTTTGCCGAAGTATTCGGTTCAATCAACTCAGACAGCACGCAGCATAATGATTTTGCAGCCGTCGAAGAACCGGCAAAGCCGGAAGCTGCCAAGGACGAATATGCTGACATTTTTGCCGATGTATTTGGCAATGAGGCTGAGCAGGGGCGTTACAATCAGGCCGGTTATGCGGCTGCTGGCGTTGCCGCAGCTGGTGCTGCCGGGATTGCCTCGCAGGCCCGGGAATCGGCACCTCGATATCAGCATGGTCCGGAGGACGATACTGACTTCGGTTACGATCCGCGTCAGGATGATGTCGACATCGCTGCGGGGACTTATGCGCAGAATGAAAACAAGCCGCGCCGTAGCCCCCTGTTTGTTCCAGGCGTAGCCGCTGCAGTCGTTCTTGTCGCTGTGGCCGGTGCGATGGCTTACAAGTGGACAGGTTCAACAGGAGGTGAGCCGGTTGTAATCATGGCCGACAAGACCCCGATAAAGATTCAGCCTGAAAAGACGGCAAACGCCGTCGTTCCAAATCAGGACAAGGCTGTTTTCGATAAGGGTGCCACGACTGCGCCGGTTACTCCCAAGCAGGAACAGCTTGTGACAACCCGTGAAGATCCGGTCGACTTGGCTGCCGATGAGGATGATGAAGTTCCTATTGCTGACAAGGTTGATGCCCGCGTTGATCCTGCCGAACAGGATTTGGCGGTAAACGAGCCAGCTCCGGAACGCAATGGTGCACTGGCGCCGCGTAAGGTCCAGACGATGGTCGTCAAGCCTGACGGCACGATGGTAGCTTCCATCACGCCTGATGCACCGCCTGCAGGTACTGGTGAAGCTGCTGCGCCTGTAGAACGCCCAGCAGGTGTTAGCGCAACTGCGCCATCCTCCGCTGCCGATCCGGTGGGAGCACTTGCAGGAGCCGAGCCAGTTGAGCCTGAGCCCGCACTTGCACCGGTCAAGCCAGCTGCCGCAGCGCCTGTTGCTCCAAAGGCTGCGGTTGCTGCCAAGCCGGTGGAAACAAAGAAGATCACACAGGAAACGGTCGCCTCGGCACCAAGGAATGTTCCTGTGGTGGAATCCCGTCCGGCTGAACAGCCTCTGGATATCGTAGACCGCGTGCCGGCCAGAAATGCTCCCGCACAACAAGTGGCTTCGGCTGCACCTGCTGCGGGCAGCTATTTCATACAGGTTGCCTCGCAGCCTAGCGTTGAAGGTGCGCAGAAAACCTACGCATCGCTTTCACAGAAGCATGCCGGGGTGATTGGCGGACGTGGCGTCGATATCAAGCAGGCAGAGATTGCGGGTAAAGGCACATTCTATCGTGTACGTATCCCGGCCGGCTCCAAGAGTGACGCGGTGAACCTGTGCTCCAAGTACAAGTCCGCTGGTGGTAGCTGCTTTGTTACGCAGTAAAAACAGGCAAATTAAGAGAAAAGGCGGCCTCTGGCCGCCTTTTCTTTTTGGGCGTCTACGCAGTAGACTCAAGCCATGAGCGAATCAAAAGCATGGATTGCCGGTGCAACCGGCCTGAAACTGACCCCGGATGAAATCGCATTCTTTCGCGATGAACGTCCTTGGGGTTTTATTCTGTTTGCACGCAATGTCAGCGAGGCAGCGCAGATCGAGGATTTGTGCGCGCATTTGCGGGATCTGGTCGGTCGCGAGGATGCACCCGTTCTCATTGATCAGGAAGGCGGTCGTGTGCAACGACTACGCCCTCCGCTTGCACCTGACTATCCGTCAGGATCGGCCCTTGCCGCTCTATACCGTGAAAACGAAGAAAAGGGCTTGCGCGCAGCTTGGCTTTTGTCGCGGCTCCACGCTTTCGATCTTTTAAAGCTCGGCATAGATGTGGATTGCCTGCCGGTGCTGGACGTGCCGGTTGAGGGCGCCAACGACGTTATAGGGACACGCGCTTACGGCAAACATCCGGAAATCGTGACGGCCATGGGGCGTGCGGCTGCTGAAGGTCTGTTGGCCGGTGGGATGCTGCCGGTGATGAAGCACATTCCCGGCCATGGCAGGGCATTTGCCGATACGCATCATGAGCTGCCGACAGTAACGACCGGGCTGGACGAATTGGCGGAGCATGATTTCGCGCCATTCAAGACACTCTCGCACCTGCCTATGGCCATGAGCGCTCACGTGATCTTTTCGGCGGTAGATCCCAAATATCCCGCTACGACTTCTGGAAAGGTGGTTGAGGAGATTATCCGCGACTATATAGGCTTTGACGGGCTTTTGATGAGCGATGACGTCTCCATGAACGCACTTTCTGGGGATTACTTCGATCGGACCAAAGCAATCTTTGCGGCGGGATTGGATATGGTGCTTCATTGTCACGGGATTATGGAGCAAATGACGGCTGTTGCCTCGTGCACTCCTGAGCTTGAAGGCAAGGCATTGGAGCGGGCGGCAAAGGCTATTCAATCCAAGCGCAAGCCTGATGATTCCGTGGAAGAAGAGCTTAGGGATGAGTTCCGCAGCATGTTCGAAATGGTCGCGTAGACGCTGACAGCAAGGAAGAGAGAGAAGTTTGGCAGTTACCGAGAAAAACACGAATGGCAGTAAAGCGGCTCCGATGGAGGCGCTTTGGGAAAGCCAGGTTGATCGTGCTGCCAGCGAACCCTCGCTTGTCATCGACATTCAGGGATTTGAAGGTCCGCTTGACCTTCTGCTTCATCTTGCGCGTAACCAGCGGGTGGATCTCGCGCGGATATCAGTCGTTTCGCTGGTAGATCAGTATCTCGTTTTCATCCGGCAGGCACAGGCACTGCGGCTTGAGCTGGCGGCTGATTATCTGGTGATGGCGGCCTGGCTGACATATCTGAAATCCAAGCTGCTGATCCCGAAGGCTCCCGGTGACGACAGCGAGAGCGGCGAAGAGCTGGCTGCCACGCTGCAATTCCGGCTCAAGAGGCTGGAAGCGATGCGCGATGCGGCCATGAAGCTGGTCAACCGCAATCGTCTGGGCCGTGATGTCTTCGCCCGCGGCATGCCGGAGGCAGTCATTGTCGATCAGACGAACGCTTATGCAGCGACGCTCTATGAATTGCTGACCGCCTACGCGGCACAGCGGCAGAAACGGGCAACGTCGCACGTACAGATTGCACGCCGTTCCGTCTGGTCGCTCAAGGATGCACGAACAATTTTGATGCGTCTTGTCGGTGAAATGCAAGACTGGACCGCATTGGATCAGTATTTGCTGGAGTTCATCGCAACACCTGCGGAACGCGCGTCGGCTATGGCAAGCTCTTTTGCTGCGAGCCTTGAGATGGTTAGGGAAGGGCATCTGGAAATTCGCCAGACTGGCGCATTCACGCCGATTTACCTTCGCAACAGGCCGGATGAGCCAATGAAGGACGTGGTCAATGGCTGATCCTGCAAATGACGATATCCGACCGGAAATGGAAGGCGAAGAAGAAAGCTGGAACGCTGCTGTAAAAGCTTCGGATGCGTTGCGGATGGTTGAAGCGATTCTTTTTGCGTCGGCGCATCCTGTGACAGAAAAAGCGCTCAAGGAACGATTGCCATCGGGTGTTGATATTGCCGCGCTGCTTGGCGAGTTGCAGGAAATCTATGCCAATCGCGGTATCAATTTGCGGCAGGTTGGCGGCGCATGGGCATTTCGCACTGCTGCGGACCTTGCTTTCCTGATGAACCGCGAAGCGGTGCAACTGAAAAAGTTGTCGCGCGCAGCGCTCGAAGTGCTGGCTGTTATTGCCTACCATCAGCCGGTAACACGTGCCGAGCTTGAGGATATTCGTGGTGTCGAAACGTCCAAGGGCACGCTGGATGTGCTTATGGAAACGGGCTGGATCAAATTTCGTGGTCGCCGCCGCACACCCGGACGGCCAATCACTTATGGAACGACAGCTTCATTCCTTGATCACTTTGGTTTGCAGGAAGTCCGAGATTTGCCGGGTATCGATGAATTGCGCGGCGCGGGTCTTCTTTCTGCGCGCATGCCATCGAATTTCGCTGTTCCGGTTCCGTTCAATGATCCGGACGAGCTTACAGAAGATGAAGATCCGTTGACGGATATCGATCTGGAAGAGTTGGGGCTTTTAACGCCCAAGGTTGAGCAGGAGTGACATTATTTCTCGCCACATTTGCGGCGGATAGTCTCTTCAGGCAGAATTCGTAGCTGCAAGGCTAATTCGCACTTGCGCTGGCTTTACGCGAATGTGAAAGAACAAAAGCGACTTGTGTTTGAAAAGCACGGGGAAAAGGCTTAGATCAACCCAAGCAATTGGGTGAATGTGAGGGTAAAATGGGTAGTTTTTCAATCTGGCACTGGCTTATCGTGCTCGCGGTCGTATTGCTTCTCTTCGGTCGGGGCAAGATTCCTGAGCTGATGGGCGATGTTGCCAAGGGTATCAAGAATTTCAAAAGCGGCATGAGCGATGACGACGCTACTGCCGATGCCGACAATTCCAAGACCATCGACAACACGACAAGTCAGCCGGTGAACTCAGTCAAGGAAAAGACCAAGAAGTCTTGAACGGCGGGGCCAAGGCCTTGCCTTGCGCGTGGCTGAATGGCCGCGTTGTGGCTGGAGCATGATGAATGTTTGATGTTGGTTGGTCGGAAATACTGGTCATCGCAGTCGTTTTGATTGTGGTTGTAGGTCCGAAAGATTTGCCCAAAATGTTACGCGCATTCGGCAAGGCGACCTCGAAGTTTCGCGCGACGGCTGGAGAATTCCGCAAGCAGTTTGATGAGGCTCTCAAGGAAGCTGAGCTGGACGATGTTCGCGGCATTATAAACGATGCCAAGAGCCTCGATCCGCGCAATGACATCCGCAAGGTTTTTGATCCCGTCAGAACCATCGGCGAGGAAATCCGCTCGACCCTCAAAGACGCGACCGATACGGCCAAGGACAATGTGGCCATCCCCGATCCTTCCGCGCCGGGTGCAACCCAAATGCAGCCACAGGTGATGGAACCCTTGCCGCTTCTCAACGAACCGAAGAAAAAGCCGAAAAGCACACCTAAGCCGAAAGCTGTTGCAAAGACATCAGCTGTTGCTGCCAAACCGGCCAAAGCTGCGCCTGCAAAGCCAGCCGCCGCCAAGCAAAGCACGGCAAAGCAGGCTGTTGTGAAACCGGCCAAAGCAGCACCTTCAAAGCCAGTCGCTGCGAAACCGGCTCCAGCCAAGGTGACAGCAGCGTCAGCCAAAAAACCGGCCAAGCCGCGTGCTAAAACCGGCGATACGGGGACGAAATCTTGAGCAATACCGACGATGAAATTGACAAGAGTTCAGCACCGCTGATCGAGCATTTGATTGAGCTGCGGCGCCGCCTGATTTGGGCGTTGTTGGCCTTCTTTGTCGCATTTCTTGGTTGCTTCCACTTCGGCAAGCAGTTGTTCAACCTGCTGGTCATTCCCTATCAGTGGGCGGTGAGCTGGGCTGGATTTGATCCTGCCAAGGCGCAATTGATCTATACCGCGCCACAGGAGTTTTTCTTCACGCAAGTGAAGATTGCCATGTTCGGCGGTATTGTTATCGCGTTTCCGGTTATCGCCTCGCAGATATACAAATTCGTTGCACCCGGCCTCTATAAGAATGAACGCATGGCTTTCCTGCCATTCCTGATTGCCTCGCCAATCCTGTTTCTGATGGGTGGCGCGCTGGTCTATTTCTTCTTCACACCAATGGTCATGTGGTTCTTCCTTGCCATGCAGCAGACAGGCGGCGCTGGAGAGGTGCAGATTTCACTTCTGCCCAAGGTTTCTGAATATCTCAGCCTCATCATGACGCTGATCTTTGCCTTTGGTCTGGTATTCCAGCTCCCGGTTGTTACCACGCTTCTCGCTCGGGTCGGTCTTGTCGGTTATGAGGGGCTCAGGTCAAAGCGCAAATATGCCATCGTGATCGCGTTCATTGTTGCCGCAGTCATTACTCCACCTGATCCCGTCAGCCAGATCGGCCTTGCACTGCCGACCATCCTTCTCTACGAGGTTTCCATCTGGATGGCGCGTCTTGTCGAGAAAAAGCGTGCAGCGGCTGAAACAGAAACACAGTCGAGCGAACTCTCGTCCTGACACTCTCCAGTTCGCCGGGGGTGTACCCCATAATATATAAAACTATTCCAATACGGCTTTACTCCCATGCATGACATCAAATGGATCGTCCAGAATCCGCAGGCTTTCGACACAGCAATGGCCAAGCGTGGAGTGGAATCTGTTTCGTCGCGTCTGATCGAGCTTGATGAAAAGCGGCGGCAGTCCATTGCCAAGTCTCAAGCGCTGCAGGAACGCCGCAATGCCGCTTCGAAAGAGATTGGCAAGGCAATGGGTGCCAAGGATCAGGCGACAGCCGACCGGCTCAAGGCGGAAGTTGCCGATATAAAGCAATTGCTGACTTCTGCCGAAGAGGAAGAGCGTCAGCTTGAGCGTGCCCTCAATGAAGCTTTGGAAGTGCTGCCAAACATCCCGCTCGACAGCGTACCGCTGGGCAAAGACGAAAGCGGCAATGTGGAAACACGCCGTGTAGGTCTGCTCAAGAACTTTTCGTTTGAACCGAAAGAGCATTTCGAAATTGGCGAAAAGCTCGGCTATATGGATTTCGAGCGCGCTGCCCGCTTGTCCGGCAGCCGCTTCACTGTCTTGAAGAGCCAGCTTGCCCGGCTGGAACGGGCCCTTGGCCAGTTCATGTTGGACATGCACACCACGGAGCATGGCTATATCGAGGTCAGCCCGCCGCTGCTGGTTAACGACGATACGCTCTACGGCACGGGGCAATTGCCAAAATTTGCCGAAGATCTCTTCAAGACCACCGATGGCCGATATCTCATTCCGACTGCCGAAGTGCCGCTGACCAATCTGGTGCGTGAGGAAATACTCGATATTCGTGATCTGCCGATCCGTATGACTGCACTGACGGCTTGTTTCCGCTCAGAGGCGGGTTCCGCCGGGCGTGATACACGCGGAATGCTGCGCCAGCATCAGTTCATGAAGGTGGAACTGGTTTCGATCACTGATGCGGAACGCTCCGTTGAAGAACATGAGCGTATGACTGCCTGTGCCGAGGAAGTTCTGAAACGGCTTGATCTTTCATTCCGTACGATGACGCTTTGCACGGGCGATATGGGTTTTGGTGCGCAGAAGACCTATGATCTGGAAGTATGGCTACCGGGCCAAAAGTCCTATCGGGAAATTTCAAGCTGTTCGGTCTGCGGTGATTTCCAGGGAAGGCGGATGAATGCCCGTTACCGGCCCGAAGGCGAGAAATCCACGCGCTTTGTTCACACGCTGAATGGATCGGGCACTGCGGTTGGCCGTGCCTTGATCGCAGTTGTCGAAAATTATCAGAATGAAGACGGCAGTGTTACAGTTCCTCAAGCACTTGTGCCTTATATGGGTGGACTGACGCGGATAGAAAAAGCGGCATAACAGACAGGGTAGGGCGATGCGGATTCTCTTGACCAACGATGACGGAATTCATGCGGAGGGTCTGAGTGTTCTGGAGCGCGTCGCCCGCCAGCTTTCCGATGACGTCTGGGTTATCGCGCCGGAGACAGACCAGAGTGGACTCGCTCACTCGCTCACCCTTTCCAATCCACTGCGGTTGCGCAAGATTGATGATCGGCATTTTGCCGTCAGCGGCACGCCAACCGATTGTGTGATCATGGGCGTTAAACATGTGATGCCAGAGCCGCCTGATCTGGTCCTTTCGGGTGTCAACTCCGGATCGAACACTGCGGACGATGTTACTTATTCCGGGACGATTGCCGCCGCTATTGAAGGCACATTGCTTGGCATCAAATCCATTGCCCTGTCGCAGGAATACAACCTCAACGGCGGTGCTCGCGTGCTGCCATGGGAAATCGTGGAAGAACGCGCTCCAGCTGTATTGAAGAAGGTCTTGGGCGTTGAACTTGCCAAAGGTGTTCTGGTCAACATCAACTTTCCGAGCTGTCAGGCGTCGGAAATTGCTGGAACGCGCGTGACAGTGCAGGGGAAACTCTCGCATGGGCTTGCGATAGAGGAACGCCAGGACGGACGCGGATTGCCCTATTACTGGCTGCGCTACGGGAGGGGAAAGGATGTACCTGCCGAAAACAGCGACGTCGCGGCGATCCGTAACAACTTCATCTCCATCACGCCATTGCAACTCGATCTGACTGCGCATGAAATGCGGGCGGTTCTGGAGGAAACATTCGTATGAAGGCTGCGATGTCCGAACGGGAGGGGTTTGCCGCATTTGTGCTGCGGATGCGGGGATTGGGGCTGAGCGACCAAAGATTGATGAGTGCGCTCGAGGCAACGCCGCGCATGAGTTTTGTCGGCGGCAATCTTGGAAATGTAGCCTATAGCCGAGGAGTTTTGCCGATCGAATGCGGCGAATTCATCGAAGGACTGGACCTGCAGGCTCAGTTGATCAAGACACTTGAGCTGGAGCCATCGCACAGGGTTCTGGAAATCGGAACCGGATCAGGTTTTACAGCTTCCGTCATGGCACGACTCTCGGGGCGTGTGCTTTCGCTTGAGCGTTATCGCACGCTGGTCGAACTCGCCCGGCAACGCATTCAGGCTTTGAAGATTGAAAATTGCATTGTCAAACACGCCGACGGACGTCTCGGGCTTGCGAGTGATGGCCCGTTCGACCGAATTATTGTTTGGTCCGCGTTCGACTCCATGCCAAGGCATTTTGTTGATCTTTTGTCGTCTAACGGCATTCTGGTAGCGCCTATTGGCCCCGTTGATGGAGAGCAGACTGTTGCACGACTTACAAAGGTGGGCAGTCGTTTTGACCAGCAGGATTTGATGCGTGTGCGGTTTTTACCTTTGGCCGAAGGGGTTTCTTCAGCCCTTTAGCTGACGATGGCTTACGCTGCCATTAGGCCAAGCGTTTACGAGCTTGGTGAATTTTTTCCAAATTTTTTGAAAGTTTAACGGTCGGGTAACATTAACGCGATCTAATGCGTCTAATATTCTTGTATGAGTACGGGCGGGATTAAGCGATGCGTTTGAGTACACTAGACAAAGCGTCACGGCGGTTGGCTCTCAATGCCGCCATTCTCACAGTTGCCGGCATTGCTGCCGGCTGCAGCTCCGGAGTGTCACGTTTCTCCAGTGCAGATTTCAGCTCCGGTTACAGCGATAACCAGAGATCGGTCATGCAGTCGCAGAATAACGGCCAGAACGGTTATACGCCGCCAGTCGATTCCACTTACACTGCCTCAGTCAACAATGCTCCGATACGCTCGTCCGGCAGTGTCCAGCGTGGCAGCTTGCCTGCTGTGGGTAGCCAAAGCGCTTCATCGCTGCCTCCGGTTTCATCGCAGCCGTCGCGCCCGGCGCTTGCTCCCGTTGCAAACAATGCGCCCATCCGTCAGCAGCAGGTCGCCATGGCAGCCCCAATGCAGACCGCTCCTGCAGGATCGGCAACATTAAGAACGCCTGATGGACGTGAAGCCAGAATGCCAACGGCAACTGCTCCTGCGCAGGCTGCTGCAAAGCCGATAGCAAATGCGACAGCCAGCAGCACGTACAAGGTGCAATCCGGCGATACGCTTCATGCGATTTCCCGCAAGACCGGCGCCAACATCGACGCGATCAAGCAGGCAAACAACATGCAGGACGGCACGGTCCGTCTTGGTCAGTCGCTGATCATCCCGCCATCCAATTCATCGATGGCCCAGAATGTCGCCAATACGATGAAGCCAAAGGGTGCCACAGATCAGGTGAAGACTGCTGCTACGCAGCCGGTTGAGCAGCCAAAGGTTGTGGCGAGCGCACCTGCGCAAGTTGCGCCTGCTGCTGCAGGATCGGAAGCCAAGCCTTATACGCCTCCACAGGCGAGTGAGAAAGTCATTGGCGAAGCCGAGAAGGAAGTCGCGTCGGCTCCGTCAGCCACGGGTGCTTCGCAGTTGCGCTGGCCTGTACGTGGCCGTGTGGTTGCCAACTACGGAAAGGGCAGCGACGGTATCGATATTTCGGTTCCGGAAGGCACGCCGATCAAAGCCGCTGAAAATGGCGTCGTGATCTACTCCGGTGATGGCTTGAAGGAATTCGGCAATACCGTGCTGGTTCGCCACGACAACGGTCTGGTTACCGTATATGGCAACGCAAGCAAGTTGAGTGTGCAGCGTGGCCAGAAGGTCAAGCGGGGCGAAGAACTGGGCATGTCCGGTATGACGGGCAATGCAACGACGCCTAAGCTGCATTTCGAGGTACGCAAGAACTCGACACCTGTTGATCCTGCGAAGTATCTCGAACTATAATTGAGCCGCTAAACTGAAGAAAAAGCCCGTGTTGAAAGACGCGGGCTTTTTTCTTTACAGCTTCTTTCCGAGCCGTCCGGCAAGATCCTGTATGAACTGCCAGGCAACGCGCCCGGATCGCGCTCCACGGGTCGTCGACCATTCCAGCGCCTGCGCGTGAAGTTGATCTTTCTCCATAGTCAGATCAAAATGTGCGGCGTAACCATCGATCATTGCCAGATAATCGTCTTGGCTACACTTGTGAAAGCCGAGCCAGAGGCCAAATCGGTCCGATAGCGAGACTTTCTCTTCCACGGCTTCCGACGGATTGATGGCAGTCGATCGCTCGTTTTCAATCATGTCACGGGGCAGCAAGTGACGGCGGTTGGAAGTAGCGTAGAAAATGACGTTGTCCGGACGGCCTTCGACGCCTCCCTCAAGCGCAGCTTTCAACGATTTGTAAGACGTATCGTCGTGGTCAAAGGAGAGATCATCGCAAAACAGGATGAACAGATAAGGCGTGTTTTTGATGATACCCATCAATGCCGGAAGACTGTCTATATCTTCACGGTGAATTTCAACCAGCTTGAGCGGATGAGCCGCCGCTGGCGCATCGGCATTTACCGAGGCATGAACAGCCTTGACCAGCGAAGACTTGCCCATACCGCGTGCGCCCCAAAGCAGTACGTTGTTGGCCTGCATGCCGTCGGCAAAGCGCTTGGTATTATCGAAAAGAATATCGCGAACCGTGTCGACGCCTTGGATAAGCGAAATATCCACGCGATTGACCTTGTTTACGGGATCGAAGCCAAGCCGTGCAGGGTTCCAGACAAAACAATCTGCAATTTCAAGATTGACCGGCTGCGGGGTAGGCGGCGCCATGCGCTCAAGTACAGCAATCAGGCGGTCAAGTTTTTCGCTCAGCAATTCCTCAGTCATATCGTTCACAGCCCTTACATTCGTCAGCGTGCTGTCACTATCATGTTGACCGGTAATGGAAAAGCAGCCGCGGCGGTTTTGTACTGTTGCTTTTGCCAGCTTAAACATTGTATTGCGCAGGTTCTGATTGTTTCAAATTTGATCTACTGGAGGTTCTATGTTCGTAACTCCCGCATATGCACAGGCAACGGGTATCGGTGGCGCACCGGAAATGCTGATGAGCATTCTGCCCTTCATTCTGATTTTCGTGATCATGTACTTCCTGATCATCCGCCCGCAGCGCACAGCTGCGAAGAAGCGTGAAGAGCAGTTGAAGAATATCCGCCGCGGCGACACAATCATCACGGGTGGTGGTTTCATTGCGAAGGTCACGAAAGTTTACGAAGAAACCGGTGAACTCGATGTTGAAATCGGCGACGGTGTAAAGGCTCGCGTTCTACGCGGACTGGTGGCTGATGTTCGCGTCAAAGGCGAACCGGTTGCCGACAACAAGAAATAAAGCTTAAGTGAAGGGCGGCTTGCGCATATCCCCAAAACTGATTCTGTTTTGGATAGGGAATATGCGTAAATTCAACGGGTTACTGCGTCCTTTGTGCGTCCAAACGGGCGCACGGCGCAGTAAGGAGCCGTCCTTTTGATTCTTGAGGTTGCGACCGTATGCTTTACTTTAGCCGCTGGAAGACTGTTCTCATCTGGGCCGTGGTCCTTATTGGACTGATACTTTCGCTTCCCAATGTGTTTACGCAGAGCCAGCTGGACGGTTTGCCCGACTGGCTGCCAAAGAAGCAACTGGCGCTTGGTCTGGACCTTGAAGGCGGATCGCGCATACGTCTGCAGGTGGATAGAGAGCATCTGCCCGATACCGACGCGACCGTTGCAGTGCTTACACGGCGTCTCAACGAACTAGGCTATGCCAACCCTCACGTCGTGACCGAACGAAATGGCCGCGTGCTGATCGAAGTTCCCGGTCTTTACGACTCCCAACTTCTCAAGGACATTCTTAGCCTCACGGGCGAATTGAGTTTCCGCATGGTTGATCCTTCTGTGCCGGTCCAAGAGGCTATTGACGGAACGCCGCCTGAAGGGGACGAAGTCGTCTATTCGTTTGACGATCCGCCTGTGGCTTATCTTGTAAAGAAAGAGCCTCTCGTCACCAACAAGAACTTTGTCGACGCGCAGGCTGGAATTGACACGGCGACGCAGCAACCGGTTATTACTTTTCATCTGGACAGCGTTGGTGCCGACCGTTTCTCAAAGGCCACCAAGGCGGGTATCGGGCAATCATTTGCCATCGTTCTCGACAATCAGGTGCTCTCCGCACCTGTTATCCAGGAAGCCATACCCGGCAATACCGGACAGATTGCGGGCAATTTCGACCTTTCCGGTGCCAGCAATCTGGCGCTTGTCATGCGGGCCGGTTCCCTGCCAGCTGGTGTAACTGTTCTTGAAGAACGTACAATCGGCACCGATCTTGGAGCGGCATCTGTTTCATCAGGTAAGATCGCGGCGCTGATCGGTGCTGCCTTGGTCATTCTTTTCATGCTTTTGACCTACGGATTACTCGGCGTAATCGCCAGCATTGCGCTTGTGGTCAATGTCGTGCTGATCGTGGCTGTCCTGACATTGTTTGGTGCGCCGCTGACGCTTGCTGGTGTTGCGGGTATCGTTCTTACCATTGGCATGGCTGTGGACTCGAATGTGCTGATCTATGAGCGTATACGCGAGGACAGGCGCGCTGGTTTCTCGGTTATTCAGGCAATCGATTCCGGTTTCGCCCGGGCATTGGCGACCATTGTCGATGCCAATGTTACGACATTGATTGCGGCATTGGTGCTGTTTACCCTTGGCAGTGGACCGGTGCACGGGTTTGCGTTGACTGTAACCATCGGTATAGTGACGACGCTGTTTACAACCTTCACGCTGACGCGCCTCCTGGTTTCTGTATGGGTTCAGCGTTCGAAGCCGAAGGAGGTGCCAGGCGCACTGCTGAAGCTCGTTCCGTACGATACGAAAATAGGCTTCATGAAGCTGCGTGGCTTAACACTTGGTTTCTCAGCGCTTTCCAGCATCGCGGCAATCGTTCTTTTCGCGATTATCGGCATGAATTTGGGCATCGATTTCAAGGGTGGAACGATGGTCGAAATGCAATCGTCAGAAGGTGCCATTGATCTTGATGATGTTTATAGCCGTCTTGACGAACTGAACATTGGCGACGTCAAGATAGAACGTTTCAAATCCGATGACCGGGCGCTGATTACGGTTGGCAGTCAGGGCGAGGGCGAAGACGCAGAGCAGACAGTGGGCGTCAAAATTCGCGGTGAGTTTCAGGACGAATATAACTTTCCGCGCGTAGACGTCATCGGACCGTCTGTATCGAGCGAATTGTCTCAAGCTGGTCTGCTGGCGGTGGGGCTCTGCCTTGTGCTGATCTTTGCCTATGTCTGGTTCCGCTTTGAGTGGCACTTCGCTCTTGGAGCTATCCTTGCAACAATCCACGACGTGCTGTTGCTGCTTTTGATGTTCATTGTATTCAAGATGGAATTCAATCTCTGGAGCATTGCGGCACTACTTGCGATTGTCGGATACTCGTTGAACGATACAGTGGTTATTTACGACCGCGTACGCGAGAACCTTCGAAAATATGGTAATAGAGCATCGCTCGCTTCCATACTGGATGCTTCGATCAATCAAACGCTTTCGCGGACGATCCTCACATCTCTGGCGACATTCCTCGCTCTCATAGTGCTTTATCTCTATGGCGGCGATGATGTGCGTTCCTTCGCTTTGACCATTGCAGTTGGTATCATCGTTGCAACTTACTCATCGATCTTCGTAGCTGGTCCGTTATTGATGCTGTTCGGCCTTAAAGGACGCGATGTGATGGACGAGCAGAGCCCTGCGCCGATTTCCGACGAAAGCAGAGTTTAATCGTGGCCAAAGGGATAGAAATTCGGGATGCGCATTTTCCCGGGCGTGCTCCTATTGACGCCTATGGCAACGGTGGCTTCCGGTTCGCCGATATGTCGCATCGTGGTTCAATCCTTTGCCTCCCTTCTGGTATCCATGGCTGGGAGCCGAAATCGCCGCCTGTACCTACTGCGGCTGATCTGGTGCTTGTTCTTGAACAGTCATCAGAAATTGAAATTCTTCTGGTTGGGACGGGCACCGAGCTGCGGCGTTTGCCGGAGGAGCTGCGCGACGTCTTGCGCAAGCATCGCATTTCCGCAGACCCCATGAGCACCGGAGCTGCGGTGCGCACCTATAATGTGCTTCTGGCCGAAAATCGCGCTGTGGCTGCGGCGTTGTTTGCGGTGGATTAATTTCACCGGCCCGCTATATCTCACGCCATGAATGTCAATGAAACTCACTGCATGCAATTGCTGCGGGACGCCGATCCTGATCGCTATCTTTCAGTTCTTTACGCACCTGAAGAAAAGCGCGGCGCTTTGGCAGCGCTTTATGCATTTAATGTCGAAATTGCGCGTATTCGCGACCTGATCCGCGATCCTCTTCCGGGTGAAGTCCGGTTGCAGTGGTGGCGTGATCTGATCAACGGCACGGAGCATGGTTCAGCAGCGGCTAATCCTGTAGCGGCGGCGCTTCTGGACGCGATCAAAGCATATAATTTGCCGCGAGCAGCTTTTGACAATTACTGTGAAGCGCGCATTTTCGACTTTTACGATGATCCCATGCCGAGCCGCAATGATCTGGAGGGCTATTGCGGGGAAACTGCTTCGGCGATTATCCAGCTCGCGTCACTAATCCTTGATGCAGAGCAGGCTGCCAAATTTGCCGATCTTGCCGGACACGCCGGTGTCGCTCAAGCCATCACGGGGCTTTTGCGGCTTTTACCGCTGCATCGGCGTCGTGGTCAGGTCTATATACCGGCGGATGTGCTTGCCGCTGTCGGCTGCTCATCGCAGGTTTTGCTGGATGGAACTGATCCCGAGGCAACCAAGCGTGCCATCGCTGCGATGATTGCGTTGGCCGAAGATCATTTCACAAAGTTTCATGCAGGCGCGAAATCCTTGCCGAAATCACTGCGCCCTGCCTATCTGCCGGTTTGGCTGACGCCGGTGTATTTGAAGCGGCTGAAAGCCAAGGGCTTTGATGCCGCTACGGAGATAGCCGAGATTTCGCCCCTCCGTCGCCAGTGGACGGCGTTTAGAGCATCGATGGGCTGAATTTAGATACGCTTGCATGAACTTTTTGCGTGGTTCGCCCTTCGACAAGCTCAGGACGCTCACTATGAGGAAGGTGGTTGATTGCAGAACAGCAATAATTGCATCGTCCGCAATTGCCCATGCAGTCTCCCACCTTCCTCATGGTGAGCCCCGTCGAACCACGCAGCAGGAGGGTGCAACCTTGTCTAGATATCCAATTCCTCAACAAATGCAGCCCGGTCCTGAATAAAGCGGAACCGTGCATCCGGTCTCGTTCCCATCAGGTCATCGACGGCAAGACGGGTTTCATTCGCCCATTCTTCGTCGATCTGGACACGAAGCAATGTGCGCTTCTTGCGATCCATGGTCGTTTCCTTGAGCTGATCAGCGCGCATTTCACCAAGTCCCTTGAAGCGCCCGATTTCAATCTTCCCACGACCCGTGAAAAGCGTCTTCATCAACTCATCCTTGTGGGCATCATCCCGCGCATAGGCGACTGTACCGCCTTGGGCGATCCGGTACAGGGGCGGAACGCCCAAGAACAGGTGGCCGTTGCGGATAAGATCCGGCATTTCCTGATAGAAGAACGTGATGAGGAGCGAAGCGATATGAGCGCCATCAACGTCGGCGTCGGTCATTATAATAATGCGGTCGTAACGCAAATCTTCATCGCGATACTTCGACCGCGTTCCGCAACCAAGCGCCTGAATGAGATCGCCAATCTGCTGGTTTGCCGTCATCTTTTCGCGGCCAGCGCTTACGACGTTCAGTATCTTGCCGCGTAGAGGCAATACGGCCTGCGTCGCGCGATCACGTGCCTGCTTGGCGGAACCACCTGCGGAATCACCCTCGACGATAAAGAGTTCTGCGCCAAGCGCGCCAGTTTGACTGCAATCGGCCAGTTTGCCGGGCAGGCGCAGCTTCTTGACCGCTGATTTGCGGTTTACTTCTTTTTCCTGACGGCGTTTCACGCGCTCTTCCGCGCGATCCACTACCCAATCGAGCAGTTTGGATGCTTCCTGTGGAGAGGCAGCAAGCCAATGATCAAATGGATCGCGGATAGCATTTTCCACGAGGCGCTGTGCCTCGACAGTTGCAAGCTTGTCCTTGGTCTGTCCGACAAACTCCGGCTCGCGGATAAATACAGACAGCATGGCGGCGGACGAAATCATCACGTCATCTGTGGTGATGATGGAAGCGCGCTTGTTGTTTGTCAGTTCCGCATAGGCCTTCAAGCCACGGGTGAGGGCAATGCGTAGTCCGGCTTCGTGGGTGCCACCTTCGCCTGTGGGAATGGTATTGCAGTAGGAGTTTACGAAACCGTCCCCGCCATACCATGCAACTGCCCATTCCATCGAACCGTGCCCGCCGGACTTCTCGGTCTTTCCGGCAAACATTTCGCGGGTAATCTGAAAATCCTTGCCGAGCGAAGCGCCAAGGTAATCTTTCAATCCCCCGGGGAAGTGGAAAACAGCCTTATCAGGCGTCGGATCTTTTGGATCAAGCAATGATGGAGCACAATTCCAGCGAATCTCAACGCCGCCGAACAGATAAGCCTTCGAGCGTGCCATCTTGTAGAGGCGCGCGGGATCGAACTTTGCGTCCTGGCCGAAGATTTCGGCGTCCGGATGGAAGGTCACGCGGGTACCACGCCGGTTCTGTACTTCACCGACCTCTTCAAGCGGGCCAAGTGCCTTGCCGCGCGAGAAGCGCTGACGATAAAGGCGGCGGTTGCGGGCAACTTCGACCTCAAGATGATCGGACAGCGCATTGACCACAGAAACGCCAACACCATGCAGACCACCGGAGGTTTCATAAACCTTGGAGTCGAATTTGCCACCCGAATGCAGCGTGGTCATGATGACTTCGAGCGCGGATTTGTCCTTGAATTTCGGATGCGCATCTATCGGGATACCACGACCATTATCCATCACGGACAAGTAGCCGTTTTCGTCAAGGTCGATATCGATGAAGTTGGCATGGCCGGCAACGGCCTCATCCATGGAGTTATCAATGATTTCAGCAAAAAGGTGATGCAGGGCACGCTCATCCGTGCCCCCGATATACATACCCGGACGACGGCGGACAGGCTCGAGACCTTCAAGAACCTCAATGTCGGAAGCGTTATAATTGCCGCTGCTTTCCGGAACAGCGCGCAGAGGGGCTCTTGCGGCAGCGGATTGCGCTGGTGCAATTGGAGCCGCAGTGGCAGCCTGAGGAGCAGTATCGGCTTTCTTTGCCGGTGCAACTGCTTCCTGCCGCTCGCGAGCAGTTTTCACAATTGCTGAAAATAGATCGTTATTATCATCCATGGCAGGCCAATATTCTGTCGTTTCGAATCACTTCTGATCTTTGCATGGTTCGATGTTAAACGCGATGGGCGTTCGCTATATGTTCCAGAGGTCACCGTCGAACAAAGCGGTGAATCCCCATATTTTACGCGGCTTTGAGCGTTGCGACGCGATCTTCCAGCTGACTGATCCGGTCGCCAAGCTTTTCGTGGTAATTCTTGAGTATCCGGAGTTCTGCATTGATTGTTGCGGCATCTTCTGCTGCATCTGCCGGAGCCTGACCAATGCCATGCATTAACCAGGTCGGTGTCACGCCGAGAAATCCTGCAAGCATGACCAATCTGTTGGCGCGGGGTTCTGAGCGATCGGACTCCCATGCAAGAATTGTCTGGGTCTTTACACCAATACGTTCGGCAACCTGCGATACGCTCATGGATTTGACATCGCGTGCCCGCAACAGCCTGCCGCCCATGGTGTCCATGTCTGGTGTTTCGGTCATGATGTTTGAATGAAAATTCATTGAATTCTCCAGTTTCTTCTTGTTTTTTCAGTCTTGGGAGGGCCCTTTGCAACATTTACGGCCTGAAAAGTCAAATTCCGTAGCTATTTTGCGAGTTTGTTGGCGCGCCGAGATTGCTTTTTCTGATGGAGTGGATATGCCGAAAGTCCCACCGGCAGGCTTTCCTCAGAAAGGTCAAGGCAATGGAAAATACGACCTCACAGCAAGTGCGGGGCGTTTCTGCAATGGCCATCGCCATGTTTTTCCTGCCGATGATGGACGCGATTGCAAAATGGCTTGCGGTATTTGACAGCTTGCCGCCCGCAACCGCCACGCTTTTCAGGTTTGTCGTACAGACTATTCTGACAATGATGATTATTGTCCCGATGACGGGATTCAAATCACTGAAGCCGGTAAAACTTTGGGGAAACCTGTTTCGCGGCTTCCTTATGGGTATTGGCAGCCTGTGTTTCTATGCCGCTGTGAAGTACATGCCACTTGCTGATGCAATGGCTGTATTTTTTGTCGAGCCGTTAATGTTGACTGTGTTGTCAGCGCTCATCTTGAAAGAGCAGGTTGGGTGGGGGCGGCGTATTGCCGTTGCAATCGGCTTCATCGGAACGTTGATTGTGATCCAGCCAAGCTGGGAACTGTTTGGTTGGATATCGCTGTTGCCGCTTGGCACTGCTGCTGTTTTTGCGATCTATCTTATCCTTAACCGCCGCTATGGCACGGTCGATACACCCCTTGTCATGCAGCTTTACGCCGGGCTTGGCGGGACAATCACCGTTTTGCTGGCTCTGATCCCCGCCGCGATACTGGGCATTCAGGACATGACTTTCGCCATGCCAGGCAATGCCATGTCGTGGTTCCTGCTTTTCATGATGGGATTGATAGCCACAATCGGCCATCTCCTTATTACGCAGGCGTCACGCCTCGCTCCGGCTTCGTTGCTGGCACCCTTTCAATATCTTGAGATTGTCATGGCAGTACTCATCGGGCTTCTGGTTTTCAATGATTTTCCAACACCCTCTAAATGGGTCGGGATCATCATAATCGTGGCGTCCGGCGCTTATCTGATCTGGCGCGAGGGGAAGAAACGTGAAGTTTCGGAACCTGCATACAATTGACAGACAGCGGTTGAGCAAAAATGTGTTTCACAATAGAAACAAAGATCTGTTGGGAGGTCTAAGTGTTTAAAAAGATTCTGATTGCCAATCGCGGCGAGATTGCATGTCGCGTTATCAAATCCGCGCGCGAGATGGGTATTGCAACTGTAGCGGTCTATTCCGACGCCGATCGCGATGCCGTGCATGTCGAAATGGCTGATGAGGCTGTGCACATTGGCCCTGCCGCTGCATCCGAAAGCTACCTCATTCCTGAAAAGATCATTGCAGCCTGCAAGGAGACGGGAGCTGAGGCGGTACACCCCGGCTATGGCTTTCTTTCAGAGCGCGCTGCCTTTTGTGAAGCTTTGGAAAAGCAGGGCATCATCTTTATCGGCCCGAAGCCACGGGCAATCATTGCCATGGGCGATAAGATCGAGTCCAAGAAATTTGCCAGTGAAGCGAAGGTTAGCACGGTTCCAGGCTCGCCGGATGTGATTAAAGACATTGCGCATGCCGAGCGGATCGCGGGAGAAATTGGCTATCCGGTCATGATCAAGGCTTCCGCTGGCGGCGGCGGAAAGGGTATGCGCATCGCCTGGGATGAGGCAGAAGTGCGCGATGGCTTCGAACGGGCCACTTCGGAAGCCCGTAACTCCTTCGGCGATGATCGCGTTTTCATTGAAAAATTCATTGTTGACCCGCGTCATATCGAAATTCAGGTGCTGGCTGATGGATTCGGCAACTGCATTTATCTCGGCGAACGTGAATGTTCCGTACAGCGGCGTAACCAGAAAGTGGTTGAAGAAGCGCCATCGCCTTTTCTGGATGAAGCAACCCGCAAGGCGATGGGCGAACAGGCCGTCGCCTTGTCAAAGGCGGTTGATTACCAGAGTGCGGGTACTGTGGAATTCATCGTCGACAAGGATCGCAATTTTTACTTCCTTGAGATGAACACGCGTTTGCAGGTGGAACATCCGGTAACCGAACTGATTACTGGCATTGATCTGGTTGAGCAGATGATCCGTATTGCAGCGGGTGAGAAGCTTGCAATCAAGCAAAGCGATGTGAAGCTCAATGGTTGGGCTGTCGAGAGCCGTCTGTATGCGGAAGACCCTTATCGCAACTTCCTGCCTTCCATCGGCCGTCTGACCCGCTATCGCCCGCCGGCGGAAGGGCCAGCCGGCAAGGCGATCATCCGCAATGATACTGGCGTGACCGAAGGCTCCGAGATTTCTATGTTCTACGATCCCATGGTGGCAAAGCTTTGCACATGGGCACCGACGCGGCTGGAAGCGGTGGATGCGATGGCCGATGCGCTCGACAATTTTGTCGTTGATGGCATTGAGCACAATATCCCGTTTCTGGCGGCGCTGATGCAGCATCCGCGCTGGCGCGAAGGCAGGCTTTCCACGGCTTTCATCGCCGAGGAATTCCCGGATGGTTTCAAGCCAATATCTCCGACGCCTGAGGATCTCGATATTCTGGCGTCGATTGCACTTTCCGCTGAATTGGTGCGGAAAGAGAGGCTTGACCGTCTGGGCGATCGCCTGCGTCCGCACTCAGGCAAAATCCATGCTGAATGGGAGGTGCGAATTGGCGATGAGTATGTGCCGGTAATTATACGCACCACTTCGGCAAAGCCGCCCGTCAAATTTGAATTCTCATTGCGGGACGGCGACTTCATCAATGTTCGCAGTGATTGGCGGCCGGGCGATGCCGTTTGGGATGGCTATGTGAACGAGCGTCCGGTTAAGGCGCAACTTCGTCCCGTGGCAAACGGTATGCGAATTGACTGGAAAGGTTTGTCAGTCGTTGCGCATCCGATGCAAAAGCACGTGGCAGTGCTTGAAAAGCTGATGCCAGTGAAAATTCCACCAGACACATCGAAGCTATTGCTCTGCCCGATGCCGGGACTGCTGGTTGCGGTCAATGTTGTTGTCGGGCAGGAGGTAAAGGCGGGTGAAACGCTTGCTATCGTCGAAGCCATGAAGATGGAAAATGTACTGCGGGCAGAGCGTGATCTGACCGTTTCCGTAATCAATGCAAAGCAGGGCGATAGTCTTGCGGTGGACGCTGTTATTATGGAATTTGACTAGGGTTGCGACCTAGGCCCGTTCGATGGCGCCAAACACGCCTTCAAAAGACTCAAGCAATGCTTTGTCGAGATCATGCATCTCAACTGGCAACCCCAGATCAACGAGGCTGGTAACGCCGTGTCCGCGCACGCCGCAAGGAACAATCCCGTCAAAATGTGACAGCTCCGGTTCGACATTGATCGAGATTCCGTGAAAGCTGACCCATTTACGCAGGCGGATGCCTATGGCCGCAATCTTGTCTTCAGCGGGGGAGCCATCCGGCAGAGCAGGGCGTTCGGGTCTGGTGACCCACACGCCAACGCGGTCTTCGCGCCGTTCACCCCTAACATTGAAAGAATCGAGGGTGGAAATGATCCATTGTTCCAAAGCCGTTACAAACGCCCGGATGTCTTCGCGCCGACGCTTCAAGTCCAGCATTACATATGCTACGCGCTGGCCGGGGCCATGATAGGTGTATTCGCCGCCGCGACCAGTCGCATAGACGGGGAAACGATCAGTCGTCAGCAAATCTGCCTGTTTGGCACTCGTGCCAGCTGTATAGAGTGGTGGGTGCTCGACAAGCCAGATCAGCTCGGACGCTGTACCCTCTCTGATTGCTGCGACACGCTCTTCCATAAAGGCAAGGGCGGAGTCATAATCGGTCAAACCTTCAGCCACTTTCCATTCCACTGGTCGTGATCCGTCTTGCGGCAGAAAAGCGGGAGCGAGTTCGTCGCGGCTGGATTTCATGGCGTTCAGTTATTCCAATTAATACTGCCTGTCGGGCTCCCCACAGGGAGATCAGGATGGGTCCCGCGCATATGGACTTTTTCCGGCTGGATTTCCAGTGGGATGCGGCAAGCGCGGCTTTTTGACAGGTTTGTGAAAAACAATTTGAGATATCGCGCGATAGGGCTTGTTTACCGGAAACCTATTTGCTACTAGCGCCAAGCCGACATGTTCGGCTTCTACCACAGTGCGGTCGTGGCGGAATTGGTAGACGCGCAGCGTTGAGGTCGCTGTGTCGCAAGACGTGGAAGTTCGAGTCTTCTCGACCGCACCACTTTCCCTTTCGGGTTGTTGTAAGCCTTTGTCTATATTGCACTTTGCAGATTTGGATGTTCCCCATTCAGGTTAGAGCAATATGCGTTCACAAATTTGCCCAGAGCTTGCGGGAAACGCAGTTTCGTTGAGCGATGCCATTCTGTTGTCGGTTTTCTCGAAAATTAGCTTTAGTCTTCGGCCTTTGTTTTAGTATTCCTAACTCCATGGCACTTAATTGGGAGGATGAGGCTCATGAACGAACCCATGGCTTTCGAACAGCGTATCCGCTCTAGTTTTGCCAAACAGGGGCTGATGAGCACTATCGGCGCTTCACTTACCTTGGTTCAATCTGGTGTTGTAGAGATTGAGTTGAAGCCTAAATCCGCAATTTCACAACAGCACGGATTCGTTCATGCGGGAGCGGTCAGTGCCATTGCAGACACGGCTGCTGGCTACGCTGCGCTCACTCAAATGCCTGCCGGTCGAGGAGTGCTGACCACCGAATTTAAAATCAACCTCGTTGCGCCTGCGGTCGGGGATGTCATTATTGCTCGCGGCAAGGTGATCAAAGCAGGGAGAACACTAACATTGGCTCAGTCAGAAGTGTTCGCTGAAAAGGATGGCCAACGAAAGTTGATTGCTCTCCTCACTGCTACATTGATGTCGATTGAAGGGCGCGATGGCATTAGCGACTGAGATCAATATTACCAAAGCAAAACTTCATTTCCGGTTCCACCGTTGATGATGTTGGCACCGCTCTTGCCGACCAGATAATTGCTCAACGCATTTTTGCTTGCATTAATATTGGCGGAGCCCGTCAGAAGAATATTTCTATATGTTGGCCGCGCGTCGCAAAGGAACTTGATGTCAACACAACCTGCTACAATGGTGGTCTTTGAAAAATTACCGTTGAACTTAAAGCCCAGCTTCTGCTTTGAGATATGAGGACAAAAGGCCAGCATAGGTTGCCGAAAGATGCACAGGATCTCGCCATGCTATAACATTGCCGACAACAACCGAGCATGTGTTCGTCAGGCAAATTCCATCCGTCATATCGATATAATCGACAGCCGGCATGGTCTGAGCGGCTTTGAACAAAACACTCGCTTTGGAAACATCATCGCGGGTATAGATACACGGTCCCGCGTTTCGCGCTAGACAATCCGCCGGGTCAAATGGCAGTAATGGCGTAGATTCAATGACATACAACTTTGCACCAGTTGCAAGGAAATCCTGCCAGACACTTTTGAAGCCATTTTCCATTTCTTCGTCACTGACGTCGAAATAGTTGCTTGCCTGACTGGCGAAGATCATACTGGGGCGCATTTGAGCGATTTCCGATATCATATCATCGCGCCAGCGCATGCATGATGGATAATGCTCACCTTCCAACTCGACTTGGACTCTGGCGTAAGGGCAGGCAGACTTGGTGACGGAAACGAGTTTAAAATCTTCCTGAAAGGCTATTTTTTCGAGTGCTGGTGCCCATTGTGCAGCTACGGAATCGCCAACGAGAACAATCAATTTATTGGAAGAAGGTGTTCCAGAGTTGCACTCGGTTGCCTCTTCCTCTTCCTTGTCCTGATGGCACTTCTCGCGGTATGACGCTGGAACATCGCGCTTAAGCTGTTCCAGCGAGGGGAAATAATCCACATTTGGCGGTGTGGCGAAGCCATCGAGCAATGTCAATGGGCCCGGATATTCCCAAGTCTCGGATGCGGGAATGGTTATAGGTTGATGTTGACCCCATATGCTGAAAATCACCGCACAAGTCAGGCTTATAGCGATGCCGCTTCCTGCGACGTACATGGGAACGCTGTCACGCGGTTTCGAAGGTGTCCGGAATCTCTGTTCGATTACTCTGTAAGAGGTTTCGGATAACAATGCGATCAGCACGAGCAGGGCTAGGCCAGTCGGTAACCCCATGCCATCAAAATTGGCTTTGTAGAGAACGATGACTGGCCAGTGCCACAGATAGAGTGAGTAAGACCTGTCACCAATTTTTTTGAGTGGAGTGGCATTCAGAATGCTGAATACATCGCCTTCGAGATTGCGCGCGCTGATAATGAGAGCAGCGCCCAAAGTCGGCACAAGTGCGGCGAGTCCCGGAAATCGCGTATTAGAATCGTAGAACAAGATCGCATAGAGGATTGCGAGCATACCGGCGGTCGACAGGCCAAGCTTTGTATTGTGCCTGAATTCCCGGCCATACATACCGATCGCAATCAATCCACCCAATGCCAGTTCCCACACACGGGTTTGGGTAAGAAAGTAGGCGGAAGCTCTTTCCGTAGCTGTGAAATACCATGAGGCGTAAAGCGAACAGGCGAAAACAATAAGGATGCCGATAAAGAGGATTTTTGGGAGAGCCCATTTCAGACGAGTTGATAGCCAGATTGCCAGTGCAAACGCAATTGGCCAGAAGAAGTAGAACTGCTCTTCAATTGACAAAGACCAATAATGCTGGACGGGACTGGCTGCGTTTTTTGACGCCAGATAGTCGACCGTATTGGCTATAAGCATCCAGTTTTCTACAAAGAGCGCACTCGCTAACAGCTCGTATAGCGTCTCATTCCAACGATTTGGAGGCAGGAAAAAGTAACATGCAATGAATGTCACAATCAGAACGGTTGTGGCCGCCGGAATAAGCCTGCGGACGCGTCTGGAATAAAAGTCCAATAATGAAAAGTGGCCGGTCTTCAATACCTGCACGTATAGCGAGTTGGTAATTACGAAGCCGGATATAACGAAAAAAACATCTACGCCGACGAACCCGCCTGGCAGGACGGATGCCCACGTATGGAAAATCAGCACGGCAAGGACTGCAATTGCCCTTAAACCCTGGATCTCTCCAAAGCCACCCGTTGTTCTACTCATCAAATGCTCCGCTTAAAGCTGTATATGCATATAGCGGCGCTGCCCGATAAGCAATTCCGTGCTGTGCTGTGTTTAACGAGCGACCTATCTACTCGATTGTTGACATTATTGAGACGACGAACATTCGCGCGGCGGATGCGTATCAAAAGAAGTCGCGGGCGAGAAACTCATTTGTAGATTGTGGGATTAGGATGGACCCAAAATAAAGGGAACAGGTCCATTGCCGTCACATGATGATCCGCTTCTGCAACCTTACCAGCTGAAACATTTGCGGCTCAAAAACCGCATTATGTCCACCAGTCACGAGCCTGCCTATTCTGAAGATGGTATGCCGAAGCAGCGGTACCGGCTCTACCATGCGGAAAAGGCCAAGGGTGGAATTGCGCTGACAATGACAGCTGGTTCGGCCGTTGTTTCGCGGGAATCTCCGCCCGCCTTCGGTAATCTTCATGCTTATAAGGACGAGATTGTTCCTTGGCTGAGCGAACTGGCCGACGACTGCCATCAGCACGGCGCAGCAGTGATGATACAGCTGACCCATCTTGGTCGTCGTACCAGCTGGAACAAGGCAGACTGGTTGCCAGTCGTTTCCGCATCTCCAATACGCGAGCCTGCCCATCGCGCTTTCCCCAAGGAAGCGGAGGAATGGGACATTGAACGGATTATTGGCGATTATGCCTCTGCAGCGCAACGCATGCAGGCGGCAGGGCTGGATGGTATTGAGTTTGAGGCCTATGGCCATCTCATGGATGGGTTCTGGTCGCCGGCGACGAATAAACGTGATGACGAATATGGCGGTTCGCTGGATAATCGGTTGCGTTTTACCTGGGCTGTGATCGATGCGGTTCGCAAGGCGGTCGGACCGGATTTCATCGTTGGTATTCGCATGGTGGCTGACGAAGATTGGGAGCAGGGCCTTTCCAGACAGGAAGGCGTGGAGATCGCCCGGCGCATTGCCGCGTCCGGCAAGTTCGACTTTCTGAATATCATACGCGGTCATATCGATACGGATGCGGCTTTGAATGAAGTCATCCCAATTCAGGGAATGCGTTCTTCACCACATCTCGATTTTGCCGGGGATATTCGGCAGGAAACGAAGTTTCCGGTGTTTCACGCTGCGCGTATTGCCGATGTTGCCACTGCCCGCCACGCGGTGGCTGAAGGTAAGCTCGATATGGTCGGGATGACGCGCGCTCATATTGCTGATCCGCATATTGTCCGCAAGATCATGGCAGGAGAGGAGCACAGGATACGCCCATGCGTTGGAGCAACATACTGCCTTGACCGCATTTATGAGGGTGGTGAGGCTTTATGCATTCACAATGCTGCAACAGGGCGAGAGCTTGCCATGCCGCATGTGATTTCCAAAGCGGATCGCTCCAAGTCCATTGTAGTGGTGGGGGCGGGTCCTGCTGGACTTGAAGCGGCCAGAGTTGCCGCGGAGGCAGGCCACAAGGTGGAGATATTGGAGGCATCGGATCAGGCGGGCGGACAGATAACCCTTGCTTCGAAAAACCCTCGCCGGAAGGAAATGATTGGTATTGTTGATTGGCGCTTGGCTGAGCTTGAGCGTCTGGGCGTGCCGTTGCGCTATAATATTTGGGCAGAGGCGAGTGACGTTGTAACGCTTGATCCAGACATTGTGGTTGTGGCAACAGGCGGACTGCCGCAAAACCCGCCGCTTGCAACTGGCGATGACCTTGTGACGTCGAGTTGGGATATTCTGGCAGGATCGATCAAGCCTGGCGAAAACGTTCTGCTCTATGATGACAATGGCGGTCATCAGGGAATGAGCGCGGCCGAAATGATTGCGCGAAGCGGCTCAAAGCTGGAACTCGTCAGCCCCGAGCGCTTTTTTGCACCTGAAATGGGTGGCATGAATCATGTGCCGTATATGCGCGCATTCCAGCAGAAGGGTGTTCGTGTAACTATCAATACACGGCTTGTATCTGTCGCCCGCGACGGAAACCAGCTTATCGCGACACTGGGCTCGGACTATGCGCCGGACTATCGCGAAGAGCGCAGGGTGGATCAAGTGGTGGTTGAGCATGGCACATTGCCGATTGATGACCTTTACCGCGAGTTGAAGCCACTCTCGCGCAATGGCGGCGCGATTGATTATGGCAGGCTGGTCAATGGCGGCGCCATCTTCCCGGTTCGCTCCGAAGGTACATTTGACCTTTTACGCATTGGCGATGCGGTTCATGCGCGCAATATTCATGCGGCGATCTATGATGGTTTGCGTTATGCAACGCGCTTTTAGAAACAAGGGCAGCGAGAAAGTCGCTGCCCTTGTTTGCCGGATCAATTGACCTCGGCTTTGACCTTTTCCGCAACGTCAGCACTGACCCATTTCGTCCAGACTGCCTCGTTGTTTTTCAGGAAGTGTTTTGCGCCGTCTTCACCAGTTGCCTGATTGTCAGTCATCCAGGCGAGCAGTTCATTGACTGTTTTATTGTCCCATGAACGGGCTTTGAGATAGTCCATGATTGGACCCGCACTATCGCCGAATTTCTTGGTAACAACAGTATCGACCTCGGCGATTTCCCAATCATTTTTCTTCGGGTCGGGGCAATCGGCCACCGTGTTGCACCGCTTCCATTCGGCAGCATCGAACTTCGCACCATGGTCCAGCTTGACCATTTCGTACTTGCCTAGAATGGCGGTTGGTTCCCAATAATATCCGACCCAGCCTTCCTTACGTTCGTATGCTTTTGCAAGTGAGCCATCGAGGCCGGCAGCGGAGCCGGTGTCAACGAGTGTGAACCCCTGTTTCTCAGCATCATAAGCCTTGAAGAACTGAGCTGTAGCGACAGTGCCGCCCCAACCGGGAGGTCCGTTGAACACGGCACCTTTTGACTTGTCTTCAGGCGCTGGGAACAGTTCCGGATGCTTCAACGCATCGTCGATTGTCTTGATGTCCGGGTGAGCATCCGCGAGGTATTTCGGTATCCACCAACCCTGCACACCGCCGTCGGATAGAGACTTACCCGTGTAGACGAGTTTGCCGTCCGCGACAGCCTTGTCCATGATATCGCGCATAAAGTCGATCCAGCCCTCCGGAGCGATATCCGGCTGACCTTTTTCAGTCATGGAAGTGAGGGTCGGGATCGTATCGCCCTGTACAACCTCGGCGTTGCAGCCATAGCCTGCGTTCAGAATAATCTTGTCGAGATTGGCGAGAACTTCAGCAGACTGCCAGTTCATGCTGGCGATGGTAACATCACCGCATTCTGCAGCAGACGCATTGCTGATAGCGCCAAGCAGCGCCAATCCCATTACGCTGCTTAATAAGAGTGATTTCATCAAAGTACCCCTTTGTTTCTTATTTGAATTTTTGGTCTGGAAATCATGGTCACCCGTGCCTGCCCGGATGCTGTAGACGCGTCCGGTTGCAATTGCACATGCTCAAAGCAGGGGTAAACCATAGGTTGAGGATAATACCCGGCCATACAGTCGAGAAGCCCGGATGCGGCAAGTCGTGTGTCGTCAGCGACATCAGTTGTATTCAGTTGTAGGAGGCCTTGCCTTCGTACAATTGATGGTCAGAATGGGAGAAAATCTTAGCTGGCAGGAGGATGTTATGCTCGACAAACGCAAGTTTTATATCAATGGCGAGTGGGTTGATCCGCTGCAGGCAAATGATCTTGAGGTATTGAACCCGGCAACGGAAAAACCGATCGCGGTTATCTCGATGGGAAGTGCGGCGGATGTTGATCGCGCTGTTGCTGCAGCGAAAAAGGCGTTTGAAAGTTACAGCCGGACTTCAGTTGAAGAGCGGTTGGAGCTGTTGGAGAATCTGCTGGCAATTTACAAGCGTCGTTACGATGAAATGGCCCGAACCATCACACTGGAATTGGGTGCTCCGATTACGATGAGCACGCAGCAACAGGCGGATGTCGGCGTAGGTCACCTTCAAGGATTTATTGACGGGTTGAGAAACCTTCACATGCGTGAAGATTTGCCCAATGGTGATCTGCTGGTGCGTGAGCCAATCGGCGTTTGTGGCTTGATTACGCCGTGGAACTGGCCTGTCAACCAGATTGCGTTGAAGGTTATTCCGGCACTCGCAACAGGTAGCACTTGCGTATTGAAACCAAGCGAATTCACTCCGCTCAACGCAATGCTTTACGCGGAAATGGTGCACGAAGCCGGTTTCCCTGCAGGAACTTTCAATCTTATCAATGGCGATGGACCTTCGGTTGGCGCAGCGCTTTCCAAGCATAAAGACGTCGACATGATGTCGTTTACCGGCTCCACCAGAGCGGGCATTGCAGTGAGCAAAGACGCTGCTGATACTGTAAAGCGCGTCACGTTGGAGCTGGGTGGCAAATCGCCCAACATCGTTTTCGAAGATGCAGACCTTGAGGATCGTGTTGCTGGGAGTGTGCTCGAATGCTTCAACAATAGCGGGCAATCCTGTGATGCTCCGACGCGCATGCTTGTGCAACGTTCGGTCTACGATAAGGCCGTCAGGATTGCTGAAGAAACCGGAAAGCAAGCGCGCGTCGGCAATCCCGAGGAAGAGGGTGATCACATCGGTCCGCTGGTCAGCGATGTTCAGTATGGCAGGGTTCAAAACCTGATCGAGGCTGGCATTGCCGAAGGTGCTCGTGTTCTTGTCGGCGGTGCCGGCAAGCCAATGGGGTTTGAGACGGGTTATTTTGTGCAGCCGACGATCTTCGCCGATGTGAACAACAATATGCGCATTGCGAAGGAAGAGGTGTTTGGGCCGGTTCTGGCACTTATTCCATTCGATACGGAAGAAGAAGCCATCGCTATCGCCAATGATACGCCATACGGTCTTGCCGCCTACGTCCAGACCGGAGATGCAAAACGGGCCGAACGTGTCGCTTCACGCCTCAAGGCAGGTATGGTCCATATTAATGGCGGACCGCATCGCTATGGCAGCCCGTTCGGGGGCTATAAGCAATCTGGTAATGGGCGTGAGGGCGGAAAACTCGGTCTTGAAGACTTCCTTGAAGTCAAAACAATCCATAGGCCGTAATTAAATCTGGTTGGCTGACTGATATCCTGTCAGCCAACCAGTTTTTCATCTATTTCAATAAGATATGGCTTTCCGCTTGCCTTAGCAGTTAACAATGCTGCGGGAAGTTCATCGATATTGGCCAAACGCTGTGAGGGTAAGCCATAGGCCTCGGCAATCTTGATATAGTCAGGAGCCGAAGGCCGGACTCCAACAGGGTTGATGTTTACCTCAACCATTGCCCGTTCGATTTCCTGATAGCCCTGATTGTTCCATACAATGAAGATGACAGGGACATTTTCGTCGATTGCCGCGCCGAGTTCGCCCAATACGAATTGGAATCCGCCATCACCAACAATGCATATCGTGGTGGTGTCGGCTTTACCAAGCCCAGCGCCAATCGCTGCGGGTGGACCGAAGCCAAGTGCTCCAAACCCGGTTGCCGCATTGAACCAGCCTCCGACACGATCATGATCGTAATACATATTGCCGGAATAGATGGTCTGGGTGGAATCACCCACGATCAACGAATTGGGCAATGTGTCGCGCAAAGTATTGAGGAACTTCACCTGACCTTGAGTCCGGGCGCCAATGTCAGCCCAAGCGGCTTCGCGCGTCTTCAGCGCACGATCTTCGCCGGATCGGGCGTTGCGGCGTTCAGGTAGTGCCGTTGCCAAACGCTCAACTGTCTCTTTGGCAGACGCTTCAATCGGCAGGAATGCTGGCCAACGATCAAGCTGGCTGGCATCGATATCGATGCGGACAAAACGAGTCAGTTCGGGAAAACCGCCATCGCCGTACATATCATAGTCGGTTGGACCCATTTCTGTGCCGACAGCTATGACAAGATCGCTGTTTGCGATCAGTTCACGGACGGCTTTCAGACTGGGGCTCGCAGGAATCAGCAACGGATGGTTATGCATGATGCCGCGGGCATTTGTTGTTGCAACAACCGGCGCATCCAGCCGCTCTGCAAGGTTCGTCAAACCATCTGCTGCGGCTTTCGCTCCGCCTCCGATCATGAGGACCGGGCGCTGTGCATTAAGGCATAGGCGGGTTAGTTCCGCCATCGTCTCGGCAGAGGCGTGTGGAATTGGCGCATCGGATACAAGGCGCTCTGCATTGTTCAGCGGGAGTGCCATGATATCGAGTGGAATTTCGATGTGAACCGGGCCGGGGCGACGTGATGCAAACAGCGCAAAGGCTCTGGCGAGGACGATGGGTAACTCATCGGGCTTTTCGATACGATGTGAAAACATGGCCACGGTTTGCAGCATGGCGCGCTGGTTGGGTAACTCATGCAGGAAGCCCATGCCTTTACCGAGAGACTCACGCTGGTTGACCCCGGAAATGACCAGCATGGGGATCGAATCGGCGCGGGCCTGTCCCATGGCAGTGATCGTATTGGTAATGCCGGGACCAGTGATGACAAAAGCCACGCCGGGTTTGCCGGTTGCTCTTGCGTAACCATCGGCCATAAACCCCGCACCTTGCTCATGGCGAGGGGTTATATGGCGGATTTTTGATCCGCCAAGGCCGCGATAAAGCTCTATCGTGTGGACGCCCGGAATGCCGAAAACCGTATCGACATCATAGGATTCAAGCAATTGGACGAGAGCTTCACCGACAGTAGTCATGCGGATTTCCGTTGTTGCAGGCGTGATGCGAGCCGAACAATACCAGCGCACGCGGCGTCGATCTTGTCTTCGGCAACACTGAGGCTAAGGCGCAGATAACCGGAAAGATTATTGCCAAAAGATTCGCCCGGCATGACCGCGACAAGCTCTTCTTCCAGAAGACGCATGGCAAAATCCTGCCCGGAAAGGCCGGTCGCGCGGATATCGACAAGAATGAACATGCCAGCTTGCGGCGGCTTGGCAGAGATTCCTGCTACACCATCAAGCCGTTCCGAAATCATTTGAGCGCGCCGCAGGAAGTTGGCTTTCATCGTCGCAGCCGCCGCAGCAGGTTGGCTGAGCGCGTAAGCCGTCATGTCGGCAATGAAGGGCTGGACGCCAAAGAGAATGGATTCCGACAATGGCAAGAGCTTTTGCGTAAATTCCTTTGGGCCAACGCACCAACCGCTGCGGAAACCGGGGGCTGCATGTGATTTGGAAATTGAAGCTACGACTATGGTGCGATCGGCCAATTCCGAGCGATCCAACGGCGATGCAAACTTTCCGTCGAAAATCAGCAACTCATAAACTTCATCAGAAACGATCCAGAGATTATGCTTGCGGCAAACCTCACCAATCTCCGCAACTTCCTTTTCGCTCAGGACAGCGCCGGTCGGATTGTGCGGTGTATTGAGAAGCAAGACTTTGGCATTTGGCGTAATGACTTTTTCAAGGTCCGCCGCCTGCATGCGGAAGCCTTTTTCCGGTCGAAGCGGGACCGAAACGCGTGTCGCGCCTGTAGCTCGGACAACGCCGTCATAGGTGGCGTATAGCGGGTCGCCAGTGATGATTTCATCACCTTCCTCGGCCAGTCCCAACATGACCAGCGATAGAGCAGTCTGTGTGCCTGGAAAACACATGATATTATCAGGGTCAATCTGCCGGCCCGTGCGAGCGGTATATTTTTTCGAAAGTTCCGCAAGAACCGCAGGCTCGCCGCGTCCATTGGAATAGCCGGTACGTCCCGAGCGCATTGCACTTTCGGCAACATCCATCATGTCTGTAGGAGTTGGAATGTCGGGCTCCCCGATTGTCAGTTCAATGATTTCGGCACCGGCGCGTTTCATTTCACGAGCACGGATGTGCACAGCCCATTTATCTGAGCCCAAGCCGGCAAGACGATCAGTAACAGACGCAAAGCGCATCATTTCGCGCCTCCTTTGGTGCTAAGTGAAATTCCAAGTACCGCCTCGATAGCGGCTATGCCCGTTTCAGCCAACTCCCCATCCGCAAAAATATCGCCTGCCAAGCATCCTTCCAGCCACAATCCATCGATAATGGCGTTGACCGCAATAGCATGGCGGCGTGTTACTGATCCATCCGCAGGCTTTCCGGCGGAAAACAGGGCATCGCGGATAAGAGCTTCCAGCTCGTCGCGAAACCCCAGATATCCGTCGCGATGGGCAGCTGCCATGGCGGGGTCTGCATGAACAAGGCCAATGAACCCAGCCCAGAGTGAAAGATTATGCGGGTCCATAATGGGCGCGCCAAGATTGGCGGTCACGAAAGCGCTAAGTCTGGCGCGAGGATCGGTATCGGCGTTCTTTAGCGCGTCGCTTGCCTGAACTGTCATGCGGCTCATGACAGCCCGATAAGCTGCGCCGATCAGATCGTCCTTGGCAGGGAAATAATAACGTATCAGACCGGGAGTAACATCAGCGCGTAGCGCGATCTCGCGTACAGTTGCCCCGGCAAGGCCACGCTCCGCCACACATTGCAGAGTTGCCGCGATCAAATCCTCGCGGCGTTTGTCTTCACCTTCGCGGCGGAAGCTCTTGCGTGTGGCGCTTTGCGTTTTCATTGGCGCCAGACAGGTCGGGTAAGGCAGGTTGGGCCACCTTCGCAGGCGATGCATAAGGCATCGGCATCGAAAGTGGTCACAGTACAACCGGCCGCTTCCATTGCGGCTTTGGTTTTCTCGAAGCCCGCTACGGCTATTACCTCGTATGGAGCAGTTGGTAGCACATTGAGGTTAAGGCCATTGCTGGCGGCAAATTCCTCTTCCGGAGCAACAACAAGTCGGATGCCGCGTTCTTTCAGGAGTTGATAGAAGGCGGCAGGCAAAAGAGGCAGGTGAACAAGCGCCAAATCTTCGGCGAGTGGCGAAATGATCGACATGAGATGCAAGCAGGCTTCTTCACCTTGCCAGAGCGGCAGGTCGAAACCCAGAACAGTAATACCAAGTGGCTCCAGAATTGCACCAAGCTGCTCAATGCCGGATTGATTGGTGCGGACACCACGTCCGACTGCCAATGTCTTGCTATCCACCCACACGCAGTCGCCACCTTCGACAGTGCCCGGCGCTTCAATGCGGCCAAGGACCGGCACGTCCATTTGCCGGTAAATCTCTTCGTGAAGGTCTGGCTCATCAAGGCGAAGACTTTTACCCATACGCAGAAGGACCGCACCCTTGTCAGTTACCAGAGATGGATCATGCGTGAATATGGAATCCGAAAGGCCGTCATTACCGTCACGAATCCAAGTGATGTCGGCACCGGACTTTGCAACCAGATCAGCGAACACACTGTGCTGTTCGGATGCCTTGCGCGGATCGAATTGAGGTCCATAGTGCCAGACATCACGTTCCGCACCGGCCATAACGCGATCAGGCATGCGCATGATGACGCGTTTCAAGGGAAGGGCCATGGATTGTGAACCGAATGCGCTCATCGCGGGATGCTCTCAAAAAATTGCAACTTCCAGTATTTATACGCTTGCATAATTAGAGCGCAAGTGGTGTGATGCGGTTAATTCAGGCAAATTAGACCTGTGCTGACAAAAGAGGCGGATCAGGATTGTCATGAGTAATCGTGCACAGCATAGACGAATCGGAATTCCCGTATGACGGTAAGTGACGCGGTTTCAATTGATCCGCTCCAACCGCAGACAGCCGAGCAGGCTGAAGCCATTCATGTGTGGAATTTGCATAAACGCTTCGGGGCGCTCGAAGTTCTCAAGGGTGTCTCACTGACCGCCAAGGATGGCGATGTCGTTGCACTGATCGGAGGTAGCGGCTCCGGAAAATCGACCTTCCTGCGTTGTATAAATTTCCTCGAAAACCCAACAAGCGGTGTCATTCGCATCAATGGCGAAGATATCGAAATGGTCAGTGACGGGGCAGGTGGGCAATATCCTGCAAATCGTCGTCAAATCGAGCGTATCCGCAGCCGTCTCGGAATGGTTTTTCAGAACTTCAATCTCTGGCAGCACATGACGCTATTACAGAATATCATCGAAGTCCCGGTTCATGTCCTCGGTATGAAGCGCGATGAGGCAATTGCCATTGGCGAACAATTGCTGGAGCGTGTGGGCCTGTCTGCCAAGCGTGATGTTTACCCTGCATACCTTTCCGGAGGACAGCAGCAACGCGGTGCTATCGCCCGCGCGCTCGCTATCCAGCCTCGCGTCATGCTCTTTGACGAGCCGACCTCAGCACTTGACCCTGAACTGGTAGGGGAAGTCCTGAAGGTTATTGCAGACCTCGCAAAAGAAGGTCGGACAATGCTGCTTGTGACCCATGAGATGAAATTTGCGCGCGAAGTGGCCAGTCACGTGATGTACCTGCACAACGGCATTGTCGAAGAAGAAGGGACGCCGGAAGAACTATTCGGATCGCCAAAATCCGAACGTTTAAAACAGTTTATTCGGACAGTCTCATAAACGGAATCAATAAATACGGGAAATAATCCCGGGGAACAGCAAGAGTGGAGATAATGATGAAGACATTACTGAAATCAACGGTCGCAGCTTTTGTCGTGCTGGCCGGACTGGGCGTGGCCAACGCCGAGACAATCAAGGTTGGCATTGCCGCAGAACCTTACCCGCCTTTTGCCTCGCCTGATGCATCCGGTAAATGGCAAGGTTGGGAAGTCGACATCGCAATGGCGCTTTGCGCAGAAGCCAAGCTTGATTGTGTCATCACGCCGGTGTCTTGGGACGGTATTATCCCCGCATTGACGACAAAGAAGATCGATATCATCACAGCATCCATGTCGATTACGGCGGAGCGCGAAAAGACGATCGATTTCTCGGACAAATATTACAACACGCCGACAGTTATTCTGGGTTCCAAAGACGTCAAGATGGACCCGACGCCCGAAGGGCTTAAAGACAAGATCATCGGTGTGCAGGTTTCAACCGTCCACCAGGTCTATGTAAAGAAACATTTCGCGGCCACGGCGGCTGAGATCAAGGAATACCAGACACAGGATGAGGCCAATCAGGATCTTGCGGCTGGCCGTATTGACGCGACGCAGGCAGATGCATTGGCGCTGGAAACTTTTGCTGAAACTGACGCAGGTAAAGCGTGCTGCGAGATCAAAGGCAAGGTTTCCGACGATCTTGAAGTTCTCGGGCCGGGCGTTGGCGTAGGGCTTCGTAAGGGAGACACCGGGCTCAAGGACAAAATGAATGCCGCAATCAAAGACATACGTGCCAATGGCAAATATGACGAAATCTCAAAGAAGTATTTCAACTTTGATATGTATGGCGGTTGATCTTGCATCTTGCCGGGCGGCTTAAATCCGCCCGGCTTTGTTCCTGTTTAGAATTGCGCCAATAACGCTGAATCGAGGACGGCTTGGCCGACGGATCGATTATCCCTGAAGCACTATCGCAGATGCTGGCATTGCTATCGCCAAGCCCGCCGGGCTGGGGTGGCAATCTGCTCCGCGGACTTTTTCACTCATTGCAGATCGCATTGGGTGCATTCGGCATGGGACTGGTGATTGGCACTCTGGGCGCTTATGGCAAGCTTTATGGATCACCTCTCGTGCGAGATCTGGCTGGCATCTATACGACGATTGTTCGGGCAGTACCGGAACTCGTGTTAATCCTGCTGCTTTATTATGCAGGCACCGACTTGATCAATCGCACTCTGGAGGCTGTCGGCTATCAACGTGTCGATATCAGCGGTCTGGTAGCGGGTATTGTCGTCCTTGGTTTTGTTCAGGGTGCTTACGCAACGGAAGTCTTGCGCGGGGCAATCAAGGCAATTCCGCAGGGTGAAGTAGAAGCGGCGCGAGCCTATGGCATGTCGCCGACATTGATGATGCGACGCATAACGCTTCCTTCAATGCTGCCATATGCATTGCCCGGCCTTTCCAATCTTTGGTTGATTGCGACGAAAGACACAGCGCTGCTTGCCGTTGTAGGATTTAGCGAATTGACGCTGGAAACACGGCAGGCCGCAGGCGCCACCAAAGCCTATTTCCTGTTTTTCATGGCCGCCGGGGTGCTCTATCTGTTCATCACACTCTTCTCCAACGTCATCGTGGGGAGAATTGAGAAATGGGCACGACGCGGCATGCCGTCGGTCAGGGAGGCGCGATAGTGTCTAACCTGACCGTAAATACAGAAATCGAAGTACCGCTTGAGACATTTCCCATCCACAAGGAGAAAGATCCTGAGCGGCAGAATGAGTGGACGCAGCCGCACCGCATTGTTTTGATGTTGATCGGGTTGGCCCTTGTGGTGTCGGCGATATTTTTCCTGCGCTGGGATTGGTTGCCCAATTATAGCGGGCTCATTCTTCAGGGGCTTTGGCGAACAATCTGGATTCTCTGCGTCACCGTCTTTCTCGGTTTTTTATTGGCAGTTCCGCTAGGCTTGGCACAAGCCGCCGGTCCAGCCATTCTCGCTGTTCCTGCACGCTGGTTCTGTACAATCATTCGCGGCACACCGCTGCTGTTGCAGCTTTGGTTGCTTTACTACGGGTTGGGTTCACTTTTTCCGCAGTATCCCTGGATACGCAGTTCGGAACTCTGGCCGTATCTGCGACAGGCATGGCCCTATGCCATTCTTGCTTTAACATTGTCCTATGCCGGTTATGAAGGCGAAGTCATGCGTGGTGCTTTTGCCGGTGTGCCGAAAGGCCAATTGGAGTCGGCGCGTGCCTTTGGAATGCGTCGTTTCACTATCCTGCGGCGCATCTGGCTGCCCCAAGCAATTCACCGGGCTTTGCCCACGCTGGCAGGCGAGGCGGTGCTACAACTCAAGTCAACACCGCTCGTTGCTACGATCACAGTTGTAGACCTTTATTCGGTAGCTTCGCGGGTTCGACAAGACACGTTTATCACCTACGAGCCTTTGCTGCTTCTCGCAGCAGGATATCTGGTCATAACTGGAATAATTGTCTTTTTGTTCCGGCGGGTTGAGAGACTTATACCATCTCGTCTTGGTTGACATGGATACTGACGTTTGGCGCAAATGGCGGGACTTATGTCGCAAGTGTTCGGTGCGTGATCGTGGGCAAATGCGCATAGTGTGAGCATAAGAAAACGCCTCGCAAAGACGAGAAAATGGGTATTGATTGTTCGCTGGTCTAAACCGGCGTGTCTTACCTGTTTTCGTATCCATGTGAGGGCGAAAGGTGGTAATGCGAACGGTCGAAACTTTTCCGCATAAGATCACAGAGCAAGCCGATATGGGCATTGTCATGCCTGACGGCTGCCGTCTCTCGGCGCGAGTCTGGATGCCCGAGAATGCAAATGAAAATCCTGTTCCTGCCATTCTTGAGTTTCTTCCATACCGCAAGCGAGATGGCACTACAGCACGCGATAATCTGACTCACCCATATTTTGCAGGGCATGGTTATGCCTGCTTGCGCGTCGATATGCGCGGTAATGGTGATTCAGAAGGATTGATGGAAGACGAATATTCCGAGCAGGAATTGCAGGATGCTTGCGACGTAATCAAATGGATTGCTGCTCAACCATGGTCCACCGGAAAGGTTGGCATGATGGGGATATCATGGGGTGGGTTTAACTCGCTTCAAGTGGCCGCAATGCAACCTGATGCGCTTAAAGCGATTATCACGCTCTGTTCGACTGACGACCGCTACGCCGACGATATTCACTACAAGGGCGGCCTGTTGCTGAATGAGAATCTCGGCTGGGGCGCAACGATGCTTTCCTATTCGTCGCGTGCACCTGATCCAGTGTTGGTGGGCGACAAATGGCGGGACATGTGGCTTGATCGTCTCGACAACGAACCGTTTTTGCCTGCGGTCTGGCTCAAGCATCAAACACGCGATGCCTATTGGCAGCGCGGTTCGGTTTGCGAGGATTTTTCGAAGATCAAAGCCGCGACGCTTGCCATCGGTGGCTGGGGTGATGCTTACAAAAACGCTGTCTCCAGACTGATGACGGGAATTACAGCGCCGGTAAAAGGCATTGTCGGGCCTTGGGTGCACAAGTATCCGCATTTCGCCGTTCCGGGGCCGCGTATAGGCTTTTTGCAAGAGGCGCTTCGCTGGTGGGATCGCTGGCTCAAGGATATCGACACGGGTGTCGAGAATGATCCGGCTTATCGTGGGTATCTGATGGATTCAGTCCGGCCGAAAAGCTGGTATACTGAGCGACCGGGCCGCTGGATCGCAGAAGATCACTGGCCTTCGCAGAGCATTGGAACCGAGCAGTATCATTTGCAGGCAGATAAGAGCCTATCAGGGCAACCGCCGGAGCAGTTTTCGCACCTTGTTTCATCACCTCAAGATTGCGGAATGATGGGCGGTGAATATTGCGCGATCTGGCTGGGTCCGGAAATGCCCGGTGATCAGCGTCGCGATGATGCGCTCTCCGTTTGCTATGATACTGTTCTTGAAAAAACGATAGATATCGTCGGCGCACCTGTGATTACGCTGACACTAACCAGCGACAAGCCCGCTGCAATGGTAGCGGTACGCCTTTGCGATGTGCATCCGGACGGTGCATCGACGCGAATTACTTACGGCGTTTTCAACCTTTGCCATCGCAATGGTCATGCCGAACCGGAAGCATTGGAGCCGGGCAGGAGCTATGAAATCAGCTTCAAGCTTGATGACATAGCCTATCGTATACCGGAGGGGCATACGCTGCGCGTTGCCGTGTCGTCATCCTATTGGCCCATGGTCTGGCCATCTCCAGAGCATGTAAGCCTGATTGTTCAAGCAGGGAAAATAGATATTCCGTCACGGGCATTGGCGGCTGGTGACGAATGGATATTTGCGGAACCTGAAGCTGCATCGCCGTGGAGGTTGGAAACCCTACGCGATAGCGCCAACAGCCGCTCAATCGCGCACGATCAAGTCAGCGGAAAAATTGCGCTAGTGATTGAAGATGATTTTGGTGAAGCCCGCGACAAGGAACACGGCCTGATCCATGGGGGCGTGGCGAGAGAACGTTGGGAGATTGAAGCGGATGATCCTTTATCGGCGCGGGGCGAAACCCATTGGACAGAGATTTCCGGACGCGACAACTGGCGTATCAGAACCGAGACTTTCACGAGCATGCATTCGGATAAGCACAAGTTTTATCTGACGGGCCGTATCGAAGCCTATGAGAACGACAACATGGTCTTCGAGCGCGATTTTGCCGAAACAATTGACCGGCAATTCATATGAGAATGCTCGGAACGAGCACGAGAGACACATCTAAAGGTTGAAATTTATCAATATCAGGTCGCATAATTAGAGAAAACCAAAGGACGCGAGACGTCCGACATAAGAAGGGGAATTTCAGATGTCTAATGAACTCGACTATCTCAGCCGCAGGGTTGCACTTGGGAAGCTTTCGCGCCGTGATTTTCTCGGCCGTGCTGCCGCTCTCGGGGTTACAACAGTGTTTGCCAACTCCCTTTTGACCAGCGCCGCTTTGGCGGAAGGTCCTGTAAAGGGCGGTACACTGAAAGCCGGTATGCAAGGTGGCGCTTCTACGGACAGCCTCGATCCGGCAACCTGGCAAAGTCAGGTTCCATACAAGTTCGGGCGCCAGTGGGGCGAGCAGCTTGTTGAAATCCAGCCTGATGGCACCCTGCAACCAAAACTTGCTGAAGAGTGGGGCTCATCGGACGACGCTAAAGTATGGACGTTCAAGATCCGCAAGGGTGTTCAGTTCCATGACGGCAAAGACATGACGCCGGATGACGTTGTTGCAACAATGGAACGCCATTCCGATGCGAACTCCAAGTCTGGTGCGCTTGGCGTCATGGGCGGTATCTCCAGCGTCAAGAAAGACGGAGATACTGTTGTCTTCACGCTCAAGGAAGCCAATGCTGATCTGCCGTTCCTCATGGATGACTACCATCTGATGATTCAGCCGGGCGGAGGCAAGGATAAGCCTACAGCAGGTATTGGTACCGGGCCATATAAGGTAGTGACCGATGAACCGGGCGTTCGGCACATCGGCACAAAGTTCGAAAATTACTGGAATGGCGATAAGCGCGGCCATGCCGAGCAGATCGAAATAATCGTCATCAATGACGCGACTGCACGCACATCTGCGCTGCAATCCGGTCAGGTGCATATGATCAACCGCGTCGAGCCGAAGATTGTTGATCTCGTTAAGCGCGTGCCAGGCGTAACAATCCAGAATGTTGCAGGTAAGGGACATTATGTCTTCATCGCTCATTGCAACACGGCACCATTTGATAATGTCGATCTGCGGCTTGCGCTGAAATACGCAATGAACCGCGAAGATATGGTGCAGAAAATCCTGCGTGGCTATGGTTCTATCGGCAATGACTTTCCGATCAACAAGGCTTATCCGCTGTTCTCGGACGATATCGAACAGCGTGCATATGATCCTGACAAGGCCGCGTTCCACTTCAAGAAGTCGGGTCACGACGGTCCGGTGTTGCTGCGCACGTCCGATGTTGCCTTCCCGGGCGCAGTCGATGCGGCTCAACTGTATCAGCAGAGCGCGGCAAAAGCCGGTATCACGATTGAGGTCAAGCGCGAGCCGGGTGACGGTTACTGGTCTGAAGTCTGGAACAAGCAGCCATTCTCCGAATCCTATTGGGGCGGTCGCCCGACACAGGATCAGATGTATTCGACCGCTTACCTCTCGACGGCTGACTGGAACGATACCCGCTTCTTCAATGAGAAATTCGACAAGCTGCTGATTACGGCGCGCGGTGAACTGGATGAAGCCAAGCGCATGGCAATGTACCGCGATATGTCGGTCATTGTCCGCGACGAGGGCGGTGTCATTGTTCCAATGTTCAACGATTTCATCGACGCCACGAGCGCCAAGGTGGGTGGTTGGGTGCCGGACGGCAATCAGGAGATGAGTGGCGGTTACGCGCTATCGCGTTGCTGGCTGAACGCCTGATAGGGCCCGGCAGATGAGCACACCTGTCCTGAAACTGGTTGCCCAGCGCATTGCGATGGGCATCCTTCTCCTCCTTGCAGTTTCCGTGCTGATTTTTGCCGGCACGCAGATTCTGCCGGGAGACGTTGCGCAATCCATACTTGGCCAATCCGCCACGCCGCAGGCGCTTGAAAACCTGCGGCGGGATATGGGCCTCAATGATCCGGCCTATATCCGCTACCTCCACTGGCTTGGCGGTATATTGACTGGCGATCTGGGAACAGCCCTATCGAGCGGGCAGGATATTGCAAGCTCCTTGAAGGGAAGGCTCTGGAACACATTGTTCCTCGCTTTCTGGGCTGCGATTGTTTCCATTCCGCTAGCCATTGGTCTTGGATTGCTGGCGGTTCGCTATCGCAACGGTTTCGTGGATAAGCTCATCTCCGGCCTTGGTCTGGCTTCAACATCACTGCCGGAGTTCTTCACCGGCTACCTGTTGATCTATTTCGTCGCTGTTCGTCTGCAATGGTTCCCGAGTGTTTCGACGGTTTATGAGGGCATGTCGCTGGGTGAAAGACTCAGCGCCATCGCTCTGCCCGTCACTGTCCTGACACTGGTCGTACTCGCGCATATGATGCGCATGACGCGAGCTGCCATTTTGAACGTTATGCAATCTGCTTATGTCGAGACCGCAGAATTGAAGGGGTTATCGCCCTTGCAGATTATCACGCGGCATGCGTTTCCAAATGCCATCGCGCCAATCGTCAATGTAGTCATGCTCAATCTGGCATTTCTTGTCGTGGGTGTCGTCGTTGTAGAGGTTATCTTTGTTTATCCCGGTATGGGTCAGTATCTGGTGGATCATGTGGCCAAGCGCGATGTGCCGGTGGTTCAGGCATGCGGGCTTATTTTCGCGGCTGTCTATGTCAGCCTGAATATTATTGCTGACATCGTGGCGATTGTTTCCAATCCCCGCCTCAGACATCCGAAGTGAGGCCCGCGCAATGTTGAATGTAAAGAATATTCCAATCAGCGCGTGGATCGGGTTAATCGTAACTGCCGTCTTCGTGTTTGCAGCAGTCTTTGCGCCGTGGGTCGCGCCTTATCCTGTTGGTGAAACGGTAGGTGATGTGTGGGAACCCAGTTCTGCAAAGTATCTGCTCGGCACTGACAATCTCGGGCGGGACTTGCTGTCACGTATGATTTTCGGTGCACGTATCACCATCTTCATTGCGGCCATGGCAACAGCACTTTCATTCATTTTGGGTTCGGTGCTCGGCTTTGCCGCAGCTGTTATCGGTGGATGGTTTGATCAGTTGATGTCGCGGTTCGTCGACCTGATCATGGCAATACCGACACTGATCTTTGCCCTTGTTGTGCTTTCGGTACTTCCGGCAAATGTCCTTACGCTCATTCTGGTCATGGGGCTTCTTGATGCTACCCGCGTGTACCGTCTGGCGCGAGCCGTCGCAGTCGATATCAATGTGATGGATTTCGTTGAGGCTGCAAAGCTGCGGGGTGAGGGACGTATCTGGATCATCTTCCGCGAGATACTGCCCAATGCTCTGACACCTTTGATTGCGGAACTTGGGCTTAGGTTCATATTTGCAGTGCTGTTTCTTTCGGCTCTTTCCTTCCTCGGGCTCGGTGTTCAACCACCCGATGCCGATTGGGGTGGAATGGTGAAAGAGAACAAGGAAGGGATCGTTTTCGGCATACCGGCGGCACTTATCCCGGCTGCGGCTATCGCCATCCTCGCCATCTCGGTCAACCTTGTGGCTGACTGGATATTGAACCGAACCACCAGCCTGAAGGGAGGGCGCGGATAATGGCTAAAGCTCCATTGAAAGATAAAACCGGCCTCCTTCTTGATATTCGTAATCTTCGAATTGAAGCAACAAGTTACCCGCCCGGCGAGCCACCGAAGAATATCGTCATTGTCGATGGTATTTCGGTCAAGGTCGAGCGGGGCAAAGTGCTGGGGCTTATCGGTGAATCCGGTGCCGGTAAATCAACGGTCGGTCTTTCCAGTATGGGATATGGCCGAGGCGGTGTTCGAATTACCGGAGGCGAGGTTCTGCTGAACGGCCGGGATATATTGAAAGGTGGAGCCAGAATTTTACGGCAGGTGCGCGGACGCGAAGTCTGCTATGTTGCCCAGTCTGCTGCAGCAGCCTTTAACCCTGCCCGAAAACTGATGGATCAGGTGATTGAAGCGGCATTGCTGCACGGGATATGTTCAAAGGCCGAAGCCGAGAAACGTGCGGTGGGCCTTTTCAAAAAGCTTGGGCTTCCTAACCCTGAAACATTCGGTCAACGGTTTCCACATCAGGTATCGGGAGGTCAGTTGCAACGCGCCATGACCGCCATGGCGCTTTGTTCCGAGCCGGATCTGATTGTATTCGATGAACCGACAACTGCGCTTGACGTGACCACACAGATTGATGTGTTGGCTTCCATTAAAGATGCGATACGCGATACGAACGTCGCCGCGCTTTATATCACTCACGATCTTGCGGTGGTTGCGCAGGTTGCCGACGACATCATGGTCTTGCGCCATGGAAAGCTTGTTGAATATGGCGATACCCGCCAGATCATCAAGGAACCGCGCCAGCAATATACGAACCAGTTGGTGTCAGTGCATCATATTCCGCACGAACAGAAGAATCCTACCGATAAGCCTATTTTGTCGGTGAAAAACATCACTGCGGCCTATGGCGGCGGTGTTGTCAAAGTGCTCAAGAATGTCTCAGTCGACATTCATCTCGGCCAGACATTGGCTGTCGTGGGTGAATCCGGTTCGGGTAAATCAACATTGGCCCGTGCCATCACGGGCCTTTTGCCACCGATGGAAGGGACGATTACGTTTGAAGGTAGAACTCTGTCTGCCCGGCTGGCCAATCGAACGCGCGACGATTTGCGCGAATTGCAGATGATTTACCAGATGGCCGATACGGCGATGAATCCGCGCCAAACCGTTGGCTCGATTATTGGCCGCCCACTGGAGTTTTACTTTGGAATGCGCGGCAAAGAGCGCGACAAACACGTTGCTGAACTGCTTGAGAAAATCGAGATGGGCAAAGGTTTTGCCGATCGTTATCCGGCTGAGCTTTCTGGTGGTCAGAAACAGCGTGTCTGTATTGCACGTGCATTGGCGGCCAAGCCGAAACTCATCATCTGCGATGAGGTGACAAGCGCGCTTGATCCACTGGTTGCGGATGGCATTTTGAAACTGCTGCTGGATTTGCAGAAGGATGAAAACGTCGCCTATCTTTTCATTACGCACGATCTGGCGACAGTGAAATCCATTTCGGATTCGATTGCAGTCATGTATCGCGGCGAGGTCGTGCGTTACGGATCGAAGTCTGAAGTGTTGCACCCGCCATTTGATGACTACACGGATTTACTGTTGTCGTCAGTCCCTGAGATGGAACTTGGCTGGCTGGAAACCGCGATGAAGACAAGGCGGATGGCAAGCGCCGGCAACTGATTTTAAAGCTGGCCGGGCCAGCGGCCTTGGCCGAGCAGGTGGACGGCGGTTGTAATCCGCCGGAAGCTTGCTCGTGCACGATCGACGCCGTGGCGCGCGCGCAGATACCCATGAACTAGACCGGGTTCATTGTTCCAGATTGCTTTTCCTCCCGCTGCGCTGACCTTATCGCAATAGTTGCGGCCATCGTCGGAGAGTGGGTCACATTCTGCGGAAATGACAATCGTGTCGGGCAATCCACTGAAATCCGGATCATTCAACGGTGCAAACCGAGGATCGGTTGACCAATTGAAGCCACCGCCACGAATGTTTGCATAGTAGATCGTGTCGCGCGTTGTTAGCATTGGCGCTTCAGCATGTTCCAGATAGGAGCCTTGATCAGTTTCACCGCCCAGTCCGGGATAGATCAGCACCTGGCCGATTGGAGCGCGCTCGTGATGACGTATATGATGGGTGACCGCTGCTGCGAGATTGCCGCCTGCACTGTCACCGCAAAGAATGATTGGAAGTTCCGACGTTGATGCGACATGCTCAAAGGCAGCGAGACAGTCGCGGAATGCGGCGGGATGCAAATGTTCCGGCGCTAAACGATAGTCGACGGAGATGATACGAAAGCCGGTTGCATCGCAAAGCTCTGCACAGACATCATCATGGCTTTCAAGCCCGCCGACAACGAAGCCGCCGCCATGAAAGTACAGGCAGGCCGCTTCCGGATCGCTACCAAGCTTTTCGTAAATGCGAACTGGTATCCGGTGGTTTCTGGCATCGATAAATCTGTCTGCCGAGGACACCGCTTCCGGATACCCGGTAAAAAATGCCCGACACATGGTGTTATAGACTTCGCGTTGCCGGGCGACAGAATAATCAATTGAATCGGGCGGATAGAAACTGTTGGTCCTGTCGATGAAGGCCCAAGTCTGTTCGTCGATCAGGATTGAATAGTCTGCCGTCATTTACCTTTCCATACGGGATCGCGTTTTTCTGCAAATGCCTTGAAACCTTCCTGCCCGTCTTCCGAAGCGTAGAGCGTATCCACTGTACGAAATTTGCGCTTGGTGATCCAGTTCATGGCTTCCTGAAACCCCATGCTTTCTGCTTCGCGTGCCACTTCCTTGATCGCGGCGAACACCAATGGCGGACCGCTTTCAAGCATACGTGCAATTTCCCAAACGCGTGCCATAAGATCGTCTTTCGTCAGAATCTCATTGACCAGACCCCAGCGATGCGCCTCGGCAACGTCCATCCAACGCCCTGTCAGAAGAAGGTCCATCGCAACATGATAGGGGATGCGCTTGGGTAATTTTACCGTCGCTGCATCGGCGAGAGTTCCGGCACGTATTTCCGGCAATGCAAAACTTGAATGATCGGACGCGTAAATGAGATCGCAGGAGAGGGCGAGTTCAAAGCCGCCACCCACAGCCATGCCGTTGACGGCGGCAATGACCGGCTTGTTGAGGTCGAGCAGTTCTTGCAAGCCACCAAAACCGCCGACACCATAGTCGCCATCAACTGCATCGCCGCCAGCCGCAGCTTTCAAGTCCCATCCGGCACAGAAGAATTTGTCGCCTTCAGTCTGCACGATAGCAACACGCAATTCTGGATCATCCCGGAATTTCTTGAATGTTTCACCGAGTAGCCTACTGGTGTTCAGATCGATTGCATTGGCCTTGGGCCGGTCAAGCGTGACTTCGAGAATGCCTCCTTCGCGGCGCGTTCTGACAACTTCGTTCATGACAGTTCTCCCTTTGTCACCAGCAATGCATCTGCGATCCAAGCGCCGTGTCCTACGCTACAGACCAGTAGTGGATTAATGTCGAGTTCTGCAATTTTTCCCGTATTTCTTGTAGAAAATGCAGAAATGCCAACGATTGCATCCAGAGCCGCATCCAGATCGGCTTTCGGCTTGCCGCGATAACCATCAAGCAACGGAAACATACGCAAGGAGCGTAAAGCCGTTTCGATTTCCTCACGGCTCGACGGCAGGAGCAGAGTAACTGCATCCTGAAGCAGTTCCACCAGAACGCCGCCAGTACCCAATGTCATGACAGGGCCGAACTGCGGATCGTCGATAATTCCGACGATAAGTTCAGCAACTGCTTCGGTTATCATACGCTCGACGTAAATGCCGGAACCAAGCTCAACCAGTTCATCCGCAGCAGCCTTAACAGCATTGGCGTCCTTCAAATTGAGCCGGACTGCATTCTGCTCGGATTTGTGGGCAATGCCGAGTGCTTTGAGCGCAACCGGGTAAGTCAGTTTGTTGGCAATCGCTGCTGCTTCATCAGTTGTTGAACAGCGTTGACCATTTGGGACTGGCAGACCAGCAGATTTCAATATTGTCTTTGCCTGAGATTCATCCGGTGCTGCTGTTTGTTCGGTGCAGTTCCCTGGAACGGCGACCGGCAAAACCAGGGGGGCTTTCCAAGCTTTGCCAATAAAGGCTGCGGCTTCGGCGGCGTCGAAAGCTTCGGTAATGCCGCAAAGTGGGACAATGCCTTTTCCCATGAGCCCCACCATATATTCTTCGGGGATGTTTTCCGGTAGCGAGGCAACGATTGCCCCTTTGGCCTTATTTTTCCTCAAGGCGCTTTCGAACCCGCGAACAGTCGACCACCAGTCAACATCCGAGCAACGATCCTTGCGCGGGAAGTCAAGAACGAGACAGCTTAAGGAGAAACCGCCGGAGACCATCGCTGTAAACGTGTCGGTCAATGCCGGTTCATTGTTCCAGATGAAGGTGTGGTAATCGAGTGGATTGGCAACTGCGACGAGGGGTCCAAGTGTCGATTTTACCTTTGCGCGATGCTCTGGTGTCAAAGGCGGAAAGTTGACCAGACGTCCCTCGGCACTATCCGCCATGACAGACGCTTCACCGCCAGAACAACTCATGGAGCAGAGTGTGTTGCCGTCTAGCGGTCCATGCACATGCAATAATTTGAGTGTTTCGAGGAATGAGGCAATCGAATTGACCCGTGCAATGCCCAGCCGTTTCAGAAATGCATCGGAGGCTGCGTCCGATCCAGCCAGCGAAGCCGTGTGGGAAACAGTTGCGGCTCGCGCTTGTTCAGAGCGCCCCACCTTCATTGCAACGATGGGTTTGTTCAGTTCACGCGCTCTTTTTGCCAGTAGTTCGAACTTGAGTGCAGATTGAAACGCTTCGATGTGCAGGCCGAGCGCCGTGACACGTTCATCCTCAAGCAAGGCAATCGCCATATCGGGCAGGCCGGTCTGGGCTTGATTGCCTGCGGTCATGACGTGGGCAATCGGTAGGCCTCGCGTCTGCATCGTCATGTTGATGGCGATGTTGGACGATTGCGTGATGATGGCAACGCCGCGCTCATTCTGCTCCAATCGCCGCCCGCCATGTTGATCGGGCCAAAGCAGAGCGCCATCGCAATAATTGATGAGGCCGTAGCAATTGGGACCGATGATCGGCATTTCGCCAGCAGCTTCAACCAGTTCCTGCTGCAACCTTGCGCCGTCGGCATCATCCGCACCTGCTTCAAGAAATCCGGATGCGTAGCAGACGGCGACACCTGTGCCGATTGCGCGCAACTCGCGAACAATATCCAATGTGAGGAAGCGATTGACGCCAATGAATGCGGCATCGGGACCAGCGGGTAAATCGGCGACAGAGCGATAGACCTTGAGCCCGCATATTTCGTCGTGCTTGGGGTGAACCGGCCATATTTCGCCGGAGAAACCCATTTTCTGCGATTGCTTGATGACTTCAGCGGCTTGAAGGCCGCCAAAAACAGCAATGGTTTTGGGTCGAAGCAGTCGATCCAGTCTATGCGCCATCATGCACCGTGAGGGCGGAGTAGGGCACGCGATATGATATGCCGCTGTATCTCAGAAGTGCCTTCCCAGATACGCTCGACCCGCGCATCGCGCCAGATACGTTCAAGCGGCAGATCATCCATCAGGCCCATTCCGCCATGAATCTGGATGGCCTCATCAGCAACGAAAGCCAGCATTTCCGTGGCTTTGAGTTTGGCCATGGCCATGTCCTGATCGGTGACTGTACCCTGATCGAACTTCCAACCAGCCTCGAACGTCAGCAGATCCGCTGCTTTCAACTCGGTCGCCATATCCGCGAGCTTGAATGATACGCCCTGGAATTTGCCGATCTGCTGGCCAAATTGCTGACGTTGTGCCGCATATTCGATTGCATGGCCAAGTGCACGTTCGGCACGTCCAAGGCATGTTGCAGCGACTTGCAAGCGGGTAGCCCCGAGCCATGTATTCGCAACATCGAAGCCTTTATGAACTTCGCCGAGGATCGCGTCTTGCGGCAGGCGGCAATCATCGAACTCAATAATCGCGTTGCTATAGCCACGATGAGAAACGTTGCGATAACCTTCGCGGATGGTCATGCCGGGATGGTCTTTATCGACGAAAAAGGCGGTGATCTTCTTCTTTTTGCCGCGCGGCGTGTCTTCCTCGCCGGACGCCACAAAGAGAATGACGAAATCGGCTTCAAGTGCGTGGCTTATGAAATGCTTTGTTCCGTTAACGACCCAATCGCCGTTGTTCTCAACAGCGGTCGCTTTCATACCGCGCAGATCAGACCCCGCTCCAGGTTCCGTCATGGCAAGGCAATCGGACTTTTCGCCGCGAATACAGGGGTAAAGATACTTTTCTTTCTGTGCCTCAGTCCCGGCAAGCAAAATGTTGGATGGGCGGCCCACGCAGCTCCAGTGCAGCGCATAATTGGCTCGGCCAAGTTCTTTTTCATAAAGTAGCCAAGTGACCGTATCGAGACCTGCACCGCCAACCGATTCCGGCATATTGGCTGCATAAAGGCCTGCCTCTATAGCCTTTTGCTTCAATTCATCCGAGAGTTCCTTGCGCAGAACGCCGGTACGCTCGACTTCCGCTTCATGGGGATACAGTTCATTCTCAACAAAGGCTCGGGTTGTATCGACGATCAGCCTTTGTTCTTCTGAAAGACCAAAATCCATCGTTTCAGCCCTTCTTCTTTTTAGGCTTGCTCGTTACAGCCTTGGCTGCCGCTTTAGAGAGTGCAGGTTTCTGCGCCAGCTTGGAAAGGCGCTTGGTGTAGTCCTTGTAGAGCGCGCCAGCACCCCAACCCTTGCCTTTATTCTGCTTGGACAGTGCATCCATGATGGCAACGAGGTTATCGTCGCGTATGCGCTCCAGCTCACGGATCGAAAGCCCGTGTGCCTGCTCATCAGACTGATTGGCGATCTTGTCGACCAACTCTTCAGTAAGTTCCGGCACGTCCATGAGCTTGGTCCATGGCCATGACAGGCAAGGGCCAAACTGCGCAATGAAATGACGCATGCCAGCTTCACCACCGGCGACACGATAGACTTGAAACATGCCCATCTGCGCCCAGCGAATGCCGAATGAATAGCGCATGATATCGTCAAGTTCTTCGACAGTCGTAATGTCGTCCTTGATCAGCCAAAGGGACTCACGCCAGACAGCCTCAAGCAGACGGTCTCCAACGAAGGCTTCAATCTCCTTGCGGATGACGACAGGCTTCATGCCTATTGAAGCGTAGAGTTCGCGGGCTTTTTCAATAGATCCCGGGGAAGTAAGCTTGCCACCTACGATTTCCACAAGCGGTAGCAGGTACACAGGATTATATGGGTGTCCTACGACTAGCCGCTCGGGGTGCTTCATCGAAGTCTGCATGTCCGAAGGCAGGATGCCGGAAGTCGAAGAGCCGATAATGGCGTCCACGTCGGCATGTTTGTCGATTTCAGCCAGAACCTTGTGTTTCAGGTCCAGACGCTCCGGCACGCTTTCCTGAATAAAGTTCGCGCCAGCTACAGCTTCTTTAATCGACTTTGCAAAAGTCAGTTTGCCTTCTTTGGGCAGACCATCCGGCAGCATGGTCTTGTATGCCCGTCGAGAATTCTTCATGACTTCGCTGACCTTACGTTCCGCTTCCGGATCGGGGTCGAAAATTGAAACATCTATGCCATTGAGAAGAAGGCGGGCGACCCAGCCTGCACCGATAACACCGCCGCCGACGGCAGCTGCTTTGCGAATGCTTGCCATGATCTTACCAGCCCTTCGTCAATTTCATGCGTTCGCGAACTTCCTGAGGGCCAAGAATACGAGCACCGATACCCTCAGCGACTTTCACTGCACGTTCGACCAAAGGACCATTTGTGGCCAGGACGCCTTTGTCGAGCCAGATATTGTCCTCAAGACCAACGCGGATATTGCCGCCCGCCAGCATGGCCATTGCAGCATAAGGCATCTGGTTACGTCCGATGGAAAAGGCAGAGAATGTCCAGTTTGAAGGCAGATTATTGGTCAGGGCCAACAGCGTTCCAATGTCATCCGGTGCTCCCCACGGAATACCCATGCAGAGCTGAACCATAACCGGATCATCGAGCAATTTTTGATCGTAAAGCCACTTTGCCAGCAGCAGGTGGCCTGTATCGAAAATTTCAACTTCGGGACGCACACCCAGCGCCTGAATCTGTGCCGCCATTGCCTTGAGCATGGCAGGCGTGTTGGTCATGACGTAATCACCTTCACCGAAATTCATCGTGCCGCAATCGAGCGTGCAGATTTCCGGGCGTAGCTTTGCCACATGCTCCAGACGCTCCGTTGCACCGGCCATGTCAGTTCCGTCAGCGGAGGGCGGCATTGGCTGCTCCACACTGCCCAGCGTCAGGTCGCCGCCCATACCTGCCGTGAGGTTCAACACCATGTCGACACCCGAAGCCTTTATGTGCTCGACGACTTCCGTGTAGAGGGCAATGTCGCGAGAACCTTTGCCGGTCTTGGGGTCACGCACATGGATATGTGCAATCGCTGCGCCTGCATTTGCAGCGGCAATGCATTCGTCCGCAATCTGGCGTGGAGTGACCGGCACCTTATCGGACCGGCCTGTAGTGTCGCCAGAGCCGGTAACTGCGCAAGTGATGAATACATCGCGGTTTGGAGTTAGTCCCATTTGTCTGCTCCCATTATTTATTGACCTGATCATGCCTCCATTGCCAAAAAGTGCTTTGCGATATACGAATCAAAATTGATGAATAGCGAAATATCGCCACTCTTTTTGCCCAACACCGAAACCTTGAACGTGACTGTTCTCGTGTTCAGCGGCGCTTCGCTCATGTGTGTGGCTTCAACCGTTGATCCGATGCGGGCTGCGAACCGGGTCTCAGGCTCTCCATTGTTCAAATGGCAGATTGTTTCGCTTGACGGACAGCCGACAATGACAACATGCGGTCTGCCTATTGCGGTTTCCGGCTCGTTCAACGCTAGAGAAAAGGGCGACATGCTGCTGGTGGTCGGGGGCTTTGGTACTGCTGATATCGCACGCACAACGTTCACCGCGAACTTGCGGCGTGCCGTCCATAACTACCAGATGATAGGTGGCATTGAGGCTGGCTCATGGCTGTTGGGCCGCGCTGGTTTGTTGTCCGGCCGCAGGGCGACAACGCATTGGGAAGATATGGAGGAATTTACCGCCGAGTTTCCCGATGCCGACATCAGGCCGGATCGCTACGTCATCGATGGTCCGGTATTCACCAGCGGCGGGGCATCGCCAACGTTTGATCTGATGCTGCATTTGATCCGTTCGCGCTACGGCATGTCAGTCGCTCTCGATGTCGCAAGCGTGTTCATTTATGACGAGGCGCATGCCTCAAACGATGCCCAGCCACTGGTTTCGCTCGGCAGATTGGACGATGTACACCCCAAGCTCGCAATTGCAGTACGCCTTATGGAAAATCATATCGAGCAACCGCTTACGATTGGCGCGATTGCCAAACGTTGCGGACTAAGTGCCAGAAGCCTTGAAAAAATCTTTGCGAAAGCAGTGGGAGAGGGTCCGGGACGTTATTATCTGCGGCTTCGTCTGAAAGTGGCGCGCAGACTGGTTACAGACACGAGGTCACCACTTGCTGACATCGCTGCACGTACAGGATTTTCGTCAGCGTCTGCCTTTACACGCACATTCCGCAGTTTTGAAGGAAGGCCACCCAGTGCCTTCCGGCCTGTTCACTAGAAGTCGTTTTTGACAAAGCGATGAACTGCGCATCCATGTTTCAACGTCGAAGATCAGAAAGATCGCGCAGGAGCAAGAAATGACAGTCAGCCATCAAGCCGGGGAACTATACCGATCCGCACCCATCTCCATGGAAAAGGACTGGATTGATTATAATGGGCATCTCAACATGGCCTATTACAACGTGGTTTTTGACCGGGGAGGTGACGAATTTCTGGCAGAGCTGGGGTTTGGCCCTAAATATGCCGCCGAACGCAAGCTGACGATCTACACCGCCGAAGTGCATATCTGCTACGTGCAGGAAATTCATCTCGATCATATCGTTACTGTTACAAGCCAGCTTATCGACTTCGATGGCAAGCGGCTTCACACCTATAATGAGATCATTCACGTAGACGGATGGGTGGCTGCAACCGCAGAAGTACTTTCGTTGCATGTGGATATGAATGGACCGAAAGTCGTGCCGTTTCCTGATGATGTTTTGCCAAAGCTCGACTTTTACAAAAATGCGCATTCCGAGCTGCCAATGCCAGCGCGCGTTGGCCGGGCGATTGGAATCAAGAAGAAGTAACACTGAACTGATCGACCAGCCAGTTTTCAAACTGCTTTATGCGAGCCTCGCCAACGCGCTCTTTGCGGCAGATCATGTACCATGCGCCGGGTTGCGGAACCTTGAGCGGGAAAGGTGCGACAAGCCTTCCGGCCCTGATATCTTCTTCCACTAGAAAATCAGGAGCTACGGCAATTCCCTGTCCATCGAGAGCTGATTGGAGCGCTGCAAGATAGGTATCGAATTTTAGTGTGACCGCCTTTGCCGTGTCGGCGATACCAGCGGCGTCCAACCAGGTGCCCCAATCTTCGGGCGCAGTATAAAGCGCCAGACGGGGTATTTTACTCAAAGATGCTACATCCGTCTCATTCGCTATGCGTGCCGCCACATGGGGACTACATACTGGCCGCATCTGGGCTTTTACCAATTGCCGATAGTGCAGGTTCATGCGCTCCGGGCGAGTGGTATGGATGATTCCGATGTCAGAACTATCGATGTTCAGTTCCCAATCCAACTGGCTGGTGCCGATCCGGATGGCCAGATTTGGATTGACCCTGCGAAAATCTGTCAGTCGCGGAATGAGCCAGCGGATGGCAAATGTTGCATAGGTTTCAATAGCAAGATCATCCGTGGTACCAATACGGTTTATCAGAGCCGTGCCTCTGGCGATCTTCTCAAAAGCATCGCGCATGTAGGGATAGTAGAGCGTTCCCGCGTCAGTGAGCGAAACTCCTCGTGGAAGCCGCTCGAACAATTTTACTCCAAGAATTGTTTCCAGTTCGGCAATGCGATGGCTGATCGCTGATTGAGTGACCCCAAGCTCGTCTCCAGCCAAGCGGAAACTCAACAGCCGCGCCGATGCTTCGAAGGCTCGGAGCGAGCCTAACGGCGGTATCCGTGGTTTGGACATCATCGCAGAAAACCCTTGTAACCAGACAGGTGAGAATAATTCATGTCTTTATGAGTAACCATCGCTTGAATGCTGCGCAATGCGGAATCATTCTAAACTGCGACGCGCATCAAGAGAAAACAAGCGTCCGGGAACAATGATTTCGGAGAATGAAATGGGTGCGGAACAGGCATTTGCAGAAATTGCGCCATCTCTGGACAAGATCGACAAGTTGATCGCCGAGCATAGGGCGGGTCATGGCCTGGTCCGCTCATTCTATATGGACCCTGATATTTATGCTCGCGACATGGAGCGCGTATTCCGGCGCCATTGGCACTGTATCGGCCATGCCAGCATTATCCCCAATGCCGGGGATTTTGAGCTGTTCAAGATCGACACGGAAGCGGTGATCGTTTCAAGAACCGAAGATGGCTCAATCCACGCCTTCCTGAATGTTTGTCGCCATCGCGGTGCTGAAGTCTGCACAAAGCCTAAGGGCAACGCCCGGTTTTTTGTTTGCCCCTATCACGCCTGGACGTACACCAATGATGGCAGCCTGCGGGCAGCAAGGCTTATGCCAAGGGATTTTGACCGTACTGCCCATGGTTTGAAGAAGCTGCAAGTACGCGTGGCAGAAGGATTGATTTTTATCTGCTTTGCCGACGAACCGCTGGATTTTTCAATTATCGAACAGTCTTTGCGAACGACTTGCGGGCAATATGGCTGGGCAGACGCCAAGGTTGCTCATCGTGAAACCTATCCGGTTGATGCCAATTGGAAACTCGCAGTCGAGAATTATGTGGAGTGCTACCATTGTGGTCCGGCACATCCGGAATATTCGCAAACCCACGCGCTCGAGCAGCCTGCGGAAAAAATCGTTGAACTCAATGCTCGTATGGAGCAGCGCACCTGTGCGCTGGGTATCGATATTGCCACCGGCGATCATTGGCAGAGTTCGGCGCAGGGGCAAGAGACAATCCATACCTTCCGCTATGCGCTTTATGATGGTGTTTCGAGTGGCAGTGAGGATGGTACACCCGTCGGGCCTCTTATGGGCCGATTTACAGAGTTCGATGGTGGCGTAACCTCCATTCATCTTGGCGGCACGAGCTTCCTTGTGTGTTATCCGGATCATGGAATGATTTATCGGTTTGTTCCGAAGACCGTCGACACGTGTGAAATGGAACTGATCTGGCTGGTGCGGGGCGATGCCGAAGAAGGCAGGGATTACGACCTTGAAAAGCTTACATGGCTCTGGAAGGTGACCACCGCTGAAGACAAGACAATTATCGAACATACGGCACGAGGCGTACGTTCGCACTACTTCGTGCCGGGGCCTATCGCTCCAATGGAGTATAACGAGTTGCGGTACATCCAGTGGTACCTCGATGAAATCGCACGGGCGTGAGCCAATAGCATGACACTACGGGAGATTTTGTATGTCTGATTTTCCAACGTCGGCGCGCGTCGTCATTATTGGTGGCGGGGCGGTTGGCGTATCGTCGCTTTACCACCTCGCAAAGGTTGGCTGGACAGATTGCGTGCTGCTTGAGAAGAACGAGCTGACATCAGGCTCCACATGGCACGCGGCGGGGAATGTGCCTACGTTCTCGGCGTCTTGGTCCGTTATGAACATGCAGCGATATTCGGCAGAGCTTTATCGCAGGCTGGCTGCTGAAGTCGACTACCCGATGAACTATCATGTCACCGGATCGCTGCGACTTGCCCATAGCAAAGAGCGCATGCGCGAGTTCCAGCGCGTCAAGAGCATGGGCCGCTATCAGGGTATGGATATTGATGTGCTGGGCGTTGACGAGATTAATAGCCAATATCCGTTTATAGCGACCCACGAGCTTGCAGGTGCACTCTACGATCCGAACGATGGTGACATTGATCCGGCTCAACTGACGCAGGCTCTGGCAAAGGGGGCTCGCGATCTTGGCGCAAAGATTATCCGGTTCTGTCCTGTTACTGGTGCACGGCGGGAGAATGATGAGTGGATAATTACTACGCCTCAAGGGGAAATTCGCTGCGAATATGTGGTCAATGCCGCTGGCTATCGCGCGCAGGAAATCGGCAAGCTGTTTGGGCGTGACGTACCGATGATGGTGATGAGCCATCAATATTTGCTGTTCGACGAGATTCCGGAAATTGCTGCGTGGTCCCGGGAGCACGGCCAAAAGCTTCCACTCCTGCGCGATGTCGATTCTTCCTACTACTTGAGACAAGAGAAGAACGGCATGAATCTTGGTCCCTATGAGCGCAACTGCCGTGCGCATTGGGCCACGGCAGATGATCCTATGCCGGATGACTTCTCGTTCCAGCTTTTCCCCGATGATCTGGAGCGGTTGGAATGGTATCTCAATGATGCGATCGCGCGCGTTCCGATCCTCGGCACTGCCGGACTTTCGAAAATCATAAATGGGCCTATTCCTTACGCTCCCGATGGCAACCCGCTGATTGGGCCTATGCCCGGAGTTCCGAATGCCTTCGAAGCGTGTGTATTTACTTTCGGGATCGCACAGGCTGGCGGTGCAGGCAAAGTGCTGGCTGAGTGGGTGACTGAAGGCGCAACGGAATGGGATATGTGGTCCTGCGATCCGCGCCGCTTCACTGCCTTTACTGACAAGGATTATTGCGTTGCCAAAGGCCTAGAAGTCTATGGCCATGAATACGCTATCCATTTTCCACGACATACATGGTCAGCAGGTCGCAACAAGAAACTTTCGCCCATCAATGATCGTATTCAGGGGCTTGGCGCGCAGTTCGGCGCTTATAATGGCTGGGAACGTGCCAATTGGTATGCGCAGCCGGGCGATGATATTTCCGAAGAAGCAACCCAAACTTTCAAACGCGAAGGGCCTTGGCAGCAGCGCATTCGCGAAGAATGCCACGCCGTTCGTGATGCTGTTGGTATTCTCGATCTGCCGGGGTTTTCCCGGTTCAAGGTGAGTGGTGAAGGCGCACGCGCTTGGCTGACCATATTGATCACCGGGATTGTACCCAAGCCTGGACGCATCGGACTTGGCTATTTCTCTGATGAGAAAGGTCGAGTGGTCACTGAAATGTCGATAATGGCTATCGATGAGGACGTATTTTTCCTGATAACCGCTGGTGTTGCCGAATGGCATGACCGTGACTGGCTGCTCAATCATTTGCCACAAGAGACCGCTATTACTATCAGTAATGTCACTGAGGATTTCTCCTGCCAGATCGTTACCGGTCCAAAGGCGCGTGAGCTTTTCAGTGAAATTTGTGACGCCGATCTCGAAAAATCATGGTTATCGCATCAGACGACGCAGATAGAAGGACGTTATTGCCAGTTGGTTCGTGTGTCCTTTGCGGGTGAACTCGGGTGGGAAGTGCATAGCAAAGTGGCAGACACAGCTGCGATTTTCGATGCTGTGTGGTTGGCAGGCCAGAAATACGGGATCAAACCATTTGGCATGTTTGCATTGGATTCTTTGCGTTTGGAAAAAGGGTATCGGGCCTGGAAAGGTGATCTTTCAACCGACTATACGCCGCTGCAAAGCGGACTTGAGCGCTTCATCAAATGGGAAAAGCCGGAGTTTCTCGGCAAGGCCGCGCTGGAGAGCGAAAAACAACGGGGCGTGGCGAAGCGCTTTGTCACCCTGACCGTTGATGCTGGAGATTGTGATGCGCCCTATATGTCAACGCTTTGGCATGAAGGGGCTATCGTTGGTGAAACCACTTCCGGCGGTTGGGGGCATCGCATAGATAAATCCATTGCGCTTGGCATGTTGAAGACCGAACTGACAGAACCCGGAACGGAAGTCGAAGTAGAAATCTTCGGCGAGCGATACAAAGCAACAGTTCACCCGGATGAGCCTCTTTGGGACCCCAAAAACGAAAGAATCCGCGCATGAGTTCTTTACCGGCCAAGGCCCGGGCCGTCATCATCGGCGGAGGTGTTTCCGGCTGTTCAGTCGCTTATCATCTGGCAAAGCTTGGCTGGACCGATATTGTTCTGCTTGAGCGTAAGCAGTTGACTTCCGGCACAACGTGGCATGCTGCCGGGTTGATCGGGCAGCTTCGCGCGTCACAGAATATGACAAGGCTCGCGAAATATTCTGCCGACCTTTATGTCAAGCTCGAAGCGGAAACCGAGGTCGCCACAGGTATGCGGCAGGTTGGATCAATCACGGTTGCTTTAACCGAAGAGCGCAAACATGAAATTTACCGGCAAGCCTCGTTGGCACGGGCTTTTGATGTGGATGTTCGTGAAATATCTCCCAGCGAAGTCAAAGAGATGTATCCGCATCTTAACATTGCGGATGTCGTCGGTGCCGTCCATTTGCCGCTCGATGGGCAATGCGACCCCGGCAATATCGCGATGGCACTGGCAAAAGGCGCCCGCCAGCGTGGTGCGAAAATCGTCGAGAATGTGCAGGTCACTGAAGTTCTGAAAAAGAACGGTCGAGTTACCGGGGTGTCATGGTCAAAGGGTGGTGAACAGGGCACCATCGAAACAGATGTTGTCATCAACTGTGCGGGCATGTGGGCGCGTGATTTGGCTGCCAGCTCCGGCGTTACTGTACCTTTGCATGCCTGCGAACATTTTTATCTGGTTTCCGAGCCTATTGAAGGGCTGGGGCGGTTGCCTGTGCTTCGCGTTCCCGATGAGTGCGCATATTACAAGGAGGATGCCGGCAAGATGATGCTCGGTGCGTTCGAGCCGGTGGCAAAGCCATGGGGTATGAATGGCATCTCCGAGGATTTCTGTTTCGACCAGTTGCCGGAGGATTTCGAGCACTTCGAACCCATTCTCGAAATGGGCGTCAATCGCATGCCAATGCTTGGTACGGCTGGTATCCATACATTTTTCAACGGCCCGGAAAGCTTTACACCGGATGATCGCTACTATCTTGGTGAAGCGCCGGAACTCGGCGGCTACTGGGTCGCTGCAGGCTATAATTCCATCGGCATCGTATCGTCAGGCGGTGCTGGCATGGCGCTGGCGCAATGGATAAATGATGGCGAAGCGCCCTTTGATTTATGGGAAGTAGATATCCGTCGCGCCCAACCCTTTCAGAAGAATCGGCGCTACTTGAAAGAGCGCGTTTCCGAGACTCTTGGTCTGCTCTATGCGGATCATTTTCCTTACCGCCAAATGGCAACGTCGCGAAATATTCGCCGCTCACCTATTCACGAACATCTAAAGGCGCGCGGGGCTGTTTTTGGCGAGGTCGCTGGGTGGGAGCGGGCAAACTGGTTTGCCAAGGAAAGTCAGGAACGCGAATATCGCTATTCTTGGAAGCGGCAGAACTGGTTCGATAACCAGCGCGACGAGCATTTGGCCGTACGTAATGGCGTCGGTCTGTTCGATATGACTTCTTTTGGCAAAATTCGCGTCGAGGGTCGCGATGCGCTGGCATTTCTGCAGAGACTTTGCGCCAACCAACTCGATGTCGAAGCTGGCCGCATCGTCTATACGCAAATGCTCAATAATCGTGGCGGGATCGAAAGCGACCTGACGATTACACGCCTTTCGGAAACAGCATTCCTGGCTATTGTTCCGGGAGCCACGTTACAGCGCGATCTCGCTTGGATGAGGAAACATCTCATGGATGAGTTCGTTGTCGTCACGGATATTACTGCGGCTGAATCGGTGCTGTGCCTTATGGGGCCGAAATCCCGTGAGCTGATCCAGAAAGCCAGCCCCAATGATTTTTCCAACGAGGCCAATCCATTCGGAACAGCGCGCGAGATCGAGATCGGTATGGGGCTGGTCCGTGCACACCGCGTTACCTATGTCGGGGAACTGGGCTGGGAGCTTTACATTCCCACTGATCAGACGGCCCATGTGTTTGAGGCGATAGAAGAGGCGGGAAGGGAGTTTGGCTTGAAGCTTTGCGGCCTGCACACTCTTGATTCCTGCCGTATAGAAAAAGCCTTCCGGCATTTCGGTCATGACATCACCGACGAGGATCACGTTTTAGAAGCAGGATTGGGCTTCGCGGTGAAGGTCGATAAGGGTGATTTTAACGGCCGCGACGCGGTCTTGAGAAAAAAAGAGGCCGGACTTGACCGCCGGTTGGTGCAGTTCCGGTTGAGCGATCCTGAGCCGCTATTGTTTCATAATGAGGCCATCGTGCGTGATGGTAAAATCGTGGGCACAATCACCTCCGGAAATTATGGGCATCATCTCGGCGGTGCAATCGGTCTTGGGTATGTACCCTCGAAAGGTGAGTGTGCTGAACAGATATTGGCGTCCGATTACGAAATCGAAATTGCGGGAACGCGGGTCAAAGCGGAAGTTTCACTGAAGCCAATGTATGATCCGAAGGCTGAGCGCATACGGACGTAGATTAACCAATCGAAGCGTTCATTAAGGCCTTAAAAGTTAAATTTGAAATTGCTACCACTTGTATAAAATCCAGCAAAACGGGCGGTTTAAGCCCGTTTTGCTTTTTTGGGGCCGTGGTTTGCCTTACTGGTTAAAGCTAATTTTTCATGAATTCAGATGATTTTAACCAAAGACGTTCAGGAGGCGTTCATACTTTTAAGTTAAGTTTTAGCTAATTGATCACTATCGGAGATTATCCGGTATGTATGAACCAAGGCACACGACCATGACCATGATTTTCCAGTTACGCGATACACTTCGTATCGTCCGTGAATTTGTTGTTCCAAGCTACCGTCCGGAGCGCCATTATATGCGTGGTCCTGGGCCCGCTTGCGCTCAACGTAATCCCGATCCGCGCGTTCAGGCGTGATGGTAAATTCGCGCATCAAGCGGAGCCTCATCACGGGCACGCAAACCATAGTCGCGCACAACGGACGCGATCCTCAGCCGGTAATCAGCAAAGATTCCGGCACGGCCATCACTTTGGGCCATTCGATGTTCTTCGGTGTTTCGCCAAGCCGCAACTGACGCTTCGTCGCGCCAGAACGACAGTGAAAGATAGCGGTTTTCGTCAGTCAGGCTACGAAACCGCTCTACTGAAATAAACCCATCCATCGTTTCCAATATTGGCCGCAGACTTGCGGCCCAATCGAAATAATCTTTGCTGCGGCCTTCCGCAGGTTCAACTTCAAAAATTACTGCAATCACCTTATCAATCCTCCATTGGTGCCCGTCACGAGACGCAGAAACGTGCGGTCCTCGCGACGAATAAGGCGTTTCTCTTTGGCAAATGCATAATTGGCTTGCCCGATAGGATCAGCCATGAGTTTGGCACGATAGGCCTCATAAGCGGCAAGATTCTCGACATTATATGCAGCGTAAGCCAGCGTTGCAGAACCTTCGTGTGGTGCATAATAACCAATCAAATCCGCGCCGCAGCGCGGAATTGCTTCATTCCAGTTGCGAGCATATTCTTCGAATGCATCTTTCTGATAAGGGTCGATTTCATATCGGATGAAACAGGTAATAGGCATGTCATTGCTCCTTGTGACTGCCTTTGTTCTAGCCCGGCGTGGCTATCGATGCTTCGAGTATGATCGAAGCGTTGTAACCTAAGAGCTGTCAGGAGATTGGAAACCAGCTCTTGATAGTTCGACCGCTTTCGAAGCAACATTGCCTTGCTTTAGTCAGTATCAGGGTAATGACAACACGGAATAATATCATGTCTAACAATGCACGATTTGCGGAAATTGCTGCTCTGGCAGGTGATCCGGGCCGAGCTAGCATGCTTAACGGGCTGATGGATGGTCGCGCATTGACGGCATCTGAACTTGCGCGCTTGGCCGGAATAACCGCTCAGACTGCAAGCAGTCATTTGACGCGAATGATTGACGCGGGACTATTGCAGGTGGAGAAGCAGGGGCGTCACCGCTATCACCGCTTGGCGTCACCAGCAGTCGCGCAAATGATCGAAAGTATCATGCGGCTGGCTGCACCAATGGCAGACAGCAAGCCCGTGAGAACAGGACCCCGCGATGCAGCATTACGGGCGGGGCGCACTTGCTACGATCATCTGGCGGGCCATCTCGGCGTTTCCATCGCAGACGCGCTGATTGGTGCGGGACATCTTGATCTTGGAGTTGACGCTGGAGAAATGACGCCGAGCGGAATCAGACTTTTCGAGCGAGCCGGGATCAGCATTGAAGCGATCACGGCCAAGAGCAATCGTATTCTATGCAGACCATGTCTCGACTGGAGCGAGCGCCGACCACATCTGGCGGGCGCAATTGGGGCTGCTCTATGCAGTCATTGCTTTGACCAGGGCTGGATCAGGCGCGTTGAAGGTACGCGGGCTGTTTCCGTTACTCCTAACGGGCAGAGACAGTTACGCGAGACCCTTGGCGTAAACCTGTCCTAGACGTGCTTTTTATCGTTTGAGAGCAGGAAGGCTGCAAAAACTTGCATACCAACGACGTGCTTACTTTTTGTGATCCTTCTTTTGCCCAAATCCAATGTATATTCCCCGCCATATTCAACGGGGACTGATTCCATGATCAAGAAATTTGCCATCGCCTGTCTTGCGGCGACGTTTTTGGCAGGCTGCACCACGACCGATCCCTATACGGGCGAACAGAAGATGTCGAACACGGCAGGCGGTGCCCTGATTGGTACGGCAGCAGGTGCTCTTGCCGGTCTTGCGGTAGGTGGCAGTGGGCGTGCCCAGCGCAATGCCGTTCTCATCGGCGCAGGTCTTGGTGCACTCGGCGGTGGCGCTATCGGCAATTACATGGATCGTCAGGAATCGGAATTGCGTGCGCAACTGCAAGGCACAGGCGTTTCCGTTACCCGCAATGGTGACCGCATTATCCTTAATATGCCATCCGCCATCACGTTCAACATTGATCGTGACCAGGTGAAGCCGGAGTTCTTCTCAACGCTGGCATCGGTTGCTGTTGTTCTGCGCAAATTTGACCGCACGATTGTCGATGTTGCTGGCCACACAGACTCAACCGGCAGCATGGAACACAATCAGTTGCTGTCAGAGCGGCGTGCACTTTCCGTTGCCAATTATCTGACACAGCAGGGTATCGACAATCGCCGCTTCGATGTTCGCGGCTATGGCCCGACCGAGCCGGTCGCCAGCAATGCCAGCGAGTCCGGTCGGGCTCAAAACCGCCGTGTCGAAATTCAGATTTCGCCACTTACCGAGTAGCGAGTGAAACAGCGATTTTTGCTGCGAGGCGCGCATTGTTCTCCACAAGGGCAATGTTCGCCACGAGGCTTTCGCCCTTGGTTATCGTCAGTAGTTCTGACAGAAGGAATGGCGTTACGGCTTTGCCGGTGACGCCATTTTTTGTGGCGCGGGAAATTGCTTCATTAATATAACCAGCCATGATTTCAGCTGGGATCTCGCTTGTCTCCGGAATTGGATTTGCAATCAGCATGCCGCCGACAACGCCGATGGCCTCGCGCGCCTTCTGAAAGTCTGCGATATGCTGAGCGGTATCGAGACGCAACGGGGCCTTTAACGACGATTGCCGGGACCAGAACGCCGGAACAATGTCTGAGCCGTAGACAACGACCGGTACGCCGTTTGTTTCAAGTACTTCCATTGTTTTCTCAATATCGAGAATCGCCTTTGCGCCGGCCGATACGACAATAACAGGTGTCCGTCCGAGTTCTTCGAGATCCGCGGAGATATCGAAGCTGGTTTCCGCGCCTTTGTGCACACCACCGATGCCGCCCGTGGCGAAAACCTTGATCCCGGCGAGATTGGCAGCCAACATTGTTGCTGCGACAGTTGTTCCACCTGTTTTGCCTTGAGATAAAGCGAACGCCAGATCGGCGCGGGAAAGTTTCATTGCTCCCTTGACCTGCGCAAGTGCCTCCCGCTCTTCAACAGAAAGGCCAATTTTCAGTCTACCATCAACGATAGCGATCGTTGCGGGCACGGCACCTTCCTTGGTGATGATCCGCTCTACATCTGCCGCCATTCGGCTGTTGTCCGGGTAGGGCATGCCATGTGTGATAATGGTGCTTTCGAGGGCGACCACCGGTTTTCCTGCCGCGAGAGCATTCTGCACGTCACCAGCTATATCCATGTATGGGTTCAGGTTGTTTGTCATCGATATTTCCTTATGCGAGCGGGCTTGCTGTGGGGATTAACGCAAGCGCCTTGTCGAATTCCTGTGATGAAAATTTGGGGCTGGCCGAATGGATTTGCAGCGTCAGGAAGGATGCTGCCATTCCCTCGCGGCATGCCTGCTGAAGTGTCTCACCGCGCATCAAAGCGGCAATAGCGCCGCCAGCCATTGCATCGCCGGCACCGGTCACATCGACAATACCGGAAGCATCTGGCGGCAAAACAGTGAAAGCGCCGTCGCTATTGAAGGCGAGGGTGGCTTCCCGCCCATTTGTTACTATCGCGCTATCAAGGCCTTGATCTCGCAGCTCAGCGTAAATGTCAGAAAGCTCGGCATCCTCTTCAAGACCGGTAACAGCCAACGCTTCGCGCCTATTCATGAAGAGGCAGGAGAGTTCAGAGAAAACCGGGCGTAAGCGAACCACTTTTGCCGGTGAAATTGCCAAGGCAAACAAAGGAAGATCGCCAGCAAGGTCTGAAAGGCGCTTCAAGCCCTCCGGCGGCAGATTTGCATCACAAAATACCCCGTTCGCCAATGCAATGGCATCACGAACCTTGCGCCGGCGCAATTGCTTCGGCAATGCAAGTTCATAGAGTGCCATATCGGCGATTGCGGCGACCACGTCGCCATGTTCATCCAGAATCGCGGTGTAGCTTGGCGTCGGACGATCCATGAATATAACGGAACTATCCTTAATGCCTGCCAGTTCTATCGCTGATGCCACCGAATCTCCCGCAGGATCAGCGCCACGCACCGAAAGTATCTCCGTCAAGACGCCGCGTTGGGCCGCGAGACGAAGTGCATTGAAAACGCCACCACCCGGCTCTTCGCGCATTATGCCCGGGTTGGAAGCGCCGGGGACGAAAGGGACCGAACTCTGCCCGCGGCGATCAAGATGAGCGCCGCCAACAGCAAAGAGCAGCGGTTTGACACGTTTTGTCATGATTGAAGAAATGCCCAGGTAAAACTAGAGGTTGTGAGGATGCCGCGTTTATTCTTTCTCTAGACTGCGGAATCGCTTGGCGCAATGATATGAACGATTCGAAGCTGGTTTCAGCCCCGGACAGGTTGTCTCGTCACACGCAGCAAAACAATATGTGGAAAGCTGAGATGTGCATATCCGGAACATTATAAGAACAATTTTATTTTATCTTTTAATTTCAAAGTCATAGCGCTATTGCAAAATGAGAACAAAACAGATACAAATAAGTTCACAAACAGGAACATCCGGACTTCATGGAAATCACAGGGGTAGTGTAACATGGCTCAAAATTCTTTGCGATTGGTTGAGGGTAATTCGGTGGATAAAACTAAAGCGCTTGATGCGGCATTGTCGCAGATTGAAAGGTCCTTCGGTAAGGGATCGATTATGCGACTTGGGCGCAATGAGCAGGTCGTCGAGATTGAAACAGTCCCGACGGGTTCCTTGTCGCTGGATATTGCTCTTGGTGTTGGCGGTCTGCCCAAAGGCCGTATCGTGGAAATCTACGGGCCTGAAAGCTCGGGTAAGACGACACTTGCCTTGCATACGATTGCCGAAGCCCAGAAGAAGGGTGGCATTTGCGCGTTTGTCGATGCGGAACACGCGCTTGATCCGGTATATGCACGCAAACTCGGTGTCGATTTGGAAAACCTGCTTATCTCCCAGCCGGACACTGGAGAGCAGGCACTTGAAATTACGGATACGCTGGTTCGCTCCGGGGCAATCGATGTGCTCGTTATCGATTCTGTCGCTGCATTGACGCCTCGTGCTGAAATTGAAGGTGAAATGGGCGACAGTCTTCCCGGTCTTCAGGCTCGATTGATGAGCCAGGCATTGCGCAAGCTGACGGCCTCCATTTCGCGGTCCAATTGCATGGTGATCTTCATCAACCAGATTCGTATGAAGATCGGTGTGATGTTCGGCTCGCCGGAAACGACGACAGGCGGCAATGCGTTGAAGTTCTACGCATCGGTTCGTCTGGATATTCGCCGCATCGGTTCGCTTAAAGAGCGCGACGAAGTGGTCGGCAATCAGACACGTGTCAAAGTGGTCAAGAACAAGCTGGCGCCACCTTTCAAGCAGGTCGAATTCGACATCATGTATGGTGAAGGTGTTTCAAAAACCGGTGAGCTTGTTGATCTTGGTGTCAAGGCTGGTCTGGTTGAGAAGTCGGGATCATGGTTCTCCTATAATTCACAGCGTCTTGGCCAAGGCCGCGATAATGCCAAGCTTTTCTTGAAGGAAAATCCTGATCTGGCAAATGAGATCGAACTTGCGATACGTCAGAATGCTGGACTGATCTCCGAGCAGATGCTCGATAAAGGTCCGAATGATAGTGAGGATGATGATACTCTGGATGCTGCCGAAGGTTGATTCTTCAGGTGGAATTTAGCTGAATGGCTTTAAAAAACCCGCATGCCACGCTTGGCTGCGGTTTTTTTGTTTTCCTTCTCGCGCAGACAGGGATTTTCTGGACAGCGGCAGAACGCATCGTTACAAGCGTTGCGTTCTATCTCTTCATGTTTTGGAGGGAATGATTACGCGTTGGATATATGGATCAGAGGCTGAGAATTATGAGTGGCGTCAACGAGATACGGTCGACATTTCTGAACTACTTTAAGAAGAACGGCCATGAGATTGTCGCCTCGAGCCCGCTTGTGCCTCGAAATGATCCGACGCTGATGTTTACCAATGCCGGTATGGTCCAGTTCAAGAATGTCTTCACAGGTATTGAGCAGCGTCCCTATAACCGTGCGACGACTTCGCAGAAATGCGTGCGGGCTGGCGGCAAACATAATGATCTGGATAATGTTGGTTACACAGCACGCCATCACACCTTCTTTGAGATGCTCGGCAATTTTTCGTTCGGCAACTATTTCAAGGAAGAAGCCATCTCGCTTGCCTGGAATTTGATCACCAAGGAATTCGGCTTGGCCAAGGACAAGCTGCTTGTCACTGTCTACCACACTGACGACGCAGCCGCTGATTTCTGGAAGAAAATCGCCGGGCTTTCTGATGATCGCATCATTCGAATTGCTACGAGCGATAATTTCTGGGCCATGGGTGATACCGGTCCTTGCGGTCCTTGCTCGGAGATCTTCTACGATCATGGCGAAAACATCTGGGGCGGACCTCCCGGTAGTGCAGATGAGGATGGTGATCGCTTTATCGAGATCTGGAATCTCGTCTTCATGCAGTTCGAGCAGCTCACGAAGGAAGAACGCATTGAATTGCCGCGCCCATCCATCGACACGGGAATGGGGCTTGAGCGTCTTGCAGCTGTTCTGCAAGGCGTGCATGACAATTACGATATCGATCTGTTCAAGGCTTTGATCCGTGCATCCGAGGATGCCACCGGGGTTAAAGCGGAAGGAAAATTCCGCGCAAGCCATCGCGTTATTGCTGATCATCTGCGTTCGGCCAGTTTCCTTATTGCAGACGGTGTTCTTCCCTCGAATGAAGGCCGCGGATACGTTCTGCGTCGTATCATGCGTCGCGCAATGCGCCATGCACAGTTACTTGGCGCTCGCGATCCGCTGATGTGGCGTTTGCTCCCGACCCTGGTGCGCGAAATGGGGCAGGCTTATCCGGAGCTTATCCGCGCCGAGGCACTCATTTCCGAGACACTCAAGCTTGAAGAAACACGGTTCCGCAAGACACTAGAACGGGGTCTCGGTCTCCTGGGTGACGCAACGGAATCTTTGAGTGAAGGAGATAGTCTCGATGGCGAGACGGCCTTTAAGTTGTACGACACTTTCGGTTTCCCGCTCGATCTGACCCAAGACGCATTGCGGCAACGTGGCATTACTGTCGATACTGATGGTTTTTCCGCAGCTATGGAGCGTCAGAAGGCAGAAGCTCGGGCGCATTGGTCCGGCTCAGGTGACGCTGCAACTGAAACCGTATGGTTCTCTGTTCGTGATAAAGTCGGCTCCACAGAGTTTCTTGGTTATGAGACCGAGAAAGCTGAGGGCGTTGTCACTGCATTGGTCCAAAACGGTGCAGTAGTGGAAAGCGCCGCTGAGGGTGAGGCAGTCTCCATCGTTGTCAACCAGACACCGTTTTATGGCGAATCCGGTGGCCAGCAGGGTGATACCGGCGTTATCTCGGGCGAAGGCTTCAGTGTCGCGATAAGCGATACTTTGAAGAAGAATGACGGTGTTTTCGTCCATATTGGTGTGGTAACGAAGGGTACGGTCAAAACTGGTGCAACAGTGGAATTGACTGTTGATGCTGTTCGTCGAACCCGCATCCGTTCCAATCACTCGGCGACACATTTGCTGCATGAAGCACTGCGCGAGACATTAGGCACGCACGTGGCGCAAAAGGGCTCGCTCGTAGCCCCAGACCGATTGCGTTTCGATTTCTCGCATCCAAAGCCTATTTCTGACAAGGAACTCACGGCAATAGAGAACATTGCCAATGAGATCGTCTTGCAGAACGCACCGGTTTCTACCCGGTTGATGGCCGTGGATGACGCAATCGCTGAAGGCGCGATGGCATTGTTCGGCGAAAAATACGGTGATGAAGTGCGCGTCGTGTCGATGGGAACCGCCCTTCACGGCGACAAGGCTGGTAAAAGCTATTCCACGGAGCTTTGCGGCGGTACGCATGTCCGCGCGACCGGCGATATCGGTCTTATCCGCGTTGTCTCTGAAAGCGCGGTGGCTGCGGGTGTACGGCGTCTGGAAGCGTTGACGGGTGAGGCAGCGCGTCGTTATCTTGAAGAGCAGGACGAGCGCGTAAAAGCGATTGCCGGTGCACTGAAATCATCTCCTGCCGATGCTTTGTCCCGGGTGACAGCGCTTATCGATGAGCGTCGCAAGCTTGAACGTGAACTCACCGAAGCGCGCAAGCAGCTTGCTCTGGGAAGCACAGCTTCGGGCGGTGCGAAGTCTGAGACAGTCAATGGCGTGGGTTTCCTCGGAAAAGTAGTTTCGGGCGTCAGTCCCCGCGACCTCAAGCCATTGGCAGACGACGCGAAGAAGACTGTCGGTTCCGGCGTTGTTGCATTTGTCGGTGTATCAGACGATGGGAAGGCAAGCGCGGTTGTCGGCGTTACCGATGATTTGGTCGGAAAGTTCAATGCTGTCGATCTTGTTCGCATTGCTTCGGCAGCTCTGGGTGGTGCCGGTGGCGGCGGTCGTCCTGATATGGCACAGGCAGGCGGCCCTGACGGATCGAAGGCAGAAGAGGCTGTTTCCGCAGTGCGCCAAGCTCTGGAAAACTGACACCCGGCAAATCCACCTGCGTGTATTGCGAGTGGGTTTGCATCTGCTAATTGTTATTGGACCAGTATTGGTTGCTATACCTATTGTCTAGAACCGGCATCTTGATGTTTCATATTTGTTGAAATCTAATGCCTCTGTTTACAGTCCGAATATTTCCCAAGTTATTCGCTCGCGGAGATAGCTCTTCTTAAAAATTATAATGTTGTGATCCCGGTAAATGCTGATGCTGTGCCGATAGGAGATATTTATATCCAATTGCGAAGTTGCGTTGCGCAGAATTTTGTCACTTGTTTTTATAATGCTGATACTAACTTCATGCCAGACAACTTCCGTTGTCAAAGACGTGCATATGGGCGCCGATATTGTCTCGGGAGGATATGTCATCGCTTATATTGGTCTGATTGAGGCGCTTCATGTTGCGCCTGTGTACTCCACAAAATCTGGATTCGCGCTGAAGACAAGTTTTCAAAGCCCAAGAAGAATGCAGTTCGCCGAGGCATGGAGTTATGGAAAGCAGTTTTCCTATACCAAGACCGCAACAGAGAAAATGATGTGTCTGCTTCCTCCGTGTGCGCCCATGGTAGCCGAACAGGGAATTATATTGATGAAAGATGCGGAATTTACCGAAGCTGCGTCAAGAGGATTTGAGTTTCAATTGGTTGGTAAAATGGGAAAGATTGTAGCCAAAATGCCTGCTCAATCGTTCCGCGCGATACTTGATCTGAAAAATAAACATGGTCTGATCTCTGCAACGCCGAGCCCGGGAGCAGAGACCGCTGATAAACTGAATCAAAGTACGCAAAACGATGAGACGTAGCCGGTCGGATATGCTGCGATTAGACCACTGACTGGCTCTTGATGAGCTGACCCAGACGAGACATGCCAGTGTCGATAGCTTCGGCGTCCGGCAAGGAATAATTCAGCCGGATCGTATTTTTGCCTGTACCGTCTGCATGGAAGGCAGATCCCGGCACGAACGCAACTTGTATTTCCTTGATCGACTTTGCCAAAAGCTCAGCACCATCCATGTGCTCGGGAAGGGTCATCCAGACAAACATGCCACCTTCCGGCTTTGTCCATGTCACGCCGTCCGGCATGTAGCGCTGTAGAGCCTGCAACATGTAATCCCGTCGCTTCCTATAGCTGTCACGGGCCTTATTGACCTGCTGGTCGAAATGCCGCTCGGCCACATGGTGAATGACCATCTGGTTGATCGTGGGACTATGGAGATCGGCGGCCTGTTTTATCAGAACCAGCTTGGAGATAATGGGCTTCGCCGCACATACCCAACCGACGCGCAAACCCGGCGTCAGGGTTTTTGAGAAGCTACCCGAATAAATCACCCGCGTTTTATCGATGTCACCCTGACGTTCAATATCGAGGGCGAGCATGGAGGGCGCGTTTTCGCCATCAAAGCGAAGTGATCTATAAGCCGCATCTTCGATGAGCGGGATATCCAGCTCATGGGCCAGTTCAATCAGCTTCACACGTTCGGCGCGTGCGATCGTTTCACCGGTAGGATTGGAGAAATCGGCAGTTAGATAGGCAAGTTTGACTTCGCCGCCAGCTTTCTCCGCATTCTTTTTGTATTCGGCAGGCGTCGTGTTGCCACCCTCGGGCGTCAACCGGTCATAATGTGGCTCATAGGCGTTGAATGCCTGCAACGCGCCGAGATAAGTCGGCCAAGTTGTGAGTATGGTATCTCCCGGGGAGATGAACAGCTTTCCTATATAGTCGAGCGCCTGTTGCGAGCCAGTCGTGATGATAATGTTGTCGATGGAACATTCAACGCCAAGCGCTGCCATATGGTGCACAAGCCATTCACGCAATGGCTTGTAGCCCTCACTGACTGAGTATTGTAGTGCCGCACCGGCATTCTCACTCAGGATGGAGTTGTATGCTTCCTGAATTGCATCTTTAGGGAATAGCGCAGGATCGGGTATGCCACCGGCAAAAGAAATAATGCCCGGCTGATCGAGGAGCTTGAGCAGTTCGCGAACTTCGGACGCCCGCATGTTGCTGATCCGGGTTGAATACCTGTCGTTGCGATCGCTCATTTTTTCCTCCACATTTTGCGGGCACTCGACTGCAAAACGAATTATATGTCAATAATGCTGTCTTATATTTATTGCTGCGGAGCGTAAAATATCCGCTTAACAAAAAGCCCCGGCAAAACCGGGGCTTTTTCGTTGTTCTCTTGCGCTATCAGGCAGCCATTGCCTTTGTCAGGTTCTCGCTGATTTTGTCGAGAAAGCCTGTTGTCGAAAGCCAAGGCTGATCCGGGCCGATGAGGAGCGCCAGATCCTTGGTCATGTAGCCTGACTCAACAGTGTCAACGCAGACCTTTTCGAGCGTATTGGCGAAGCGGTCGAGCTCAGCATTGCCATCGAGCTTGGCGCGGTGCGCGAGACCACGTGTCCAGGCAAAGATTGATGCAATGGAGTTTGTCGACGTTTCCTGACCCTTTTGATGCTGGCGGTAGTGACGGGTCACCGTTCCGTGGGCAGCTTCAGCTTCAACTGTCTGGCCATCTGGAGTCATGAGAACGGAAGTCATGAGACCGAGTGAACCGAAGCCCTGTGCAACGATGTCGGACTGAACGTCGCCATCGTAGTTCTTGCACGCCCACACGTAGCCACCGGACCACTTCAATGCGGATGCGACCATGTCGTCTATCAGGCGATGCTCATAGCTGATCTTCTTTTCCGCAAACTTGTCCTTGAATTCTGTATCGAAGACTTCCTGAAAAATGTCCTTGAAGCGGCCGTCATAGGCCTTGAGAATTGTGTTCTTGGTTGACAAATAGCAAGGAACGCTGCGGTTGTAGGCATAGTTCAGCGAAGCACGTGCAAAGTCGCGGATGGAATCGTCAAGATTGTACATGGCCATGGCGACACCAGCGCTTGGCGCATCATAAACGTCATGCTCGATAGTCTGGCCATCTTCACCGACAAACTTGATCGAAAGCTTGCCTTTGCCGGGGAATTTGAAATCGGTTGCGCGATACTGATCGCCGAATGCGTGACGGCCAACGATGATTGGCTGTGTCCAACCGGGAACCAGACGAGGAACGTTCTTGGCAATGATTGGTTCGCGGAAAATTACGCCGCCGAGAATGTTGCGGATCGTGCCGTTAGGCGACTTCCACATCTTCTTGAGGCCAAATTCTTCAACGCGCTGTTCATCAGGAGTAATCGTCGCGCACTTAACGCCCACGCCATACTGCTTGATCGCGTTTGCAGCATCGATCGTGACCTGATCGTCAGTTGCATCGCGATGTTCCATGCCCAGATCATAATATTTCAAATCGATATCGAGGTAAGGATGGATCAGCTTTTCCTTGATATACTGCCAGATGATGCGTGTCATCTCATCGCCATCGAGTTCGACAACCGGATTTGCAACCTTGATCTTTGCCATGAATATTGGGCCTCTTTTTTGCCGGGTTTGGGATGCCAGCCTTGGTTTGATTGAGGGTTCGCGCCCCTATAGCACCGGAAAACAGATACGCAAAGACGCTCTCATGCGGTTTCGCGCAAACAGCCGCATTGCATTACTGCGCCACGCGTCTTTTTGGGCGCGTATAGGACGCAGTAACACTTTTAAATGCGCAAAATCCCTATCCAAAAACCAAAATGAGATTTTTGGGGTTTTGCGGAAAAAAAACGCGAGCTATTACGGCGCGATCAACGCAAGGATTGAAAATGGCCGGAACTGACAGACAGCGCACCCTTATTGCGGAAGGCCCGGCAATTATTCTGGTCGAACCGCAATTGCCGGAGAACATCGGCATGGTGGCTCGTGCAATGGCTAACTTTGGTCTGGCAGAGTTGAGGCTGGTCAAGCCGCGCGAAGAGTTTCCGAATGAAAAGGCCCGCTCCGCAGCGAGCCGGGCAGATCACATTATCGATAACGCGCGCGTTTTTGACGATCTGGCTTCTGCCATAAAGGATTTGCATTTTGTTTATGCGACAACGGCGCGGGAGCGCGACGCTTTTAAACAGGTGCGCGGTCCTGTGGAAGCAGGACAGATTTTGCGGCAGCGCTTCAATAATGATGAAAAAACCGGAATTCTGTTCGGGCGTGAACGCTTCGGCCTCAACAATGACGAAATCAGCCTTGCTGATGAGCTTGTAACATTTCCGGTCAATCCGGCTTTTTCGTCACTGAATATAGCGCAGGCAGTGCTCCTCATGTCCTATGAGTGGATGAAATCAGGTCTTGCAAACGAAACTGATACCGCCTTTCGTGGTCCGGAACTTGAACCTGCTCCCAAGGAACAATTGCAAGGCTTTTTCAATCATCTGGAAGATGCGCTCCAGGCACGCGGCTATTTCCGCCCCATGGCGCGCAAGGAAATCATGGTCAATAATCTGCGCGGTGTGCTCACAAGGGCAGGATTCTCTGAATCCGAACTGCGGCTGTTGCGCGGAGTTGTTGTTTCCTTGGATTATTTCAGCCCGAAAACCCCGCGCGGTTCGGGAGCGCCTGAGGGGCGCAAGCGGGAAAAGTCTCTGCCATCAGAAAATGAAGCTCAAATCTCGGACAAGGATTCGTCAGGCGATGAATAATGCGACAGGCGACAGGCCAATTATTGCTTTTGACAGCGGTATTGGCGGTCTCACGGTCTTGCGCGAGGCGAGGGTGCTCATCCCGGATCGCCGCTTTGTCTACATCGCTGATGATGCCGGTTTTCCTTACGGCGATTGGGAAGAGGAAGCGTTGAAGCAACGCATCGTCGGGCTTTTTGATGGTTTCATCAGAACCTATGATCCCGAGATCGTCATCATACCGTGCAATACGGCATCGACACTTGTGCTTGAGGATTTACGCAAAGCATTTCCGCATGTTCCATTTGTGGGCACCGTTCCAGCGATAAAACCTGCGGCGGAGCGCACATCTTCGGGTTTGATTAGTGTACTGGCAACTCCGGGTACCGTTAAACGTGCTTATACGCGTGATCTCATTCAGTCATTTGCCACGAAATGTCATGTGAGGCTTGTTGGCAGCCAAACGCTTGCCCGCATGGCAGAAGCACATATGCGTGGTGAAAAGCTGGATGATGCGGCGTTGCTGGATGAAATCATGCCTTGCTTCTACGAGAAGGATGGCAAGCGTACCGACATCGTGGTGCTGGCCTGTACCCATTATCCATTTCTCGTGAATGTATTCCGGCGTCTTGCACCTTGGCCGGTGGATTGGCTCGATCCTGCCGAAGCCATTGCCCGCCGTGCCGTTTCGCTGCTCAAACCCAACCCGGAAGGCATTGAGCCGGAACACGGCGACGATATCGCCGTGTTCACTTCAGGGAAGCCGGATTTTCAAACGCGTCGGCTGTTGCAGGGTTTTGGACTGGATACGATCTAGACCGTGGCCAGTTCCTTGCGGATGATCGGCGCAACCTTGGTGCCGTAAAGCTCGATTGCTTTCAGCGTATTTTTATGTGGCAGGCTACCAAGATCGATTTGCAACATGAAGCGGTCATGCTTGAAATAAGTGTGTTGAATCATAATCTTATCGATTATCTCCTGCGGAGAACCAACGAGAAGAGCGCCGCGTGGCGTGCGTCCGGCTTCATACTGAGCACGGTTGCTCGGTGGCCAACCGCGTTCACGGCCGATCTTATTCATCACCACTTCGTAGGACGGCCAATACTCGTCAGAGGCAGCCTGCGAACTATCAGCCACATAACCATGCGAGTTGATGCTGACCTTTAGTGTTTCCGGTGAATGACCGGCTTTCGCTCCGGACTCGCGATAAAGCTCAACCAAAGGCGCAAAGCGATGCGGTTCACCGCCAATAATCGCAACAGCAAGCGGTAATCCAAGCGTTCCGGCTCTGATAACTGACTCCGGTGTTCCGCCAACGGCAATCCAAACTGGCAGGGGATTTTGCATCGGACGAGGATAGACGCCGAGATTATCGAGCGGGGCCCGCAATTTACCGCGCCAAGTTACCCGCTCACTTTCCCGCAGTTTCAGCAGAAGATCGAGCTTTTCCGTAAAGAGCTCGTCGTAATCATGCAAATCATAGCCAAATAGCGGAAAAGATTCGATAAAAGAGCCCCGGCCAGCCATGATTTCGGCACGTCCCGACGAGATCAGATCGAGTGTCGCATACTCCTGAAACACGCGGACCGGGTCTTCTGAACTGAGCACGGTTACGGCACTGGTGAGCCGAATATTCTTCGTTCGAGCAGCACCGGCCGCCAAGGCAACAGCAGGTGTGGAGATGACAAAGTCTGGACGATGGTGCTCGCCAATACCAAATACATCCAGACCGACCTGATCGGCGAGTTCCATCTCTTCAAGTAGATTCTGCATTCTTTGATGGGCATCAATGGCCACACCTGTTGCAGGATCGGGGCTCATGCCGGCAAATGTATAAAGACCAAGTTCCATGATTTTGCTCTACAATTTCTGACTGGAACTTAGGTAAGCTTAGTGCTCAGCCTTGTGAAGAACGCACGTTTCAGTGTCCGAGGCACTAAAAGGATACCGAATTGGTAAGTTCAACTCGCCACACCAAAATTTCGCGTGCAGGTTACAGTTTTGCTCCAAAAATCGACGGTTTTTCTCGTATTTTGCTTGTTAATGCTGGAAAAGACCGAATGTTTGCTCCGGTTCTCAGTCGGGCAGCGGAAATTTGCTGGTATGATCAGCCGAACATGTCACGGTGACAGTTTTCGCTGATGACTAACTCTCATTCTTTTGTCAGATAAGGCAAGGACCGCCACCGTCTGGAAGATCAAAACTCTGCTACGGTGGGGTGCTACCTACTGGTGTAATGTGGCGAGGATAGCGACGCAAATGAGTTGGTCAGTAATATTTGCATTCATGATAACGGCGACACTTTTGGTTACGTCGCCGGGTCCAAACGGGATGTTGATTGCCAAGACAGTTCCGACCTCCGGACGGACAGCAGGCTTTGCGAATATCGCGGGTTTTTTCACCGCCTTTTACATTCACGGTGCCCTGTCGATTTTAGGCATTTCCATCATCGTCATGAAATCTGCAACAGCATTCATGATCGTCAAATATGTCGGTGTAGCCTATTTATGCTGGATTGGAATAAAGGCGCTGATCGCTGCATTTAAAGGCGTCGAGACCGCGCCAAAAATTGCCCCGGCCAAACGTCAGCGCACTCTCGTCAAAGCTTTCTTTGAAGGGCTATTGACCAATGGCCTGAACCCCAAAGTGTCGATGTTTTATCTGGCAGTTTTTCCGCAGTTCATTCCGTTGAATGCTCATCCGGTAGCCTCGGCATTTCTGCTCGTATTTCTGCATTCTATGATCAACATCGTCTGGTTTGGCGCAATTGTCATGCTGTTCTCAAAGCTGACAGCTTTCACACGGCAGGGGAAATTCCAGCGTTGGCTTAAAGGTGTGACCGGCGTTGTTTTTATCGGTTTCGGCCTAAAGTTGGCCACTTATAAACCGGCCATTTGAAACTCATGGAAATTGCTCTGCGCAATTCGTGGCGCAGAGCAGGTTTTCGCTCACGTATCAGTTTAGACGTGTAAGCACGTCGTCAAACTGTTCGAGCGCCCAATCGACCTGTTCGCGATTGATGACCAGCGGCGGGGCAATGCGGATCGTGTCGCCATGGGTGTCCTTGGCCAGAATGCCGCGGGCTTTCAGTTCATAGCAGAAGCGGTTTGCTCCGCCAGCTTCAGGATGCAGCTCGACGGCCAGCATCAGGCCGCGTCCCCGCACTTCCCGAACAATATTGCTGCGGATGCCTTTGAGCTGCTCAAGGAAATACTGGCCTTCCACCCTTGAGTTCTCAATCATGCCCTCTTCGGTCAAAACGCGCAGGGCGGCTCTGGCAATCGCACAAGCCAGCGGGTTGCCGCCAAATGTGCTGCCATGCTGACCGGGCTTCAGAACACCTAGAACATCGGTATTGGAGAGAACGGCTGACACTGGATAAAAACCGCCTGAAAGCGCTTTGCCGATCAAGGTCACGTCGGCCTCAATGCCTTCATGCTCTTCAGCAAGCAATGTTCCGGTACGGCCAAGCCCAGTTTGAATCTCATCAAGGATCAGCGTGACGTTGTTGCTGGTGCAAAGCTCGCGCACCTTGGTGAAATAGCCTGTCGGCGGAATGATTACGCCAGCTTCACCCTGAATAGGTTCCACAAGGAAGGCTACGGTGTTTGGAGTGAGCGCGGCACTGAAAGCGTCAATATCGCCGAAGGGAACGACCTTGAAGCCGGGAGCAAACGGGCCGAAATTCTCGCGCGCTGAAGGGTCGGTACTGAAACCGACGATACCCATGGTGCGGCCATGGAAGTTGTCCGAGCAAACGATGATCTCCGCCTGATTTTCCGGAACGCCCTTTACCTCATAGCCCCACTTACGTACGGCTTTGATCGCTGTCTCCACTGCTTCCGCGCCGCTGTTCATCGGCAGGATTTTATGTGAGCCGGTCAGTGCGGCCAGCTCTTCATAAAACAGGGCAAGCTGGTCATTGCGGAAGGCGCGGGACGTGAGAGTCAGTTTGCTTGCCTGTTCGGTCATTGCTTTGAGAATTTTTGGATGGCAATGACCCTGATTGACCGCGGAGTAGGCTGAAAGGCAATCGAGATAACGGTTGCCCTCAATATCCCAGACATGCACGCCTTCGCCGCGTTCCAGTACCACGTCGAGGGGTTTGTAATTATGTGCCCCAAGGCGGGATTCTGTGGAAATGAGATCGGCGGCTGTGTGCAGCAAAATATCCTCCTATTGCCGTAATCAAACGTTGCTGGCGTTTATGCTCTGGTCAACGCGGTTTGGTTTTCCGAAAACTGAGCGGCCGAAAAGGCTGGCCACGAGATCGACGAGCAGCAGGGCACTCTTGCCGCGCTCGTCGAGAAATGGATTTAGCTCAACAAGATCAAGCGAGCAGACGACACCGGAATCGTGAAGCATTTCCATGACAAGATGGGCTTCGCGGTACGTTGCGCCACCGGGAACAGTGGTGCCAACACCGGGCGCAATTGAAGGATCGATAAAGTCGACGTCGAAACTGACATGCAGAACGCCATTGGCTTTTTGGACGCGTTCAAGGATGCGGCGCAGAAGTGGTGCGACACCGAATTCATCTATCTGGCGCATATCGACAACATCAATGCCACGTTCGCGCAGAAGAACACGCTCGGTGCCATCAATCGAGCGTATGCCGAAGAGATGCAGATTCTCCGGCTTGACGAAACCGTGCGGCTCATCACCAAAAACACCTTCAAGACCGGGCTCTCGGCATAGGAGCGCCAGAGGCATGCCGTGCATATTTCCCGAAGGAGAAGTGGCAGGCGTGTTGAAATCGGAATGCGCATCAAGCCAGAGCACGAAAAGCTCGCGGTTCTGCTCTTCACAATAGCGCGCAATGCCGCCAACCGAACCTATGGAAAGGCTATGATCGCCGCCAAGAATGATCGGAAAGGAACCGGATTTCATTGCGTCATAAGTCTCGACGGCCAGCATACGCGACCATGCAGCAATTTCCTCAATGAAATGGGCAAGGCCATTAACCGGCGGGACAACCGGCAATATTTCGGGAAGACGCAAATCACCTCGATCTTTTGCCGCATGACCTAGTTCTTCAAGGGTTCGAACAAGACCTGCGGTGCGCAGAGCGGCGGGGCCCATGAGCGCACCAAGTCGGCCTGCACCTTCTTCGATCGGGGCACCGATGATGGTCAGGTCCTGTTTTTGATTGTCTTCGAAATTGCCGTGCATGTTCATTAATCGTCGCCGTTTCGGAAATTGGAATGAATAGATGGTCGCATTTTTCCGCGGTGACAAAAAGCCAGCATCTTGATAGAAATGCGCAGCTTAATGCGCAATTTGCTCAATCAGTTTGATCGGTTTGTAAACATGGATGATATTGATCGCAGGCTTTTGTCACTAATGAGAGATGATTGCCGTTTGCCGGTTTCGTCGATGGCGACGATTCTGGGCATATCGCGCGCTACCGTGCGAACTCGCATCGACAAGATGACAAATGATGGGACAATTCAGGGCTTCACGATAACCTTGAAGCCCGGCGCTGGTGTTTACGGCGTGCGCGCCATCGCCATGATTGAAGTTGCCGGGCAGGGTGGTGAGAAGGTGATCCGCCGCCTACAGGGTTTCCCGGAAATCCGTGCGATGCATACCACCAATGGCCGCTGGGATATTGTCGCGGAAATCGAGGTCGAGACGCTGGAAGCCTTTGACAGGACATTGCGTGACATTCGCCACATTGACGGAATCACTTCGACTGAGACAAGTATTCTGCTCGCAACGCGTAAGAGCTGAGTGATTTGGGCTCAGTATTCAATCTTTGGCTGTTACAGTAAGTCTGTGCGTGGTTCGACGGGGCTCACCATGAGGAAGGTGGGGACTGTAAAGTAGTTCTGTACACCGGGTGTTCTTGAGACTGAAGCCCATCAACCTTCCTCATGGTGAGCCCCGTCGAACCACGCACAATTTTACTGTCGCGCTAACAGGAGAGCTATTTGCATATTCGTGAAATTCCCTGGCTGGAGCCTGTTGATGCTGCTGAAAGCTTGCGGGCACTCGGGGGATTGAGCTTTCTCGACAGTGCAATGCGCCACGACACGCTGGGGCGATATTCCTACGTAGCGGCCGATCCTTTTGGACGGCTCGTTGCTGATAAGGGTGCTGTAAAATGGAATGGTGACTTGGTGGATATGGCGTTGCCGGAGGCCATTTCGCACTACCTCCAGCTATATCGCACAGAGGATCAAGCCGGATTGCCGCCATTTCAGGCAGGCGCCATAGGCTATTTTTCTTATGAATTCGGACGCTTGCTCGAACGTCTGCCGCAACCGGAGGTGCCAGCGCAAGGTGCTATGCCTGATGCCGTATGGAACTTTTATGATGTCGTGCTGGCATTTGACCACAGGGAACAAAAAGTCTGGCTGATTTCGACCGGGTTTCCGGAGTTAGATGAAGCTTCCCGCGTGAAACGCAGTGAAGAGCGTGCCGCATTGTTCATGAACCGGATTGCTACCGGGGGAGAAGGCAATACGAGTCGGGTACCAGCAATTAAACGTGACGCCTGGCGCTCCAATTTTGACCGCGAAAGCTATATGCGGGCCGTCACACAGGTTGTTGAGTATATTTTGGACGGCGATATTTTTCAGGCGAACATAGCACAGTGTTTCAGTGCTGATCTTCCAGAAAATTACGCGCCATGGCACTTCTACAAGCAACTGCGCCAGAAAAACGCTTCGACTTTTGCAGCATTTATCGAGCACGACGACATTGTTATAGCGTCGAGTTCGCCGGAGCGATTTCTTTGTGTAAAGGGCAAAGATGTCGAGACGCGACCAATCAAGGGCACGATGCCACGCTCTGCTGATCCGGTGGAAGATAAACGCCTTGCAGATGTACTTTTGGAGTCAGAAAAGGATCGCGCCGAGAATCTCATGATTGTCGACCTGATGCGAAATGACCTGTCGCGCGTCTGTCGTCCGCATTCCGTTCTGACGCCTGTGCTCTGTGGTTTGGAAACCTATGCCAGTGTTCATCATCTGGTTTCGGTGGTGACGGGTGAATTGGCTAAAGACAAGTCCTTGGCCGATCTTATAGCCGCTTCATTCCCCGGCGGTTCAATAACCGGCGCGCCGAAACTGCGTGCCATGGAGATTATCACCCAGATCGAGCGGCAGGCACGGGGCATTTATTGCGGTTCAATAGGCTATCTGGCGTTCAACGGTAATTTCGATAGCAATATCGGGATACGGACAGTGCTGTTTCAGGGCGGAAAGGCAGTTTTTCAAGCTGGAGGGGGGATTACAGCCTTATCCGACCCTGCGGCTGAATATCAGGAAACCCTCGATAAGGCAGCGCGCATCTTCAATGTTTTTGAAAGCGATGCGCCATGATCCTGATCATCGATAATTACGATTCGTTTGTTTTTACGGTTTCACGCTATTTCGCCGAACTGGGCGCGGTAACAAAAGTCGTTCGCAACGATGCCATAACAGTTGAAGACGTGAGGCAACTGGCCCCGGAAGCAATCATCCTGTCACCGGGGCCTTGCGGGCCGCATGAGGCAGGGCAGTCCATGCCCATTGTCGAGCATCTGAGTGGAGAAATTCCCATACTTGGCATATGCCTTGGTCATCAATGTATCGGTGAAGTGTTTGGCGGGCGGGTGGTGCGTGCATGCGAGCCGATGCATGGACGCTCTTCGGCAATTCAGCATGATGGCACAGGCGTCTTCAAGGGCCTGCCTAGCCCTTTCAAAGCGGGTCGTTATCATTCCCTGATCGTCGACTATGAAGAGCAGGAGGGGCCTTTATTGATTACTGCACGGTCAGGTTCCGGAGAAATCATGGGATTGGCCCATACCAGCCATCCAACGCATGGGGTTCAATTTCACCCGGAATCCGTACTGACGGAATATGGTCACGCCATTCTCGGAAATTTCCTGCGGCTGGCGCGACAATTCAACCGAGAACAAATAAAGGTTGCGCCGTAATTTTCGCCTCTTTGTTCGATATTCCTGTTGGCCGTTGCAACGATCCTCGCTACACACACATTACAGTAACAGCCGATCACAGACGGCCTGTTAAAATTGCCCTTCTAAAACAAATCAGCAGGAGACAGATCATGCTTCGCAAGACCGATTTCTATATTGATGGAAAATGGATAGCTCCGGTTGTCGCTAAAGAGCTTGAAGTGATCAATCCTGCCGATGAACAGGCTTTCGCAACGATATCCATCGGTTCTGCCGCTGATGTGGACAAGGCGGTTGTTGCAGCACGCAAAGCATTCACAAGCTGGAGTGTCAGCAGCCGCGAAGAGCGTGTCGCCTGGCTGGATCGCCTGATCGCAGTTTACGAGTCGCGTCTATCCGACATGGCCAAGGCAATTTCGTCTGAAATGGGCGCGCCCATGACGATGGCATTGGAAGAGCAAGCTGCTTCCGGTATGGGCCATTTGAAGGCATTTCAGCGCGCCCTGAAGAATTTTGAGTTCGAGCGTCCGCTCGATGCTCACAACAAGAATGTTCGTATTGCCTATGAGGCGATTGGTGTCTGCGGGCTGATAACCCCTTGGAACTGGCCGATGAATCAGGTGGTTCTGAAAGTTGTGCCTGCTATTGCTGCCGGTTGCACGGTTATCCTGAAGCCATCGGAAATTGCACCGATGTCCTCAATGTTGTTTGCGGAAATCGTTGACGCTTCTGATTTGCCTGCTGGTGTGTTCAATCTCGTCAACGGCGATGGCCCAACCGTAGGTGAAGCGATGTCACGTCATCCCGGCATCGACATGATGTCGTTCACCGGCTCCACAAGGGCGGGTATTGCTGTGACGAAAGCTGCTGCCGATACAGTGAAGCGCGTTTCGCTGGAACTGGGCGGCAAGTCGCCGAACATCGTTTTTGCGGATTCGGATGTTGAGGCAGCGGTAAAGCGTGGTGTTTCGCATGTTTTCAACAATACGGGGCAATCCTGCAACGCACCGACACGCATGCTGGTGGAACGCTCGGTCTATGACAAAGCGACTGAGGTTGCTGCTGCGACAGCCAAGGCCACCAAGGTTGGTGATCCGGCGCAGGACGGCGATCATATGGGACCGCTGGTGTCTGAGCTTCAGTTCAACAAGGTTCAAGGCCTGATAGAGCAGGGCATCAAGGAAGGCGCGCGGCTTATCGCTGGCGGCACCGGACGGCCTGAAGGCTTCAACCGCGGCTATTATGTGCGGCCGACGGTCTTTGCTGATGTGAACAATGACATGGTTATCGCACGGGAAGAGATTTTCGGACCGGTTCTGGCGATGATCCCGTTCGATACGGAAGAAGAGGCTGTCGAAATCGCCAATGACACGCCCTATGGTCTGGCAGCCTATGTCCAGTCCGGGGACGTGGAACGTATCAAGCGCGTGTCGAAACAGCTACGGGCAGGGATGGTGCGTATCAATGGCGCCAGCCATGCGGCGGATGCACCTTTCGGTGGCTACAAGCAGTCCGGGATAGGCCGCGAGGGCGGGCATTGGGGGCTAGAAGACTTCCTCGAAGTCAAGGCCATAAGCGGCTGGGAAGACAGCGCCGCCTGAACCGGATATTGCCTGAACTACGATTGATGCCAGCCAGACGGGTGCGGACAGAATGGATGAAACAGAACGCCAACCCAATGCCGCTCCCGAGGTTGAGGAAGCGGACATCTATGGTGAAGACGGTGCGGTCCGCTCGTCTTACCTAGCTAGGGTCGGTGCGGCTATTGCCGACCGCGATGTTCTGTTTCTGCGTTCGCATGTCGGCAAGCTGCATCAATCCGAACTGGGTCACGTTCTGGAAGCCCTGCAGACCGAACAGCGCCGCGCGCTCATCGAACTGCTTGGGGATGAGTTCGACTTTGCATCGCTGACCGAGGTGGACGAAGCCGTCCGCCTCGAAATCGTCGATGCCATGCCGAACAGGCAGATTGCCGAGGCGGTTCAGGACCTCGATTCCGATGATGCCGTCTACATTCTGGAAGATCTCGATCAGGAAGATCGCGACGAGATTTTGGCGCAGTTGCCGTTCACTGAACGCGTCCGCCTGCGTCGCTCGCTTGGCTATCCGGAAGAGACGGCCGGTCGGCGTATGCAGACCGAATTTGTGGCCGTGCCACCATTCTGGACAGTCGGGCAGACCATCGACTACATGCGTGAAAATGCTGATCTGCCGGAATCCTTTTCGCAGATTTTCGTTATTGATCCGATGTTTCGCCTGCTCGGAGCAATTGATCTCGACCGTATTTTGCGCACCCGCCGCGATACGAAGATCGAAGAGATCATGCATGAAACACGCCATGCCATTCCGGCGACAATGGATCAGGAAGAAGCCGCGCAGATATTCGAGCAGTACGATCTCTTGTCTGCCGCCGTCGTGGATGAAAATGAGCGGCTTGTCGGTGTTCTGACTATTGAGAACATCGTCGACGTTATTCAGGAAGAAGCCGAGGAAGACATATTGCGCCTCGGTGGTGTCGGTGACGAAGAGCTTTCCGACTCCGTACTTTCAACATCGCGCTCACGCACCCCGTGGCTGGTGGTCAATCTGTTCACCGCGTTTATCTCCGCTTCGGTTATCGGACTTTTCGATGGGACGATCCAGCAGATGGTGGCGCTCGCCGTTCTCATGCCGATTGTTGCCTCCATGGGGGGCAATGCAGGCACACAAACCATGACCGTTACAGTGCGCGCGCTCGCGACACGCGACATGGATATCTACAATGCCGGACGTATTATCCGACGCGAGGCATCTGTTGGCCTCATAAACGGCGTCGTTTTTGCTATTCTGATAGGGCTGGTGGCTGGCTTCTGGTTCAGCAGCGTCAACCTTGGCGGGATTATCGCTTCTGCGATGGTCATAAATATGCTGGCCGCCGCTCTTGGGGGGATTCTTATCCCGCTGCTGCTGCACAGGTTCGGCGCCGACCCCGCAATTGCCTCGGCAGTCTTTGTCACAACAATCACCGATGTCGTTGGATTCTCATCATTTCTCGGGCTCGCAACCTGGTGGTTCGGCTTCAACTAACAGTGTTATGCACCAAAGTTTTCAACCGAGAACAATCGTTCAATTGACTTTTACGTAAATTCGTGAACAAAACATTCAATCGGTTAAAGAGAGAATGATCTGTGTCTGCCATTCGCGAATATTACTCAATTACGGAATTGACACGGGAATTCGGTGTTTCGACCCGCACATTACGCTTTTACGAAGATGAAGGGCTGATCCATCCGGTACGCCGTGGCCGGACGCGTCTGTTTCGCCCGTCTGACCGTCATTTGCTCAAGCAGATACTTCGCGGCAAGCGCCTTGGCTTTTCGATCAGTGAGATTCAGGAAATAATCCAGATGTACAAGGCACCGCCCGGTGAGCTTGGACAAATTCACCTGATGATGAAGCGCGTCGAAGAAAAGCGCGGTGAGCTGCGCCAGAAGCGCCGCGACATCGAAGAAACGCTGGCAGAACTCGATCAAGTTGAAGAGGGCTGTATCGAGCGGCTCGCGGAACTCGGCGTCAACACCTAATTCCTTCAGGGCTGCATGCTTTGCTGGGTGCAAACCCCGGCTATATCCTGCATGGTCGGATCGCTCTGGTTGCGCTTTCCTGAAAACAACTCGTCAAAGATACCCGCTGTTTCTGTCTCGCCGATTACGCAATCACAGAAGCGCTGGCAAAAGGCTGGATCATTATCGCTTTGGCAGCTTTGCACGCATGCTTGGCCAAACACTTCGTGCGGTGTTGCCGTTGCTGGCGGGACAATCAATGAAAGCACATAAACACAACCGATCAACACCGGCTGATGGATAAGATAAAAGGCAAGGCTATGCCTGCCGATAAAACGCAAAATTTTGTCCAGCCATTGGGGCCTGATGTTGCCGGCAAACAGTTTCAGTAAATCGAAATGCTGAAATGTTTTGGCGAGTGCCATACCGGCCAGCACGGCTCCGAACCATGGAAAAATCGGCACAAAATCATTGGAGCGAATAGCGATTTCGGAAAGCCCCAGTGGCCAGAGCCACGGCACATCAAACGTAGACGATGCCAGAAAGTGCGGCGCGGCGATGACTGCCACTGCAGCGGCCGCGATTATCAATGCCGGTAAACGCAGGAAAATCAGCCCCAGTAGGCTAGCAGCGGCGATCTGATGCAGAATGCCGAAGAACACGAAGCTGTCCGGAGTGAACTGATAGGTGGCGATGGTGATTGCCAGCGCGGCGGCGACGATCTGCGCAAGCCGGATGCCGAATGGCTGCCAGCGAATTCCATTTTTATGGGCAAGCACGAGACTGAAGCCGACCAGAACCAGAAAGGTCGAGGCGATGCAGCGGGCATAGAGTTTCCACAGGCCATGCCCGGTGGTGCCGGGTTCAAGATATCCAAAGAACTCGAAATCCCAACCCGTATGATATGTTGCCATCGCGATAAGAGCGATACCGCGCAACATGTCCAACCTGCCAAGGCGTGCCTTTACGGGAGGACTCGAAACAGCATTCTGACTCATTTTGCGGATTCTCGGATTATACAAGTTGCCGCAAGCTAGTGGAGATGATGGTCAAAATCCATGCGGTTATCACAGCTTACTCATGGCAAATTATAAAAAATCTATCGAAAGTTGCATGTCATGTCGCCTAATTGACTGCTATCGATAGATTCTCGTCCGATGCTTCCTGCGACGTACGAATCAAGCTCCAAAGTCTCATTGTGATAAATCAGGTTCGCCACCCTATCTGGATTAACACGGCCAAGCGTCCTACCGCGCGGGTATTCGCTATACTATTCGGTATCGAGTCCATGGCCCGGGCGATCATTACCAGCGTTGTGCCTATCCAGACCTATGATCTGCTGCAAAGCGAACGCAGCGTCAGTATCCTCTATACCTGCATGTCCTTGCTGGGACTTATTTCTACATTGTCGATTCCGCTATTGATCGTGCGTATTCCAAGACGCTGGGTATATACGGCAGGTTCGGTATCCTTGATGTTGGGCTGTGTTGCCTTTGCCCTCGACACGATATCGGGGCAGGCAATAGGGCTGTTCCTAAGGACTTTCGGGGCCGGAACACTCTCCATAACGCTCAGCCTCTATATAATGGATCATATCAAGAAGGGCGAACTTGTCAGGGCCGAATCCGTGCGCATGGCAACGGCAACGCTGGCTTGGACTGCCGGGCCATTCCTTGGCGTATTTCTCTATACGCGTATCGGGATGATTGCCCCGTTTCTGGTATCAATCGGCTTTTCACTACTGCTTTTGACGCTGTTTTGGTATTTCCGATTGAGCGACAATCCCGCCTTGCAAAAGGGACCAAGCCGTCCCGCCAATCCAATTGCAAATGTGCGCCGTTTCGTTGTGCAGCCAAGACTAAGGCTGGCATGGCTCATTGCTTTTTCCCGCTCCTGCTATTGGAGCACGTTCTTCGTATACGGACCGATCCTGATGGTGGCTACCGGGCAGGGTTCGCTGGCTGGTGGCATGCTCGTGTCGCTGGGCAACCTGTTCCTGCTGGGGTCGATTATCTGGGGGAAAGTCGGCATGAAGCAAGGGTTGACGCGAACAATATCCGGCGTTTTCCTCCTGTTGGCTGTTGCCCTTGTCGGTGCGGGTATTGCCGGAGAGAGCTTCCCGATGGTTGCGGCGCTCATGCTGCTTTCCGGTTCATTTTTCTGCGTAGCGCTGGATACTCTGGCATCGACAACATTCATTCGTGCCGTTCACCCGCACGAGCGGGCCCAGATGACGGCCGTATATCGAACCTATCTCGATTTTTCCGAGATACTGCCTGCGTTTTTTTACTCCATCATCCTGACATTCTTCAGTTTTGGATCGATATTTATCGCTTTGGCAGGATTGATGCTGTTCACAGCCGTGTTCGTTTGGCGATATCTGCCACGCCGCCTATGAGCCGCTGATATCCGCGTTGCGGATAAGCACGTCGCGAGCTTTTGAGAAGAACTGCCTGCGCAAGAGGACAAAGGCAACGAGCGTTGTCGTGATCATGAAAAGCACCGGATGAAGAAACCAGCCCAGATACCCAATGGAAAAGAATATGCCGCGAAGGCCGCTGTTGAAATGCTGTCCGGCCTGAATATTGATTCCCGCAGCGCGGTTTATGCCCGCGACAACCTGAGGATCATCGGGTGCCCTGTCTCGGGCCATAGGCACACTGCCGATCAGGATTGAGCAGTAGTTGAACAATCGGTAGGACCAGGCGAATTTAAAGAAGGCATAGGCAAACAGAATCAGCAGGCCAAGTATTTTTGTTTCGAACAACTGCTCAGTCGTATCGCTGATGAAGGGCAGATCGTGAAACAGGGTTAGTACACGCCCCGAGGAGTTTAGCAGACCGAAGCAGCCGCCTATTGCCAGTATCGAAGTCGAGGCAAAAAAACCTGTGCCCTGCTGCAACCCGATCATGATGCTGGTGTCAATCATGCGCAACTCGCGCGTGGCCATCGTGGCCATCCATTGCGTTCGTGCAAGGTTCATTTCAGATGTCAGTGATTTCCTGCCGGAAAAACCATGGGCGGTGATACGGGAATAGAGCGCCCAGACAGCGAAAAAATATACGAGAGCAAGAACGTCGAGCCAATAGGACATATTCGGGGTACTTACCTTTTTGCCACTCTGTAGTAACGGTATCCTTTATTCGGGCACTTGATGTTACTGTCAATAATTGGCGGCATTCGAATGCACTTATCTCTTGGACTTTCGTCTTGCACACCCTATGTCGTATAAATGCAAGGCAAAGTCGGTGGCTGGCTGCGCCTTTCACGGCCAAACAGCCATTATCGAATACTCCGGATTTCACCTTTTGAGGTTGCTTGAGCCCTTTCTGACCATATTGACCAATTCTGACGGAGGCATGTTGTGACAAGATCAAGCAAAGACAGGAAGACCCGCACTCTGCGTGCGGGCGAGTGGCTTTGCGCTGGAATTGGCGCAACAGGACCCGTCCCTTCGGGTTTCCGCTGGCGGACACCCATTTTGTCAGGCGGCTTCGTCTGATGAACCACATCGGCCTCGCCGCCTTCCGCGTGGATTGTCTCGCCAGTCGAGAAACAGAATACGGCCAATATGGTCGGAAAGGGCTCTAGATGTTCCTGTCGGTTTTCGATCTGTATAAAATCGGCATTGGTCCTTCGAGTTCTCACACAATGGGACCGATGACCGCCGGTGGACAATTTCTCAACGAGTTGAAGAATGGTCAATGGCCACGGCCAACTGGCGTGAAAGTCTATAAGCTGCGCGTTCATCTGCATGGCTCACTGGCTTTTACCGGCATTGGGCATGCCACGGATCGCGCTGTAATCCTTGGATTATGCGGGCTTTTGCCAGCAACTGTCGATCCCAACGAGATGGACTCTCTGCTGGATAAAGTTAAGCAGACCAAGACACTATCGCCGGAAGGTCATCCTACCTATCGTTTCGATCCTGCGGTTGATCTCATCATGGATCGTCGCACAGCGCTGCCGGGACATGCCAACGGCATGGCTTTTGAAGCTTATGATGTCGACGACCGGTTATTGCTGCGGCGCATCTTTTACTCAATCGGCGGTGGTTTTGTTGTAACCGAGGAAGAGCTGGAATCGGCGAAGACCCGCACTGCGCCCAAGGCGGAAACTCATTCTGTGCCATTTCCGTTTAAGAACGCAGCACAGATGATGAGCATGGCCAAGGAGAGTGGCCTTTCCATCGCCGAAATGAAACGTCGCAACGAAGAAATGTTCATGAGCCGCGTTGATTTGAATGCGGGTCTCGATCGAATCTGGTCGGCCATGCGTTCATGTATTGATCGTGGTCTTGAGCAGGAGGGCATCATGCCGGGGGGGCTCAAGGTCAAACGCCGTGCCCGCTATTTGCATGACCGTCTTCAGGAAGAGTGGCGACAGAATCGTATCAATCCCTTGCTCGCCAACGACTGGCTTTCGGTCTATGCGATGGCAGTGAATGAGGAGAATGCTGCGGGCGGCCGCGTTGTGACGGCGCCGACAAATGGCGCTGCGGGCGTCGTTCCGGCGGTGCTGCGCTATTATCTGCACTTTCATGAAGATGCCGATCAGGATGGCATTCGCGACTTTCTGCTGACCTCAGCAGCCATCGGCGGCATTGTGAAGACCAATGCGTCAATTTCGGGTGCCGAGGTTGGTTGTCAGGGCGAAGTAGGCTCTGCTTCAGCCATGGCCGCAGCTGGACTTGCGGCAGTGCTTGGTGGAACACCCGAGCAGATTGAGAATGCTGCAGAAATCGCGCTGGAACACCATCTTGGCATGACCTGCGATCCTGTGGCTGGTCTGGTGCAGGTGCCGTGCATCGAGCGTAATGCTCTGGGTGCGGTTAAAGCTGTTACTGCCGCTTCGCTTGCCGTCAAAGGTGACGGAACGCATTTCGTGCCGCTGGATGCCTGTATTGAGACGATGCGCCAGACAGGCGTGGATATGAATGAACGCTACAAGGAAACCAGCCTTGGCGGATTGGCTGTCAATGTCGTTGAGTGTTGAATTGCTACTGTGGAGAAACCGCTGCACAAGGTTGACCACGCAACCTTAAAGCGTAAATGCTAGCTTATGGCTCTCAATCTCGTAAAACTCTGTGTCGGCTGCACTGCAATCGAAGATCTTGCAGCGTGGATCGATTTTCGTCTTGATGAACGCAGGCGTGCAGGCTTGCCTGCAGAGCAGTTTCATACGACCCGCATGGTGCCCAAGCGCGCAGAAGAGCTTCTTGACGGAGGATCGCTCTATTGGGTGATCAAGGGTAATATCCAGTGCCGCCAGCGTTTGACTGATCTTCGCACATTTACCGATGATGAGGGTATTTCGCGCTGCAATCTTGTGCTGGAGCCACGCATCATCGTGACAGAATGGCAGCCTCGGCGTGCGTTTCAAGGCTGGCGTTATCTTACCAGCGAGGATGCACCTCCGGATGAGGGGCAGGGCAAACACAGTCGAGCCAAATTGCCACCGGAATTGCGAAACGAACTCGCCTCGTTAGGACTGTTGTAAATCCTCAGGAAAGACGCAGGCGCACAGCGGTTACGCCATTGCGGCGTTCGGAGCGAATGCGCAACGAAACCGGCGGCAGTGCAGCGCGGCGGGTTCTTGCCGCTTGGCACAGCAAAACGTTTACAAGGTCCATGGTTTTGAAGGCCGAACTTCCGCGACGGATATCAGCCAGGCGCAAGGCCGCCTGCTGTAGTGCACCTATACCAGCCAGACGAGACTTGGCCGGCTTTGCCGCAAATCCGAATGAACTATCTGTTTCCGTAATACTCGACATTGCCTGAACCCTTTACGCTGAACAATCGGGGCTTCTTCAATCAATGAACCTTACAATTGCGGTGCAATTGCAAAGCAGTTGAAACTTTGCCGTTTCAGGGCGGCGCAAGCGCTGTTCGCGGCTTTCGCAGAGGTGATGCCGGCGAAACGTGCACGATGATAAGTAATTGAACCCTTCTGGAACTTTTCCGTATAGGGCGACAGGCTCGATACAGGCGCGCCAACCTGAGTAATCGCCTTGGAAAGCAGGGCCTTGGCTTCCTGTGGGCTGCCGGTTGAACCAATCTGCACCATCCATCCACCGGGTGAGGCCGAAGCGGTTGTCACGGGATCAACCTCGGAAACATCGCCTTCGCCAACTTCCACTTTAGGTGTTGGGGCAGGGACGCGCAGAATATGCGCTGCCGGTGAATTTACAGGGGCAGGTGCTGCATAGGCAGTGACGACTTCTTCCGGCTCAAGCTCCGGCTCGGCTGCTGCTACCTGACGGCGTACTGGAACCGGAACATCATTTTCAGGAAGTGCCAGTGCTGCAACATTAATTTGGCTGTTCTTGCGGGATGCCAGCAGATTGCCACCATCGCGGCGCGAAGCTGCCGGAAGATACTGAGCGATCAGCTTTGCCATCTGGGCATCGCGTGAACCACCGCTTGTTCCGCCCATGACAACCGCAACAAGTTTCTTGCCGTCGGTATTGACTGACGAAACAAGGTTGAAGCCCGACATGCGGGTATAGCCGGTCTTGATACCATCTACGCCTTCGACCTTTCCAAGGAGGCGATTGTGGCCAACGATACGGCGACCCCGATAGCTGAAGCTGCGGGTGGAGAAATAACTGTAATATTGCGGGAAATGCTCACGAAGCGCGATACCAAGAACTGCAAGGTCGCGTGCTGTCGAATGTTGCTGCCCGTCCGGCAAACCATTTGCATTGCGGAACTGCGTGTTACGCATGCCGAGCTGGCGGGCCTTGTTGGTCATCATGACTGCGAAACGCTGTTCCGAACCGCCGAGATATTCGCCGATGGCAGTCGCTGAGTCGTTGGCCGATTTCGTGATGAGCGAGAGAATCGCAGCTTCCGCGCTGATGGTCTGACCCTTCTGAAAACCGATTTTTGTGGGCGGTTGGGAAGCCGCATAGGCTGAAACCGGAATTGGTGTCGATTTTGAAACCTTGCCTGCGGCCATGGCATCAAAAAGCATATAGAGCGTCATCATCTTGGTCAGCGAGGCCGGATAACGCTTGGCATCTGCATTGGATGAATAAAGAGTTTTACCCGTATTGGCGTCAACGACGATTGCAGCCGCCTTGCTTTGAGCCGCTGCCTGTGTGGCACTCCCCAAACTCAGCCCGGATACAATTGCTACTGCAAGCAGGGCATAAGCCATTTTCATAACTAGTCTGGAACTCTGGCGGGCCGGGTAAAGCACAATCAACACCTGCTCGGTATATGCGTCGAAATTTACTGACGATCAAATGCAGTCAGAACGGATGAGCAGACTTTAGCCGTATCAGCGTTACCAAACTCTTTATGGTAACCGGAAGGTTCACGCTTTTCCGTCGATTTTGATTAATATTTAAGGTTAAAATCCAACGCTTCCTTGAATTTGACTTTTTGTGCAGTGCACACTACCTCTTCAACAACAACAAAAGTTCATTTGAAAAGGTCTGAATTATGGTCACTTCGCTCGGCGCACTGAACGAAAAAAGCAAAGAATTTCTTGGCAGCAGTATGGCAAGCCTTTCGGCGGTGAATGAAGGTTTGCAGGCGATAGCCGGTGAAGCTGCGGACTATTCGAAGCAGTCACTCGAAGATGGTTCGGCGCTCATTCAGAAGCTCGCATCAATCAAGTCACCCCAGCAAGCGTTCCAGACTCACAGTGCTTTCTCGAAAAATGCATACGAAACATTTGTGGCGCAGGCCGCAAAGTTTGGCGAGCTTTACGCCGATCTCGCCAAGGACGCTTTCAAGCCATATGAGTCCATGTTGGTGAAAGTGCGCAAATGAGTGTGCTCTCATAAGGTTGATTTCGGGCCTGCTTGCACTGCAAGCAGGCTTTTTTTATCTTTGAAGCGGCAAATCGCCTTTGCAAGTGTAACTTGATATTGCAAGCTTCAGGATAGGGCTTAAAATTCGTTCATCGCGACCTACATAGAATGTACAGAGCGACACATGGCGACCAGGATGCAGGCAGCAAAAAAGATGAATACGTTTTCACCCACGATGCAGGATGAGGACAAAGGCAATGGCAACGGCCCCGGTCGGGGCACGGCTGTCATTACCCGTACCAAACCAAAGCTGAAAAAACCAAGTCTCTACCGTGTGTTGATTCTCAATGACGATTACACTCCCATGGAATTCGTCATTCATGTTCTGGAGCGTTTTTTCCAGAAGAACAAAGAAGATGCCACCAGGATCATGCTTCATGTGCATAATCATGGAGTTGGTGAATGCGGTGTCTTTACCTATGAGGTCGCGGAGTCCAAGATGACCCAAGTCATGGACTATGCGCGGCAAAACCAACATCCGCTGCAATGCGTGATGGAGAAAAAGTGAGGTTTCATGCCATCTTTCTCACCTAGTCTTGAGCGGGCCCTGCATCAGGCGCTAACCATCGCCAATGAGCATCATCACGAATACGCTACGCTGGAGCATCTGCTTCTTGCGCTGATCGACGATCAGGACGCAAGCAGCGTCATGCGCGCATGCAATGTCGATCTGGTGCAACTTACCCGCACGGTGAACGATTATGTCGATCATGAGCTTGATAATCTGGTTACGGGCTATGACGAAGATTCAAAACCTACTGCTGCGTTTCAGCGCGTGATTCAGCGCGCTGTTATCCATGTGCAGTCTTCAAACCGCGAAGAAGTGACCGGCGCGAACGTGCTTGTTGCTATCTTTGCCGAACGTGAAAGCCATGCGGCTTTCTTCCTGCAGGAACAACAGATGACCCGTTACGATGCGGTCAACTACATTTCCCACGGGATATCCAAGCGTCCGGGCATGTCTGAGCCGCGTACTCCGCTCGGCGCTGAAAGCAACAATGAAGAATCGCATTCTTCGGAGTCCGATGAAGGGACGAAGAAAAAGCAGGATGCGTTGACGGCGTACTGCATCAATCTGAATGACCGCGCCAAAGCCGGTAAAATTGATCCGCTGATCGGTCGTGATCAGGAGATCAACCGCACCATCCAGATTCTTTGCCGCCGTTCGAAGAACAATCCGCTTTATGTTGGCGATCCAGGCGTTGGCAAGACGGCCATTGCCGAGGGACTGGCAAAGCGTATCGTCGAAAAGAAAGTGCCGAGCGTGCTTCAGGACGCAACAGTGTTCTCCCTCGATATGGGAACACTATTGGCTGGAACACGCTATCGCGGTGATTTCGAAGAGCGTTTGAAACAGGTCATCAAGGAACTCGAAGAGTTTCCGGGTGCTGTCCTGTTCATCGATGAAATCCACACGATCATCGGGGCCGGTGCGACATCGGGCGGCGCAATGGATGCGTCCAACCTTCTGAAGCCTGCGCTATCGTCAGGAGCAATTCGTTGCATTGGTTCAACGACTTACAAGGAGTTCCGCCAGTTCTTCGAGAAGGACAGGGCCCTTGTTCGCCGTTTCCAGAAAATCGATGTCAACGAGCCTTCCATCCCTGATGCTATCGAGATCATGAAGGGCTTGCGGCCATATTTCGAAGACTTCCACAAGGTGAAATACACTGTGGAGGCAATCAAATCGGCTGTGGAACTTTCGGCACGCTATATCAACGACCGCAAACTGCCGGACAAGGCAATTGACGTGATCGACGAGACTGGTGCGAGCCAGATGCTGCTGCCGGAGGCCAAGCGCAAGAAGTCAATCGGCGTCAAGGAAATCGAGGCGACTATCGCAACGATGGCCCGGATTCCTCCGAAGACCGTTTCGAAGGATGATGAAGCCGTTCTTTCTAACCTCGAAGCTGAGTTGAAGCGCGTCGTCTATGGTCAGGATTTGGCTATCGAAGCACTGTCTTCATCGATCAAGCTGGCGCGTGCCGGACTGCGTGAACCTGAAAAGCCAATCGGCTCTTACCTGTTCTCCGGCCCCACCGGCGTCGGCAAGACCGAGGTTGCCAAGCAATTGGCTGCATCTTTGGGTGTCGAACTCCTGCGTTTCGATATGTCGGAATATATGGAGCGTCACACGGTTTCGCGTCTGCTCGGTGCACCTCCCGGTTATGTAGGGTTCGATCAGGGTGGTCTTTTGACCGATGGAGTCGATCAGCATCCGCATTGCGTATTGCTGTTGGACGAAATCGAGAAGGCGCATCCGGACCTGTTCAACATACTGTTGCAGGTTATGGATCACGGCAAACTGACGGATCACAACGGTAAGCAGATTGATTTCCGCAACGTCATCCTCATCATGACGACGAATGCGGGTGCTTCGGATGCAGCCAAGGCAGCTATCGGCTTCGGCTCCTCGCGTCGCGAAGGCGACGATCTGGAAGCGATCAACCGCCTGTTCACGCCGGAATTCCGCAATCGTCTCGACGCTATCGTGCCGTTCGGTCCGTTGCCTGTTCCAGTTATTCATCAGGTGGTGCAGAAGTTTGTTATCCAGCTTGAGGCACAGCTTGCCGATCGCGGCGTAACATTCGATCTGCAGCAGGAAGCAATCGCCTGGCTGGCTGACAAAGGCTATGATGATCGCATGGGTGCACGTCCGCTTGGCCGTGTCATTCAGGAATACATCAAGAAGCCATTGGCTGATGAGGTTCTGTTCGGGAAACTCAGGAAGGGCGGCACCGTCAAGGTTACAGTCGGTGAGAAGCCTGATGGTTCCCGTGGTCTCGTGCTTGACTACATAGCTGACGAGGTTGTGGTTAAGCCGAAGAAGGAAATACCGGTCGACAAAAAGCCGTTGGCACGAAAGAAGCCAGCGCCGAAAAAGCCGGTGCTGGAGAAGGCTTCGGCAGATGTCATCAGCGATGACCGCCCCACGGCGGCAACGCCCAAGGCCTCCGTGCCTAAGGTACCGCGCAAGAAATAGTAAAAAGGCCACCTCCGGGTGGCCTTTTTCTTGCCGACTACAAAACTAGCGTTTAACGCTTGAGGCATGGCTGATTCCGGAATCCCCACCGAAGAAACACAGATGCCTGAGCGTACGCCGCTCGGCTGGTTTCTGGCCGGTGCTTCTCTGATCGGAAGTATTCCAGCGCTTATTCTCATGACCGCTCATGTCGGGTTTGCGGGGTTTGCCAGCGAGAACGGCGTTACCATGCTGCAAGCAACATTCATGGTGGCTTCGATTTGGGCGCTTCCCGCTAATATCGTGTTGATAGGCGCGATTTCCGGCGGGTATTCGATTGTTGCGACGGCAATCGCGGTTGGTTTGTCTTCCATAAGGCTCATGCCAATGGTTGCTGCCTTCATACCGGAAGTACGAGGACCGAGAACCAGAAAGCGGGCGCTGATTCCGCTTGCACATTTCATAGCGATCACCGCGTGGGTGGTTGGCATGGAAAAACTGAAGCATGTGCCACGCGACATGCGCCTGACATTCTTTGCGGGTCTGGGAATCACGCTCACGACGGTTAATACGCTCGTTGTAGCTGTGGTCTACTGGTTGTCGGCAAGCTTTCCACCGCTTGTCTTTGCTGCCCTGTTTTTCCTGACACCCATGTATTTTCTCGCATCACTCTGGGGCTCGGCACATGATCGTTCCGTTCACGTGGCCATGGTTTCGGGACTGCTGCTCTTTCCTGTGATCCACTATATTGCCCCGGCTTACGATCTGCTTCTGACTGGTTTTGCCGGGGGCTTGGTGACGATGGCCTATGTGCGGCTTGCGCGTATGCGGAGGCCGACATGACCTGGCAAAGTCTTTCTGACTGGTGGTGGCCTTACGTCTTCATTCTGCTGGGCGGGGCATTTCCCACCTACATCTGGAGGTTTATCGGCGTATTCATTGGTGGACGCGTCAGTGAAGACTCCGAAGCACTGGTCATTGTGCGTGCCGTGGCTACCTCACTGGTCGCTGGCGTTATCGCGCAGTTGATCCTCTATCCAAGTGGTGCCTTGGTGGAATCATCCATATATTTAAGAGTGGGTGCTGCACTCGCCGGATTTCTCGCCTACCTCTATCTCGGCAGGCGCGTCATTATCGGCGTTGTTGTCGGTGAAGCGATCCTGATCGCAGGTCTGCTTTTATAGGCTTCCTAAAGCAGTCCTGATCTTTTCCGCATCGGCCGCAAGCACGGCATTATCTTCCATCGTGTTGTTATGCGGCTTGAGCGCAACTCCCTCAAAACGCGGGATTATATGAAAGTGCAGGTGAAAAACCGTCTGCCCGGCGGGAGCTTCATTGAACTGCGCAATGCTTACACCGTCTGCATCGAAGGCTTTGACCACAGCTTGAGCAATTTTCTGCGTGGTGGCGATGGCTGCGGAAAGATCGTTTGCACCGACATCAAGAAGGTTGCGGCTTTGCGATTTGGTCAGCACGAGGCAATGGCCTTTTCCCTGCGGCATCACATCCATCAGCGCATAGGTGCTGTCGTCTTCGTAAATCTTATGAGACGGAATTTCTCCACGGAGAATACGCGCGAATATATTGTTGCTATCGTATTGCTGGCTCATGCTGTGCGTGTCCTTACAAAATCATGGCTGATGTTTGAACATGCTCTGCTGATGGGTCAAGCGCATTTAAAATGGCTTGATAGTTTATTGGTCGGATTTCTTGAACGGGGCATGCTCGTTCAGCGCTTCGCTTATCAAGGCGACGTCAGCGCGTTCATGTCTCAGAAAATCATTGACCGCACGCCGCAATCCTTCATGGGCGATGTAATGCACCGAGTTGGTAATGACCGGAAGGTAGCCGCGTGCCAGCTTGTGCTCCCCTTGCGCGCCAGCTTCAACAACACGCAATTTACGCTCAAGCGCAAAATCGATGGCCTGATGGTAACAGACTTCGAAATGCAGAAAGCGGTGGTCTTCAATACACCCCCAGTTACGGCCATAAAGTCTGTCAGATCCGATGAAATTGATCGCGCCAGCAATATAGTGGCCGTCGCGGCGAGCCATGACGAGCATGATGTCGTCAGGCATACGTTCACCGATCAGCTCGTAGAACTTGCGATTGAGGTAGGGGCGACCCCATTTGCGACTGCCGGTATCCATGTAGAAAGTATAGAAATCATCCCAAACTTCAGGGGTTAGCTGGCTGCCGGTCAAGCGCTCAATGGTAATGCCATTGGCCACAGCCTCCCGCCGCTCTTTCTTCAGGGCTTTGCGTTTGCGTGAAGCCAGTGTGTCGAGGAACTCGTCATAGTCCGCATATTCATCATTGATGAAATGGAATTGCTGATCGACGCGATGCAGGAACCCCGCCTCGTTAAACGATGCAAGGTCGTCTTCGTTGACAAAAGTGGAGTGTGCCGATGAGACTTTTAGCTGCGTGGCTAGTTGCTGCAGGCCGTTGGCTAGTGCTGCGCGCACTGTATCGCCATCCCAATCACCATTGACCAGAAGGCGCGGTCCGGTTGCCGGGGTGAAGGGGATACTGGCTTGCAACTTTGGATAGTAGCGTCCGCCAGCGCGCTCAAATGCGTCGGCCCAACCATGATCGAACACGTATTCGCCTTGGCTATGACTTTTCAAATAACAGGGAACGGCACCGATGAGTGTGCCGCATTCATCCTCCAGCCGAAGGTATTGAGGTAGCCAGCCAGCCTTCGTTGCAACGCAACCAGAGTCTTCAAGTGCTGACAAAAAGGCGTGGGAGATAAACGGGTTGTAGTATGGCTGGTCGCGGGACGTTCCAGCCAGTTGCGACCATTCCACGGGCGTGAAACCGCCAATGCCTTCGCAGACACGCAAGGTAAAATTGCCTTGTTCGAGATTTTGCATCGGCGAGATTGGCTTTCCATAAGCGAAGGTGAACCGGAGGCTATGCATCCGGTTCAAACACTAAGCTAGGTGATTGATTTGCCGATACAAGAGGCAAGGCAATCTTATGCTATGCGCGGGTCAAATCCTTCGAAAGTGATCTGGTCGGCGAGAGCATCGCTTTTCGCCTTATCTTCAGCGCTACGCACAGTCCAAGAGATTACCGGCAGGTCGAGGTGCGAGCGAACAAACTCCAGAAAACGATTCTCCAGATGATGAACACTGTAGGAGACGAAATCGATTTCATACGCCAGCATCGAGAAATGGGCTTCCATATCCTCATCGCGCAGGCCGTCAGCGGTCAGACCCGCCGGAATGCCGGGCGCGTCCTTGCTGAACAGCCGGATAAGATGATGATCGAAAGACATGATGGCGGCCTGACCATCATAGCCGGCAAGATCATTGGCTACGGCCTTGACCAAACCGTCGTCACGTCCCGCGATACCTTTAAGTTCGATGATAATAGGTACGCGCCCATCAATTAGTTTGAGCGCGTCGGCCAAAGTGGGAATGCGGTCTTTCGTGCCGCCAACGCGTATTTCACCAGCCTGCTGCGCGGTGAGTTCGTCAATATTGCCCTTTTGGCCGGTAACGCGATCCAATGTGCCATCGTGAAAGACAACAGCTTTGCCATCGGCTGACAGGTGGACATCGCATTCAATGGCATAGCCCGCACTTGCCGCTGCATCAAAGGCGGAAAGAGTATTTTCCCAACGCTTGTTGTTGAGATCGTGCAAGCCGCGATGGGCTATCGGCGTATTCTTCAACCAGTCAATCGATGGCATAATCAGCGAACCTCAATAATGGCTTCGATTTCAACCGGGGCATTAAGGGGCAAGGCGGCGGTTCCGACAGCAGAGCGTGCATGACGACCCGCATCGCCGAGGGCTGCAACAAGCAGATCAGAAGCACCGTTAGCTACGAGGTGCTGTTCCGTGAACGTTGGCGTCGAGGCAACAAACACGGTAATTTTCACAATCCGGACAATCCTTTCAAGATCGCCAAGCGCGGCCTTTGCCTGAGCCAGAATGTTCACCGCGCATGCCTGCGCGCAAGCCTGACCCTGCTCTACATCCAGATCCGAACCGACTAAACCGGTGTGGACGAGCTTGCCGCCGACCAATGGCAATTGACCTGATGTCAGCAAAAGGTTTCCCGTCTGCATAAAGGGCACGTAATTTGCGGCAGGGGCTGCAGCAACGGGAAGGGTGATGCCGAGTTCGCCGAGGCGGGATTCGATGGGATTGCTCATGATTTGTTATCCTTGTGTTTCGGAATCGCAATTGATTGTGATGGAAGTTGCGATTTTTGCCTCGCTTCCGCCAAGAGTTTTTTTAATATGCACGTTCAAATAGTGGAGAATCTTGTCTATGCGCGTTTTACCCGTCCTTGTTTGCAGTCTCGGCGTCATGGCTCTGAGTGGCTCCAGCATGACATTTGCCGCCGGAACTGCAACGCTGGTTCCTCATCGCGCGATCTATGACCTGAAATTGGACAACGCGCAGGACTCCAGCGGCATAACAGGGCTGACAGGCCGCATGGTCTATGAATTCAATGGTTCCGACTGCGAAGGCTATACAACCAATTTCCGATTTGTGACTAGAGTCGACATGGAAGAGCAGCCGCAAAGGGTGACGGATCAGCAGACAACGACATTCGAGACAGCGAACGGCGAGAAGTTCCGCTTCGTCAACAAGACATTCGTTGACCAGAGCCTGACAAAGGAAGTGCGCGGTGATGCATCGCTGCTGAAGGACAAGACGGAAATCTCGCTGACCAAGCCGGTCGCATCCAAGGAAGACCTTGATCTTTCGCAATTCCCGACGCGCCACATGCAGGAATTGATCGAAAAGGCGCTTGCCGGCGAGGTTTTCTACCAGACCAAGCTTTTTGATGGCTCGGAAGACGCCAACAAGATCATGGCGACCACGGTTGTCATCGGCAAATCGGGCGTGGCCGAGCCAGACGACGAAATAAAGCACATGGGCCCGTTGGCCAAAGACGCGACGTGGCCGGTTTCGATCGCCTATTTCGACGAGAAGGAAAAGGCAGAAGGATTGCCGAGCTACCGCATCAACTTCAAGATGTATCGCAATGGCGTAACACGCGACCTTAAAATGGATTACGGCGATTTCTCCATGACCGGCAAGCTGGTAAATCTGGAGCTGTTCGATGCGCCGAAGTGCAAGAAGTAGAGCAGGGCTGAAGTCTTTTATGCGCGACGCCCTTGCGTTTGCCGCGATTATCCATTAACAGCCGCTTCATTCCACACACGGGATTTGGGTTGATATCGGGAGAAATCCGATATGGCCTCCGGTGGCGGGTTTCCCGCCTCTTCCCGTGGAGGTTCAACCGGAAAAGGAAAATACAAGATGGCATTGCCTGATTTCAGCATGCGTCAGCTCTTGGAAGCTGGCGTTCACTTCGGCCACCAGACACATCGCTGGAACCCGAAAATGGCACCATACATTTATGGTTCCCGCAACAACATTCACATTCTCGACCTTGCCCAGACCTATCCGCTGCTCAACACAGCTCTGAAGAAGGTTTCGGACACCGTTGCCCGTGGCGGCCGCGTTCTGTTCGTTGGCACCAAGCGTCAGGCTTCGGACATCATTGCCGATGCTGCAACCCGTTCTGCCCAGTATTACGTTAATGCCCGCTGGCTCGGCGGCATGATGACAAACTGGAAGACGATTTCGAATTCCATTCAGCGTCTGCGCAAGCTTGACGAACTTCTTTCCGGCGAAGCACAGGGCTTCACCAAGAAGGAGCGTCTGAACCTTGACCGCGAACGCGAGAAGCTCAACCGCGCTCTGGGCGGTATCAAGAACATGGGTTCGGTTCCTGACCTGATCTTCATCATCGATACCAACAAGGAAGCGATTGCAATTCAGGAAGCCAAGCGTCTCGGTATTCCAGTTGTTGCAGTGATCGACTCCAACTGTGATCCGGACCAGATCGATTTCCCGATCCCCGGCAATGATGATGCTTCCCGCGCTATCTCGCTTTATTGCGATCTGGTTGCCAAGGCAGCTCTCGACGGCATTCTTCGCCAGCAGGGTTCGCTCGGCGTTGACGTTGGCGCACAGGAAGAAGCTCCTGTTGAGCCAGCTCTCGAAGCTTCGACTGAAGAAGCTCCTGCACAGGAAGGTGAAGCCTCCGCTTGAGGCTTCATACACCCGTCTTATCGGGTGGTTAAAAACGATTCGACTGGCGCATGATGCGCCGCAAAGTTGGCATGCTGGTTCACCAGTATGCCTTCGTTTTTAAAGTGGTTTGGCATCGATAGATCGTGAAGCCACTTTATCTTTTTGTTTTCACGCAGTTTCGAACGGAAAGCCGATCCGTGTTTTCCTTGGGGATTGCTTTGAGAAGAGGCGATTAGAATGAGCATTACCGCAGCACAAGTAAAAGAACTCCGCGAAATCAGCGGCGCTGGCATGATGGATTGCAAGACAGCCCTGACCGAAACCAATGGTGATATGGAAGCCGCTGTCGACTGGCTGCGTGCGAAAGGTATTTCCAAGGCTGACAAGAAGGCTGGCCGCACGGCTGCCGAAGGTCTGGTAGGCGTTGCAACCAACGGCAAGAAGTCGGTTGTTGTTGAAGTCAATTCCGAGACCGATTTCGTTGCCCGCAACGACGCGTTCCAGGACATCGTTCGCAACGTTGCGAATGTTGCACTGACAACAGACGGTTCGACCGCTGCTGTTGCTGCAGCAACCTATCCTTCAACCGGCAAGTCGGTTGTGGACACGATCAAGGATGCTGTCGGCACCATCGGTGAAAACCTTTCGTTCCGCCGCTCGGCTGCGTTGAGCGTCAACGAAGGCGTCGTCGCGACATACATCCACAACGGTGTTTCGGATGGTCTTGGTAAGCTTGGCGTTCTCGTTGCTATCGAAACCGCAGGCAATGCCGATGCAGCAAATGCATTCGGCCGCCAGGTTGCGATGCACGTTGCTGCGACCAACCCGCTTGCATTGACTGCTTCGGAAGTTGATCCGGCAGCTGTTGAGCGTGAAAAGGCTGTATTTACCGAGTCTGCTCGCCAGTCTGGCAAGCCAGACAACATCATCGAGAAGATGGTCGAAGGCCGTCTGCGCAAGTTCTATGAAGAAGTTGTTCTTCTTTCGCAGGCATTCGTCATCAACCCTGACCTGACTGTCGAAGCCGCTCTCAAGGATGCGGAAAAGGCAATCGGCGCACCGGCAAAGATTACGGCATTCGCCCGCTTTGCTCTGGGTGAAGGCATTGAAAAGGAAGAAACAGACTTTGCAGCAGAAGTTGCAGCAGCTGTTAAGAAGTAATATTCAGTGACTTAAACATGGGGGCATCGCGTGACAACGCGATGCCCTTCGTGTATCCGGAATTTACATTCAATTAGAAAAGACCCTGAGGGAAACTCCATGGCTGGTACGGCTGTCTACAAACGCGTTCTGCTGAAGGCCTCCGGTGAAGCTCTGATGGGCGATCAGGGTTTTGGCATTGATGTTGCGGTTGCCGACCGTATTGCCAGCGATATTGCCGAGGCGAGGGCTCTTGGGGTTGAAGTTGGCGTGGTCATCGGCGGCGGAAATATTTTCCGCGGTGTCGCTGTGGCCTCCAAAGGTGGTGACCGTGTTACCGGTGACCACATGGGCATGCTCGCAACAGTCATCAATTCGCTCGCCCTTCGCACTTCCCTTGTGAAACTCGGCATTGATACCGTGGTGCTTTCGGCTGTCGCCATGCCGGAATTCTGTGAGACATTCTCGCAGCGATTGGCCACAGCCTATATGGATATGGGCAAGGTGGTGATTTTCGCTGGCGGCACAGGCAACCCGTTTTTCACCACCGATTCAGCAGCTGCGCTTCGCGCTGCGGAAATCAGCGCTGATGCCTTGTTCAAGGGCACGCAGGTGGATGGCATTTACTCGGCTGATCCAAAAAAAGACCCGAATGCCGTGCGATTTGACCATTTGACCCATAAAGACGTACTTGATCGTGGCCTTGCCGTGATGGACACGACGGCCGTTGCGCTTGCGCGTGAGAACAACATCCCGATTATCGTCTATTCAATTCACGAAAAAGGTGGTTTTGCAGAAGTGCTGCAGGGTAAAGGACGTGCAACAGTCGTATCCGACAGCTAATTTGCCTGATCGCCCAAGAATATAGGAGCATTGAGTATGAGTGATGCACTCGATTTGAACGATTTGAAGCGCCGCATGGATGGCGCCGTGCAGGCACTGAAGCACGATCTTGGCGGTCTTCGTACCGGGCGAGCTTCTGCAAGTCTGCTCGAGCCGATTACTGTCGAGGCTTATGGCTCGCAAATGCCCCTCAATCAGGTTGCGAATATCACTGTGCCTGAATCGCGCATGTTGTCCGTATCTGTCTGGGACAAGTCAATGGTTGGCAAAGTTGAACGCGCAATTCGCGAATCCGGGCTGGGCCTCAATCCTATTACCGATGGAAACAATCTTCGCATACCTTTGCCGGAGCTTAATGAGCAGCGCCGCAAGGAACTCGTCAAGATTGCCCATCAGTATGTCGAGCAAGCCAAGGTGGCTGCGCGTCATGTTCGTCGCGACGGCATGGACGAATTGAAGAAGCTTGAAAAGGATGGCGATATCAGCCAGGACGATAACCGCGTCCTATCCGAAAAGGTCCAAAAGCTGACGGATGACACAATCGCCGAAATGGATAAGGTTGTGGCTGTTAAAGAAGCGGAAATTATGCAGGTTTAGAACTATAGTCAGTTCTAATATCCATCGGAGGTCCAACCCATGTCCAACCCGCGCCACATTGCCATCATCATGGATGGAAATGGCCGTTGGGCGAAGGCCAGGGGCCTGCCGCGTGCTGCTGGACACAAGGCTGGCGTAGAGTCTCTCCGCGGGACAATTCGCGCTGCCGGGAAGATGGGTATTCCCTTTCTGACGCTTTTTGCCTTTTCCTCGGAGAACTGGTCTCGGCCCCGTTCTGAGGTTTCCGATCTCATGGGGCTTTTGAAGTTATTTATTCGCCGTGATCTTGCGGATCTGCACCGGGAAAATGTTCGCGTTCGCATTATTGGAGAGCGTGAGGGGCTTGCAAAAGATATCCTCGGGCTTTTAAGCGAAGCTGAGATACTTACTGAAAAGAACCAGGGGCTGACCCTTGTGATCGCTTTCAACTACGGCTCGCGCAATGAAATTACCCGTGCTGTGAAGCAACTGGTTGACGATGTTGCAGCGGGCATAATCGCAAGCGATGCGATTACAGCGGAAGCGATATCCGCGAGACTCGACACGGCAGATATGCCGGACCCGGACATGATTATCCGCACCAGCGGCGAGATGCGGCTTTCGAATTTCCTCCTCTGGCAGGCGGCTTATTCAGAATTCATGTTCTTGCCATGTTATTGGCCGGATTTCCGTCCATCACATCTCGCAGAAGCGGTAGAAACCTTTCAATCGCGAGAACGCCGTTTCGGTGGAGTTACGGCACAGGAAATCGCTCTGTGATTCTTTCCGGCAATGGGCTGTCCAATCTGCAAAAACGCATACTGAGTGCAATTGTTCTGATAGCTATTGCCGTTGTTCTGACGTGGACAGGGGGATTCGGCTTCGGCCTGCTTGCCAGCGCAATAGGGCTGAGCGTGCTGTTCGAATGGCAGTCCATGTCCAAAGATCGCATGAACAATTTGACAGCCGGGCTGTCGTGGGTGGTCTTGATCGCCACGTTGCTGGTGCTTTTGTTTACGCAGCATGTTTTGGCGATGTTCTGCATTTTATTTGCCGGGGCTGCGGTTATTGCCGCGCTGGGCGGGCGACAGTCTGGATACTGGCCCGCAGCAGGGCTGATCTACGCGGGTTTTCCCGCGATCTCGCTTACATTGTTGCGCGGCGACACCGGGGACGGTTTTGCAGCAATCCTGTTTTTGTTTGCAGTGGTGTGGGCGACCGATATTTTCGCCTATTTCAATGGCAGGGCACTAGGCGGGCCGAAGCTTGCACCACGGTTCTCGCCTAACAAGACATGGTCTGGCGCAATTGGCGGTACTGCGGCTGGCGTTGCAGCCGGGGTGGCATGCGCTTCATTCATTACTCCCGGCGGTGGTATGGCTTTGCCTTTTATCGCGCTGCTGATTTCAATCATCGCGCAGTTTGGAGATCTTGGCGAATCCTGGATGAAGCGGAAGTTTGGCGCGAAAGATTCTGGCACGCTGATTCCCGGTCACGGTGGCGTGATGGACCGTGTTGATGGGCTTGTCGCTGCCGCTGCATTGCTATACGTCATCGGAGCAATTCTGGTAACGCCGGAAACGCCATACGACATACTTTTCTAGACGGCTGAGCTTCCGGGGCCTTTTGGCTTATTCATTGAGTTGCGGGCCCGGAGGACACTTTGACAGATTTGTTGCACACGGTTTTTGGTACTCAAAGCGTGCTAGTAGGAACGATCCTGCCGTTTCTCATTGTTTTGACTGTCGTGGTTTTTGTCCACGAGATGGGCCACTATCTGGTGGGGCGTTGGTGCGGCATCGGTGTAAAAGCTTTTTCGATTGGCTTCGGGCCCGAATTAATCGGATTCAATGATTCAAAGGGAACGCGCTGGAAGCTTTCTGCCATTCCACTCGGCGGCTATGTAAAATTTGCCGGCGATGAAGACGTTTCCAGCTCCACAGCCGCCGACGTAACGAAAATGACAGATGCCGAGCGTGCGGTAGCGTTCCATACGCAACCGGTATGGAAGCGGGCGGCTACAGTCTTCGCGGGTCCGGCATTCAATATTTTGCTGACCATCGCTATTTTTTCGGTCTTCTTTGCGCTCTACGGAAAGATGGTATCCGATCCGATGGTTGCTGAGGTGCGCCCCGGCGGTCCGGCAGCTATTGCAGGTTTTCAGCCCGGTGATCGTTTCGTCAGTGTCGATGGTGACAAGGTGGTTACGTTTGCGGACGTACAGCGCCATGTCTCGGCAAGAGGCGGAGATGCCCTCGATTTTGTTGTCGAGAGAGCCGGTAAAGAGGTGCATCTGACGGCGACGCCTGAACTTTCCGAGCAGGAAGATGCGCTTGGCAATAAGGTAAAGGTCGCCGTGATCGGCGTTGTAACCAATCTGCAAGCTGGAAACGTTCGCCGTATTGAATATGGCCCAATCGAATCAGTCGGCCAGGCAGTTCGCGAAAGCGGGTTTATCATTGCCCGCACGGGACAATTCTTCAGCCGGTTTTTCGCGGGCAGGGAAGACAAATGCCAATTGGGCGGACCTGTGAAAATCGCAACGATGGCCGGTCAGGCAGCCAGTCAGGGAATTGATTGGCTGATTCAACTCACTGCCATGCTGTCCATCGGTATCGGGCTGCTCAATCTCTTTCCGCTGCCGCCGCTTGATGGAGGGCATCTGGTCTTTTATGCTGCCGAAGCCGTCATTGGGAGGCCTGTAAAACCTGCAGTACAGGAGTTGTTTTTCCGTGCAGGGTTCCTTTTAGTGCTAGGATTCATGGGATTCGTTATCTTCAACGATCTTTTCGCATGCTGATCAGAAAATTAAACATTAGTGAAAATTTGAGGCGCTTTATGGCAAATCGACATGATCTGTTTACTATACGTGCCGAATGGCGTGGCATGGATGCCACTGTTATGTGGGAAGTAAACAGTTTTTAACCGTAAGCCTTGCGTGTATATAAAAACCGGCTATGACGGTGTACGAGTAATGCTTAGTCCGGGATCTCGCCCGGGTACAACGAGAAACGAAGGTTCATAAGGCCTATGGCGGCAAGTTCAAAATTTGTTGGTGCAGCGTCGGCGCTCGCCATTTCAGCGGCACTCGTCAGTTCGGGTGCGATCGTAACAACGGTCGCAGGCGTGACTACAGCGCATGCAGCCACTGTCAGCCGCATTGAAGTGCGTGGCAATACACGCGTTGATGCACAGACAGTGCGTGACAATGTCGGCATTACGCCCGGCAAGTCATTCTCCAATGCTGATATCGATGCTGCAACCAAGCGCCTTTTTGCTACGGGCTTGTTCAGCGATGTGCGTATCAGCCAATCGGGCGGTGCGCTTGTCGTCACGGTCAACGAAAATCAGGTCGTAAATCAGGTTATCTTCCAGGGTAACAAGAAGATCAAAGATCCTGCGCTGCAGAATGCCGTTCAATTGAAGCCGCGCGCAGCCTTCGATCAGGCAACGCTTGATGCAGATACTGAAGCTGTCCGCGCAGCCTACCGCAATGTTGGCCGCAGCGACGCAACCGTAAACTCGCGTTTGATGGATTTGGGCGAAGGTCGCGTAAACGTTGTCTTCGAAATCAATGAAGGTGACCGCACGAAGATTGCCGCAATCAATTTCGTCGGAAACCAGGCTTTCGGCAATCGCCGCCTGCGTGACGTGATTTCTACCAAGAAGTCCAATCCGTTGTCATGGTTGACCCGCAATGACGTTTACAGCGAAGATCGTTTGCGTGCGGACGAAGAAGCTTTGCGTCGTTTCTATTACAATCGTGGTTATGCAGATTTCCGTGTTGTTTCCTCGACGGCCGATCTCGATGAGTCAACCAATGATTATACAATCAACATCACTGTCGAAGAGGGTGAGAAGTATACGTTTGGTGGTGTTCAGATCGAAAGTTCAGTTGAAGGCGTCGATACCGGCCAGCTGAATGGTCTCGTAGAATCACGCGAAGGCGACACTTATAGCGCCAAGGATGTTGAAGATTCGATCATCAAGGTTTCCGAAAAGGTTGCCGGTCAGGGCTATGCTTTTGCGAAAGTAGAGCCACGGGGCGATCGTAACTTCGAAAACCATACGATTTCGGTTACTTATGCGATTGATCAGGGCCCGCGCGCCTATGTCGAACGCATTGAAATCCGTGGCAACGAAAAGACCCGTGACTTCGTTATCCGTCGCGAGTTTGACGTGAGTGAAGGCGATGCTTTCAATCAGGTTCTGGTTCAGCGCGCCAAGCGTCGTCTTGAGCGTCTTGAGTTTTTCCAGACTGTCAATATTTCGACGGCGCCCGGCTCGCAGCCCGATCAGGTTATTCTGGTAGTGGATGTTATTGAGAAGCCGACAGGCGAATTCTCTATCGGTGGTGGCTATACGACAGGTGGTGAAAGCCCCGGTCCGACAGTGGAAGGCTCGGTTACGGAGCGCAACTTCCTTGGTCGTGGTCAGTATATCCGTATTGGTGCCGGTGGTGGTCTCGATAATAACCGTACCTATTCTCTTTCGTTCACAGAGCCTTATTTCCTCGGTCAGCGTATTCAGGCCGGCTTTGATATCTTCAAGCGTCAATCCGGTGTGAGAGACAAGTACGAAACCGATGTTACCGGTGGAACAATTCGCTTCGGTCTGCCAATCACAGAAGAATTGTCAGCTGGTGTTGCGTACAATCTCTCGCAGGAGAAGTATGAGATTGACGACGATGCAATGATGGACGACCCTGACAATCCAGGCGGGCCGCAGATTCCTAACCCTAGAGAGATTTCTCAGGCATTTGTTGATGCGGCGGAAGACAGCCCATGGATCAAGTCTTCGGTTAGCTGGTCGCTCACTTACAATTCCATTGATGATCTAAAGAACCCGCGGGACGGTATCTACGCCAAGTTCAATCAGGAATATGCAGGTATCGGTGGTGATGCGAACTTCCTGAAAACTACATTCAAGGGTCAGTACTACAAGACTCTTTTGGATGAGCTTGATGTAGTTGGTTTGGTCAGCGTTGGTGCCGGTCACATCGAGGGCTTTGGTGACAAGGGCTTGCGCGTATTTGATACATTCAAGAATACGCAAGACATGATCCGCGGCTTCAAATATGCCGGCATAGGCCCCCGAGATGGAAATACCAAAGACGATGATGGTAGCTTCCTCGGTGGTAAGACTTACTTCAACGCCAGCGTTGAAACACAATTTCCGATGCCGGTTATCCCTGAAAGTTTAGGTATCCGTGGCGCTCTCTTTGCTGACGCTGCGACCCTGTTCGGTAGCGATATCAAAAACTCGAAAGTTGACGTAGAGGGTGATAGCATGGAGTGGCGTGCATCTGCCGGTGCCAGCATCATGTGGGCATCTCCGTTCGGCCCGTTGCGCTTTGACTATGCAGTGCCGATCAAGAAAGTTGATGGCGATCAGGTGCAGAATTTCAACTTCGGCATGTCGAGCAAGTTCTGATAGATTGCTGACCTCCCGGGGGGAGCAAATTTCCCCGGGGGAGAAAGTTAGTCGATGGCCGATCCGATCTTTTATGAGCCACTGTCAAACGTAACCATTGGTCAGATCGCGGATCTGGCCAATGGCGTTCTTGTTGACGGTTCCTTGGCCAATCGCCCTGTATCCCGCTTGGCTTCACTTAATGATTCAGGTCCTGATGCCCTCGTGTTCATCGAGAGCAAGAAACTTGAGCTTGACGTTAGCGGACTAAAAGCTGCTTGCGTCTTATGCACGGAAGCAGTCAGGGCAAGTATCCCCAAAAGTGTTGCCATCATTGTAACACGCCATCCACAGCAGGCTTTCGCTGCCGTTGGTCGCGCGCTTTATCCCAATGCCGTGAATGCGCATTTGTGGAGCGGGCAGACCGGCATTTCATCGCATGCAATCGTGCATGAAACGGCTGAAATTGAAGACGGTGTAACGATTGAACCCGGCGCAATCATCGGCAGCCATGTGTCCATTGGCTCCGGTACAGTAATTGCTGCGAATGTCGTGATAGGCAATGGCTGCAAGATAGGTCGCGATTGCTATGTCGCTCCGAGTTGCTCGGTTCAGTACGCATTTCTCGGGAATAGGGTGCTTTTGCATCCGGGTGTTCGCATTGGTCAGGATGGATTTGGTTATGTGCCGGGCAAGGCTGGTCTCGACAAGATGCCTCAGCTTGGCCGCGTCATTATTCAGGATAATGTAGAGATCGGTGCAAATACGACCGTGGATCGTGGTGCTTTGGCGGATACTGTCATTGGCGAAGGCACAAAAATCGATAATTTGGTGCAGATTGCCCACAATGTGCAGATCGGCCGCCACTGTGTCATTGCGGCGCAATGCGGCATTTCCGGCAGCGTTATTCTTGGTGATATGACACGCCTCGGCGGCAGTGTCGGAATCAAGGATCATGTCACTATCGGCGCGAGTGTTGAAATCGCTGCAGCTAGCGGCGTTATGAATGATATTCCGGACGGTGAGAGGTGGGCCGGCGCGCCTGCCCAACCGTTCAAGCAGTGGTTCCGTGAGATTGCCAGCGTTCGCGCCATGACCCGGACCAAGAAGGAGAGCAGTTCAGATGACTGATACCATGAAAGCGGAGAGCCTTGGGGTTGCGGATATACAGAAACTTCTGGCCAATCTGCCGCATCGCTATCCATTTCTGTTGATCGACAGGATTGTTGATATCGATGCTGACAGATCAGCTACCGGCATTAAGAATGTCAGCATCAATGAGCCGCATTTTGCTGGACATTTTCCCGAACTCCCCATCATGCCGGGTGTTCTGATCATCGAAGCCATGGCGCAGACAGCTGGCGCTATCGTTCTTTTCAACAATGGCAGCGGAAAGCCCGGTCAGGTTTTCTTCATGACCATCGATAATGCCAAGTTCCGAAAGCCTGTTGTGCCGGGTGATCAGTTGAAGCTGCGCGTGACGAAGCTCAAGCAGCGCGGCAATATTCACAAATATGGTTGTATCGCTGAAGTAGACGGTGTGAAGGTTGCTGAAGCTGAAGTTGCTGCAATGGTCAGTTTTCCCGACGAAGAAGTGACCGGGGCTTGATGTCGAGCATTCATCCTACTTCCATAGTCGAGAATGGCGCACAGATTGGCGAAGGCGTAGCCATCGGGCCGTTTTGCCATATTGGTTCTGAAGCGGTCATTGGCGATAATGTAATGCTTTTGAGCCACGTGGTCATAATGGGGCCCACGACACTGGGAGATGGCTCAAAAGTCTATCCGAATGCTGTGCTTGGTGGTGATCCGCAGAACACGAAACACAAGGGCGGGCATACGACACTCATTATCGGCAAGAACTGCGTTATCCGCGAAGGTGTTACCATGCACCGCGGAACGGATGGCAGCCGGGGCATCACGACTGTCGGCGACAATTGCATGTTTCTTGCCTATTCCCATGTCGCTCATGACTGCATTATCGGCGACAATGTTACGTTTTCAAACAATGTGATGATTGGCGGGCATGTCACCATTGGTAACAATGTCATTATTGGCGGCGGTGCCGGCATTCATCAATTCGTACGTGTTGGACACCATGCCTTCATCGGCGGTCTCGCGGCGCTGGCAAGCGATCTCGTGCCTTATGGCATGGCCATTGGTAATCATGCTTATCTCGGGGGCCTCAACATTATCGGGATGAAGCGCTCGGGAATGGCGCGGCCGGAGATTCATAATCTTCGCCATGCTGTCCGGATGCTGTTTGATCGGACAAAATCGATCAAACATCGGGCTGACGATGTCCGTACAGCATTCCCGGAATCGCCTGCCGTGGCTGATCTGATTGATTTCATCAGCACCGATACCAAGCGCGCCTTCTGTACGCCGCCGCTCGATTCTGCAATCGAGATCAGTGACAGTGACGCCAGCTAACGCGCCAAAAACAAAAAAACTGCCAAGGCCTATCACTGGCCGTACCGCAATTATAGCGGGCAATGGCTCCTTGCCGGTGGCTGTTGCTGCAAGTTTGCGCAAAAATGGTGACAACCCTTTGATTATCAACATCAAAGGGGAGGCGGACCCCGAGCTTTATGCCAGCGAACATGCCGAGATATCCATTGTGGAACTCGGTGGCCTGATGAAGATTCTCAAATCCGAAAACATCACCAATGTTGTGCTGGCGGGTGGCATCAAGCACCGGCCGGAGTTTCGGGCTGCGCTTAAACCCGGCAATGGCAATCTGGTCGCACTTTATCGCTTTATGAGAGCTTTTCGGCTGGGCGATGATGGCTTGCTTCGCGCAGTTGTCGCGACGATTGAATCCTACGGTTTCCGGGTGCTCGGTGCTCATGAAATCGTGCCGGATATTCTCGCACCAGCGCCGGGTACGATAACCCGCAAGAAGCCGACACAGGAAGGCATCGAAAATATTCAAGCCGCACGAAAAGCAGCAGTTTTGATAGGCTCGCTCGATATCGGCCAGGCCGCAATAGCAATCGGCCGCCGCGTTGTTGCGCTTGAGGGCGTTGAAGGTACTGACGCCATGTTGCAGCGTGTCGCCGATCTGCGTCAGGCGAAGCGTATAAACCGCAAAGGCGGCGTGCTGGTCAAATGCGCCAAGCCGCAACAGGAAGTCAGGGCGGATTTGCCAGCTATCGGTGTTAGCACTGTTGAAAATGCTGTTAAAGCAGGCCTGAACGGGATTGCTGTTGAAGCAGGGCGCACTCTAATTCTGGCTTATGGCGAAACCATTGCTGCTGCCAATGCGGCTGGCCTGTTTATCCAGACCTTCGAGCAGGAGGAAAGCTGATGGCGGCCGAAAAACCGCTCCGCCTGGCTATTGTGACAGGGGAAGAATCTGGCGACCAGTTAGGCGCTGATCTCATAAGGGCACTCCGCAGCCAGTATGATGGAGAAATCACATTGACTGGAGTCGGTGGCGATCATCTGGCGGAGCTTGGTCTGGACAGCCTGTTTGATCAGCATGAAATAGCTCTAGTCGGCCTCAGTGCCATTGTTCGCAAGTTGCCCCAGCTTATTCGCCGTATTTCGCAGCTTGCCGCTTCAATTGTCGCCGCAAAGCCAGATTGCCTGATAATCATTGACAGTCCCGATTTTACCCATCGTGTAGCCCGCAAGGTAAGGGCGGCTGATCCATCTATACCGATCATAAATTACATCAGCCCATCGGTCTGGGCATGGCGGCCTGAACGCGCCAAAGCAATGCGTTCTTATATAGACCATGTACTGGTTATTCTTCCGTTTGAAGTGCAGGCTCTGAAAGATTTGGACGGACCGGCATCGACTTATGTTGGGCACAGGCTGGTTTCATACGCACCATTGCTCGAAGCTGCGGAGAGAAATCGGGCTCGCAATGCAGGGCTTGGTGATCGTGAGATCAAAAACCTTCTGATACTGCCGGGTTCACGCCGATCCGAAATTACAAGCCTTGTTGACGTATTTGGCGAGACAGCAGAATTGCTTGTCAGCCGCGGCAATCAGATCAATGTGACAATACCAACATTGCCAAGGGTTGAGGGCTTGGTCCGCGAGCTAACTGCGAAGTGGAAGGTGCGGCCTAACATAGTAGTCGGCGAGGCCGAGCGGCTGCGAGCATTTGCAGAGGCAGATGCTGCACTCGCCGCGTCGGGAACAGTGTCGCTGGAGCTGGCTCTGGCGCGGATACCTACAGTATTGTCATATAAGCCGGATTGGCTGGCTCGGACGTTTCTTGCACCGCGTATCAAGATATGGAGCGCTGCTCTGCCGAATATTATAGCCGATGAACCGGTTGTGCCGGAATATTTCAATATATTTGTGCGGGCAGGGTCATTGGCACGGCAGATTGAGCAATTGCTGACACCGGGTTTACGGCGCAACGCGCAGCTTGAGAGTTTCGACAAAATCACCAGATTGATGCAAACGGAACGTCCGGCCGGAGAAATCGCTGCCGAAAAAGTGCTTGAGCTGGCAAAGTCAAAATAGCTGATTGCAAGCTTGCAAATAAAAAAGGCGCCACTCGGCGCCTTTTTTATTTCTGATGTTCCGATTATTTGCGGTTTTCGACGTTTATATAATCGCGCTGTGTGGCGCCGGTGTAGAGTTGGCGCGGGCGGCCAATCTTCTGCAGCGGATCTTCGATCATTTCTTTCCACTGGGCGATCCAGCCGACAGTACGGGCCACGGCGAACAGTACGGTAAACATCGTGGTGGGGAAGCCAAGCGCCTTCAACGTGATTCCGGAATAGAAATCGACGTTTGGATAAAGCTTCTTTTCGATGAAATATTCATCGGTTAGAGCAATACGCTCAAGTTCCATCGCAACGTCCAGCAACGGATCGTCCTTGATGCCCAGTTCGGCGAGGACTTCACGGGTTGTCTGCTGCATGATCTTGGCGCGTGGATCGTAATTTTTGTAAACGCGGTGGCCAAAGCCCATCAGACGGAATGGGTCATTTTTGTCTTTAGCGCGGGCAATAAACTCTGGAATGCGATCAACAGTACCGATCTCGCCAAGCATATTGAGTGCGGCTTCGTTGGCACCTCCATGGGCAGGGCCCCAGAGACAGGCAATACCAGCAGCAATACAAGCAAATGGGTTTGCACCGGACGAACCTGCAAGGCGTACTGTGGATGTCGACGCGTTTTGCTCGTGATCAGCGTGGAGAATGAAAATGCGATCCATTGCACGTGCCAGAACAGGATTTGGAACATAATCCTCGCAGGGCACAGCAAAGCACATGTGCAGGAAGTTGGTCGCGAAATCGAGATTGTTCTTCGGATAAACGAATGGCTGACCGATATGATACTTATAGGCCATAGCGGCCAGCGTTGGGATCTTGGCGATCATTCGGATCGAAGCGACCATGCGCTGATGCGGATCGGAAATATCCGTTGAGTCATGGTAGAAGGCAGACAGAGCGCCGACACAGCCGACCATTACTGCCATTGGATGCGCATCGCGGCGGAAGCCGCTGAAGAAGCGTGACATCTGCTCATGCACCATAGTGTGGCGCGTTACGCGGAAGTCGAAATCCGCTTTCTGGCTCTTTGTCGGCAGTTCGCCGTAGAGCAGCAGGTAACAGGCTTCCAGAAAATCGCCGTGTTCGGCAAGTTGTTCGATGGGATAACCGCGGTGGAGCAGAACGCCCTCGTCGCCATCAATATAGGTAATTTGCGACTCGCAAGAGGCTGTTGATGTAAAACCGGGGTCGTATGTGAACGCGCCGGTATTCTTATAGAGAGTCCCAATGTCTACGACATCCGGTCCGATGGTCCCCTTTTTTATGGGTAAAGCGAATTCGTGACCATTGAGATCGATGTTTACGCTGTTCTCAGACATTGCCGTTCCTTTCTTGCTGACTTGCGCTGAACCCAGCGCAAAAGCACCTTTCCTCGAATGAGGTTATATTCGTGATTTTTACGGGCAGTGCACCGTACCCGAAAGGCACAATGTTGCAATGCAAAAATGCAATCAAACTTATCTGCTGGTGGAGTGAATTTGACATTTGTGACCCCATCCGGTCGCAGGCTCGATTTCAAATGTCAAATTCGAAAACTCCACCAGAAATATAAGGCTGCTAGTGGTCTTCCCGATTCCAGCATTCACTATGTGCGTGATCGAAATGGGATGTGAATGCTGGAATCAGACCACTAGTGCCCTTTTAATTGATCTTCGATGCGTCCAAGCGATTCTTCTTTGCCCAGTACCGCAAGCACATCGAAGACGCCAGGAGATGTTGCTCTGCCCGTCAATGCAGCTCGCAAAGGTTGAGCAATCTTTCCAAGTTTCAGGCCAGTTTTCTCGGCATGAACACGAACGGCTGCATCGAGAGCTTCAGCAGTCCAATCGGCGACACTAGCCAAGTCCGGAAAAACGCCTTGTAGGACAACCAATCCTTCTTCATTGAGTAGGCTCGCGGCTTTTTCATCAAGAGGCAGAGGCCGTTCGGCAAACAGGTATTTGGCGCTATCGGCAAGTTCCACGAGGGTTTTGGCGCGTTCTTTCAAACCCGGCATAGCAGCGAGTAGCTGTGCCTTGGTGTTGTCGTTGAGACGCGCCAATATTTCAGAACCACCTTCGATCTCGGGAAGTACGTCAATCAGGGCTTTGACCAGATCGGCATCTTCAGAAATTCGCATATAGTGGCCGTTGATTGCTTCCAGTTTCTGAAAGTCGAAACGTGATGCGCCGCGATTAATATCGGATATTTCGAACCACTGGATCATCTGCTCGTCGGACATGATCTCGTCATCGCCGTGGCTCCAGCCAAGACGAACAAGATAGTTGCGCAGGGCAGCTGGCAGATATCCCATCGCACGATAGGCCTCAACACCGAGCGCACCATGACGCTTGGACAGTTTTGCACCGTCAGCACCATGGATAAGCGGAATATGGCCCATGACAGGCACATCCCAGCCCATGGCATTGTAGATAACAGTCTGGCGTGCGGCATTGGTCAGGTGATCGTCGCCGCGAATAATGTGCGTTACGCCCATATCGTGATCGTCAACGACGACAGCGTGCATGTAGGTTGGATTGCCGTCGGAACGCAGGATGATGAAATCATCGAGATCCTTGTTTGGAAAACGCACATCGCCCTGTACCTGATCACGCACAAGGGTTTCGCCCTCCTGCGGAGCTTTGATGCGAATGACGGGCTTTACGCCAGCAGGAGCTTCCTTTGGATCGCGGTCGCGCCAGCGGCCATCGTAACGAGGCGGGCGACCTTCGGCACGGGCCTTTTCACGCATTTCTTCCAATTCGGCCTGTGATGCATAGCAATAATAGGCCTTGCCTTTGGTAACCAGTTCTTCCGCCACTTCGCGATGACGAGGTGCACGTTCAAATTGCGAGACAACATCGCCGTCCCAATCGAGGCCAATCCATTTCAACCCGTCGAGTATGGCGGTTACGGCCGCTTCTGAAGAGCGCTCGCGATCGGTATCCTCAATGCGCAGCAACATCTTCCCGCCAGTATGCTTTGCGTAAAGCCAGTTGAACAGGGCTGTACGGGCACCGCCAATATGCAGAAAGCCGGTGGGTGAGGGAGCGAAACGGGTAACGACAGAAGATGACATAGGGTCTCCAGGGCAGTTCGGTCTATTAGTCGAACGTCCAATCGAATTGATTTGGCGTTGATGTACCATAGCGGTGCTGTCGTGCAAGGGCATTGGCAGAAATGGGGATCAATGATCGAGCCGTCAACAGACGCGAAAACGAGTGAAACACGCTTCTGGTCTCAGTCAGAGGGCGCCCAAGAGCTGTTTGCTGTTGATGTCTATAATAGCGGGGTTGTTGAACGCAAATGGGCGGGTGTCCGCAGCTATCTTGTTGTTGCCAGGCAAATTGCCGAGGCTTGCGCCGCGAATATTGTTCGGGCCGTACCAAATGCCATCAGTAATGAGGCAACGCGCGGTACAACATTCCTGTTCTTGCCAGTGTTCGCAGGGATAGGTTCGATTGTTTATTTCAACGCAGGAACGGAGCCGCAGCTTAGCGCAATCCTGTTTGAAGTGACTGCGCTTGTAGCGGGCTATATGTTGGCAGACGCAAGACCAGCCCTAAAGCTGATCCTATTGTTCGCAGTTGCATTCGTTATCGGCATGCTGTGCGCCAAGTTGGAAACATTTCGGGCCGCGACGCCAATGCTGGGCTCTGAAGTGACAACCCGTATGACAGGGCGCGTTTCAGCAATAACAAGGGATGCAAGGGGTGGCTGGCGAGTTACCATGGATGTGCTTGCTACCGAGCGTCCGTCTCTGCGCTTTGGCCCCGATCGGGTCACCGTTTCGGCACGCAAAATGCCGCGAGACATCCGTGTGGGAGATGGATTGCACGGGCTCGTCCATCTGCGTCCGCAATCAGGCCCTGTGCGCCCGGGCAATTATGATTTTGCCTTTTACAACTATTATCGCGGGATAGGAGCCAATGGCTTTTTGCTTGGTTCTCCGGAAAAAATCCATGTTCCGCCAAAACAGGGACTGCTGGCAGCCGCACTGTTGACTGTGAGCAATATTCGCCAGCAACTGACCCAGCGCATTCTGCATAATATCAAGGGGGAACCGGGCGATATTGCAACGTCGCTCGTGACCGGGCAGCGTGACGGAATAAGCGATGATACGAACAACGCCATGCGTTTAAGTGGTTTGTCTCACATATTGTCGATCTCCGGTTTTCACATGGCTTTGGTCGCAGCAATTATCATAGGCGGGCTGCGAGCAGTATTCGCCCTGTTTCCAAATGCATCGGTCCGTTATCCGGTTAAGAAATTCGCTGCCGTCATCGCTTTGCTGGGCTCCGCATTCTATCTCCTGCTTTCGGGCGCCGATGTTGCGGCACAACGAAGTTTTGTGATGCTTGCCGTTATGCTGCTGGCGGTAACAGTTGACCGGTCGGCGATCTCCATGCGCAATCTTGCTATTGCGGCATGTATCACTTTGGCCATTTCACCGCATGAAATTTTAGGTCCCGGATTTCAGATGTCATACTCAGCGACGGCAGCGCTTATCGCCTTTTACGGCTGGTGGTCTCGGTATCAATTAAAGCGAAGTCGTCGGGGGAAGGGGACGGGATACGGGATGTGGTCAATTCCGTCGCGAGCGTTGAACTATGTTGGTGGTATCGCCATGACTTCGCTCGTCGCAGGAACAGCCAGCGCAATTTTTGCAGCTTATCATTTCAACAATACAGCTCCCTTCGGACTGATTGGAAACGCACTGGCATTGCCGGTTGTCTCAATACTGGTGATGCCGTTTGCCGTACTTGGCCTGCTCGCCATGCCTTTCGATCTCGATTGGCTGCCGTTCGCTGTCATGGGGCAGGGTATTGAATTGGTCATCATCATCGCAAAAGCTGTGGCATCCCACTCGCCCAGCGGAAACCTTGGCTTGATGCCCCCGTTGACGCTTATTCTTTTGGCCACAGCGCTTCTGCTGCTGGTGTTTCTTTCAACGTGGCTGCGGTTGTGTGCTTTACCGCTTCTTGTATTGGCGTTTATTGTCATGGGGAATTCGAACGAGCCGAGCATAATGATTTCAGAAGACGGCAAACTCGTTGCTCTAAGGACCAGCGAAGGAAACCTCGCCATCAACAGGGCAGTGGGAAGCGCATTTCATCTGAAAAACTGGCAGCAAGGATATGGTGCAGATGAACTCATTAAGCCTGTAGGAGCTGGGCTTGCTGTCAACGACACGCAATTCGAATGCTTTGAGCGGGTTTGCACCGCACGGGAGCCGGGAGGACTGGTTCTTGCATATACGGACGATCCTGAAAAAATGACCGATGCATGCATGTCAGGTGATATTGTTATTCTTGCCTATGCAGCCGAAGCCCCTACGTGCCGGGATGCTGGCGTATTGACGATTTCAAAACGCGATCTGGCAATTAAAGGGGCGATGGAAATAAGCTTCGACAATTCGCAATCCAAAAATAATTCAGAATCGAAAAACCCGGCGGATGCACTTTCACACCGCCTGCAAACTGCCCAGATGACATATGCTGTTGGGCAATCTAATCGACCCTGGAATACCTATCGCAATTATTCACGTGCTGCGCGAAATCTTCCTGACAAGCGCTCAAAGGAGAACTCTGGCAGCTTTCGTAACAACGCCCTGCAGGAGCGTATTCTTTCAGCGAGCCCATTCCTGCTCCTGATGCCGCAACTCAATAGCGACGTATCAGGCCGACCAATTTGCCCTGCACCTGAACCCGGTCTGGTCCAAAAATTCGTGTTTCATAGGCTGGATTCGCTGCTTCAAGTGCAATTGATGCACCCTTGCGCCGGAACCGCTTCAAGGTTGCTTCCTCATCGTCAACAAGAGCAACGACGATTTCACCGGGGCTGGCTGTATCGCCGCGTTTTATGACAACGGTGTCGCCATCAAAAATTCCGGCCTCGATCATGGAGTCACCCTTGACCTCAAGTGCATAGTGCTCGCCGCTGCCAATCATATCTGGCGGAAGGTTCAGCATATGAGTCTGGTTCTGGATTGCAGCGATAGGCACACCGGCAGCAATCCGGCCCATAACCGGAATACTGATCATGTTTGCAGCAACGATGTCTGCTGAGCTTGCTTGAGGGCGAGGCGGCGCAATATTGCGGCCGAGGCTGCCTTCTATGACACTTGGGGAGAACTTACGCTGGGCATTCAGTCCCGGCGCTATCGAATCCGGAAGGCGGAGCACTTCCAGGGCCCGGGCCCTATTTGCAAGGCGCCGAATAAAGCCTCGTTCCTCCAGCGCTGTGATAAGGCGGTGGATGCCCGATTTGGATGCGAGATCCAAGGCATCCTTCATCTCATCAAATGAGGGAGGGATACCCGTTTCCTTCAACCGTTCATGAATGAAAAGCAGAAGTTCATGTTGTTTGCGCGTGAGCATGGGGCGATCCTTCAGCGTGGAATCGGAAAAACAAAACCAGAACAAACACTATATGTTCCAGTTGTGTTCCACAAGGATTAATATCTGGTATAAACCAGCCACTTATAGCACACGACGGTAAAAATTAGACGAAACGTTGTGAAAAAGGCGAGAAGCGCCGATTAGCTGCTTACAGGAGGCCCGCTTGACTGGCGGACAATAAGGTCCACCGGCCAAAGTTCGTGAATGTCATCAACTGGCTCTCCATCAAGCACGCGCACGAGCATTTCAGCAATCCGGGTGGCCGCAGCCCGCATCGACGACCGCGTCGTGGTCATCGATGGCACCATGTTGCTGGCGTTGAGATAGGGGAAAACGTCATCATGCGTGATGAGCGACACCTGTTTGCCGAGTTGATAGCCATTATTGCGTACGGCACGAGCGACGCCCAGAGCAGTCATCATTGATCCCGCAATAATAGCCGTCGGCTGTGGTGTGCATGCAAGCAGGCGCTGCGTTTCGCGGAAGCCGATTTCATCGGAGAAACGGTCATGCACGATGAACCGCGAATCTATTTCAATACCGCGTTCGCCAAGTGCTTGCCGATAACCAAGCTCGCGATGTTCGGAGAATGTGAACCCCCTCAAGCCATCGATCATGGCGATATGGCGGTGCCCGAGATCAAGCAAATGGCTCGCCGCCTGATAAAACGCGCCCTGATTATCGATGTCGAGCCACGCGTGCGGTTTGCCGACATTGGTGCGTCCATGCAGAACAAAAGGAAACTTTGCGTCGATCAGCATCGAAACGCGCTCATCCACGAGAGACGGGTGAGAGACAATGATGGCATCGACGCGCTTGCTGGAAATCAGGCGCTTGTAGACCGAGATTTCATCATTGTCGACGAGAGGACTGATGAGGAAGTCTATTTCGTCATGCGCAAGGCGTTCTGCCAAGCCGGCAAGAAACTCGGCTGTGTGCGGTCCGAAACGCTGGCTTGATTCAGCGGGAACGATAATGCCGATGGCGCCAACGCGGCCCATGGCGAGCCGCCGGGCATTTGCATTTGCACTATAGCCGAACTTTAACGCCGCCTTGTTGACCCGCTCGCGCGTCGCTTCATTGACTTCAGGATAGCCGTTCAATGCCCGGCTAACTGTCGTCTGCGAAAGGCTGAGTTTATCAGCAAGTTCTTTAAGCTTCATGCCGGATGTCCAAACTACGTTCCGATCTGTGCGGTCCATCATCTAACTCAGCTTACTATAACCATACTTCAAAGCGCTTTAAATGATCAGAACAATTTTATTTGTACGATTACAGGCGTTCATAAACTATTTATTGACAATCGATTTGCGTTTTGACACCTTCCATCCAAAGCGCTTTGGATTGGTTAATTTCATCACTGATGCGCTTGAGGAGGGGTTTATCGATTGGGGTTACCTGCCGTCCGGCACTGGCGATCCATCAAACATTTTTGGGAGGGTTTATGAAAAAGAGTTCAATTCTTGCAGGTGCCCTGCTTGCAGCGCTTCTGTCTTCCGGTGCCTACGCGGCAAATCTTTCTATAGTTTACAGCTCGACCGGTAATGAGACTGCTGAGCTACGCAAGCAGCTTGACCGGTTTGAGAAAGAGACTGGAAATAAAGTTTCGATTGTTGCCATGCCATCCAGCAGCTCGGACAATTTCGGCCAGTACCGCCTTTGGCTGGCCGCCGGAAACACCGACATTGATGTCTACAAGACCGACGTGGTTTGGGCGCCGCAGCTATCGGAACAGTTCCTCGACTTGACTGAAGCGGCGAAAGACGTCGTCGATCAGCATTTCCCTTCAATTATTGAAAGTCAAACCGTTGACGGAAAGCTCGTAGCTTTACCGTTATATACGGACGCACCCGCGCTTTACTATCGCAAGGATCTTCTTGAGAAATACAAGAAACCGGTCCCGAAAACCTGGGATGAAATGGCTGCGACCGCCAAGGAAATACAGGATGCCGAGCGTCAAGCCGGTAACAAGGGAATATATGGATTTGTATTTCAGGGAAACGCTTATGAGGGCCTGACCTGTAACGCTCTGGAGTGGGTCAAATCATCCGGTGGTGGCCAGATCGTCGAGGCAGACGGTACAATTTCGATCAATAATCCTGATGCAATTGCGGCTATCGATCGCGCGAAAGGCTGGATCGATACAATTTCGCCGAAAGGTGCGTTGGCTTATCAGGAAGAAGAGTCGCGTGGTGTCTGGCAAACGGGCAATTCCGTGTTCATGAGAAACTGGCCCTATGCTTATTCTCTAAGCCAGGGTGCAGACAGCGCCATCAAAGGTAAATTCGACGTTGCGCCGCTTCCGGTGGGCAAAGAGGGCGAGAAATCTGCTGCAACGCTGGGTGGCTGGAATCTGGCTGTTTCAAAGTATTCGAAGTCGCCGGAAGAGGCTGTGAAGCTTGCGCTGTTTCTGACTGCCGTTGAGCAGCAAAAGGAAATGGCGATCAATATTTCCCATCTGCCGACCATAAAATCTCTCTATGACGATAAGGACATTGCTTCAGCACAGCCATTGATCCCGTTATGGAAACCCGTTTTCGAAACGGCTGTTCCAAGGCCATCTGCCCCAACAAAAGTCAAGTATAACGAGGTGTCTTCCATGTTCTGGAGTGCCGTTCACGACACATTGTCCGGCAATGGTACGGCAGCTGAAAATGTCGAGATACTTGAGGCCAAAATCGCAGAGCTTCAGGGAGGTAGCTGGTAGGTCTCTGCCAGCTTAAGGGCACGGTGCAAGTATTTGGAAGCCTCCTGACAATTACTTGCACCGATTGCCTGAGTTCACATCCCGTTGTTTCTCCTGGGCAGGAATTCAAACATGACCTCAACAGTTTTGCGATCAGAGCTACTGCGTCAGCGCTCGCGCTCGGCCCAACTATTTCTCATCCCGATGATCATCGCTCTGGCAATTGTTGCCGGATGGCCATTGATCCGCACAATTTATTTCTCTTTCACCGATGCTTCACTGACAAATATGAGTGCCGCCAAATGGGTTGGCCTCAAAAATTACATTTCATGGGTCCAGCTCAAAAGCGGCAGGACGATCTATTCCGGGCTTCTGGTTGATCCCGCGTGGTGGAATGCCGTCTGGAATACAGTGCGCTTTGCCGTGCTTTCCGTAGCACTGGAAGCATTTTTCGGAATGATCATTGCGCTTGTCCTGAATGCGGAATTCAAGGGCAGGGGCATTGTTCGTGCCGCCATTCTTATCCCTTGGGCGATTCCCACTATTGTTTCGGCCCGCATGTGGGGCTGGATGCTCAACGATCAGTTCGGCATTTTGAACGATTTGTTCATGCGGCTTGGCTTTATCGACAACCCAATTGCGTGGACCGCCAGTTCGGATACGGCGATGATCGCGGTCCTGATTGTCGATGTCTGGAAGACAACGCCCTTTATGGCCCTGCTGATTCTTGCAGGCCTGCAAATGGTGCCAAGTGATGTTTACGAGGCTGCCAAGATCGACGGTGTACATCCGGTAAAGCAGTTTTTCCGTATTACGCTGCCACTTGTCAGGCCGGCATTGATGGTTGCGATTATCTTCCGCCTGCTTGATGCCATGCGAATTTTTGATCTGATTTATGTTCTGACGCCAAACAGTGCGCAGACAAAAACCATGTCGGTGCTGGCGCGTGAAAACCTCATCGAGTTCGACAAATTTGCCTATGGTTCAGCGCAATCCACGCTGCTGTTTGTCGTAATCGCTTTCATGACCATTCTGGCTATCTGGATTGGTCGCGTTCGGCTGGATGGGGGAGACCGCTGATGCCTGTAGCTATCAAGAATACAGCATTCTATGCACTGGTCGTTCTTATCGTGTTGTTCGCGGTATTCCCGTTCTATTACGCGATCATCACGAGCTTCAAAACGGGCAGTGCCCTCTTTACAATCGAGTATTGGCCCACTTCATTTTCGTTGGCTAATTACATCAGTGTTATCGAAACGGGAAGCTTTCCCCGCAATCTTTTCAATTCGCTTGTCGTATCCGGTCTTGTGGTTGCCTTGTCGCTGCTCATGGCGGTTACAGCTGCTTTTGCTCTGGCACGGGTGCGGTTTCGCGGGCGTTCGCTTTTGCTCCTGACGATCCTTTCAGTCTCGATGTTTCCACAGATTGCAGTGCTTGCAGGGCTGTTTGAGGTGATCCGTTTCCTGGGGCTCTACAACACGCTGTGGGGACTGATCTTCTCCTACACGATCTTCACCCTGCCATTTACCGTCTGGGTGCTGACGACATTCATGCGGGACCTGCCGATCGAAATCGAGGAAGCAGCGATCGTTGATGGTGCAACGCCGTGGGTCATCATCACCAAAGTATTCCTGCCATTGATGTGGCCGGCATTGGTAACGACAGGCCTTCTGGCATTCATTGCCGCATGGAACGAGTTTTTGTTCGCGCTGACATTCACCTCGTCCACGGAAACGCGCACGGTTCCCGTCATCATTGCACTTTTATCCGGCAACAGCGCTCACGAAATACCATGGGGTCTGATCATGGCGGCGTCCGTCATCGTGACGGTTCCACTGGTTGTTCTCGTGCTTATTTTTCAACGCAAGATCATTTCCGGTCTTACCGCCGGTGGCGTCAAAGGCTAGAGCCGCGCGCTCAGGGGAGTTTCAAAAATGACAGTTATTCGCTTGAACAATGTCCGCAAATCCTTCGGTACTTACGATGTCATCAAAGGCGTGGATCTCGAAATCAATCCGTGCGAGTTCATGGTTTTCGTCGGGCCATCGGGTTGCGGAAAATCCACTTTGCTTCGTCTCATTGCAGGGCTCGAGGATATAACTTCCGGAACGCTGGCCTTTGACGACAAGGTGGTCAACAGCCTCACGCCATCGCAGCGCGGCATCGCCATGGTGTTTCAGTCCTATGCGCTTTATCCGCATATGACCGTCTACGATAATATGGCTTTCGGGCTGAAGCTGGCTAAGGGCGGTGCTGAAGAGATCAAGCGCCGGGTGAACGAGGCCGCTGAAATGCTGCAGATCACCGGCTATCTCGACAGGCTGCCCAAACAGCTTTCAGGCGGACAGCGGCAACGCGTTGCCATCGGCCGCGCTATTGTGCGTGACCCGAAAGTATTTCTCTTCGATGAGCCGCTTTCCAACCTCGATGCCGCATTGCGGGTGCAAACGCGTCTTGAAATCGCCAAGCTCCACGCGAAAATGCATGAAACCACCATGATCTACGTAACGCACGATCAGGTGGAAGCCATGACACTCGCGGATCGCATCTGCGTGCTGCGTGACGGCAATGTCGAGCAGGTCGGTACGCCGATGGAACTCTACGAGAAACCGCAATCCACTTTCGTTGCCGGATTTATAGGATCTCCAAAGATGAACTTCCTGACGGAAAAATTTGCCGATGCCTATAGGGCACACACGCTTGGCGTGCGTCCGGAACACCTCGAAATCCGGGAAAAGACCGGAACCTGGAACGGGAAGCTGATCCTTTCCGAGAATCTCGGCTCTGAAAGCTATCTCTATATCGATATTGGCGCAAAAGACCCGCTCGTTGTTCGTCAGGACGGGTCAGCGCGCCAGCAGCCGGGTGACCTTCTGCATGTTTCGCCCATTAACGACAATGTCCACCGCTTCGACCAATCGGGCCAGCCGGCCCAAGCATGAAACAGCACAAAGCATAAGTAAGGAAATGACCATGCCTATTCGTACGCTCGTCTGGGGTGAAAACGTTCACGAGCACATCAACAAGACCGTTGCCGAAATTTATCCCGAAGGCATGCACAGCCAGATTGCCAAGCTGATTGGCAAGGACAGCAATATCACGGTCAAAACCACGACGCTTCAAGAGCCGGAACACGGGTTGACTGACAAGGCACTGGAAGAAACAGACGTTCTTGTCTGGTGGGGCCACCGGGCCCATGGCGATGTTGCTGACGAGATCGTTGAGCGCGTGGCCAAGCGCGTTTGGGAAGGTATGGGGCTGATTGTTCTCCATTCCGGGCATTTCTCGAAGATTTTCAAGCGTCTGATGGGATCGCCCTGCGCTTTGAACTGGCGTGAGGCCGGCGAGCGTGAACGGCTATGGGTGGTCAATCCCGGGCATCCTATTGCCAAGGGATTGCCTGCTTATTTCGAGCTTGAGAATGAGGAAATGTACGGCGAGCCGTTTTCTGTTCCCGAACCTCTGGAAACTGTTTTCGTATCGTGGTTCCAAGGTGGTGAAGTGTTCCGGTCCGGCCTGACTTATCGCAAGGGGGCAGGCAATGTCTTTTATTTCCGCCCCGGCCATGAGACATACCCGACATATCATGACGAGACGGTAGGGCTGGTGCTGCGCAATGCGGTAAACTGGGCCTATAACTCCAGCCGCTTCCCGCACATTACAGAAGCTCCCAACGTGCCTGTCGAAAAAGCTCTGGAGCCTATCGAACAACGCGGTGGAAGTTTACACGAAGCTGGTGAAGAAGGGTTCCGTTGACCCGTCGCTCAACGCAGTACTGATCTATAATAATGATATCGCGACGTCGTACTCAGCGAGTGCGGCGCGTTCAAAGGACCGCAAGAATGCGCTTATTGATCCTCGGAACCGGCAGCATGGCCAATGCCCATGCAAAGAACTTCTCTGAAATCGAGGGGGTGACGCTGGCAGGTGCTGTTGACGTCAACATAAACAGTGTCGAGGCATTTCGGGAAAAGTACGGTATTGAGCGTGCTTTTACTTCACTCGATGATGCGCTTGCATGGGGTGATTTCGATTCTGTTGCCAATATCACCCCGGACAGCATTCACTATGCAACCACCATGCAATGCCTGAGGGCAGGCAAACATGTTTTCTGCGAGAAGCCGCTTGCGGTTAATCATCATGACGCAATGGAAATGGCCGATACGGCCGAAACTGCGCATCTGGTTGGCATGGTCAACCTGACCTATCGCAATGTCGCGCAATTGCAGGCCGCGCGCAAACTGGTCACCGGCGGCCAGATAGGCAAAGTCAGGCACATCGAAGCATCATACCTGCAAAGCTGGCTTGTCGCGAAAATGTGGGGCGAGTGGCGGACTGAAAGCCGATGGCTCTGGCGCTTGTCGAAGAAACACGGCTCCAACGGTACGCTTGGTGATGTTGGCGTGCATATACTGGATTTTGTGGTGTACGCCACTGACACTGAAATCGACGAGATTTTTTGTCGCCTGAAAGCATTTGACAAGGCAGATGGCAACAGGATCGGCGAGTATGACCTTGATGCCAATGACAGCTTCACCATGACGGTCAGCTTTACCAATGGCGCATTGGGGGTTGTTCATTCAAGCCGTTGGGCCACAGGGCATGTGAATGAGTTGCGCCTGCGGGTTTATGGCGACAAGGGCTCGCTTGAGATTCAGCATCGCCATGACGGGTCAAAACTCATGGTCTGTCTGGGCGATGATGTTGAAACAGCGACCTGGAAAGAACTCGAAGTCGATCCGGTGTCTACAAACTATCAGCGTTTTGTCGAAGCAGTTGCGCAGGGACGGACGCTTGAACCCTCATTCCGGCACGCTGCCAAGCTGCAAAAAGCTATTGATCTCGCGACTATTACTGAAAGTGATCGCAAAGAACATCAGCTCGAAGCGAACCTAGCGTAGCATCATCACCTTGCACATTGTCCCCGCTTTCATAGCGGGGGCATGAGGCTCGCGAATGATAAGACATTCGGCATCGCTAAGAAATTTCAGCATTGACGAATCCTGCAGCGGGAAGGGTGTTGCGGTAAGCGTACCGTCAGCATTTCTCAAGAGCGTTGCGCGAACGTAGTCTTGGCGCAGGTCATTGGTATTCATATCGCGGCCAAGCATTGCCGCTCGCAAATCCGGGTGATGCGGGAGCCCCAACATCGCCCGGATCAATGGCACCAAAAAGATATGGCCGCATATCAAACTGGATACGGGATTGCCGGGAAGGCCCAGAATGTTCATATCGTTCAACCGTCCGAACATAAGTGGTTTGCCCGGGCGTAACGCAATCTTCCAAAAATCAAGCTGCATCCCTTTGGCAGCCAAAGCAGGCTGGACCAAATCATGATCGCCGACCGACGCGCCACCAAGTGTGACCAGAATATCGGCTTTGGCGCTTACGGCGCGGTCGACGGCCTCGCTCAAAGCCTCCAGCCGGTCTTCAACGATCCCTAAATCAATCGGCAAACCGCCTGCCTGCCGTACAATCTCTGCCAGACCAAAACTGTTGGACGCAATAATCTGGTCAGGGCGAAGTTCTTCACCGGGATTTACAAGTTCATCGCCGGTGGCAAGTATCGCCACCCGGGGCTGCCGGTAGACCGGGACTTCCGGATAATTGGCTGCTGCTGCCAGCGCGAGCGCTGAAGGATCAAGCACCCGCCCAATTTGCAACAGCAGATCGCCTTCCTCGAAATCCAGCCCGGCCTTGCGAATATTTTTGCCGAGATCGATCTTTTCAGTGATTTCAATTTCAGTGCCGCGGGCAATCGTATTTTCCTGAATAACGACGCTATCGGCACCGGAAGGCACCGGAGCGCCGGTGAAAATGCGTACTGCTTCGCCAGCATTCAAAGAGCCGGAGAAGGCGTGACCTGCAGCAGACTGGCCGATCAGTTTCAGGATTGCAGGCAGCTGAGCAACATCAGCCGCGCGAACGGCATAGCCATCCATCGCAGAAGCTGCAAACGGTGGCTGTTGCCGCTTCGCACAGAGGTCTGTAGCGAGGACGCGGCCGCCAGCGTCGCTCAGTGCAACCGTTTCCGGTTCCGCTTCAACAGCCGCACCAATAATACGGGACAAAGCCTCGTCAACGGGAAGGAGACCGGCCATTTAGCCCTCACTGGAGGGGTTAGCTGACCAATCACCGGATTTCCCGCCGGTTTTTTGCAAGAGCCGAATGTTTTGGATGGTCATGGCTTTATCCACCGCCTTTGCCATATCGTAGATCGTCAGGCAGGCAACGGAAACAGCGGTCAGCGCTTCCATTTCCACCCCTGTTTTGCCGGTCAGCTTGACAGTTGCGATCACACGGAGCCCGGGCAATGTCTCGTCTGCTTCAATATCGATTGATATCTTGCTTAAAAGCAGTGGATGGCAAAGCGGAATGAGTTCATGTGTTTTCTTTGCAGCCATTATACCAGCGATACGGGCGGTGCCGATAACATCGCCCTTTGCTGCGTCACCAGCGCGTATGACCGCCAACGTCTCGGGGAGCATTGCGACAAAGCCTTCCGCTGTCGCGATGCGAACAGTTTCTCCCTTGTCGCCAACATCCACCATATTGGCAGCACCTGTCGCATCGAGATGGGACAGTTTAGCCGATGTCATGCCGCATCCGTTTGGGATGCATTGCCAAACAACAGCGATTTTGTTGCTGCTGTTACATCGCTCTGCCGCATGAGGCTTTCGCCGACAAGGAATGACCCGATATTCGATTTGGCCAGTCGCTGGCAATCATCATGGGTGAACACGCCGCTTTCGCTGACAAGGAATTTCGATTCCGGCACCATCGCCGCCAATCGTTCTGACACTGCCAGATCGACCTCGAAAGTACGCAGATTGCGGTTGTTAATGCCGAGAAGTGGGGATGTCAGCCTCAAGGCGCGTTCCATCTCGGCTTCATCATGCACTTCGACAAGAACATCCATGCTGAGTGAGAAGGCTGTGTCTTCAAGCGCCGTGGCCAGATCGTCGCTGACGCTTGCCATGATGATCAGGATGCAATCAGCTCCCCAGCTGCGGGCTTCGTAAACCTGATAAGTGTCGAAGAGGAAGTCCTTGCGCAGGGCAGGAAGGCTCACCGCGTCGCGGGCTGCTTTCAGGAATTCAGGCGCACCCTGAAATGATGGGCCATCGGTCAACACTGAGAGACATGCGGCACCGCCAAGTTCATAGGCCTTGGCGAGAGCGGGCGGGTTAAAATCTGCGCGGATCAGGCCCTTTGACGGGCTGGCTTTCTTGATTTCGGCGATAAGCGCGAACTCATTCTTTGCCCGTTTTGCCTGCAACGCAGCCAGAAAACCACGCGGCTTACCCTGATCGTCAAGACTGGCCTTCAGATCGTTGAGTGAGACCGTGGCTTTGGCAGCAGCGATTTCCTCGCGCTTGTACGCCTCGATCTTGCGAAGAATATCTACCATGGTCAGGCCATCCCGCTGTTTGAAACTTGGACCAGCTTCTTTAGCACATTTCGCGCAGCGCCGCTGTCAATGGAATGAGCTGCCATGTCGATGCCAGTTTTCAGATCGCTTGCCACGCCGGCTATTACAAGACCTGCACCGGCGTTGAACAGGGTGATGTCCCGATAAGCACCGTGAGCCCCATCGAGCACTGAAAGGAGCGAGACTGCATTTTCGTCAGCCGTACCTCCTTTGAGATCCTTCGGATTGACACGTGCGAGGCCAAAGCTTTCCGGCTCGATCTCGAATGTACGGATTTCGCCGTTTTCAAGCGCAGCCACTTTCGTCACACCGGCAGTCGTTATTTCATCCAGACCATCGCCATGAACGACCCAGACGGACTCAGAACCCAGGTTTTTCAATACTTGAGCGATTGGCTCTACCCATTCCGGAGCAAAAACGCCGACAAGCTGACGTTTTACTCCTGCGGGATTGGTCAGAGGACCGAGAAGGTTGAAAATCGTGCGGGTGCCAAGTTCAACGCGTGCCGGTCCTACGTGTTTCATCGCCGGATGATGCATCGGTGCAAACATGAAACCGATGCCCGCCTGTTCGATGCAGGTAGCTATCAGCTCAGGTCCGATTTCAATATTGATACCGAGAGCAGCCAGCGTATCCGCAGCGCCTGAACGGGAAGACAAAGCGCGGTTGCCGTGTTTGGCAACCGGGACACCGGCTCCTGCGGCTACAAAAGCGGCGCAGGTTGAGACATTGTAAGAACCCGACTGGTCGCCGCCAGTGCCAACAATATCAATCGCGTTGACCGAAGCTGAAACTTTGAGCATCTTCGAGCGCATTGCCGCAACTGCGCCGGTGATCTCATCGATATTCTCGCCGCGAACACGCAATGCCATCAAGAGCGCACCGATTTGAGCAGGTGTGGCCTGTCCCGACATCATTATGTCGAAGGCTTCAACTGCCTCGTCTTGCGAAAGAGCTTTGCCCGAAGCGGCAATACCAATGAAACGCTTTAGCTCAGCCATTATTCACTCATTTTTACCGGGCAAGCGCCTGATTGATGACTGTCTGATTGACGGTCACCGGATAGACGGTCTGCAACTGTACTACCAACTGGTCGAGAAGATCATCAGCGAGACGCGAGCCAAATGCATCTTTTTCCGCCGTAGTCAGCGAATCGGGGCCGACATTGGCTGGCTCGATCGACTCGGTAACCTTGAAAATTAGCTTCGAACCGTCGCTGGCTGATTCAGTCATTCCAACAATCCCCTCCGGACCGTCGAAAACCGAATCGACGCCGCCCTGACCGAGATCGCCATCCTTGCTTTCACGCGTAATGCCTCGCTTGGTCTCCTTGGTGAACTTGAACTCTGCTGCGATAGCATCGAGAGAGGCTCCATCGGCAACGCGCTTACGGACTTCCTCTGCCTTTGCATTGAGTTGCTTCTCAAGCTCAGCGGTCTTCCAGTTCTCGATGACTTTGGATTTTACTTCATCCAACGGTCGTTCGCGGGCCGGAGTTACGGCGTCAACATCATACCAAAGATAAGCATTGGTGCCGAGGCTGAACGGCTCGTTGTCAAACCCGACATCGGCCTGGAAGATCGCTGCCATCTGATTTTCATCGAAGGGCAGGTTGGCGACATCTTTTTCGTCAGGTCCACGACCATTCTGGTCGACTGCATCTATAGTGACAACTTTCAGATTTTGTTCCGCTGCGGCTTCAGCCATGGTTTTGCCGTCAGCTCGGCCATTTTCGTAGGCATCGTGAACGTCTGTCACGGCATTTGCTGCCTGTGCGAGCGCTATGTTCTCGCGGATTTCATTTTCCACCTCGGGTAGCTGCTTGACTAGTTCAGGCGTCACGGCAGTCACGCGAACGATGACTGGACCGAAAGCGCCTTTCAGAACATCACTGACGCCATTTGCCTGAAGCGCAGAAACCGGTTCGGCGATCGACTGATCGGGCAGGGCCGTTTTCGGGAACGTCCCAAGATGGACATCCTGCATGGTCTTGCCTTCAGCCTTGACCAGGTCGTCAAAGCTTGTGCCGGACTTCAGTTTTTCCAGACCGGCTTTTGCTGCGGCTTCATCAGCAAAGGATAGTTGCTCAATCGTCCGTGTTTCCGGTGTGGAATAGCGATCAATATTCTTGTCGTACTCAGCCTTGATCTCTTCAGGTGTTACGGTTGCCGCGTTTGCGATATCCGAAGCTTCAAGCTTGACGTAGCTGATCTTGCGATATTGTGGCGCGCCATAAGCTTCCTTGTTGGCTTCATAATAGGTTTTAAGATCGGCATCGCTTGGGTCAGCAACGCTTGCAACAAAATTCTTCGGCATGGCCACGTATTCAATGGTGCGAGATTCGCCTTTGAAGATGGCGATTGCCTTGATCAGCGTTTCAGGGGCTTTAATGCCGTCGGCGACTGCTTCAACGATCTGTTGGCGGCGAGCAACCTGCGCACGATTGTCGAGATAATTTTGCGGGGTCATGCCGGCATTGCGCAGAACTGCGTCGAACTGTGCAGTGCTGAACCGGCCGTTTGCGCCCTGAAATGCCGGGTCTTCGGCTGCAAGCTGCGCGAGCCGGTCCTTGGAAAGGCCAAGCGACATTGTGCGGGCCTGCTCATCCAGAACGACACCTGCAACCAGCTGACCCTGTACCTGATTGTTTATACCGATTGCATCAGCCTGTTCACGGGTCAGTCGCTGGCCAAAACGCTGCGACAGCGATGCAAGCTGGCGATCATAGGCCAAACGATAATCCACGGGAGAAACTTCCGAATGCCCGGCCTTGATGGCAGCGCTGCCGTTGATAGCGCCAAGAACGGTACTCGAAACTCCCCAGCCTACAAAGCTGAGACCGAGAAGACCGAGAAGCAACTTGGCCACCCAGGTCCGGGCAACGTCGCGAAGAGAGTCGAGCATATTAAAGTCACCGTATTAGAAGAAACGCAGTTGAATCCTAGCGGGAATAGCGTGATGCAAAGCTTGTGTCGATTGCTTTATCAAGTGAATTTGCTAGTCAGGCAATTAAAGACTTCAGAAAATCGCCTAAACCATGGCTTTCATGACCTTTAAGGAAGAGAAGATGACCCCCGATATTCGCCCTCTCGTCGCCGGTAACTGGAAAATGAATGGTGTGGGAGACCAGCTTGATGAACTCCGTGTCATCGTGAATCGGCCAAATTCAGCCATCGGTGAAAAGATCGACGCTTTGATCTGCGTGCCTGCTACCCTTGTATTCAGGGCTGTACAGTCCGTGGAAGGAGAGCGTCTCAGCATTGGCGGACAGGATTGCCATGCCAAGCAGTCGGGCGCGCATACGGGTGATATAGCCGCCAATATGCTTAAAGACGCTGGCGCTTCGCACGTCATCGTCGGTCATTCTGAACGCCGCACCGATCACGGCGAAACTGACGTAATTGTGAACGCAAAAGCGCGCGCGGGCTGGGAGGCAGGCCTTTCTGTCATTATCTGCATCGGAGAAACCGAACTGCAGCGTAAAGCAGGCTCGACGCTCGAAATCATCGCAACGCAACTTGCCGGGTCAATTCCTGAGGGTGCCACCGCCGGCAATACTATTATAGCCTACGAGCCGGTCTGGGCGATCGGCACCGGGCTAACGCCAACTGCTGAAGACGTTCGCGAAGTTCATGCTTCTGTCCGTGCTGCATTGAGTGAGCGCTTCGGTAATGAAGGCAACAAAATGCGCATTCTCTATGGGGGGTCGGTTAAACCATCCAACGCCGTTGAGCTTCTCGGTATAGACAATGTTGATGGGGCACTTGTTGGTGGCGCCAGCTTGAAAGCACCTGACTTCCTCGCCATCTGTGAAGCATATCATTCGCTTTAGTCTGAAAACTGTTGTCTGACGGGCTTGGTTTATCAACCGATACGGTGTAAAGAGCCGCGTCCGACACTTGAGAAGCAGAAAATACCCATGCAAACCGTCGTTATCGTGATTCATCTTCTGATTGTACTTGCCCTTGTTGGGGTCGTGCTCGTACAGCGCTCCGAAGGCGGCGGTCTGGGTATCGGCGGCGGGTCAGGTTTGATGACGGCTCGGGGTGCTGCAAACGTGCTGACGCGCGCAACAGCTATTCTGGCAACAGGGTTCTTCATTACGTCTTTGGCGCTTGGCATCATGTCGCGCTACAGCGAAACACCCACTGACATTCTCAACCGTATTCCGACAACGACTGGCAGCCAGCCTGCCGGGCAGCAGCCGCCTACGAGCGGTGGCATTCTAAACCAGTTGGGCGGCGAATCATCGACCACACCGCCAGCAACCCCAACCGCGCCAGCGCCCGAATCGACTACGCCGGCTCCAACGGCCCCTGTCACGCCTGCGCAGCCTGCAAATCCGGTACCGAATTCGCAGTAAAGTTATCTGGTTACATAATTACGCGGAACCACGGCAATGTGTTGCGGTTCCGCAACGTCCTGAATGCATCGATAGCTCATCCCGAATGATCACAGCGATTTGCATTGAGAAGAATCCCGTCTTCAGTTATCGCAATATCAAGTTGGCCTAGGGGGCCCGGCAAGCGTCGATTAGGACGTTTTGCAATCTATGCGGGAATATAGATCATGTTGTCACGTCGCTCATTGCTCGTTGGGATGTCTGTTCTGGTCATGGCCGGTCCAGCCGCTGCTGAGCCTATCCTCAAAAAACTTGCCAAGCCATTCACCGGCGAACGTGATGCGGCAAAGCCCGTAGAGGTTGCCGAGGCGCGGGGGCCAGCTCGTCCAAAGAAGACGAAGTACGGTTTTGATCCTAAATATCTGCCGCAGGAAGTAGAATTTTCCGGATATAAGCCAGGCACGATTGTTATCGATCCCCGGGCACGATTCCTCTACCTTGTTGAAAGCCCTTACTCTGCTCGCCGTTACGGAATTGCCGTTGGCAAGGAAGGGCTTGAGTTCAAAGGCACCGCTGTTATCCAGACAAAGCGTGAATGGCCACGCTGGATACCGACCAAGGACATGATCAAGCGCGAACCTGCTCACTATGCCAAGTACGAAAACGGCATGGATGGCGGTCCGGGCAATCCCCTCGGCGCGCGGGCTCTTTATCTGTCGCAGGGCAACAAGGACACGCATATTCGCATCCACGGAACCATCATCCCTTCGAGCATCGGTAGCTCGGCGTCCAATGGTTGTTTCCGCATGGTCAATGATCATGTGATTGACCTCTATGATCGCGTCAAAATCGGCACGGAAGTTATTGTTCTGTAATAACTAAACTATCCATGAATTGAACGGCCAGACTTCACGTCTGGCCGTTTTGTTTGAAATGTAGAAAAGATTTGTGCGGGAAAACGGCGCTTCTGCCGAATTTTTTTGTGGCCAAATCACTTGCAAAGGACTAACGAGATAAGCCCATGGCCCGATATGTTTTCATCACTGGCGGCGTGGTTTCTTCCCTCGGAAAAGGCATCGCTGCAGCCGCTTTGGCGGCACTCCTCCAGGCTCGTGGATACCGTGTACGGATTCGCAAGCTCGATCCTTATCTCAATGTCGACCCCGGTACGATGTCGCCTTATCAGCATGGCGAAGTGTTCGTAACCGATGATGGCGCTGAAACTGACCTTGATCTTGGTCACTATGAGCGTTTCACGGGGCGTCCTGCAAACAAGCAGGATAACATCACGACAGGGCGGATTTACCGCAATATTATCGAAAAGGAACGCCGCGGCGACTATCTCGGCGCAACTGTTCAGGTAATTCCTCACGTAACCGACGAGATCAAGAACTTCATTGTCGAAGGCAATGAGGATTATGATTTCGTGCTTTGTGAAATCGGTGGCACGGTCGGCGATATCGAAGCGATGCCGTTTCTTGAAGCAATCCGCCAGCTAGGCAACGATCTGCCGCGCGGAAGCGCGGTTTATATCCACCTGACACTTATGCCGTACATCCCGGCAGCGGGTGAACTCAAGACCAAGCCAACGCAGCACTCGGTCAAAGAGCTGCGTTCCATCGGTATTGCGCCTGATATTCTTCTCATTCGCGCTGATCGCGAGATTCCGGAATCCGAGCGTCGCAAGCTTTCGCTATTCTGTAACGTGCGGGCTTCGGCTGTTATTCAGGCGCTGGATGTCGATACGATTTATGATGTGCCTATGGCCTATCATGAAGAAGGTCTCGATTCAGAGGTACTGGCCGCATTCGGTATTGATCCTGCGCCAAAGCCTCGCATGGAACGTTGGGACGAAGTAAGCCAGCGTATCCATAATCCTGAAGGTGAGGTCACAATTGCCATCGTTGGTAAATATACCGGCCTGAAGGATGCCTATAAATCCCTGATTGAAGCGTTGCACCATGGCGGCATGGCCAACAAGGTAAAGGTCAATCTGGACTGGATTGAATCCGAGATATTCGAACAGGAAGATCCGACGCCTTACCTGCAGAAGGTACACGGTATTCTGGTGCCGGGTGGTTTTGGCGAGCGCGGTTCTGAAGGCAAGATACTTGCTGCCAAGTTTGCGCGTGAAAAGAAGGTGCCGTATTTCGGTATCTGCTTCGGCATGCAAATGGCTGTGATTGAGGCTGCCCGTTCATTGGCTGGTGTCGAAAAGGCATCATCCACCGAATTTGGCCCGGCAAGCGAGCCGGTTGTTGGCCTCATGACTGAGTGGCTCAAGGGCAATATGCTGGAGAAGCGGGCGCAGGCTGGCGATCTTGGCGGCACGATGCGCCTTGGTGCCTATGAAGCACTGCTAAAGTCCGGGACGCGTATTGCCGAGATTTACGGTTCTACGGATATTTCCGAGCGTCATCGGCACCGTTATGAGGTCAATATCGAGTACAAGGACCGCCTTGAAGAATGCGGTCTGGTATTCTCTGGCATGTCACCGGATGGCGTTTTGCCTGAAACAGTCGAATATCCCGACCATCCCTGGTTCATCGGTGTTCAATACCATCCCGAGTTGAAATCGCGTCCGTTTGAGCCACATCCATTGTTCGCATCGTTCATCAATGCGGCAATGGCGCAAAGCAGGCTGGTTTGATCTGCAAGGGTGTGACTTGAATTGCAATCCGCATTGAGGCACACCCTTTCACCATGAACACATCTTCACCACGTACACCCCGACCTGTTGATCATCTGGTTTTGCCCACGGCTGAGCTTGAAATTGCTCGTGGCCGTCTGGGGCAGCTTGGTTTCACGGTAGCGCCGGTCGGTGTCCATCCATTTGGTACAGAGAATGTATGTGTCTTCTTCAGCGATGACACGTTTCTGGAATCATTGGCTATAGGTCAGCGCGAGACGTGCGAGCAAGAAGCCAAGGCCGGCAACGTATTTGTTGCGCGAGACCAAGCTTACAGGTTCCGCAACGGACAAGAAGGCTTTTCAGCGCTTGTCATGGGCAGTAAAAATGCCAAGGCGGATCATCAGTCTTTCATTGAGGCAGGGATTTCGGCAGGCAATATTCTCGATTTTTCCCGGCCATTCATTTTGCCGGATGGAAAAGAGGACAGGGCCGGCTTCCGTCTTGCCTTTGCCGCTGATCTTCGTGCGCCTGATGTGTTCTTTTTTACCTGTGAGCGTATCAACACACCAAAAGTGGACCGAAGTGCATTGCAAGCACATGCGAACGGCGCTGCCGTTTTACGCGAGGTTGTTTTGTCCGAGATCAACCCCACAGATTTTCAGTATCCTTTGCAGGAAGTGCTTAATCAGCGCGATGTCAATGCGCACTCATTCGGCATGGATATCACTGCGGCTAACGCCAATATCACGGTGCTTACGCCATCCGGGCTACAGGCATTCTTCGGCATAGAAACATCAACGACGGAGCGCGGTTTGCGTCTGCAGGCTTTTGTTCTTGCTGTGCGTGATCTTGCGGCTGTTGAATCTTTGCTCACCAACAACAATATTCCCATCGAAAAGCGTGGCTCCCGCCTGATCGTGCATAAGGCACCAGGGCAGGGCGCTGCCATCGCATTTGAGGCTCTTTGATATGTCCCAGAATTCCACTGTTTCCGCTGGTAATGTTGCATTTTCCAACAGCGGCAAGCTCTCCCTTATTGCAGGTCCCTGCCAGATGGAAAGCCGTCAGCACGCCTTTGATATGGCTGGAGCGCTCAAGGAAATAACGGAGAAGCTGGGCATCGGCCTTGTGTACAAATCAAGCTTCGACAAGGCAAACCGCACGTCGCTCTCCGGTAAGCGTGGCTTTGGTCTGGAGAATTCATTACCGGTCTTTGCTGATATCAAAAAGGAATTCGGTCTTCCGACCCTGACCGATGTTCACACGGAAGAGCAGTGCGCAATCCTTGGTGAGGTTGTGGATGTCCTGCAAATTCCGGCATTTCTCTGCCGCCAAACCGATCTTCTGATTGCGGCTGCAAAGACTGGTAAAGTCGTCAATATCAAGAAAGGCCAGTTCCTCGCGCCTTGGGACATGAAGAATGTTGCTGCAAAAGTAACAGAGAGCGGCAATCCGAATGTGATGCTGACCGAGCGCGGTGCTTCCTTTGGTTACAATACGCTCGTCTCAGATATGCGTTCACTACCGATCATGGCAGGCTTCGGCACGCCCGTGATTTTCGATGCGACGCATTCGGTGCAGCAGCCAGGCGGGCAGGGTGGGTCGACCGGTGGTCAGCGCGAGTTCGTCGAAACCCTGTCACGCGCAGCTGTAGCTGTTGGCGTTGCAGGTGTATTTATCGAGACGCATCAAGACCCGGATAATGCTCCTTCTGACGGACCTAACATGGTGCCGCTGGATCAGATGCCCCGCCTGCTTGAAACTCTTCTGGAATTTGATCGCATAGCGAAATCCATTTAATCAAGGGGCGTAATTGTTCCACGATTAAAATTAAAGTTTTTTGCAACTCATGGGCAGGTTGACCCATTAACCCTTCATGCCAACGCAAGAAGGAGAGAGCAAAATGCCAACCGGTACAGGACATACAACTGCTATTCGCGCTTCGCGTGTCATCGGCACAAATGTTTACAACACTGCTGGTGAAAAGATGGGCGAGATCGAGGATGTCATGCTCGACAAGACGTCTGACAAGATCATGTTCGCAGTCATTGGCTTCGGTGGATTTCTTGGAATCGGCGAAAAGTATCATGCCGTACCTTGGTCGCTGTTGGACTATGACAAGGAGAATGGCGGCTATACTGTCGGGTTTACGCGCCAGCAGTTGGAGCAGGCTCCCGTACACAGCATTAGCGAGCTGACGGAGAATGACGGCCGCAAGGTCAGGGATATGTCATTCTCCTATTATAAGGTCGATAAGGCGGCTTAATGTCGCTGAATTCTGAAAAAGGCCGCTTTCGAGCGGCCTTTTTTTCGTTTTAATGCACAAATCGCCTTGTCAGGGTTTTCCTTGTCATCTTCATTCGCTATTCAGTTGCCAGCTTATGCTGTCCCACGTTTTCAAAAGGAACTCCCATGACTGCGATTGTCGATATTATTGGCCGTGAAATTCTGGATAGTCGTGGTAATCCGACTGTTGAAGTCGATGTCATTCTCGAAGATGGCTCCATGGGCCGCGCGGCTGTTCCCTCCGGTGCGTCCACTGGTGCCCATGAAGCTGTCGAGCTTCGCGATGGCGGCCCGCGTTATCTGGGCAAGGGCGTGCAAAAGGCAGTTGATGCGGTCAATGGCGAACTGTTCGATGCCATTGGTGGTCTTGAAGCTGAAAACCAGATTCACATCGACCAGACGATGATCGAGCTTGACGGTACACCGAACAAGAGCCGTCTTGGCGCCAATGCAATTCTCGGTGTTTCACTTGCGGTTGCCAAGGCGGCAGCTGAGGCATCAGGCTTGCCGCTTTACCGTTACCTTGGCGGTCCAAACGCACATGTTCTGCCAGTGCCAATGATGAACATCATCAACGGTGGTGCGCATGCGGACAATCCAATCGACTTTCAGGAATTCATGATCCTTCCTGTTGGCGCATCTTCTTTGGCAGAAGCGGTGCGCTATGGCTCCGAAGTGTTTCACACACTGAAGAAGCGCCTCAAGGATGCCGGCCACAATACCAATGTCGGTGATGAAGGCGGCTTTGCACCAAATCTGAAGTCGGCTGAGGAAGCCCTCGATTTTATCGTGGAATCGATTGAGAAAGCCGGTTTCAAGCCCGGTGAAGAAATCGCCATAGGTCTTGATTGTGCCGCAACGGAATTCTTCAAGGGTGGAAACTACGTTTATGAAGGCGACAACCAGACACGCAACCCGAAAGCCCAGGCCGAATATCTGGCCCAGCTCGTCGGCAATTATCCGATCATCACCGTCGAAGATGGCATGTCGGAAGATGATTGGGAAGGCTGGAAACACCTCACCGATCTCGTTGGAAAGAAATGCCAGCTCGTTGGCGACGATCTGTTCGTTACCAATTCTGCCCGCCTTCGCGATGGTATCAAGATGGGTGTCGCCAACTCGATCCTCGTTAAGGTCAACCAGATTGGCACATTGTCCGAAACCTTTGATGCCGTGGAAACTGCACACCGCGCTGGCTATACCGCGGTCATGTCGCATCGTTCAGGCGAAACTGAAGATTCTACGATTGCAGATCTCGCTGTTGCTACCAATTGCGGACAGATCAAGACGGGCTCGCTTGCGCGTTCGGATCGGGTCGCAAAGTACAATCAGTTGATCCGCATCGAGGAAGAGCTTGGCCCACAGGCAAGCTATGCGGGCCGCGGTATTTTCCGCTTTCTCTAGTATCTGATCACTTCGGATTTAAATGGCGGGCCTCGTGCCCGCCATTTTTGTTCATGGCCAAGTGATCCTAACCAAGCACGGTTTTCGCGTGCTGGTAATCGCCTGTTAAGCAAAACATTGTTTTATGAGTGCGTGACAAGTCAGGCCATTGTGACCTGATTCCGTAACGATCCGGATAAGGCAATGTGGACAAAACAGAGACGTAAAACCAGACGAGGGCGGTTGATTGTTCCGCTGCTCGCAGCCCTGTTTTTCGCCTATTTCGGCTTCCATGCCTATCACGGAGAGTATGGCCTTTACTCCACCATCAAACTGCAGGAACGCACGCAACTTCTTCAGGCTCAACTTGCTGCCGTCGTCGAGAATCGCAAGGAGCTTGAACGGCAGGTCAAACTTATGCATGATGGAACAATTGAGAAGGATATGCTTGACGAGCAAGCTCGCAAAGCACTGAACGTTTCGCGCCCGGATGAAGTCACGATAATGCGTGGTTCCGGCGATTTAGCTATTAACTGATATCCGGTTAATCGCTGTTTTGTTGTGTATTTTGAACGTCTTATTTGCATAGCACTTATTCGATTCTGCATATTGTAAGTTCTGCCCCTGCTGCTATTCTCTTGCGACCAAGTCACAGGGAGTGAGATATGGCCACGAGGGCGAAAAAAAGCCCTGCGCGTTCCGCGCAGACTTCTGCTGTAAAAGCACCAAAACCAATCGAATTCACCAAAGAACAAGAGCTGGAAGCCTACCGGCAGATGCTGTTGATCCGCCGTTTCGAAGAAAAGGCCGGTCAGCTCTACGGTATGGGCTTCATCGGCGGCTTCTGTCACCTTTACATCGGACAGGAAGCAGTCGTAACCGGTATGCAGATGTCGCTGAAGGAAGGCGACCAGAATATCACCGGTTATCGTGATCACGGTCACATGCTTGCTTGCGGTATGAGCCCGCGCGGGGTGATGGCTGAGCTGACCGGACGTCGCGGCGGCCTTTCCAAGGGCAAGGGCGGCTCGATGCACATGTTCTCCAAGGAGAAGCATTTCTACGGCGGCCATGGCATCGTTGGTGCGCAGGTTTCGCTCGGAACCGGTCTGGCCTTCGCCAACCGCTATCGCGACAATGGCAATGTTTCGCTCGCATATTTCGGCGATGGCGCTGCCAATCAGGGTCAGGTCTATGAAAGCTTCAACATGGCATCGCTATGGAAGCTTCCTGTGATCTACATCATTGAAAACAACCGCTATGCAATGGGTACTTCGGTTTCCCGCGCATCGGCCGAGACTGATTTCTCCAAGCGCGGTCTTTCATTCAACATTCCCGGTATTCAGGTGGATGGCATGGATGTTCGTGCTGTACACGCTGCAGCCGAGGAAGCGACAGCCTGGGCCCGTACGGGCAAGGGCCCGATGATCCTTGAAATGCAGACCTACCGGTATCGTGGTCACTCCATGTCGGACCCGGCCAAGTACCGTTCGAAGGACGAAGTGCAGAAGATGCGCTCCGATCATGACCCAATTGAGCAGGTGAAGAACCGGTTGATCGAGAAAGGATGGTCCAGTGAGGACGATCTGAAGAAGATCGATAAGGACGTTCGCGATATCGTTGCAGATGCTGCCGATTTCGCTCAGTCCGATCCGGAGCCGGATGCATCCGAGCTTTACACCGACATTTTGCTCTAAGGGAGGCGCAACCATGCCTGTAGATATTCTGATGCCAGCGCTCTCGCCTACTATGGAAGAGGGCAAACTTTCCAAATGGCTGAAAAAGGAAGGCGATAAGGTTACCTCGGGTGACATTCTCGCAGAAATTGAAACCGACAAGGCAACGATGGAAGTCGAAGCCGTGGACGAAGGCACAATCGGCAAGATTCTTATCGCCGAGGGTACCGATGGCGTTAAAGTAAACACTGTGATTGCCGTATTGCTCGGTGATGGTGAAAGCGCTGACGATGCCGCTGCGCCAAAGGCCGAGACTCCTGCCAAGGCGGAAGAAGCGCCAGCAGAGGCTAAATCCGAAGCTCCGAAGCAGGAAGAAGCGTCTGAAAAGGCCGGTGTTCCTGCTGCTCCGAAGACTGAAGTGGCTGCCGATCCGGATATTCCGGCAGGCACGGAGATGGTTTCGACAACTGTTCGCGAAGCTTTGCGCGACGCAATGGCTGAAGAAATGCGCCGCGACGACACAGTGTTCGTCATGGGTGAAGAAGTTGCCGAGTATCAGGGCGCTTACAAGATCACTCAGGGTCTTCTGGACGAGTTCGGCCCGCGCCGCGTTGTTGATACACCAATTACCGAGCATGGCTTTGCCGGTGTTGGCGTTGGTGCTGCGATGACTGGTTTGCGCCCGATCGTAGAGTTCATGACATTCAACTTTGCCATGCAGGCAATCGACCAGATTTTGAACTCTGCGGCCAAGACGCTCTATATGTCCGGCGGTCAGATGGGCGCGCCTATGGTGTTCCGTGGTCCAAGCGGCGCGGCATCCCGTGTGGCGGCTCAGCATTCGCAGTGTTATGCGGCTTGGTACAGCCATATTCCCGGCTTGAAAGTCGTCATGCCTTATTCGGCTGCTGACGCAAAAGGTTTGCTGAAGGCTGCAATCCGCGATCCCAACCCGGTCATCTTTCTTGAGAACGAAATCCTTTACGGCCACTCCTTCGATGTGCCGAAGCTCGATGATTTCGTCCTGCCTATCGGCAAGGCTCGCATCCACAAAAAGGGCAAGGATGTCACGCTCGTCTCCTTCGGTATCGGCATGAACTATACGGTGAAGGCTGAGGTGGAGCTTGCGAAATTGGGGATTGACGCGGAAATCATCGATCTGCGCACGATTCGCCCGATGGACATTCCAACGGTAGTGGAATCGGTAAAGAAGACAGGCCGTCTTGTAACGATTGAGGAAGGCTACCCGCAGTCGTCCGTTGGTACCGAAATCGCTACCCGCGTCATGCAGCAGGCATTCGACTATCTCGATGCACCAATCCTCACGATTGCGGGCAAGGACGTTCCAATGCCTTACGCCGCCAATCTGGAAAAGCTGGCATTGCCGAACATTCAGGAAATCATCGACGCCGTCAAAGCTGTGACCTACACAGCGTAAGGGGAGGAAATCGATATGCCGATCAATATCACCATGCCGGCGCTTTCTCCCACGATGGAAGAGGGCAATCTTGCCAAATGGCTCGTCAAGGAAGGCGATAAGGTTGGTCCCGGCGATGTAATTGCCGAGATTGAAACTGACAAGGCGACGATGGAAGTCGAAGCGGTCGATGAGGGCACTGTTGCCAAGATTGTCGTTCCGGCAGGCACAGAAGGCGTCAAGGTCAATGCATTGATTGCAATTCTTGCAGCCGAAGGCGAAGATGTTGGTGCTGCCGCCAAGGGCGGCGGTGACGCTGCTCCAGCCAAGGCTGAAGCAACAGAAGAAAAGAAAGCTGAGCCTGCTGCGGAAGCCCCCAAGGCAGAGACACCCAAGGCTGAGCCAGCCAAAGCGGAAGCTCCAAAGCAGGCAGCCGCATCGGCACCTGCGGAGGCCAAGTCCGGTGAACGTCCATTCTCATCTCCGCTGGCGCGTCGCATTGCCAAGGATGCCGGTGTCGACCTATCCGCTGTCACTGGTACCGGCCCTCATGGCCGTGTGATCAAGAAGGATGTTGAAGCAGCCATCGCTGGTGGCGGTGCAAAAGCCGCTGCTCCAGCGGCGGCAGCATCAGCTGCCCCTGCAGCACCGAAGCCTATGTCTGATGATGCTGTGCTCAAGTTGTTTGCCGAAGGCTCTTACGAGTTGGTACCGCATGACGGTATGCGCAAGACAATCGCCAAGCGTCTTCTTGAGGCAAAGTCGACAGTTCCGCATTTCTATCTCACTGTCGATTGCGAGCTTGATGCTCTGTTGGCTCTGCGCCAGCAGATCAATCTTGCCGCTCCCATGCGCAAGACCGATAAGGGCGATGTGCCGGTCTACAAGTTGTCGGTCAACGACATGATCATCAAGGCGATGGCTTTGGCTCTGCGCGATGTTCCGGAAGCCAATGTTTCCTGGACCGAAAGCAACATGGTCAAGCACAAGCATTCCGATGTGGGTGTTGCTGTTTCCATTCCTGGCGGTCTGATCACGCCAATTATCCGCAAGGCTGAAGAGAAAACATTGTCTGCCATTTCCAACGAAATGAAAGACTTGGCCAAGCGTGCGCGTGATCGCAAGTTGAAGCCAGAAGAGTATCAGGGCGGTACGACTGCGGTGTCCAATCTTGGCATGTTCGGGGTGAAAGACTTTGCGGCGATCATCAATCCGCCTCACGCGACTATCCTTGCCATCGGTGCAGGTGAAGAACGTGCCGTGGTGAAAAAGGGCGAGATCAAGATTGCCACAGTGATGTCTGTTACGCTTTCGACGGATCACCGCGCTGTTGATGGTGCCTTGGGCGCAGAACTCGCTCAGGCATTCAAACGCCACATTGAAAACCCAATGGGTATGCTGGTCTGAGTAGCACCATGAAAACAGTCCTCTGCTATGGCGATTCACTGACCTGGGGTTATATCCCGGACGGGTCGGGTCGCCATGCATTGGAGGACCGCTGGCCGCAGGTGCTTCAGGCTGAGCTTGGAGCAGGTGTCAATGTTATTGCTGATGGCTTGAATGGTCGAACGACCGCCTATGATGATCATTTGTCAGGATTTCAAAGGAATGGTGCCAAGACACTGACCACTGTGCTTGGAACCCATTTTCCTCTTGATCTGATCATGATCATGCTCGGCACGAATGATATGAAGACGTTTATCTGTGGCAATGCGCAGGGTACCAAACGTGGCATGCAGCGATTGATCGAGATCGTCCGTACGACGCCATATCAGTTGAATGCCAAGCCGCCGCAGATTCTTGTCATGTCCCCGCCCGCATTGGGCGAAACGGAAGGGCCGGAATTCCGGCTTACCTTCGAGCAAGGCGTCGAGCAGTCGCGTTTGCTTGCCGAGTTCTATCGTGATGCGGCGGACTTTGCCGGTTGCGCTTTCTTCGACGCGGGTTCGGTGGCGAAAGTATCGCCGCTCGATGGTGTACATCTTGATGCAGAAAATACACGGGCAATCGGCAAGGCCGTTGCACCAATCGTTCGAGACATACTCGATCTTTAATTCAGGAGGACAATGGTCTTGGCCAATAATTACGACGTGATCATCATTGGTTCTGGCCCCGGCGGCTATGTCACCGCAATCCGCTCGGCGCAGCTTGGCCTCAAGACAGCGATCGTGGAGCGTGAGCATCTTGGTGGCATATGCCTCAACTGGGGCTGTATTCCAACCAAGGCACTGCTGCGATCTGCCGAAATTTTCCATTATGGTCAGCACGCAAAAGACTACGGGCTAACAATCGAAGGCAAGATTTCCGCAGACATCAAAGCTGTCGTGCAGCGTTCTCGCGGCGTTTCGGCACGTTTGAATGCTGGTATCGGCTTCCTGATGAAGAAGAACAAGGTTGATGTTATCTGGGGCGAGGCCAAACTCTCGAAGCCGGGCGAGATCATTGTTTCCAAGACTTCAAAGAAGCCTATGGAGCCGCAGAATCCTGTTCCCAAGAATGCGCAGGGCGAGGGCACCTACACAGCCAAGCATATTATTCTCGCTACAGGCGCGCGGCCTCGTGCGTTGCCCGGCATTGAGCCGGATGGCAAGCTGATCTGGACTTATTTCGAAGCCATGATCCCGCCTGAAATGCCTAAATCCCTCGTTGTGATGGGGTCTGGCGCGATTGGTATCGAGTTTGCATCCTTCTACCGCACCATGGGTGCAGACGTAACCGTGGTCGAACTTCTGCCGAATGTCATGCCTGTGGAAGATGCAGAGATTTCTGCCATCGCCCGCAAGCAGTTCGAAAAGCAAGGTATGAAGATCATCACCGAAGCCAAGGTAACGAAGGTCGAGAAGGGGGCAAACTCTATTACAGCCCATGTTGAGACCAAGGATGGCAAGGTCGAAAAGATCACTGCTGATCGGTTGATTTCAGCGGTAGGTGTTCAGGGCAATATCGAAAATCTCGGCCTTGAAGCCCTTGGCGTGAAGACTGATCGCGGCTGCGTTGTTATCGATGGCTACGGCAAGACTAACGTTCCGGGTATCTATGCGATTGGTGATGTGGCCGGTCCGCCCATGTTGGCACACAAGGCTGAACATGAAGGCGTTATTTGCGTCGAGAAGATCGCCAATGTTCCCGGTGTTCATCCTATGGAAAAAGACAAGATTCCGGGCTGCACCTATTGTCATCCGCAGGTCGCATCTGTCGGCCTGACTGAAGCCAAGGCCAAGGAAGGCGGCCGTGAAATTCGCGTCGGACGCTTCCAGTTCGCTGCAAATGGCAAGGCCATTGCACTTGGTGAAGATCAGGGGCTGGTCAAGACAATCTTTGACAAGAAGACCGGGCAGTTGATCGGTGCGCATATGGTTGGTGCGGAGGTTACCGAGTTGATACAGGGCTTTGTCGTTGCCATGAACCTGGAAACGACTGAAGAAGAACTCATGCATACGGTATTCCCGCACCCTACCTTGTCTGAAATGATGAAGGAAAGCGTGCTTGATGCCTATGGCCGTGTACTCAACGCGTAACGTGTAAGCGCAAAGGAAGGGAATTCTACGCTGGTAACTATCAAGGACAGCAGGCCTTGGATCAGTTTTTCGTGGTCGATCCTGAAATGGTCGACTCTGATCGGGATTCTGCTTGGGTTCGTACCCGCTGCCTTGAGTCTGGTTTCGGGTAACACCATATCGGTAAACGGCACGGAAATTTCCGGCTGGACCGGTGTTTGGGTCGTCACTTTTGCCTGTGGTTTGGGTGGTTTTCTATTCGGTGCTATATGGGCCTTGGTGTTTCGTGCCATTGCCCTTGCATCCGGGCGCTAGAAAGGAACGAAGAAGATGGATCAGCCAGTAGTCGGTATCATGGGCATGCCCGAAGTGGGTTTCTTCGGCATGCTGGTTATCGGTTTCATTGCAGGTTATATCGCCGAAAAGGCGATGAACCGCGATCATGGGCTTTTCACCAACATTCTGGTCGGCATCGCCGGTTCGTTTGTTGGAGGAACGCTGGCAGGTCTGGTGAATTTCAATTTCTACGGATTCTTTGGAAATCTGATCGTTGCGACAGTTGGCGCAATTCTCATCCTGTGGGTCTTTGGTAAAGCCAAAGCCGCAAGCTAGAGCAAGTTTTGTTTATATAGAGTCATTCTGCCGGAGGGAATTCATGGACAAGGTCGAGGGATTTGGCAAGACCGATGTTTATCCATCGGGCGATGATAAAGCCCGAAGGATTTGGCCTGAATTCACCCGGCCCTTGGGGTTTCCGGCTGACGGCCAACCACTTTGTCATGCAGCTTCGTTCGATGGAACCACATCGCCCTCGCTGCCTTCCGCGTGGATTGCCTCGTCATCCGAGAAACAGAATGTGCTCGATATAAACAAAATTTGCTCTAGGATATCCTAATGGTAACGGTACTCGACACGATTGATCAAAAACGGCGTCTGCGCCATCCGGAAAAGGCTAATCGCCCCGATACGGAGCTTTTGAAGAAGCCTGACTGGATTCGCGTCAAAGCCCCGATCTCCAAGGGCTACTCTGAAACACGTGATATCGTTCGGTCGCACAATCTTGTAACCGTTTGCGAGGAAGCCGGTTGCCCGAATATTGGTGAGTGCTGGGACAAGAAGCACGCGACCTTCATGATCATGGGCGAAATCTGCACCCGCGCCTGCGCATTCTGTAATGTTGCGACCGGCTTGCCGAAGGCACTTGACCGCGAAGAACCGGACAATGTGGGCAAGGCCGTTCTAAAGATGGGTCTCCAGCACGTCGTTATTACATCTGTTGATCGTGATGATCTTGCCGATGGCGGTGCACAGCACTTTGCCGATGTAATCCTGGCTATCCGCCGCATTTCACCCGGCACGACTATCGAGATTTTGACGCCTGACTTTCTGCGCAAGCCCGGCGCACTTGAAATCGTGGTTGCCGCACGACCTGACGTTTTCAATCACAATCTCGAAACTGTGCCTTCAAACTATCTCAAGGTTCGTCCGGGTGCCCGTTATTTCCATTCAATCCGCCTGCTGCAACGCGTGAAGGAAATTGACCCGACGATTTTCACCAAATCCGGTATCATGGTTGGGCTAGGGGAAGAGCGGAACGAGGTTCTGCAGCTTATGGACGACCTTCGCTCTGCCGATGTGGATTTCATGACAATTGGCCAGTACCTGCAGCCAACCCGCAAGCATCACGCTGTTTTGAATTATGTCACGCCGGACGAATTCAAATCCTATGCAACGATTGCCAAGACAAAGGGCTTCCTCGTTGTTGCTTCAAGCCCATTGACGCGTTCCTCACACCATGCGGGAGAAGATTTCGCCAGATTGAGAGCTGCACGCGAGGCGTTGCACGCAAGCCGCGCCTGATCGATGCCGAAGTTTGATACGAACCGACCGGTTGCCCATCGCGCCGAACAGATGTTTGATCTGGTCGCTGACGTGGAAAAATATCCGCAGTTTTTGCCAATGTGCGAAAGCTTGAAAGTGCGCTCCCGTAAAGAACGGGATGGCAAGGTCCTGCTTATAGCGGACATGACAGTCGGCTATAAACTCATCCGCGAAACCTTCACCAGTCAGGTGCTGCTGAAGCGTGAGGAAAACATCATTGAGACCAAGTATATCGATGGTCCGTTTCGTTATCTGGATAATCGATGGCAGTTCGTTCCTGATGCGAACCCTGAGCACTCAACAGTGAAATTTTACATCGACTACGAGTTCAAGAGCCGGACCCTTGGGTTTCTCATGGGTTCGATGTTCGACATCGCGTTCCGGAAATTCACTGAAGCATTCGAAAAACGTGCCGACGCCATTTATGGTATGGACGGTAAATCTCCAGTCGCCTGAAAAGAGCTTTAGCCGTGCAGCACGAAAATCCCGATTATCAGCTCAGCGTCGAAACTCCATCTGTAGATGATTATCTGCGTCTACGGGTGATATCGGGATTAAGTCCCAAGGGCCGTGAAGCTGCGGAAACCGGCCTACCCAATACAATTCATGCTGCGATCATTCGGTATCAGGAGCAGGCTGTCGCGATGGGTAGGATCATTGGTGACAATGGTTGCTTTTATCAAGTTGTCGATATTGCTGTCGATCCTGAGCATCAGGGTCGGGGCTTGGGTAAGATGATTGTCGAAAACCTTGTTGATTATGTGCAGGCCAATGCGCCGGATGGAGCTTATTGCAGCCTGATCGCTGATGGTCCCGCCAAATATCTCTATGAAAAATTTGGCTTTAAGCCGGTTACTCCGAAGTCGATTGGTATGGCGTTCAAGGTTACGCGTTCTTAGCTTCAAGCGCGGAAAGCGCCATGTCGAGCGCTACATTAACCGCAGCCATACGGATCGAAGCTCGCCCCCGATCTTCGAAAATGTGCCGCGCCGCAATTGGCGGCTGTCCCTTCAGAGCCAATCCAAACCATACGAGACCGACTGGCTTTTGCTGTGATCCGCCACCGGGGCCTGCAATGCCTGTAACCGAGATTGCGATACCGGCGCGAGAATGAGCGATGACTCCAGCTGCCATGGCCAGCGCCACCTGCTCGGAAACAGCGCCGTATTGTTCTATCAGCTCAGTCGGAACGCCAAGCATTTCGTGCTTGGCCTCGTTGGAATAGGTCACAAAACTTCTATCAAAGACATCGGAAGAGCCGCCAATATCAGTCAGAGAAGCAGCTATAAGGCCGCCGGTGCAGGATTCGGCAGTTGCAAGCGTGATGCTTTTGCGGCGGCACGCTTCCAGCAGTGCAACAGCCTTCTCTTCTGCAATAAGCCCGCTCATTCCGGTAATCCACCCGGATAAATGACTGATGCTGTTGCTATCGCAGCGATGCCTTCCTCACGTCCGATAAAGCCTAGTTTTTCGTTTGTTGTCGCCTTGATGGAAATGCGGTCCGGTGTAATTCCCAGCATTCCGGCCAAAGCGGCTGTCATGGCTTCACGGTGTGGCCCGACTTTTGGAGCTTCACAGATCAGGGTAATGTCGGCATTGGCGATCCTTCCGCCAGCCTCTTTCACGATCTTCACGGCATGTTCGACGAAGATGTGTGATGCAGCGCCTTTCCATTGGGGATCAGAAGGCGGAAAGTGTGTGCCGATGTCCCCGGCACCGCGCGTGGCCAATAGAGCGTCGGTCAGAGCATGCAAAGCCACATCTGCATCAGAATGCCCTGACAACTTCTTGTCATGCTTGATAAAAACACCCGCCAGCCAGACACCATCGCCCGCTTCGAATGCATGAACATCATATCCATTGCCGGTCCGCACATCCGGGAAAGCAGATTGCTTCTGTGACAGGCGGTCATCGGCCATTTCAATATCCTTTGCCCATGTTAGCTTCGTGTTGTCTGCCGAGCCATCGACGATCCGGACGGGTAACCCGTGCCATTCGGCAATCGCGGAATCGTCGGTGAAATCAGAACGACCTGCAGCAAAAGCCGCGTTGTGTGCATCGAGAATTGGTGCGTATGGAAATGCCTGAGGGGTTTGAGCGGCATATAGCCCGGCACGAGGCACAGTAGCGCTTACCATCGCATCGTGACCGGCCGCCTTCAGTGTATCGGACACTGCCAGAACAGGCAAAACGCCGATATGGGGCGTAAGGTTGAAAATAACGCGTTCGAGCAAATCTGCGGCAATAAACGGCCTTACACCATCATGAATAAGAACGTGATCGATTTCTGCGCCATTCAATGCAAGCAAACCCAGTCGGGTTGATTCCTGCCGCGTCGGCCCTCCAGTGACAGCTTTTACCTTGCCGGTAAAATCACCCAGTGCTTGTGCGAACAGTGCATCATCCTCCTTATGGATAACAACCACGACCTGATTTATCAGGGGACAGCCAAGAAAAGCGCGTACAGTGTGCATAAGCACAGCTTCGCCGCCGATCCTGCGATATTGCTTCGGACCCTCGACGCTCTGTCCGGCACGTTCGCCGCGTCCTGCTGCTACGATGACGGCAGCTACCCGCAGTTTGTTGTCGTCAGTCTTGGCAGGCACAATTCTCTCCAATTGGTCCATCTGCGTTACCCTTTGCCAAAGCGAAAGGCCAGAGTTTTCGACTAAACAAGGTCGAAAACTGATCACAGAAAGACGCGGTTTGCCTTGCGAAGTGGCACAATCGTGTCTAAAGGATAGGCTATTATAAAATTGCATACGAAACAGGCAGGGCTGGTGACCGATTTAAAGCAACCATTGGCAGTAGGCGGCGTAGAATTGCGCAATCGCGTATTTCTGGCGCCTATGTCCGGTGTGTCTGACCTGCCATTTCGCCAACTCGCCTGGCAGGCGGGTGCTGGCATGGTCGTGTCTGAAATGGTTGCCAGTGCGGAGCTTTGCACTCGGGAGCGAGGCAATTTATTGCGTCTCAAGGGCGACGGGCTGGGCACGCATGTGGTTCAAATCGCTGGACGCGAGACGAGGTGGATGGCGGAAGCTGCCCGTATCGCTGAAGGCGAGGGTGCTCACATCGTCGACATCAATATGGGCTGCCCGGCGAAGAAGGTAACAGGCGGCCTGTCGGGTTCCGCCCTGATGCGCGATCTCGACCATGCTTTGACGCTGATCGAAGCAACCATTGAAGCGGTCAAAGTGCCGGTGACGCTGAAAATGCGCCTTGGTTGGGACGATGATACAATCAATGCGCCGGAGCTTGCATTGCGGGCAGAGCAGGCCGGCGTGCAGATGATAACCGTGCATGGCCGCACACGCTGTCAATTCTATGAAGGCAAGGCTGATTGGCGTGCCATTCATGCCGTCCGCGATGTGATTTCCATCCCGCTGGTTGCCAATGGCGATGTCGTCAGTCGAGATGATGCTGTTGGTATATTGGAAGCGTCCGGTGCGGATGCTGTGATGGTAGGTCGTGGTTCATATGGCCAGCCCTGGCTGCCGGGGTGGATCGCCAGTGACAACGCCGGGGATGCTCCCGAGACTGTGGCCGACTACGCTGTGGCCCATTACGAAGCAATGCTTGCGCATTATGGCGAGACCACAGGTATTCGCCATGCACGCAAACATCTTGGCTGGTATCTGGATTTGCATGGCGTTGATATCGGGCCGGCAACACGAGCTTCCATCATGACAGAAACGAACTCATTGCTTGTAGTGAGACGTTTACATGATGCTTTGAGCCGCCCGCAGACAGATTTGAAGAAAGTTGCTTGATGACGATATCGGAAGACACGCTTGCAAGCATGGTTCTCAATTCATTGCGGCATCCCGTTATAATGCTGGATGAGGCAGGCTATATCTCGTATGCAAATGCCGATGCGGAAGCGTTCTTTCGCTCAAGCGCCACAATCCTGAACCGAAATACCCTCGATATGCTGCTGCCCTTTGGCAGCCCGCTATTGGCGCTGGTCAAGCAGGTACGCGAGAGCCCATCGCCTGTAAACGAGTATCGTGTTGATGTTTCGTCTCCGCGGCTCGGTCAGGACCGTATTGTTGATCTCTATGTTACGCCGGTAAGCGAATCGCCCGGTTCTATAGTCATCTTGTTCAAAGAGCGGTCCATGGCGGAGAAACTTGATCGCCAGATGACGCATAGAGGTGCGGCACGCTCCGTGACGGGGCTCGCCTCCATGCTCGCACATGAGATCAAGAATCCGCTTTCGGGTATCCGCGGTGCGGCTCAACTCCTCGAAATGGGCCTCAATGATGATGATCGGGCGCTGACGCGCCTGATCACTGATGAAACCGATCGTATCGTGTCACTTGTGGACCGTATGGAAGTGTTTTCAGATGAGCGCCCCATCGAACGGGAAGCTGTCAACATTCATGTGGTTCTCGATCACGTCAAAGCTATCGCCAAGAATGGGTTCGCCAACCACATAAAGTTTCACGAGGATTATGATCCTTCACTGCCTTATGTTTTCGCCAATCGCGATCAGCTTGTGCAGATATTTCTCAATCTTGTGAAAAATGCAGCGGAATCCATTGGGGCAAACGAGCCGGGTGAGATTACCCTTTCCACAGCGTTTCGTCCGGGTATCAGGCTGTCTGTACCGGGCATGCGTAATCGTGTTTCGCTTCCGCTTGAGTTCTGCGTTTCCGATACGGGCGCGGGTGTTTCTCCCGATATCATGCCGCATCTGTTCGATCCTTTCGTCACGACGAAGCCAAATGGTTCGGGCCTCGGGCTCGCGTTGGTCGCAAAAATTGTTGGTGATCATGGCGGCGTGATCGAATGTGATTCATTTCCGCGTAAAACCACTTTCCGGATTTTGATGCCTGCATGGCAAAGCGGTCCGCTCGATGATGATCATGCAGATGACAATCCATACCCCACCAAGACAGGATTCTGATAATGAGTTTGGGTAGCATTCTCGTAGCCGACGACGACGCGGCAATCAGAACGGTTCTCAACCAGGCGCTGTCGCGTGCCGGTTATGATGTTCGCATAACATCCAATGCAGCCACACTGTGGCGCTGGATTTCAGCTGGCGATGGCGATCTCGTCATTACTGACGTGATCATGCCGGATGAAAATGCCTTTGATCTTCTGCCGCGCATCAAGAAATCCCGTCCGGATTTGCCGGTTATCGTCATGAGTGCCCAAAATACGTTCATGACGGCTATCCGAGCTTCGGAAGCCGGGGCTTATGAGTACTTGCCGAAGCCGTTCGATCTGACCGAACTGGTCAGCATTGTCGGGCGGGCACTTTCCGAACCGAAAAAGAAGCCGGAAAAATGGGCGGCTGACGAGCAGCCGGATACAATGCCGCTGGTTGGGCGATCACCCGCCATGCAGGATATCTACCGCGTGCTTGCCCGCATGATGCAAACCGATTTGACCGTCATGATTTCCGGTGAATCCGGTACAGGCAAGGAACTGGTGGCACGGGCACTGCATGAGTATGGTCGCAGGCGTAAGGGCCCCTTCGTCGCGATCAACATGGCCGCAATTCCACGCGATTTGATCGAATCTGAATTGTTCGGACATGAACGCGGGGCCTTCACCGGTGCCCAAAACCGATCAAGCGGACGCTTTGAGCAAGCTGATGGTGGGACACTGTTTCTGGACGAGATTGGCGATATGCCGATGGAAGCCCAGACCCGTCTTCTGCGTGTCCTGCAGCAAGGCGAATATATGACTGTCGGCGGGCGCACGCCGATCAAGACCGATGTGCGCATCGTGGCGGCGAGTAACAAGGATCTCCGAACCCTCATCAATCAGGGATTGTTTCGCGAAGATCTGTACTACCGCCTCAACGTTGTGCCATTGCGTTTGCCACCGCTGCGCGAGCGCGGGGAGGATATTCCTGATCTGGTCCGGCATTTCTTCAAGATGGCAGTTAAAGACGGTCTGCCGGAAAAACGCATTACCGGAGCCGGCTTGGACCTCATGCGACGTTACCCGTGGGCGGGCAATGTGCGCGAGCTGGAAAATCTTGTTAGACGATTGGCGGCACTTTATCCGCAGGAAGAGATCAATGCCGAGGTCATCGAAGCCGAGCTGAAAGCAGATTTGCGTCCGGCAGAGCCGTCATCGAATGGCTTGGCAAATGAAGACATCACCATTGCCCAGTCAGTAGAATTGAATATGCAACGCTACTTTCTGTCTTATGGCGATGATCTGCCGCCCGCCGGACTGTATCAACGGGTGCTTGAGGAGGTTGAATATCCGCTTATCCTATCATGCCTGACTGCCACTCATGGCAATCAGATCAAGGCAGCGGAGCTTTTAGGACTGAACCGCAACACGTTGCGCAAGAAAATTCGCGAGTTGGGTGTCAATATTTACAAGCACAATAAAAGCGATCGGTAGGTTGGGGCGACCGCGCTAACGGCCACCCATGACTGCCTGTTATGCTAGCGGTCCGATATAATCGAGTTTTCCAACTGAAACGCCATTATGGCGCAATATGTTCTGTGCGGTTGTGACATGGAAATAGAAGTTCGGTAAAACGAACTTTGTGATGTAGTCGTCACCTGTAAGGGTGGTCTTCAGTTTGCCAAAGCTGAGCGTGACTTCTTTCGAAGATGCCTCATCGAATGCGCTTTCATCGACGCTTTTCAGAAAATCCACTGTTTTAGCGATCCGCTCCTGAAGCTCTGCAAAGGTCTTCTCTTCATCGGGCATTTTAGGTGGTTCAATGGAGGTGAGGCGGCCGATTACGGCTTTTGAAGTATCACTTATCCTTTGCACTTGACCTGAGAACGGCAACATGTCGGGTGCCAAACGGGCATTGACCAAAACGTCCGGGCTAATTTTCTTCTCGGTTGAAAACGCCTCTGCCTTCTCAATCAGGGATGAAACGATGGAAAGCCCGCGTAAAAGCGCGGGAACTGAAATTGCGTAGGTCGAGTTCGACATGAGATACTTCCCTAGAAGATTGTTGTTGCTGAATATTTAAGTGTTCAGGTGCTGATTTCATGCGTTAAGCGCGTTTGATCGGCTAAGTGGCAGATACGGTTCAGGTTCGTTTTTACAAGGCGGGCAGGTGAAGATTACTGCCATTTCGAACCAGCCAAATCTATATGCTGAACTTAAACGATCCGGCGTTTCGGCTCGTATGTTCCGATAAACTCGCTGTTTGCATGAACGATTCGATTGCGCCCTTGATTTTTGGCGGCATAGAGACACTTATCAGCCGCAACAAGAGCCTCTTCCAGTGACTGACCTGACTGGTGAACAGCGATGCCGACACTAACTGTCACATTGAGTTCTAGGATACGCAAGTGTGTGGGAATTTCCTTCATGCCCATAAGAATTTTATGTGCCAGCCAGTCAGCTTTGCCTATATCTGCATTGGTAAGGAAGAGAGCGAACTCTTCACCTCCGAATCTTGCGGCGAAATCCCACTCACCAATTACAGAGCGTAGCAAAATGCCTACTTCCTGTAGAACACTGTCGCCAACCGCGTGTCCATGTTGATCGTTGATCGATTTGAAATGGTCGGCATCGATATAGAGAATGGCCCCCGCACTTCTTTCAGGGTCGCACAGTGCAATCTGCCTCTGCGCCTGCAAGTAGAATTCATTTCTGTTTGATAGTCCCGTTAAATCATCCCTGCGCGATGCCAGTTCAAGCAGCAAGGCGGTCTGCTTGAGCCGATAATTGAGACCAACCAGAAATGATCCAAGCGGAGCACTTACAATAACAACGATAGCTGTGGTCACAATCAGGAGATTGTCGATCTCGCTTAAATCAACAAAGACAAAGAATCCAAGAGCAAGAAAATTGGCGGCTACAGTCGCCATTAAAACCATTATGACAACCTGTTTATAGGGCGACATATTACCAAATTTTGTCATCCAGAGATCGTAGGTCGTCATCGCAACCGCCAAGGAGTTTGATACGCTTTTACTACAACTAAGAGCTGTGAAGAAAGCTATGCGTAAATGCCGTAAATTTTAATGGTTGGCTGAATTGTTGGCCTTAAAAGCCGGCTACATCAAATGGTTGTGCATTTCGATCTGCGTATATGACAAAGCGTTGCATTTCCGCCACAATGTGTTGCATGAGTGCCACTTGGTTGGGGTCACATTGCAATGCTCTTGTCAAACTCGGTCAACATATTGAACAGTTCTGTATCCGGCGCGACGAGCGGCGTTACGCAGAGGTTCTTTTCGCGTCTGGGTATTGCAACAGTGTTATTGGCGTTGTTGACGACCGGGATCACTTTTTTCATTCTGACTGGTGTAACGCCGATCCGCCCGGACAGCGACGTGACTTTGCTGCTGACGAGCATCAATACAATTCTGATTATCGCACTCATCCTGCTTATTGGCCGCGAAATCTATCGTGTCGTCCAAGCGCGGCATCGCGGAAAAGCAGCGTCTCGTCTGCACGTGCGTCTCGTCGTCCTTTTCTCGCTCGTTGCCGCTGTGCCAGCGATGATCGTCGCCATAGTTGCCTCAATCACATTGGATATGGGGCTTGATCGCTGGTTTGAAATGCGCACGTCGACGATCGTTAAATCGTCGATCAGCCTTGCGGAAGCCTATATTCAGGAAAGTGCACGTAGCCTTCAATCTTCAACCCTGGAAATGGTCGACGATCTGGACGCGGAACGTACCTTGTTCAACTTGGACCGAAGCGGTTTTGTGCGTCTGATGACGCAGCAGGCGCTCGGACGAAATATGATTGCGGCATCTGTCATACGAGCTGATGGCAGTACGGCTGTGCGAGCCGATATTCCCACCACAACGCCAATTCCGTTGGTTGCAAAGTCTGTCCTTGAAACGGCTTCCGACGGCAAGCCCGTGCTTATTCCGCCGGAGCAGACGAATCTGTTGAGTGCCGTTATCAAGATGCGGGAGATACCGGGCGTCTTTCTTTATGCGATACGCCCGGTTGATCCGGATATACTCAATTCCAGCCGCGCAATGGAAAAGAAGAATGCTGATGCTGCAGTCGCCGCGGATGGCAATGGCATCAGTACGCAGATTCTTTTTGCAATGCTTTATTTCGGGTTGACGCTGACTCTACTCTTATCGGCAATTTGGACGGGTATTGCCGTTGCAGATCGTCTGGTGCGTCCGATACGCCTGCTCATCGGTGCGGCGGACAATGTTGCGACAGGCAACCTCAATGTTTCAGTTCCTGTGCATCGCTCTGACGGCGATGTCGGGTCTCTATCCCAGACATTCAACACGATGGTTCGGCAGTTGGGAACGCAACGTAAAGACCTCGTATCAGCAAAGGATCAAATCGACGAACGTCGACGCTTTTCAGAAGCCGTGCTCTCCGGCGTCACAGCCGGTGTTATCAGCGTCAACGCTGACGGAGCGATTGGTATCGTAAATCGGTCGGCTGAAGCAATGCTGGCACTCGATCCGCTTGCGTCGCGTGGCAAGAATCTGAGCGCCCTCGTGCCGGAGATCGGTCTGGTATTTGAAGTAGCACACGCGACCGGCCGCTCGGTCTACCGGGAACAGGTGACGATGTCACGTCGCGGCAGCGCTCGTACCTTTAATGTGCAGATCACCGTGGAAGACGCTGAATCGATTGAGCATTCTTACGTCGTTACTGTTGATGATATTACCGACCTTGTGGAGGCGCAGCGCTCGTCGGCCTGGGCAGATGTGGCGCGCCGCATCGCGCATGAAATCAAAAATCCGCTTACACCCATCCAATTGTCGGCAGAACGTCTCCGCCGCCGTTTTGGCAAGGTCATTACCGAAGACCGTGAAGTCTTCGATCAATGCACCGAAACAATTATCCGGCAAGTGGGTGATATTGGCCGGATGGTTGATGAGTTCTCCTCATTTGCCCGCATGCCAAAGCCGGAAATCAAGAAGATGGATTTGCGTGAGGCGCTTCGGGAGGCCTCGTTCCTTGTGGAGGTGAGCCGCAGCGATATCCGCTTTGAACGTGACTTCGGCGCAGTGCCCTTGATGGGGCAATTCGACAGCCGCCTTTTGGGGCAGGCATTTGGCAATGTTATCAAGAATGCGGCTGAAGCAGTGGAGGCCGTTGTCAAGGAAGGGCACGTAGAAGGACATATTCTTATCAGGTCGCGTGCTGAAGGCGATTCTATCATTGTTGAGATACTTGATAGCGGTAAGGGGCTTCCCCGCGAACACCGGCAGCGTTTGCTGGAGCCATATATGACGACACGCGAGAAAGGCACCGGTCTCGGCCTTGCTATCGTCAAGAAGATTGTCGAGGACCACGCAGGCCACATCGAACTACATGACGCGCCGGACGATTTCTACGGAGGACGAGGCGCAATGATCCGCATGATTTTTCCAATGAACCAATCTGCATCCGCAGAGTCAGAAAATCCCGATAAATCGGCAAAACAGGTGAATTCAAATGGCATCTGACATTCTTGTAGTCGACGATGAAGTCGATATCCGCGAGCTTGTTGCAGGCATACTTAGTGATGAAGGTTATGACACTCGTGTCGCGTCGGACGCAGATAGCGCTTTGGCGGCGATCGATGACCGGATACCACGTCTGATATTCCTTGATATCTGGATGCAGGGCAGCCGTCTCGATGGTTTGGCTTTGCTCGATGAGGTCAAGCTGCGCCATCCTGAAATTCCTGTGGTTATGATTTCCGGTCACGGGAATATTGAAACAGCGGTTTCCGCCATCCGGCGAGGCGCTTATGATTTCATTGAGAAACCATTCAAAGCCGACAGGCTGATTCTTATTGCCGAGCGGGCGCTGGAAACGTCAAAGCTGCGCAGGGAAGTCTCCGATCTGCGCAAACGCTCAACCGAAAGTTTTGAACTGCTTGGCTCGTCATTGTCGATGAATCATTTGCGACAGACGATTGAACGCGTGGCTCCGACGAACAGCCGTATCATGATCACCGGACCATCCGGTGCTGGTAAAGAACTGACGGCGAGGGCAATCCACGCTTTGTCCGGCCGTTCAAAAGGGCCATTTGTCAATCTGAACGCCGCTACCATCACGCCTGAGCGCATGGAAGTAGAGCTTTTCGGTACGGAATCAGATGGCGGTGAACGGAAGGTTGGCGCGTTGGAAGAGGCCCATGGGGGCATTCTCTATCTCAATGAAATCGCCGACATGCCGCGTGAAACTCAAAACAAGATTCTGCGTGTATTGGTCGATCAGCAGTTCGAACGTGTTGGCGGTACAAAACGGATCAAGGTCGACGTCAGGATCATCTCGTCAACAGCACAGAATCTTGAGGCAATGATTGCCGAGGGTCGGTTTCGTGAAGACCTGTTTCACCGGCTGGCAGTGGTTCCGGTTATCGTGCCGCCGCTCGCTGATCGCCGTGACGATATTCCCGCGCTTGTTGATTTCTTCATGGCACAGATTGCTGACCAGGCTGGTATCAAGCCGCGTAAGATTGGTCCCGATGCAATGGCGGTGCTGCAATCGCACTCCTGGCCCGGAAATATTCGCCAGCTGCGCAATAATATTGAACGCCTTATCATCCTTGCGCGGGGTGATGATCCTGAAGCAGTCATTACGGCAGATCTTCTTCCGGCGGAAATTGGCGATACCTTGCCCAAGGCCCCGACAGAATCCGATCAGCATATTATGGCTTTGCCCTTGCGGGAGGCGCGCGAGCGCTTCGAAAAAGAATATCTGATCGCGCAGATCAACCGTTTTGGCGGAAATATCTCGCGCACCGCTGAATTCGTTGGTATGGAACGTTCGGCACTGCACCGGAAGTTAAAATCCCTCGGGGTCTGAAGCAAATATGCGTGTAATCATCTGCGGGGCGGGCCAGGTCGGTTATGGCATAGCGGAACGGCTGGCAGCCGAAGACAACGATATTTCGGTAATAGATACCTCTGCCGAACTGATTCAGGTCGTTCGGGACACGCTGGATGTTCGCGGATTTGTAGGACATGGCGCCCATCCTGATGTGCTTGCGGCTGCGGGTGCCGATCAGGCCGATATGATCATTGCCGCGACCCTTTATGATGAGGTCAACATTGTCGCGTGTGAGGTTGCTCACGCGCTATTCAATGTGCCCACCAAAATCGCCCGTATACGTGCTCAGGCCTATTTGCAGTCGCACTATCAGGATTTGTTCTCCCGCGATCATATGCCCATCGATGTCATCATTTCGCCGGAGCTGGAAGTCGGTGAAATGGTGTTGCGGCGCATAGCGCTGCCGGGCGTCAGTGATGTCGTTCGATTTGCCGATGAGAATGTCGCGGCTCTGGCCATCGAATGCCTTGAGGATTGTCCAGTTATCAATACGCCATTGTTTCAGCTTACCGATCTCTTCCCGGATCTGGCAGCGACAGTCATGGCCATCGTCCGTAATGATAAGCTTTTCATACCTCGTTCAACTGACCAGATGTTCAGCGGCGACATTGCCTATGTTGCAGCGGAGAAATCCCAGATACATCGAACGCTGGCGCTGTTTGGCCATGAGGAACCGGAGGCTACGCGTATTATCATTGCCGGCGGTGGCAATATTGGTCTCCATGTCGCGCAAACCATAGAAGCCAAGCAGCCGAAAACGAAGGTCAAGCTGATCGAACCTAACCTGAAGCGGGCCAATGCGATTGCAGACGAACTTCGCCGGTCTCTGGTTCTGCATGGGAGTGCGCTGGATCAGAAACTGCTTTATGAAGCGGAGATACAGGACGCTGACCTGATGGTAAGCCTGACCAATGACGATCAGGTCAATATGCTTGCAGGCGTCATGGCGAAGCGCTTGGGCTGCAAATCGAATCTTGTGCTTATAAATAATCCTGATTTTCTCGATCTGAGCAAATCGCTTGGCATTGATGCGCAAATCAGTCCGCGTAGCGTCACTATTTCACGTGTGCTGCAACACGTCCGTCGTGGACGAATTCGTGCGGTTCATAGCGTCCAGAAGGGGCAAGCGGAAATCATTGAAGCGGAAGCCCTGGAAACCTCTCCAATGGTCGGTGCCCCGTTGCGCGAACTGGATTTGCCAGCAGGATTGCGCATCGGCGCAATCTACCGCAATGGCGAGGTCATCAAGCCAGACGGCAATGTTCGCATAAAGCCAAAAGACCGGGTCGTGCTGTTCGCCACCGCCGAAACTGTCAAACAAGTCGAGCAGATGTTCCGTGTCAGCCTCGAGTTTTTCTAACAGCAGGGCATACGTTCATGAAATTACAACTTTTGCGTAATGCCACTCTCAAGATTGACTATGCTGGCAGGACGTTGCTGATTGATCCTGATTTTTCTCCCAAACATAGCCGCCCGTCTTTTACCGGACGCTCGCCCAACCCGATGGTCGATCTTCCTGCGGATATCGCTGATATTCTCGCGGGTGTGGAACTGGTCATTGTCTCACACCTTCATGCGGATCACTTCGACAAGGTAGCTCAGGACAATGTTCCGAAGGATATACCTCTGATTTGTCAGCCGGGTGATGCAGAGAAAATTCGCGGCTTTGGTTTTACTGATGTTACCGAGCTAACCGATGAACTGGTGTGGCGCGGTATTCGCCTTACGCGGCGTGATGGTAATCACGGTACAGGCGCAGTACTCGACAAAATGGGTTCAGTTATCGGCCTCTCAATCGAAGTGGACAACGAGCCTTCGATCTATTGGGCTGGCGACACTGTGCTTTATCCGCCTGTGGTTGAGACGATTTCAGGCACTAAGCCTGACATCATCATCACGCATTCCTGCGGTGCCAAATGGGACGATACACTGATCGTCATGGATGCCGGACAAACAGTCGAAGTTTGCCGGATCGCTGATGAAAAGGCCCGCATCATAGCTACGCATATGGAAGCGCTTGATCACGCAACGGTTTCTCGTGGTAACCTAAGGGCTTTTGCGGACAGCAACAATATTACAACCCAAAAACTGATCATCCCTGCGGATGGCGAAATACTTCACCTCTCGAATTCATGAGTAAACCAATGCCAAAAACCTTCGCTTTCGTCGGTAACTTGAATCGCAACGCTCTGCCTGGTCAAGGCAAGGGCATCAGTGTCTATCAATTCGACACTGAAACCGGGAGCCTTACACTTGCGAGTGAATATCTGGCAATCGACAATCCCGGTTATCTGGCGATAGATGAGCATAACAAGCGGCTTTATGCGGCGGTTGAAGTCCCGGAGTGGAATGAAAATCTCGTGGCTGCCTTTGAGATTGACGCGGATAGCGGCGCTTTATCCTACATCAACATGCAGTCAACCATGGGTAACACAACATGCCACATAGGTTTTGATCAAACGGGCACGATGATGTTTGCCTCGAACTACACTGTTGCGCCGTTGGGCTCGCTGCCGGGTAATGCCGTAGCTGCTTTTTCCATTCGCAATGACGGCGGTATCGAACCGGCTTTTGCCGCAGCATGTCACGAAGGTGCAAACGCTATCTTGCCGACAGATAAGCGGCAGCATGGACACTGCACGGTCGTAAGCCCGGATAATCGTACGTTATTCGTTTGTGATCTCGGGCTGGACCAGATCATTGCCTATGAACTGCCAAAGAACGGCGAAAAGTTGAAACTTGCTGCAACACCTTTCACACAATTGCCGGAGGGCGCAGGCCCACGCCATTTGACGTTCCACCCCAATGGAAAAATAGCCTATGTTATCAATGAGCTGAATTGTACTGTTTCAGTATTGGATTATGATTCAGAAAAGGCTGGATTCTCGATCAGGCAGACTTTGCCGACAATACCGGGCGATTTTACCGATACGAACACGTGCGCTGAAATCGCCGTCAGTCCCGATGGGCGTTTTCTTTACGGATCGAACCGTGGCCACCACAGCATTGTGAGCTATTCAATTCAGGAGTCGGGTAAGCTTACGTTGATTGGCTGGACACCATCGCAGGGCATTGGTCCACGTAATTTTACTATCGACCCGTCTGGCAAGTTCATGCTGGTGGCAAACCAGAAAGGCGGCGGGATTGCTGTTTTCAGGCGCGATATAGAAAGCGGCGCATTGGAGGACACCGGCAAGCGTGTTGATCTTTCTACGCCTATGCGCATTGTCTTTGGCTCATTCTGAGGAGGGTCGAAAATGTCCCGGATTGCCTATGTGAACGGCCAATATGTCCAGCATTCTGAAGCTGGTGTGCATATTGAGGATCGCGGTTATCAATTTGCAGATGGTGTCTACGAGGTGTGTGAGATTGCGCGCGACAATATCATGGATATGACGCGGCATCTCGACAGACTTGGACGCTCATTGTCAGAGCTTAAAATTGCTTGGCCAATGGAGCGAAAGGCTTTGCAGATGGTCATCAGGGAAGTGGTGCGTCGCAACAGGGTTCACAATGGTCTTGTATATTTGCAGGTAACCCGCGGTGTTGCTCGTCGCGATCATGTTTTTCCTTCTGCGGAAACGGCTCCCTCAATCGTTGTGACAGCCAAGCGTACCAGTCCGGCGGCTTCTCAAGCGCGTGCTGAAAAAGGCATCAAGATCATAACGGTTCCCGAAAACCGATGGGAGCGGGTGGATATAAAATCTGTTGGTCTGCTTCCAAATGTGTTGGCTCGTCAGCAGGCAAAAGAGCAGGGCGCTCAAGAGGCATGGTTCGTTGATGCCGATGGCACCGTCAAGGAGGGAGCGGCGACCAATGCGTGGATCGTGACCAAAGACGGGGTTCTCGTTACGCGCCCAGCCGAAACCGGCATTTTGAGGGGCATCACGAGGACCACAATCTTTGATGTGGCTAAAAAGCTTGGTTTGAAAATAGAAGAGCGGGGTTTCTCGGTGAACGAAGCAAAAAGCGCAAAAGAGGCTTTTATTACTGCTGCAACCACTATAGTTATGCCGGTTGTTGATATCGATGGCGTTACGGTGGCTAATGGCCACCCCGGAACGATAACACTTTCGTTACGTGAAGCGTTTTTTGAGATTGCGGAAAAAACGCCATCCTGTTAACCCGTGAGTGAGGGGACTTTACAAACGCTGTTTTCCGCCTCCTGTTGGGAGCAGGGTTACCTGTTTCCACTGCAGAATTTTGCACGAGACACATTTGCTGATCGCATAAAAGGATAAAAACAATGGCTGAACGATCGCAGAATCTTCAAGACCTTTTTCTGAACTCAGTCAGAAAACAGAAGATTTCTCTGACAATCTTCCTCATAAATGGTGTAAAATTGACCGGTATTGTTACTTCTTTTGACAATTTCTGCGTGCTTTTGCGCCGCGACGGCCATTCGCAGCTTGTTTACAAGCATGCCATTTCGACCATCATGCCAAGCCAGCCTGTGCAGATGTTCGAAGTTGAAGAAAGCGACTAATCACATTTGACCAAAGAAACCACGCGTAACGCAAACAAGCAGGGCGGAATTGTCGGGGATGACGATACCGCCCGGGAAGCTACTCGTGCGCTTGTCATCGTCCCGGTGCTACCAAATCGTTTTGCAGACGGCGGCAGGCAGGAAGACCACAAAGCTCCAACATACTACCGCGAATTCCAACGTAGCGATGAAGCACGTCTCGAAGAGGCCAAAGGACTGGCGCGCGCCATTGATCTGGACATTGTGCACTCGGATATCGTGCAAGTATCGGCTCCGCGACCGGCGACCCTGCTAGGCTCCGGCAAGGTCGAGATGATTGCCGAAATTATCGAAGAAACGCATGCCGAACTGGTTATAGTCGATCACTCGCTCACGCCCGTGCAGCAACGGAATCTCGAAAAAGCGTGGAATGCCAAAGTTCTCGATAGAACAGGGCTTATTCTTGAGATTTTCGGACGTCGCGCGCAGACAAAAGAGGGTACACTACAGGTTGAACTGGCGCATCTGACTTACCAGAAAGGTCGACTGGTTCGGAGCTGGACCCACCTTGAGCGGCAGCGCGGCGGTGGCGGCTTTCTCGGCGGTCCCGGTGAAACGCAGATCGAGTCCGACAGACGTGCCTTGCAGGAAAAGATCCTGCGTATCAAACGCGAATTGGAAACCGTCGTTCGCACGCGCGCACTACACCGCAGTAAGCGCCGGAAGGTGCCTCATCCGATTGTAGCGCTCGTGGGCTATACCAACGCGGGCAAATCTACCTTGTTCAATCGTATGACAGGCGCAGGCGTTGTTGCAGAGGACATGCTTTTTGCCACGCTTGATCCGACGTTGCGGCGCATTCGCCTGGAACACGGCGAAATGGTCATCCTGTCTGATACTGTGGGTTTCATTTCGAATCTGCCGACGCATCTCGTCGCAGCATTTCGGGCGACACTTGAAGAAGTTGTCGAAGCAGACCTTATTTTGCATATACGCGATATCTCTGATCCCGATACCGCCGCGCAAGCGGAAGATGTGCATGCGATCATGGCCGATCTGGGCATAGAACGCGGCGATATAAAGCGCATTATCGAAGTCTGGAACAAAATTGACCTGCTTGACGATGCGGGCAGGGAAGCCGCGCAACGCCTTAGCGCTGCTGCGACCGGCAATGAGCATCCGATCCCCGTTTCAGCAATAACCGGGGAAGGCGTCGATATTCTATTGAAAGAAATCGAAAATCGCATCGCCGGGAAACTTGCCCACGTGAAGCTGACGCTACAGCCCGAACGAATGGGGCTTATCGATTGGATTTATCAGCATTCCACCAATGTGAAGCGTAAAGATCAGGATGACGGTTCTGTGCTGCTAACCATGGATATGACGGCGGCTTCAAATGCTATTCTGCAAGAGAAGTTGCTGAGCAAAACCAGAACCTGACTACTTTTTGGTTTTGGCCTCGCTCCAGAGTGCTTCCATTTCATCGAGCGTTGCGTCCTCAAGCGATTGCTGACGCTCTGTCAGCTTCTTTTCTATGTAATGGAACCTTGTCCGGAACTTTTCATTGGTCCCGCGCAGCGCGCTTTCCGGTTCCAGTTTCAAATGCCTGCCGAGATTGACCATGGCAAAAAGCAGATCACCATATTCCTCTTCAGTCTTTTGCTGGTCCCCAGCATTAATTTCATGTCGTAGCTCCGCAATCTCTTCTTCTATCTTATCGAGAATGGGGAGGGCTTCCGACCAGTCAAAACCTACCTTGGCAGCCTTCTGCTGGAGTTTCAAAGCCCGCATCAGCGACGGAAAACCTTCGGGTATGTCATCAAGGAAACCATTTGGCTCGGACGGATCGAGTTGCAAAGCCCGTCGCCGTTCGCGGCGCTCGGCTTTCTCCTCAGCTTTGATCTTGTCCCACATACCTTTGGCCATGCCCGATCCACGGGCAGCTTCATCGCCAAAAACATGCGGATGGCGACGTATCATTTTGTGGGTTATAGCCTGCACCACATCCCCAAAATCAAACACCTTCATTTCCTCGGCCATCCGGGCGTGAAAGACCACCTGAAGCAGCAAATCACCGAGTTCTTCCCGAAGATCATCGATGTCATTGCGTTCAATGGCGTCGATGACTTCAAATGCCTCCTCTAGCGTGTATGGCGCGATTGATCTGAAATCCTGCTCGATATCCCATGGACAGCCTGTAACGGGTGTCCGCAGGGCTGCCATGATGTCCAGAAGACGTGTTATTTCGCGTGATGGTTTCATCAAATAAACATAGGCGAGGTTGCGGGTTGCGACCATGGACATGTGAGAGCGCTATAAGCCTTGTCCACAACAAGCGCGAATAGGCGGAACGTCTATTGGGGAGATTGATCAACCGATAACGCGACGATTGTAAGGTTTTCTGCCGCACCATTGATCAATGCGTCGTCGATAATCCGGTCGACAATGGCCTCGACACGTTGATCATGGAGTGTGCTGGAGTTCTCATGCTCCAGAACATCTTCAGCAATATTCGCTGTCATCAGCAAAAAGCGGTCGCCGGGGAAAAGCTCGCCGGTAACGGTGGAGGAGGTCGCTTTGAATTGCAGCTGCAGGGTAGAGCCGGAGCGTTTGCTAAGGCTTGTATCGGTCAGTTCGATCACTTCATCGCCTCGAAGCAGGATGCAGTGCACATTTCCCTGCACGATCAATCCAAAACGATTTTCGCGGAAGACAAAGCTTAACGTGCCAGCTTGCAGGGCTGGACCGGCCACCGTGATATCGAGACGTTCGGTCAGTGCGCGTTTGGCATCCTCCAGTCGTTCTTGCAGAACCTGCAAAGCATCATCAATGCTGGCCGGCATCTGAACGCTGTCCAGAGATGCCAGCAGAAAACGTGAAATAGTTGCACTGCGGCTGAGACCAAACGTCCCGTCGGCAATGGAGACAAGTCCTTTATCCAACCGAAACACGAAGCTTTCAATGTTTTGTTCGGCTAAAGTTCCCCGATGGGAGCGCGCGGCCAGTGATAATGTTCCAACCTTGGCCGATTCAGAAAGCATGCCATTATTGTGACGCGAAAGCCCACTTTGGCGCGCGCGCTCAAAGGCGTCGTCGAAATTTGCGGGGGCAGAGCCGTCCGTGAAGAATGATGCAAAAGCGGTAGCTGCGGGCCAACCACTGTAAAGCGAGATGCCCGCCTTGCGTCGGTCGGAGCCCGAAGTCCACCACACGGATCGTGGGCCAGAGCTTTGATCATTCAGTGCTGCTGCAAGTGGCGCAAATATTACCGTGTTGCCCGTATCCTGATCGGGGTCGCCAATATCAAAAGCTATTTTAGCCAACCGATGATCGAAAAAATCGAGATCGAAGTCATCGTCAAGTACGCTTAAAATCAGACTTTCGAGAGATTGCAGCCATTCATCGGTTTGCCCGACTGCGGCAACGGAGAGGGCAAAGTCCGGTATTTGTGCTGCTACGACAAAAGGAAAATAACGGCCTGCCTTGTCAACGCTCGGTATCATCATCCCAACAACGGGATATGGTCCGCATATCTCTGCCTCGAGATAGAAGCGCCATATCGGTGCATTCAGATAAAGCTCCAGCCATTCGCCCGCCAGCGTTTCCTGGCTCGCCTGCAACGCAGATTGAAGCCATTGATCAAACTGCGCGCGAACATTGCGATCAAGGCGCCGGCTGACAAAATCTCCCTTTGAGGGAATTTTGCCGAAATAGCCTGCCAAAACCGTGTCGCGGTGGTGCATAAACCTGGTTCCTCACTTCCATTGGGCTGGCAGGATTCTATTGCCTTGTATTTAAGATTTAAGGCTACAGGCCCTCAGGGCATTTAAACGAGCGTATCGCGTCCAAGGCAAACGGATTGAGTACTGACCCCACCCTGACATCAAAGCTCGCCCTGCGGCTGCCTATCCGGAATAATGCGGTAAATTGATCGGCGCTGGATACATTTTTCTGTGCTCTGTCGAACAGGCGGAACATCGCCCATGGGCCGTTTTTCTTTATGCTTGTTTCCGGTCCGGGAGGATTGAACGCGATGCGTGCTTCGCGATTACCTTCGCCCGGCCATTGGAAGGACTGCGTTTGGGGAGGACCGTGATCGTAGGTGATATTCTTGCCATTGATATCAAGGGAAACACTTGTCGAATTACTGTCGAGGTCAATCGGCGTAATATCCAGATCAAGACTTAGCTCGTTTCCGCCCTTTGAGAAAAAGGCCGTCTGTATCGTCTGCGCGTTTTCAAACTGGATCAGAGCGTCGCTCGGAATGGCTTCGGCGCCGTTCATTCCGGTTAAACGCCACGGAGACTGTGATACATCGACAAATGGCTTCAAATGCAGTTGGAAGAATGTTGAAAACTCACCGGATGGTCCGAACATGCGAATGAAATCGTTGATTGCAACATCGTTGACACCGTTGCGGTCAAAGGGATAACGGCCTTCAATGCCAGCCTTGCAGACGCGTGCCGCTGAGGCTTGCCACATTGCAGACATTGATTGACGGGCACCGTTTGCTGTCAACCGTGCAATATCAGTCGCAAGACGGCCTATCCAGATACTCACTGGTTCAGGCAGGCGCTGTGCCTGTGTTACGAGCATCTGGTTGGCTGATACAAGTTTGCTTTCCACGCCAAAGATCGTGTTGACGTCGCCGGCGTTGATCGCGGCGCGGCTTAGTTGCAAGGAAAGTTCCTCAAGGATAGGGGAAAGATCGGCAAATTCCGATTTTTGTCCTTCGGGCGCCTGCAAAGATTTACGCAACGCTGCGTAGGGATCGAGCATGTTGGTTTCAAAACCGTCTGTCAGTAATTGCAACGCTTCAACGCGTGCAATCTCTGCCTTGGCTTTTTCCTCTGCCAGGCGTTGCTGCGCTTCGTCTATTTCTTCTTCTTTGGGGACTGGGTTTTTAGATGTTTCCGGTGGTGCGAACTGTTGTGGATCGAGATTTGTTGCATCCGCAATCGCCGTGGCAAGAGTATGCAACGGATTGTCATTGGAAGCGAGAATACGCACGATTTCGGCTGCCTGAATTAGATCAGGAGCAGGGAGAATAGTTAGATCGCTCAGCAGCGCTGCCCATTGCATGCGATTGGCATTAAAATAGATGCGCAGGACGTTGGTTTTAAGATCGTCACCCGACTCTGCATTGGCTTGATCCTCGCCAATAACCCAGCTTTCCTTTGCGAACTGCTCAGACACTTCTGCGAGGCGAGGCAGGAAATAATTGAAGTAGCCGTCGCGAGTGAAAACTCCTGGTATTCCCTCACGCAGATCAGTTCGGCTCTGACGCGCAAAGAGCAATTTTGCTCCCGACCCAGCTTTATCGATAGGCCGCCATTCTGGTATGGCAAGGGCATCAGGGCTTGCCACAAGAAGTTCATAGAGCTGCTGCGCGCGTGGAATGGCGTTCAGCTTTTCGCGGGCCTTCTTGATCAGATTGTCGTCTAGCGTTACTGCCGCCAAGGGCCGCGACAGCAATGCACTGCTGTGAGCAAGCAAACTCTCGCGCGACTGCGTACGACCAGCGCCGGGTAGGCTGACTTCAAATGTTGCCCGGAGTTGTCGCAGGGCAAATTCCCGATCGAGCGGTCCGAGACCGCCAAGCATGCTGTATAGTTTAAGCGTGTCATAAAGCTGGCCCGTGCTGATCTTCGGATCATTCATCCGGTTTTGCAGGTGGACCAGCAAACGCGGCAACAAGAAGCCATTCAGCCCGCGCGCATAGGTTGCCTGCATGCTTTCCCGCAGTTTTTCTTCCTGATCGGTACCGAAATGATACCAGCGGCTCTTACCAGCAATGTCATCGGTCAGCGCACCACGTAAAGTATCCAGCGGCGACAAGATCCGATTCAAATCGTCAGTTGTAATATCTTCGACCGGAATGGACATTGCTTCGCGGTTATAGGATGCAATCCTTTCATTCACTGCGCTCATCGTGTCTTGGTTGGTAAGATAGGCATGAGCCCAGCCTGCGAATAGTCCACCAGCGATAATGAGAGGAACAAGATAGAAGATTGCAGACATGATGCGCTTGCGGCGCTGAACCTTGAGATCCGTGGTAACGAGATTGGCTTCGCCAAAAATCACATCATTGAACAGACGCGACAGAAAGAACGCCTTCTGAGAGACCGTTCCTGTTGTATTGGGCTCCTGCAGAAACGAGAATCGTTCGGACGTTGAACGGCCCACCTTGTCGTAAACCGCGCCGGTTTGGGTGGCTGAAACAAAATAAACACCGCGCAGCAATGGCGCACCAACCAGTTTTGAACTCGCGGTCAATTCGCCGATCTGCTCGACGAGAACATTCTTGATAGACGCAAATTGCGCTGGAAACCGGAACACACTGCTGCGCCGGATGTCATCAGGCTCCTGCTGCATGCGTTCCAGCAATATCCGATGCATGCGTTCCAGCAGCAGATCGATTTCACCCGAAAATGCCTGAGCAATCTTGCCTTTCGATTGGCTCACGCCGAGTGGGAAAGTAACGCCCAAGACCTGTTCGCGGTCAAACTTGTTGAAGTTGTCGAAGAACTCACCAAAGCCTGCAAGCATATCGACCTTGGTGAACACGAGATATACGGGAAGGCGTACTTTCAGATTATCTTCAAGATCACGCAGGCGCTGCTTGAGTATCCGGACTTCCTTGAAGCGCGCTTGCGCACTTTGCGTAAGGATGTCGGCCATGCTGATTGTTACGATAACGCCATTGATTGGCTTTAACGGGCGGTGACGCTTCAGCAGACCCAGAAAGCTTTGCCATGCAGTGCTATCAACGGTAACGTCGCTGTCCTGCGTCGTGTAGCGTCCGGCAGTATCAATCAGCACGGCTTCATCGGTAAACCACCAGTCGCAACTGCGTGTGCCGCCAACGCCTTGAATGGCCTGATCATCCATTTCATCGGCAAAAGGAAAAGACAGGCCTGAATTCACCAGCGCAGTTGTCTTGCCGGAACCGGGGGAGCCGATGATAAGATACCAGGGAAAGTCATAAACGTAGCCAAACCGCTTTTTACTGATCGACTTGAGGCGCAGCAGTGCGTCCTTGAGGCGTTGCCTGAGGAGCGTAACCTCGTCTCGCGCATCAGCTTCGGAATCCGTGCCGTCTTCTGCCACGGCATCGATCATCGCAGCCTCAGCCCGGCGACGCCTGACCGCCGAGACAATTACGTAGATCAGCCAAGCCAGTATGACGACGCCAATCGCCACGAGACGGCTATACTCGGTTTCCAGCGGACGCCATTGGCCGAATGCTACGCTTTCGCCGTAAAACCAGATCATCACAGAAATGGCGACAACCCAGATCAGTGACCAAAACCTGCCGCCTTTGAGGAAGCCAGCGTAGCCCTCAAGGTAAGATCGGATTGTATAGAGCCAATTGAGGATATTCACTGTTGAGTGCCTGCGCCGGTTGCCGTGTCGTTGTCGGGGCGCGGAGTAGCAATTACGACGATTTCCGTTCGCCTGTTCGCCTCCTTACCCTCTCTAGTGTCGTTGGTATCGATCGGTTCGGATTCGCCTTTACCTTCGAAAGTTATCTGATTGCCGGGTACATAAGCCCCTAGAATTTTTGCAACGTTTTCTGCTCGTGCCCGTGACAGATCAAAGTTTGATGGAAACCGGGTATTATTTCTGATCGGATCATTATCGGTATGACCGATGACTTGCACTGCAAAATGCTCGTCCGCAATGGCCCTGCCTATACGGTCTATCAAACCTTGAAACTGCGGCGACACATCTGCTTTGGCCGATGCAAAAAAGCCTGTGTTGCGAAAACGCACGAGCACTCGATTGCCGTTGCGTTGAGTGGTGACCAGACCGCGATCTACTTCCGGTTGCAGGAAAGCGAGGAAATTGCGAAGCCGGTCGATCTGCTCGACTGGCTGGGGAGCCGGTTCTGCAACTTTAATCGATGGATTGCCCTCGGGCGGTGCAGCGGCCATAGCCACCATGACTGCGTCGGAGTCTGTGTTGAGCAGCCGCAAAATACCGATGTAACCGAAAGCACAAAGCAACACCAGGAAGCCAAGCAAGGCCGGATAAAGGTTTTTGAATCGTCCCTTGAGAAAGCGAGCGTTGATCCCGCGCCAATGGGGTGACACCTCCCGCTCGACATCGCCCATTGTAGCTTGGAGCGTCCGGTATAGGCTGTCTCTTATCTGGGACAGTTCAAGAGCGCCGCGTGCACTAACTCTCAGCTTGCCTTTGAAGCCAAGTGAAAGGCACAGATACAGCAACAGCAGAATATCGCGGTTGCGGCCCGGATCTTTGTGGAAGTGCTCCAGCAGTTCAAAAAAGCGTTCACCGCCCTGCACATCGCGATGGAACGTTGAAACAATACTGTTGCTTGCCCAATTGCTGGCGCCGCCCCACCGGGTTGCGAGAACCACATCGTCTATGGTTGCGCACAAGGCATAATGGGCAACACGTGCGTGCTGAGCATCGACATTGGCATTGGCAACTTTGCGCTCATATGCGCGCATCTCATCGATGACGGCTGTACGCAATTGATCAGGATCAGGTCCTTCATGAAGTCCACGCAAATGATAAAGCAGGTTAAGCTGTGGTCGCGCCGCCGAAACCAGAAATGGCAAACCTTTGGGTGTGCCATCGATCATCTCGACACCACCTTCAGTCAATGCAGCCTGTAGCGTGGTCGTTTCTGCAGAGTCAGCAGTGCTGGATTGGGCATTGCGACCACGATCACCACCAGGTTTTGGCTTTATGATCGTCGGTTCGCTGCGCCAGAACTTATCGTCACTCATGGCGTCATGACTTTATAGCCCAAAGCTCAAACTCGATGGACGGAAATTCACCGGCCAGATGCAGGGCAATGGCACCGGAGGTGCTAAGCTGTTTCCACAAAGGTCCGTCCCTGTCGAGTTCAAAATAGCTCGTTCCCGGGCGATATGGCAATTGGCGCGGCGCTACAGGTAGAGGACGAACCGCTATGCCCGGTAGAGCGACGTTGACGAGTTCGGCGATACGCTCGACTGGTCCCACCTTGATCTGCCGGGGCAGGGTGCTGCGAAGCGCTTCCGAGGGCATGTCGCTTCGTACTGCCAAGACAAAGCCGCTTCCGACGAGGAGATTGCGGTCTGTAATCGTGCCGACACGCACGCCATGCTTGCGTTCGTCGAGTGGAATTTCCACGGCGGAACGCTCCAGCACAGAAGAAAGCGACTCGCGCAAATCAGCAAGAACCGGATCAAACGAGCCGCGCAAATCAACATGACGATAACCCGGGAAAACCGAGCCCCTGCGACGTTCCTTGGTGAACGTTGAAAGCTCGCCGGCCAGCTGCGCGCAAAGCACATAAAGTGTCTCCGGATGCAAAGCTGCAAGGTTTTCGCGGTGATGCCGGAAGACTGCCTCATTGCGGTTAAGGACTTGCAAGAACTGAAAGTCAGACACCTCTGCCGTGCCGCGTATGGAAGGATCGCCCATGCGGTCCGCAATCGCTTCGGCACGGTGGGACATGATACCCAAAATTTCGGTGACGATGTTTTCGAGTTGAAGCTGGGCGGCGCAATTTGTGGCCGATGCAATGAAGGTATCGTCAAGCACGACAGATTGATCCTGCCGAACCTCTACAATTCGCGCTACAGCTATACGATCATAGCCAGCCAATTCTTCGTCTGACAAAAGAAAGCTCAGGCGAAGCCTGCCAACATCCAGCAGCGCAGAAATCGAACTGCCCTCATTGGTATCCTGCACTTCGTACTTCTGACGCGCATAACGAATGCTGCGGCCCGGAGTAGCCTCGCCGCCTACTTCTGCAAGTCCTGCCTGCTGCATGGGAAGGCACAAATAGACAAGAACATTCTTGGTACCTTCCTCAAGCCTCAATGCAGGAGGGAGATCGACAGGGCCGGGGGCTTCAAAAACAGTTCCATCCGGCATCACTCCCCGTGCACTGGAAAGAGCAAACAGACCATTGCTCAAGAGCTGTTCATTGATAGCGAGACGGGAAACCCCCCACGGAAATTTTACCAGTTCACGCGTTGCCGCCTTTACAAGCTTCTCGGTCCAGCGGTCCTGTTGCTGGAAATGCTGCACCCGAAGGAACATACCTTCCGACCAGACGACGCGATTGTCATGTTCCATCAATAAACACCGTATCGATTAATTGCTGGCGGATGCACTTACAGACAGTCTTCCGACAGAAATGCTTAGTTTTCCGGCACCTGAAATGGGAGTCAGTGCCCGCCAGCGCGCGTTTTCAATGTCGCGGAACCCGGCGATTACACCTGCATATGCGCCGTCTATACCCGGATTGATAACCAGGCTGGCACTTTCACCCGGGCGTACAGAAATCGTCTTGCGCTCTACAAGATCGTCACCGAGCGCGCCTCCGCCTTTCAGCTGGAAATAATCGAGCGACTGGAAGCGACCGGGTGACTTGAGCACGAAGACTTCTACCGCAGTGGGTGTGGCAGAGCCGGATGGCGATGGATTGGCAGAACTGCTGGCAGATACAGTAACGGGAATTGGTTCTTGATATCGCGGCCCCGTGTTCTCAGGCGTTGATGTGCAAGCAGAAACAAACATTACCGCCGAAGCAGCAAAAGTTAAAGGAAAAGACCGTTTCAACGATGTGTTTTGGTGACGAGACTCAGATACCTCAAGCGTTTCAAAACGCATACTATTCTCCCGATACAATCCTTTTATGGACTTGACACAACCTATGTGACTAATCTGGTTGTAACTTGCAGATAAGACACCTTCACGTCAACGTAATCTTGAGTTCGCGGGATTTATGTTTTGGAAAAGAATTTGCGAAGAAGTTTCAATAGTGCAGGTTTGCGCTTTTCACCCTGTTGTTCCTCGAAAAGCGTCGTAGAGGTAAGAAATTCGTCCCACAGGGCTGCCTTGCGAAGTGCCGGTATGGTTTTTGATTTGGTTTTGCTTGCAAGTACCGAAGGGTCGATTGCCTGTTGTATCTCTCCGATAAAATCCAGCATGGCTGCCGAAAGGTCGGTCTGGTAATTCGTGATTGAACGAAAGTCGCGCTCGATAAGCTTCATATCAGCCGGCTCAGCCTCGTTAATGAATTCTACGATGCGGTACATACGCTGATTGTCTTCTTGACTGGCGAGCGAAAATATCCACGGCGTGTCTCCAGCAATACCTTCCAGTTCCAGACGAGCCGCTGACGCATTCTTGCCCACGTGCATTTCATAGAGTTCGCCCAAGGCGATTCGCATAACGGCGCCTGCTTTTCTCAAGAATTGTTCCGGATCGAGACCGGGCTGTGTCTCTGTGTCCAATCCTGCGCCCTCCAGAAAAGCCTGAAGCAATTCAGCAGCCTCCTGTGCCGAAACAGTTCGTGCAGGCGCAACTTTTGATGGAGTTGGTACAGGGTTTACGGCTTCTGGTGCTTTTGCCGGCGGCTGCTCAAACCGGACCGGCTGTTGCTGCGTGACAGGCTCTTCGTCATCGCTGTCCCAATTGTCCGGAAGAATGGGTCGCACGACTGGCAGTTCGAACAGCGAGTTTGCCGCGGGTGTTTGTTCTATCCTGTCGGAAAGTGAAGAAGGGCGGCTGGTCCTGTATGGCTTGATGATATCCACTTCAGTTTCAGGTGGTCCGTCCCAACCGATATCGGAGACGCCTAAACCTTCACGTGACGCAGGCTTGGCTGGCTTGTCGAACAGTTCATCATGGCTTTCGCCGGGTAGCTGGCTTGTGGCTCCAACGCCTGCAGGAGCAATATCCGAGAGAATCGACGTTACACTTGGTCCTGCCAGCAAGTCGGCGCTGCTTTGCGCTAACGGTGTTCGAATGGCCGAATCTTTTTGCATGACCAGCTTGAAGCGATAATCTGCAATCTCGATTGTGTCGCCGTCAAACAATTGCTGGCCATATTGCCGGTCGACCGCAATTCCACCGACACTGACGCCGTTTGTGCTTTTGTCGATGAGATATAACCCGGTATCGCGCTGTTCCAACGTGCAATGATGCTTCGAAACAACACGGCGGCTATCCTTGATTACCCAATTACAGCTTTCACCGCGACCAATGGTAAAACGTTGTCCTTGAACTGCCATGGAACCACCGAAAGAGGTGTCATTCGAATTGTTCATGGCTTGAAGCTCGATTCGCATAGGTAGTTCCTGCATATGGTAGTAAATCTGCACTGCTTCCGACGGACAAATAACTCGGATATCTTAGTCTTCGCCATAAGACAGTTGCAAGTACAGCAATATCTAGGCTATTTTTGCGTATACACTGTGATCTGCGGAAGATCGGATGAAAAACGGTAGTGTGCTGGATGACAAGATTTATCTGGCCACCCCATAATTTGAAGAGACAGTGAGTGTCCTCTCATGTGCAACACATCAGGCATTTGGTTTCCTTCGCGCTAAGCGCGGGTGCAATGCTCGTTGTGCTGCTTTTTGCATTGCAGAGTGCCCAAGCTGAAATACTAGGGCTTCCGGTACAAAAACGTATTGCTCTGATCATCGGTAACGCCGATTACCAGAACGTCGAGAAGCTGGTAAATCCATCAAATGATGCCAAAGGCATCTCGGATGCGTTGAGGGCGCAGGGATTTGACATCTTTCCCGCAAGCAATACCACGCGAGCAGAATTCGACAGGATTTTCGAGGATTTCAAAGCGCAGGCCAAGACCGCAGACGTATCACTGGTTTACTTTTCGGGCCATGGGTTTCAATTGAATGGTACGAATTATCTGGTCCCGGTAGACGCGCACCTCAATGACCGGGCAAAGATTGTCGAGGAGACGATCAGCCTGGATAAGATCATTGCCGAAGTGCAATCGCCAGATCGGCAGACACTGATTTTTCTCGATGCCTGTCGTAACAATCCCTTGCCGGGCGGTGGATCGGTCAATGCCGGTCTTGCGCAGGTAACTGGTGGAGCGAACGTATTCATAGCCTTTGCCACCCAGCCGGGTAATATCAGTTATGATGGAGTGAGTTCGTACAGCCCATTTACCAAAGCTTTGCTCGATCACATCAATACACCTGGTCAGGACATTTCAAACCTGATGATCAAGGTGCGCACCGATGTGGAAGCAAATACGCTTGGACGGCAGTTGCCTTGGGATCAATCATCCTTGAAGCGGCAATTCTATTTCTCGCAGCCCACTGATGCGGGTGACGATCAACAGACAAATATTGCGATGGGTAGTCAACCGGCCATAGGCGAGCAGGGCCTCTCTCGCCGAACAGACCTCGGAGCAATAATTGATCCTCCGGCGGGGCGCCTGACTATTACGCCGCCGGATGGTGGAACTGCACCTTTTCCACCGGCCACCAACCCGGAAAATACTCCAGATAATGGGCTGAATCCTCCTGTGATCTATATGCCTACGGCTCCGGCCGAAATATTTGGGCCCGAAGATCTGGTATGGGGCCTGCAGCAGGAATTACAGAGGCTCGGATGCTATACTTCGGATTTGGATGGGGTTTGGGGTGCAAGCTCGCGGGAAGCGCTTACTCGATACTATTCGAACAGAAATCTGAAGGTGACTGATACGGCGCCGACACAGTTTCATTATGATACCTTACGGCGCGAACCCAGCGTGGTTTGCGTTTACGTACCGCCTCGGCAGGCTACTCCAACCCGCATTGGTCCGCGAGCACCGGCAAAATCTAAAGCCCCGCGCCCCGTAATAATGTCGACGCAGCAGCCACAGATTGAAGCACCAGCTCGCGCTGCGCCGCCGCGTAAGGGTCTGCGTGATATCGGTATTGGTGGTGTGTATCGATAATGCCCATCCGGGCCCGCAAGTCTGTCTCAGCCTCATATGGTGACCTATGAAGCACGAGGGATCGCTGCACAGCATCAACACGGACTTCAAGCAAGCAAAGAAACTGTCTGGACGGCGACGTTTGATCCGGCGGCTAACACACGTTCTTTCGTTTGCCTTCATCGCCGCCGCCATCGTTTCAGCGATATATTTTATGCCGCATTTTGTCAGTGAACAGGAAGATCTGACAGACCAGACATTGGTTATTCCGGAAGGGGAAGTTAACCCCGCCGGGAAAGGGGGCGATTTCGAGCTTGCTGCAACAGACGACCGCCGGGATGCGCTGTTGCTGCAGACCGTCAACAATGAGAAGCCGCAGGCCCGTAAAACTGAAATTCGCTTCCAGAAGAACGATAGCGGTTCCGAAATAAAGGGACCGATTTTCTATGTGTCGGACACGATGCTTTCGAGTTCCGTTCGGTTGATGACGGCGTTGCCTGCAACTCCGCAAGACTTCGCGCTGATGCAGTCGGCTCCTGAAGCTCCGGTGACCTCGGCAACGCCCATGAGCCAGCCGGATGCCGGACCTGCGCCCAGCAACGCCGCTCCTACGGACGCTGGCTGGGAAGGTGGTGTGTCGTCCAGCGAGAGTGCCCAGATCGGCCAAACAACGCCTGGTAGCTCCAATAATATCGAGATTACCGGCGAAAAGCAGCGTCCACCACAAAATCAGCAATATGTAATCAAGGTTCTGGCGGAGCGGAGTGTGGCTGATGTGCTGACGGATGGACACACTACGCTTGCGGAAAACGCGCGTGTCTCCGAAGCGGTAGCCAAACTTTTGAATATTCAGCTGCTGCGTCCGGGTTACCTTGCCGTCTGGCGAACATCTGTCGTCGATTTGCAGAGCTTGGCAACAGCACCTGTGCAACTTTCGCTGTACGGAACGGAGGGGCTGATCGGTAGCGTGGCACGCGCGGATGATGGCAGCTATCTCAGGATTGACGATCCATGGAAGGATGAAAGTTGGACTGAGCTTGTGACAGGAGGCAAGTCCGATACTTCTGAGCAGAACTTCCGCATCATGGATGGCATTTATAGCGCTGGGATTCGCAACGACATTCCTTCGAACGTAGTCACAGAGACAATTACACGTATGTCGCGATTGTATGATCTCGGCAAGTTCATCTCACCCGAGGACAAAGTTACATTGCTCTATTCAGAGTCTCCGCGCGACGAGCCTAGCGAGAGTGGGCGCGTGCTTTATGTTTCTGTCCGTCGCAGCGGCGAGACTTTGAAATGCTATCTCCTCCGGCCTGAACGTGGAGGTGACTATTCGTGCATGACTGAAAACGACACCACATCAGGCCTTGGGGGCGCGGAAGGTTTCGTGCTGCCCGTCAAAGGCGTGTTCCGGTCTGGTTTTGGCCCGCGTGTTCATCCAATTCTTGGCTCGGTTAGGTTTCATGAGGGTGTGGACTGGTCAGCGCCAGCCGGAACACCAGTTTATGCGTCTTTCGATGGTACCGTGTCTTTTGCAGGCACCAACGGTAGTTTTGGAAATTTCATCAAGATCAAACATGCCGGTAATCGTGAGACGCATTATGCGCATCTGCAAGGGTTTGCCGGGAATGTGGCGGTCGGAAAATCAGTGAAAGCTGGTCAGATAATCGGCTTTGTTGGTTCCACGGGCCTCAGTACTGGTCCGCACCTGCATTTTGAACTCGTTGCTAATGGCGGATTAGTGGACCCGCTGGGCTCCAGCTACAGCGAAATCGGGCTGGATGGGGAAGCGGCGAAACTTGTTCAACGGATTATCCATGTCGAAAGCGGCGGCAATCCTAGTGCAGCCAATCCATTGTCGTCGGCCAGCGGTCTTGGCCAGTTCATTAATAGCACATGGCTTCGGATGATGAATTCATATCGCGGTGACCTTGTTTCCAAGATGAGTGTCAGCGAATTGCTTGCATTAAAGTTTGACCCCACACTTGCTACGGAAATGGTCATGAACCTTGCCAATGAGAATGAGGCAACGTTGAAAGCATCGGGAATTCCGGGTACGGCGGGAAATCTTTATCTGGCGCATTTCCTTGGCGGCGGTGGCGCCGTCACTGTTCTTTCAGCAGCGCCGGACACACAGTTAAGCTCTCTGTTTGATCAATCGGTATTCACGGCCAATCCATTCCTATATGGGAAAACTGCCGGATGGATCGTCGAATGGTCCAGTCGTAAAATGTCGGGTAGGGCTGGAGGGATGACATCTCCCGTTTATCGCGAAGCCCGGGTCAAGGCATCCCGGTTCCGGCAGTATAGCTCGGCAATCGACGATATTCTCTCCAAGGTTCCGGGCTGATCGACCCTATTCGCCGGATGGCTCGCGACCGATCTTTTCATCATATGCCTCGCCGAAGTAGTGAAGAAATACGTCCAGAATGCCATTTTCATGTGGCTCGTTCCGTTCGCTCCATGCTTTGACATAACGTGCCCAATAAGCGCCTTTGCCTGAAAGCAGGGAATTGGTGGTCGAAGCCGCGATCGCGTCGGGAGACAGTTCATTCAGGAGACGGAACAAGGCTGTCTGCATCGCTTGAAATACAGCTTGTTCGTGCTGTTTTAATTCCTCAACTGTTTCGGCAAAACTATTGCCGGCATCCAGGTATTCCAGCTTGTTTGCGCCAAATAGCGCAGCCAATGCCGTAGATGTCTCGGGAATAAACTTCATCGGATTATTATTATTCGCTTTAAGCACTGTTTGCCGGGTACTGCGGATGAGGGCACGCATTTCTGCCCGGGCTGCCAGCAATTGCGTTAATCCGGGTACAACCGTGCGGAATATCTGTCCAAGCTGCTCTGCGAACTCGTCGTCCTGACGCCCGGCCAGAGTATCGGGGTCAAGTCCTGCGCCACGGGCGAAATGTTCGATGAAGCGCTCTCGGGAGCCTCCGGTATGAGTAGTGCTTGGCCGAGGTTTGACGACTTGTTGAGATTCGCCAGCGGATACAGGCGCCGGTTTAAGGTTCTGCAGTGACGCAAGCTGATCGACCCCCAGAAACATCGTGCGATCCTCGATCTCACGCATTCCACCGTCGGTATTCAGTGGCATGACTACTGTTTGTTCGAAGTCCGAGGGTTGAACAACCTTGGCTGGCTTTTCAAAAAAAACCCGCAACTGATAAGGACCGATCTCGATAAGGTCACCGGCAGAAAGAACGCGCCGGGCGCTTTTTTGCAGTTCCTCATCGTTGATCAGAAGACCGTTGGACGATAAATCCTCTGCCCAATAAGCGTCTTCATCGTAGTCAACTCTACAATGTGTGGTTGAGACGAAGCGGCTCCTATCAGGCAATGTCCAATCTGCTTCGTCAGCGCGGCCGATCGTGAAGCTACGCTTGTCAGATATATATTCCGGTAAGACATCATCACCATGCAGAGAACGGTTCTCCAGTCTTAGCACCAAGCGCATCTGCTTCTCCGTCTGACCCTATCCACCTATAGCCTATTCAAATAAAGTGTTGAATACCAAGACTATAGTGGATTTGGATGATAGATAGTCCGCAAGGTTGGTCATATTTGATAAAGTTCGCACGGTCGAAGCGGGGAAAGCAGCATTTGATACGTAGAAACCTTATTGCCACGGTCGGACTGGGCGTTGTGTTTTTAATGTTGGCTCCGATAATGCCCGCATTGGCTGCATTTACGGTATGCAACCAAACGTCTGATATTGCCAATGTTGCTATCGGTGAACAGGTTGAGGGGCAAATGCGCACAGAGGGCTGGTGGGCCATTGCGGCCAATCGTTGTGCAGATGTTATCAAAGTGAAACTCAGTAATCGCTATATCTATGTGCACGCTGTTGACGTACAGGGGCGCCCCGTTCTTAAAGGAAGCGTGACATTGTGTGTCGATGCCAAAAAGTTTCAGATCACCGGCAAGGATGCTTGCTGGCAACGCAACCATCTGCGAGGACAGTTTACGGAAGTCGACACACAGTCATCTGATAACTGGACACTATTCTTAAAAGATGGATCATAAAAGGAAAATCAAATGCTTATGCTGATTTTCTCTTGTAAGTATGGAGCCGGCACGTTTCATGTATATTGACGGCAAGCCGCCAATCTCGGGCGAGTGGTTCAATTCCCACGGCGCTACACATACGGGGCGGGTCCGTCCGGTAAACGAGGACCGGTTTCTCGCAAAACCGTCGCACGGTATCTGGCTCGTGGCTGACGGGATGGGCGGTCATTCACATGGCGACGTCGCGGCGTCGATGATCGTGCAAGCTGCCAGCAAGATAGACCAGCAATCTACCCATGCAGGTCTCGTAGACGAGTTCATCGGGCAATTACATGGAGTGAATGAGGATATTCGCAATCTGGCTCGCGAACATGGATTGGGTGTCATGGGTTCGACCATTGTCGGGCTGCTTATCGCAGAGGGCCATTTCTCAGCAGTCTGGGCTGGTGACAGCCGCCTTTATCTCAATCGCGGAAACCGTATGACCCAACTGACCAAGGATCATTCGGAAATCCAGCAAATGATCGATAACGGGACTTTGGATGCTGCGGCTGCAGTATCCAAACGCAAGAATGTTATTTTGCATGCAGTCGGAGTTCGCGAGGTTCCTTATTTCGAAACCGTGGACGGTGAGATCAAGGAAGGTGACACATTTATTTTGTGTAGCGATGGTCTGACGGCACATTTGTCTGCGCCGGATATACAGGACATCGTTTTGTCCCTGCCAGCAGCACCTGCCTGCCAACTATTAATAGAAACTGCGTTGCAACGGGGCGGAACAGACAATGTGACGGTTGTAATCGTTGAGTATCGCGGAAATGAAATGACGGGCAAGCAGTCATGACTGACGATACCGGTAAAAGCGCGGGTAGCATCAAACCCGGAACCCGGCTGAATGACATTTACGAAGTCACCGCGCTATTGGCGGTGGGCGGCATGTCTGAGGTTTATAAGGGGCATAATATCCAGACTCTGGATGAGGTTGCCATTAAGGTGATCCTGCCGCATCTGGCCAGTGATGAGCACGTTATTTCGCTGTTCAAGCAGGAAGCATCGATCCTGAATTCCCTCGGGCACGATGCCATTGTTCGCTATCACGTTTTCTCGATAGATCGCGCTACTGGCACTGCTTATCTGACGATGGAACTGGTCGAAGGACCGTCATTGTACGAGCGGATAAAGGAGCGGCCTCTCAGTTTGGCAGAAGCCGCCAAGCTTATCAGCCGGATAGCATCAGGTTTAAAAATTGCACATGGTCGCGGTGTCATCCACCGCGACATCTCGCTGGATAATATCATCTTGTCCGGCGGGAATGTCGAAGGCGCCAAATTGATCGATTTCGGGATTGCCCGTCTGGGCATTGGCGGCGACAGAACGTTGCTGGCCGGGAGCTTCGCAGGCAAATACAACTATGTTTCGCCCGAACAGCTAGGGTTGTTTGGCGGCGAAGTCCATGAACCCAGTGATATTTATAGTCTTGGATTGGTTTTTGCAGCCGCGCTGCGGGGTAAGCCCATCGATATGACGGGCACCCACGCGGATGTTGTGCGCAAGCGGCAATCCATTCCCGATCTTTCGACGATCCACCCTGCAGCGCGATCCATCATTCAGCGAATGCTGCAGCCCAATCCTGCACTCCGGCCCAAGAAAGAAGAAATCATTGATGCTCTGAGGCCAATGATTCCGACCAGCAAAGAGCCCACTTTGCGCCGCTCCGGTGGTCTGGCAGGCAATACTCCATTAGCCGGTTCCAGTCAGAACGCGACAACGCAGGGAGGAGCAGGCAAATGGCTGGGTTTTGGGCTCCTGTTTCTCATCGCGGTTGGCCTCGGTTGGTACGGCTACAACAATCAGGCATTGATCCAATCTTATCTCGCCGCGACCAAAGAGCCGGTGCAAGCGCCTGCCGGCAAATCTGATTTCAAACTGGACGCAGATCCTGGCAGTGCGCCGCCCACGCCTGTGTTACCTGAGCCACCGCAACCGTCTGCTGAATCTCCAAAGCAGGAAACGCCTGTAGCCCAGCCCAAGCCTGAAACGCCACAAAAGGCTGAAGAGCCTGCACCACCCGTGACCAAACCCGCCGAACCGATGGCAGAACCGGAAAAGCCTGCGAATGATACTCCACAGGTCGCCTTAAACGAGCAGGACTGGGTAAAGCAATTTTCCGGCGGCCCATGTTTTTTCGCCAATAGCGCTAAAACAGCACCCGAAAAGATCAATATTGAAGGTTTTGCGCCAAGGGTGGAGCCATTCTACGAGATGGAAAGAGCGTTCCGCGACGCCTTCAAATACGAGCCTACGATCCATGTGCGTCAGGTTTCCGCTGCTCAATGTGAGGCAGTTGCCTATCTCGCAGAAACCGATGCAAATTCTGGTCAACCGATCATTTCAATGAAAAATGAAGTGTTGCAAGCGGGCGAACCGCTCATTGCAACAGTGAGCGGCGTTGAGAATGGCCAGCTCCATGTTTTGCTGGTTCGTAGTGATGGCGGAGTCGACGTTGTGGACACAAAACGCGGCGCTGATGGTGCTCTGGCGATTAATCTCAAATTGGCCGCACCCGCTAAGCAAGCATCTGCGCCTTATATGCTTATCGCTGTTCAGTCAGATGAAAAGCTCGATATAAAGGCCGACAAGGATGTCTTCAAAGCGTTGGCATCCGCTTCCCAACAAATGAAAATCAAACCGATTGTCACGGTAAAGTACTTCCGGCAGCAGGGCTAACTTGCAGTTTGGACGATTTTGTCGGGGTCAAAAACCGCGTCTGCGCTATTCTCAGCGGCAGGGGCTTGCCGCACCCAAAGATCCCAGCCAAGTCGTCCGACTGGTGAACCACCATGCAGGCGAGCTTCGGGAACATCTTCTTTTGCCAGGATCAATTGTATTTCGAATGAGAGCGATGGTCCGCAATAGAGCCGGATAAGCTCAGTAAGTTCGGCAAATTTTTTCTGGGCGGGCATCAGTGACAGATACTCCCCGTAGCGAAGAGGACCGATAGAAACCCGAATCGCACTTCTACGGTCAGCATAAGACGAACCGGCAATGGCAGTTACGCCCAATAAGGCATTCTCTCTTGCGCCACTGCCCAGCTGTGTTTGTTCCGAGATATCGACAGGTAGCCAGCGCTTCTGGAATTGATGCACGGTTACTTCGTATCCGAGAAACTCGGCAAGCATGAGTCTCAGATTTGTGGCAGTGCGCCGTTGATTGGCGAAAAACCCGGAGAAGTAGAGCGGCACCTCCGGTGCGATGACAAGTTGATCAACCAGTTTTGGAGAAGCAAGACCCAGAAGAGCATATATGCTCCGCGTCACCTTGTTTTTTGGGCCAATTCCAAAAAGCTGGATCAGGCTGGACAGTCGGTACTTTCGCGAACTTGCGAAGAACAACTCGCGCAACTCTGCGGCAAAAATCTCCAGGAAGTCAAAATAGCTTGAGCTGCGCAGTCGTTTCTCATCGAGAGCACGGTCGGTGTAGACGGCAGGCAATGCTGCTACCGGGCCGACAAATCCGATATAACTGGCGTGGATACTGACTTTCTCTCCCCTGTTTTCAGCTGAGGAAAGTGCCGTAGCCACATGACTATTCGTAGCGTGAGATGTCAACGCCACTGCAGAAGTGGCCTTATCGCCCGCCAGCTCAAGCAATAATTGTGCAGCGTCCGGATCAAACAGGTGCGGTTCAGCCTTGAGCCGATCAATCAAAGAGCTTGGAGCGATCTCACTCAAAGCAGCACCTCTTCGGCGGTGCGTGGCGGGAATCTAACAACGGGCAGGGCAAGTCCGCTGAGCCGTATTGTAAGGCGGGAAAATGTATTGATCGAAGCGTACAGCCCGAAAAAGTGCGACAGCACCGATCCAAAAAGGTAGGCTTGACCTCGATCCATGAAGGCATCGGTAAACTCGACCGTGACATCAACACCGCTGGCAATGGTTCCATCACTCAATCGTGCAGTGGCTTTGCGGCTCGTGACTGATGCAATCGCTTCGATCATTGATCGCATTTCCGGTGATCGTCTGAAATCATAAAGCCGCAGCATGCTCTTTAGTATTTCCGGATCGCCACTGGTCAGCGGCAGGTGGTTCAACGAAAGATGCGAGATGAGCTTCCAATAGGACTCACCTTCAGATTCGAAACGGTGCGTATGTGTGGGAGGGAGCAGGCAATTGATTTTGCCGATCTCCCCGACTTTGGATTGGGCGCTGAAATAAGGTTGTCCGCCACCAAACGGCAGTAACTCCGGCAGGCCCCGGTTCAGGCAAAGCGCATCAATAGAGGCTACCAGATGATCTTCGGGTGTAGTGGGGTCGAGGTTCATATCCACAAAGCGAATCTTTGCCTTGAAGGATTTGCTGTCGTCATCGATCTCGCGCTTATATTGCCAGAACATGTCGGCATTTTTTTCATTGGATTGCTTTTTCCTGCCAAAGAAAGGCGGCACCTCTTTGCGGTTGCCCTTCTGGTCGGAAATATCGACCCGTTCTATGGCGTAAATTTCCCGAGTGGAGTTGTAACGGGCATCCGGGAGCAAATCATATTCATTCTGGGTATGGTTTACCGAGATAGGCTCAGCACGCTGCTCAAAGAGGTTGATGACTGGCGTGCAATGCAGATCAAAGCTCGTCAGATCAACAGCTTTCGTCAAGGCATTGGCTGGGGTATCGAGGTAGAAGAAAATGTGAAACTCACTGCCTTTCATTCCTGACAGAAACGATTTCAGTCCCTTCAGCTCGAAAAACAGGAACTTTTCCGGCAGCGCGAAAAACTCGGCGAGAAGACGAAAGCCGGGGAAGCTTCTGTTGGAGTAAGGCAACATACGTCTGTCATGCTCGAAGCCGAGTGGCTTCAGCGCATTAGGTGGGAGGCGAAGTGCTGCTTTGTCTTCCCTGTGGCGCCCAATCGCGATGCCCAAAGTATGATTGAAAAGAAGTTCGTATAGTGCGGCGCCCGTTACAAACGGTGCTTTTATGAAGAACGTCAGTTCGTCAAGGTTAAGTTCAGCAATACTTGTAACGGGGCCGGTTGTCTTGATACTGAACGAGAGACATGACATTGGCGCGAGATCTGGCACTGGCGGTGCCACATAAGGCGGTTGCGCCAGCTTGCAATCAGTCAGAGCGACGGGGCTTAATGCCAGGGACTGTGTTGTCGTGAACCGGCACGTATCACCACGAACTGGCTCTGAATCGACAATCATACCCCGTGGCAGTTCAATCGTTTCATCCTGCTGGTCGGAAGGATTGAACTTGAGAATAGACATCGACGGTATCTGCGCCAAATAGTGCGGATAAAGCGATTCCAGCAGCGTTTCTGTAAGCTCCGGAAAGTCATCATCCAGCTTCTGCCGGACGCGCGCTGCACTATAAGCAAACCCCTGTATGAGCCGCTCGACATGAGGATCGTCGACAGCTTCCGGGGTGAGGCGTAGACGCCCGGCAACCTTGGGATGCTGATGGGCAAAAACTGAAGCACGTTTGCGTAGCGCACCAAGCTCCCGGTTGTACCAAGCAAGAAAGCGGTTAGCCATGATGGGCGCCGCCAATCATGAAATGCCGGGTTGTCGGGTCCAGGGAAGTATCGAACACAATCGGCTCTATACCGTCCGGAAAGAGCATTTCTGCTTCGATGCGCAAATCCAGAACACGGTCCTGGTCGTTTCTATTTCTGCCCAGCCCAACCTGAACCTGAGAAAGGCGAGGGTCGAATGTAACGATCACTTTCCTGATGGCTTCTGCAAGACGCAAACGCTGTTCGGTTGTCGCCAGCATCAAGCCATGAAAACCGGCAGTGCCAAATCTTAAAAGGCTTGTATGTAGTTCTTCAAATTCTTTTTCGATGGAATGAGGCCATTGCTGTGCGTTCAGTAGTGCTTCTATGTCCTTTCGGACGCTTTCGCGGATATTATTGATCTTCTGGCGCGGAGTTGTGGGCTGATCGGCCAACATATCCGGGTCATGATCCATCAGACGATCAAGTACCGATTCAAATGATATCCTGCTGCTTACTGCCATGTTCTAACTTGCCACTGCGGGAATGAATTCTATCGAGCCAATGTCGAGAATTCCGAGTACGTCGTCATCTGCCAGCAAGCATTTTTGTCCTTTGCCTGCGTAGAGCCCGCTGCCAGATTCTACCCAATCGGTTTCACGGCCAAGTTTCATAGCGTCATCCGCATCTCGGGAAAAATAGGTTGCCGGCATGACAATCTCGGACTGGGACTCGTCGCGAAGCGTGAGCAGCGCATTACGCCAAGTCAGGTCGCGCACACTTTGAATGGGATGAAAATCTAGGCGGCCAATGCGGTTAAAGTCGATCCACATATATGTGCCGTTCGTATGGAAAATTTCGATGGCATGCGGAATACGATCATCGAGGTCACGAAACGCGTTCACCGTACGGCCGTCGATTTTGACAGAACCCTCGAAGACGTTTTCGGGGAAAGATTCTGGCGCTTCACCGTTTTTTCCGCCCGATTTCTTGTCAAATACAAGCGCGTTTTTCATTGCCACTTGATCACGTTCGCTTGGGCCCTCAGGAAAAGCTGGGATTGCTCCCGTTTCAAACCATGCGGCGCGCGCATCTGCGGCGCGAAGTCGTCCGCGGAGCATTGCAAGGCCAAGCGCCAGATCCGGCACAGTGTTCGACAATATCGCAGCTTGCTTGTCGGCACGCTCGAAATCGCCACTGACAATCAACAGGTCTATGAGCAAGCGGCGCGCCAAAGCGTCTGTCGGGTTTTGCTTAACTGCGGCTAGTCCAGCGTCGACCGCTCCACGAAGATCTCCGGCATCGATGAGCGCCGAAACGCTGTTTGTTTCACCCGTCATTATACTTTACCTCTGGTGGACTGTTCGGATTTGCTGTTCATATCGGCGAGTAGCTGGAAGCTCGCGGTAACATCGTCCAGCTGAAAATGCGGTTGCAAGCGCATAATACAACCGTAGACACCAGGGCGCCCCGGTATCTCACGCACTTCAACGGAAGCGGACCGCAATGGATGACGTGCTTTCATCGTTGCATTGGCATCATCATTGCCGATGCAATAGGTGGAGAGCCATTTTTCCAGCGTATCCCGCAAGCTGTTCGATGTTGCGATCTGACCAACATTTTCGCGCATGATCATTTTGAGATAGTGCGCGAAGCGGCAGGCACACAGCACATATTGAAGCATTGACGCGATACGGGCATTACGGTTCGCGATATCTGAATCGTATCTGGCTGTCCGGTGAACTGATTGATTGGAATTGAAAACCAGATTGGGCGTATAGGGGACCGTGGCGAGCGGCATGAACCCTGCCTCACTCAATATCTGCTCTTGCGCCGGATTTAATCTCTGTTCGACGGGTGGTTGAGCGGCAAAATCATGGCGATCGGTTGAGAATGCCAGATGCGGCAGCATATCAACCAGGCCGCCACTTTTTTCGTCTTCACGAACACCGCGCAAATCTGCAAACCATCCTGACGACGCATACTCACGCAAGACGACAAAGGCGAAGGCGAATGCCGGGTTGCCCCAAAGCAGGTTATCTCCTTTAGCATCTATTTCCTCGCGAAAGCGAAAGCCATCCTGACGGCTGATATCATTGCTCTTATAGGGACTGCGAACAAGAATGCGGGGCAGGGCTAACCCGAGGAATCGCGTATCGGCTGCCTGCCGTAGCCTATTCCAACGCGGTGCGCGGTTTGGTTTCAGGAGGAATGTCAGGTCTGGCATGCGATCTAGATCGGTGTAGCTTTCCATTTCGAAAAGAGAGGGGTGAGCAGCGCAAATGAAAGGTGAGAAAGCCGCCGCTGCGATACTTGCGACACTCTCAATAACGGAAAGGTCATTGGTTTTTGTGGCAGGATTTATGCCGTCAGCAATAGTGTAATCGCCTATGAGCAGACCATAAGGCTGGCCACCCGGCATATCGAATTCTTGCGAGTAGATAAGTTCGAATAACCGACTTTGATCGAAATCCGCAGCGCGCTCGATATCCCGCGCAATCTCTTTCCATTTTGCCGAAAATATCCGAATTTGGACCGGACTGGTGCTTACCGGCATCCATACGAGGCGCAAGAGATTCCGCCAGACTGCTTCCAACCGCTGAAATTCAGGATGGTGAATAATCCGATTGACCTGTTTCGCAAGGCTATCGTCAATAGCATCGATCAGGCAGTCAATCTGATAGCGGATATCAGTGTTTGCATGCGGTGCTGACGTGGCAGCCTTTGCAAAGGACTGACGGGTCTCGTACTGTTTTGAAGTTACAAGACTTTCGGACGCCACGAAATCATCACTCCTGATATCCGAAAGTAGTATCGGAAGAAAGACCGCCTAACACATTGGAATAAAGGTAAAAACCCTTGGTTCGTTTGTGCGAGGCGGTCGGTACAACAATAATAGTCTGCCTGATGCCGGAGTATGGCGGCAGGCCTAGTTTCGTGCCTTGGGAATACGTGCAACCATCCGCAGGGATGTTGTCAGTTCTTCCATCTGCAGCCAAGGACGAAGCCAAGCAATGGCTTCGTAAGAGCCGGGGCTGCCAGCCACTGCCTTAACCTCTACGCGCGCATCCCGTAACGGATATGCGGCGCGATTTTCCGGCCCTGCATCATCATTGGCGTTGACGTAATTGTTGATCCAACGATTGAGCCAGGCTTGGCAATCTTCGGCTTCCATGAAGGAGCCGATCTTGTCGCGTCCAATGACCTTCAGGTAATGCGCAAACCGGGATGTCGCCATCATGTAAGGCAAGCGCGCGGAGATTGCTGCGTTTTCAGTAGCTTCCGGCCGGTCATATTTTGCCGGCTTATGCGTGGTCTGCGCACCGAAAAACACGGCATAATCTGTGTTTTTATAGTGGCAGAGCGGCAGGAAGCCAAGTTTCCCGAGTTCCGCATCGCGGCGATCCGTAATGCCGATTTCGGTCGGGCATTTCGTATCGGTGTCGCCATCATCACTCTGGAAAATATGAACCGGCAAGGATTCAACCTTACCACCATTTTCAGCACCGCGGATTGCCGTGCACCAGCCATTCTTGGCAAAAGCGTCGGTAAGGCGCGAACCAAGAATATAGGACGCATTGGACCAGCAGTAATTATTGTGATCCATTTCCTTATCGCCGAACTTGATGGCTTCGTTGTAATCGAACTCATCGATGGTCAACGTTTCCGGACCGAAGGGCAGGCGTGTCAAAACACGTGGCATTGTCAATGTCACAAAGCGGGAATCACTGCTCTCACGGAATGAGCGCCACTTGATGTATTCCTTGGTCTGGAAGATTTTTTCCAGATCGCGAGGCTTCGACAGTTCGGTAAAGTCATCGAACCCGAAAAGCGTCGGGCCAGCAGCAGCGATGAATGGAGCGAAGGCCGCCGCAGCAACTGAACTCATGTTCTGCAGCGCTTCGATGTCTTCAAACGAATTTCCGAACTCGTAATCGCCTACCAATGCGCCGAAGGGTTCACCACCGGCGATGCCAAATTCGCTTTCGTAGATCGTTTTAAAAATCTTGCTCTGATCGAACTCGACAGCTTTAGACAGATCGCGTGAAAGCTCGCGTTTGCTGACATTGAGCACGCGGATTTTGAGGTTTGCACTCGTTTCGCTGTTATAAACGAGATAGCGCAGACCGCGCCAACTGCCTTCCAGCTTACGAAAATCTTCATTGTGCATAATCTCGGCGACCTGCGTGGATAGCAGTTCGTCGATCTTCTTGATCGCATTGTTGATCGTGACAGAGAGGTTGCGGTTATAGGAAACCGTGCCTTTCAATGCTTCGCTTGTCAGCGTGCGCAGCAGTTGTTCAGTGCGGTCAGCAGAGGTTTGTTTGGTAGCGGAGATTGCTTCGTCGAGCAGGCTCTCCTTGACGACAGTCGTCGTAGTGCCTTGCGATGCGCTCTTTGAGGTCGCCATTTATTTCGTCCCTTTTTCGCTGCCGGGATTGCGTTCGTCGAGTTCAGCGGCGAGCTTTTTCAGATCTGTCTGGTTCTGCAGGATGCGCTCGAGGAGCACCTCAAGATTTTCAGAACGATCAGCTTTGGTCAAAAGGTCACGTAGCTGGTTGCGTGCTTCGAGCAGCGATTTGAGGGCAGGAACCTGCTCAACGATGGAACCCGGTTCAAAATCCTCGAGCTTCTCGAACTTGAGAGCAACCGCCATTTCACGGCCTTTGCCTTCAAGCGTATTCTCAACGCGGATGTTTAGTCCCGGTGTCATGCGGCGCATGACGTCGTCAAAATTGTCCCGATCTATCTGGACAAATTTGCGCTCGCCGAATGGCTTCAGCGGGTCTGTCGGATTGCCGGAAAAGTCGCCGAGAACACCCACCACGAACGGCAGTTCCTTCTCGACAACCGCACCTTCGGTTTCAACCTCGTACTTGATGTGTACCCTCGGCTTGCGGACTCTTTCGAGTTTGTCGTGAACGCTGGCCAATTGATGCCTCCTGCCTATGTGTGCTTCTAAGAAGTGGGGGGATTATTGCAAACCCTTTGTAGTTAGCAACTATTTTCTCAACCGAGGGTTACTAGCGGTTGTACTGTAGATCAAGGGTAATGTCTCGTCGATCTATAATCAGCATGCATAAGTTCCATAATCTATCTTATCTGATCTTTGGATATAGCCGCAAAGTTGAAGTGTCCTGTTTCTGCAAAGTTGGAATGTCACACTCCCCGCGCCTGAATGATGTCTGGGACAATGCGATCAATCTCATGTGCTTCGCGCAACTGTCCATTTTTATCCCAAACGGCATCGTCCACCGAATAAACCGGCAGTTGCAATTGAAGCCCGAGCTTCTTGGCCAGCCGGGTTTTACCGGAACCCGGCCCACCGATGATCATGATTTTCGATATTATCATTACCCAATGGACCGTGAATATCAGACGTTGCTGGTGTTTGGATGTCTGAAGACCAGATCATTCGGGTCGTCGCGAACCGCATTTACATCCAGCTGCGCCCCCAGCTTTTCAGCGAGTCTTCGTGATTTGATGTTGTTCGGGTCCATATAGCTAACCAAGGTTTTCAATCTGCGCGTTTGAAATGCCCAATTACGCAGTGCCTGCGCGGCTTCAAAAGCATAACCCTTACCTTCAGAGCCGGAATAAACGAACCACCCGAGTTCGCACTCTGGAAACAGAGGACCGTGATTGATTCCGACTTGTCCATGACAAACACCTGTGCCTCGATCCTCGATCATCAGCGCACCGTGCCCCATCAGCGACCATTGCGCTACATCGTGACAGAATATGCCCCATGCGACTTTGGTGGAGTAAGGTCCTCCCATGTATTCAGATCGTTGGGAATGCATCAACTCCACATAAGCCGGCCAATCTTCAAGCTTTATCGGGCGAAGTGACAGCCGTTCGGTTTGAATAGTCGGAATATCAGTCATCTTATGCTCCGGTACACAAAAGAATCGAAAGGAATTGCTCACTATCACGGGCTTGCATCATTTGCATTTCGTCGAGATTTAGCCGATCAAGTCAGCACGCTACGGCAGCAGACGGAGACAGACAAAGATGAGCACAATGACAGCAACACGCGAAGAAACGATACTTCAGCTCAATGCTGTCAGCAGAAACTTCGGTGGAGTCGATGCACTTAAAGATATAACGCTGTCGATCCAAACCGGTGAAATAATCTGTCTTGCCGGTCATTCCGGCTGCGGCAAGTCTTCGCTTCTAAGAATTATTGCAGGCGTTGACCGGCCTGACAGTGGTGTTCTTTCCATGCACGGTCAGGAAATCGCCGGCCCGAGTTATTTCGTGGAGCCTGAAAAGCGCAAGATTGGTTTTGTATTTCAAGACTATGCACTTTTTCCCCATTTAACGGCCGAGCAAAACATACTGTTTGGTTTGAAGGCGTTGCCGAAGCAGCTTGCTGCCAGCCGTGCCCGAGAGGTAATCGAGCATGTCGGCATCGCTTCGCTTGTCAAACGCTACCCGCACATGCTTTCCGGCGGTGAACAGCAGCGTGTTGCCTTGGCACGTGCCCTCGCCCCCAACCCTGACATCCTGCTCATGGACGAGCCATTCTCCAGTCTCGATTCCGGATTGCGTCAAAAAGTGCGGGATGAAACTTTCCGGTTACTGCGCCAGTTGGGTACGACGGTGATCATGGTGACTCACGATCCCGAAGAAGCGCTATCTAGTGGCGACCGCATCGTGCTCATGCGCAATGGTCAAATCGTGCAGACAGGAACAGGATATGATCTCCATGATAGACCGAATTCGCCTTACGCCGCCGATTTCTTCGGAGAGTTTAACAAGATACCCGGCATTTACCGCGATTCCCATATCGAAACAGTTTTGGGGACGTATGCTTGCAAGAAAGCACTTGCAGACGGCAGCGCTGCCCTCGCCTATGTGAGGCCGCAAGCCATTACGGTAAGCACTGACAAGGGACAACCAACCGGCAAGATTGCTGCACGGGTGTTTCTTGGCGATGTGGAACAGTTGACGATCAATATTGCAGGATTGACCAAACCGCTGCAGGTAAGAACCACGGAGCGCTTTCCCCCCACAACCGAGTATGTAGGTATCACAGTAAAATCAGAGGGGTTGATCATATTTGCCGCATAACAACCTATGGTTTAAACCAGTTCAACATTTCGTGATAAACACCTGATCCACCTGTTAAAACTTGATAAAACTCCTCAAGTATGGTTTCCCCTTGAACGTTATTTTCTTTTTTCTAGGGGGTTAAAATGCGTTCAAACAATATAGCGAAATCAATTGCATTGGCAGGGACGTTGGCGTTCGCTGGCGGCGCGGCATCGGCCGCGGAACTCAATATCTACACCACACGTGAACCCGGACTGATCCAACCGCTGCTTGACTCTTTCAAAGCAGCCACCGGCACCACGGTCAACACGGTTTTCCTGAAAGATGGATTGGCTGAGCGCGTTGCCAGCGAAGGAACAAGCTCACCCGCCGACATTCTCATGGCGGTCGATGCAGGCAATCTTGTTGATCTGGTGGATAAGGGTGTTACGCAGCCAATTGAATCCAAGGTTCTGACGGATGCCATTCCTGAAGCCTTGCGCGATCCTAAGGGCAACTGGTTCGGCCTTTCCCTGCGTGCTCGCGTGCTATACGCGGCGAAGGATGTCGATCTGTCCAGCTTCAACTATGAAGACCTCGCTGATCCGAAATGGAAGGGTAAGATTTGCATTCGTTCCGGTCAGCACCCTTATAACACAGCACTCGTTGCCAGCTATCTGGCGCATTACGATGCAGCCGAGACTGAAAAGTGGCTTACCGCCGTTAAAGGCAACCTTGCCCGCAAGGCAGCTGGTGGCGACCGCGATGGTGCCAAGGATATCCTTGGTGGTATCTGTGATATCGCCGTGGCAAACTCCTATTATGTCGGCCTGATGCGCTCCGGAAAGGGCGGCGAAGAGCAGGTTGCATGGGGTAATGCAATCAAGGTCGTGCTTCCAACCTTCAAGAACGGTGGAACGCAGGTCAACATCAGCGGTGCGGCGGTCGCAAAAAATGCCCCTAACAAGGCTGAGGCCATCAAGCTGCTTGAGTATCTTGTTTCTGACGAAGCTCAGAAGCTCTATGCCGAAGCCAATTTCGAGTATCCGGTAAAGACTGGCGCAACGGCAGACCCGATCATTGCATCCTTCGGCGAACTCAAGATTGATTCAACACCTTTGACAGAAGTTGTGAGCCATCGCAAAGAGGCGAGTGAGCTTGTAGACAAAGTTGGTTTCGACAACTAATCAAAAGCAAGCGCCCGGTTTCACGGGCGCTTGCCACCTACTTTGATTGGACGCCAGTTTGAACATCCCGTTAGCAAAAAGCCGGCGGCGCAGCATCAGCGCATCGGGATGGATTGTTTCGGCAGCAATTGTAGCAATTCTGGTCCTCCTACCCATTTTAGCGCTTGCGTTCCAAGCGATTCAGGGCTCCGTCGGGTTGTGGTCGCACCTGCTTGCAACCACCCTGCCCGACGCACTGGCAGATACACTTATTTTACTTTGTGGGGTGGGCATTCTCGTCGCCGTTCTTGGCACGGGAGCAGCTTGGCTTGTAACTGCCTACGATTTTCCGGGCAGGCGTATGTTAGAGTGGGCGCTTATTCTACCATTGGCAGTGCCCACCTATATCATAGCCTATGCTTATCTGGATATTCTGCATCCGATAGGTGTCGTACAGGGCGCAATTCGATGGGGGCTCGGCTTCTCCAGCCCACGCGAATTCCGGTTGCCGGACATACGGAATATGACGGGCTGCATCATCCTTCTCGGATTCGTGCTGTATCCTTATGTTTACATTCCCACGCGTGCACTGTTTCTTATGCAGTCATCCAATTTGATTGAAGCGGCACGCACACTCGGTGTTTCGCGACGCCAGATATTCTGGCGGGTAGCTTTGCCCCTCGCCCGTCCCGCCATCGCGGTTGGCGTCAGTCTGGCGCTCATGGAAGCATTAAATGACATCGGTGCCTCTGAATTCCTCGGCATCCGCACACTGACAGTCTCTATCTACACAACATGGATAACGCGCGCTGATCTGCCTGGGGCTTCCCAGATTGCGCTTTCATTACTTTTCATCGTGGTTGTGTTGGTGGCTGTGGAACGCTGGGCGAGACGCGAGCAGCGCTATTCCGTTAGTGCGCAAAGAAGTCGTGTATTCGAGCCGTACCGGGTGTCATCATTGCGGGGAATATTGATGTTCTGCGTCGGACTTATCCCTGTTCTCGTAGGATTTGTTTTTCCTGCAATATATCTTGCAACAGAAGCTTGGCGACGGTTTCAGTTTGCAGGCTTGTCGCCACGATTGCTTGCGGAAGCAGCCAACACAGTGGTTTTTGCATTCACGGCTACATTGGCCACAGTGTTTCTTGGTGTTTTAATCGCCTATGTCGCTCGCCTGCGTCCCGGATCAGCTTCCACCTGGATTTTCCGACTGTCGACGATCGGCTATGCAGCACCCGGCACTGTTGTTGCTATCGGAGTTCTCATCCTGCTGGCAGGACTGGATCAGATCATAGACAAGGCCGCCATCGCCTGGTTTGGCGTTTCGACCGGCCTGCTATTCATGGGATCGGGAGCAGCACTGATTTATGCCTACACGACGCGATTTCTTGCCATATCAGCAGGTGGTATGGAGGCTGGCCTGACGCGAATACCTTCATCATTCGATCATGCATCACGCACTCTTGGCCAAAGCGCCAGCGGTACATTCAGGCATGTCCACCTCCCGTTGTCGAAAGCGGCATTAACAGCTGCAGCCCTGCTTGTCTTTGTCGATTGCGTCAAAGAACTGCCTGCAACATTGCTGTTGCGACCGCTTAATTTTGAGACATTCGCGACCCATCTTTACGGCGAGGCTGCGCGAGGCACTTACGAAGAGGCTTCCATTGCAGCTCTTGCCATCGTGGCCATCGGTATATTGCCCGTTATTCTCTTATCGAGAGTAGGAAGAAGGACTTCCTGACTAGTGAAGATATACTATAGTTATGATTCACTATACTATCCAAAAACAAAAAAACCGCTGCAATGAGCAGCGGTTTTTTCGTTTCAACAATCAAATTTCCAATGCGATTCGCAAGGAACCAAGCGTCTGAAATCAGCCCTGTGGAAGAACAATACGCGTTTCAACGCGGCGATTCTCAGGCGCAAATGGATCGCTTACGCTCGGATGACGCTTGCCAAATCCTTCAGCTTTCAAGCGCTCAGCCGAAACACCAAGGCCTTCCAGATAAGCCGAAACAGACTGGGCGCGGCGCATCGACAAGGTATCATTGTAAACATCGGTGCCGGTTGCATCCGTATGACCCTCAACCTGGAACGATGCAACTTTGAGAGCCTGATCATTCATAGCTTTCGCAAATTCATCCAGTGTTTGCTTGGCTTCGCCGGTCAAACGATCAGAATTAAGCTCGAAAGTCACCTTCATGTTCAATGGTGAAGCGGCTTCATTTACAAGCTGTTTCGCGCATTCCTGTTCAGTACCGACGCAAATCGCACGGGCCTTTCCGAGTTCAGCAGATTTGATGAAATGCTCAACTATGGCTTCTGATTTATACGCAGGATCTGCAAAAGATGGCGCAGCAAAGCTTACCAAAAGTGCCGCCGCCGAAACAGAAAGGAGCAATCGCATAGTTATTCCTCTTCATGGGCCTGTAAGTTGTAACGAGTTGCATTCAGAATAAATTAACCAAGGCGTTTATTCAAGCAAAGCTTCACATGTAAAAAAACATTCATATCAACGTCATGCGTGTCGCACTTGTCATGGATTCTGACAGCTTACAAAAAGCTGAAGCGGCCCAAAGGCCGCCTCGATCATCTGAAATCTGGCTTACGCTGCGCGTGTTGTAGCGAGATCGTAAGATGCAATCAGTGGCGACTGCGGCATATGGTTGTTGTCGTATGGCGTGTACTTCACTTCCATTTTCGTGAAGTTCAAACGCAATGTTTCAATCGGGCGATCACCATTGGAATCCACCGAATAATTCGCGATCAATGTATTAGTTAGAATGTATTCGATGTAAGTATCACCAGGATTTCCAGTGGTTACCAGATGAATGGTAGCTTTCTTTCCAGTACGGCCAGCACAGGCTTCCTGAAAAAGCTTTGTCGAAGATGAATCGCTAACTTTAGTTAGTACAACTTCACTAAGCGTTGGCTCTGATGCTTCGCGATTTGCTGCAGAACCCGCCGAAGTATTCATTTTACGGCCTACGTTCCAGTGGATTGCTTCAATATCCATCCAGCGCTTGTGCGTTTCGTGCGTCGCATCACCCTGAATTTGGTCAATCTGCAAGTAAATTGGCATTATCTAGCTCCTTTAGTCGGTAGGACTGACGGGATAAACCCCTCTCCGTGAATTGCCTAAGCAAAAGTTATGGCAATATATCAACCTCCCTAGCATCCTTATGTGACGGATATTCGGTTGGGTTCTTAAGTACTGTTACAGGTTCGATATCAACAATAAATCTCCCCGTCCCGTCAATACCTACACGCACAACTTCCGGATGTAAATTTTCTAAATTCAATTCCAGAATACTTCGTGAGAGTTTTGGCAGTAACTCGCGGGAGATGGTTGATTCGATTGCACGGGCACCTGTCTCCACCGCCTTTGACCGATCAATCAGTGCCTGTGTCGCTTCGTCCGAGACGATCAGCTCTGCTTTGTAGGCATCGCGCAGACGCTTGCTCACCTTGGCGATTTGCAACTTGACGATAAGTGCGAGCACAGTTTCATCAAGCGGCTTATATGGCACTACGGTCACACGGCCGAGGAAGGCAGGCTTGAACTGGCCAAGCAATTCAGGCTGCAGCATATCTACCAATGCCTGCCCTTCCGGCATTGTATCAGGGTCTGCTGCAAGCGCGGTCAGCGTGTTTGTGCCGGTATTGGCAGTCATCAGTATGGTTGTGTTCTTGAAATCGATATCGCGACCTTCACCATCTTTCAGCATTCCCTTGTCGAAAACCTGATAGAAAATATCCTGCACCCCGGGGTGTGCCTTATCGATCTCGTCCAGCAAAAGTACGCCATAGGGACGCTTGCGGACTGCTTCTGTCAAAATGCCGCCCTCACCGTATCCGACATAACCTGGAGGCGAACCAAGCAAAAGGGAGACCTTATGTTCTTCCTTGAACTCCGACATATTGATGATCGTAAGGCTTTGATCGCCACCATAAAGCGTGGAAGCGAGCGCAAGTGCCGTTTCGGTTTTACCCACGCCAGATGTGCCTACCATGAGGAACACACCAGGCGGGCGCCTGTCATCACCCAGACTTGCACGAGCTGTGATCATGGCATCGGAGATCAACGTGATAGCCTGATTTTGACCTACAACGCGCTCTTGCAAACGCGCCTCAAGTGATTGAACAGCTTCGACAAGACTGCGGACCAGACGACCTACAGGAATACCGGTCCAGCGCGCAGTTACCGCTGCAACGGTTTCCCTGTCGACAACGCGGTGAATAAGCGGAGACTCTCCCTGCAAGGCACGCAACTCTTTCTCAAGCAGCGCAAGCTTCGGCCTGTTTTCCGGCTCGGCGAAGCCAATTTCTACCTCGTCCGCATTGGCGACAAGTGCCTTTTCCTGTTCCAGTCTTGTCGTGAAGGCCTTTGCGCTGGCCTGCAAGCTTGTAAGTTGTTCATCTATTTCAACCAGCCGTTCACCGGCGACTGAGGTATCAGGCTCGAGTTCAATCCGTGTTTTTTCGAGATTAAGCAGATCAATTGCCCGGTTCGCATCCTCGATTTGGGCAGGGACAGTCGCGCGGGAGATGGAAACCGCCGCTGCTGCTGTGTCAATCAAGCTGACAGCCTTATCCGGAAGCTGCCTCCCCTGAATATAGCGCATGGATAGCGATACCGCCGCCCTTATGGCTTCATCGCGTATCTTGACCCCATGATGCTTTTCCAGAGCGGGAACAAGGCTGCGCACCATGCGAACTGCTGTTTCTTCGTCCGGCTCATCTACTTTAACCACCTGAAAGCGACGCGTAAGCGCAGCATCGCGTTCGAAATACTTCTTGTATTCGCCCCAAGTGGTAGCGGCCACGGTACGCAGTTCGCCGCGGGCTAAAGCAGGCTTGAGCAAATTAGCGGCGTCACCCTGCCCGGCTTGCCCACCCGCCCCGACCAGGCTGTGGGCCTCATCAATGAACAGGATGACTGGAACGGGCGACGCTTTCACATCGTCAATGACGCCCTTGAGACGCCGTTCAAACTCGCCTTTTACACCCGCTCCAGCTTGCAAAAGACCAAGATCGAGCGTGAGCAGGCGAATGTCTTTCAGCATATCCGGCACGTTGCCAGCAGCAACTTCAAGGGCAAATGCTTCGGCTATAGCCGTCTTACCAACGCCCGCCTCTCCCACAAGGATTGGATTGTTCTGCCGACGCCTTACGAGGATATCGATCAGCTGTCGAAGTTCTGCCTCACGTCCGACAACGGCGTCAATCTCACCGTTACGGGCCTGTTCCGTCAGGTCGATTGTAAATGCCGATAGGAACTCTTCGTCTCCAGTATGTACCGACGAACCTTCCGAGGCTTGAGGCCTCGCTGAAACAACCGGCTCGCTGCCGCGCTCCTCAATCTGGCGCTCGAGTTCCCCTAACCTGATATCTCTGGCCGAAGGCACGGCACTAATTGTGGTAGCGCGCAAAGTGCTGTCAGAAAGCAAAGTATGGAGAAGATCAAGAACTCCAACGCTTGAACGCCCGCTTTGCAGGGATGCTCCGATCCAAGCTTCCCGGATAACATCAATAATGCTGGTGGATATCGCTGGCGCTGAAGTGTTGTCACGCGGATAACGTTCCAAAGCTTGATAAGCCTCAGCCTCGATTGAGGCCAAATCACCGCCACTCCGTTGAACAACTTCGCGAAAACGCTCGCTCTTATCGTTCAGCGCAAGCAGCCAATGTTCAATTTCAACGCTTGAATGATTATTCCTCACCGCAATGGCAACGGCTTCTTCAAGGCCTACGACTACTTCCCCGTCCAGTTTTTGAACGAGCCGTCTGAGATCCAGTTTTGGCATGAAATAAAACCTGCTCCTGCTATTGCCGCGCGTACATTAGGGAAAATCAGAGTGAAAAATCAATCGTCAAAAACAACCATTGTTAATGTTGCCATAGCCTAAAACAGTGAACCCGATAAAAATGCTGCATAGTGCAAATACTTTTATTTGCTAGTGAGGAATCGTTCAAAAGGTTCCGTCTGGGGATTCAACATAACTCCACTACATAACAATGTTCCATTTGACATATTCTTCGCATAAGGTTCAAAACGGCGTCTCAGAGTTTTGTGTATTTGGGTATTGCGAATGAATAACTATGAAATTCTCGGCGTGGCATTTGCCGGGGAAAATCCCTGCGGTGTTAACCTTCGAATCGACAGTAAACTCGTAGCTGTTTATCAGGCGATACGGGACGCCCGCTCAAATGCGCGTTCCGAAGACCGAACTATTGAAAATCCTGCGATCATAAGTCAGGACGATGACCGCAACTCTGCTACAACTGAATCTCTGGTGCACCGGCCATCGGTTCATTGGCGTACTGTGCACGATCTTTCGTTTGATGCACTGTCTTTGCACACGAAAGATATTGAAATATTCGCTTGGCTGATGGAAGCCGCCGTTCGCGTTGAAGGTATTCAGGCTTTGACCGAAATTCTCGCAGCTTTCGATAAGATGGTGCACAACCATTTTGCCCAGTTGCACTCGATCGATGACGAAGATCTGGCCGATAAGCTGGCGCCCTTAACCGGACTGAACGGCAGCCAGGACGATGGTACGCTTGTGCGACCCTTGCGTCTCGTTTCGATGCTTCCCAATGAAATCTATGGTCGTTTCAGCCTTTGGGCATATGATCAGGCATTCCGTGACTTGTCCGGTCCGCAATGGGCCGAGTTTCGCGATGCGCTGGAACATGTCGATGGCCATGCGTTCGGTCGCATGAAGAACGATGCAAACAGGGCCCTCGCCATACTCGCCTCGATCGACGAACACCTGACAGAAGAAAGCAACGGGAATGCCGGTGCCTTTTCCGTCTCGCGAATTCAAGCTGTACTGGAATCAATAAGCGGAGCTTACAGCGAAATGGAAAAGCTGGTTGCGCACGTTCCTCAAGCTCCGGCATCAGCAGACGCACCCGCCGAAGCTCAAAATCCCGGTCAGGCAGCTCCTGTTGCGATTGCTGCGAAGCCCGCCGGCCCCATCCAGAACCGGGAACAAGCCTTTGACCAACTGCTGCAAGTTGCCAATTTCTTTCGGACCACCGAACCAAACTCGTCGCTGCCATTTGCCTTGGAGACGCTTGTTCGTCGCGGGCGGATGGACTTCGTGCGGCTTCTTGAAGAGCTGATACCCCATGACGAACTTCGCAGAGACGTCATGATCCGGGCAGGAATTGACCCCGTCAATCGACGGGAATGAAGCTATTATTTGGGTTACAGTGCCGTGGTTGGTGACAACGCACTAGAGACTGTTCGCCTTCTGATAAGGAACAAGTTCGGGATCCAGATCGATCTCAATGGCGTTTGTAAAGATTGTAGTCGCGATCATAATGCCGGCAAATGCGACGAGATTAACGATTGTGCCTTCGGTATATACGGCTTTCAGCTTTTGCCATATGCCCTCAGGTATAGCATTGGAATCCGCAACGATTGCTTCAGCAAATTCCATTAAAAGGGCTTCGTCATCATCGGGTGAATGTGTTTCAGGATCGGTTCCAGAGTCGATAAGCGCTCTCCGAAAGAAAATAACGGGTACGGCTGATTTACTAGCTTCCGATATGGCAAGCGAAAACAACCATATCGCGCGGTCTGGAATTACAGGTCGTAAAAGATCGCGCAATGTGAACCATTCGGCGTAAATTCGATGGGCAACTGGCGAGTGCAATAGCACGCGCTTCATATTGGTCATCCGCCCCCGCAACTTAAGTTCCAGGTCATGTTCAGCACGAGTTTCTGGAGAGGCCTGCTCATAATCAATAGGTGAAATGCGACTCATTTGATCCGTTCTCTTCTCCTAATTGCCTTTTCAGTATCGACACCCTTTACGGAACTTCAATGATAGCCAGTCGGCCGCCCGACTTGGCCATCTTGTCACTGTTCCTTGACCGTAAATCAACTTCGTCTCTTATTCGGCAATCTAAACTGTAATATCGGCGATCTGCGCATTTGCCGCCTTCGCCAACACGCGCGGATCGCAAGGAAAGACAAAGTTTGTTCCACCTGCTGCTGCCCATACAACATCGAACTGCATAAGGGTTTCGTCTGCATAAGTCTGGATTTCGATTAAATGTCCCAATGGTGAAACACCACCAATCGCGAAACCGGTTTTCTTACGGACATGCTTTGGGTCTGCGCGATGCAATGGCTCGCCGGTCAATTTTGCCGCCTTGGTCAAATCGAGCATCTTCGGACCAGATACGAGGAAGAGATATAGCCTATCGCTGTCTGCACCTTGGAAAATCAGAGATTTGACAATCTGCGCTACAGTTACACCGCATTGGATCGCTGCGTCCTCAGCAGTATGCGTTGAATCAGTCATCTGGCGAATTTCAATATCCAGACCGGCTGATTTTGCGGCTTGGCATACACGCTCAACGCTCTTGCTCATAGCTCAACCTCAAATGACAGCCCATCATAGGCCGGTTCGACGTTTCCCGGTGTTTCGCTAAGCACAGTTCCATAATCCAGAGGTATATGCATATGTGTCAAAATCGCTCGATCAGGCTTTAGCTTATTTATCCAATCTATTGATTCAGCGAGTGAAAAATGACTTGGGTGCGTCCGGTACTGCAAAGCATCGATGATCAGGACGTCAAGGTCGAACAACTGTGCCGCAGTGGTATCTGGAAATGCGCTGACGTCCGAACAATAGGCGACATCAGCGATCCTGAACGCCAGAGACAGAATATCGCCATGTATCTGCGGTAGCGGCAGAAATCTGATCGGACCGCCCGGCCCGTCTATCTCAAAAGCTTCATGATGAATAATCTCGTGAGGCCGCAGAATGGGCGGATAACTCGAGCCTTCGGGTGTTTTAAAGCAATAGGAAAAGCCTTCCATTAATCGCCGTTGTGTCGTGGCATCCGCATAGATATTTACGAGATCACGGCGATCTATAACAAAGGTTCGCAGATCGTCGAGGCCATGTATATGATCGGCATGTGCATGCGTATAGACAACTGCATCAAGCTTACCGTGGCCAAAATCGATCATCTGCGACCGGAAATCCGGTCCGGTGTCAATAATAACTGTGGTGGTGCCCTGCTCGGAGATACGCTCAACGAGCATTGAAGCGCGACGGCGTTTATTCTTCGGCTCACTCGGATCGCAATTGCCCCAGTCACCATTAAGGCGTGGCACACCAGGCGATGAACCACAGCCAAGAATGGTGAAGCGCAGGCGATCAGGCATGGGCTGCTCCGGCTTCTGGCCTCGGCATCTTGGTGAACAGCCGGAAGACATTTTTTGAGGTTATATCGCCGATTTCCGCTTCGCTAACGCCAATGGTTTCGGCCAGCACCGCCGCTGTATGGCGTACAAAACTGGGCTCATTTCGTTTGCCGCGATGTGGCATCGGTGCAAGGTATGGTGCATCGGTTTCGACCAAAAGCCGCTCGCGTGGCACATTTCGTGCGATTTCCCGGATTTCCGGCGAGTTCCTGAAAGTAAGAATGCCGGAGAACGATATATAGCCGCCAAGCTCCACTCCAACACGCGCAAGCTCCGGGCCGGATGAAAAGCAATGCAGGATAAAAGGGAAGGCGCCCTTCCCTGTTTCCTCGCGCAAGATCGAAATCATGTCCTCGTCGGCGCTACGTGCGTGGATGACCAATGGCAGCTGCGTTATCCGCGAGGCCGCTATATGCGTGCGGAAACCCTGCGCCTGTGCCTCGGGTGGTGCGTAATCATAATGATAATCAAGCCCCGCCTCGCCTATGGCGACAACTTTCGGATGTTTCGCCAGTTCAACAAGATCATCCGCTGTAATGTCCAGCTCTTCATGGGCATTGTTCGGATGAGTGCCGACCGAAGCGTAGACGCTCTCATAGGTTTCCGCTATCGCGATAATGCTGTCGAAGCGGCGAACACGCGTGCATATCGTCACCAGCCGCTTGATATCATGATCAAGCGCGCGTTGGACGATAGCATCGCGTTCTTCGGCAAAATCCGCAAAGTCCAGATGACAGTGACTATCAACCAGCATCAGACTATTCCGCTTTGTCCGCTTCTACATAGCGAGGGAAGATGGGCTGAGGCGCAGGCAGATCGCTACCCGAAACAAGCTGGCTTTCCGTCAGGTCAGCGAAATTGCGCTTGTCCGCAGGCACAGCCAGAATATCAAGCAGCTTTTCAGCAGAACCCGGTATGAATGGCTGGCAAAGAATACCGATGCGCCGGATTACTTCCGCCGTCACATAAAGAACCGTTTCCATGCGGGCCGGATCGGTTTTCTTCAGCGCCCAAGGCTCCTGCCCTGCGAAATAGCGGTTTGCTTCCGCTACCACACCAAAGATCGCTGCCAGAGCCTGATGTAGCGCCTGTACACCAACAGCCTTGCGTGCAATGTCCAGTGCAGCAATTGCCTGATCGAGAATGGCTTTGTCGGCCTCGGTCAATGCACCCGGTTGCGGCACCTTGGCTTCACAATTCTTGGCGATCATCGATAGCGAACGCTGCGCCAGATTGCCGAGGTCATTGGCAAGGTCGGCATTCGTACGATTGACGATTGCTTCATGGCTGTAATTGCCGTCCTGACCGAACGGAATTTCGCGCAGCAGGAAATAACGAAGTTGATCGAGGCCGTAGTGCTCCACCAGCGCGGTAGGATCAATGACATTGCCAACCGACTTTGACATTTTCTCGCCGCGGTTAAACACAAAACCATGACCGAAAACCCGCTTGGGCAATTCGATGCCTGCGGACCAGAGAAATGCCGGCCAGTATACCGAGTGAAAGCGGATGATATCCTTGCCGATGATATGCACGTCGGCCGGCCAATAATGCCAGAGTTCGGAATTCTCATCCGGGTAGCCGGCGGCGGTGATGTAATTCGTCAGGGCGTCAACCCAGACATACATCACGTGCTTTTCATCGCCGGGAACAGGAACGCCCCAGTCAAAGGTTGTGCGCGAAATCGAGAGGTCTTTCAGTCCGGATTTAACGAAAGACACAACTTCGTTGCGCCGTTCATCGGGACCAATAAAGCCCGGATTCTCGCTGTAGAGCGCCAGCAGACGGTCCTGATAGGCTGACAGACGGAAGAAATAGCTCTCCTCTTCCAGCCATTCTACGGGAGTCCCCTGTGGACCGTAGCGCACATTGTCAGCACGCAGCTCGGTCTCCTCTTCCTGATAATAGGCTTCATCCCGCACGGAATACCAACCGGCGTAACCACCCTTATAGATGTCGCCTGCATCTGCCATCTTCTGCCAGATTGCTTGCGATGATTTGTAATGACGCTCTTCGGTGGTGCGGATATAATCATCAAATGAAGCATTCAGAAGATGCCCCATGTCACGGAAAAGCTTAGCGTTTCTGTCGGCAAGCTCACGCGGAGTAATGCCTTCCTTGCGCGCCGTCTGAAGCATCTTGATGCCATGTTCGTCCGTTCCGCTCAGAAACATGACGTCCTTGCCGTCATGGCGGTTGAAGCGCGCAATAGCGTCGGTAGCGATCACCTCATAAGCGTGACCGATATGCGGGCTTCCGTTTGGATAAGCGATGGCAGTCGTAATGTAGAATTTTTCGCGGCTCATGCGTGACCTGATTTCGTCTTTATGTTTAATGCATCTTGGGAGAAAACGTTTGGTTGACATAACGCATGTCAGACGTGATTGCCATAGGTGCGAGCGTTCTCGTGGTACACTTGCTTATAGTTCTGGCTAACCGTATGTGTTGCATTCGTTTCCATTCAAATCGCTGGATTCCAGATTGACAATAGTTCCTACCTCTCCACGGCGCTTAAGCGCCAATTTTTATATGGTATGTGCGATTTTTCTGTTTTCCGGCTTTCTGCTTTATTCAGGCAAGGAATCTCCGGTCTGGGTGTTTGTTTTTGTTTTTACCGGCTGGATTGTTTCGCTTTGTTTGCATGAGGGCGCTCACGCGTTTGCAGCTTATTATGGCGGCGACAAATCGGTTGTCGACAAAGGCTATCTCAGGCTTGACCCTCTCGGTTACGCAGACCCGCTCTACAGCTTCGGTTTGCCTCTGGTTTTCCTGTTGATTGGCGGTATCGGCTTGCCCGGCGGGTCCGTCTATATTCAAAGAAATGTTCTTAAAACCAGGCATTGGGATGCTATAGTGTCGGCCGCCGGTCCTCTCGCCAATCTGATCATTCTGTTGGTTCTTGGAATACCGTTTCTTGCAGGCCTTCCTGAAACGACGAGCACCGATACGTTCTGGGCTGCGATGAGCTTTCTGGCCGCGCTGCAAGCCACTGCCATAGTCCTAAATCTTCTGCCGATTCCGGGCCTGGACGGGTTTGGGATTATCCGTTCCTACCTGCCTTACGATATGCAGGCGCAAGCCCAGCAATTGGGTTCCATGCTGAGCTTTGTCCTGATGTTCATCTTTCTGTCGGACGCAGTGAGCGGAGCCATATGGAATGCGTCCTACAAGCTCGCAGGCCTCGTCAACGTAGATTCGGACTATATCTACTACGGATTCAAACTGTTTCGCTTCTGGAGTTAGTTCAATGTGCGTTGTACGCGCTCCAAGAAAATCAACACGGTTTGTTTGCGGTCAAGATTGAACGCAGCCGCCTCCCTCGCTTCGCTCTGCATATCCTGCCATAGCAACGACCAGCGGTTGGCCTCGCCGCTATTTCCCTGCTCTGCTGCAAGCCGAGCCTTTACGGCAATGCGTGCCAGCAAATCTTCCAGAAAGAGGTCATATTGAATTTCCGCATCGCGTCCGGACAGTGCTGTTGCGAGAGCATGAGCCTTTGGCACATCGAATACGCGTTTCTCCAGAATACTATCGACGGCAGCAGAAATTTCGAGCCCTCCGAAAGCGAGCAGCAAGGCGGCTTTGCGTACACTGCCGTCTGCATGAGCCATTAGTTGATCTGCATCAGGCAGCCCCTGCGTATCGAGATTGATCGCCTGCAATGCCGCAGACAGATCGTCTTTTGCCAATGGCTCAAACCGGATGGACTGGCAGCGCGAGCGAATGGTCGGCAACAGTCTTCCTGACGAGTGCGATATCAAAATGAAGAGAGTCCGCTTTGGTGGTTCCTCAAGAGTTTTCAATAAGGCATTGGCAGCATTGCGATTCATGTCATCAGCGGGGTCAACGATAACAATTCGCCATGCGCCATCATGTGACGTGCGGTTAAGGAAATGCGCCACACGGCGGATCTCCTCGACAGGAATGCCAGTTTTGAATTTTCCGGTTTTAGCGTCAAACGGCCTGCTTATATGCAGAATGGACAGATGGGTCCCGGTCGCGATTTGGCGATAAGGCGCTGTCCCGAAGTCAGGAGTTGCAAGCGATAACGGCGCTTCTGTCGGCTGGGCATATTTCAACATGTGTCCCGCCAAATGAAACGCCAATGTTGCCTTGCCAACCCCCTGCGGTCCTTCAAAGAGCAATGCGTGATGTATCTGGCCCGATTGATATGCCTGAGCCAAAAAATTTCGTATCGCTGCGTGACCAAACAATGCCGGATTTGCTGACGGCGTCGGGACGCCATCGATTCCGTCATGAGTAGCAGGTACATCCATTACAGTGTCACTCACTTCGTAACCTCGACAGCCCGAAACTCTTCCGCGCTATTCGCCGCCCTTGCCGCATCGACAAGCGCAGCGATTTCGCTGGCTATTTCATCGATTGGCCGATCCGCCGCGACAACCTTGCAGCGCGTGGGTTCCGCTTTGGCAATGGCAAGGTAAGCCTCGCGCCTTTTGACGTGCAGTTCGAGTGTTTCCTTTTCAAAACGATCCGCCGTGTCCGCACCGCGCCGTGCATTGGCGCGCTGAAGGCCGGTTTCCGCTGGCAAATCGAGAATAATGGTCAGGTCTGGCATAAGCCCATTGATAGCGGCCCGCTCGATGCCACGCATAAGCTGCGGATTGAGATTACCCGTGACGCCCTGATATACACGGCTTGAATCAATATAACGATCGCAAAGCACTATGCAGCCCGACTGCAAAGCCGGTCGGATCACTTGCTCGACATGGTCATTGCGCGCGGCTGCAAATAAAATTGCCTCCATCGCAGGCCCCAACGATTCTGCAGCGCCGCTCAGTATAACGTGCCGTGCCGCTTCCGCACCGGGTGTTCCTCCGGGTTCCCGCGTTACCAGCACATCATTGCCCGCAGCTCGCAAATGCTCACTAAGCCGCGCAATCTGGGTCGATTTGCCAGCGCCCTCGCCGCCTTCGAATGTAATGAAAAATCCCTGCACGCTTATTGACGTCTTTCGAACCAGTGTAACTTCGTATGATCGGTTCTAACGTTCGGCTGCGTGATGTGCAACGATCCTAAAATCTCAATCGACGCATCCAGCCGGTCGATAGCTCGAAGACCGCATTAATGGAGCGTTTAGTCAGGTCGCCGCTTTCCACCGCCTCTGCCGTATAAACGGGTGTTTCTTGCACCAGTGCGTCACCTATCCAAATCCGCAACATCCCAACCTGTTGATCCGCCTCCAGCGGAGCGACCAACGGTCCATTATAGACGACGTGTGCTTTCAGACGGTCACGGTTGGCCACGGGAACCAGAATGCTGACTTTCTCATGGGCTTTCAGTGGAACGCCGGATTTCACGCCGCCGAAAACGCTTGCATCGCCCACTGCTTCGCCAGCTGCGAAAATGTCGACTTCCTCGAAAGCCTGATAGGCCCACTCGAAGATACGTTTGGCTTCCTCCGCCCGTTCCCTGTCTGTGGCAAGGCCACTCAGTGCTACGATATAACGCCGACCACTTCGCTCTGCCGCGCCAACAATACCGTAGCCTGATTGCTCGGTATAACCGGTGCCCATGCCGTCTGCGCCAATATCCAGTCTCAACAGTGGATTGCGGTTGCGCTGGAAAATCTTGTTCCAGGTAAAATTGTCCTGTGCGTATGTTTTATAGTAGTCCGGATACTCTTTCTTTATATGACGCGCCAGCTTTACCAGATCGGTCAGCGATACCCGCTGCTTAGGGTCCGGCAGTCCCGTAGAATTGACGAATGTTGAAGCGGTCAGACCGATTTCCTTGGCGCGGGCGTTCATCAATTCGGCAAATTTTGCCTCTGAACCGGCAATGCCTTCCGCAAGAATGATGCACCCGTCATTAGCCGATTGCACAATGACGCCCTGTATGAGATCGCCGACGGCAAGCTGCGATTTAAGCTTGGCAAACATCGTTGAACCGCCGGAAGGTGCACCGCCAGTGCGCCATGCATTTTCACTGACGGTGTATTGGGTCGTCTGTGAAATATTGCCGGTCTTCAATTCGTGGAACACGACTTCCATGGTCATGAGCTTTGCCAGAGCTGCCGGTTCGATCAAAGTATCGGGTGATTTGGCAAAAAGAATTGTGCCGGTCTGGTCTTCGACCATCAGTGCCTGTTTTGCCTTGGTTTCGAACAGGGCATCTTCGGCATTGGCCACGTTAAAACCAGCAAAAACAACCCCAAGACTCAAAGCATAAATACGAAGATGCTTTGCCAGCTGAAACGGTGATTGGTTCAGATTATCGGCCATCATCGCGAACGACAAACGCATCTGCCGCGCCAGCCTTCCAGGCCGCCTGCAACAATGCATCAGTTTGTTTTGCAGTATCGGCTTTTGCAATAAGGGCGATACGAGCGCCGGTCGGGCCTGCAACCTCCGAGAGCTTGATCTTGCCCATCGGTGCAAGTGTACTCATCAAGCGTGCAGCATCTTCTTTGTCGGCAAAGATGCCGATATCAACGTACTCACCTTCGAACGCACCTTGCGAAGCACTCATTGATTTCCACGCTGTCGTCACTGCTTCAGGTGAAAGCAGCATTTCCGTTGCAGCAGCCGGCGCATGAGCCATTTCGATGCGTTCGCTCGCGTAAGAATTTACAAAGGGCGACGATATCGGCTTCCGGCTTTTGTAGGAACCTATCAGTATGGCAGGCTTGTCAGCAACGAATGGGCCAATGAGCGGCAAAATCGGATCAACATCAGTGTTGAACGACAATCCTGTTTCGTCAACGAAACTCTGTTGTTGCTCTGGGAATGCTAACTGGTTTGCTTGGGAACCAAGCGACATTGGCTGGGAACCAAGACTGGCAACCTGAATTCCAGCGGGTTCGGGACGCACCATTCCCGGAACCGGCGTTTGTTTCCGACCGGTGGGGGTGGCGCCATTCATGGCAATCATTACGCCCGATGCAGGCTGTCCCCACGGATCAGGTGCGCCGGGCCCACGATAGGATGCCATAAGGAAACGATCATCATCGCCATTGAGCGGTGCGCGGCCAACATACTCAACCTTAACGTCAGCCGTGCCGGTATGCTGATAGTCGAGCATTGTCGCGGCACGTTGCGAAAGATCGATTACGCGGTCACTGTGATAAGGTCCGCGATCATTGACGCGAACGATAACCGAGGAACCGTTACCGAGATTGGTCACGCGTGCATAACTTGGTAGAGGCATCGTCGGATGTGCAGCGGAAAGCTGGGCGGTATCATAGACTTCGCCATTAGCGGTCAAGCGACCATGGAAGGCCGATCCATACCATGAAGCCCTGCCCTTGCGGACATAACCGGGCTCTTCCTTCGGGTAATACCACTTTCCCGCAACCTGATAGGGACGACCAACCTGATCGCGGCCACCGCCGCGCTTGATTTTGCCACCGGACCAGACGCGCGGGCTTGCTTTCACTCCATATTTGGATTCAGCGAAATATTCTTTACCGTGGGACTTCTTGGCGACCTTTGCCTTAGGCGATGCACAGGCGGTCATCAGGACGCCCATTGCAATAACGCCCGCAATGCGGGTGATATCGGAAACTCGGAAGGCTTTGGCTTTTGGCAATGCAAACCACCGGCCAATCTGGCCGTCCCCACAATTTTACATCAAGGTATAAATACCAGATTGAAATATCTGCGCAAAGCCGAGACCCATCACCGGACTTGCACAGCTTTCATAAATGTCACCTAGTGGTTGATACGCTATTAACAAATCCTCTGCGCGATCTGTAAAATGTTGTGAAGTTTGACTTGGGTTCGTAAAACGACTTGAAATCGCCGCAACAATCGCGCATAGACGGCGCGCTGGAGGGGTGGCCGAGCGGTTTAAGGCACCGGTCTTGAAAACCGGCGTAGGTGAGAGCCTACCGTGGGTTCGAATCCCACCCCCTCCGCCATCAATCTCAATTCGCCATTATGTATTGCTGCGGTTTGTAAGTGGGCGATAAACCACGCTTTTGATGTGGAACTTTAGGCAACTGGCTACACAGCTGTTTTCTACTTGTTTCTGGACGCTCAGTATATATATTAGCTAAATGCCTGACAATTCGTCCCGACCATCCTCGCCGCCACATATCCCAATGGATTCGCTAAGCGAAGTCCTGCAAGATTTCCGTTTGAGCGGTGTCAATTACGGCCGCTGCGAGCTGCGTCATCCGTGGAGTATCGCCTTTCCACAGCAACAGTTGCTTCGTTTTCACTTCGTCAGTCAGGGTCCATGCTGGATTCATACGGAAGTGCAAGGGTGGCAGGAACTGCGCGAAGGCGATCTGGTCCTGCTGCCACAAGGTATAGCCCATAAGTTGGCCAGTGCGCCCGATGTTGTGGGTGAATCGCTCCAAGGCTGCCAGGTTACCAAGTTGGGAAGCAACATCTGTGAAGTGGTACGGGAAGGAACGGGCGCGACGAGTACCCTTTTCTGTGGCTCAATGGCGCTGGGTGCCTGTGCGCTCAACCCCTTGATCACTTTGATGCCGCCAATCATCAAGGGCTGTGACGTTGCTGGTAATGATCCGATTGTTGGTCCTTTGCTGGCGGCTATGACGGTGGAGGCTTCGCAACCGCAGATGGGTAGCGCCACTATTTTGTCACGTATGGCGGATCTGCTTACTGCCCGGCTCATCCGTTGCTGGGTCAATTGTACCGGAACTTCCACTACCGGTTGGCTTGCCGCTATCCGTGACCCGCATATCGGCCGCGTTCTGGCAGCCATGCACCGTGACCCCGGCCATAACTGGACTTTGGAAAACCTTTCTGCCCTTGCAGGCCAATCCCGTTCCATTTTTGCCGAGCGCTTCAGCGCTGTTTTAGGAGAAGGCCCGGCACGCTATCTCGCGCGGCTGCGTATGCAGCTTGCCCGCGACCTGCTGGGACAAAACGGCCTCTCGGTTGCCGAAGTCGCTAACCGTTTGGGCTATGAGTCCGAGGCATCCTTTGCTCGCGCTTTCAAACGCATCACCAGTGTCTCGCCTGGCGTTGTGCGGCGCACAATTCCCGGACGAACTGCTATGGAATTCGGATTATAGGATACACATCATCCGGAAAGACTCGTCTACAAAGATCTCCAAACCTTGGAGATACTTCAATGACAGATACAACATTACAGCTTGACGGCACGGCGATAGAGCTTGATGCCGCTGCGCCCGCCGTGTGGACTCCCGCCACCTGGTTCGCGGTCCTTTCTATGGCGGCAGCCAGCTTTGCACTGGTGTCAGCCGAGTTTTTGCCGGCAGGTCTTTTGACGCCGATGGCACGGGATCTCGGCATTAGCGAGGGAACGGCCGGACAGGTGGTCACCGCCACCGCATCAGTCGGTGCCGTTACAGCTTTGTTCAGCAATGTCCTCATCGGCAAGTTGAACCGCAAGACTGTGCTGGTCGGTCTCAGCGGCTTGGCGATTGCCTCCAATATTCTTGCGGCGGTAGCGACTGATTTCTGGCTATTGCTGCTGGGCCGCGCCGGACTGGGCATCGCACTCAGCGCTTTCTGGGCACTTTCAGTTGCCGTCGTGGCAAGACTGGTTGGCGCGAATGCAACCGGTCGTGGCATGGCTATCGTCACCCTCGGCGTTTCGCTCGCCACCATTGCCGCACCGTCAATGGGAGCACTGATCAGTGATTGGCTGGGTTGGCGTACTGCCATGGCCCTGACGGCGGGATTGGCCGCACTTGCCATGGTGACGCAGTTTCTCAGCTTGCCGACGCTACCTGCAACCACAAGCAACAGTCTTGCCGATGTCTTTCGACTGACAAAGAGACGCGGTGTGCAACTCGGTATGCTTGCTATTCTTTTGCTGATGACAGGGCATTTTTCCGGCTCGGTTTACGTACGCCCTTTTCTTGAACAGGTAACGCTGCTTGGAACCGGGCCTATTGCCTTGGCGCTGCTTGGATTTGGCATAGCCGCTGTGGTCGGTAATATTGCTGGTGGCCGCATGGCCGACGCCAATATCCGCATTGCCCTCACCGTCACTGCCGCGCTAATGGCGTTTGCTGCCCTCGCATTGGTTCTTTGGGGCGCGCATATCGGAGCTGCCTTCGGCTTTGCTACGCTTTGGGGCTTTGCCTTCGGCATGGCGCCAGTGGTGCTACCAACCAATTTGTCCCGTGCGGCACCAGATGCGCTGGAAGCGGCCGGGAGCTTGATGGTCACCTCTTTCCAGGTAGCCATCACCATCGGTGCGGTTGCTGGCGGCTACGTCGTGGACAACTATGGCGCCACGGGTCCACTAACCCTCACTGCCATTCTTGCTGCATCGACTGTCATTCTGGCACTGGCACAACCGCGCACCTGATATCTTCTGCGCAACAGATGCGGCGATCCCTCCCCGCCGCATCTGCCAGATGGTAACCAAGATACCGGGATGAGCTGATCACGGATGCATCTTCGCCCCTTTGGTAATTTTGTCAGCGCTCTTTTTCTCAGCACGTAACGCAATGCCCGCGAGTTTGGCGTCCATAGGGTTAAAGCGTGAGAACACCTCCCGGTTGGCAGCGTCGTGGCCGGTGGCGAACATTTCTTCCACATAAGCCGATGGAACTATGCCCCGATCAATGGATCGCAGGTGGATTTTCCGCAAGGTTTCCTGATCCGCGGCAAGAACGACGACGGGTTGGATTGCCATCGGATTATAGACACGGCCTGCCGCGTCCTTGTATGGTTCACCGATGATGGCAGGGTGTTGAGCAATAAGACCGCTTGTCAGGAAAGCCGTGACATTAAGCTTCTGCCATGTAGCGAGGTCATCGCGCAGTACTATTACGATCTTGGTTTCAAACATGACAACAAACTCCATCCGTGGATATGCAAAGACAACGGAGATAGCAGCGGAGGCGCGCGTTGGTCTTGAACGTTTGTGCAATACATCCAAACCGGGAGGTATTACTGAAGCCCCCTCATCGCGTGGGATCGAGCGTATAGAGGCCCGGTTCGTCGGGCAGGGTTTTGAACCGCATAGACACGATACATATGCCTTGGGGCTGACGCTCACCGGCGTCCAGACTTTTCATTATCGCGGCGCTTCGAGGTTTAGCATGCCCGGCAACATTATCGTGCTTCATCCCGATGAAGTACATGATGGTGCCGCCGGGACAGAACGTGGTTTGAGTTATCGCATGCTCTACCTTCCTCCCGAACGTCTGCTTGAGACTTCTGAAAAAATTCGTTCACTTCCGTTCGTCGCCAATCCAGTGGTTTCAGACGAGTCATTCAGGCTTTGCCTTGCCGAAGCGCTTTGCGAACTCGAGTGCAGTCTGGAAGATCTGCAGCTTGACGATTTGATTGGCCGATTCTTCGAAAGCCTGGATAGACACTCCGAAAATAGACCGCGACCATCGAGCGCGGTTGCATCTAGCGCAGTAATGCTCTGCCGGGATTTCCTCAGGGAAAATTGCGATCGTCTGGTTTCTTCTTCAGAACTCGAGGCAATCAGCGGACTAGATCGGTTTATGTTGGCGAGACAATTTCGACAGGTTTTGGGTACCAGCCCTCACCGTTACCTCCTGATGCGGCGGCTGCAAAAGGCAAAATCATTCCTTTCAAAGGAAAGCAAGCTTGCCGAAGTAGCGGCGATGACTGGATTTGCCGATCAGGCCCACTTTACCCGGCACTTTAAAAAGACTTTCGGCATGACGCCGGGGCGCTGGATTCAGCTCACATCCATGGCTAATTGAAACAAACAGGAAGCGTCACCTGCTTGTTCGTCAGACGGCAAGCATTTGCTGTTCTGTTCGGAGTTTCATTGCCATTATGGTCGACCGCAGTTCCGCCGGGCGTATCGGCTTGGACAGGATCGGTATCTCCGGATCGCCTATATCATCACGCACCCGGTTTTCATCGTGGCCAGTAACAATGATGGCTGGAATATTCTTACCGTTTTTACGTCGGATATAATTGATGCAGTCCGCGCCGGTGGTCTTGGCGCCCAAGTCGAAATCCGTGATAATGAAATCGCAAATTACGGGCTTTCCTTCTGGAAGCGCATCTTCCCGTTGAACAATGCATCCCCATTTCTCCAGAAGGATACCCGTTGCCATAAGGATATTGATGTCGTCTTCGATCAGGAGAACGCGCAGACCATCGAGCATTGAAATCGGTTTGAGACGGGTTATTTCTGCAGAGCGAACAGGTTCTGCGACGATATTCAATCCGCCAATAACAACCGTAGTGCCTTTGCCCACCACTGATCGAAGAGAAATTTCCACACCCATGAGTTTGGACAACCGCTGTACAATTGACAGACCAAGCCCGACGCCCTCTGTGTCCTTGTCGCCTCTTTCGCGAACCTGATAAAACTCCTCGAACAATCGAGGTAAATGCTCTCCGGCTATCCCCGGTCCCCGATCGTGTATTTCGATTGAAAGTTTGCCGTTTCTCACACGGGTTCCAATCAAAACCGGATTCTCCGCTGCATATTTCAATGCATTGGAAACGATATTCTGAACCATCGTCGTCAGAAGGTTGGAGTCGGTGCGGACGAACTTTCGTGTTCGCACAAGCTTGAGTTCAACACCCGCCCATTGCGCAGCCTTGGAGTTTTGCTGTGCTATGTCATGAAGAATATCGCCTATCGCAACATCTTCCAGATGCGCCGATATCTTGCCGCTATCGAGGGTGGAAATGTCGAGCAGCGATTGGAAAAGGCTTGCGACGCTTTGCAGGGAACGGTCAATGTTGTTGACCATTTTCTGTTCTTCATCTTCCAACTGCGCATCGCGCAAACAGGCAATGAACAGGCTGATGGCGTGGATAGGCTGGCGCAGATCGTGGCTTGCTTGTGCCAAAAACCGTGATTTGGCGAGATTGGCTTCAAGTGCGGAATTGTAAGCTTTGTGAACTCGATTGAGAAGAACGTAAATATATGCCGGAACGAGGATAGCAGTCATGATAAAGGTAATGACAACATATGGTTGCGCACGCCAGAAACTGTTGAAGTATGTCGTTGCCGCCAGAGAAAGAAGTGCCAGTCCGGTTGCTGCCATGAGATAACGCAGCCCATAACGCAATCCGTTTCCCACAGTCACCCATAGTACCATTGCAAATATGGGAGTGGTAATCGCTCCGCCGATAGCCATTGCAAATGTCATCGCAAGATAGTCGTTGGATATCGCGAAGACACGGCGTTTGAAGTTGTAACCTGGGTTCTGCACGATCTTTCGAAGCAGTAGCCATGAGCCAGGGATATAGATGATAGAGTAAATGAGTATCACGGCGATAGGTATAGTCAGCTCGCGACCACTTACTGCAATTGCAATCATCATATAGAGGAAAATAAGCGGCACTGTGATGATGCGTGATATGGCTTGGCCACGTTCAGCGTCATATTCATTTTTGCTATTGCGAGTATAAGAAGCGATATTGTTGAAAAGGTTCTTCGGCCAACCCATCTACATTGTTCCCTTGCCGACCCTCGGCTTATTCAATGCCACTATTTCAATCCATCAGCAAATAGATCCAAACATTGGTCGCAATCGTTTTAACGCGGGCTCGCAAAATCGCTTTCGTCGCATTCGTGAGATTATCCCTGTCGGAATCTCGTTAAGCCAATCGTCTTCAAGAAGGACAAGCTATGGAGAACAGCGATGACCATTACAATTACCGCCTTCGAAAAGTCACCTGATCGAGGTCAAGGTCTGGCGCGTGATATGCGTGTGCGCTGGGCGCTTGAAGAAGTTGGCCAGCCTTACGTTGTCCGTCTTGTTTCGTTCAGGGCGATGAGGGAACCTGCGCATCTTGCGCTACAACCTTTCGGGCAAATTCCGACTTACGAAGAAGGCGATCTTGCGCTGTTCGAGTCCGGGGCGATCGTGTTTCATATTGCAGAGCGCCATGCAGGTTTGCTGCCCGACGACCCTAACGCCAGGGCACGAGCAATCACATGGATGTTCGCGGCGATCGGCACAGTGGAACCGCCGATCCTTGAGCGCCAAACTGCCATGTTTGCTGAGGGAGACAGGAACTGGACCGCGGAGCGCCTGCCTCTCATCGACGACCGTATCCGGACACGGTTGAGCGAACTTTCAACCCGGCTTGGCGATGCAGAGTGGCTCGATGGCGAGTTCAGCGCCGGAGACCTTGCGATGGTGCATGTGCTGCTTAGGCTGAGGCCATCGGGGATGCTGGCGGAATATCCGAACCTCGCCGCCTACCTTGAACGAGCGGAAGAACGCCCTGCCTACAAGCGCGCATACGATGCGCAAGCAGCGGTCTTTAAGGCGTCGACTGGCTAGAAGAATGCTTATGCAGTGGCTTCGGAAAACCTTGTGCCACCGGAATCACACAATTGCGCAACATTTCTTAACATTACAAAACCCCTGAAAATACAGAAATAAAGATAATCCTGATCGATGAGGGCAGACGGTTGCCAGCTGGTAATTTGCCTCGGAAAATCTCAGGAGCAGTTTTCTATGCCAACTACCCAAGAAGTTTGTTTTGATCTCCGATTGGCTGTGTCAGCCGCCGCAATCGGTATATTCTGCCTCGTTCCTCCGGCGGCTACTGCGCAAACTTTCGACGAAGCCAGCCCCGAACGGATTAACCCAACCCGCTTCGAAAGATTCAAGGATCGCCTTAATAAATGGAATGTCGTGGTTGGTGCCGGCGGCATTTATGCACCAAAGTTTGAAGGGTCGGATGAATTTGAAGTCCAGCCCTTTCCGATGTTTTCAGCGACATTCGGCGAGTATGTGACCGTAGACCCTCGTGGGATTTCCATTAATGTTTATCGTAATCAAAGCTTTAGTTTCTCGGCGAAAGTCGGTTACGATACGGGCCGGGATGAAGATGATAGCGATCATCTGAAAGGCCTTGGCGACATTGATGCGGGAGCTGTTGTTGGCGGCAAGCTCGCGTATGAGGTTGGGCCTGTAGAGTTGTTTACGTCTTTCGATAAAACAATCGGTGGCAGCGATGGACTTGTGGGAACTGTCGGCGCCAGTATTTCGCATTCATACAATCAATTCCTTTTCTCCGCTGGCGCTTCGGCAACTTGGGCTGATGCCAACCATATGGATTCATATTTCGGTGTGACCTCAGCGCAATCAGCGCGATCAGGTCTTGCGCAATATGATGCAGGAGCAGGTTTCAAGCGCGTCGATTTTGAAGCATCCATCACTTATGTGACCGAGAAAAGCTGGCTCATTCAGGGTCAGGTTGGCATCGGATATCTCGTTGGTGACGCGGCAGATAGCCCAATTGTACAGGATGCATTTCAGCCTTCAGCGATGCTGGTGCTTGGCTACAAATTCTGACCACTGATGAGCCACAGAAATGTTGCAATGCTGCGGCACCCAAGCTCCTACGATGTCATGATTAGATCGCGCCATTCATGGGACAATATTTGCCTCTCAGGACCGGCGGTAGCTTTTGGGGGACTGGAGGATGAATATTCACATGCGTGTTCCAGTCTCGGATAATTATGCGAGCATTCTCCTTGTTGAGGATGACCAGGAAATCGCCAAAATGGTGATAGAAACCTTGTCGGACAATGGTTTTACCGCTGTCTCGACGGGGTCGGCGGTAGAGATGGAAGTTCTGCTTCGAGAACGATCATTCGATCTGATCATGTTGGACGTGATGCTGCCAGGCGAAGACGGTTTCAGTATCTGCCGCCGCCTTCGTGCTGAGGCAACAACCCCCATTATCATGCTCACGGCGCTTGGGGACGACATTGATCGTGTCGTTGGTCTGGAGCTGGGTGCCGACGATTATGTTACCAAGCCATTCAATTCGCGCGAGCTTCTGGCGAGGATCAAAAGCCTGCTCCGTCGTTCATCCTACACCTCTGCGGGCCCGCAGGGACAGGAGCCCATGCAGTTTGAAGGCTGGCACATCGATCCGGTGCTGCGTCGTGTGCGTGATCCAAATGGCGTACATATCTCCATGACGACAGCTGAATTCGACGTGCTGCTCGCCTTCTGTCGCAACCCGGGCAAAGTGCTCGCTCGCGAACAGCTTCTTGGATTGACGCATGCGGGCCTTGCCGGACCAGTCGAGCGCAGCATCGATGTTCATGTCAGCAGGGTCAGGCAAAAAATCGAGCCTAATGTTCGGGAACCTACCCTCATCAAGACTGTTCGCCTTGCCGGTTATCTCTTTACGCCAAAAGTGGAGCGTGCGTGATGTCTCAATCATCCAATCTCGACACTATTCGCGGTCAGATAATTGCACTGGCAATAGCTCCAATACTAATTGCCTGTGCCATGGGCGTCGTCACGGAACCTTTGGTATTCGACGACACAATCCCATATCACCGCTCGACAGCCATTAGAATTGAAACCGTAGTAAACCAGTTTCTGGCCGCAAAAACTCCGGAGAACCGCAACGCGATTCTGGAGGCCACAGCCAACAGCGATATCCCCGTTGAAAAGGTTGGTGCCGTAGAGTTTGATAAAGCGGCTAGTGACAATAATCAGATAAATGACTTGGGAACACGCGTGCGGGATGCGCTTGTGAACAAGTTCACAATGGCGTTGGAGCCTTCGAATATCGCTGGCGAGCTGCGCAATGTCCTGCTTGTCAAAGTAAACGCCACGGAAGCTCTCGCATTTTCGATTATCCCCGAGCCCAAGGAATTCTGGCTACCCGAAACCCGTTTCATCTCTGTTCTGAAGGGGTTGACGATAGTTGTTCCGGTGATCCTTCTGGCGTTTTATGCCGGATGCATGATTGTTGCTCCCCTGTCGCGTTTCTCGGCGGCGGCTCTCGTATTGAATGCGGATGACGGTCCCGACAGGCCATTTGAGGAACGTGGCGCGCAGGAAGTCGTAGCGCTTGCCCGTGCTCTCAATGATATGCGTAGCCGGCTACGAAGTATGATGAATGATCGTACAAGGATGTTGCGAGCCATAGGTCATGATCTCAGGACGCCGCTTACCCGATTGCGATTACGCGTGGAACGTTCAAAGGAAGGCGCTTTGCGCGAAGCGATGCTGAACGACATCGCGACGATCAATGGCATGATGGAAGAAACCCTCACCTATCTGAGCAAGGAAGTCTCGTCAGAGGCGGTATTGCGATCAGACTTGCCAAGTCTGCTTGGGACAGTCTGCTCAGATTTTGCAGATGTCGGATTCAATGTCAGTTATACGGGGCCTGACCGCCTCGCCTATTCCTGTAAACCCCGCGCATTGAGCCGCGCCATCACAAATCTCGTCGACAATGGTACAAAATTCGGCACTCAGGTTGTCGTATCCCTTGTTCCTTCCAGTGATGGGGCATTGATAATCGAGGTGTCGGATGATGGTCCGGGTCTGCCGGTAGAACTTCAGACGACGGTCTTCGAGCCCTTCTTCAAGGTCAATCCCGCGCGTACGACAAGCGGATTTGGCCTCGGTCTGTCCATCGTTCAGGACATTGTTCGCGGGCATGGCGGTTCCATCTATCTGAGGAACAGGGAAGCGTCTGGTCTGATAGCTCGTATCAGCCTTCCATGCGAACCTGGAGCATTGGAGAAGAACCGTATCGCCAAGTCGGCAAATCATGGCTTGGTTGCGATGTATAAAACTGTGTCAGATACAAGCTTCTCCTGACGTTTTGCACCATCGTGGGCGCATTTTTGGTAACTGACATAAATCCATATATTCTGAAACATATCTAAACAAAACCTCGCAAAAGATGCCTGTTTTCAGGCGGATATTCACTGACAAGCCGCTTCATTTTGATGTGCGGCACCATTTGACTGGTGAGTATCCATGACAAATTCCAAGCAATTCATTCGCCCTGGATGGCGCCAAAGTAACCCCTTCGCGGCAGTCCCGGCGGACACGTTCCGGTCGGCCTGAAGCCTCGCACCAAACACCATTTCCGAGCTTTGTATCTCTTCTCCGGGCAATCGGAGGGCGAATGATGCACGCCTATTTTTGCTGAGTTCCAATACCATGAAACACATTCAATCTATCTCGATTGTCGTGCCCACGCTAAACGAGGCCGAGAATATCGATTTTCTGTTATCGTCAATTGTTTCCCAGCCCAGCGCAGGCGTGGTGTTGGAAATCCTTGTGGCCGATGGCGGTTCGACAGACGGAACATTGGAACGTGTCCGCGCTTGGGAGGCCCAAGCCCCGGTCAGGCTTATTTGCGGGGACGGAACGCAAGGATTGGCGGGCGATGTCTTGTCAGCCTCCCGTTGTGCCAGTGGCAGTATTATTGTCGTCATGGACGCTGACCTCAGCCATCCGCCAGACCAGATACTCAATCTGGTTCGCCCCATTATCGACGGTGCCTGCGATATGGTGGTCGGGAGCCGATATGTGGCAGGTGGTGCCACGCCTGACTGGCCCACATCACGGCGTCTGCTTTCGCGCTTTGGCGGAACGCTCGCATGGCCGATAACAGAACTGCGGGACCCCATGTCCGGTTTCTTTGCCGTTCGCAAAGAACATCTTCTGGCCGTGGACCCCGAAGCTACCGGCTTCAAGATTGGTTTGGAAGTCATCTCCGCTGGCGGGAAGGATTTCCGGGTTGCCGAGATACCGATCATTTTCCGTGATCGGGTTTTAGGTCAGTCGAAGATCGGCCTTGTCCAAATTATAAGTTATATTCGCCGGCTGTTCGTCTTGGGAGGCGGCAACATTTCGTTCGGCACAGCAAGCCGCTTTGCGGGTGCCGGGTTGATTGGTCTGGTATCGGACCTTCTGGTGTTCCAGATTTTGATGGCCACGGGATTTGGTCTTGGCGTGTCTCATACGATCAGCTTCGCCATTGCTGCAATCGTCAATTATATCTTCAATTCCCGATGGGCCTTTGCCCGACATACAGCTAATCGGCAGAAGCGGGACTGGATACGTTTTGCTCGCTTCCTGACGGTTTGCGTTCTGGCTTTTTCATTGCGGGGCGGTATCGTCGCCTGTGCTGTCCAGCTCTTCGGATTGTCACCCCAAATGGCTTTGATCCTGGGTATCGGCGCTGCCGCAATCGTGAATTATTTCGGTAATGCGTTCTTTGTTTTTCCAACGTCGAACTCGCGGACGCCCCTGGATATCTCATGGCGCGTGGCTGCTATTGGCGTACTGGGATATGTTCTGGTGCTCCGGCTGACCTTCCTCGGAGTGGTAGATCTCATTCCTGAGGAAGCATATTATTGGAACTACGCGCAGCACCTCGACATTGGATATCTCGATCATCCTCCCATGGTTGCATGGCTTATCTGGCTGGGAACGAGCCTGTTTGGCAACACAGAGTTTGGCGTACGCATCGGTGCTTATGTTGCGTGGATGGTGACGGCCTTTTTTGCGTTTCAGTTCTCCCGCAATCTGTTTGGAAAATCAGCCGCACTTGTAAGCGTTCTTTTGGTAGCTGCCCTACCCTTCTTCTTTTCCACGGGCATCCTCATGATGCCGGATGCGCCACTCACTGCCGCTTGGGCAGGCACGCTATATTTCCTGGAAAGAGCACTGCTCGGCAATAAGCGCGGGGCTTGGTTTGGCGTCGGCATTTGTGTCGGACTCGGCATGCTCTCCAAATATACGATCGTTCTGCTCGGGCCCGCTACACTCATCTTCCTGCTCTGCGATTCCGGGTCGCGGCGTTGGCTGCGACGGCCGGAACCCTATATTGCAGCGGCAATTACCGTAATGCTTTTTTCGCCGGTGATCTTATGGAATGCAATGAATGAATGGGTGTCGTTTGAATTCCAAAGCACTCGGCGGCTTAACAGTTCAATCAATTTTTCATTTCCAGCCCTGCTTGTCAGTATTGCTGTTCTGCTGACGCCATTCGGATCACTCGCTGCGCTTGCCGCATTCAGGCAGTTGAACTTTATTGGCAATAGCCGCGATGTAGCGACCGCCCGCAGATCAGTGTTCATCGCAAGTTTCACTCTCGTTCCGCTATCGGTCTTTGTTGCATTCAGCCTGTTTCACAGCGTGAAACTGAACTGGACAGGGCCGATCTGGCTCGCCTTTATCCCGGTAATTTCTGCCGCAATAAGCAGCAGTACGTCGCGGGTCGACAGCGTTCTGCGGCGATTATGGGTTCCTACCCTGGCGTCAACGCTCGTTATATACGGGCTTGGTCTTCATTATCTGACGCTCGGGCTGCCATTTACTGGCTATATCGGCACTATCCGTACCCTGCCTGTTGCCTGGCAGGAATTCGGTACTGCCGTCGGAACGGTTCAAAAATCAGTCGCAGAACGCACCGGCAAGCCAGTTCTTCTCATTGGTATGGACAGGTATTTCCTGGCCAGCCAAACCGCCTTCTATAATCGTCTCGACAAAGACCCTGTCGGCAGCTCCGTTGGTAGCGGCGTCGTGGGAAAAAACAGCCTGATGTATAACCACTGGTTTGATCCGGCAGACATGAAAGGCAACAATGCCATTTTATTCAGCCTGAAGCGGCACGAGCTGGAACAGGATACCTTGGATGATCATTTCCAACACCTTACGGATATCCGGCAACAGGAAGTGCTGAAACAGGGTGTGCCTGTGGGCAATTTTTATTACAGGGTTGGCTACGACTTTCGTGGTTGCCCTTACATAACCGAGAAAACTCCGCTGAATTCCTGCAAACACGAATAGCTTGTGCCGGTGCTCTCTCAGGGAATCGCGGAAAACAACATGAACACCGCAAAGATTACGAGATGAACCGCGCCCTGCAAGACTGTCGTCCTTCCAGTACCAAGCGTTAGCGTGCTGACGAAAAGTGTCAGCAGGAGAAGCGTCATGTTTGCTGGAGATATGCCAAGCACCAGATCCTGACCGAGGACAAGCGATACGATGGCAACGGTGGGAATCGTGAGCCCAATGCTGGCAATTGCCGATCCCAATGCGAGATTGATACTGTTCTGCAGCTGGTTTTTAACCGCAGATTTCGCTGCCGCTATTCCCTCTGGTAAAAGTACGATGGCGGCGATGACGACACCGACAAAGGCTTGGGGTAGTCCAGCAAAGGCAATTGCCTTGTCCAGTGATGGGGACAAGGCTTTCGCCAATAAAACCACGGCAACCAGTGAAACCAGCAAAAGCCCAAGTGAGGCCAATGCAACGCCGTCCGTTGGTTTTTCGTATTGGGTATCGTTTTCATCAACACCTTGAGCAACGACGGGCGCATCAACAAAATAATTCCGGTGCTTTACAGTTTGCACGAATACGAAAACGCCCCACAACACCAGTGCTACGCTGCCGACAAATATCACCTGCGTGCTGGAAAAGGATGGCCCCAATGCAGTCAGCGTATAATTGGGCAGAATAAGCGTAAGCGCCGCCAAGGTGCCTAATACTGCTAGGGCCGACGATGCACCCTGCAACTGGAATGTTTGTTCGAAATGCCTCGTTCCGCCCATGACAAGACAGAGACCGACAATCCCATTGAGCACAATCATAAGCGCCGCAAACACCGTATCGCGGGCAACGGCTTCGCTGCCAGGCGCACCCGACGCCATGATCGACACGATCAGGGCGACCTCAATGACAGTAACTGCAACCGCGAGAAGAATTGATCCGAACGGCTCGCCGAGTTTGAAGGCAAGCACTTCAGCGTGATGCACGGCTGCAAACACCGATGCGCCCAATAGCAATCCTGCCAGAACAAGCATGACTGCCGCATCGGACGGAACAAGATCAAGAAACTTGAGCGCCAGCAGCCCTGAAGCCAAGGTGGGCATGACCCACGTCCATGTTGGAATTGTAGCATGGTGCGCGCTGGCCATAAGATTACCTTCAAATCAAAATCGTAAGTTCTTCTAACATTGGCACGGACCTGAGTTCCATCCCGTATGCCAGAATATCTCTCAAAATCTGCGTTCAAATAATCAATTTAAATGGGCCGGTTGCTGAATAGGCTTATTGCCTGAGATCGCTTCGGATCGTGTTGATCCTTTCAGCCAAAGTCAGAGCGAAACTGTCACCTCCTATCTTGCACGCGGTTTCAGTGATTATGTCGAAGTCAATAATGTCTGAAATGCCATTTGCGGATAAATTTGACAGAATTCCCGCGATCAATGTGCGCTCGACTGCATAATCCATACTAAGCCGCTCAATCATCTCGGATTGTTCTCTGAGTATGCCGGATAGACCATAGGAATTAGTTTTCATCGACTTGCCATGCTGTAATGCCATGTAAATTAACTACCGGGATTCTCCTTTCGCGGGCATACATAGTTGTAACTAGATCGACAGTTGTTAGGTCGACAATTTGAATTAATGATATTGCCTGACATGATTTGCCGGAAGCTACGTTTCGGAAGCCCAAACCCCGGTTGCAAGTGAATTGGGCGACCAGCCCTCTTCCGCCATCTGGAAATCCAAAGGTAGCCGACCGCGCCGCCTTACGATCTTTTCGGGAGAAAATTTCCAGAACATCTCTGCGCCTTCGAAACGCTGCGTTGGCGATGCGTTCAGGATGGTGGCTGTTCCGGTCATCTGCAAAAGCTGCCCATCTTTCACGAAAACAAAACCGGCCTTCGGATTCACCAGAAAATTCCCAAGCGTATTATAGAAACGGTTCCCCATGAATTCCGGGATAATCAGCGACCCGTCTCTGGCTATACCTACGAAACCTGCCCGTCCGCCTCGGTGCGAAACATCGACCTGTCGCGAACCATCGGCGTGATCGGCATAGGAGGCGACGAAGAAAGTGTCAGCTTCACGGACTAGGCGTTTTGCTTCGTCATCCAAACCTGTCATTGACTCGGCAGTGCCGTTGTAAGGCTGCCGAGGATCATCAAGCAGATTCATGCTGCGAAGCTGAATGTACTTTGGACAATTGCCGTAACTCTGCTCCACGATGAGGCGAAACGATCCATCGTCAGTCCTGTCGACGTACCCGTTCAGCCTGTTGCGGCGTCGTGTTCGCAGATCGATTCCAAGCAATGCCAAGGCCGCACCATCCTCCATGCCCGCATCGGCGGGGTCGGATGGATCTCGTGGCAGGTCAACATGGAGCGCATTTGGATCAGGTGCAGTCATGAAGCCGGGGTGCCCTGCCCGAACAGTTGCCCAGGCATTGCCAACAGCATCAACCGAGCCCAGGACGACCATCGGCAAAAGTGGATAGAACTCCCGGTGCTGATCCAGCAGTTCAGTCCGGATAACCTTTTTTCCAATTTCTGCCATGCGGGCTGCAACGCCCATGTGGTTTTGCAGCGCCACCTCTCCAGCATGCCAGGGCGGCTGAATTCGCTGATTCAACATAACGGCGCTCCTCAGGCGGCAGCAACTTCTGGCGTTTCCTGAAAGGGAACGAAGTTGGGCAGTGCTTCCACGCGTCGTAACCATGCCTGTATTGCACCGTAATCCGACAGATCAACTTTGCCTTCAGGAGCGCGAGCTACATAGCTGTACAACGCAACGTCGGCGATTGTCGGCTGGACTGCTGCAATCCAATCCCGCGCGGTTAATTCAGCTTCGATCAATTTCAAAATGCCATGGGCTCTGTTTATCACCTCGTCAGGACGAAACGGCGCATTAAACAGCGTCACAAGACGCGCCGCAGCCGGGCCGAATGCTACCTGCCCTGCTGCGACTGACAGCCAACGTTGTATTTGGGCGGCGCCCGGAGCATCTTCCGGCAACCAATCACTACGACCGAACTTCTTGGCGAGATAAACAAGGATAGCGTTGGAATCTGCGATAACGGTTGTCCCATCAACCAGAACGGGGATTTGCCCAAAGGAATTGAGCTTTCGGAACTCTTCCGACTTGTGCTCGGCAGTCTTGATATCAACCAGCACCAACTCGTATTCGGCTCCAATGAGCGAAAGGAAAAGCTGCGCCCGATGAGAGTGACCTGAAAGTGGATGATAATAGAGTTGCATTGGTTTCGCCTCGCTGTTCAATTTATCTCAGGCGAATGTGATTGCTTTTTATTGGCAACTCAATCCATACAGTAGACACTTAACTATTGCAGAAATTGAAATAATAGAGATTGCCCATGGATCGCTTGGAATGCATGCGGATTTTCAGTCTGGTTGCCGAACGGGAAGGCTTTGCGAGTGCTGCGAAGACTTTGGGAATGAATGCTGCAACCGTCACGCGCGCGGTCGCCAGTCTTGAGCGCTCTGTGGGAGCCAGATTGTTGATCAGGACCACGCGTTCGGTGAAACTGACGGAATCAGGCCTTCGGTATCTCCAGGATTGCCGCCGAATTTTGTCGGAGATTGCCGAAGCCGATGCCCAGGCAGCAGGCAGTTTTTCCGCGCCGGCTGGTACTCTCACCATTACAGCCCCCACCCTCTTCGGCCGCCTTTATGTTTTGCCGATCATTCTGGAATTTCTCGACCTTTATCCCGGGATCAGTGTGCGAACCGTGTTTGTTGATCGGGTGACCAGTTTGATTGATGAAGGGATTGATGTTGCAGTGCGAATTGCTCACCTTTCCGATTCCGGTTTGAATGCCATTCGGGTCGGATATGTAAGGCGTGTAGTCTGCGGCGCTCCTGCCTACTTTCGTAAACATGGCATTCCCGATACACCCGGAGCGCTTCGTCAGCACCAGCTTATTGCACGCAGCGGCATATTCGGAACACTTGAATGGAGCTTTGGCAAGGACTCCGCAATCAAAGTTCCGGTGCATAGCCGTTTTCTTTGCAATACTAACGAAGCAGCAATCGACGCAGTATCAGCCGGTTGGGGCGTTTCACGTTTTCTTTCATATCAGGTTGCGCACGATATCCAGTCGGGCAGATTACAGCGGGTGCTGGCGGATTTTGAGGAGGACCCGGTGCCTATCCATATTATCCATGCTGAAGGACGTACCGCATCAGCGCGCATGAGGGCATTCGTCGATTTCGCTGCAAAACGGCTAAGATCGAACGAACACATCAGAAAGTAGATGGTCGGATACTGTCGTCAAATTCGAGTTTTTGCTCCATGTATACTCAAATAAAGTAACAGTATTGATAATATTCGTGAGATTCACGAAGTCAAAAGTGTATCAGTACAATTTACGATGTGTTTTTATGGGAAATACTGCGTATATTTGCTGCAAACACAGCAAAAATTGTCATTTCATTGCTTTTGTCAGTTTATGTCAGCATAAATTACGACGCGCATTCACTCTCCGGATCGTCCGTACAAATTATACAGCGGTTGCCAAAGTAAACCGGCTTACATAGATTTCTCTCCAATTCGACATGACCATTACGCTGAGGTATTCCGCCATGGGACTATTCGATCGTAGCCGCTTGTTCTCACCTCTTCTGCGCAACCCGGTGTTCAACCCGGCCGCTGCGGCCAATACGGATATATTCAGCAAGGCAGTTCAAACGGCTAAAAAACCGGATGTGCCGCAGGGCAATCCCGAGCAGGAGAAGGATGGCCGGATCGATCATGGTATTCAGAGGGGCGAAACGCTCAGCGGTATCGCCCCTCTCTACCGGCAGGAAATTCCCGATATCCTCCTGACCAATCCTGAAATCCGCAATCCTGATTTGATCAATGAAGGCGGTTCTCTACGTGTATTGAGCGAAGAACGGCGTACCAGCCTGCAAACGATCAAAAACTTGCAGAGTGAGGCGAGCTCCGCCACCGATCCGGTTGTCAAAGAAGACAAAACCAAGGCGCTGAAAGTTGCCGTCAACACCGATCTGATTTCGGCTGCCGAGAATGGAGCTTACACGCCGGCGACACTCAAGACCTTGCTTGATGAACGGCAGAACGACCTTGTTGCGCTTGGTCCAAAGGACGATTCTTATAAAACATTGGTAAAAGGTGAGCGGAAGACCATCGAGACCGATCTCAATGCTGTTTTTGCCCCGCTCAGCGACAAGATAATTATCGCGCAGGATAACCCGGCCAAATGGCCGGAAGTACAGGCTGAAATTACCAATCAGTTCGATCAATTAGCGAAAGGCGCGCCGGACAAGGGTGAGGCAGCGATCAATCGTGCTCGTGAAACGTTGAAGCAATTCGGCCCCGAAGATGCCAACTTTGTTCAGGCACTTGACGCCAGCGGGCATGAAATCCTTGTCGCTCGTCCGGCGAAAGCTGTCCAAGATGCCTATCGTAAAGGCGAGTACGCCTTCTTCGGTGGCGACGACAGCTTCAAGAAAGAGGCGCAAAAGGAAGATGGTGCAAGGCTGGCTGCCAAAGCACTCAACGAGGTAACAAAGGGCGTTACGCCCGAAACAGCGATCTTGATCATGCAGGAGGCCAACAAGCCGACAGAGGCTTTTGGCGAGAAAGTGCAATTGGTCAGCGAGATCGAAAAGACTATCGGCAAACGCACGGCAATTGAATCGGGTGCCATTCCAGATCACAGGCTGGGCGGCAAGAACAGTAATATCTCCGGAGAAATCAAACTGTCGCTCAATCTCGGGACGCGCGACATGTTTGGCGATCTGTCGGAGGTGATGGACCGGATTTCTACAGCCCCTCAAGGCAAGACAATTGTCGAGAACAGCGCCAAGTCCATAGCCAATGCCATGGCTGCGACCGAAGATCAGACATTCAAGGATTGGGAAGGAAAACTTCCCGAGGAAGTCAAAGACTTCTCGCTCGATGAAAAGAAGATGATCGGTAAGGAAATGGGCATTCCCTACCCCGAGATAAAGGCGACTGATCCAAACAAAGCGGGTGACCCCTTCCGCCTTGCGATTGCTAATGGAAAAGGCCCGTCCCTGACAATTGCCCTCATCACCCAGTTGAAATCCTCAGGAAAGACCTCTCAAGCCAACAATCTGTTGGGCGCTGCCATAAAAGGCACCGATGAATTCAAGACCAACAGCCAGAATGTTGTCGGAGAGTTTGCCAAGGATAATCTCGTCGTTGCGTCGGATTGGAAGGATGCGCTTTCAAGCGAACAGCTAACGAAAGGTATCAACGACTCCCTTGCCAAACACCCTGACAGCAAAGCAAATATGGACGAACAGGGAGCAAAAATCGTTCGGACGCTCGATGCGTTGCATGCTGGCGAAGACGGTCTCAAGGGGCTTGAAGGCTTTGATAATTACCAGAAAGCAGTCAATGGATTGCAGACAGACGAAAAATCCTCTTTTGCAGTAACCAACAGCGAGAGCGCCTGGACCGAAATGGGTCGGCTCTATGTCACGAGCGTCGAAAAGCCGACAGGCGTGGAAGTTCCAAGCACCCCGACGCTATATTGGACTGGGCGCTCGATAATCGGTTTGAACCGCACCCTTTCAGCATATGGGCAATTGGGCGGGACAAAACTCTACCAGCCGCCAACCCCAGGGAGCATCGATACGGCTGCGCGCATCAGTCCGCAGCCAACGGACCCACGTTTGGCGCAACTTGCGTCAGGTTATCTTGCAACACCCGAAGCCGCCAAAAACCCTGTCATGCGCCAAAAGGCTATCGAGGATATCAGCAAGGCTTTTGAGGGATCGAAATTTGATCCGCGTATCGGCATAACCACCACGTCTCCGTTCGGGAAAGGCTTGGCAGGTGTACAGGGCTCCCTCTATTTCTTGAGCGCTCAGGACACTTTTGCCGCAGATAGTCCGCTCTATAAGGCTTTCGGCGCTTTCCTTTACACCGGCGCTGCTTATGAAGTCACGCAAATGGGTGCAGGTCATCTGCAAAACCTTGTTCAAAACGGCAAGCTCCCGGCTGGCGGTTTCTGGGATAAGACTTCGCAGTTTGCCAACGTCAATGGCACGCCGCGCTGGGGATGGTTCAGCAAGTATTTTGATCGCATAGGCGGCGCGTTGATGATTGGTTATACGCTTGATTTCGCAGCCAAAGGGCAATGGGCCAACTCCGCCTTCGCGGCCACAACGACGCTTGGCACGTTCCTGTCTATGATGAAGTCACCGAGGGCTGGTCTTTGGGGTGCCGGTCTCGCTGTTGTCGGCGTTATTGGTGAGTTCGCCTATAATTCCTACCGCAAAAGTGAAGCCGCAGCTTATTACGAGGGCCCTACAGAACAGTTCCTCATTCAGGCTGGCTTCAAACCGGAATCAGCGAAGATCCTCTCCGATCATGACGGGGAAGGTAATAGCGTAGGGCTTGCCCTCACCCCGTTGGCCAAAGAACTCGGAATGACACCGCAAGCTCTCACTGAAGCGCTTCGCAAAAATGAGGATACTGCCAAGCTACGGCTTTTCGTAGATCAGGTGCACGGTGTGGAGCCAAACAAAGAAGGTGTATATCCTTTGACTGCTCCACCTCGCCAAGATCCCATCGAAATGCCGGATGGTGGCATCGTCTATCCGAGCGGGCCTCCCGGCCAATCCCGATCCATAGAGGAACTTGCACTGTGGACCCGCGACAACCTGATCCTGACAAGCTGACGTAACGTTCATCTGTGGATCATTGAATAGACGAGTTTGGAGAGATCGTCGCTTAGCGCCCGGTCTTCTACCAATTGAGCTGACAAGTCACGCACGAAATGATGTATCTGCGAAGTGCCGGAACCGCAGATATGTTGGGGCTTGAGATCAACGGCTTGTGCCGCCGCAAGCAGCTCGCAAGCCACAAGCTGGCGCCACAGATCAATCATGTCAGCGCATTTGGAGACCGCAAGAGGTGACTGCGTGGCATGGTCTTCAACGCCTTCAGAAACCGGCAGGAAATCCAGCATGACCGGATTGGCTTTGTGGCGGATCGCTGCAAGTAGCGCTACGACTGTCTTTTGCAATGGGATGAAGCCTGCCGATGCACTACCAACAGGCGTAAGATACTTGGGAAGACCGTTGCGTGACGAGCCGGTCAACTGAATGAATCGTGCAGCGCTGGCAGCAGCGGCTTGCGCTATGGCAAGACCCAATGTCTCGAATGCCAGCGCCAATGCTGGTGTATGAAAATTGCCGGTTGAAAGCACGCGTTCTTCTTCAATAATCACCAAGGGATTATCAGCCGCAGCGTTCAATTCGATTTCAATTGCGTGCTTGGCAGCTTCCAGTGCTGTGGCCAGTGCTCCGTGGATTGACGGAATGCAACGCAGGCTCAAGGGGTCCTGTATGGCAGATTTAGCCTTATGCAGCGCCGAACCATCCAGCAATGCCGCGAGTTTTTCGGCTTCTTCGATTTGACCGGAGGCAGGTCGTGCGCGTTGCAGGGCCGGTGTCAGAATAAGCGGATTGCCACCCAAACCTTCAAAGCTTAAAGCTGCAGCCTGTCGCTGAAAATCAAACAACGCCAATGCATCGACAACCGCAAGTGCGCCCTGCCCGACCGATACTGCGGAAGCGTTAAGCAGCGAAAGTCCATCTTTTGGACCAAGTTGCGAGGGTGCAAGTTCGGCCAATTTCAGAGCCTGAGCCGCCGGATAAATCACCCCCTGATATTCGGCGTTACCCTCACCTATCAGACTTTGGGCAAGCGCCGAGAGCAGCACGAGATCACCCGCTCCAATCGATCCAATTGAAGGCATGACGGGGTGAACCTGTTTATTCAGGAGACTGAGCAAATCAGTAAATACGACAGGCGAAATGCCCGAGCCTCCCACCGTTAGCATTGAAAGCCTTGCAGCCATGACTGCCCGGGTTAATTCGCGGGACAAGGATGCTCCCACCCCCATGCCGCGGCCACGCACCAATTGCTGTTGGAATCCCGTGATATCGCTGCTGACAGATGTTTTGAGATTGGCACCAAGTCCGGTGTTTAACCCGTAAATGTGCTGTCCGGATGCAGCGACTTTATCGAGTACTGCTCGTGCCTTTGCCAGCCGTTCATATATTTCCGGTGCAATCTCCACTACCGCATTGTTGCGAGCTATACCGGCAATATCTGCAGTGCTGACTGGGCCTTTGCCGAAGACGATATTCATGCAAACCGCAATCGCTGACCAATCTTGGCGGCCTTGGCTTTTTCAAGCATGGCATAACCAAGTGCAATATCGCTGAGTGATAAGCCGCGATGCCAGAAAAGGATGGTTTCTTCATCGTTCTCACGACCAACCTTGTGGCCGGCAACGATCTGCCCGAGTTCAGCGTGTAAAGTCTTTTCGGAAAGCTTTCCAGCCTCGACATGAGCGCGGAGCGAGCCGAACTTTCCGCCCTTGCACTGCCCCCAATCATCAACAACAAGCTTGTCCATGATGTCAGTCAACGACAGTTCGACGGCGCTCATGGTGCCATAAGGCACTACGAACGCTCCCGGCTTGATCCAATCGGTTTTCAACATCGGCTCGGGCGATGGCAGACGTGAAGCTTCGACGATGATATCAGCGCCTTCAACACAGCTGCGCCAATCATCGGTTACGATGATCTTTTTGCCCAGATCATTTGACAGCTTTTCCGCAAAGGCTTCACGGCTTTCCGGGCGACGCGAATGCACCCTGATCTCGTCGAAATCATAAAGGTGGTTGAGCAGTCGCACATTCCAGTAGGCAGTGCCACGCGCTCCTATATGGCCGAGAATCTTCGAGTTCTTTCGGGCCAAATGCTTTGCACCCAAGGCGGTAATTGCGCCCGTCCGCATATCGGTGATTGCCGTGGCATCGATGATGGCACGTGGAACGCCGGTGCGTGGGTCAAAAAGGTTCAGCACGCCAAACTCGGAAGGATAGTTTTGTTTGTAGTTGTCTACAAAATCGCCAACAATCTTGACGCCAGCCAAATCCAATGGTGCAACATACCCGCGCAACACATTGAAATGACCATTGAAACTGGAATCCGGTTCAAGATGCACCCGGGGTTCAATAACGGTTTGATTGTTGCCTTGTGCGGCAAGCGATTTCTCGATGGCATCAAGAATTTCCGCGTCGGTTAATGCCAGCGCTTCGATATCGAAGGCGTTCAAATAGTCGATATAAACGGGTTTCATATTGTTTTCTTTGCTCATGCGGCATGCTCCGGAATTCTGATGCCCAGATTTTCGCGCAGTGTTTTGCTTTCATATTCCTCACGGAACAGACCACGGCGGCGAAGTTCAGGCAGAACCAGTTTGATAAAATCTTTCAGCGCGCCGGGGAAATATGGGGCCATGATATTGAACCCATCGGCAGCCTTGGCACGAAACCGCTCTTCCAGTTCATCAGCAATCTGTTTGGGTGTCCCGATCAACTGCCAGTGCCCGCGTGCACCTGCAAACTTGCGGGCGGACTGCCGAATATCCAGATTTTCCCGCCGCGCCTGATCGATAATCAATTGCTGGCGGCTTTGAATGCCATCTGTTGGGGGCATATCAGGCAAAGGTCCGTCGAGCGGGTATTGCGACAGGTCTTTAATGCTCAAATAGCTGGCGAGTAGTGCCACGCCAACCTCATCGGGAATGAGATCCTGCAACGCTTCATACTTGGCCCTCGCCTCGCCTTCGGTATTGGCAACAATAGGCGAGACACCGGGAAGTATTTTCAGATCATCCGGCTGCCGTCCAAACCCCGGCATCCGCGATTTCAAGTCTGCATAATAGGCTTGCGCTTCTTCGATTGTTTGCGCGGCAGTGAATACCACATCCGCTGTCCGAGCAGCGAGATTTTTGCCTGCATCCGATGCGCCTGCCTGAACCATAACCGGGCGTCCCTGCGGTGAGCGCGGGCTATCGAGTATGCCGGTTACAGTGAAATGTTTGCCGTGGTGGTCAACTGGATGAAGTTTAGCTGGATCGGCATAGACTCCATCTTTTACGCGGTATGCATCGCTATCAACACCGTCCCACAAAGCCACCGCTGCACCGGCAAATTCTTCTGCGCGTTCGTAGCGTTGTGCGTGTGGCCTCAGTCCACTTGAAACAAAGTTCTCGGCTTCAAGTTCACTGGCAGAGGTAACGAGATTCCAGCCTGATCGCCCACCGCTCAGTTGATCCAATGAGGCGAATGCTCGTGCAAGACCATAAGGTTGGTTGTAGGTGGTTGATGCGGTAGCAACCAGCCCGATATGCGTTGTATTGACCGCCAGTGCAGCCAAAAGAGACAGTGGCTCAAACATTGTCGAACGCGCGGCCTGACTGGCGAGATTGGGATCGCGCTCCCGGATTGCAGCCGCATCCTCGACAAATATCATGTCAAACTTTGCGGCCTCGGCCATGCGCGTCAGTTCAATGAAATGTTCAATGTTTACTCCGGCATCGGCAATTGCATCAGGATGACGCCAAGCTGCGATATGGTGTCCGCCAGCCATAAGGAAAGCGCCAAGTTTCATCTGGCCTGAGTTTTTACCGGTCATCGTGATTGCTCCGCGATAATGGCGGCGGGATGGATTGGCCTTTGCAGCCCTAGATGGTCACGCAAAGTTTTGCCGGCATAATCATCGCGAAACAGACCGCGCTTGCGCAGTTCCGGGATTACACTGTTTACGAACGCATTGCTGTCATCGGACACTACCGGAGGAAGGATGGTAAACCCATCAACCAGTTCGCTCCACTCTTCGAGCCGGTCTGCAATTGTCTGTGCTGTGCCGATCAATTCGATACCCGCGAGACTGACATCGCCTGCCAGATCATCAAGCTCCTGTCGAAGCTTGGCCGCGCCTGCTTCGGATTCGGCGACATAGGGCACGACATTTGCCAGAACTCTAACATCACTTCGGTTGCGGCCATTGCGATCAAAAGCCTGCTGCAAATCAGAAATAACGGACTTCAATTCCTCCAGCGTCCGCACATCCAAGAAAATTATCTCGGCCTTTTGCGCGGCGAGTTCCAAGGCCAGCGACGTTAGCAAAGTGGAAATAACAGGCTTGCCCTGTGGTGATCGATTGACATTGAGCGGGCCACGAACCGTGAAGTTTTCGCCCTTGTGATTTAGGACGTGCATTTTCTCAGGTTGGAATAAACGGCTCTTCGCCTTGTCATAAATGAAGGCATCATCCTCCCAGCTGTCCCACAATCCGCTGACGACTTCTATATATTCGGCAGATTTTACCGGAGCTGCTGAAGCAATATAGTTCCACCCCGCCCGGCCGTGACTGATGGTATCAAGTGAAGCAAAACGGCGTGCCAGATTATATGGCTCATGCTGATCCATAGCCGCGCTGGCAATCAAACCGATTTCGCGCGCAATGGTCGCCAAGGCGGAGATTAACGTTGTCGGCTCAAACGGCAGAGTTTGGGCGGATAGATTGTCAACTGGGCGATGACCAAAATTGTCTGCAAAAAAGACAAAATCCAGCTTGGCGTCCTGCGCCTGTTTCACCTGCTCCGAAATTCGGCTGAACTGAAGCGTATTTGACGACCCATTTTTTTGCCACGCGGCGGAATGATGGCCGAACGGCGTAATGGATATTCCAAGATGCATCATTGCATTTCCTTGAGCATCAAACCGAAAAAATGGCGTCGCGGGTCAGCTTGCCCGTCACGGTGCCATGCTCATCGACCACTGCAAGAACGTCGCTGTTGGCGGCAACCATCAGCGCCAGCGCATCGCGCAGATTACTCGTTTGCCTGACTGTACTTGCATTCTTTGAAGGTGCGTCGCCGTTCATGGCATCACCGACAGTAAACAGGCTAAGACGTTTGATTGCTCTGTCTATTCCGACGAAATTTTCGACAAAAGCGTCTGCCGGATGTGACAGTACTGCGTCTGGCGTATCATATTGAACGATCTTGCCGTCTTTCATGATGGCGATGCGATCACCGAGCCTGATCGCTTCGTCGAGATCATGCGTCACCAATACGACAGTCTTTTTGACCCGCTGTAATATCTGGCGAAACTCGGCTTGCAGTCTTGTGCGGGCGATTGGGTCGATTGCGCCGAAAGGCTCGTCCATCAGCAATACGGGCGGATCAGCTGCCAGTGCGCGGGCAACACCGATACGTTGGCGTTGCCCGCCGGAGAGTTGACGAGGATACCGCTTCAGCATTTCCTTCGGATCAAGACCGACCAGATGCAGCAGCTCCTCCGTCCGGCTCCTGATTTTCGCATCATCCCAGCCGAGGAGCTTCGGTACCGCCGCAATATTCTGCGCGATTGTCATATGTGGAAACAACCCGACCTGTTGGATCACATATCCAATGTGCCTGCGCAATTGTACGGGATCGACCTTGGTTACATCTTCGCCATTGACGATAATAGTGCCTTCAGTTGGATCGATAAGGCGGTTGATCATCCGCATCGTCGTCGTCTTGCCGCAACCTGATGGCCCGATAAGCGCGGTCGTCGTTCCTTCGGGTATGACAATCGACAAGTCATCAACCGAAGCAGGTCCGCCGTCGGTATAGCGTTTGGTGACGTGTTTCATATTGATCATGCGGTAGATCTTTCTGAAAAGAAGACTTTCTCGGCAAGGCCAAGGATGAACTCGGTTCCTAATGCCAGAAGTGCGATTGGAATTGCGCCGACAAGCAGGCGCGACATATCCATCATGCTGATACCCACGGCGATGAAATCGCCAAGGCCACCGCCGCCAATGAATGGCGCGAGCGTCGCTCCGGCCAGCACCTGAACGGCAGCGGTGCGTGCTCCGGCAAACATGGCTGGTGCTGCGAGAGGAATGCGGATTTTGCGCAATACCTGCCCACGGCTCATACCCATGCCGATTGCGGCTTCGACCGCATCGGCATCAACGTCGCGCAGACCGATAAACGCATTAAGCAGGATTGGCGGGAGAGCGAGAACCGTTAGCGCGACAATAGAGGGCCAGAGCCCGATACCCAGCAAAGGCATCATGATCGCGAGGATGGCAAGGCTCGGAACGGTTCGTAATGCATTGACCGTGTTGATAACGGTGAAAGCAAGATTGCTTCGATTGATAATCAGGATCGCCAGCGGCAATCCAATCGCAAGCGCAATTGCAAGGGAAACACCCGACATGACGAGATGCCGGCCTAGTGCCTGATAGAATTCCGGCTGATGTTCAATAATCCAGGTGAAGGCTGTGCTTAACATGATGTCAGCGCCCCCTCGCCATCAGTTTTTCGGCTTGGCTTAGAACGACATCAAAGAATGTCGCCATCAGCGCTGTCAGTATGCCGCCAACCAGAATCTTCTCGGTGTATTCCTGATCGATCCCCGTGAGGATGATGGTGCCGAGACCACCTCCATCGATGAACGCCGCCACCGTTGCAATGCCGATTACTGTGACAAGCGCAATTCGAATGCCGGAAACGATAAGCGGCATTGCCAAGGGTAGTTCAATGCGAACCAGCCTTTGCCACGCGCTGTAGCCCATTCCATCGGCAGCATCGAGCACATCGGCGGGAACGCCGCGCAACCCCGTCACGACATTGCGCAGCAGGATGAGCAAGCAATAGGATGAAAGGCCGACAAGCGCAGGTTTGGTGCCGAGCCCCAGCCACGGTATGAGCAAGGCAAACAAGGCAAGGCTCGGAATGACAAAGATAATTCCGGTTATTGTCAGTACGATCGCATAGAGTTTCTGGCGGCGGGCGCAGATAATACCCAGTACCAGTGCGATAATCAGTCCGATGAGAACCGAGGAGACGGACAGGAACAGATGCTGCCAGGTTGCGGTCAGTATTTCTGGAATATTTTTTGGAGCCCAATTCAAAGGAATGTCCTGTATTGCCGGTTCTGCAATGAAACAGCGGAGATGCAATCATCTCCGCTGGATACTATCGAATGGTCAGTGGAACTTTTGGTTCCGCTAAAAACCTTAGAGATTGTTCGCTTTCAGGAATTCGGCAGCCACTTCCTTTGGTTCCTTTTTGTCACGCTCTACGGCCGCGTTCAGATCACGCATATTTTCGTTATTGAGCAGCGGGCTGATCTTGTTGAGCACTTCGGCAATCTTCGGATTCTTCGCGAGCGTATCCTGACGGACCACAGGCACGAGATAATAGGGAGGGAAAAGATGTTTGTCGTCATCAAGCACGACAAGCTTGCTGTCTGCGATCTGCCAATCGGTGCTGAATCCGTAGGAAACATCGATATTGCCGCTTGTCAGTGCGCTGTATCGAATACCCAATTTGGCAAAAATACGGAAATCCTTGAATTCGATGCCGTAGACCTGCTTCAGGCCGGGCAATCCATCCTTGCGCTCGCCGAAACCGCCCTCTGCACCGAATGACAGGTCTTTGGACGCAGGTCCAAGATCGGTCAATGTTTTCAGCTTGTATTTTTCAGCGGTTGCCGGAAGCGTAATGATCGCATAGCCATTGTTGATCTGCGTTGGGTCAAGGAGGGTCAACTGCAGGTTCTTTTCGTAGTAATCCTTGACTTCCTTGTAGATTTTGTCAGCCGAACCCGAGAGGTCGCCTTTAACCACCGAAGCGAGCGCTGTGCCGGTATATTCCGGATAGAGATCGATTTCACCGTTGGTAAGTGCCGAATGCGCTATGAGAGTAGCGCCAAGGTTCAGCCTGCGCTCGACCGTCAGGCCAGCCTTTTCCAAAGCCTGTGCGTAGATTTCGGCAACGACGAATTGTTCCGTAAAATTCTTGCTGCCAATCTTCACCGTTTGGGCAAAGCCTGCACTCGCACCAGCGAGCGTTACAAGAGCACCTAGACCAAGCGCAGCGATACTTTTCAAGATCATGATTTTTCCCAAGAGCTATCGTAAGATCCCGACGTATCTTACTGGTTTAACTAATCATTTTTCATGCTATCAATCTTGATCATCGGTTTCGTAGAATGCTTTCCCATTTTCACCCGTATAAGTAGAAATTATTTACCAGTGGATTGCAACCGCCGCTGAGGCCGTTGCTGCCATCTTGCGGCAACATGTTCCAGCAGCACCTCCTATTGTTCCGCAGTGCCATAGAGTCCCTCCACGACTTCCTGCGCTTGTGAAATGAGCGCGATGCAGTCACCCCGGTTGATGGGTTTGGCAAGCTTCACGGCCTTGTTCTTCAATGCATCATCCAAAGCCATCACGCTTTTCTCGCTGAAAGACGTCACTCCTTTCAGCTCCGTAATTGTTTCAATCACCCGGTTTCTCTTTGATCGGTAAAGCGGGTCGTCACAAAAGAAAGACAGCTTCAACAGCTCCATTTGCGCCGTTACTATTGCATCACCCTTTTCGATGCTTCCGACGGAAACAAAAGCTCCAAGCAACAAGACAGTAATCATCATTGGCTCCCAGTGGATATTGAGCCAAATGGTGATGCGGTTTGATTACAAATCTATTGATACTTGGATCGTCAGGACTAATCCCTTTGATGTATATTGTCTTCAATATTTCGGCTTAACAATTCGTTGGTCACAACAGGATCACCGCGCTGCTTTTGAATAGCCTTTGACCAGTATAGGACCTGTCGGGCGACCGGTTGGAGATCCCCCGCTCTGTTCGACCGTGATTTCGTATAGTTGATCGAGTCGAGGTCTTGGCAGGTTTGGTCCCTCAAGTACCGCCGTGCTTGACGTTGACAGCAGACCCAGGGATACCGGGCCCATCTCCTTGGATGGCAAAGTCCAGACCTGCATCACCTTGTCTTCAGGCACTGCGAAATCCGCCAGCAGTGTAACCTTGGCGCTCCGATCACCGAAATCTTCCACCAGAGCCTGCGCCTGCCCTTTATCGTCCAGAAGAATGGCGATAACCACGGGGTCTGGCTGATTATTCAAGCTCCATAAAAGACCTGCCGCCAACAGGATCGATGCCGCTGATGCCGTCAGAGCAAGTCTGCGCCAGAAAGAACCATTATTGCTGTTTGCCGCGACTGGGAGGACGTGTGTACCATCGGCAGACTTATCCAGCCGTGCTGAGATATTCTCCCACATTTCGGGCGGCACCGACGCCGGTTTTGCGGTCATGTCCAGTTCCAGAAAGCGCTCGCGGCTATCCGAAACTGCACTTTGCATGGCTTGATCGGTCAGCAGAGCAGATTCAACTGCTTGCAGTTCGTTATCGTCCAGTAATCCGAGAACGTAATCGTCGGCGAGATCAGGAACGGAGCGGGTTTCATCGCTCATGCCATGCACTCCCGCAAAGCTGAAAGCCCTCTTCGAATCCACGCCTTGGCCGTTCCAAGAGGAATACGCAGTCTCCCGGCGATTTCGCCATGGGTATAGCCGCATATATAAGCCATCAGGATGGGTTTTCGCTTAGTCTCATCAAGTGCAGACAGGCATTCCCTCAGCCGGCTTTGCACTCCCAAATCTGCCCAAGCCTGATCCACGTCTTCGTTCAGACCGGAATCCGCCAGCGTCACCAGAAGATTTGGTTCTGTAAGGTCTTCATGCCTGCTGGCTCTAATCGTGTTGAGAGCCCTATTGCGGACAATGCTATAAATCCAGCCTCTGGCCGATCCCCGTGAAGCATCATATTGATGTGATTTGGTCCAGATTTGCACAAAGCTGTCCTGCACGACCTCTTCGGCGAGTTCTCTACGGCGCACAATCCTTTGGGCTATCGCGATCAATCTGCCGCTTTCCGCTTCGAAAAGGGTACGCAGAGCCTGCCGCTCCCCGCGTGCGCACCGGATGAGCGCGGCGGCAAGGTCCGGTTGTCCAATGCCCGTCGTTTCGTTGTTCCGCATGATCACTCGCAAATTCGAGCCAAATCCGGCCATCATCTATCCTTGCCATGAATTAAACAGCTCCGTCCAGCGTTGGAACTGCACCAGTTATTCCGACTACACGGGAGTTGGCGATTTGGATGCAAAGTTTTTTTGACTGCCACTGCATCCAAAAACGCAACTGGCGTGTCTAACCTTTGAAGCGGTCAGTCCGGCCTGCTCACACAGGGAGTTTCATTATGAAAATCGTCAGTTTTCTGGTTGTTGCAGCCAGCTTTGGTGTTGCTGGTTCTGCCCTCGCCGCGCCCGCCGTCGGGCTTGTTGGAGACAAGACATTGATATTCTTCGATACGGACAAGCCTGAAGTTTCGAAGTCAATCGATGTCGAAGGCGTCGACAAACTTGTCGGAATTGATTTTCGCCCCGGTAACAACACGCTCGTGGGCGTAACTCCGGATAGCGGCATCGTCACGATCGACCCATCAACGGGAGCAGCTACAAAGCTTTCAGCGATGAACAAGGCGCTTGAGATCGGTGCTGCGCCGGTGATTGTTGACTTCAATCCCATGGCAGATCGACTTCGTTACATGAGCGGAACCACCAATCACCGCGTCAACGCGGATTCCGGTGAAGTTACCGTCGACGGGCCACTGGCATTTGCCGAAGGTGATATGCACAAGGGCGAGAAACCAAACATCGTGGCAGCGGCTTATATCAATTCGTACGGAAAGCCTGAAAAGACAGCGATGTACAATATCGATGCAACCATCGTTGCTTTGATCCAGCAGGCCCCACCCAATGATGGCCAGCTGAAGGCCATCGGTAAGCTCGGCATTGAAAAGCCTGCAGCAAACTATGCGTTCGATATACATACGGACAAGGACGGCAAGAACACAGCCTGGCTGGTCAACGGCAGCAACCTTTATACCGTCAATCTTGAAACGGGAGCGGCAACGCTGTCCAACGAGATAAAAGGTGCAAGCGGCGAACCTCGCGCCATCGCCATCATGCAAGCCATGTAATCCAGCATTGCCAAGCCGGATGGCTGCAATGCCATCCGGTGATTTTTGATCTGCGATGGAACTGCACCCTGTTCCGCGAGTTCTATGGTAGCTGTACAATAGACAGCATAGCCCTTCTCAAGCTGCGGTAGATCAAATCATGAATAATTATTGGTTCAATATGTGGCTTCTGGGCGCGGAATCCCAGCGGGTTGTCTGGCTTAGAATGTGGAAAATGTCGGTTGGCGGCCCTGCTGCACTGGCTGAGGCTAATCTGATGCTCCAGGAGAAAATTGACACGGCTGGTCAATCGGCTTTTCGCCTGGCGATGGGATCTTCGCCTGCTTCGATCGTCAGCAATTATCGCAGGAAAGTCAAAGCCAACGAGCGTCGTTTATCGCGCTGAGCCCAAGCGCTTCCTGCTCCAGATCTGCCAGTCTTGGTTTGCATGAGTGATATTCTTTCTGAAGATTGTCCTGATTCATGTCTTGCCGTGTTTATGAACGTGCATGCGGACAACGCTTATGCTCAATCCTCTACCCCAAAACTGCCGGGTGCTGCCTGTGAAGTAGCAATGCCTGAAACTGCTCCCAACGCGCTCAACGTTACAAAAACGTAATCTTTCAGGGCACTTGGAAGGTGTTATGTTCATATAGTATTCATCTGGAACAAGTCATTCTAGGGTTCTTATTCAGGAGGAATAATGATGAAAAAAATAGTTTCTGGAATATTTGCAGGCGCCTTGAGTTTGGCAATGGGTTTCACGTCAATCATCCCGGCATCGGCAGCTCCGTTTGTATCTGCCCCGCTTGAAATCAAATCGAACGTCGATCAGGTGCAGTACCGCAATGACAGGCGTTGGCGCGGCGGTCATAGCTGGCGTGGGCATCGCGGTTATCGTAATTCCCGCCCCGGTTATCGCCGTCATAATGACGGTTGGTGGTATCCTCTGGCAGCCTTTGGTGCCGGTGCAATTATTGGTGGAGCCATTGCCAATCAGCCGCGCCGGGTAGCCCCGGTGCGTGGTAATGCCCATGTGCAATGGTGCTATGACAAGTATCGCTCCTACCGGTCTTCCGACAATAGTTACCAGCCCTATGGCGGGCCGCGTGCACAGTGCTATTCGCCGTATAACTAACCAGGTGCCACATCAACAAAAGGCGGCTTTTCGGAGCCGCCTTTTTCTTTGGCCCTGGTGACGTCAGGGAATGAACGCCACTACCGGTAATCCGCCAGTGCCATGCAGGCTTTCCAGCAGCCACGCAAATGGGATGGCTGCAAAATAATGCAGCGAGTCAAGAAGACCGGCGGCTGCGGTTTCCGCAGAATAATGGGCGGAACGGCCAGAGCGCCAACGACGTATGTTTGGGATGAAACGCATTATATGACGCCGGTAATATTCGTAGTCGACACCGTGCAGCTTTGCCAAAAAGCGCTCTTCGCGCTTTATCGTCGATGAGAAGATTATCAACGCGGTCATGCCAAATGCAAAACCATAGAGGAGACTGCCAATCTGAAGCCCCGCTCCAACAGCGCCGAGAACCGAAAACAGATGATAAGGGTTCCGGACAACTGAATAGGGTCCGTATGTAACAAGTGGACCGGTTCGTATTGGAGGAATGAAAAGACCGCACCAGCTGCGTCCTGCAACGCAGATGGCGATCAGCACAAGGCCTGTCATACGGATTGAGACAGACGTTGCGCTGTCCGTGGCCCATTGCGGCTGAGTTATAAGCAGTAGTGTGGTGAGCGTGCCGAGTGCCAGAATGGTACGTCTTCGTTTTAATGCCGGCCTTCCCGCTGTCCCCGAAACATTTGCCATACTTGACCCCGTTCGCTTCAAACAAATATGAGCAATGGTGAATTGGCGGGATTGCAGCAGCATTGCGCGAGTTTCCGATATCGTGAACATGCACGTAATACTGACGCAACTGTCCATCCCGATATTGCGGGCAAACTGGCAGCGTTTGGAAGTGAGGAATCATATGCGTCTATTGCTTGTCGAGGACGAGCCGCAAATGGCGGAGGCATTGAGCCAGGCTTTGACGCAGTTTGACATTATTGTTGATCACGCGCCGACGCTCGAAATAGCCAGATACGCCGTGAGCGAACAGGTTCATGATGCGATAGTACTCGACCGGCAACTGCCGGATGGGGACGGAATATCGCTTTTGACCTATCTCCGGTCCATTAATTTAAGCATTCCTGTCATCGTGCTTACGGCGCTTGGTTCCGTTCCGGATCGTGTCACGGGACTCGACATGGGTGCGGATGATTATCTCGCAAAACCTTTTGCCGTCGAGGAGCTTCTCGCCCGCGTGCGCGCTTTACTGCGCCGCCCCTCCGCAATCGCCCCGCTTATTGCCACCTTGGGCAAGCTTGAATTTAATCTCGATAGTCGCGAAGCTCGTGTCGACGGAGTAGCACTCGATCTGCCGCGGCGAGAATTGCTTGTTCTGGAAGCGCTTATTCGCAGGCAGGGTCGCACCGTATTGCGAAGCGCTCTTGAGGAAGCGGTCTATGGCTTCGATGATGAAATCCAGTCCAATGCGCTGGATTCACACGTCTCCCGCTTGAGAAAGAAGCTTTCCGATGCCGGAGCCGATGTGGAAGTCCATGGTATACGCGGTGTAGGCTATCTGCTGCGGTGCCTGCCATGAAACCATTCTCACGGAACTCTCTCAAACGAAGGCTGATCTGGCAACTATTGCTATTTCAGGTCGTGCTGCTTTTCTTATTTGTTCTGGCACTTGTTGCATTGCTGGTGCGTGCCGATCTTGGCGGCGCATTGGTTGATCCGGAAGTCACGGAAATTGCTGCACGCGCAATGAAACGGGACGAAAACGGTCAATTGAAACTGGTTGAAACCGAAGAACTGAAGGCATTGCGTCAAGCTGTCCCGGACTTCTGGTTTGTAGCTCGCAGTGAGCGTGGAGAAGTCATCGCGGTTGGAGACGTTCCGCCGGTTTACCAAAACATGGCAAAACATCTTGATCGTGTCAGCTTTGCCGATATCCGCGATATGGTTCAGCCTTATACTTATTCTGCGGTAATCCGGGAAACATCAGGCCCCGCCGGCAAGTTTACCGTTTTGGGCGAAGGAAGACTGTTTAGCCTGACCTTTGTTGTTCTGTTCCTGTCAAATCTCCTGATGATTCCGATCCTGCTCATCCTGACGATCATCACCATTGTAGCGATTCCATGGATAGTCACTCGCGCCTTTTCCGGTTTGGCTGTTGTGGCAGGACAGGCGGAGGAAATTGATATTGACCGCCGGGGTAATCGATTGCCTGATAGCAATGTCCCCGCCGAAGTTCGTCCACTGGTGCACGCGGTCAATGGCGCTTTGCAGCGTCTCGATGCAGGTTATGAACGCAATCAACGCTTCATTCTTGATGCAGCCCATGAGCTGCGCACACCTATTGCCATTCTGCAAACGCGTGTTGAAACCATGCCTGCCAATCCCCTTCGTACGCGGCTCTTGGCTGATACGGGGCGGATCGCGGCTCTGGCCGAGCAACTCTTGGACTTGCAAAGGTTGGACCGTGACAAGGCAACCTTCAAGCGCGTCGACCTTGCGGTTATCTGCAAAAGGGTTGCTGCAGACCTTGCGCCGCTTGCAATTGCGTCCGGATACGAGCTTTCCGTGGAGGCTGAGGAAAATGGCGTACTTGTTATCGGCGATACAGGCGCACTTGAACGCGCCGTTATCAATCTTGTCCAGAACGCCATCGAATATGGTGGACAGCAAGGCGATATCAACATTCGCGTTGAACGAAACGGAGTGATTGAAGTTTCCGACGAAGGCATCGGAATTCCTTTGAGTGAACGCGAGCAGGTTTTCGAGCCCTTTTATCGGCTGCACCCGCGCGATCATGGCGCGGGGCTTGGCCTCAATCTCGTAAAGGAGATCGTGAGCCGGCATGGCGGGCATGTGACCATCGTAGATGGTGTCTCAAGCGGCGCATGTTTCCGGATTACAATTCCCCTCGCCGCTTCTTAGCTCACTATTCGCATTCGAGCTTGGGCTTGCGGAAATCGGTGACGTACCAGCGGCCATAGGAAAACTGGGCGTAGAATGTATAGAAACACTCTGTTTCCTGAACGTAACCTGGCGTCTCGATAGTCTGATAACTCTTGCCGTGCTTGGTTCTGCGCATCTGTTCGGTTGAGGTTCCGGGCACGGCCATCGTGTTGATCTTACGCCATTGATAGGCTTTTCGACCGGGGCCTATGTCGATGACATTGGTTGGAGGTCCATAGTCGATGACCAATGATTCCAATGGCTTGCCAAGATAGCCTTTCATGACATCCGACGCGCAACCGGCAAGAAATGCGGCACTGACCAGAATTGCCGGCACGATGCGCGACCAACGCTTGATTTTGGAAACTGACATTTATCCCCCTGACTGTATTGGATACCACAGCAGATGCGGTCGCCAGATTGCGCTTGCATTACGCCCGATTGCTTCCCGCAAAAGGCAATGTTATCTATGCGGCGAACACCATCAAGAAAGGAGGGCTGCACATGAACGGACCATTCCATCAGCATCGTCGGCGCGGCCCTGTCTACGCCCTGCAATCGCGTTTGCAGGGCTGACCGGAAGTCTCTTTCAAGTTCATATCCTGGTCTGCCCTTCGTTGAGTGCAGCGTACAGCCTGAAAATTCGGGTCGCTGCCAATCGATAATTCACCGAGTCTGAGTGGCGTAGTCGCCGCAGCTCGGCATTCCAGAGAATGAACATGACCCTGATCAACGTCAGAAGCCTTGGTATCACCCTTGGCGCCCCACTCTTTGCTAATCTCAACCTCGCCATCGCCGCAGGCGATCGCCTTGGTATCATCGCTGCCAATGGGCGCGGCAAATCAACTTTGTTGCGCAGCTTGGCTGGTGAACTGGAGCCAACGACCGGCGATATTACCCGGACACGTGGCTTGCGGATCGGCCATGTCGAGCAGATCATGCCCGACAAACTCGTGAGCACGACGTTCTATGAAGCCGTACACCTTGCCCTACCCGCTGAGCAGATCGATAGCGAAAGCTGGCGCGTCGATATCGTGCTTGATTCACTTGATGTACCGGAGGAATTACGACAGCGCGTACTGTCGCAATTGAGTGGCGGCTGGCAGCGGCTTGCCATGCTGGCCCGTGTTTGGGTAACAGAACCGGACGTACTTTTACTCGATGAGCCGACCAACCATCTGGATCTGTCGCGGATTACCCAGCTGGAGCGTTGGATCAATGACCTGCCGCGCGATGTGCCGCTTGTCATCTGCAGCCATGACCGTGCCTTCCTTGACGCGACGACAAACCGGACATTGTTTTTGCGACCGGAAAACTCGCACTCATTCTCCTTGCCTTATGGCCGCGCCCGTCAGGCTTTGGACGAGATCGATGCTTCGGAGGCACGGCGTTTTCAGCGTGATATGAAAGTTGCTAATCAGCTCCGCCAGCAGGCAGCAAAGCTCAATAATATCGCTATTAATTCAGGTAGCGATCTCCTCACGGTCAAAACCAGGCAATTGAAGCAACGAGCGGAGCGGCTGGAGGATTCGGCCAGGCCTGCACATCAGGAACGCTCGTCGGGAGCCATAAAACTTGCCAATAGCGGCACGCACGCAAAGGTACTTGTCACGCTGAACGAGGCTTCGGTCAAAACGCCGGACGGAACGCTGCTGTTCAATACCGGCAAGCGTTGGATTTGTCAGGGTGACCGCATAGTGCTCCTCGGGCTGAACGGTGCAGGGAAATCCCGGCTCGTCGACATGATCCGCAAGTCGATTACCGATCCTGCAGCGTTGCCGGAATCGATCAAGGCAACGCCGTCACTGGTCCTTGGTTATGGCGATCAGGCCTTATCCGATCTTTCGGATCGTTCAACGCCTTTTGACACGATCAGCCGCCGTTTCGATGTCGGCGATCAGCGTGCACGCACACTTCTTGCCGGAGCCGGTTTGGGAATAGATATCCAGAACAAACCAAACAGCATTCTTTCCGGCGGGCAAAAAGCGCGCTTGGGCATGCTGGTTTTGCGGCTGTCCAACCCAAACTTCTACCTGCTCGATGAACCAACCAATCATCTTGATATTGAAGGTCAGGAAGCATTGGAAAATGAGCTGATGACGCAGGAGGCAAGCTGTCTGGTCGTATCGCATGATCGTAGTTTCGTCCGCGCTATCGGCAACCGATTCTGGCTTATCGAGAAGCGCCGCCTCGTTGAGGTGGAAGGACCGGAACAATTTTTCGCGTCCTTCTCCGCAACTGCGTGATCAAGTAAAAGTGTTTCGGTGAAACCATATTTCGCCGGAACACTTTGACAGGCGATCATGCTAGCTTTCCACGACTCGTAAACACCGCTATCCAAGGGAATATCAAATGACTGACCTATCGTCCTTCCCCATCGCGACCAAATGGCCTGCACAACATCCTGAGCTTTTGCAGCTTTACTCTTTGGCTACGCCCAATGGTGTGAAGGTTTCCATAGTACTGGAAGAACTTGGTATTCCCTATGAGCCCCACTTCGTCGATATCACGACGAACGAGACATGGACCCCGGAATTCCTGTCGCTCAATCCGAACGGCAAGATTCCTGCAATCATCGATCCGGATGGTCCCGGCGGCAAGCCGCTCGGCTTGTTTGAATCGGGAGCGATCCTGCTCTATCTGGCTGAAAAGACCGGCAAGCTAATCCCTACGGACCCGGCCAAGCGCTATGAAACCATTCAGTGGGTATTCTTCCAGATGGCGGCTATCGGGCCAATGTTTGGGCAACTCGGATTTTTCCATAAGTTTGCAGGCCGTGAATATGAAGACAAGCGGCCGCTTGAGCGTTATCGCGCTGAATCGCAGCGTCTGCTGGGCGTGCTTGAGACCCGTCTTGAAGGCCGTGAGTGGATCATGGGCGATGAATATACGATCGCCGATATTTCCATGCTCGGCTGGGTGCGCAATCTCATCGGTTTTTATGGCGCGGGAGAAATTGTCGAGTTTGATAAGCTCAAGAATGTTCCGGCTTGGCTTGAGCGTGGTCTGGCTCGCCCCGCGGTGCAGCGCGGTCTGGACATCCCCAAGCGTCCCGCGTAGTTGGCCTAAAAATCAGGCAGTGTTGAAACTGTTTGCATTTTGATACGTTATCTTACTACCATAAGTAATCTGAGGTTCGGAACTTTTGAAGTTCCTGCCTCAGACCCATCCACCGAAAGGATTGGATTCTTGGTAGTAGACGATTTTGACGAAGACGATGAAGATGCTTGGGCTGTTCACAATTCCCAAGGTTGGTATCTTGCGATATTCGGCATTGGCGTTGCTTTGGCTGCCCTGATCGTTTTTCTCTGCCCATAGAAATTCAGTTTTGAACTTTATTCGGCTGCTGAACGGGCGTGCTCCAATGCGCGCATTGCTGCAAACAGTACTTCCCTGTCCCGCTGATGTGCCTCAAACAGTTCGACAAAAGCCGGATTGCTGATTTCATGTGGCCGTGGTGCGGCTTTTGCGCGTAAGAGGCTCTGGTCTGCTGCAGCTCTAGCCACCGCAACCTGCTGCTTGGCAGCATCAATGTGGGAGAGTGACTGGCGGAGACCATTTGTCTTCGCGCGCAAGGCTGTTCCTGCCAGCACGGATGCCAGAAGTTTTTCGCCGGCCACCTCCGGATGTTCAGTTGGAACGACTCGCCCGTTCATTTCGAATATGCTTTCCGTGTACGATTCAATTTTCGCCATTATAGGCATCGGTTTATGACAGCAGAACGATGCAGCGATTAAATTGCGTGGTGATCGGGGTAGGCAATTCCTGTTTTCGACCAAGTTGTGGAATTCAGTTGCGATTGCCACAGGACGTCTCCCTGTTAGGGCAAACCAATTTGACTGTATGCGCTTATTCGGTTGTAATCGGGCCAATAGCTACGCGTAGACTGCAGGAGTAAATGATGGACCGCTATGAAACCTTCGCGACGTGGATATTTATTGTCTTCGGGGCGCTCATCATTGGCGGGTTGATGGCTTTTGCCATTTCTACCGGCGATAAGCCGGCCTTTATCTTCGCTCTGGCTGCTGCCTGTAGCGCGTTCTTCCTTGGTTTTGCGGTTATTTTTGACCGCCCGCGGTTATACGGGCTGATCCTGTTCGTTTCATTCGTGTTGATTGCCGGTTCGGTGACGACAATCGTTACCTAACGTCTAAGCGCTGACGATCGGGGCCGTGATATGTCGATAGGCACCATGCCAGTATAGCAATGGCTCCGCTTCCGTGCGCAGAGTTACAGCCCTCACCCGGCCGATCAATATGCCATGGGAATGACGCTCGACCGCCTCATCGAGTTCGCAATCAAGTACAGTCAAGGCGTTGACCAAGGCTGAGGTGCCTGTGGCGAGTTCCTGCCATTCGGCGTCACGATAGCGCTCAACGCCTTTAATACCGCCTCGGCCTGCAAAATTATCTGCGATGTGCTTCTGGTCATGGGCCAGCACGTTTACGCAAAAGCTGCCATGACGCTGCAATACCGCCCAGGATGATGACTCTCGATTAAGACTGACAATCACAGACGGCGGGTCAATCGCCAATGAAGAAACTGAAGTCGCTGTGAAACCACTGCGGTCATTGCCGCGCCCAACGGTTATGACGCTTACAGCACCTGCAAGATGGCGCATTGAATCTTTGAAGGAAGCAGATTCCACAGTCAAATCATTATGGGCCACCAGGTTCTGATGAACTGGTGCGGCTCCCGCTTGTACTAAAGCCATTGGATGTCATTCCTCGATTGCTGCCGACATGAACATGGGAGAACAAGACTCTCCTCGTTCCTTATTGCAGCACATCCCGTATGCCCTCAGCCAGATTACGATTTGCTCTGCCAGGGTTGATTTCGCGATATTGTTTTTGCCGATTGGCCTATTTCGAGAATTCAAATTCTGAAGTTGCGGAATTGCCCCATTACTCCGACCTTCAGGCAATCTATTATCGTTGAAGCTTGCTGGTCGGTGGGATAAAAATATTTCGCAGTAAACAGATCTCGCGCAAATTTTGTCCGATAATGCAACGCTTTAAGTAATCTCTATCGTTCTAATCGGGTATCAATTCCGGCGTTATTGCTCTCACATGAATGGGAGCCTCTTTAATGAGCCTGATCGACGCCGCTGTATGCGAAACCTCGCCCTCGAAACGTAAGCTGACGATCAGCACTGATCGCCTTGGTGTGTTTTTCGTTTTCGCCGGTGCCGTGGCCTTTCATCTGGCGGTAATCTTCAATCTGCTGCCTTCAGCCTAGGCACTCCAATCTCAATTTTTTTTACTGAAGCTGGAACCAATTTTTACCAGATGCATTTTGCATGTACTGGTTCCCCCAAACCAGTTTTGGCTAAACCCCACAAGCCAACAGCCCAATCCTCACGCCCCTGAGGGTTGGGCTTTTCTTTTAGGTGCAGTTGGAGCAACCTTGCGCAACAACACGGTGGACCCGGTGAAAACCGCTTCTACAGGTGGAATTAAGGTGACTTTGGAGGAGAACGATGTCGCTCGAAAACGCCAGACAGGCAATTGAAGCTGCAATTCATAGTGGCGACTTTAAAAGCATGGGGGTCGCAGTATTTAAGGCCATCAATGCTTTGGAAGAAAGAATTAAAGTATTGGAAGAAGAAAATGAGAGATTGAAGGCCCGGTTGAAATAATACGTGCTCGTTCGGATCGTTGAATTTGTCGGCAATTGTGTTAAAATACCAACAAGTTGAGTGTAGCGGTGTCTTGAGCCTGAGCCGCACTGAAACGATGCGCGATATATTTATCCAGAGTCCAGTTTGTTAGAGCCGAATCAAGCCTCAACTTACAAAACCCTTGACCGCATGGCCAAGGGTTTTGTTTGACTGCTTCACTTATCCAGCGAGAATGGATTGAATGTCACTAATCGGATGATTGGTAAGCGTCTTTGGTATCTCACTTACGATTTTGTCAGACACTTCCTTGTGAAATTCCTGACGAATTTCACCCAGGACCACCGGTGGGGCGATAATTATAAGCCGCTCGAAGTCGCCCTTATGCGCGAACGTGTAAAGTTCGTCGGCAACTTCTTTAGCAAATCGCTTCTTTGAAATTTCATGCCAATCTGTTTCTTCAGCGGCGCTTCGGTGTGCAGTTGGCCCATCTGAAAAGCGTCCGGGCTTGTCAGTGCCCTGCTCCCGAGTTGCGGGGTTTGCCTGTGTCATTTCATGGATTGTGTGCAGTTCAACGTTATTCGCCTCGCGCTTGTTACGAAGAAACAGAGCTTTCTCGCCGTCTGCAACCACAATCCAGGTTTGCCGGTTCAACATCACATCCACCATTTCAAACTCCACCATTCGAGTTTTGAGATTGGATAAGTTTCATTGGGAGTTTCCTTCCGTTTGAGACTAGGGATCATCTTGACCCTTGGCTGCAAGGCAACCTTAATCATCGCAGTGAAACGACATTCGAGGTATGTCTGACTTGCGATGGCGGACAAAAAATTAACGTCCCGAATCCTTAGATGTTCCAGAATTTTTGCGTAAACTGCATTGACCCCTTTTGAGCATCTTGGAGGACAGAATGAAAACCATTTTGCGCGTCATTGCCGCGTTACTGATAATCGCCGGCTGCATATGGACGCTTCAGGGACTCAGCCTGATCGGCGGCAGTTTCATGGTTGGACAGACGCGTTGGCTGGTTATTGGCCTGTGTACCATGGTCATGGGTGCCTTATTGTTGATTTTTCTCCGGCGGCAATGAGCGCTGTCTGGATTTAACCCCTTGCCCCTGTTAGACCTTTTTTTCTAGATGGGAGACAGGATTGATGACCGCATTGACTATTATCGTTGAGTTCGAAACGAACGAAGGCAGCGAAGAAGAATTTCTCACAAGAATACGCGAACATGCCAGGAAAACCCTCGAAGAAGAGCCGGGTTGCCTGCGGTTTGAGGTCATCAAACCGATCAAACGCGATGGTACGCCTATTCCTAATAAGGTGATGGTCAATGAGCTTTACGCAAATGAAGCGGCTGTGACCGCGCATGAATCCAATCCTCGTCTGGCCAAAGTGCGGGAAGCGAATGGACCATTGTTGAAATCCAGCAGGCTTATTCTTGCGCAGGCCGTTGATGGCCGTGCTGCAGATGAGGGTTTGCGGCCGCAGGAGTTGAATGCCAGCAATGATGATTGATTTTGATCATCTATAACGAAAGTATCATGGTACGACTTGCACATTATATGTCATGCTTGTTCAAGGCTGCCATTTTTGCGACCGGCCATATTGAAAGTCTGGAATGATGAAGATACTTGCGACGGTTGTTATAGTGCCCTGCATGCTTGTGCTGACAGGATGCGGCGCAATGCGTTGGGCCGACAAAAACCCGCCGAGAAACTCTAACTGCGCGGGGTGGAATAAAATCAGAATCAAGCCAGAAACCGCAGTATTCCTGGCAAAGAACGATTTTTCAGCCGGCATCGATATCGATTCGCACAATTTGAACGGGCAGAATAACGGCTGTTGGAAATAGCTTTCCGGCTTTATGCGGAACCAAATATGTCCTTTGACGTTCTTCAAACGGTAGAAATCACAAAGGAATATTTGGAATGGCAACAAATACAACGAAAGTTCGCGACACAATTGAAGACGATCTGGAAACACAGATTGCCTCTTTGCGCAAAGAGCTTTCCTCGATCAGCAAATCGCTCTCCGACCAGGGGTACGATCTCTATGATCAGGCCAGTTCCACTTACGACAGTGTGAAGCAAAGCGGCCGTAAGGCAGCTCGATTTGTTGGCGACGAGGCACAATATGTTGCCGAAAAAGCCAAGGAAAATCCGCTCACTGCTGTCGCCATCGTCTCCGCTGTTGCAGCAGTCGGTTTGCTTATTGGTTTAAGCGCCTACCGCCGCTAACGAGCGTGACAGTTTATTGAAGGCCGGGTTTCCCGGCCTTTTTTTGTGCCCAAAGCTATGAGCAATATCCAATCTGACAAGATTCGTTGGAATATTGCTTTCGCACGACCTAAAGGTCTATGTATGCGCAATTCGTCGGCCCTGACCGGCGTTTACGTATGGAAGGCTGTCTTCCACAATATGCAGGTTGAGAGTGAGTTATCGCGATGGACAAGTTTGAGAATTACGCCCTTGCTTTGATGGTCGTGTTCGGCGCGTTGATCATAGGCGGGCTTATGGCTGTCCATATCGCCTGGTTGAACAAGGCAGGTTTTCTCTTCGCTTTGGGCGCCGCCGTCGTTGTTTGGGCTGCCGGCTTTTCTGTGCTTTTCGACAAGCCGCGCCTTTATGGGCTTTCGCTTCTCGTCGCAATCGGCCTGATAGCTTCATCTATCGTGGTGCTTGTTGCCTGATCGATCCCGCATGTTATCGCTTCCAATAATAATATGAACATTAGGTTCATATTATTATTTACTTTATCGAGAATAATTCTAAAGTAGGATACGTAGAGTGAGTGAAATTGCCTGACGGTTCAGGTTGAGAAAGACATTCCCATGCGACTTACACGTCAAACAAACTACGCTATCCGTATTCTGATGTACTGCGCTGCAAATGACGGCAAGCTCAGCCGTATCGGCGAGATCGCCCAGGCGTACACAGTGTCAGAACTTTTCCTTTTCAAGATCCTTCAGCCACTCGTGGAAAATGGTTTCATCGAAACTGTCCGCGGCCGTAATGGTGGCGTGAAGCTGGGCAAGCCCGCAACCGACATTACCCTATTCGATGTTGTTCGCGTCACCGAAGAAAACTTCGCAATGGCCGAATGCTTTGAAGCTGATGGTGCTGATTGCCCGCTCATTGACAGTTGCGGTTTGAACTCAGCACTGCGCAAAGCTCTCAATGCTTTCTTTGAGGTGCTGTCCCAATACTCGATCGACGATATCGTTGACAAGCGCGATGTTCGCGCCCTGCTCGGAATTGATGCATTGGCTCCACGCCTCGCAACAGCCAGTTGAGTCGATCACTCGTCAGCCGGTGAAGCCGGCTGCGAGTCCCCACCGGCAAGCTTTTGCTGAGTATTTGACGGAATCGACTTAGCGTTCAGGCAGAACGGTGACGTTCCTGCGGAGAAACCTGCGAATCTCCGAGCAAAAGGTTCGATTTTTGCAGCAAATTCGCTATCGACAGTTGCGAAATGATTGTGCTCGGTTGCGCCTGTCTCCACCATTGCCATGTATTTTGGTCGGAATCCGACAAATGAGACGTTATGACACACGTCTTTTTGTGCCCGATTTTGACCTGCCGAACCAACCCATTTATCGAAACATGATTGAAAAGGTTATGTTATTTTTCTAGTTTAGAACTATTCTAAGTTATTGAAATCATGACGCAATCCGGCCTGCCGATTTGACAGAATGCTTATAAACACGTTTGATAGAGCCAGCGTTGTACAAACGCATGACCTTTAATGTTTGGGCCTTGAACCCTTGCGATTGGAGGAACCATTGTTCGGTTCGGAAGTATTCCCCGCGTGCGGGATTGTGTTTTCAGATATAGAATTACAGCCTGAGGCAATGTCTCGGTCATTTTTTGGTATTTCACAGAAAACACATAGCATTTCCAATAGCTTGTCTACTTCGCAATACGGCATCAAAACACGATGCTAGTTTGCCATTGCAATATCATTACCCAAAAAGAGATCGAGAATACTATCATTGAGTTTCTCGATGCTGACCCTTGGCAGCTTTTGGTTCCTGCCAAGATTTACCACGCCCTGAAGAAGCGCGGCCGCTGCTGCGGCTGCTTCCCAAATGTCGTCGAAACCATCATAAAGGTGACGGAAGACTATCACCTCCGCCATGGTCCGAACGACTCCGATGCTGTGTTGTTCATTGACCGTGTGCGGTCATTACGACACGAATACGGGAGTTCACGACATGAAGGGCGATCCAAGGGTCATCGAGCGGCTTAACGAGGCACTGTTCCTCGAACTGGGAGCTGTCAATCAGTATTGGCTGCACTTCCGCCTCCTCGATGACTGGGGCTTCAAGAAGCTCGCCAAGAAAGAACGCGCTGAATCAATTGAAGAAATGCATCACGCGGATCGCATTATCGAGCGCATTATTTTCCTTGAAGGCCACCCAAATCTGCAATCCATCGGTGCTCTTCGCATCGGCCAGAATATCAGGGAAGTTCTCGAGGCTGACCTGCAGGGCGAAATGGATGCGGTAGCTTCCTACAAGAAGTCCCGTGAAATCTGCTCAGAACTGGGCGACTATGTTTCCAAGGAGCTGTTTGATGAACTCCTCAAGGATGAGGAAGGTCACGTTGATTTCCTTGAAACCCAGATCGACCTGCTGAACTCAATTGGTGTCGAGCGTTATGGTATGCTCAATGCTGCTTCGGCTGATGAAGCCGCTTGATTTCAGGTTCTGACAAACTAATGAAAAGGGCGCCAGTGGCGCCCTTCTTTTTTGCGGTTCGCTCGATTTCAGTTGGGGAGCTTGTCGTCTACGCCCGCCACATAAAAGTTCATGCTCAATATGGTCTTGTCGTCGGCAGTCTCACCAGCCTTTAGCCATTCCGAACCATCCTGTTTCTTCAATGGACCGGTAAAAGGCTTCAGCTCACCGGAAGTGATCTTTGCCTGCGTTTCTTCGGCAAGCTTCTTCACGTCATCCGGCATGTTGGTATAGGGCGCCATGACAACCAGACCTTCCTTCATGCCTTCGAAGACATTGTGGGACTTCCAGCTACCATCAATCACCGCTTTTGCGCGTTCAATATAGTATGGGCCCCAATTATCGACGATGGATGTCAGCTGCGTTTCAGGACCGAATTTGATCATGTCGGACGCCTGACCAAAAGCTTTGATCTTGCGCTCGGAGGCTACCTGCATCGGCGCTGTCGAATCCGTGTGCTGCGTAATGATATCAACACCTTGATCGACAAGCGCCTTGGCTGCATCGGCTTCCTTGCCGGGATCGAACCAGGAGTTTGCCCAGATCACCTTGACCTTGAAGTCGGGATTGACTGACTGCGCGCCGAGCATGAATGCATTGATGCCCTGCACCACCTCGGGGATCGGGAACGATCCGATATAACCGGCAACGCCAGCCTTCGACATTTTCGCGGCAATGACGCCCTGTACATAACGCCCTTCATAGAAGCGGGAGTTATAAACCGAAACGTTCTCGGCAGTCTTGTAGCCAGTCGCATGTTCGAACTTCACGTCCGGAAACTTCTGCGCGACCTTGATCGTCGGGTCCATGTAACCGAAGGATGTCGTGAAAATCAGCTTGTTGCCGGCGCGAGCGAGACGTTCGATTGAGCGCTCCGCATCAGCGCCTTCGGGAACGCTTTCAAGAAAAGTCGTCTCGACCTGATCGCCGAGTGCCTTCTCCATCTCTTTGCGGCCCTGATCGTGCTGATAGGTCCAGCCGAAATCACCGGGCGGTCCGATGTAGATAAAGCCAATTTTCAGTTTTTCAGCCGCAAATGCAGCGCCTGTTGCAGCAAAGCTGGCAGCACCAAGGCTTGCAGCTATTGTCAGCCCCATAATCAGTTTTTTCATTAAAGTTCACCTCTCTGTTAAAGCAATGCGTTGTTCTTTTTGGTCCCGTCTGCAATCAGCGGTCAGGGACAAAAGCTTTGCCAAGCGATGTTGGCGTATTCATTAGCGTCAGGCGTTTGTTTCGTGAAATCAAGACCAGAACAATTATCGTGGCAAGATAGGGCAATGCTGACATCAGCTGTGACGGCACGCCGATACCAAGAGCCTGAGCATGGAGCTGACCTATCGTCACCGCTCCAAACAAGTAAGCCCCGGCCAGAATGCGCCAAGGCCGCCACGAGGCGAAAACGACCAGTGCCAAAGCGATCCAACCACGCCCGGAACTCATATTCTCTACCCATTGCGGCACATAAACCAGTGAAAGCTGCGCACCTGCAAGCCCGGCACAGGCGCCTCCAAACAGCACCGCAAGGTAGCGAATCCTGATCACCGGCACACCCAGAGCATGGGCTGATGTGTGGTTATCGCCGACTGATCGAAGCGTCAGGCCAGCGCGGGTTTTGAATAGGAACCAAGCCACGCCAATGGTCAAAAGAATGGACATGTAGAAGATCGGGTCCTGTCCGAAAAGAAACTTTCCGACGTATGGCAAGTCTGTAAGCCCTTGAATATAAAGGGATTGCATACGAACACCGGGCAGCCCGACAAAGCTTTCCCCAATCATTGCGGATGCGCCAAGACCAAGTAGAGTAAGGGCCAGTCCAGTTGCCACCTGATTGGTGGCCAGTGTCAGCGTCAAAAACCCGAAAAGCAGCGAAAATGCTGCCCCTGCAAGCACTGCAGCAAGCAATCCCAGCCAGGCAGAGCCAGTCATTTGTGCGGCCGCAAAACCAGAGACCGCGCCCATGATCATCATGCCTTCTACACCGAGGTTGAGGACGCCCGAACGTTCAACGACAAGTTCGCCCAAGGCAGCGATCAACAGCGGCGTAGCAGCCGTTGCAATCGTCAGAAGTATGGCCTCGAACATCGTCATTTCACGCGCCTTTCGCCGCTGTGTCGCCCAAGCGGGACACAATCCGGATGCGATAATAAATCAAGGTGTCACTGGCGAGGATAAAAAACAGCATTATGCCTTGAAAGATTCGAGCTGATTTCTCGGAAATGCCCAATGATATCTGTGCTGCTTCCCCTCCGAGATAAGTCAATGCAAGCACCAGTCCTGCTGCGACGATCCCCAGTGGATTAAGCCTGCCGAGGAACGCAACGATAATTGCGGTGAAGCCGTAGCCCGGTGAAATACTGGTACGAAGCTGTCCGACGGCACCCGACACCTCTGCTATGCCAGCGAGTCCCGCCAATGCACCGGAGATCAGGAACGCGAAAAAAGTCAGGCGTCCGGCACTGAAACCTGCAAAACGTCCTGCACGCGCGCTGCGTCCGAAAACCTTGATCTCAAAGCCGCTCAATGTACGTGACAGCGTGAACCAGACCGCTAAAGCAGCAATCAATGCAAGAATGAAACCCCAATGTGCCCTGCCCGATTGCGTCCATATTTCCGGTAGAATCGCACTCGCATTGAACTGAATTGTCTCCGGGAAGTTGTACCCTTGCGGGTTGCGCCAAGGGCCTCGCACGAGCCAATCCAGAAAAAGTTGCGCTACATAAACCAGCATTAGGCTGGTCAGAATCTCGTTGGTGTTAAATCGCACCTTGAGGAACGCAGGAATGCTCGCGTAAGCCGCACCGCCCGCCATACCCAGCAGCAGCATAATTGGCAGGACATACCATCCTTGAAAGTCCGGAAAGACAATGGGAAGAATTGAACCTGCAATGCCACCGGCAATGAACTGCCCTTCGGCACCGATGTTCCAGTTATTTGAAAGAAAACAGACAGATAGGCCAACTGCAATAAGGATCAGCGGAGCGGCTTTAATCAGCAGTTCGTGGATCGACCAAATCTCGGTCAATGGCTCGATAAAGTAGGAATAAAGCGCGGCAAAAGGATTTTTGCCAAGGATTGAAAATAGAATTGCACCGGCAATCAGTGTCAAAAACAGCGCTATGAAAGGTGACAAGGCGCTGAATAGAGCCGAGTGCTGTGGTCGCCTGACAAGTTCTATCCTCATCAGGCGGCTCCTGCATGTACAGAGGCGGAAGAGGTATCGGCCCCGCCCATCATTAGTCCCGCCCGCTCCATTGTCATCGCTTCTATGGGAACGGATTGGGACAACCTCCCATGAACCATGGCGGCCATCATGTCTGAAATTTCAAATAGCTCGTCGAGATCCTGGCTGATAACGACAACAGCAGAACCGCTTCGGGCAAGATTTACCAAAGCTTGGCGGATAAGAGCAGCGGCGCCCGCATCAACGCCCCAAGTAGGCTGATTGACGACCAGAAGAGACGGGTTACGATCCAGTTCCCTACCGATAAGAAACTTTTGCAGATTTCCACCTGAAAGCGCCGAAGCATCGGGATTTTCCGCGCTTTTTCGGACATCCATCTTGGAAACGATGCGCTTGGCAGCCATCGCCAGACTGGATTGCGCAACGAGCTTGAACAAGCCACCGGAGACAAACACTTTCTTGTCGGTTGAATGACGGGATAGCAACAGGTTTTGCGTCAGCGCCATGTCCGGCACCGCACCATGCCCGAGCCGCTCCTCCGGCACGAAGGCTGCGCCCAGCTTGCGGCGTGCTGATATACCCAGCAAACTGGCGTCTGTCCCCCGAATCGTCACTTTTCCGGCCTGCTCTTGGCGAACCTCACCTGAAATCGCATCGAAGAGTTCACCTTGGCCATTGCCCGCAACGCCAGCAATACCAAGTACTTCGCCTGAATTCACCACGAGGTCTATATCGTGCAGAGCCACAGAAAATGGTCCGCGTGGCTTTTGCGAAAGTCCACTGATCTGGAGCAGCGGCGTTGGCTTCGCATTCGATTTTTCAACGGTCGGTCGCTCGATAATGTGGATATCGCTCCCAACCATCATGCGGGCCAGCGAAGATGCTGTTTCCCCGCGCGGGTCGCAATGACCGACTACTTTACCGTGGCGCAATACTGTCGCCCTGTCGCAAAGTCGGCGAACTTCTTCAAGCCGATGACTGATGTAAAGGATGGACTTACCTTCAGAACGCAGCCGCTCCAGCGTGACGAACAAAAGATCGGCTTCTTGTGGCGTGAGGACCGAGGTTGGCTCATCCAGAATGATCAGGTCGGGATTTTGTAGAAGACAGCGGATAATCTCGATCCGCTGTCGCTCTCCAACGGAAAGATCGCCGACTAACGCATCGGGATCGACAGGGAGACCATAGGTCTGGCCTATCTGCCTTGCGCGTTCGGCAATGCTGTCGAGGGGCGCTTTTTCATCCAATGAAAGTGCAATATTTTCCGCTGCGGTCAGTGCATCAAACAGTGAAAAATGCTGGAAAACCATACCGATACCAAGCGATCTTCCCATAGCAGGACTGGAGACAATGACAGGTTGTCCCTTCCAGGAAATATCGCCAGAGGTTGGCTGCAAAGCGCCAAACAGCATTTTGACGAGCGTGGACTTGCCCGCTCCGTTTTCTCCAAGCAGGGCATGAATTTCACCGCTACCGATTGTCAGATCGATTCCGTCACACGCCTTCAATGTTCCGAAAACTTTGGTGAGCTTGTTTGCTTCCAGTAGCGGATTTTCAGAGCCGTCTTTTATTGTTTTTGTTGTCATCGTTCCCCGCGGCCAAGACCGTTATTGATCCTATGTCAGGCACATTCCGCTTGGGAAGCGTAAATTGTCTATTGCGGCTATTTGCGCACATTATTCGTGCATCGACGAAAATGGCTCAAGGAATAAGCACGGTCGTTCCCGTTGTTTTGCGCGATTCCAGCTCGCGGTGAGCTGTAGCTGCCTCTTTCAATGGAAAGCTCTGCCCTACCTCAATGCGAATTACACCTTTTGCAACAAGCTCAAATAGCTCGCCCGATGCCTTCACAAGCGCTTCGCGCGCGGCCACATAAGTCACCAATGTTGGGCGGGACAAGAAGAGCGAACCCTTTCGTGCCAAAATACCAAGATCGAACGGCGGAACCGGACCAGAGGATTGTCCAAAACAGACCAGCATGCCCAAAGGACGCAGGCAATCGAGCGATCCATCAAACGTGTCCTTGCCGACAGAATCGTAAACAACGTCGACACCCTTGCCGCCCGTAAGTTCCCTTAACCGCTCGACGAAGTTTTCAGTCCGGTAATTGATTACATGGTCATAACCGTGCTCCAGCGCCAGCTTGACCTTTTCGTCGGAGCCAGCTGAGCCAATGACGGTTGCGCCAAGATGCTTTGCCCATTGACCTGCAATGAGACCGACGCCGCCAGCAGCAGCGTGGAATAGAATTGTATCGCCTTTCTTGACCGGAAAAGTCTGTCGCAGGAGATATTGCGCGGTCATTCCCTTGAGCATCATGGAGGCGGCCTGCTCAAATCCGATTGCATCCGGCAGTTTAACCAGCCGCGCCGCTGGGATCAGGCGTTCTTCGGCATAGGAGCCCATAGGGTCCGCATAGGCCACCCGGTCGCCCTGTTTGAAATCCTGCACATCTGCGCCAACGGCCAATACCGTCCCGGCACCCTCATTTCCCGGTACGAAAGGCAAGCCTTTGGGCGCTGGATAAAGACCGGTGCGAAAGTAAACATCAAGGAAATTCAGGCCGATGGCTTCATTACGCACGTGGACTTCACCCGGACCGGGCTCAGCAATCGAAACATCCTCATAGGTTAGAACTTCAGGTCCGCCTGTCTGATGAACTCGAATAGCTTTGATCATTATGCCTTCTCCGTACGTCCAAGATTTGGGAATGCCTGCATTACCGCACCGATGCAGAAGAGATAGATTCCTGTCGCTGAAATACCAACACGCACCCATAGCGGCGAATCCAAATGCTGATAAAGCGATAGTGCGCCGAGTGCGCACCAGACAAAGAATATTGCCAGATTAAGCGGTCGCAGTCTTTGTACGCGTACGGGATGCAGAAAATAGATCGGCAGGAACGAAACGATTGCGGCGGCCAGCACAATTGCGAATGCAACCCACTCGCCGGGCCGGACGATAAACAGTGTAAACACCACCATATTCCAGACAACGGGAAAGCCCTTGAAGAAGTTCTCTTTGGTCTTCATGCCTGTGTCGGCATAATAGATCGCGCTGGAGACCACAATTATCGCTGCTGCAAGGAATGACAGCCCCTCACCCATGAATCCGCGCTGATAGAGTGCGAAGGCGGGAATGAGCACATAGGTCATATAGTCAATAATGTTGTCGAGCAGTTCGCCCGACCAGTTAGGCAACACGTATTTTACATCGAGTTTTCGCGCGATTGGTCCATCGATACCGTCGACAAACAGCGCCAGTCCCAACCACCAGAACATGGCAGTCCAGCTTTCTTCACTGGCGGCAACTACCGAGAGAAAAGCAAGGAAAGAACCGGAAGCAGTGAGAAGATGGACGGAGAATGCTTTCGCCTGCGGTGCAGTAACCTTCTTGGGCTTTATGCTTTTTGGTAAAGTTGGTTTTTTCACAGTCCGCGCCAATCTGCTGCATGATAATTGTCCGCTCAGCATGTATCTTATACATACCGGGCATTTTGTGAGCAGCTTTTCTTGAAAATGGCCCAAAGTGCAAGCAAAGAAGCTTATATAAGCTGTTGAAAGCCATGAAATGGAGAAAACCATGACCGATACCAGAACCGATCCAATCGTCGTTGCCGGTGCAGGTCATGTTGGACTGATTGCAGCGCTTTCATTGGCGAAATCCGGCTACAACGTTATCAATCTGGGTGAATTGCCCGGCCGTAGCGACAAGCGGACGACTGCATTGATGATGCCTGCAATCCGTTTTCTGCAAAGCGTTGATCTTTGGCAGGATATCGAACCACATGCCGCGCCAATGACGACCATGCGCATTCTCGACGGTACAAGACGGCTTGTCAGAAGCCCCTCAGTCACATTTGAAGCCAGCGAGATCGGTGAGCCCGCCTTTGGCTACAACATACCGAATAGCACGCTTACTGCTGTTCTTGGCGATGCCCTGAAGAAATCAACGGCGCAACACAAAGCCGTATCAATCAGCAAATACAATCACGTTGGCGATACGATCAGGGTGGAAACGGTCGACGGTTCAAGTTTGACTGCCAGCATAATAATTGCGGCTGATGGACGATCTTCACTTGCTCGCGATGCTGCCGGAATAGCTGCCCGTACGTGGAGCTATAATCAAACCGCAGTGGTGTTGAGTTTCACGCATACGCGCGACCACCATGACACCTCAACCGAGTTTCACACGGAATATGGTCCATTTACCGTGGTGCCACTTCAGGGCCAGCGCTCAAGCCTTGTCTGGGTTACTACCCCGGAAATGGCAGCGGAACTACTCGCTATCGACCATGATGAATTGGCCAAGCGTGTCGAAGATCGCATGCAATCCATGCTTGGTGCCGTGGCGATAGAGGTAGCGCCGCAGAGCTGGCCACTATCAGGTCTTGTGCCTACTTCCTTTGCCAGGAACCGAATATTTCTGGCAGGTGAATCGGCTCACGTTTTTCCGCCTATCGGTGCGCAAGGCCTCAATCTCGGTATCCGCGATGTAGAGGCTTTGACTGAGACGCTGCCGGTAGATGGTGGCGACCCCGGCAGCCCGGATATCATTTCTGCTTATAACCGTAAGCGCAGCCCGGATATTTTGGCCCGTACTGGTGCTGTTGATGCGTTGAACCGCTCCCTGTTGTCAGATTTTCTTCCCGTACAGATGGTTCGTAGCGGAGCGCTGGAGCTGTTACGCGTCTTTTCGCCATTGCGCAGTTTTGTGATGCGCGAAGGTTTGCGTCCCGGAAGCGGCTTTCGTTTCTCCACCCGGAACGCAGGCCACCAATAATTATCCGATAACGAAATCGCTAAGCAGTTTCACGTTCAGCAAAGCAATGACGATTGCGATGAACATGGCAAAGGCTGAAAGCCAACGTGGTGAAACCAGTTCGCCCATTTTTGTCTTGCTGGCCGTGAATATGACCAAGGGAAACACGGCAAAGGACAATTGAAGACTGAGCACAACTTGCGTCAGGATCAATAATCTGGCCGTTCCTTCGTCGCCGAACCAGATTGTAACGATTGCTGCCGGTACGATTGCTATGCCTCGCGTAATCAACCTGCGCAACCACGGCGACAGCTTGATGTGGAGAAAACCTTCCATCACAATCTGCCCGGCCAGTGTTGCCGTCACCGTTGAATTGATACCACAACAGAGCAACGCAATACCGAACAATGTTGGCGCAAAAGCCCAGCCCAGCAATGGTGCGAGAAGCGAGTGGGCATCACCCAGTTCCGCAACCTCAGTCTGACCCGTTTTGTGAAATGTCGCCGCTGCAAGGATTAGAATTGAAGCATTGATCAGCAACGCAAACATCAGGGCTACAGTTGAGTCAATCGTTGCATATTTCAATGCCTGACGCTTTTCGGGCACGGTATGGCCATAGTCACGGGTCTGTATTATGCCTGAATGCAGATAGAGATTGTGCGGCATGACCGTCGCACCAAGAATTCCGAGAGCCAGATAGAGCATCTCCGGGTTGCGGACGATTTCAGTTGTCGGTGCAAAGCCCTTGATGACCTCGCCCCATACAGGGTCTGCCAGAAAAATCTGAATGCCGAAGCATACCGCAATAACACCCAGCAAGGTGATGACGAGAGCCTCAACCCAGCGAAACCCAAGCTTTTGCAGATAAAGAATAAGAAATACGTCGAGTGCAGTGATGAGAACACCAATCTCAAGCGGTATCCCAAATATCAGGTTCAAGCCAATAGCTGTCCCGATTACTTCAGCAATATCGGTGGCGATGATGGCGATTTCAGCGAGAAACCAAAGTATATAGGCCACCGGACGGGGAAACGCATCGCGGCACGCTTGTGCTAGGTCTCTTCCTGAACCAATCGCCAGACGGGCGCAAAGCGCTTGCAGGACAATCGCCATGATGTTCGAAACAAGCGCAACGACCAGCAATGTGTAACCGAACTTTGAGCCGCCAGCGAGCGAGGTTGCCCAATTACCCGGGTCCATATAGCCGACCGCAACGAGATAGCCCGGCCCGACAAATGCAGCAGCCCGCCGCCAACCGGGGCCGCGGGATTGAACAGCTATAGAGCGGTGAACATCCGACAACGAGGCCTCACCTCGCTTTCGCAGCCAACCTTCCGGCTCTGCGTCCACCTGCCTTAATTGATCCATGATGTTTTTATCCGCAATTGCAAATCATTTGCAATTATATACATTCTAAACTGCTGACTGCAAGTTACGGCAGCGAAAGCGCTGAACTTTTTATGGAATAAGTCCGTGTGTCATGGCGTAAAGCCAAAGCGTCAGGGTCAGAATGGAAAAAAGCGTGGTGGCGAGGATGCTGCTTGATGCCCGCTCCACCCAGACACCATATTGCTGCGCAATCACGAAGACGTTGGTAGCAGTTGGCAGTGCAGCCATGAGCATTGCTGTATAAACCCAAACCGGAGGGAAATCGCCGGCCAGACTCAATAAGCCATAAATCATGAGAGGCTGAACAAGCAGCTTTAGCGGCACAATGAGATAAAGCTCTTTTGGCACCCGCTTCAGTGGCCGCAATGCAAGAGTAGCGCCCATGGCAAACAGAGCACAGGGTGCAGCGGCAGCCGCCAGCAAATCAATCATCCTCGTCAGTGCCAATGGAGGCGTCAGTCCGCCAACAGCTGCTCCAACGCCTAAAATAGTAGCAATTATAAACGGATGGAAGAATATCTTCTTCAAAACACCGAGGACCAATTGCGACTTTGAACGCTTGTCATTCCCCGAGATCGCCATCATCAAAGGTGACATGACAAAGTGGAGAATGTTGTCGAAGCAGAAAATCAGCGCAACGGGCACCGCAGCCGGAGCGCCAAAGGCGAGTATCGCCAATGGTGGTCCCATATATCCGATATTGCCGTAGGCAGCGGCAAGACCTTGAATAGTGCTTTCATCGATCCTTCGGGTTCGCACCATTCCGACAAGGAACATAATCGCAAAAACGCAAAAAGTGGACGCAGTGCAACCAATAATGAATGCCCATTGCGTCAGTTCGGATACGGGCGTGCGTGACAATATCTGGAAAAACATGGCTGGCAGCGCCACATAAACAATGAAGGTGTTCATCCATCCCAGTGCTTCGAGCGGCTGCCGATTGATTCGTGCCACGAAAAAGCCGAGAAAAATCAGTCCAAAGAAGGGTAATACCAGATTGAAGACACTGAGCATGGTTGGCTTTTAATGTTGTGGCGGGCAAGAACCCATGATTTATGCTCGCGTGTTCTAGCAGAAACAGATAATTATAACGAATGAACACAATGACACAGATACGACATGCAAAATTTCAGATCGGCCAGGTGGTCAGCCATCGGATATTCGCGTTTCGCGGCCTGATTTTTGATGTCGATCCGGAATTCAACAATACGGAAGAGTGGTATCGCTCGATTCCCGAAGATATCCGCCCTCGCCGCGATCAACCATTCTACCATCTCTTTGCTGAAAATGCGGAGAGCGAGTACGTGGCTTATGTATCCGAGCAAAATCTGGTTGCTGATACAACCGGAGTACCGTTAAGGCACGCGCAGATTTCGGAAATGTTTGATAAATCCAAGGACGGCACTTATCGCGTCAAGAGTCCGCATATCAACTGACCGGCTCTTGAATAGCTGCGAACAAAAAAGGGACGCATATGCGTCCCTTTTTTCATTGCAAGGCTCTATTATTGAGGCGCTTTTGCTTTTTCCTGCTCAGCTTTCATCTTTTCTTCGAACTCTTTCTGACGCTTTTGCACTTCGTCCTGAAGTGTTTTCTGGCGCTCTTCAAGTTCATTCTGCTGAAGGCCGGGGCCGTCATAAGCCTGCGTGAAGCCAGTCAAAGCAACATTGATCGGGTTCGGCTTATTCTGGAAATTGACGGAAGTCAGTGTCAGCTGGTTACCTTTTTTGAAGGAAGCCAACAGCTCATCCGACAAGGCAACTTCGGAAATGCAACGATCCGGGAAGCAGATGGCATAATCGACCTTGACGGTCTTGGCATTGTTAACCTGCAGTCCGACGCCAGGGCCAATCAAACGGCCGGTAGGCACTGAAATCTGGAAAATCTTACGGTTTACCTTGCCTTTGATCTCAATGAGATTGACGGCTGTAAGAAGCTGGCCGCTATCTGCGGTCACGATGTTCTGCGTATTGCAGATATCGTTTTCTTCCTGCTTGGAGCATACCTTGAACCAACCCTGCGGCGCTCTCTGCTGCTGGGCTGATGCCGGCACTGCAGCGGCGGCGAGCAATGCAATGGCACCCGCGATAGATGTGGTTGCAGCGAAAACTTTAGGGCTGGACATGGTCAACTGGTTCCTTTCAGCGCACTTATCCGAAGTGTGACTTGATCACTTAAAATTGCTTGTCTGGCTTTTGAGTGCCAAATAAGGCAACAGAGTGACCCTTGTTATCGAACGCCGTGTTACACTGCAAGGCAGCGCAAATCCAGCCACCTTTTGCGCTAGTTATCAATTCAGACGTTGGTTTATGGCTCTTGCGCCGCATAATTGTCGTCAAATGATAGTTTGTGACACGAATCAGAATAAACCGCTCGACAGAGCGCAGACCAAAGGGCGTAGGGTCCAACGAATGATCAGACAAAGTTTCAAGGCGCTGGTGCTGGCTTTTGCGTATTTGGCAACAGTTGCTGCTGCGCCCGCCGAGCCCAGCTATGGTCTTGCGATGCGTGGCGAACCAGCCCTACCCGCAGATTATACTCATTTTCCCTACGCCAACCCTGACGCTCCCAAGGGTGGCTCTTTGACCTATGGTGTGGTTGGGACATTCGACAGCCTGAATTCTTTTCTTGTGAAAAGCCTGCGTACCACTGCCCGCGGTGTTTTCAACGACCCGCAATTTGGAAATCTGATCTACGAAACCCTGATGCAACGCAGTGCCGATGAGCCTTTTACGCTTTACGGACTTCTGGCGGAAAAAATTGAAACAAATGATGATCGCACATGGGTTGAATTCACCCTTAACCCGAAAGCAAAATGGTCGGATGGTGAACAGGTCACCACGGACGATGTAATCTTCACGTTCAATCTTCTCGCGGAAAAAGGCTTACCCCAATACAAGCAGCGTATGGACCGTATCGAAAAGATCGAGAAAGTCGGCGAGCGCGGTATCAGGTTCACCTTCAACGATCAGGCGGATCGTGAATTTCCTCTCGTACTCGGTCTTATGCCAGTCCTGCCTAAACATGCCATAGACCCCGTAAAATTCGACCAATCTCCCTTGCGCGTTCCAATCGGGAGCGGCCCCTACGTCGTGTCCAGTGTTCAACCCGGGCAGCGTATTATCTACAAACGCAATCCTGATTATTGGGCTGCCGATATACCAAGCAGGCGCGGCTTCAATAATTTCGATATGATCACGGTCGAATACTTCCGCAATGCACAAGCACAGTTTGAAGCCTTCAAGAAAGGTGTCTTCGACGTTTTCATGGAAGGTGATCCCAATAAATGGGCATCGTCGTACGATTTCCCCGCCTTCAAGGAAGGGCGCGTCGTTAAAGAAACATTCGAAACCAAATCACCCTCCAACATGTTCGGTTTTGTCTTCAATACAAGGCGGCCGAAGTTTGCGGATCGGGATGTGCGGGCCGCATTGGGAATAATGTTTGATTTCGAATGGACGAATCGAAACCTTTACGCGGACCGTTATGAACGTCTCGCGAGCTTCTGGCAGGGTTCGGAATTGTCGGCATTTGGTGTTCCTGCCAGCGCATCTGAACGGCAACTGCTGGCCGCCTATCCAGATGCCGTCGCGCCTGATGTGATGGATGGAACATACATTCCAGCAAAAACCGATGGATCTGGTCGTGACCGTAAGGAAATGAAGCGCGCTTTTGATATTCTCACAAGCAAGGGCTTTTCCATAAAAGATGAGGTGATGCTGGACCCGCAAGGCAAGCCCCTGACATTTGAGATCATGACCCGCTATGCAGCGGAAGAGCGTCTTGGCCTTGCCTATACGCGGACGCTTGAACGCTTGGGAATTGGCGTAACCATACGAACGGTAGATGATGCCCAATATCAGAAACGGCTCGAAACATTTGATTACGATGTGATTCTCGGCGCCTATTCCGGCTCACTCTCGCCCGGATTTGAACAGTTCAGGCGTTGGAGCAGCCAGTTCCGGGATATTGACGGCAGCTTCAATTATGCGGGAGTTGCGGATCCTGCGGTTGATGCGCTGATAGGCAAAATGCTTATTGCGCGCAAACAGGATGAATATGTAGATACGGTTCGCGCGCTTGATCGCGTGCTTATATCCGGCAATTACTTCGTACCGATCTATTTTCAGCCGGCACAATGGGTCGCACGCTGGAATTATATCAAGCACCCAGAGAAAACCTCTCTTATTGGCTACCAGTTTCCCACCTGGTGGTCAGACAAACGATAGGCCAGGAAGATGACCGAAAAGAAATTCATGATTGATGTTGTGTCTGACGTGGTTTGCCCTTGGTGCTTTCTCGGTAGAAAACGTCTCGAAAACGCGCTGACAATGAATCCCGACCTTGAGGTTACGGTAAACTGGCGGCCATTCCAGCTTGATCCGACCATTCCGCGGCAGGGCAAGGATCGAAATCGCTATATGCAGGACAAGTTCGGAAGTTCTGACAAGATATTCGAGATTCATCAACAGCTAGTCGAACTTGGCAAAGAGGAAGGCATCGAGTTTGACTTTGAGGCGATAGAGATCGCCCCGAATACGCTGGACGCACACCGGTTGATCCGTTGGGCCTCGCAAGCCAATCCTAATGTTCAAGACGAGGTTGTGGGCATTCTTTTCTCTTATTACTTCGAGCAGGGCAAGAACATTGGCGACCCTCAGATATTGCTGGAGGCTGCCGAAGAGGCCGGTATGGACGGTGCGATTGTCGCCAGCCTTTTACAGACAGATGCCGATACGGTTGGCGTTCAGCAAGAGATTGATACTGCCAATCAGGTCGGTGTACGCGGTGTCCCTTGCTTCATCCTTGACCAGAAGTATGCGGTGATGGGCGCCCAATCTGCCGATGCTCTGGCAGATGCTATCCGCCAGACCGCCGATGGCTACGAACCGCGCCCTGTCTGATCAGGACGCTTCCGCCAGTTTCGCGAGCTGTGTCATGACTACTGCTGCTCCGTTCAGTCGCTTCTCTGCTGTAGGCCAGTCACGCACAAACACGATGCTCTGGTCGGGACGAATCTTGGCCATCGAGCCTTGCTCGCCGATCATCTTGACCAATGCAGCCGGATTATTGAACGTCTTGTTGCGGAACTGAATAACCACGCCCTTTGGACCCGCATCGACTTTCTCAACATTTGCACGGCGGCAGAGCGCCTTGATGTAGACGATCTTCAGCAGGTGCTGGACTTCTTCTGGCAGGGGCCCAAATCTGTCGATCATTTCAGCACCGAACCCATCGATCTCCTGCAATTCTTCCAAGTCGGCAAGACGGCGATAAAGTCCAAGTCGTAGCTGCAGGTCAGGAACATAGGTTTCTGGGATCATGACAGCTGTTCCAACAGCGATTTGCGGTGACCAGTGACCGTCTTCAACTTCTCCGGTACCCTTGATTTCAGCCACGGCTTCTTCAAGCATTTGCTGGTAAAGCTCAAAACCGACTTCGCGAATATGGCCTGATTGCTCTTCGCCCAGCAGATTACCTGCGCCGCGAATGTCCATATCGTGGCTGGCCAGCTGGAAACCTGCACCGAGAGTGTCGAGCGATTGCAGCACTTTCAGCCTGCGATCTGCCATCTGTGTCAGCACCTTGTTGGCAGGAAGCGTAAACAACGCATAGGCACGCTGTTTTGATCGCCCTACGCGGCCGCGCAACTGATAGAGTTGGGACAAGCCAAACATATCGGCGCGGTGAATGATCAACGTATTGGCGGTTGGAATATCAAGGCCGGATTCAACAATCGTGGTTGAAAGCAGCACGTCATACTGACCATCGTAAAACGCATTCATAATGTCATCAAGTTCACCCGGCGCCATCTGGCCATGCGCCACAGCTACTTTGAGTTCTGGCACCTGTGCATCAAGAAATTCCTTGATTTCATTCAGGTCCGAAATGCGCGGGCAAACGTAAAAACTCTGGCCGCCACGATAGCGTTCGCGCAGCAAGGTCTCGCGGATGACAAGCGGATCGAAAGGCGAAACGAATGTGCGCACGGCCATACGATCCACGGGTGGCGTCGTAATAAGCGAAAGTTCCCTAACGCCAGTCAATGCCAGTTGCAGCGTGCGGGGAATTGGCGTTGCCGACAAGGTCAGCACATGCACATCCGACTTCAGTTCTTTTAGCCGTTCTTTATGCTTTACCCCGAAATGCTGCTCTTCATCGATAATCAACAATCCCAGGTTCTTGAACTTGATGCCCTGCCCCAGTAGCGCATGTGTGCCCACGGCAATGTCAACCTGACCTTCAGCAATGCCCTTTTTATTGTCTGCAAGCTCTTTTGAGCCAACAAGCCGGGAAGCTTGGGCCACATTGACCGGCAATCCTTGAAACCGCGATGTGAACGTTTTGAAGTGCTGTCGAGACAACAATGTCGTAGGCACCACCACGGCAACCTGAACACCATTCAGAGCCGCCACGAAGGCGGCGCGCAAGGCCACCTCGGTTTTGCCAAACCCAACGTCGCCGCAAATCAGGCGATCCATTGGCTTACCGAGTGACAAATCATCGATGACCGCATCGATAGCCCGATCCTGATCTTCCGTTTCATCATAAGGGAAACGGGCTGCAAACTCACCGTACAGCCCATCAGGCGGCAGCAATACTGGTGCGCCGCGCATCTGGCGCTCCGCCGCAATACGTATCAGATGTCCTGCAATATCAAGCAGACGCTTCTTCAGCTTGGCTTTGCGGGCCTGCCAAGCGCCGCCGCCGAGCTTATCCAGAATAGCCGTTGAGGTTTCCGAACCAAATCGAGACAGAAGTTCGATATTTTCTACGGGCAGGAAAAGCCGGTCATCACCCGCATAATGCAGTTCGAGACAATCATGAGGCGCGCCGGCAGCTGTGATTGTACGCAGGCCGATGAATCGACCAATCCCGTGATCGACGTGAACAACGATGTCTCCGGCATTCAGCGCGGCAACTTCGCTGATAAAATCCCGATCCCGCTTGCGCCGCTTGGAATGACGAATGAGACGGTCACCCAATATATCCTGTTCAGCAACAACAACGAGTTCGCCCGCGTCAAAGCCGGTTTCAAGTGAAAGAACGCCTGCCGTCACCTTATCGCGTGCAAGCGCTTTTACAGTACGCAGGTCTTCGACCAATTCGATCTTTTCAAGCCCGTGCTCGCTCAGAACCTGCACAAGCCTGTCTCGCGTTCCCTCGCTCCATGCCGCCAGAAGTACTTTCTTGCCTGCTGCACGTTCATCCGAAATATGCTTGACCACGCTGTCGAACACATTGGCATCTTTAGCTGTGCGTTCTTCAACGAATGTGCGTCCACGATGTGCACCAGCATGGATCGTCGAGCGCCCTGTAACAAACGGCGCATCAAATGGGGTGAAATCGATCCGCATTCCGGATGAAAGCGCAGCAGCATCGACCTGACCAGGTGTCAGATAGAGCGAACCCGGCTCTACAGGCTTGTAAGGAATTGTATCACCGGGTTCCTTGCCGTCAGATTGGCGCTTGCGCGCCTCATAGTGATCCAGCACCATTTTGTGGCGCTCAGCCATGGATTCATGTGCCAGATGATCGAAGACAATAGGCATATCGCCTGCGTGGTCGAACAGCGTTTCAAGATTGTCGTAAAATAGCGGTAACCAATGTTCCATGCCGGCAAAGCGGCGGCCCTCGGAAATAGACTGGTAAAGCGCATCGTCACGGGACGGTGCACCGAACTTCAAAACATATTGTGTGCGGAAATGACTGATGATCTCGGGCGATAGCGTTATCTCGCTCATCGGCTGCATCGAGAACTCTGTTTTCTGGCTCGACGTTCGCTGTGATGCCGGATCAAAAGTCCGTATTGTCTCCAACGTGTCGCCAAAGAAGTCCAGACGGAGAGGTTCTTCAGCGCCCGGGGCAAACAAATCCAGTATGCCGCCGCGCACGGCGTATTCACCTACGTCACGAACCGTTGGAACGCGCTCAAACCCATTGCTTTCAAGGCGTTGAACTAGAGAGTTCATATCGATTCTATTGCCCGGCTTGGCAAGAAAGAGCTGTTGGCTAAGAATTTTACGCGGTGGCAGTTTCTGCAAAACCGAATTTGCCGTGGCAAGGATGACGCCCGGATGTTTTCCATCACGCATGGCTGCAAGTCCAGCCAATGCGCTCAGTCGGCGAGCGGACGTATCAGCGCCTGGGGAAACGCGGTCATAGGGAAGGCAGTCCCAGGCGGGAAGTTGCAACACCGGCAATTCCGGTGAAACAAAACTCAATACCTGTTCGATATCTGCAATGCGCTGGCCGTCGCGTGCAATGAACAGCACAGGACCACCTGCCCCGGCTTCTGCAACGACTTTAGCCAGAGCAAAAGCCTCGTAACCATCAACAACACCGTCAACGACAATGTGTCCACGTGCATCCGGTCTCAATCCGAGTTTGGTAAAAGCGGTCATTTTCGATGTCAGGATTTCATTTCATGGCCATGCGACGGCAGGACCTTAGTATTTCAGATTATGGCGGGAGGCGACAACCTTGTGAAAGATTGGCGTGTCGAATTCGGCGGGAACCTCTGCTTCTCCTGTGACCCATTTCAGCAGATCACGGTCGAGTGCCTCCATCAACGACTCATATTGGTCAAGTTCTTCATCAGACAAGGTATCGATATGAGCGTCCGCAAATTGACCGAGAATCAGGTCCATCTCACGCATACCGCGATGCCAGCAGCGGAAAAGTATTCGCCTCTGTCTTGGCGGCAAGTCGGCGGTTGTGCGACTGCTTCCACTCATGCGCGTGCTCCGTTTGTAAAATTCATGATACCCGGCCAATCAATGCGGCTGGGTATAGCCTGCCTTGTGGCATCTGTCAGCCTTGCAACGCAAATCGAACACGTTAAACGTTACATATGCGTCCTTCCTTGCTCGATCCGCTATTTGCTTCTGTTCGTTCGCTTTCGGGTATAGGTCCGAAGGTATCCGGGCTTTTGAGTACTTTACTCGGGACGCAGCCACCCGGTGCCGAACCACGCGTCGGCAATTTGGTCTATCTGCCCCCATACAGTGTTATTGATCGACGTAATCGCCCAGGAATTGCTTATGCTCCCGAAGGTGCGATCGTCACTCTTGAGGTGCGTATCGACCGCCATCAGCCTGCACCTAGTGGGCGCAGCAATGTTCCTCATCGTGTCTACGCTCACGATGATACCGGTGAAATCGGCCTGACATTTTTTCATGCAAAGCAGGCTTGGTTGGAAAAAGTCATGCCCGTGGGTGAGACCGTAATAGTATCCGGCACGATGGAGTGGTTCAACGGAAGGCCGTCAATGGTTCACCCGGACCATATTGCGAGTATTGAGGATGCAGCTTCGCTTCCATTGGTCGAGCCGGTTTATCCTCTCACAGCCGGACTATCGCCAAAAGTGCTCGCACGTGGTGTTCAAGAGGCTCTCGGCAAAACACCGGATATGCCTGAATGGATTGATCCGCCAGTTCTTGAGAAATACCACCTGCCCTCACATCGGCAGGCTTTGCAAACCCTGCATAATCCGCAAGACCCAAGCGATATTGCGCTTGATCATCCAGCAAGGCAGCGATTGGCCTATGATGAATTTCTTGCCGGTCAATTGGCGCTTGCCTTGGTTCGTATGAAAACTCGCCGACTTTCCGGTCGGAAGCTCGAGGGCGATGGTCATCTCAAAGCAAAAATCATAGCTGCGTTACCCTATTCTCTGACAAATAGTCAGCAACAGGCAGTCAAGGAAATCATCGCTGACCTGCGTGAGCCAGACAGGATGCTGCGGCTTTTGCAGGGGGACGTCGGTTCCGGCAAAACCATCGTTGGACTGCTTGCCATGACCCACGCGGCAGAGGCTGGTGGCCAGTCAGCATTGATGGTGCCGACAGAAGTGCTGGCCCGCCAGCATTTTGCAACGATAGCACCATTGGCTCAGAAGGCCGGCCTGCGAGTAGCATTGCTGACTGGCCGCGAAAAAGGACGGGAACGCGAGGACATTCTTGAAGGACTGAGAAGCGGCACGATCCATATCGTTGTTGGGACACATGCGCTTTTTCAGGAAAAGGTGAATTATCGCGATCTGGTTTTGGTCATTGTCGATGAGCAGCACCGGTTTGGTGTCCATCAGCGTTTGCTTTTGACGTCAAAGGGTACGGCACCAGATATGCTGGTCATGACGGCGACACCTATTCCACGAACGCTGGTACTCACGGCATTCGGCGATATGGATGTATCAAAGCTGACAGAAAAGCCTGCTGGCAGACGCCCGATTACAACAGCAATTCTGCCTATGGAGCGGCTCAGCGAGCTTGTCGATCGTATGCGTACGGCGATCAATGAGGGCCAGAAAATCTATTGGATTTGCCCTTTGGTGGAAGAATCCGAACTGGTTGATCTTGTCTCAGCGGAAGAACGTTTCCAATCGCTGCAACCATTACTTGGCAATCGGATCGGTCTTGTTCACGGGCGAATGAGTGGCGTGGAAAAAGACGCAGCCATGGCCGCTTTCAAGAGTGGCGAAACACGGTTGCTCGTAGCTACCACTGTCATCGAAGTCGGCGTCGATGTTCCGGATGCAACGATCATCGTTATTGAGCATGCCGAACGCTTTGGTCTCGCACAGTTGCATCAATTGCGTGGACGCGTTGGTCGCGGTGATAAGCCCTCTACCTGCCTGCTGATTTATAAAGGTCCTCTTGGCGAGGTGGCGCAAGCCCGGCTAAAGATCATGCGGGAAACCGAAGATGGCTTCCGCATCGCGGAAGAAGATCTGAAGCTGCGCGGTGAAGGTGAACTTCTTGGCACGCGTCAATCCGGTACTCCGGGCTTCCGGCTTGCAAATCTCGAAGCGCATCAGGAATTTCTTGAAGTCGCTCGCAAGGATGCACGCTATATTCTGACGCGCGATCCCGAATTGCAGAGCGCGCGCGGCGAGGCCCTGCGCGTTCTGCTTTATTTGTTTGAGCGCGATGAAGCTGTCAGGCTGCTTCGCGCTGGCTGATTATTCCACAGTCACCGATTTCGCTAGGTTGCGCGGCTGATCAACATCAGTCCCCATGAAGACGGCAGTATAATAGGCTAGCATCTGGATCGGCAGGGTATAGATGATCGGCGTAATAACTTCCGGCATGTCCGGCAATACAATCGTGTGCCATGTTTTCAAGCTGTTGGCGGCTGCACCTTTTTCGTCCGTAATCAGGATGATCTTGCCGCCACGAGCGGCCGCTTCCTGCATGTTTGAAATGGTTTTCTCGAACCAGCGATCATGCGGAGCGATAACGATAACGGGCATTGATTCATCGATAAGAGCGATTGGCCCATGCTTCAATTCACCGGCGGCATAACCTTCAGCATGAATGTAGGAAATTTCCTTGAGCTTGAGCGCGCCTTCAAGTGCGAGGGGGTAATTTGTGCCACGGCCAAGGTAAAGTACGTGCTTGACCTGACTTAATTCGCGGCTGATTGTTTCTATCTGCCCTTCCAGCTTCAGCGCCTGCGTGGCATAGCGCGGAATTTCTGAAAGCTCGCGTACGAGTTGGCGCTCTTCCTGTTCGGTTATTGTGCCGCGCATTTTGCCAGCAGCGACAGCCAAAGATGCGAGCACAGAAAGCTGGCATGTGAAAGCCTTGGTCGAGGCTACACCTACTTCGGGACCGGCAAGGGTCGGGAATATGGTGTTGGACTCGCGAGCCATCGTCGATTCTTTGACGTTGACGATGGTGCCCACTGTCAGACCCTGTTCTTTGCAGTAGCGCAACGAGGCAAGAGTATCGGCTGTTTCGCCGGACTGTGAGACAAACAAGGCAAGACTGTCTTTCGACAGAGGCATTTCACGATAACGGAACTCGGATGCTACATCGATATCTACAGGTAGTCTTGCAATGCGTTCAAACCAGTATTTGCCGACAAGGCCGGCATAGAAGGCTGTGCCGCAAGCTGAAGCCGCAATTCGGTCAACCTTGGTGAAATCAATCGGCGCAGCATCGGCGCGAATGGTGCCTTTGGAGAAATCCAGATAATTCGCCAAAGTATGCGAAATGACCTCTGGCTGCTCATGGATTTCCTTTTCCATGAAATGCCGATGATTGCCCTTGCTTACCAGAAAAGCCGAACCGGCGGATTTCTGCACAGCTCGGTGTACCGTTGCACCAGACTCGTCGTAGATCGTCACGCCGTCGCGTGTCAAAACAGCCCAATCACCATCCTCAAGATAGGATAAATTGTCCGTAAAGGGGGCGAGTGCAATGGCGTCGGAACCAAGATACATCTCACCTTTGCCATAGCCTACGGCTAGCGGCGGGCCATTGCGGGCAGCGATCAGCAAATCTTCTTCGCCCTTGAACATGATTGCGATGGCAAATGCCCCGCGTAGTAGTGGCAAAGATTCGCGAACAGCCTCAACTGGAGCAAGTCCCCGATCCAGCGCGCGCGTTACCAGATGGGCGACCGTTTCGGTGTCGGTTTCTGTCTCGAAAATATAGCCATCAGCCTCCAGCATGGTGCGAAGCTCGGCAAAGTTTTCGATGATACCATTATGTATGACAGCAAGGCGCGGCGTTGTGTGCGGATGAGCATTGCGGACGATGGGGGCGCCATGCGTAGCCCAACGCGTGTGGCCAATCCCTATCGTTCCACCTAAAGGGTTTTCTTTCAGCAGGTTGTCTAGATTGACAAGTTTGCCTTCTGCCCGCCTGCGATCAAGTTGACCGTTTTCCAGCGTTGCAACGCCAGCAGAGTCATAACCGCGATATTCAAGCCGCTTGAGCGCATCGACCAGAAGGGGTGCCACTTGTTCCCGTCCGATGATTCCTACGATTCCGCACATATAAAACTCCGATGCCCCAATTTTCGCCGCCTCTGCCTAGGGCGAAACTGCCGTGACAGAAAGTCAAGTTTCGTTACTCAATCTTGCATGAACGCGAAGGACTGCCTACTCTGCCTTTTTCGACAGTTTCAACGCGGCATATCGCGCCCGCAATTGTACGGCTCGCCCTTCCTTGATTTCCTGACGCGCTCTGCCAAAAGCCAATGCGTCTGCCGGAACATTTTCGGTGATCACGCTGCCGGATGCGACATATGCATTATCGCCAATCGATATTGGCGCAACGAGCGATGAATTAGAACCAATGAATGTATTGGTTCCAATTTCGGTATGATACTTGTTGTAACCGTCATAGTTGCACGTGATGGTGCCAGCACCAATATTTGCATCTGCACCAATCGTAGCATCTCCGATGTAGCTCAAATGATTTAGTTTGGCACCCTGCCCGATTTTGGCATTCTTTACTTCAACAAAATTTCCGACCTTTGCCTTTTCTGCGAGATCGGCACCGGGCCGAAGACGGGCGAAGGGACCAATGCTGGCGTTGGCTCCAATCTTCGCCCCTTCAATGTGAGAAAATGCATGGATCACAGTGCCGGTTGCAATCGAAACACTAGGGCCGAAGACAATGTTCGGCTCCAGAGTAACGTCTGACTCGATAAGTGTATCGTGTGAGAAGAATACGGTTTCCGGTGCTTGCATCGACACACCGGCCAGCATCATGTCGCGACGTTTGCGGTTCTGCCAGATTGCTTCCGCTTCCGCGAGTTCCAATCGAGTATTGATACCAATGACATTATCGGGAGATATCTCAATCGCAATAACCGACTTTCCTTGTGAATTTGCGATCTCAACCACATCAGTCAGGTAGTATTCGCCCTTTGCGTTTTCATTTTTGATCGCACGCAGCAATGCTAACGCATTGTCACCGCGCAATGCCATCAAGCCACCGTTGCAGAACCCGATTTTCTTCTCGATTTCGCTTGCATCTTTTTCTTCACGGATCGCGATCAGCTGACCGTCCCGTTCAATCAGACGACCATAACCATGCGGGTTATCAGGCCGGAAGCCCATAACAACGATATCCGAACCGCTGGCCAATTTTTCGCGTGCCACCTCCAAAGCCGAAGTTTCGATCAGAGGTGTATCACCGAATACTACGATAATATCGTCATAGCCTGCGGCTATCGCAGACTCAGCAGCGAGGACTGCGTGCCCTGTGCCAAGACGCTCCACCTGCTCATGAACGGCGATATTGCTTATAAGTGAGCGTACAGCCTTCTCCACCTTGTCAGCCCCGCGACCAACCACCAAGGCTATATCGCTGCTGCCAGCACCCTGCACTGCTTTTGCTACATGTCCCACAATCGGCAAACCTGCTATTGGATGCAGCACTTTCGGCAATGAGGATTTCATCCGGGTGCCTTCGCCGGCAGCGAGAATAACCGTAAGGCAGGTGCGTGACGTCATGGTTCGGACTTTCGGATCATCGTGGTCAAAAGCAGTATTGATACCGCAACATGCATAATGCTGGTTGCAATTTGGTAACTTGCGCCTCTTTAGCCGAGTTGACCAAGGATGGGAAATGTTTCGAGCAGCCAAAAAGAAAATGTCTGTAGCCCACCTGTGAGAAAAAGAATGCCAGTGATTACCAGAAGTCCGCCCATGACCTTTTCGACCTTGCCAAGATGCATGCGAAACCTGGAGAGGAAACGCATGAACATGCCGGAAAATAACGCAGCAATAATAAAGGGAATGCCGAGTCCAAGAGAATAGACCGCGAGCAGCGATGCCCCGTCTGCTACAGTATCGCGTGCACCGGCTAGTGCTAATATCGGACCAAGCACCGGGCCAATGCATGGGGTCCAGCCAAAGGCAAATGCCAAACCCATGACATAAGCCGCGAAGGGGTTGGCTGGTTGTCCTTTGCTTTGAAAACGGGCCTCGCGAGAGAGAAAAGCCAACCTGAACACCCCAAGGAAATTCAACCCCATGAGGATGATGACGATACCTGCGACTATGGCTATCTCCTGTTGCCACATGCGCAGGAAGCCGCCAATTGTCGATGCGCCCGCTCCGAGAAGAACAAAAACGGTGGTGAATCCCAAAACGAAACTGAAGGATGACAATAAGAGTGCGCGTCTGACTGGCGAAATTCCGGCAGCAGGTGTGTCAGCCCTGAAATCTTCTACAGTTACTCCCGCCATATAGCACAGGTAGGGTGGAACGAGTGGCAACACGCAAGGCGATAAAAATGAGAGTGCTCCGGCTCCGGCTGCAGTAAGATAAGATACATCAAGCGCCATATGCGCTCCTTCATGTTCATTTTGGTTTGCGCCGGAGTAGGCCGAATCTCTTCGGATTTCCAATCACCTTTTCGCCATTTCAAGGCTACAACTCTTGGGCTTACGCAGGCTCTATCCGCACGATTTTAACAAAAGCTGTAAAAACACGGCTTTTTGTCGCAAAAACTATACACAATAGCTGTTGACCGATTGCCATCTCGCACCTATGTTCCGCCGCAATTCCCGAGGCCGGTTTATGGGCTCGCAAGGGAGCGCGTAGCTCAGCTGGTAGAGCAACTGACTTTTAATCAGTAGGTCCAGGGTTCGAACCCCTGCGCGCTCACCATTCAAATTTCAAATCAGGCTCAGACATTCTATAGTACCTGCTGAAGACTCGATCAGGCTATTGTTTTTGAGCCGTGATAATCCACGTTCGCGAATCGAAGAGCACGCCTTCCGTGGTCATATGTGTGGTCAGCAAATCACGCAGTCGTTGCGAGGTTTTTTGCGCCCCTTCATTGGTTTGTGCAAATGCATCCTTCACAAGATAGAGTTCCATGAGTGCATTATAGGCCTTATCAACATCCGGCCCATAGAATACCGGTTCACGCACGTCGATAAAATCGATGGAACCAAAGCCCACCTCGGTCAGAAGTTTTGTGGCGATAGCGGGATCGCCAAGTGAAAACGGCTTTAAAGCATCTGCGGAAATCGATGTTTCAGGAGCCAAGGCTCTCCGAATGGCTCCCGACCAATCATTAAGTTCCTGGCTTTGCCAAACCATCCAGGCAAGACGTCCGCCGGGACGCATTGCACGAGCGATGTTGGCAAAAGCTGCTGCCGGGTCAGCAAAGAACATCACGCCAAATCTGCTGATGCAGAGGTCGAAATGGGCAAACGGAAATGAATGGTTCTGTGCATCACCATGTTCAAACGTCGTATTCAACAGATTCTCTTCGGCTGAGCGCTGTCGTGCAACCTCAAGCATCTCCGAGGAGGTGTCCACCCCGGTCGCATTACCCTCAACTGCTATGCGGGCAGCGTCACGCGTTGATTGTCCCGCGCCGCATCCAATATCGAGCACACGGTCGCCGGGTCCAACGTTAGCAGCGACACGAAGATGCCCGTTGTGCCGTTCTAATTCTGCGTCATAGAAGTCAGCCCGGTTCAACATCTCCGCCTCCTGATGTCTGTGTCCGCAACTCCGGAAACCGGTTGCATAATGATATCAGTTGTGTCAGAAATACAACCGATTGCATAGCAGCAACTGGCGAGAATATTGATTGGGCCAACAACGCTCAGGTCATCGATTTTATCGTCGAGGATACGAGGATGATCGCGGGAACGCCCCCCTATGATGAACCCTTTGCGCGTAATCTTGTGGAGCGTGACGTCAAGCGTGCTAAAAATTTCGTCAGTGCTACCAATCATTTCATGCTGGGCGATCTGTGGAACGGCAAGCTTGGCGGATTGGTTGCGCCGCTTCTCGTCATCCACGGTACGGCAGATCCGATCTTCCCTGTCGAGCATGGCGAATTGCTGGCCGAAACTGTCAAGGGCGCAGAACTTCTTCGACTTGAGGGTGGCGGCCATGAAATTTATCGCGAGGACTGGGACGAAATCATTTCAACTATTGATGTTCATCTTGGCGCACATCCTACGAAAAACACCTGAATGTGTCCTATCTCGGTTCAACAGTCAGATTCAAATATGCCGGATTGAACTGCGCGACGGTTGTAAGACGATCCCAATCCAGAATAGTCACAGTGCGGTTTAACCAAGTAAGAAGCTTATCTTTCCTTAGGGTTTGCAGTGTCTTGTTGAGATGAACAACCGAGATGCCAAGGACATCTGCGACTTCCGCCTGAGATAGCGGAAAGTGAAAACTCCATTCGTTGGTACGCTGAACGACCTGCAAGCGAATATAAAGCTCGCAGATAAGATGAGCGAGATGCGCTTTCTTTGACCTCCTACCCATTGCAACTATCCATTCGCGATGTATCGCGCCATCAATCAAGGTATGAAGCCATAAAAGACGTGTGAGATGCGGGGCTGTCTCTGTTATTTTCTTGAGATCGGGATGATTGGTAAAGGCAACCCGGCAAGGCGAAAGCGCAACTATGCCGTGATCCATGACTTTCAGGGGAAATGCGTGGAGATCAACAAAGTCGCCGGCAATATGCAACGAAGTAATCTGCCTGCTCCCGTCCTCAAGCACTTTGTAACGCCCCGCAAAACCATCGAGAAGCAGTGTGCTGAATTGTGGGCGCGATCCCTCTGTTACCAAATCCTCTCCAATGGAAAACTCACCTTGCCGAACAATGGTTTCGGTCAAAGATTTCTTTTCTGCTTCTGAGACAACATCATGACTTTCCAGTTTTAACAGAAGGGATTCGATCAATTTGTTCTCCGGTTTATTTAATCGGGCTGTGGCAGCTGGGATAAAAATCAATGCCTTATATCTATGCCCCTATGGAACCTAATTGATAACCACGACTTCTGTTCCCATGCGCAATCGAGAAACAATGCCCCGCTACTATTTTGATCTGCATAACGGCGATCATACCCGCGATGATATAGGCATGGAACTGCCTTCTCGCGACCATGTGAGCCGTGAAGTTGCACGGATATTGACAGATGTGGCTCGTGAGGAACTCGCGGGAGAACGCGGCGTGGTTTCAGTAACAGTCCGCGACGAAAATGGTCAGGCAATATCAGTTGCCAGCCTTACTTTCAGCAGCGAATGGCTGGACTGACTTCCACAACCTTTAACTAAATATATTGGTTTGCCAGAGGCCGCTTGACACTGCATTCCGTAAACTCAATAATAGAACATATCATGAACAAATAAGGGTTCCACAGTGGCAATCGTCGATCTTACGGCGTTAAGGCGCGATATCGCGTCCTTGAATGAGCAAGGCACACATACTGTGTCTGGCTCTGCCTTCGACTTTGGTTGCCCTGAAGTAGACCGTATTTTTCGAAATGGCCTTGCGCGCGGTGCATTACATGAAGTTCTTGCAGAAGAGAGTGGTGATGCAGGCGCTGCAACGGGTTTCGTCATTGCCCTCGCCTTGCGTGCTTCATCCGATCAAAGCCCGATTTTATGGGTCGAGGAAGACTTTATCGGAACCGAACATGGTTTTCCTTATGCTCCCGGCCTCGATCACTTAGGGCTTAACCCGGATCGTTTGATTATCGTCCGTTGCTCATCGCCTCAGGATGTTTTGAAGGCAGCATCAGACAGTCTCGGCATTCGTGGAACGGGTGCAGTGATCATTGCGCCATGGAGCAATCCAAAATGTCTGGATCTGACTGCCTCCCGAAAATTACTCCTCAACGCTCAACAAACCGATGTGCCTGCCTTTCTGCTGCGGCTGGGTGCGGTTCCCAGTGAGAATGCTGCTGCTACACGGTGGTTGATCAGCGCGGCCCCCTCGCAATCGGCAGGGGCAAATGCACCCGGAAATCCTGTTTTTGAAGCCAAACTTATTCGCAACAAACAGGGCATGACAGGCCAATGGCTATTACAATGGGAGAGTGAAGATCATGTTTTCCAAAGGGTCGAGCCGGTTTCTGGCGCTATGGTTTCCCCATCTTCCTACAGATCGTCTCAAACGCGAAAATCCGCAACGTGACCGCACTGATCAATACCTTGTCGTTGTCGATAAGGTTGCCAATGCGCTGCGGCTGGCGGCGGTTGATCAGAAAGCTGCAAAGGCAGGCCTATACAAAAGTATGACATTGGCAGATGCGCGTGCCCAGTTTGAAAAGCTGGATATCGCCTTTGCTTCACCCCGTCAGGATGCCGCGCTTTTGGAACGGCTGGCGGATTGGTGTAATCGCTATACACCATTGGTGGCTTTTGATGATCCGGATGGACTTGTACTCGACATTACAGGTTGCATCCACCTGTTCGGCGATGAACAAAAAATGCTTGAGGATATTAATTATCGCCTCAACCAGAACGGAATGATTGTCAAATCAGCCACTGCAAATAATGCCGCGTCCGCACGTGCCTTTGCACGCTATTCGTCGGGCGGTGTCATAGGCAATGACGAGGAGAAGAGGCTGCATAAGCTGCATCTTGCCTCCCTTGAATTGGACGCAGCGCATCTTGCCGGGCTCAAAAAGGCAGGCCTACTGCATGTAGGCGAAGTCGAATCTTTGCCACGTGCAGCTCTTGCCGCCCGCTTTGGAAAACAACTCGTTGACCGTCTGGATAGTCTTTTTGGCAAGCAGAACCAGCCAATTTCTCCCCGGCGCATTGTGCCTGTCTGCATGGTCGAACGGCGTATGGCCGAGCCCCTGACTGTTATGGATTCTGTCGAGCTTGTGCTTCAGTCCCTCGGCGAGGAACTCTTCAGGCAATTACAAATACGTGTTGAAGGAGCACGCGAAATAGAAGCAAGCTTTTTTCGCGTTGATGGAAATGTACGCCGGATAAGCATTGAAGCAGGAAGACCGCTTGTAGAGACAAAAACATTGATGCGACTGCTCAAGGAGAGATTATCCACCTTGGCTGACCCTTTGGATGCTGGCTATGGCTTTGATATTATTCGCCTCTCTGCTGTTAGAACTGAACGCACGCAAGTACAGCAGAAAAGTCTCGACAATACGCAGCAGGAAACAGAAGCTTTTGACGGGCTTATCGACAGGCTTTCCATAAGACTGGGTAATTCACGTGTGTTGTGTCCGGTTTCTGCCGATACGCATATACCGGAACGAGCTGTCATGTTTGAGCCTGCAGCTCGCAGCAAATCTGATCAATCAATTCGTTGGTCACCGGAGCATCAGTCAGGCAATCCGCCCGAGAGGCCAGTCAGGCTGTTCAATCCTCCAGAGCGTATCGAAACCACGTCAGGGGTTCCTGATGGTGCACCGGCCCGGTTTATCTGGCGCCGTGTGCAACACACAATAGTGCTTGCAGAAGGGCCGGAGCGCATTGCACCCGAATGGTGGCGTGAGCATGCAGGCGCTCTTACGCGCGATTATTATAGGGTTGAAGACAATCACGGAAAGCGTTTCTGGGTATTTCGTGAAGGACTTTATGAGCGCGGCGACCCGACTCCCCAATGGTATTTGCACGGGGTTTTTGCCTGATGGATTATACGGAGTTAGCAGTCACCAGCAATTTCTCTTTTCTGAAAGGCGCGTCGCAACCTCAGGAATTGGTTCTGGCGGCGTCTCTTCTTGGCCTTAAAGGTATTGGCATTGCAGACTGCAATACGCTTGCGGGCGTGGTACGCGCGCATAGCGGCCGAAAAGAAATCAAAAAAACGCAGGGTCTTTCGATAAATCTCTATATTGGCTGCCGGTTATGTTTTGCCGATGAGACACCAGACCTTCTGGTCTATCCGCGTAATCGCCTTGCCTACGGCCAGCTTTGCCAGATTTTGAGCGTTGGGAAACATAATGCCGGGGTCAAAGGTGAATGCCGACTGCTGTTCGGGGATTTTCAATTCAAAGCAGACAATTTTCAGATTGCAGTGATACCTCCTGTAAACCCTGATGAAAGCCTGATCGCTTTCCTTCGAATACTATCTTTGGCAGCCCCAGATTCAGTTTGGCTCGCGCTTGTCATGCCCCGCAATGGCTCAGATAGGCGTCATGGCGAAAAACTGGCCCATATCGCAGCAGAAGCAAATGTTCCGCTGCTGGCCGTTAATGATGTGCTTTATCACACCCCTGCCCGGCGACCGCTTCAGGATGTACTGACCTGTATCCGGGAGCATGTCACAATAGAAACAGCAGGACGCAAGCTTGAAAAGAACGCGGAAAGGCATCTGAAATCCCCGACGGAAATGCAGTATTTGTTCCGGTATTTTCCCGAAGCGCTTGAGGAAACGCAGCGTTTTGTAAAACCGATCAGCTTCTCTCTCGATGACCTCCAGTATCAATATCCTGACGAACCTGTTCCGCCAGGCAAAACGCCCCAGCAGCACCTGATTGATGAAACATGGATAGGTGCCAATAAACGCTACCCGCGTGGCATTCCTAAAAATGTAAGCGAAATTCTGGAAAAAGAACTGACTTTGATCGGGGAGTTGCAATATGCGCCATATTTTCTGACCGTCTATGACATTGTCACCTATGCCCGCTCAAAGAATATTCTTTGTCAGGGGCGCGGTTCCTCGGCCAATTCTGCCGTCTGCTATTGCCTGGGTATCACGGCAGTCGATCCAATAAATGGCAATCTGCTTTTTGACCGGTTTCTTTCGCGGGAACGAAAAGAGCCGCCTGATATCGATGTGGATTTCGAGCATGAGCGGCGCGAAGAAGTCATGCAGTGGATTTTTGGTCGATATGGACGGCACCGTGCCGCCGTCATTGCTACTGTCATCAGCTATCGCCCGCGCAGTGCAATCCGCGATGTCGGCAAGGCTTTGGGTCTTACAGAAGATGTCACTGCCGCCTTGGCCAATATGGTTTGGGGCAGTTGGGGATCAATCGTTGAAAAGCAGGAAATAAAGCAAGCAGGGCTTGATCCCGACAATGTCATGATCCGTCGTGCCATCAAACTTGCCAAGGAATTGCTTGGCTTCCCACGCCATCTTTCCCAGCATGTCGGTGGTTTTGTGCTGACGCAAGAACGTCTGGATTTGACTGTTCCGATAGGGCCCGCTGCAATGAAGGATCGTACTTTCATAGAATGGGATAAGGATGATATCGACGAACTCAAAATCATGAAAGTCGATGTCCTTTCACTGGGAATGCTGACCTGCATTCGGAAAGCTTTTGATCTCATCCATTTGCATGGTGGCAATCGTTACGAGCTTGCAACCGTCCCCCAAAGAGATGACGAGGTTTTTGATATGCTCTGTGAAGCAGATTCTCTTGGTGTTTTTCAGGTGGAAAGCCGCGCGCAGATGAATATGCTGCCCCGCCTTCGGCCGAGAACATACTATGATTTGGTTATCGAGGTTGCCATTGTCCGGCCCGGCCCCATTCAAGGCGATATGGTTCATCCCTACCTGAAGCGGCGAAATAACCCAGACTCCGTAGTTTATCCCTCACCCTCGCCCAAGCATGGCCATAAGGATGAACTGAAGGACGTTCTTTTCCGGACGCTTGGCGTTCCTCTGTTTCAGGAACAAGCGATGAGCATTGCCATTGTTGCGGCAGGTTTTACCGGCGATGAGGCCAATCAGTTGCGCCGGGCCATGGCAACATTCCGCAATGTGGGCACTATCCACACTCTTGAAAACAAGATGGTGGAAGGCATGGTTCGCCGCGGTTATGAGAGGGATTTCGCGCAAAATTGTTTCAACCAGATCAAAGGATTTGGTGAGTATGGTTTTCCCGAAAGCCATGCCGCAAGCTTTGCCATCCTTGTCTACATTTCCTCATGGATCAAATGCCACCATCCAGCTGTTTTCGCTGCAGCTCTGTTAAATTCCCAACCCATGGGATTTTACCCGCCAGACCAGATTATTCGCGATGCGCGCAAGCATGGGGTCGAAGTCCGCCCTGTAGATATTAATTTCAGTCATTGGGATAACACACTGGAATCAAATGAAAATGGAAAACTATGCACCCGGCTTGGTTTTCGTCAGGTCGATGGTTTTTCAAAACATTGGGCGGAACTGATTTGCGAGAAGAGAACACAGAGCTATACCGATATTGAAGAGATAAGACGCCTGACGTTACTTGAGAAGCGCGCATTTGTTCTGCTTGCCGATGCTGACGCATTTCGCTCGCTCGATATTGACCGGCGAGAAGCGCTTTGGGCCGTTCGCCGCTTTCCTGACAATACAACGCTGCCACTGTTCCATGCTGCTGAAACAAATGAGCTGGCTAATGAAGAAGAAACAGTCCTTCCTCAAATGAAATTGTTCGAGCATGTTATTGCAGATTACGAGTCAACGAGACTCTCTCTCAAGGGGCATCCCATGCAATTTCTTCGTGAAATGTTCGCAGCAGAAGGCGTTGCCACCTGCAATTTTGCAAATGGTCTGGCGAATAACAAGCGCGTCAAACTGGCTGGAGTGGTCACGGTCCGCCAGAGACCCGGAACTGCTAAAGGTGTAGTCTTTATGACTATCGAAGATGAAACGGGTATCGCCAACATCGTCATTTGGCAAAAACTCCTCAACATTTATCGCAAGGAAGTCATGGGATCGCGACTGATCCTGATCGAAGGTATAGTTCAAAGTGCAGATAATGTGGTGCATGTCGTCGCAAGAAAACTTACTGATCGAACCGGCGACCTCTATCGCCTCTCAGAGCAGCGGACAATTTTACCCAGATCGCGCAATGATGAAGCTACGCATCCTGTACAGGGAGACGCGCGGGCGCGTCATCCCAGAAATGTGCGTATCCTGCCGAAATCCAGGGATTTTCACTAACGCTTGGCACTATCCAGTTCGGCATCTGGTACAACGACGAGTTTTCCGACAAAAGATTTTGCCATAAAATCGGTCTGAGCCCGATGAAACTCAGACAACGGATAAACACCACCAAGGAGCGGCTTGATCTTGCCTTCTTCAATGTAACGCACGATGCGGCGGAAATCCCCGCGCGTGCCCTGCGACGATCCATGTAAAGCCAATTGTTTAAGGTACATGGTCCTGAGATCTAATTGCACTACCGGTCCTGCGATTGCTCCGGCGGTCGTATATCGACCCTCAGCCCTGAGGATACGCAGCAGATCATTGAATATCGAACCACCAACAAGATCAGCGACTACATCGATAGGCTTTCCGCCAGTCGCTTCGTTTACCGCAGTGACCAGACCTTCGGTCCCACGCGTGATAACGGCTTCGGCACCGATATCGAGCAGTGCCTGCTCTTTGCCGGGTCCTACAAGCGCATAAGGAATTGCCCCACGCGCTCTTGCCAGTTGAACAATGCCAGAACCGACACCTCCAGATGCGCCGGTGACCAAAACGCGCTCTCCCGCCTTCAATCCCGCACGCTCCAGCATCTGTTCGCCGGTTAAATACGCACAGCAGAACGTGGCAAGTTCAATGTCGCTCAAGCCGGTGTCGACAAAGTGAGCATTCTCGGCAGGTACGGTTACATATTCAGCATACCCGCCATCCCGGCCATGGCCGATGTAATCAATGTCGGCAAGGCTGTCGTCATCGCGATTATAGATAGAAAAATCGACCATCACGCGTTGACCTATACGCTCCTGATCGACCTTCTCGCCCACAGCAGCAATCGCACCAACAATATCGGTGCCCTGAATGCGCGGAAAGCTCAGCGTCGGGTCCTGGCGACGCCAGGTCGAAACGGCACCGGCGTCTTCTTCCGTACCATAAGCGCCTTCCCGAACCCAAACGTCGGTATTATTCATACCGCAGGCGGTTATCCGGATGAGCACTTCACCTGCCGCCGGCGTAGGCACCGGCGTTTTCCGGTTATAAACAAGCTTGTCGAGCCCGCCATGGCCGACAAGCTGTATGGCGGCCATGGTTTGTGGAATGTTCATCTCTGTCATCGTTCAACCTCAGAGAGTTTTGGCTATCGATTCAACCGCGTCGGTCGCAGCCTTGACGACGATGTCGGCCTCGTCACGCGTCAGGCAAAGTGGTGGTGCAAAGCCCAGAATATCGCCTTGGGGCATAGCGCGGCCAAGCACGCCGCGTTCCGCCAGCGCTGCCGCTATACGCGGCCCGACTTTCAATGCCGGATCGAAGAATTTCCGGTCATCCTTGTCAGCAACGAATTCCACTGCGGCAAGCATCCCGTCTCCCCGCACCTCACCGACAATTGCATTGTCTGCCAAGGATTCGGCCAACTGCCCACGGAAATATGCGCCTGTTTCGCCAGCATTTGTCACAAGGTCCAGCTTGTCGATGAGTTCAAGGTTGGCGATGCCTGCTGCTGTGCAGATTGGATGAGCCGAATATGTCCACCCGTGCCCGATTGCCCCAAGCATATCGGAGCCTTTCACCAACACCTGCCAAACCTTGTCCGAGACGATCACACCGGAGAGAGGCGCATAGGCTGACGTCAATCCTTTTGCGATGGTGATCAGATCAGGCTTGATGCCATAATGATCCGACCCGAACATCGTACCCAATCGACCAAACCCGGTAACGACCTCATCGGCAACAAGCAGAATGTCGTACTTGTTCAGCACAGCCTGAATCTTTTCCCAATAGCCTGCTGGTGGCGGAACAATACCGCCTGTTCCCAGAATTGGCTCGCCGATGAACGCGGCAACGGTTTCCGGTCCTTCGGCCAGGATCATCTCTTCCAGCTTGTCGGCACAATGCTGCGAAAACTGCTCTTCGCTCATGGAACGATCTTCGCGGCGGAAGTAATATGGTGCTTCCGTGTGAAGAATAGGCGCACGCGGCAAATCAAAGGCATTATGGAAAAGCTCGAGCCCGGTCATGCTACCAGTCATGATTCCGGAACCATGATATCCGCGCCAACGCGAGATAATCTTCTTCTTCTCCGGGCGACCTAGAACGTTGTTGTAGTACCAGATCAGCTTTATATTGGTTTCATTGGCGTCCGAACCCGAAAGTCCGAAATAGACGCGGCTCATGCCTTCCGGCGCGCGGTCTATTATCATCTTGGACAGTGTGATCGATGCGTCCGTGCCATGCCCTACATAGGCGTGGTAATAGGCTAACTCTTGCGCCTGTTTTGCGATGGCATCGGCAATTTCGCGTCTGCCGTAGCCAACGTTGACGCAGTAAAGTCCAGCAAAAGCGTCAATACTGGTGCGCCCGGTACTGTCGGTGATATGAACGCCCTCACCGCTTTTGATGATACGGGTCGGAGTTTCGCCGCGGGCATGAGTACCCATATGGGTCGAAGGATGGAAGAAATGATCCCGGTCCCAGGCGTTCAGTTCGTTCGAGCGTTCAAGCATGATATTTTCCTGTTCTTCGAATGTCAGTGAGTGTCGATGCAGAGATATTTTAGTTCCGTGAAAGCTTCGATGCCGTGGCGTGAACCTTCGCGTCCCAGCCCGGATTGTTTGATGCCGCCGAATGGAATTGGTGCGCCGGTGATCTTCACCCGGTTTATCGCAACCATTCCATATTCAAGGCTGCGACCAAGGCGCAGCATGCGGGCGCCATCCTTGGTTACGGCATAGGCAACAAGGCCGTATTCAGTGTCATTGGCGCGGCTGACGACCTCTTCCTCCGTGTCGAAAGAGGTAACTGCGGCAACGGGACCAAAGGTTTCCTCGCGCATGATCAGCGCATCTTCCGGAACATTGACCAGAAGCGTCGGCTCGTAAAATAAAGCGCCTGCTTCGTGCCGCTTACCGCCTATTGTGCATTTCGCGCCTCGGGCGATGGCATCTTCGACCTGCTCTTCAACCTTCTGTACGGCGCGCTCATGCATCAATGGCCCAATATCGGCACCATCCGTCAGGCCGCTAGCCACTTTGAGTTGTGAGATTCGCTTGGCAAAGGCAGCAGCGAAGGCATCGTGGACGGGGCGTTCAACATATATCCGGTTTGCCGCAAGACAATCCTGTCCTGAGGTGGCGAACTTGGCGTCAATTGCAATATCGACAGCGCGGTCAATGTCCGCATCTGCAAAAATGATCAACGGCGCATGGCCGCCAAGTTCCATTACAAGGTTCTTCATTGTGGGCGCACATTGCGCAGCGATCAGTCGTCCGATTTCTGTTGAGCCGGTGAAGCTCAATGCACGAACGCGGGAGTCTTCGCACATTCGCCCAACCACGGTTGCAGCATCTCCCGTGACAATGTTGAAAACACCGGCAGGAATTCCCGCCCGATCGGCGAGTTCAGCAAGCGCAAGCGCTGAAAGCGGCGTTTCTGATGATGGGTGAGCGACAATGGTACAACCGGCAGCAAGGGCTGCGGCGGCCTTTCGTGTCAACATCGCTGACGGGAAATTCCATGGAGTAACAATCCCGACAACACCAATTGCCTCGCGTCGAACTATCATTTCTGCACCAGCAAGATGGCTGGTTACGTTCTCCGCGTTAAGCCGCTTTGCTTCTTCTGCATACCACTCGATAAAGGAAGCCGCATAATCGATCTCACCGCGCGACTCCGCCAGCGGCTTGCCCTGTTCCAATGTCATGATCAGTGCGAGATCATCTTTCGCTGCCAATATCAGTTCATGCCATCTGCGCAATTTCGCTGTCCGCTCCTGCGGAAGAAGATCGCGCCAGGCTGGAAAGGCGCGCGCAGCAGCATCAATGGCTGCCGTCGTTTGCTCGGCATTGAGCTTGGAAACCCAACCAATGGCGGAACCCGATGCCGGGTCTGAAACTTCGAAAGTCTGTCCCGCATCACCTGCGGTCCAATGACCGTCGACATAGGCCAATTCACGCAGCATGCGACGGTCATTCAGGCGATCAAGGGCCGCGTGGCGGTCTGGTCGTGCAAAGTGAGCGGACATTTAACTCTCCCGGGTTGTACACCCAAGACTCCCACGAACATGCGGAGAGAGAGACTGTTTGTGGCATTCCGTTAGGAGAGATTGTCCTTATCCGGCCACTTCGAAAGAGAGAATGACTAGCTGTTGCCCTGTTCAGGGAGCAGTTCTGCAACTGGCAAAACCGCATCATCCTTGACTGTCTTTGTAACGATATAGGTGAAATACCGGTCGATCCCGATTTCGCGCTGCAGGAGATCATCCACCAGCCGCTGATAAGCATCGATATCCCGGGTCATGACCTTCAAGACGTAATCAACACCCCCGCCTACCGACCAGCATGCCACCACCTCCGGCAATGTCTTGATGACCCGTTCAAAGCGATCAAAATCTGCCTGTCGATGCGCACCGAGGGTAATTTCCATCAGGACAGTGGTAATTGGCGTAACAAGCCGCAAGGCAATTCGCGCGTGATAACCAGTGATTACCCCGGCTTTTTCCAACCGGCGCAGGCGTGTCCAACATGGCGTTGGCGATATTCCTACCCGCTCTGCCAGCGCAAGCTTGGTAATCCTGCCTTCCCGCTGGATTTCGTCAAGGATGCGGATATCGATCTGATCTAACTTTATTGAAGTCATGATACGCCTGTTGGATTCATGTTATAATCATGACGTTGTGATTTTTTGATTGTCAATTGCACTGACTTCGATCACTTATAAATCATGACATTATGGCAACCAGATCCGACAAGTCTACGTCGCCCGGCCTATCTCTCGCTGGCGGAACAGATTGCACGCGCTATAGCGGATGGCAAACTGGAAGGCGGAACGCGTCTGCCAACACATCGGCGAATGGCGGATGAGCTGCGCCTTTCAGTGCAGACAGTCAGCCGCGCTTATGAAGAACTAATCCGCAGAAATCTGATTTCCGGAGAGACGGGGCGCGGCACGTTTGTCTGTGCCACAAGCCGCGAACCTGACCCGCCCTATTTGCCGGAACGGCTTGGCGAGGTCATTGATCTCTCTATACTGAAACCGGTATGCGAGCCGATGCATCTGGAGCGTATGAAGAAAGCCTTGGCATGGCTCTCCGAAACCCTGCCCCCCAGTTCAGCACTATCTTTTCGGCCCAACGTGGTTTTCCCGCGTCATCGCGCCATTGCTGTGGAATGGCTACGCGCCTGCGGTCTGGATGTCGCTCCCGGCAATATCAGTGTTACGAATGGTGCCACGGCAGCTATGACAGTAGCCTTGATGAGCGCTGCGCCACCCGGCTCAAAAGTTGCGACGGAAGGCATAGGGCATCACACCTTGACGCCGCTCGCTTCCTATCTCGGCCTCACGCTTGAAGGGCTGGCCATTGACGACCAGGGTATCATTCCGGAGTCACTGGATGAGTGTTGCCGAATGACAGGTATTCAAGCTGTCTTCGTTCAACCATCCGTCATCAATCCGACTGGAACCCTTATGGGGTTGGAGCGGAGGAACGCTTTGGTTGAGATTGCCCGAAAGCATGACATTGCAATTATTGAAAGCGACGTGCTTGGGCCCCTCGTTGAAAACCGGCCACCGCCTATTGCATCTATCGCTCCGGAGCGAACGCTGTATTTCACCAGTTTCACCAAGATCGTGGTTCCCGGCTTGCGCATTGGCTATCTGGTTGCACCTGATCGCTATGTTGCGGCGGTTGCAAATCGCCATCTCGTTTCAAATTGGATGGCTACGCCGATTGTAGCAGAAATTGCCAGCAGGTGGGTTTCCGACGGCACCGCGATGGAACTTGTCAATTGGCAGCGCGAAGCACTTCGGGTCAGGCATTCAGTCGCCTCCGAAGTTTTGGCGGGTATTCCCTTCCTGTCGCATCCGCAAAGTCTGCATATCTGGCTGCCACTAACCGGTGAACGTACGGAAGAAGCGTTTGTTGCCCATGCAAGGTTGCAGGGCGTTGCCATCGCGCCCGGAGCGTCTTTCCGCATATCCAATCACCCGTGGCACCCGGCCGTTCGCATCTCACTTGGTTCAACAACCGAGCAGGAGTTACGGTCGGGGCTTGGTGTCGTAGCTAACCTTCTTCGCGGAGACCTGGAACATTTACTGCTTGCAATCTGAGCCGACTGCCTGAATTTTCATCACGATCAGTTAAATTGTCATGATTTAATTTTTACAATTGACATGATTTCATAAGTCTCCCATCGTTAGCGCATGAGGTTGTCTCAACCAGAAGGAGACACGCATGCCGCCATCCAACGCCGCACCGATCATCGAGATTGACGGTATCAGTAAAAGTTTCGGTGCGTTCAAAGTTTTGAACGACCTGTCTTTCAGTGTTGCACCGGGCGAGAAGCTTGCGTTGATTGGACCATCCGGTTCAGGCAAGACGACGATCCTGCGCATTCTGATGACGCTCGAAGGGATAGACTCCGGAACTATCCGCGTTGCTGGTGACAATCTTTATCAGATGGAGCGTAACGGCACAACGCAGCCAGCCGATGAAGCGCATTTGCATAAGATGCGCGAAAAGATCGGCATGGTCTTTCAGCTGTTCAATTTGTTTCCCCACAAATGCGTACTCGACAATGTGACCTTGGCGCCGATGCTGACGAAGGGCGTCTCAAGGAAAGATGCTGAACAGCACGCTATGGAATTGCTCGATATGGTTGGACTTGCGGACAAGGCAAAGTCCATGCCGTCACAGCTCTCCGGCGGCCAGAAACAACGGGTCGCCATTGCGCGTGCCCTCGCCCTTAAACCGAAAATCATGCTGTTTGATGAGGTGACGTCAGCTCTTGATCCTGAACTCGTTGAGGAAGTGCTGAATGTTCTTTGGCGCCTCTGCCGTGAGACAGACATGACAATGCTGCTCGTGACGCATGAGATGGGTTTTGCTCACGATTTTGCTGATCGCGTTCTTTTCTTTGATCGTGGCCGCATCGTTGAAGACGGCAAGCCAGACGAGATTTTCAGACATCCGAAACAGGAAAGAACACAAGCCTTCCTGAAAAAGATCATCGCCGCAGGTCACCGCATTTAATTCGGGCCCTCGACGATCAGACATAAAAGAAAAACCAGAGGAGTTGGGAACATGACGAAATTACAGACAATCAGTGCATTATTGGGAGCTGCGGCCTTGTCCGCATTGGTTTCCTCTATGCCGGCAAAAGCAGATGAAGCACTCGATAAGCTGAAAGCGCAGGGCTTTGCCCGTATCGCTATTGCAAACGAACCTCCGTTCACTGCCGTTAAAGCTGACGGTAGCGTATCGGGCGCCGGTCCGGATGTGGCACGTGCTGTGTTCAAAAAGCTCGGTGTGAACGACGTCGTTGCTTCGATTTCCGAATATGGCGCGATGATCCCCGGGCTGCAGGCTGGCCGCCACGATGTCGTAACTGCTGGGCTTTTCATGAAACCTGAGCGCTGTAACGCAGTCGCCTATTCAGAGCCGATCCTCTGCGATGCCGAGGCTCTCCTCGTGAAGAAGGGTAATCCCAAAGGCTTCAAGAGCTATGCGGACATTGCGAAGGACGAGAAAGCAACAATCGGTGCCCCCGGTGGTGGTACTGAGGAACGTCTCGCCCTCGAAGCTGGCGTGCCACGGGACCGCGTTATCGTCGTTCCGGATGGTCAGAGCGGCCTGAAAATGCTGCAGGATGGACGCATCGATACATATTCATTGCCGGTTCTGTCGATCAACGATCTGGTCAAGAAGGCCAATGACCCGAACATCGAGGTTATCGCGCCGGTACAGGGTGCGCCGGTCTATTGCGATGGGGCAGCATTCCGCAAGGGCGATACGGCACTTCGTGATGAGTTCGACAAGGTTCTGGCTGAGATGAAGAAGTCCGGTGAATTCGCCAAGATCGTCGAGCCATATGGCTTCTCGGCAGAGGCAGCATTGTCCACCACCCGCGATAAGCTTTGCGCCGCTAACTAACTGACGCAAACAGTGCCGCTTTGCCGGAAGGTAGGCGGCACCTTTCCTGGACTCTCACAAAGGTGGCGAAGCGATGGGCCAATGGGCCGGCTATCTGCAACTTATCCTCGACGGTGCGGTCGTAACCATTGAGCTGACGCTGATGGGTTCGGCGCTGGCACTGGTGATGGCCTTTCTGGCAGGGATGGGAAGATTATCGCGCATCGCTCCGGTGCGTTGGCTTGCTACGGCCTATATTGAGTTCTTCCGTGGTACATCGATTTTTGTACAGCTATTCTGGGCATATTTCGTTCTGCCACTATTCGGCTTTTCTCTCACGCCGTTGCAGGCTGGCGTTCTTGCCCTCGGTTTGAATGTCGGTGCCTATGGCGCTGAGGTAGTTCGCGGTGCAATCAAATCTATCGGCAAGGAGCAATATGAAGCTTGCATTGCGCTGAATTTCACGGGTTGGCAGGGTCTTCGCAAAATCATCCTACCACAGGCATTTGTCTTGATGCTTCCTACCTTTGGCAACAATGCCATTGAGCTTCTGAAAGCATCCGCCGTCGTGTCGCTGATATCACTCTCCGATATGACATTTCAGGCGCAAGTGGTGCGTGCGCAAACCGGCAGCACACTTGTGCCATTCCTGACAATTCTCGTGCTGTATTTTCTTATTGCCAGCGTCATCTCCTTCGCAATTCGCGGCCTTGAGCGTTATCTGACGCGCGGCCTCGATGGCATCAGGTCATAGGAGGCGGACAATGGAATGGGATTGGGCTTTCGTCGTTCAAATTCTTCCAACGCTCATCGAAGGCGTGAAGATCACCATTATTGCCACTCTCTTGGGTTCGGTGCTGGCCGCAATTGTTGGACTGGTCATCGCAATAGTTCGCCGCTCGAGCAACCGGCTGGTGTCAATGCCCATGGGCTTTGTTGCGGAGTTTATTCGCGGCACGCCGTTGCTGGTGCAGCTCTATTTCATCTTCTATGTGCTGCCTGACCTTGGAATTACGCTCTCGCCACTCGTCGCAGGCGTTATCGGTCTTGGCTTGCATTACGGCACCTACACCGCCGAAGTCTATCGCGCAGGCATCGACAATGTGGCGCGTGGTCAATGGGAAGCTGCCAAGGCGTGCAATCTCAGTCCTCTCCAGACTTGGACACAGATCATCATGCCACAGGCACTGCCGCCCATGATCCCTGCTCTGGCCAATTATTTCATCGCCATGTTCAAGGAAACGCCGCTTCTCTCGGCAATCACGGTGCTTGAACTGATGAATCAGGCTCGCAGCATCGCCAACTATAACTACAGATACATTGAACCAATCACGATGGTTGGTGCGTTCTTCCTTGTGATCAGCGTTGTTTCTGTAATCGGCCTGCGCTGGCTGGAGCGCCGCTACGGCAAGATTGATTGAGGAGCAATTAAATGGAGGCGTTCCCGACGATCAACCAGACAGACTTGCAGCTCGAATTTGATGACCGGCCGCTGCCAAAGCGTGTCGGGCTTGTCATCCTTGCTACCGATCACACGACCGAGCCAGACTTTCAGCGTATGGTCGCCAGTAGCAATATCGGCCTCTATACATCGCGCATCCCCTACGCCAATCCGACAACGCCTGAAAATCTGCGGCGTATGCTTCATCCGATGAGAGAAGGCGCATGGATGATCCTGCCTGACGAAGAGCTGAATGCAATTTGCTATTCATGCACGTCTGCCTCTGTCGTTATCGGCGATGATGAAGTGGAGCGGGCTCTCCAACAGGCCAAGCCAAATGTGCCTGTGGTAACGCCGACACGTGCTGCTGTGAAAGGCTTGCAGGCATTTGGTGCAAAGAAGATCAGTATCCTCACGCCCTATACAATTGAAACCAGCAAGCCAATGGCGACTTATTTTAGCGCCAAGGGCTTTGATATCGCGAACTTCACCTGTTTTGGGCTGGATGATGACAGGCAAATGGCACGGATCAACACACAATCGTTGATCACAGCAGCACGCGAAACAATTGCCAGCGATGCAGACACGCTATTTATTTCTTGTACAGCCCTGCGGGCCGCGAGCGTAGCGGCGGAGATTGAACAGGCAATCGGCAAGCCAGTCGTCACAAGCAATCTCGCAACGGCATGGGCAACACTGCGCATTTGCGGTGAGCACTCGCTACGCCCTGAACTCGGCAGCCTGATGGCCCAGCCAATGGCGAACTGGTGAAAATGACTTCGAACCCGGTCACCATTGCCAATATTGAACAAGCGCGTGAGGCAATTGCCGGGAAAGTCTTGCGAACACCAATGGTTCAATCCGTAACGCTTTCAGACAAAATGGGTGTGCCGGTTTGGCTTAAACTCGAGCATAGACAGACCACAGGTAGCTTCAAATTACGCGGCGCTACCAGCGTGTTAAGTCAGCTTTCTAAAGCAGAAAAGAAACGTGGTGTTGTGGCTGCTTCAACAGGAAACCACGGTCGCGCACTCGCCTATGCCGCTCAACTGGAAGGAATACGTGCAGTCGTCTGCATGTCCCGCCTCGTTCCTAAAAACAAGGTAGACGAAATTCGCCGCCTTGGAGCAGAGACCCATATCATCGGCAAATCACAGGACGATGCCCAGGAGGAAGTCGAGCGCCTGGTACGTCAGGATGGTCTGGTGATGGTGCCGCCTTTCGACAATGCGCATATCATCGCGGGCCAAGGCACGCTCGGACTTGAGATTATCGAAGATGTTCCTGATGTTCATACAGTGCTTGTTCCGTTATCCGGCGGCGGGCTGGCATCGGGTATTGCCTGCGCGGTTAAGGCGAGACGGCCAGCATCAAAGCTCATCGGTGTTTCCATGCAAAATGGCGCGGCCATGCATGCGAGCCTGAATGCCGGAAAGCCCGTTCTTGTTGAGGAAAGTGAGAGCCTTGCAGATTCTCTCGGCGGTGGCATCGGCCTTGATAATCAATTCACCTTCGCGATGGTTCGGGACCTTCTGGACGATGTGGTCCTTCTGACCGAACAGGAGATCGCAACTGGCATCAACCATGCCTATCGATATGAACGTGAAATTATCGAAGGAGCCGCCGCTGTCGGCATTGGTGCATTGCTCGCCGGCAAAGTGCAGGCGCAAGGGCCGATTGTCCTCATCCTATCCGGACGCAACGTCGATATGGATCAGCACAAACGTCTGGTCTGCGCTGATGAAATCAATGAAAGGGCAGAGCCATGCCCCGCATGACAATCCTAACCGAAGCAGAACTCCGCAAGATCATCTCGCTGGATATAGATGCCGTTGCCTGTGTCGAAAATGCATTCGAGGCGCTGGCAACAAAAGCCGTGGCTATGCCACCTATCCTGCGGCTCGATATTCCTGAGCATCGGGGAGAAGTGGATGTCAAAACTGCCTATGTGCCCGGAATCGACAGTTTTGCCATAAAAATCAGCCCCGGCTTCTTCGATAACCCAAAACTGGGCCTGCCAAGTGTCAACGGCATGATGGTTCTGCTCAGCAGCAAGACCGGATTGGTGGAAGCGCTGCTCCTCGATAATGGATATCTTACTGATATTCGAACCGCGGCGGCGGGTGCCGTTGCAGCCAAACATTTGTCGCGTCAGGATTCGAAAGTTGCAACGATCTTTGGTGCAGGTGTGCAGGGACAATTACAATTGGAAGCGCTTACACTGGTGCGCCCCATAGAGAAAGCATTTATCTGGGCAAGAGATCGCGCCAAAGCCGAACAAGCTGCGCATACTGCGAGTAAAAAGTTAGGTATCCCGGTCACGGCAATTGCCGATCCTGAGGAAGCTGCCGGTCTTGCGGACATCATAGTGACGACTACGCCCTCCTCCGAGCCGCTTCTTCAAGCCTCCTGGCTTCGGCCCGGCCAGCACATTACGGCGATGGGTTCGGACGCGGAACACAAAAATGAATTGGCGGCAGACGTTATAACCAAGGCTGATCTCTACATCGCTGACAGCCTCAAACAGACACGCCGTTTGGGTGAACTGCACCACGCAATCGAAGCCGGACTGGTCGCACCGGATGCATCTTACGGCGAACTTGGTGCAGTGATTGCTGGTTCTGCCAAAGGCCGCAGCTCCCAATCAGAGATCACACTCGCCGATCTGACCGGTACAGGTGTTCAAGACACTGCCATTGCTACGCTGGCGCGAGAGCGTGCAACCCGCACAAACGCCGGAACGAATTTCGAAAGTTGATAAGGGCTTAGCCCAAGCATGAGGAAACAGAAATGACCGAACCCAACCTGAAGTTCACAAGGCAGGAGTTTGCCGAACGATTGAAGAAAACCCGCGCGGCAATGCAGAAGCGCGGAATCGATCTTTTGATCTGCAGCGATCCTTCCAATATGGCGTGGCTTACCGGATATGATGGCTGGTCGTTCTACGTTCATCAGGCTGTGCTTGTGCCGCCGGAAGGCGAGCCGGTCTGGTATGGCCGTGGGCAGGATGCCAATGGCGCAAAACGTACTGCCTATCTGCACCATGACAACATAGTGGGCTACGCCGATAATTATGTTCAGTCGACGGAACGCCATCCGATGGACTTCCTTTCGCAAGTCATCGCGGAGCGCGGTTGGGGCAAGCTTACAATCGGCGTCGAGATGGATAATTACTGGTTCTCCGCTGCAGCCTATGGCTCGTTGCAAAAACACCTGCCGAACGCTCGCTTTGTCGATGCTACCGCATTGGTCAACTGGCAGCGCGCTGTCAAAAGCCCAACCGAAATTGACTACATGCGCAAGGCGGGGCGCATTGTCGAGCTTATGCATCAACGTATTGTCGACAAGATTGAGCCCGGCATGCGCAAATCCGATCTCGTTGCAGAGATTTATGATGCGGGGATTCGTGGTACGCCTGAGTTTGGCGGCGACTATCCCGCCATCGTGCCTCTGCTTCCATCAGGGGCCGATGCGTCCGCTCCCCATCTCACATGGGATGATAAACCCATGAAGCTGGGCGAAGGGACATTCTTCGAGATTGCGGGTTGTTACAATCGCTATCACGTCCCACTTTCACGCACCGTATTTCTCGGCAAACCCACGCAGGAGTTTCTCGATGCTGAGAAAGCCACGCTGGAGGGTATGGAGGCAGGTCTTGCTGCGGCAAAGCCCGGCAATACCTGCGAAGATATAGCCAATGGCTTTTTTGGTGTCCTGAAGAAATACGGCATCGTCAAAGACAATCGTACCGGCTATCCAATCGGGATTTCCTATCCGCCGGATTGGGGCGAACGCACGATGAGCCTTCGTCCCGGTGACAAGACCGTGCTTGAACCCGGTATGACATTCCATTTCATGACCGGTCTTTGGCTTGAAACCATGGGTCTCGAAATTACCGAAAGCATTCTGATCACAGATAGTGGCGTTGAGTGCCTTGCCAACTTCCCGCGCAAGCTGATTGTGAAGAACTGAGGCGGGCGATGCAGTCAGAAACACTCCGGCCTTCGCCCGTTACGCCGACTATCGATCTTGATAAGCAAGGCGTGCAGCATGGTTTCCTGAGATTACCATATAGCCGTGATGACTCTGCATGGGGATCAGTAATGATTCCCATCGCGGTTCTGCGTAACGGCAAAGGGCCGACAGCGCTTCTGACCGGCGGCAACCATGGCGATGAATATGAAGGCCCAATCGCTTTATACGACCTCGCCCGCACGCTCGACATCAATGCCATCAGTGGCACTGTGATTATTGTTCCTGCAATGAACTATCCGGCTTTTCAGGCAGGTACCCGGACGTCGCCTATCGACAAAGGCAATATGAACCGCAGTTACCCTGGCAAGCCCGATGGAACAGTCACTCAAAAGATCGCCGATTATTTCACTCGGGAACTGCTACCGCGTGCCGATGTCGTGCTCGACTTCCATTCCGGGGGCAAAACACTCGACTTTGTGCCTTTTGCCGCCGCTCATATCCTGCCCGACAAAAATCAAGAGGCTAAAGGCTTTGAAGCCGTCAAAGCGTTCTCTGCCCCTTGGTCTATGCGTATGCTTGAGATCGACGCTGTTGGAATGTACGACACCACTGTCGAAGAGATGGGCAAGATATTTGTTACCACGGAACTCGGCGGCGGTGGCACGGCACGGGCTGAAACAGTCGCCATAGCAAAGCGCGGTGCAGCAAATATTCTTCGTCATGCCGGCATTCTTGATAGCGCGATTGAACACAGGGATACCCGTTGGCTCGATATGCCTTCCGGGGATTGTTTCTCTTTTGCCGAAGATGCCGGACTGATCGAAACCATGATTGATCTGGGTGAGCCCGTACAAGAAGGGCAACTCATTGCGCGTATCTTTCCTATTGGCCGGACTGGAGCCGCGCCTGCGGAAATTCGGGCCAAGCTTACTGGTATTCTCGCCGCGAGGCATTTTCCCGGTTTGGTCAAGCCGGGCGATTGCGTAGCAGTCATAGGCACTGTTGACTGAGCTGTAATGTATCAAGCGCCAAGGCCAGATATTAGCCGAAACAAGTTTTGTTATCCAAAAGCGATGCCTCGGCGTAAACTCTCCTAGATGATTCTCTTGCCGATTATGGATTGAGGAATCCAGGCCTGCGAACCATCGTGGTGAAACCGGTTTATGGAGAACTTGATATGGGTGGAGAAGGTCTTCTCGTATTTCTACTGGTTGGACTGATTGCTGGCTGGCTTGCCAGCATGCTGGTCCGCGGCGGTGGCTTCGGCCTCGTCGGCGATCTTGTCGTCGGCGTGATCGGCGCTTTTATTGCAGGCTTCCTGTTTCCACGCCTTGGCATCTCATTGGGTGCAGGGCTGATCGGGCAGATTATCGCTGCAGCAATTGGCGCAATTATTCTACTTGTAATCATCCGTGCTGTTAAACGCGCCTGATTGCTCTAAAATCGGATAATAAAAAACCTCCGAACCAGTTTGGTTCGGAGGTTTTTCGTTTCTATGACCTCTATCTAGCTATGGCTAGGATGAGGTACGGCATTTCCGCCAGGTTCTGCCTCAGCACTCTCGGACTTCACATCTTTTCTGGAGATGAAAGTGTAGAACATCGGGACCACGAACAGGGTGAAGATCGTTCCAACCAGAATACCGGAGAAGATCACCAGACCGATTGAGTAACGCGCTGCGGCACCCGCGCCTGTTGCCGTGATCAGCGGAATAACACCGAGAGCCATGGCAGCAGTGGTCATCAGGATCGGGCGAAGACGTGTCTTGGCCGCCAGAATGATCGCGTCATGCCGTGAAATGCCATGAAGCTCGCGCTGCTGATTGGCAAACTCCACCATCAGAATACCATGCTTGGTAATCAGCCCGACAAGGGTGATCAGCCCAACCTGAGTATAGATGTTCAAAGTCCCCAAGCCGAGATTCAGCGGCACAATCGCCCCGAAGATCGACAGCGGAACCGACATCATGATGATGAACGGATCACGGAAGCTTTCAAACTGCGCTGCAAGCACCAGATAGATGACGACCACGGCCAGAGCAAATGCGATCAGAATTGTACTTCCCTGCTCGATTTCAAGACGGGACTGCCCCGAGTAATCGAGGAAGAACCCATCCGGCATCAACGGCCGTGCAGTATCGATAACTGTTTGCAGGCCTTGACCCGTTGTCACACCCGGCAACGGAAGAGCCGAGATTGTCGCGGAGTTAAGCTGATTGAACTGCTCGATAGCCGCAGGTGACGCGTTTTCGCTGATTTTCACAACCGCCGACAGAGGAACCATCGAACCCGACGCGCTCTTCACAAAATACTGTCCGAGCTTGTCCGGATTGGATCGGAAATCCTGCGGAACCTGCGGATAGATATCATAGCTGTTGGAGTCGCGATCGAACTTCGACACTTTCGGCTCACCGACAAGCAGTCCAAGCGTCTGGCCGATTTCGCTGACAGGTACACCCAACGCCGATGCCCGGTCACGGTCAATGGTAATCGTGACTTGAGGCGCGTTGAACGACAGTGAGTTTTGCACGATGATAAACTGACCCGAAGCTTGAGCCTTGTTCTTGATATCCTCGGCAACCTCAAACACCTTGTCAGCGGGGCCGGTCGACTGGATGATAACCGAGATAGGCAGGCCGCCACCCGTACCAGGCAGTGTCGGAGGTGAGAATATGAAAGCTTCGGCACCAGCTACTGGCGCAATACGACCCTGCAATTCTTCCTGCAACTGCTTCTGCGATTTGTCACGCTCTGACCAGTCCTTGAACACCCAGATCGCAAATGCGGAATTTGTCGTGCCAAGCCCAAGAATGTTAAAGCGGGCTTTCAGCTCGGGTAAATCCTTGGTCAGATTGTCGATCTGATCGGCATAAAGCTTGGTGTAATCCGATGTTGCGTATTGAGGAGCATTCACCAGAGAGAACAGCGCGCCGGAATCTTCTTCCGGAGCCAATTCAGAAGAAGTCTTCGTGAACAGGAAGCCGGTCAAAGCAACAAGCGCGATAACGATGAACAATGTTACAGGGCGGAAGCCCAGTGACCCGGCAACACGCCGCTCATAGGCACCTTCGAGCCAGCCGAAAGCACCATCTACGATACGCTGGAACCGGCTATGATTGCCGCCACGAAGCAGCAAGGCGCACATCATTGGCGATACAGTCAAAGCTGCAACGCCAGAGATGATAACCGAGCCTGCGAGTGTGAAGGCGAATTCGCGGAACAGCGAACCGGTCAGGCCGCCTGTGAAGCCCAGCGGCGCGAACACCGCAGCGAGCGTCACAGTCATGGCGATGATAGGACCTGTGATTTCCTTCATACCGCGTAACGCGGCATCAATCGGCTTCAATCCTTCTTCAATGTGGCGATGGATATTCTCCAACACCACAATAGCGTCGTCCACCACAAGGCCGATGGCAAGAACCATCGCAAGAAGCGATAGCAAATTGATCGAATAGCCGAGCAGGAACAGGAAGAAGCACACGCCGACGAGCGAAATCGGGATTGTTACAACCGGGATAATAACTGAGCGGAACGAACCGAGGAATAGAAGAATAACCGCTACAACGATCAATACCGCTTCGACAACAGTCTTCAAAACTTCCTCAATCGAGGAGCTGATTTGCTCCGTGGCATCGTACAACATGGTGATTGTCATGCCTTCGGGAAGAGTTGCCTGAATGGATGGCAACTCCTTACGAACAGCCGCAGTCATGTCGATCGGGTTAGCGGCTGGTGTCGGAAAGACACCAAGGAATGTACCGCTGGAACCATTGAACGTCACAACCGTATCTTTGCTTACAGCGCCAAGCTCAACACGGGCAACGTCGCGCAGACGCACGATATTATCCCCATCGGATTTGATTGGCATAGCCCCGAATGCTTCGGGGGTTTGCAATGTCGTCTTCAGAGTAATTGGCGAAGCAACATAAAGATTCTTCACCTTACCGGGAGCCGACAGGAAGTTGGACTGATTGATCGCAGTCAGCACTTCGGTAGCCGTAGTACCACGAGCAGCCAGCTTGATCGGGTCAATCCAGACACGCATCGAGAATACCTGACCACCCAGAATCTGGGCATCGGCAACACCCTGAATCGTCGACATACGCGGTTGAATAACGCGCTCGAGATATTCGGTGATCTGCTCGCTGGTCATGTTCGGGTTCTGCACCGCGAGGTACATCGTCGCGAAGTCCTGACCAGTTCCCTTGGTAATGATGGGATCGTCGGATTCCTCCGGCAGATCACCGCGAACCTGGTTGACCTTGGAAATAACTTCGGTCAACGCCGCATCCGGATCAGCGCCGAGCTTCATCTGTACGGTAACCTTACTCGACGATGGAGACGAGGAAGATGTAACGTAATCGATGTTTTCAGTCGTCGTCACCGCTTTGGCGATAGGCGACGAAATGAAGCCCTGCATCAGATCCGCGCTGGCACCCGGATAAGCTGTTGAAATGGTGATGACCGTTTCCTCGACCTTCGGGTACTCACGAACAGACAAGTTCACAAGACCCTGCGCGCCAAGCAGAATGATCATCAATGCTACAACCGTCGAGAGAACTGGACGGCGAATGAATATCTCGGAAAAATTCATTTCTTTGGCAGTCCTGCGTCGGTTGTATTTGCGGGGTTAACGGTATTGTCGATCTTGACCGCTGCGCCAGGGCTCAGACGATTTTGACCTGCAGTAACAATGATATCGCCCTTCTTCAGACCTTTGGTGATTTCGACCACCAGTCCGGAGCGGCGACCGGGCGTAACGAATACCTGTGCCACGACGAGCTTCTCTTCTTTCTTCTCGCCTTCGGCTGGCTTGGCTGTGTCAGCGGGCTTGGCCTCCTCGGGCTTGGCAGCATCGGCAGGAGCGGCACCGTCGGCTGGCTTATTTTCTTCAGGCGCTGGACGAACGACGAATACATAGTCGCCATACAGGCTGGAAACGAGCGCAGTCTGAGGCAGGGTCACGACATTCTCCTCTTTGGGAAGTGTGACACGAACCTGAGCAAATTGACCGGGACGGAGCTTGCCCGATGAGTTTTCAACTTTGGCGCGAACAGTTACCAATCGTGTCGATGGATCAATGCGTGGTTCGATAGCTGTAATCTCGCCATCGAAGCTCTCATCATTGTCCGTCAGGTTAAGCTTGATCGGCTGTTTGATGTTGATCGAAGCGAGCACCTGCTCTGGAACGGTGAAATCAACACGCATCGTATTGAGGTCCTGCAGCGAAACAACGACCGTGCCCGGCGAGAGATACTGGCCAAGTTCGATACGCGGAATACCTACTGTGCCCTCGAATGGAGCCTTGATAAGTTTTTGGTCGAGAACAGCCTGCAGCTTTGCGATCTCGGCCTTCTTAGCCAGAGAGGCGGACTGTGCTTCATCCACATTGGAAACGGCGCCAACACCACGGGTATTCAGCGTACGGGCGCGTTCCAGTGTCTGGTCAGCCAGAACATCCTGTGCTTTTGCGGCGACGATATCTGCCTTTTCAATGGCATCATCAAGCTGAAGCAGGGCAGCGCCCTTCTCAACAATCTGGTTTGCCTCGAAAGGAATATCCTTGACGATGCCTGCCACTTCGACCGCAAGTTCGACACCCTGAATGGCACTCACAGTACCGATTGCTTCAATATTCGGTGTCCATATGCCAGGCTCAACCGTGTAGGTTGAGACAGGAGCTGCCGGTTGCTGCATAGTAGCAAAGAAGTCTTTAATAGCCTTATCCCGGAACAGGTTGAATCCAACCAATCCAACACCGAGCAATACGACCAGGATCAGAACGATCACGGGGACAATGTAGCGCTTAATCATGGGGGATACCGCTCCGGAACAAAACAATGGCCAGCAAAATATCTGCCAGCCTTTCATATGAGATTAACGTAGTGTGGACTTGATTGCCACATGCAATGTACTGTACCGTCTGGACGGTATTGTCAATATCAGTTGGCAAGTCTCTTACACCGAAAGTTTTAGAATGAAGGCGGACACGCTCTCCACCAAAGATAAAATCCTGCAGGCGGCTGCCGAAATTGCCATGGAAGTCGGGCCGGTTAACCTGTCACTTGATGCAGTTGCGCGTAGAGCCGGCCTTTCAAAAGGTGGACTTCTTTATAGTTTTCCGACCAAAGCAAAATTGCTGGAAGCACTCGTTGAAAACCACATGGCTGAGTTCGACGAATCACTAAAGGCGGAAGAGGCCGCCAGAAATCATGGCAGGAACAGCGTCATTCTGGCCTGCATTGCGGTCTTCCGGGCGGAATTTCTGTGTAACGAGAAAGAGCCGTCCGGAATACTTGCCGCCATTGCCAATGATCCGACATTTCTCGATCCGATACGGCGTTATAATAAACAGCTATTGCAGCGCATCCGGGAAAACTCCGAAGATCCTACTCTCGCCTTGATGGCATTTCTAACCATTGAGGGCATGCGCAGCCTGAAACTCTTTGAGATGGAAGGCTTGAGCCGCGACGAGCAGATCGCAACGATCGACCGCCTCAAAGTGCTATTCAAATCCACCAACGTATCCGAGGTCCAGTAAGGCGATTAAACGACAGGAATGTCGCCCGTTGCCCATGCTGCCTGCGTTTCGCTGACAAAATCATTGAAACGTGTGGCTTCAATTGCACTTCGCACGCCCTGCATGAGTTGCTGGTAATAGGCAAGATTGTTCCATGTCAGCAACATGCCGCCGAGCGCCTCACCCGATTTAACCAGATGGTGGAGATAGGCACGGCTATAGTCCCGCGCAGCAGGGCAAGTCGACTCTTCATCAAGTGGTCTCGGATCGTCTGCATGCCGGGCATTACGAAGATTGACTTTACCCCGGCGAGTGAAAGCCAGACCGTGCCGCCCTGCCCGGGTCGGCATAACGCAATCGAACATATCGATACCACGTGCAACTGACTTCAAAATGTCATCAGGCGTACCGACACCCATCAGATAGCGTGGCTTTTCAGATGGAAGTTCCGGACAAGTCACATCCAGCATATCAAGCATGACTTCCTGCGGTTCACCGACTGCCAGTCCGCCCACTGCATAGCCCTTCAAGTCCATGGATTTGAGTGCCTGCGCCGAGCGGATGCGCAAGTCCGGAATGTCACCGCCCTGCACAATTCCAAACATGGCTTTGCCAGCTTGCGTGCCGAATGCAATCTTGCAACGCTCCGCCCAACGTAACGAAAGCTCCATGGCGCGCTGGATATCTTTAGCCGTTGAAGGAAGTGCAACGCACTCGTCGAGCTGCATTTGGATATCTGAATCCAGTAAGCCCTGAATTTCGATGGAACGCTCCGGTGTCATTTCATAAGCGCGACCGTCGATATGTGAGCGAAACGTCACTCCCTTTTCATCGAGCTTGCGCAATTGCGCGAGCGACATCACCTGAAAACCGCCCGAATCGGTCAAAATTGGCCCCGGCCAACGTGCAAAGTCATGCAAGCCGCCAAGTTTGGCAACGCGTTCGGCTCCCGGACGCAACATCAGATGATAGGTATTGCCAAGAATGATATCCGCACCCAGATCCCGCACCTGATCCATATACATGGCCTTGACCGTACCGGCCGTGCCGACCGGCATGAAGGCTGGTGTACGCACAGTTCCGCGCGGCATGGTGATTTCACCGCGTCGCGCCTTGCCGTCCTCGGCTATCAATTTGAATTCAAAGTTTTCGCTTGTCATGATGTTGTTCGCCATAACAGGCTTGAGTCGCCATAGGAATAGAAGCGATAGCGGTTTTTGATCGCATAGTCGTAAGCCGCGTGCATGCGCTCAAACCCGCTGAATGCGGAAACAAGCATGAACAGCGTGGAGCGTGGCAGATGGAAATTGGTCATCAGCATGTCAACGGCGCGAAACTGATAGCCGGGTGTAATGAATATGTCTGTTGGTCCTGACCATGGCTTTATGACGCCATCCGTGCCGGTGGCACTTTCCAGCAGACGCAGAGATGTTGTACCAACCGAAATAATGCGTCCGCCCCGCGCCTTCACGGCATTCAAGGCATCGGCAGTTTTTTCATCAACAGTACCGATCTCAGCATGCATCTTATGATCAGCGGTGTCATCGGCCTTTACCGGCAAAAACGTTCCGGCGCCCACATGCAATGTAACGAAATGTTCTTCAATACCGCGCTTTTTCAGATCGGACAGCAATTCCGGCGTAAAGTGCAATCCAGCGGTCGGCGCTGCAACAGCGCCTTCTTCGCGCGCATAAACGGTTTGATAGTCTGCCTGATCGCGCTCGTCTTCGGCACGTTTGGAAGCTATATAAGGCGGCAAAGGTATGTGGCCAACTGCTGCGATAGCCTGATCAAGATCGGGACCGCTAAAGTCGAATACCAATAGTGCTTCGCCCGCGTCACCCTTTTCGGCGACAGTTGCCTGCAGCGAGCCCAGCAAGCAAGCATTATTGCCGTGACCGAAATCGATGCGCTCGCCTTCTTTGATCCTCTTGGCAGGCCGAAGGAAAGCTTTCCAGCGATCAGGCCCTGTACGCATATGGAGAGTTGCGCTGATCTGCGCCTTCACACCTTCCCGCTCACGAAAACCTTCAAGTTGCGCCGGTATCACTTTGGTATCATTGAATACCAACGCATCACCTTCCTGAAGATAATCTCCAAGATTACGTACCGTACTGCCCTGAAAATCGGAGCCATCATTCCTTACAAGCAAAAGCCGCGCTGAATCGCGCGGCTCTGCCGGTCTCAATGCAATGTTGTCTTCCGGCAAGTCGAAATCGAAAAGATCAACACGCATAATGGATAAACAATGCCTTATTCAGCGTCTGCTGCAACGCGCATGGAAACGATGGAATCTGGATCCTGCACTGGTTCGCCGCGCTTGATCTTGTCGACATTATCCATGCCTTCGATGACCTGCCCCCAAACCGTGTACTGGCGATTAAGGAAGCCTGCATCGTCGAAGCAGATGAAGAACTGGGAATTGGCAGAGTTAGGGCTCTGCGAACGGGCCATTGAACAAGCGCCGCGACCATGATTGGCGTTGGAGAATTCAGCCTTCAAATCAGGCTTGTCGGAACCGCCCATGCCAGCGCGCGAAGGATTGAACGAGCTGCCGCCCTGCTTACCGAACTTTACGTCGCCGGTCTGCGCCATGAAGCCATCAATCACGCGGTGAAATACAACACCGTCATATGCGCCTTCGCGTGCCAATTCCTTGATACGCTCGACGTGACCGGGAGCAAGATCAGGATAAAGTTCGATAACAACATTGCCCTTGGTTGTTTCGAGCAGGATTGTGTTTTCTGGGTCTTTGTAAGCCATATCAGGCAATCTCCTTGTTAGTAATTATTGGCCAACTGTGACCTTGAGCATCTTGTCCGGGCTGTCGACAGCACCATTGTCTGCCTCTGAACCCTTCTTGATCTTGTCGACGGCTTCCATGCCGCTCGTAACCTTCCCGACAACCGTGTACTGGCCATTAAGCGAAGGATACTCGGTGAACATGATGAAGAACTGTGAATTTGCCGAGTTTGGGTTCTGCGAACGGGCCATGCCGACGACACCGCGCACGAATGGCTCCTTGGAAAACTCTGCAGGGATATCCGGGCGGGTCGAGCCGCCTGTACCGGCTGCTGCCTGGTTGTAGCCCTTTTCCGTATTGCCATATTGGACATCGCCAGTCTGAGCCATGAAGCCTGGAATAACGCGGTGGAACACAACATTATTATATGCGCCCTCTTTCGCGAGCGCCTTGATCTGTTCAACATGCTTTGGTGCAAGGTCTGGAAGCAATTCTACTTTGACGTCACCATCCTTGAGTTTGATCGTCAGGGTGTTGGCATCATCAGCCCAACTTGGGCTCAGGGTGGCGAAAGACAGAGACGAAACGGCAGCAACAAGCAATGCTGTGCGGAATACGGACATGAAAGTCTCCAGATCAGGATTTGAATTTAGTCTTGAGCGCATCAGCGACAAGCGCGGGAACAAAGTGCCGGACGTCGCCGCCCATGGCTGCAATCTGACGAACCAATGTGGCAGTAATTGTGCGAACCGATGGATCGGCGGGCAGAAACACGGTTTGCAACTCCGGTGCCATCTTGCCGTTCATGCCAGCCATCTGCATTTCATAGTCAAGATCCGTTCCGTCACGCAAACCGCGCACCATGAGCGAAGCCTTGTGTTTATGTGCGGCATCGATGAGCAATCCGTCAAATGCGATAACCTTGATTCTCGCACCATCCTTACCGAATACATCCAAAGAAACGCGTTTGATAAGATCCACGCGTTCTTCGAAAGTGAACAAAGGCGCTTTGCCGGGATGAATACCTATGGCAACGAATACTTCATCTGCAAGTCTCAGCGATCCTTGCAACACATCCATATGGCCATTGGTGATCGGATCGAATGATCCGGCATAGATTGCTGTCGTCATGAGCGCTTACTAGCGGGTTTACCGGCCGGATTCAATGGCTGAACCGTTCCGGATGAACGCTGAATGAACAAGTTCGTCAGCAAGCATTCAGAAGTTTTCACCTATGCGTGAACTGCACTGATGAAACCATTTCATGCTTACTACGTTGTTAACTATGAAATGCAATGACACCGAAGGGACTGATTGATGTTTATTCTTCTGAGTATTGCCATGATGGTCGCGATGATGGTCTCCGCGATCATCATGATTGTTGAAGAAAATAAAAAGCGGGAAGCTCCCGTAAGAACTTCCCGCTTCGGTGTTTATCAACCCAGCGATAACTAAGCGTATCTGCGAAATTACTCTTCGCTGGTACTAGCTGTCGTATCTGGCGCTGTTACTTCTTCCTCGTCGCCTGCGCCTTCCTCAATATCCTCGGACTCTGTCTCGGAGATACGTTCTACCGAAACGACCTTCTCGCCATCGGCAGTATTGAAGATGGTGACGCCCTTTGTAGAGCGCCCTGCAACGCGAATGCCATTGACAGGAACGCGGATAAGCTGGCCGCGATCAGAAACCAGCAATATCTGATCTGCTGCCGCAATTGGGAACAGCGCCACAAGCTTGCCAATCTCATCAGTCTTGGACGTATCCGTAGCGCGAATACCCTTTCCGCCACGGCCGGAAACGCGGAATTCATAAGATGATGAGCGTTTGCCGTAGCCAAATTCGCTGACAGTAAGTACCGTTTGCTCACGATCGCGAAGTTCTGCATATCGCTCCGGTGAAAGGCTGGTCAACTCGGTAGCCTCCTCTCCGACCAATGCGATTTCTTCAACATCGTCAGCACCCTGTGCCCGGCGCTCAGCCGCAGCCTGCTTCAGATAGGTAGAGCGTTCGGCTGGACTTGCTTCAACATGGCCGAGGATCGCCATCGAAATGATCTTGTCACCCGGTGCGAGGCTAATGCCACGAACCCCAATCGAATTACGACCGACGAAAACGCGAACATCCGTTACCGGGAAGCGTATGCACTGGCCGCCTGCTGCCGTCAGCAATACGTCGTCAAATTCGTCACAGGTATCGACGCTGAGGATTTCATCACCCTCGTCTTCCAACTTCATCGCAATTTTGCCATTGCGATTGACCTGAACGAAGTCCGACAACTTGTTGCGGCGAACAGTTCCGCGCGTCGTCGCAAACATCACATCGAGGTTTGCCCAGCTCGCCTCATCTTCAGGAAGCGGCATGATCGTGGTGATACGTTCACCCTGTTCAAGCGGCAGCATGTTGATGAGTGCCTTGCCGCGCGACTGCGGCGTACCAATCGGCAAGCGCCAGACCTTTTCCTTGTAAACAATACCGCGCGACGAGAAGAACAGCATCGGCGTATGCGTATTGGCAACGAACAGCCGTGTGACGAAATCCTCGTCTTTCATCGACACACCAGAACGGCCCTTGCCGCCACGGCGCTGCGCACGATAGGTCGCGAGCGGCACACGCTTGATATAGCCGGCATGGCTGACAGTGACGACCATGTCTTCACGAGCGATGAGGTCCTCATCGTCCATATCCGCGCCGCCTTCAGTCAGGACAGAGCGGCGTGGCGTGCCAAACTCATCGCGAATAGCAATCAGTTCATCCTTGACGATGCCCATGATGCGGGTGCGGGAAGCAAGAATTTCAAGATAGTCGGCAATCTCAACGCCGATCTTGTTCAATTCATCCGCAATTTCATCACGGCCGAGGGCCGTCAAACGCTGCAAACGCAAATCGAGGATGGCGCGAGCCTGCTCTTCCGACAGATTATATGTGCTGTCATCGTTCAACTTGTGACGAGGGTCGGCAATCAGCGTAATCAGAGGTGCAACATCATTGGCTGGCCAACGACGCTCCATCAATTGGTCGCGGGCAGTCGCGGGATCAGGCGCCTGGCGGATCAGCGCGATAATTTCGTCGATATTTGCCACAGCAATGGCAAGACCAACCAAGACGTGCGCGCGATCCCGAGCTTTGCGCAGCAGGAACTTCGTGCGGCGGCTGACAACTTCCTCGCGGAAACTGACAAAAGCCCGCAGAATATCGAGCAGGTTCAACAGACCCGGCTTGCCGCCATTCAATGCCACCATATTGGCGCCAAATGATGACTGCAGCGGGGTAAAGCGGTAAAGCTGATTGACGATAACATCGGCAACAGCGTCACGCTTCAACTCAACAACAACGCGATAGCCGTCGCGATCGGATTCATCGCGGATGTCGGAGATGCCCTCAATCCGCTTTTCGCGGACGAGATCGGCCATCTTCTCGATCATCGTTGCCTTGTTTACCTGATAAGGCACTTCCGTAATGATGATAGCTTCGCGATCACCGCGCATGCTTTCAATGGCAACCTTGCCGCGCATCAAAATGGAACCGCGCCCGGTGCTGTAGGCTGAGAGTATACCCGAGCGTCCAAGGATCAGACCACCGGTCGGAAAATCCGGACCTGGAATAAATTCCATTATTTCGTGAAGTTCAATGGCCGGATTATCGATCAGTGCAACGCAACCATTGATAACTTCGGCCAGATTGTGCGGCGGTACATTTGTCGCCATGCCGACCGCAATACCGCCGGAGCCATTGACGAGCAGATTGGGAAAGCGCGCCGGCAGAACAGTTGGTTCCTGCTCGCGGCCATCATAATTGTCCTGAAAGTCGACAGTTTCCTTGTCGATATCGGAAAGCAAAGACTCCGTAACTTTTTCGAGGCGGCATTCGGTATACCGCATCGCAGCCGGGCTATCGCCGTCGATGGAACCAAAGTTTCCCTGTCCGTCAACAAGCGGATCCCGAAGCGACCAATCCTGCGCCATGCGGACGAGCGCGTCATAAATCGAAGCGTCGCCGTGTGGATGGTATTTACCCATCACTTCACCGACAACACCCGCCGACTTACGGTATGATCTGTTCCACGACAGACCCATTTCATTCATGGCGTGAAGAATACGGCGGTGGACTGGCTTCAAACCGTCGCGCACATCGGGCAACGCACGGCTGACGATCACGCTCATCGCATAATCGAGATAGGAACGCTGCATCTCCTCGATGATGGAAATGGCTTCAATACCGGAACCGGGTCCGGTCTTGTCGTCTTCTGGGCCAGGAGGTGGAGTTAAATCAGACACGAGGCACTCATCTTTCGAATAGAATCAATCTTTGATCTTATAGCGGCTTTCCAAACCAAATGCCAATTAACGCGCCGGTAATACACAGATGAAAACCCTTTAATATCAAGAACATAAAATAGAGTTTCTCATGCGGTGAAAAACTTGCATAAGGAATTTCATCTTTATCGACGCTGGATAGCAAATCCGGTAAGTTAAGGCGGGGACAGCCATGGGCTTGCATGGTGTTTAGCAGAAAAGAAAAGCAAAATCGTGGCGTTATATGACTCAATTCTGAATGCGCTCGTAACCCTGATGGTCACGATTGATCCGCCGGGGCTGGCACCGCTTTTCCTTGCCCTTACTCAGGGCATGAATCGCAAGGAGCGCGGTCAGGTCGCCCTGCGCGCCAGCCTTACCGCATTCATCGTTTTGACTGTTTTCGCAATTGCAGGTGCCCAGATACTGGCGCTGTTCGGCATAACCCTTGGCGCCTTCCGCATTGCAGGCGGGCTGCTTTTGTTCTGGATCGCCTTCGAGATGATTTTCGAGAAGCGTCAGGATCGCAAGGAAAAGAGCGCCGCCGTGGCGATCACGAAGGATCACATCCGCAATATAGCGGCTTTTCCGCTAGCGATCCCTCTCATCGCCGGTCCCGGTGCCATATCCGCAACGATTCTTCTGGCTGGCACAATGTCAACGCCCGCTTCGCGCCTCGCGCTGATTGGTGTGATCCTGCTCTGCATTGCATCAGCCTATCTCGTGTTTTTCGTCGCCGAGCGCGTCGATCGCTTTCTGGGTGAAACCGGACGTTCGATCCTCACGCGTCTGCTGGGTGTTATTCTCGCGGCGTTGGCGGTGCAATTCGTTGCCGACGGCATAAAAACATTCATCACAGCGTGATTATATCGGCTTGTCCTCCTCCGCAGCTTCCCGCTGGGTGATCAAACGGGCGCTACGTGCGCCTGTTACCGATATCCATAACCAGCTTAATGCAACCGCAAGCCGGTTTCGTACGCCAATCAAGAAGTAGATATGGGCCAGTCCCCACAGCCACCAAGCTGGATAGCCTTTTAGCTTGATAAACCCGAAATCTGTTACCGCGGCACGTTTGCCGATTGTCGCCAAATCGCCAGCATGTCGATAGCGAAACGGCTTGGGTCCATTGTCCCCGGCGAGACGGGCTTTGATTGTTTTCGCCACATGCGCGCCCTGTTGCTTTGCGGCCGGAGCTATGCCCGGAACCATGCCCTTATCGCCATTGGCAACTGTCGCTGTATCACCAATCACGAAGATTTCGGGGTGATCCGGTGCTGTCAGGTCGGGATTGACGGCAAGGCGCCCTGCCCGATCGGATGAAGCATTCAACCATTTGGCAGCGGGAGATGCCTGCACGCCAGCTGCCCAGATAATCGTCTTAGCCTGCAGTGATTGCCCTGCGAATTCGACGCCATCGGCATGGCACGCGGTGACAGGATTGCCGACATGTACTGTAACGCCCAGCTTTTCGAGCGCGCGTTGCGCGTATGCAGAAAGCTCTTCGTTGAAGGCCCCGAGCACGCGAGTACCGCCCTCTATCAGCACGACCCGTGCTGTGGCTGGATCAATCACACGGAAATCGCCCTTTAGTGTATCGCGCGACAGATCGGCCAATGTTCCGGCAATTTCCACGCCTGTGGGTCCGCCACCAATAATGACAAATGTGAGCAGTTCCTGACGCTTTGCCGGATCTGGCTCGCGCTCGGCTTTTTCGAATGCGGTCAGAATACGCCGGCGTATCATAGTGGCATCTTCCAAGGTTTTCAGCCCGGGCGCAAAGGGCTCCCAATCGTCGTGACCGAAATACGCGTGCCGGGCGCCGGTTGCCAGAACAAGCGTATCGTACGGAATGGTTTCCCCATCGAGCGTTGAAACAGTCTTTGCAGTCGTATCAACACTGTGCACCGTGCCGAGCAGCGTTTTCACATTCTTGAATTTTCGCAAAAGGTGCCGGATCGGCCAGGCGATCTCCGACGTTGCCAGTGTCGAGGTTGCGACTTGATAGAGCAACGGCTGGAACAGGTGGTGATTGCGTTGATCGATCAATGTTATGTCGATATCGACATTGCGAAGGTTTTGAACTGTGACCAGACCGCCAAAGCCTGCGCCAACGATAACGAGACGATGACGGGGTGCGGCTGGTGTTTCGACTTGTGTCATAACCGGGCTCCAATGCACTTGCGCAACAGGTCTAACAGACCCCTCAGCTTGCGACAATTGCACTAAAGTCCGGTCAGCAATGCATTATCAATCGGGCCAATAGCGGGCTTACGCCACGGTTGCCGGCTCACGCTGTATATGCGTCTCGAAAAGAGACGTGCCAATATTATGCGCAGTATCGAAATGCTTGGCGGGGTCTTGCGAGTCCGATTCCAGAAGCAGAGTTGATGACACTACGGGAGCGCCGCAATAGTCGAATATCCCATGATCGATCTGTGTTTTCATGGCGTCATCATAGCCATGTTTCTCATAGGTTCCGGCGTCCGCCCCACCAATCCCGACAAGATGAATTGGAAGATGGCCGAGCTTTTTCTCCAATTTCCCATCCCCGTCATCATAGGCCCAGCCATTTGAAAACACGCGATCAATCCATCCCTTTAGAAGGCCGGGCATAGACCACCAATAGACTGGAAAGACGAGTACCAAAGCATCGGACTTGTCTATCCGCGCCTGCTCATCTGCGACATCGGACGGTGCAGGCGCTTTCTTTCGGTGGGCCGCAATGTCACCTTCACTAAATCTTGGATCAAAACCTTCTGCGGTAAGGTCAGCCAGTTCGTAGGAATGACCGGTCCCGGAATGCAATAAGCCCTCTCCGATCCTGGCAGCAATGCTGCTGGTCAGCGAGTTTGGTTCCGGGTGCGAGATAACAATAAGCGCATGCATGTCGATAACTCCTGAAGAGCGGTTGCAGATAGCAGTACAATACTATATACTTTTAGTAAGTTACTTTTGGTATATAGCGATGTCAAGCACAGAATCTACAAACCTTCCTTCCCAATCCTCTCCACGTCAGCGACTTTCAAGGCAGGCACGGCATCGTCAATTGCTGGATGTCTCATGGCGGCTGATACGGGACGAAGGAACAGAAGCCCTGACGCTCGGGCGCCTCGCCGAGCAGTCGGGCGTCACCAAACCGGTCGTCTATGATCATTTCGGCACGCGCCCCGGTTTGCTCGCGGCTCTCTTTATGGAGTTTGATGCCCGTCAGACTGCAATCATGGATGCCGCCCTTGAACGTGCAGCGCACAGTTTGATTGATGTCGCCAAGACGATCGCTTCTTCGTATGTCGATTGTGTTCTCACACAGGGACGTGAAATACCTGGTATCATTGCAGCGCTGAAAGGTTCACCGGAACTTGAAAAAATAAAGCACGATTTTGAAGCGATCTTCATAGAAAAATGCAGAGGCCTTCTGGATGCTTTTTCTGGCGTAGAAGGTGTTTCATCAGCGGGACTATGGGGAATGCTTGGTGCCGCTGAAGGCTTGTCGAATGCCGCAGTGGGCGGCGATATCACACCGTTACAGGCTAAGAACGAGCTTTACGAGATAATCATTTCGATGGTTCAACGAAGCGCATAAAGCGACTGACGGGCCACTCCGGCCAGCCGTTACTAGTCGGAATAAGCTCGGCTTAAATGCGATTTGTGCCGAATGACTATACAAAGTCACCCGGCACGCTCAATCAGTTTATGGTGCAATCAAGCAGCGCAGATCAGAACGGAATTTCGTCGTCGAGATCGCGCGAGAAGTTCCCGCCGCTTGAGCTGGAAGAACTACCTGCATTGGAGCGGCCGAAATCGGAGCCGCCGCGATCATCACCCACTTGCCCGCGACCGGAATTGCTCTCGAATGAACGTCCGCCGCCAGCTCCCGCACCCTCACCGCGCGAATCCAGCATTTGCAGTTCACCACGGAATTTTTGCAATACTACTTCTGTCGAATAGCGGTCATTGCCAGTCTGGTCCTGCCACTTACGGGTTTGAAGCGCACCTTCCAGATAAACCTTCATGCCCTTCTTCAGGTACTGTTCGGCAACTTTGGCAAGATTGTCATTAAAGATGACAACCTGATGCCATTCGGTCTTTTCCTTGCGTTCTCCGCTATTCTTGTCGCGCCAGCTTTCCGAGGTCGCAATACGCAGATTTACAACGGGATCGCCTGAACCAAGCCGCCGGACTTCCGGGTCAGCGCCAAGATTTCCAACCAAAATGACCTTGTTGACACTGCCTGCCATGTTAAAAACTCCACAAATTCCAATTTTAAATTTTGGCTATCATACAGAAGCCGTGGCAGCGGCGGACAATTGATTGCCACTATCCACAATATACAACTCGTTACCGAACCGTGCTTCAATCTCCAATGCAACACTCCTGCCAGATTTGTCAGGAGACATTCCCGCACTGCTTACATACTTCGATCATCTCTGATGGACGTATCAGCCGTCAGCCCGCCGTCGAACACATTCACAAACGTCAAGAGTCAGTGTCCGTAATTTTTGTTCTTTCTTTGTTCTATCACTTGCTCTAACAATGTCAACATGGCTATGGTGATTCAAGACGGTGGGTAAAACCCGGCCTCGTAAATTATCCATAACGCACTAAATAAAGGGAACGCTTCTCCTAGAGAGCAATTCCCCAAAATAGCGGCATGCCCTGTCAAAGGCGAACGAACATGAGCGATCAGAAGTACATTTCCATTCGCGGTGCGCGCGAACATAATTTGAAGAATATCGATCTTGACCTGCCGCGGGACAAGCTGATTGTCATGACCGGCTTGTCCGGTTCGGGCAAATCATCCCTCGCCTTTGATACGATCTATGCCGAAGGTCAGAGACGCTATGTCGAAAGTCTTTCGGCTTATGCGCGGCAATTTCTGGAAATGATGCAGAAGCCGGATGTCGACCAGATCGACGGCCTGTCTCCTGCAATTTCCATTGAACAGAAGACAACCAGCCGCAATCCGCGCTCGACAGTGGGAACTGTCACAGAGATTTATGACTATCTGCGCCTGCTTTATGCACGCGTTGGCGTTCCCTATTCGCCGGCAACAGGATTGCCGATCGAGAGTCAGACCGTCAGCCAGATGGTGGACCGCGTCATGGCACTTGAGGAAGGCGCTCGCCTGTTCATTCTCGCGCCTATCGTGCGTGGTCGTAAGGGCGAATATCGCAAGGAACTCGCTGACCTGCAAAAACGCGGCTTTCAGCGTGTAAAGGTCGATGGCACATTCTATGAAATCGCGGATGTCCCGGCGCTGGACAAGAAGTACAAGCACGACATCGACGTTGTGGTCGACCGTATCGTCGTACGCCCGGACATTTCTGCGCGCCTCGCTGATAGCCTGGAAACCTGCCTGAAACTTGCTGATGGCATCGCTATTGCGGAATTTGCTGACAAGCCGCTACCTGCGGATGAAACGTCCAGTGAATCGGCCAATAAATCCAAGAACGAAACGCATGAGCGTATCATGTTCTCGGAAAAATTTGCCTGCCCCGTGTCAGGCTTTACCATCACGGAAATTGAACCGCGCCTGTTCTCGTTCAATAATCCGTTTGGCGCCTGCCCGACCTGCGATGGCCTTGGTACGCAAAAGGCAATCGATCCGACGATGATCATTCCGGACGAGGCGTTGACGCTGAAAAACGGCGCGATTGCGCCTTGGGCGAAGTCAAGTTCTCCCTACTACAGCCAGACGTTGCAGGCGCTTGGTGAAGCCTACGGATTCAAGCTTGGCGATCGCTGGCGCGACCTGAATGAGGATGCACGCGAGGCTATTCTTTATGGCACCGGCAGCCGCGAGATCGCATTCTCCTATGATGATGGCCTGCGCTCTTACCGCACGACCAAATCATTCGAGGGTGTCATTCCCAATCTGGAGCGCCGCTGGAAAGAGACGGATTCTGCCTGGTCGCGTGAGGAAATAGAACGCTTCATGTCCGGCACGCCCTGCCCGGCCTGCAAAGGTTATCGTCTGAAGCCCGAAGCGCTCGCCGTGAAAATTGGTGGCCTGCACATCGGTCAGATCACTGAGAAATCCATTCGTCATGCGGATGCATGGTTCAGCGATATCGACAAGAGTTTCAATGAGAAACAGACTGAGATCGCGGCGCGTATTCTCAAGGAAATTCGCGAACGCCTGCGGTTTCTCAACGATGTCGGCCTCGATTATCTCGCGCTTTCACGTAATTCAGGCACATTATCGGGCGGCGAAAGCCAGCGCATCCGGCTTGCATCGCAGATTGGCTCAGGTCTCACCGGCGTACTCTATGTTCTGGATGAGCCATCCATCGGCCTGCATCAGCGTGATAACGAACAATTGCTCAAGACATTGCGTCACCTGCGCGATCTTGGAAACACGGTCATCGTCGTTGAACATGATGAAGACGCGATTCTGACCGCAGATTACGTTGTTGATATCGGCCCCGCAGCCGGTATTCACGGTGGCGAAATCATTGCGGAAGGCAGTCCGGCAGACATTATGGCGAGCCCGAAATCTCTGACCGGCAAATATCTGTCCGGCGAGATAGAAGTGGCTGTTCCGGCGGAACGCCGCAAGGTCAACAAAAAGCGGATCAAGATTGCCGGAGCGCGGGGCAACAATCTGAAAAACGTCTCGGCAGAAATTCCGCTGGGTACCTTCACCGCCGTAACCGGCGTTTCGGGTGGCGGAAAGTCAACATTCCTTATCGAGACGCTGTTCAAAGCCGCATCGCGCCGGATCATGGGTTCGCGTGAACATCCTGCCGAGCATGATCATATTGAGGGGCTCGAATTTCTCGACAAGGTCATTGATATCGATCAGTCGCCGATCGGACGCACGCCGCGTTCCAATCCAGCTACCTATACGGGCGCGTTCACGCCAATCCGCGACTGGTTTGCCGGTTTGCCCGAAGCCAAGGCGCGGGGTTATCAGCCTGGTCGCTTTTCGTTCAACGTTAAAGGTGGGCGCTGCGAAGCATGTCAGGGCGATGGCGTTATCAAGATCGAAATGCACTTCCTGCCTGACGTCTATGTCACCTGCGATGTCTGTCACGGCAAACGTTACAACCGCGAAACACTGGAAGTTCTGTTCAAGGGCAAATCGATTGCCGACGTGCTCGATATGACTGTTGAAGAAGGTGCCGAGTTCTTTGCTGCGGTCCCCGCCGTTCGTGACAAATTGCAGACACTGGCCAAAGTCGGGCTTGGTTATATCCATGTCGGCCAGCAGGCAAATACGCTTTCCGGCGGCGAAGCGCAGCGCATCAAGCTTGCCAAGGAACTATCCCGCAAGGCAACGGGACGGACACTCTACATTCTGGATGAACCAACAACTGGCCTGCATTTCCATGACGTAGCAAAACTTCTTGAAGTTTTGCATGAGCTTGTGGATCAGGGTAATACGGTTGTGGTGATCGAGCATAATCTCGAAGTCATCAAAACTGCGGATTGGGTGATTGATCTGGGGCCGGAAGGCGGCGATGGCGGGGGTGAGATCGTTGCAGTCGGGCGACCGGAGGATATTGTCGATGTCGAACGCTCTTACACAGGTCAGTTCCTGAAAGAGCTTTTGCGGCGCCGCCCGGGACACAGGGCACAGGCCGCAGCGGAATAGAAGAGGTTCGGTTAAGTACAAAAGCTGGGTGGTCGTTTCCACCCGGTTAGAGGGAGGAGATTGAGATGGCGGGCACCATTCGCGCAGGTATCGGCGGCTGGATTTTCGAACCATGGCGCGGAACCTTCTATCCTGAAGGTCTCGCGCAAGCCAAAGAACTCAATTATGCGGGCCAGCATCTCCAGACAATAGAGATCAACAGCACCTATTATGGCACACAGAAGCCGGAAACCTTTGCCAAATGGGCTGGTCAGGTGCCGGACGGTTTCATTTTTGCCGTCAAGGGCAACCGTTTTGTCACCAACCGCAAGGTGCTGGCCGAAGCTGGCGAGTCCATGGAGCGGTTCATTAAATCCGGTCTTGCCGAACTTGGAGATCGTCTGGGTCCATTGATCTGGCAGTTTGCACCGACGAAAAAGTTCAACGCCGAGGATTTTGGCGCGTTTCTTGACCTCCTTCCCCGTAAAGAAGCGGGCCTGCCGCTTCGTCACGCTGTTGAAGTACGCAATCCTTCGTTTATCGATCCTGATTTTATCGCCTTGGCTCGCAAGAAAGACGTTGCAGTCGTCTATGCCGAACATTTTGACTATCCCGAAATCGCCGACGTAACTTCAGATTTTGTCTATGCCCGGCTTCAAAAGGGCGATGATAATATTGAAACAGCTTATTCAGCTAAGGCTTTGGACAAGTGGGCTGAGCGGTCACAGCTTTGGTCTAAGGGGGGTGTGCCGGATGATCTTCCCTTGGCCGCTCCCGACCAGAAGATAGAGAAACGGCCTCGCGATGTGTTCGTTTATTTCATTCACGAAGGCAAAGTGCGCGCTCCGCAGGCAGCTCAAGCACTCGCGAAACGGATTAAGTAGCCTCCACCCCACACCTTGCCTAAATAATGAGCACTATGCATAATTTTTATGCGACACAGGACTTCACATATTGCCCTTTCAATCGAGGGTATCTTGCAAAAATCAAAAACTCCGCACGGCTACAGGCTTAGATTACTGTTTCAAATTTATTCTTCAAAAGCGATGGAATTGGCACGCTTCATGCTTTTAATATGGACAAGCGGGCATAGGCCCGCCGGTTACATAGGGAGATCGATCTCTGATGAAGAAAATCGAAGCCATCATCAAGCCGTTCAAGCTGGACGAGGTGAAAGAAGCACTGCAGGAAGTGGGGCTTCAGGGCATCACGGTCACTGAAGCCAAGGGCTTTGGCCGCCAAAAGGGTCACACGGAATTGTATCGTGGCGCAGAATATGTCGTCGACTTCTTGCCGAAGGTTAAGGTGGAAATCGTCTTGGGCGATGAATCCGTTGAAGCAGCGATAGAAGCAATTCGCAAAGCTGCACAAACAGGGCGCATCGGCGACGGAAAAATCTTTGTCTCGAATATCGAGGAAGTTGTCCGCATTCGTACCGGTGAATCCGGTATCGACGCCATTTGATCCAATCCGTTGCCGGCAACGCATCCGGCACCCAATCATCGCGCTTAATAAGGAAAATTGGTATGACGACTGCAAATGATATTCTCAAGCAGATCAAGGACAACGACGTAAAGTTCCTCGACCTGCGCTTTACAGATCCCAAGGGCAAGCTGCAGCACGTGACGATGGATGTCGCTGAAGTCGACGAAGACATGTTCGCTGATGGTGTCATGTTCGATGGCTCGTCTATTGCCGGCTGGAAGGCCATCAACGAATCCGACATGGTTCTCATGCCCGACACTGATACGGTTCACATGGACCCGTTCTTCGCGCAGTCGACCATGGTTATTCTTTGCGACATTCTCGATCCGGTCTCGGGCGAATCCTACAATCGCGACCCGCGCGGCACAGCCAAGAAGGCCGAAGCCTATATGAAGGCGGAAGGCGTTGGCGATACGATTTTTGTTGGCCCGGAAGCTGAGTTCTTTGTTTTCGATGACGTGAAATACAAGGTAGATCCATATAATACAGGCTTCAAGCTCGATTCCACAGAACTGCCGTCCAACGATGACACCGACTATGAGACGGGCAATCTGGGTCACCGTCCGCGCGTCAAGGGCGGCTATTTCCCTGTGCCTCCTATCGATAGCGCACAGGACATGCGCTCCGAGATGCTCACCGTTTTGACGGAAATGGGCGTTCGCGTTGAAAAACATCACCACGAAGTGGCTGCTGCTCAGCACGAACTTGGCATCAAGTTCGATCATCTGACACGCAACGCCGACAAGATGTTGATCTACAAGTATGTCGTGCATCAGGTTGCCAATGCCTATGGCAAGACTGCTACCTTCATGCCGAAGCCAATCTTCGGCGATAATGGCTCGGGCATGCACGTCCACATGTCGATCTGGAAAGATGGCAAGCCGACATTTGCAGGCAATGAGTATGCTGGCCTGTCAGAAAGCTGCCTGTTCTTCATCGGCGGCATCATCAAGCACGCCAAGGCAATCAACGCCTTCACAAATCCGTCGACCAACTCCTACAAGCGTCTGGTCCCGGGTTATGAAGCTCCGGTTCTTTTGGCCTACTCTGCCCGTAACCGTTCAGCTTCTTGCCGTATTCCGTTCGGTTCTTCGCCGAAGTCAAAGCGCGTTGAAATCCGTTTCCCGGACCCGACAGCAAACCCATATCTCGGCTTTGCCGCCATGTTGATGGCTGGTCTTGATGGCATCAAGAACAAGATCCACCCCGGCCAGCCGATGGACAAGGACCTTTATGATCTTCCTGCAAAGGAACTCAAGAAGATCCCGACCGTTTGCGCTTCGCTGCGTGAAGCTCTCCAGAGCCTCGACAAGGATCGCGCCTTCCTCAAGGCTGGCGGTGTATTCGATGATGATCAGATCGACTCGTTCATCGAACTGAAGATGGCTGAAGTGATGCGTTTTGAGATGACCCCGCATCCGGTCGAATACGACATGTACTACTCGGTTTGATTTGATCCAGAGCAGAATACAAAACCCCGGCCAACGCCGGGGTTTTTCGTTTGGAGCATTATGGGCAGATCAGCCTTCTAGACCGATACAGCTTCCAGTATTTTGACTGCGGCCTGCATTTCACGCTGACGAATTGCGCGGCGTGCCGCAGCTTCGGCATCCACGCCCCACTGTTCTGCTGTCCAGTCTTCTTCAAGATGAGCAAGCTTCCAAGCCTCGTCGCCGGAAATTTCACCTTTTGCAACAGCGAGCGCTAAAATGGCTGAGCCGGTCAGCGTCGTGATCGTATGGAGCGATGCAATCGCGAAAGGATCGGTGAAGCCGCCAAGATGAACGCTGAAAGCACCGAGGGCTTCGCGCGGCTGTTCCACATGCATCACACCTTCTGCCAGAATAAAGCGCGCATTAAGTGTTGTTGCTGCCCAATCGACAATCGGGTCCCAGGATTCTGTCTGGCGCTGTACCAGTCGTTCGGGTGAACCGGCGCGATAGCAAAGCATATCTGACGACGCAAACCGCAGCACATCTTCAAGCACGACCTGTGGATCATTGACGATCCCGTCAATTGCGGTGTTGGCAAGGCGTGTCGCCGGCATGCGCGCCGGATCGATTTCTTTTTCCTGCACGGAAAATTCGTCAGCGATGATCTGTGCTGCTGCGCGGGTGGGAAGCAACAGGTTCTGCCGCGCAGGTGTTTTTACGCCGCGCCCGTCCAGTTCCACGGCAAACTGTCCATCGCGCTCAGCGACTGCCGCTTCTTTATAGAACCGTTTTGGCAAGGGCAATTTCGAGGTGATTTGCGCACGGCGAACAGGGTCCGGATCGGTAAGCTCCTGCTTTGTGTCCATGCTGAAAAGTTCATCGCGCATATCAATGCCTATACTTAATTGTCTTCGTTTCCGTCATTTTCGTCCAGACCCAACAGGTTCCATGTCTGCACCATATGCGGTGGCAGTGGCGCGGTAACATCGATAATGCCACCTGATGGATTTGGTATGCGGATGCGCCTCGCGTGAAGATGCAACCGATTCTGAATGCCGCCGGGGAAAGACCAATTGGTATCGGCTTCGAAATATTTTGGATCACCGATAATCGGGCAACCAATGTGTGCTGCATGAACGCGAAGCTGATGTGTCCGGCCGGTATATGGCTCCATTTCCAGCCAGGTCAGCACCTGCCCGGCAGATTCTATCACGCGGTAATAGGAGATTGCGTGGTCCGAATCCGGCTCGCCATGCGGGACCACCCGCATGCGGTCACCATCTTCCGTCGCTTCCTTGGCAAGCCATGTGGCAATCTTGTCCTCGCGCTTGCGCGGGATACCTTTGACCAGTGCCCAATAGGTTTTCTTGGTCTCGCGTTCGCGGAATGCTGCAGTCAGCGCCTGCGCTGCGCCGCGGGTGCGGGCAACCACAAGCACGCCGGAAGTATCACGGTCCAGCCGATGAACCAGTCGGGGCTTTTCGCCCTTTTTGTTGCGCCACGCTTCCAGCATGTCGTCGACGTGCCGATTTACGCCGGAACCGCCCTGCACTGCCAATCCCGCAGGCTTGTTGAAAACATAGACCTTCGGGTCTTCGTAAAGCAGCATCTGCTTGAGAACATCGCCATCGTCACGGCCGCGTATGCTTTTGCCGGTCAAGTGCCCCTCAGCCTTGGAATCGACCGGCAGTGGCGGAATGCGAACAGTCTGCCCGGCTTGCAGGCGCGTGTCGGATTTGGCGCGTGATCCATCGATGCGGATTTGCCCGGAGCGCAACAATTTCTGCAGATGCCCGAACCCCAAGCCCGGGTAATGTACTTTGAACCAACGATCGAGGCGCATTTCCGCCTCACCCGTATCGACTGTTTTTTGTTCTACCGCTGCCATCAGCTCAAGCCTTTTAATCCCAGACCTTCAGATTCGGCGTGTCCTGAGCGTTTGAAACGCGGAAATCGCATCGAATGATTATTTATGGAGTTATAAAGGTCTTGTCGGCAGCGCTTAGCATTAAGCGACCGTTCTTGCGAGCCATAATCCTAAAAACAGTGCAGCAATGCTCAATACGACGCTCAACAGCACGTAAAATGCGGCACTTGCAGCCTCGCCCCGCTGCCAAAGCAACACAACATCGAGCGAAAAAGACGAGAAAGTCGTGTAACCGCCCAAAATCCCGATTGCCACGAACAGGCGAAGTTCTTCAGAACCATCAAAGCGGCGTGCCAGCAATTCAATGAACAGCCCCATCAGCAATCCGCCGATCACATTGACCGCAAGCGTACCATAGGGAAAGGCTGCACCAAAGAAGCGCGTCATGAGGATACCGGTGAGATATCTCAAGACCGAGCCGATGGCGCCTCCGGATGCGACGAGTAATATTGCGTTCATGTTACATTCAGTTCAGCTGGTTTAATTTGCAATCTCAGTAAGTTGACTCATCACGGGACGTTACGAGCCGTAGAAAAATGTTCCCATCCCGACAGGGAACAATCAAGACTTTAGAGCATTGAATATTGCGGTGCACAAGAGTCTGATGCAGTGTCATTTCTACGCGCGAGTGGCGGACCAAGCAATCGGAGTGGCAAAGTGTCATTATTAAACATCTATTGGAGATCCCTCCAATATCTCGGCGCCGAGAGGCGTGCGACCATGTTTATATGCATCGCCAATATCGCACTCGCTGCAAGCATGATCGTAGAACCATGGCTTGCCGGCCGTGTGATTCAGGCCATCGCAACCAAAACAGCTATCATTCCTCCGCTCAGCCAACTGGCTGCTGTGGGCTTGTTCCATATCGGAGCCAACGTTCTGGTATCTCGCGAAGCAGACAGGTTGGCCCATCGCCGCAAGCTTGCTGTTCTTACCGAATCCTATAATCGCGTTATCAGCATGCCACTTGCCTGGCATCATCAGCGCGGTACATCAAATGCCCTGCACACATTGCTTCGTGCGGTTGAAACTCTTTTCGGCCTGTGGCTCGAATTCATGCGCACCCATCTGGCGACTGCCGTTGGCCTCGTGCTGCTGTTCCCGCTCGCTCTCAGCCAGGATTGGCGTTTAACCTCGGTCCTCGTTGTGCTTGGCGTGGTCTACATGATGGTTGTGCGTGTCGTCACCAGCAAGACCAAGGACGGTCAGGCTCAGGTGGAACGTCACCACATCACAGCGTTCAGCCATGTTAGTGACTCCATGAGCAATATCTCGGTATTGCAGAGCTACAACCGCGTTGAAGAAGAAACCCGCGCATTGCAGACTTATACAAAGAACCTGCTGGAATCCCAGTATCCGGTTCTGAACTGGTGGGCTCTTGCTGCCGGTATCAATCGGATGGCATCAACGATTTCGATGATTATCGTTCTGCTGCTTGGTTCTTACTTCGTCATGCGTGACGAGATGAATGTTGGTCAGGTTGTCGCCTTTACAGGTTTTGCCGGTCTGCTTATCGGCCGCCTCGACCAGCTAAGCGCTTTCGTCAACCAGATCTTCGCTGCCCGCGCCAAGCTCGAAGACTTCTATGCAATGGAAGAATCGGCCGCCTATGCTGTCGAACCGAAGTCCGTACATGATATCGATAATGTTACTGGCGATGTGGAATTCCAGAATGTTTCCTTTGAGTTCCCGCATTCTTCGCAGGGCTTGAAAAACGTAACGTTCAAGGCGAAGGCTGGTCAGACTGTTGCTATCGTTGGGCCTACGGGTGCCGGCAAGACAACGCTGATCAATCTCCTGCAGCGCGTTTACGATCCCAAGGAAGGCCGTATTCTTGTCGATGATATCGACACGAAGACAATCAGCCGCCGCTCGTTGCGTAATGCCATTGCGACAGTGTTCCAGGATGCGGGTATGTTCAACCGCACGATCGAAGACAATATCCGTGTTGGTCGGCCTAAAGCCTCCGATGAAGATGTCTTCGCCGCTGCGGAAGCTGCCGATGCAAGCGACTTCATCCTCTCGAAGTCAGCCGGTTATGACACTGTTGTCGGCGAGCGCGGTTCGCAGTTGTCCGGTGGTGAGCGCCAGCGTGTGGCCATCGCCCGTGCGATCCTCAAGGATGCACCCATTCTTGTACTGGACGAAGCAACGAGTGCCCTCGACGTTGAGACAGAAGCCCGTGTGAAAGTTGCGGTTGATAAGCTTTGCCAGAACCGTACGACATTCATCATTGCGCACCGCTTGTCGACTGTACGTGACGCCGATCTCGTATTGTTCATGGATCAGGGTGAAGTTGTTGAATCTGGCAGCTTCGATGAACTGGCTCACCAGAATGGCCGTTTCACCTCACTGCTGAAAGCCGGTGGTTTGAAGCTCGACGATGATACGGCGAATGTAACGCCCTTCCCGCGCAAGCCGGCAGCGGCCTGAAAGACTAGCGAATAAACAAAAGGCCGCTGATCAGCGGCCTTTTTCTTTTGATGCTATGCTCCAGTATCGCCAAGGCAAATACCAGACGAAACGCGCTCCAAGCGCTACTGGCACCGGGTCCAATCCACTGGTGCCGCCCGGCCCACAGCGGGCAAATCTGAATAGACCCATCCAGCCACCAGCCCAAAAGCCATGCCGGGCAATTGCTTCATAGGTGTATTCCGAGCAAGTCGGCAGATGCCTGCACGAGTTCCCGATAAATCCCGAGAGGGTCAGTTGATAAAGACGGACCAGCCCCGTGCCAAGTAGACGTCCGGGCGTCTTGCGCCACGGGCCACCCCAATTGCGGGAGTATTTGGCTGGATGCTTATGCGCTGGGTCATTGCACATAAGTCAGGCTGCGGCTTCTGCGTTTTTCCTGTCAATCTGATCAAGACAATCAACCACGGCATCGAAGGTCAGCATGGTAGAATTGTGCCGCGCCTTGTAGTCGCGCACAGGTTCGAGAAACTTCAGCTCCTCGAAGCGTCCTTCAGGTGGTGCGCCGTTTTCCTTCAACATACGCAACATCGTCAAGCGTAATGCACGGAGTTCTTCGGGAGTTGCACCAACCACGTGCCTTGCCATGATTGAGGACGAGGCTTGCCCCAGCGCGCATGCCTTAACATCATGAGCAAAATCCGAAACGACGCCATTTTCGACTTTTAAATCAACGATGACAGTTGATCCGCACAATTTGGAATGCGCTTTCGCAGATGCATCGGGAGCATCGAGACGGCCTAACCGCTGAATATTGCCGGCAAACTCCAGAATTCGCGTATTGTAAACGTCATTGATCATGATGTGCCAATCTTCATCTTAAACGCGTCACAACTCGACGTTGATGCTCTATGAATTCTCTATAGACTACCTATATAGTATGCGAGCAGGCATGCATAAAGTCGCATAGATTAATTTTGCAATGGGATGTATGACTATCGGGCGGCTAATTGATCCGCTCTTACTTCAATACACCGTCCGTTCCGTGACAGGGAACGATTATCGTGTATTGCCGTTTAACTCGTCGCTCCTTTGAGGGCGGCTACGGGAGATCGCGATGGATGCGGTAGTGAAGAACTTGCAGTCAGCCACTGCAAAGCAAAATAATGTTCGCCGTCCAACTCAGGAAGAAGCAGAAGCAGCGGTACGCACCCTGCTCCTTTGGGCAGGTGATAATCCTGACCGCGAAGGTCTGCTGGACACGCCTGAACGTGTCGTCAAATCATACAAGGAACTGTTTTCCGGCTACGCACTCGACCCCGCCGATGTGTTGGGGCGAACCTTTGAAGAAATTGCCGGCTATGAGGATATGGTCCTCATTCAGGACATTCCTTTCTTTTCTCACTGTGAACACCACATGGTTCCGATCATCGGCAAGGCGCATGTCGCCTATCTGCCTGATGGGGAGAAGGTTGTCGGGCTGTCAAAGATAGCGCGCGTTGTTGATATCTTTGCGCATCGCCTGCAAACGCAGGAAAGCATGACGGCACAGATTGCAAGTGCAATACAAGACTCGCTGCGCCCACGCGGTGTTGCAGTCATGATCGAAGCTGAGCATATGTGCATGGCCATGCGCGGCATCCGCAAATCCGGCTCGCTGACCACGACAACGACTTTCACAGGCTCGTTCAAGAATGAGGTCAATGATCAGGTTCGGTTTATGACCATGGTGCGGGGCCGCTGAGGATAAGAATGGCCGATACTTCACTTTCTGCTGCCTCCGGTCACAATCATGATGTCGAAGAAGGCACTGTATTTACCCCGCGGTTTGACGCTGCGGGGTTGATAACGGCTGTGGTGACGGACGCGCGGGATGGCGAATTGCTTATGGTTGCGCATATGAATGCGGAAGCTTTGCAGCTGACGATTGACACGGGAATTGCCCATTACTGGTCCCGATCACGTCAAACGCTATGGAAGAAAGGCGAAACCTCCGGCAATCTGCAAACTGTTGTCGAACTTGGCACCGATTGCGATCAGGACGCCCTGTGGTTGAAAGTAACTGTTGCTGGCGACGGGCCGACTTGCCACACGGGTCGCCGGTCATGTTTCTATCGCAATGTTGTCGCGCAAGATGGAAAGCCATCATTGGTAATGAAGTTTTAGATGAAGCGATGCCTCGCATCCGCCGTTTTCGACGTTTGTAGTCGCGTTTCATTGGTCAGCTAAGAACTGTTATTCACGCAATATTCAGGTTTTAGTTACCACAATCGAAGTCGAATGAAAGTCCACGACTCTAGGAGTTTATGCCATGCTCGAATGGGCATCGCGCCGGACACGTGCAGCAGAATCGATCGGCATCAGCAATGGTTCTGATGAGAAGGCCGTAGCACCTGAAAGGCCCGTTCAAAGCAAAACGCCCATCGCCCTCGCGCTTGGCGGCGGCGCTGCGCGTGGTTGGGCCCATATTGGTGTGCTGCGTGCGCTGGATGAAGCAGGCATCGAAATCTCGATGATTGCCGGAACATCGATTGGCGCGCTTGTTGGCGGCTGCTATCTTGGCGGGAAACTTGATCAGCTTGAAGAGTTTGCGCGCAGCCTCACCAAACGCGGTATTTTCAGCCTGCTCGATTTGCGTTTTGGTGGCAACGGCCTGTTCGGCGGCATGAAGCTGGATCGCAGACTGCGTGAACATCTCGAAGAACTATCCATCGAAGATTTGCCCAAGCCTTTCATCGCCGTCTGTACTGAAATCAACACAGGCCATGAGATATGGCTGACCCGCGGCAGTCTTATCACTTCGATGCGCGCATCCTACGCCCTGCCCGGTGTTTTCGAGCCTGTCGAATGTAATGGACGCATTCTGGTCGATGGTGCCTTGGTCAATCCCGTGCCAGTTGCCGTATGCCGGTCATATGAGCAACCACTGGTTGTTGCGGTCAACCTTCACTATGATCAATTTGGCCGCGCTGCTGTCATCAAACATTCCGCCGAAGCACCGCATCCACAGGCTGGCGATGTTGAGGGTTCAGGCTCGCGTCGCCCGGCCTATTCGAAGCGCCTCGGGATTACCGGCGTTATGATGGAATCCTTCAACATCATTCAGGATCGGATTTCGCGCGCGCGCATGGCAGGAGATCCGCCGGATATTGCGTTGCTGCCCAAAGTTGGCACGATTGGCCTTGCGGAGTTCCATCGCGCCGACGAAGCAATCCGAAGCGGGTATGAGGAGACAATGGCCCGCCTCGGCGAACTTGAACGCATGCAGAAACTGGTTTTCTAAGTTCTTGTCCACTCGGCAACAAGGTTCCGAAAGATAATCAATCCGAGATTTCAGAGTAGAAATGGCTCACTCATACGTTCGAGTGCCAGCTGCTGGAAAATTGATGGTGCCCTTCTGACGGACCACGCCGACAGGACCTGGCTTGCATACTCCTGCACGGTCCGTCCTGCAGACAGCTCCAAATCATATCTCTGACCAACATGAATTCGATGATAGTCATCGGCTGCGCTTCCTATCGGTCGGTCTGCGCGTATTGTTTCCCTTTTGACGAGTTCATCAAGATTGCAGTGAAGCCCGACGAAGAAGACATCAAATGGCGCGAAAAGCACCGCCAGATCGGATACCCATTGGGGTTCCTCAAGGATATGTTCGAGCACAATATTATTGCCGGCCGAGGCATAGGCTACGAGCGAATGATGGAATCCCTCAAAAAATGCGCTGCGATGCTCTCCCCAGTTGAAATCTCCGCGCCGAAAGCGGTCCAGTGGCAAGATTCCGGAATCACGGAGATGATCAATCGAAACATGCCAGAAAGGCTCAGGCAATTGTGACTGAAGAGCGCGCGCAAGGGTAGACTTGCCACTACTTGATGCACCATGGATGAAGATTATCTTTGCTGTCTTTTTCAACCCGCACCTGAACCCCGCGATGAATTATTGCGGTATTACGTCGGCTTCGTTGCAGCAAAATGAACCCTTAGTGCTTTGATGAATTCGCACTAAGCAGTTGCAATATAACTGCGGATTTCCTGCGACTCGCGCTCTACTTCTTCAATGCGAAGCTTCACAACGTCACCAATCGAGACAATTCCGTGCAGGCGCCCGTCTTTTTCAACCGGCAAATGGCGGAAACGGCCTTGAGTCATCGTTTCCATTACCTGATTGATCGTGTGACTTTCGCTGCATACCTTCACTTTGATTGTCATGATCTCCGAAATCGGCTTCCACAGAGCATCAGCACCTTCGGCTGCGATGGCGCGAACGACATCGCGTTCCGACAAGATGCCTTTGATAGCCTTTTTCTCATCGCAAACAACAATCGCACCGATTTTATGCTTTGCCAAAACCGTGATTGCATCTGCCAGTGACATATCAGGATTAGTGCTGAAAACGTCATAGCCCTTGCGTTCAAGAATCAATCTGACTGTCATGTGCATCCTCCTTCATGTTCGACCGCTGCATCTCCCCCGATGCGCTTCTGCGATCTAACTCATCGTGCTTATATGTTGCACCTATTGCAACTGCATTGCAATTACGTGGATCACTTGAAAGTTGGTCTGCACAAAGAGATTTGGCTAAATCGGATTCAAAGTATCGCGCCGTAACCATTTGATTTGACGCGATAGCTTGTACTCATGCTTTTACAAGATTGTTCAGGCATTGCGCCGGTCGAACAGCGATATCCCAAAGAAACCGATGATAAATCCGCCTATATGAGCCTCCCAGGCAATCGATGCGGAGCCTTCCGCCCCGAGCGACAACACCCCGGTAACAATATTGGTGACAAACCAGACGCCAAGGAAGGTAAGAACCGTACGCATGCGCAGGGCAACGCCGATGGGGAGTATTTCTCCAATGAAGGCCGCCGAATTGCGTGACGTAGAGCGCCGGAAGCCAAATCGGGCGGCAGCACCCATCATGCCGGAAACAGCGCCTGACGCGCCGACAAGAGGCGCCATGCTATCGGGATAGATCGCGTAATGGGTTAGCGCGGCGGCGATTGACGTAACAATCCAAAAGAGCGTTGAACGCAAGGGGCCGATACGTGCCGCCAGCGGAGATCCGAACGCTGCCAGCCAGATCATGTTCAGCGCAATATGAGCCACGCTTCCGTGCATGAATGAATAGGAAATGCTGGTGAACCATGCCAGTGCTGAACCGCCGCCGCCAAACTGCGAAAAGCGTGCAGGAATAAAGGCGTAGTTCCACAGGAATTCAATGGCCTGCCCGCCTGTCAGAATATAGGTCTGATAGACGAAAACGGCTATGCAAATGCCAATAGCTGCAAGGATGATACCCGGAATATTGAACATCGGTTCTCCTCCCGATGGTCTGGCTCGCATGCTTTCTGGTTCAGTCATTGCTGTATCGACCTCGTTTCATCCCGGCACGTTAGAGCCATTCTTGTTGAAACAGAACGATTCTATTTCAGCAAGAAAGGCTCTAACGGCTTCCGGTTTCCACGCCAAGGCGGGGAACCGATAAGTCAGCTGTTTCAAACAGAAAGAAGGCCGCCCGGTGACGGACGGCCTCAAATTTAAGGTCAGGTATGAAATCTTGTAGGCTTTTGTCCCACATTCCTTGCAACGGCTCAACGTAAACCACTTGTTAACCTTAACGGGCCGCCGCGGTGGACATGGGCACATCTAACGTGGCGTTGATATCCCGTCGGTGACACAGTCCGCCCACATCCTGATCGGACGAACGGATATATGCAGCCTGGAAAATCACAAGAGCTAATCGCCTACTGGGAGCAACTGCGCGGGCCACGCGCAGCGCCCGAACGTAGCGAAATAGCGCCTGCTGCCATCGCCCGGCAATTGGCAGATATTTTCATTCTCCAGGCAAGTCCGGGAGGCGAGCCGAAGTTTCGTCTCGCAGGAACCCGCATCTGCTCTATTCATGGCCGCGAACTGAAAGATACGTCATTTGCTGCGCTTTGGCAGGCACAGGACCGTCACAGCATTCTACGGCTGATTGCCAATTCAATGACCGGCAAAAGTCCTGTGGGTATAAATGCCGAAGGTACAAGCGCACGTGAACGTGCGGCACTTTTCGAGTTTACTTTATTGCCGCTGGCCAACGAGATACACGAACAGTTTCTGATTGGAATGATCGTCACGCTGGGGCAACCATTTTGGCTCGAATCTGATTCCATCGTTGAAAACCGCATAAGATCGATCGCGACACTGGAACCTCGCCGGATCAGAACTGATCAAAGCGTTGCGCGACTGGCGCAAGGTCCGAAAAGCGCTATTCACACAATTATCGGTGGCAAGGCAGACCACCTGCAGTTGCTGGACGGCGGAAAAACCTCAAGACAGGTTAAAGGAGATGTGAAACCATTACCGCGACGTTAAGAATTATGGCATAGTTTAGCGCCAACAGGCTTAACGAATTCCATTATCTGGACAGAACGATGCAACTCACCCGCGATGGCTCAAGTCCAGGCTCTGCCACCACGGCCAAGTATTACAGCGTCAAAGTCCAGCTCTATGGCCGGTTCATGCTCGAAGATCGTACTGAGCACGTCTGCCAGATCAATGAAATGTCTCCCGGCGATGTCGTCATCAGCACGGACGTGATGGCTAATAATGGCGAACGCGTTATAGCCTATATCGATCATATCGGTCGGGTCGAAGGCACTGTTGAACGGCTCGTGAGCGGCGGTTTTCTTGTGTCACTCATCGCTTCGGACCGCAAGAAGAACAAGATCGCCGCCCAATTGACCTGGCTTGCCAACAAGCATGAGCTGGATATGCCCGAAGACCGCAGGCATCAGCGTATTGCGCCACGCAATCCGATTACCAGTCTTTCCATGGCGGATGGACGGAAATATCCATGCCGGATCGTTGATCTTTCCATTTCCGGTGCGGCGGTGGAGCTTCGCATGCGCCCTGCCCTTAACAGCCAGGTTATTCTCGGCACCATGCGCGGACGCGTTGTCCGGCATTTTGAGGAAGGTGTCGCCATTGAATTTTCTTCCGTGCAAAGTCGCGAAGCCATTGATGCGGCCTTTGAGGAACAGCCGTAACCCGTCACCTTGGCATTATTTTCAGTTTTTTCTTCATATCGCAGAAATATTTTTGTCGCGATTGCTGCGAGAGCATGGCAATTGTCCGGCGATACTTTCTCAAGCGTTAAGCCAATATAAATGATAAGATATTTATTTAAACCAATGCTTAATTCTAATATTCTCAGATTTATTCAAAACGTTACTACTTTAAACTGAATAATAACTATTATTAATACATAGTAACTCCCCAATTCCTTTATTTTTTACTACTTAATTCAATCACATTTACTCATCGAGATTTCCGCTCAATCAAACTCTGTCTGCCATTGTCACCTCAACCGGGGAGACGACGGTAATGATAAAAAAGACAATCCTACTTGGCGCTGCATTCTTTTTAATGTGCATCGCCGCCTATGCTGAAGCGGGTGTTTCAGCGTCAATCATGAAAACAGGTGGGCGCACCTCGCAGCCAATCGGCCATTATGAGTTCTGCCAGACATATCGCAGCGAATGCAGCGTCAAGAGCAGCAATGATACGCCGCTCAGCCTGACATCAAAGACATGGAATATGCTTGTTCAGGTCAACAGTCAGGTAAATGCGCAGGTTCGTCCTGAAACTGATATGGACATATGGGGTAAGGCGGAAGTCTGGTCCTATCCGACGACAGTTGGGGACTGTGAGGATTATGTCCTCTTAAAGCGCAGGCTGCTTAATGAAGGCGGCATTCCGCTCAGCAATCTGTTGATCACGGTCGTCCGTCAGATGAATGGTGAAGGTCATGCTGTGTTGACGGTCCGCACCGGCCAAGGTGATTACGTCCTCGATAATCTCGAAGCGCGCATCAAGCCATGGAATGAAACAAACTATGATTACCTCAAGCGCCAATCAACGAAGAACACCGGCGCATGGGTTTCAATCAATGATGATCGCCAGGTATTGGTTGGCAGCATTGAAAAATAATAAGTCCTGACCCTAGGCGATCTCCAAGCCACTCATGAAGCGTTTGCCATTCTCAACATAATGGGCAGCTGAAAGCTTTAACTGCTCTATCGCTGCATCATCCAGCGTACGAACAACTCTGGCGGGAGAGCCGACGATTAATGAATTATCCGGAAACTCCTTGCGCTCGGTGACCAATGCACCCGCCCCGACCAGAGAATTCTTGCCGATCTTTGCGCCATTGAGAATGATCGCCCCTATACCGATCAAGGTATTTTCCCCGATTGTGCAACCATGCAGCATGGCCCGATGCCCGATTGTGCACCCGTCACCTATTGTCAGCGGATAGCCCATATCCGTGTGCATGATCGTGTGTTCCTGCACGTTGGTGTTACGGCCAACGTGGATGAGTTCATTATCACCGCGCAGCACTGCCCCAAACCAGATGCCGGCATTCTCACCGATGAACACTTTACCGATAATCGTTGCATCAGGCGCTATCCAGTTTGACTTGAGGTGCTCAAACTGCGGCTCATGGCCATCAAGCATGAAAATCGGCATTGGCTTTCCTCCAGAATCACCCGGCTCATTGATATTCAGTTAACCATAAATCAGCACATAAGCCGCTACATTGCCTGCAGGAATCTCTTACGGGTAAGAATTCATGCAGGCGACAACGCAAAAGATTGAGGCGATTTCGGCAAGCCTGCTCTTGCGGAAGGTCTTTTATTGCGTGGCTGCGCTTGGCGCATTATCGCTGTGCCTGACTATAGCAGGTTATTTTCTGGGCCATACGATTTCGCTCGGCGGTCACACCGAGGACACCTCAGTTCAGGAAATCGTCATCGGCAATGACATACTGCAAATTCCGGCAAACATGATCCGCTTTGACAGGCAACGCCGTAATGGAATTGCGGAGCGTGTCGATCTTTACCTCCACTGGCCGGAAATGCAGGGTTATTCCCCCGAATTCAAGGATGATTTCAATGGCGCCGGATCAGAAAAGAAATTGCTATTCCTGACGTTTGAAACGCGACAGGGAAGTCAGGATATGTCCGGACGCTACGGTCCGGTCTATCTTCCGCTAACCGAAGGACCCGGTGTTGCAGGCCCCGCTGATTTGACGATCCAGCGCTTCAGGAGCGATAGCGGCTTTGTCAATGAGGAGCTTCTTGTTGCACCGGATCATGGTGCGAAACGTCCCTTCGTCGCCCGCTGCCTTGATGAGCAGTCATCGCGCGATAACCTTGCTTCCTGCCAAAGTGACATTTTCGTCGGCGGCGATTTGCAGCTGACATATCGGTTTCCAAGGGAAATGCTTGAAGACTGGCAGATTTTGGATAGGCAAATTGCAGAGTTTGCGCGTGGGCACATTAAAAGTGCCGAGTGAAATCCACATCAAGTTGCGAAGAGATTCCCGATATGCCGTACCGAAAATGGTTATTTTTGAGAACCGGCGCGGAGCGTACATTAGGTACGTGAGCACGGGATCGAAGAAAATCTCCATTTGCAGCACGGCATAGCGCGAATATCAAGACAACTGACTATAGATCCATTTCCAGAATTGCCATGGAGAAGTTGTAGGACAACTCACCCTCGTCTTCGTCCTTGTAGACCAGACCGAGAAACTCGTCGCCCAGATAAAGTTCTGCGGAATCATCCTTCCGTGGGCGGGCCTTCACTACCAATTCCGTATTGCGGAATGTCCGCTTGAAGTAGCTGTCGAGTTTTTTCAGTTCTTCGGGTTTCACCTAAAATCTCCTGTCATATTCGTCGAGTCAGAGCGGTTTGCCATGCGGCACTGTTCCCTGTAAAGGGCTGACTGCAATCGTTTGTAATACAGAAACGCGCTTATTCGAAATTGGTTACAAGCTGGTCCATGGCACGTGATGGCTCCGAGCAGCCTGCTTCTCCAACAATGCGTGCAGGAACACCAGCTACGGTCACATTGTGCGGAACAGGCTTCAGAACGACCGAGCCGGATGCCACTTTCGAGCAATGACCGATCTCGATATTGCCAAGAATATTTGCTCCGGCACCAATAAGAACGCCGTTGCGAATTTTGGGATGACGATCGCCGGTTTCTTTGCCCGTACCGCCGAGCGTAACGCCCTGAAGAATAGAGACATTATCCTCAATAACAGCGGTCATACCGACGACGATGCCCGTGGCGTGGTCGAAGAACACGCCCTGCCCCATGGGAACTGCCGGATGAATATCTGTCTGGAAAACGGAAGATGAGCGGCTTTGCAGATAAAGCGCAAAATCATTGCGGCCTTCATGCCATAACCAATGTGCAAGACGATGAGTCTGGATGGCCTGAAATCCCTTGAAATAGAGGATAGGCTCCATAAACCGCGTGCAGGCAGGGTCACGATCATAAACAGCTTGTATATCGACGCGCAGAATCTGCGACCAGGATGGATTCGCTTCAAGCATCGCCGTAAATGTCTGGCGCAATAGCTCGGACTCGACATCCGGGTGATCGAGGCGCTGGGAAATACGATGAATAACCGCCTGTTCCAGCGACTGATGATTCAAAATAGTTGTGTAAAGAAACGTCGCAAGCAATGGTTCATTGCGCACGACTTCTTCTGCTTCGGCCCGGATTGCATGCCAGATCGGATCGATCTGCTTGATCGAGCTAGTCATCTTTATCGGAACGCTTGCTGACATTTTCTAGCTCCAGGCATTCAGTCGAATTTTATACTCTGCGGTCGATTATACGGCAAAAGCGGTTTCTTGACACCTCAAATTCCAAAGCAGGAAGCGCAAGTAATTTTGAAGATGCCGTTCATATGCTTGATCATTGCCACTATCGACAAACGCCATGCCTAGGCCAAACTACGCGTTTCTGCAAGGAATGAAGCTGGTTTTGCTTAGCGAGTGATAGGATTACGCTGATAAAACTCCAGCACCGCCTGCTTGAACACTTTATCGCCCACCGCCAGCATATGGTCGCGATTTGGAATGTCGATTGCTTCGCCATGAGGCATCAGCGCAGCAAGCCTTTGAGCGCTGCCCCCGATATCATCCTTTGTGCCCACGGCAACGAGTGTCGGCTGCTTGATACGCGCCATATTTTCAGCGCTGATTTCTTCCTTTGAAGTAATGACGCAAGCTGCCAGCGCGATCTTGTCGCTTCTGGTCTTGTCCGCGAACATCCTGAACATCTTGCCCCGCGGGTGCGTGATCGCTTCGGGATCATCTGCCATCAGCGCTTCAGCGATAGGTGACCAATCGCCGGCGCCTTCAACCATGCCCATGCCCAAACCGCCAAACACCAGATCATGCACGCGGTCCGGATGCTCCAAAGCGAGAAAAGCGCTGATGCGCGCGCCCATTGAATAGCCCATTACATGGGCTGACTTTATTTCGAGATGGTCGAGCAATGCCGCAGCATCGCCCGCCATGCGTGTTGGCGTATAAACTGACTTGTCATGCGGTTTGTCGGATTCGCCGTGGCCGCGATTATCTATCGCAATCGTCCGATAGCCAGCGGCCGTCAATGCAGGAATCCAGCCCGGCTGCACCCAATTGTAAAATGACGATGAAGCAAAGCCATGAATGAGCAGGACGGGCTCGCCCTCGCCTTCATCGACATAGGCAAGCTTTAACCCGTCATTTTCAAAGAATTGCATTTTTCTGTCCGTTATTTGACTTCAATTGCGGGATGCCGCACCTTGTCGCCAACTCTTAAACCGAGACGTTGTGCCGTTCCAGCCTTTACTTCAACGACAAACCTTACCGGCCCGCCAGACGAAATAGTATCACGCGAAAACGGCACGGCATTTTGGCGGATTGCCGCGATGCGGCCGCTTTCATTGAGGAAGAGCATGTCCAATGCAGAGGGCGTGTTCTCCATCCACATGGTAACAAGCCTTGTCCGGTCAAACACAAACAGCATGGCGCTGTTATCCTTGAGGTCGGTCCGGAACATCAACCCACGTTGACGCTCTTCTTCCTCATCAGCAACTTCAACACTGAACGGCACGTCGCCTTTGGCTGTGTTGATCGTCAGCAGCACGGGATCTACCGGCAAATGCATAGGTTCGTTTTCCTGCGCCAGCGCAGGAAAAGCGGATATCAGGGAAAACAGAATAGCGGTCAGAAATAGCTTCAGGCGGCTCATCAACTGGTCTTCAGTGAGAAACTGGCAATTGCGTGCCGATGTCAGGATGAATTTCCGAAGCCATAAGGCCCTTTTCGCCATTGCCGAAACGGATCAGTACAACTTGTCCGGGCCGTAGCTCGGTAAGTCCGAAATGGCGCAACGTTTCCATATGAATGAAAATGTCTTCCGTACCCTCGCCGCGTGTCAGAAACCCGAACCCTTTGGTGCGGTTGAACCACTTGACCAGAACGCGTTCCAGACCGCTGGAGGGCGTCACAGTCACATGCGTACGTACAGGAGGAAGCTCGGTCGGATGCACCGCAGTCGAATTGTCCATCGACTTGACGTGGAAACATTGCATGCCACGCTCGCCCTGCTTGACTTCGCAAACCACGCGCGCGCCTTCGAGGGCAGTCTGGAAACCATCACGGCGCAGACAGGTTACATGAAGCAGAATGTCAGGAAGATCAGAATTATCCGGAACGATGAACCCGTAACCCTTGGCAACATCGAACCATTTGATCGCGCCGGAAACCTCGATGAGATCAAGACTATCGTTTGCGCCTTCGTCATTGTGGGAGATTTCGGTCGATACTGTTCTGTCTGACATGAAGCGAGCCCCTCCTCTCCCGAAAACGAAACACTGATTCTCTTATTGAAGAATAACACCTGTCCGATAGCGGAGAGCAAGTATCAACTTGGTGTTTTCTTTCAAACTATAACCAAAACCTGCGTTTATCCTCAATCAGTCTCATGAAATTAGCTCGCGGGTTTGTTCGCGTAAGCAATAAGTGTTATCGATATTGCCAGTCACTTGCCCTTGCTGGCGAGACGACATTGCTGTTTCAATCCCACGAAAAGAACCCAAAGGCTAAAGATGCGCTATCTCCACACAATGGTCCGCGTCCGCGACATCGACGAATCGCTGGATTTTTATTGCAACAAGTTCGGCCTGAAAGAAGTTCGCCGCACCGAAAATGAAAAGGGACGTTTCACGCTCATCTTCCTCGCAGCATCGGAAGATGAAGGCCGCTCGGCGGCCGAACGCGCGCCTGAACTGGAACTGACCTACAATTGGGACCCGGAGGAATATACGGGTGGCCGTAATTTCGGTCATCTAGCCTATGTTGTCGATAATATCTACGAAACGTGCCAGAATCTGTCAGACAAGGGCGTCGTCATCAACCGTCCTCCCCGTGACGGCAATATGGCTTTCATCCGCTCGCCCGATGGCATTTCCATCGAGCTGATCCAGAAAGGTCCGGCACTGGCACCGCAGGAGCCATGGCTATCCATGCCAAATACCGGCACCTGGTAATTATTGAATCCGATATAGCCTGTCCGGCCATTCCGGGCAGGCCAAGCCACAACCCGGCTAAATTCAATCCTCTTGCATCTTCCAAGGTCCACGCTCTCCTGTTATCAGAAATGAGCAATTTGGAGGAACGCCATGAAGGATGTGCTTATCGAGCTTGAGCGCCGCAGGACTATTGCGCGCGAAGGTGGCGGCAAGACCCGTATCGAGGCCCAGCACAAGCGCGGCAAACTCACTGCGCGCGAACGTATCGATATTTTCCTCGATGAAGGCTCCTTTGAAGAGTTCGACATGTTCGTCGAACACCGTTCCACTGATTTTGGCATGGAAGACACCAAATTTGCCGGTGATGGCGTTGTCACCGGCTGGGGCACCGTCAATGGCCGCACTGTCTTTGTGTTTGCCAAGGATTTTACCGTCTTCGGTGGTTCACTCTCCGAAGCTCATGCTGAAAAAGTTCAGAAAATACAGGATATGGCGCTGCGCAATCGCGCACCTGTTATTGGGCTGTATGACGCTGGTGGTGCGCGTATTCAGGAAGGTGTGGCAGCGCTTGGCGGCTATGCTGAAATTTTCCAGCGCAATGTACTTGCATCCGGTGTCATCCCGCAAATATCGGTGATTATGGGCCCTTGTGCAGGCGGCGATGTTTATTCGCCGGCCATGACTGACTTCATCTTCATGGTGCGTGACACTTCATATATGTTTGTCACGGGGCCGGACGTTGTGAAAACCGTCACCAATGAGACCGTGACCTCCGAACAGCTCGGCGGAGCGTCGATCCACACGACCAAATCGTCAATTGCAGACGGTGCCTATGACAATGATGTCGCAGCACTTCTCCAGATGCGCCGCCTGATCGATTTTCTGCCCGCTTCAAACACTGCCGAGCTGCCGCAGATCGAATGCTATCAGCCGACAGACGAGATGGATTACTCACTTGATCGCCTTGTGCCGGATAACGCGAACAAGCCCTATGATATCAAAGAGCTGATCCGCAAAACTGTCGATGAAGCGGATTTCTTTGAAATTCAGGAAAGCTTCGCCAAAAACATCGTTATAGGTTTTGGCCGGATAGAAGGCCGCACTGTCGGTATTGTCGGCAACCAGCCAATGGTGCTTGCTGGCGTCCTCGATAGTGATGCTTCCCGCAAAGCCGCACGTTTCGTACGCTTCTGCGATTGCTTCAACATTCCCATCGTCACCTTCGTCGATGTACCCGGCTTCCTTCCCGGCACAGCGCAGGAATATGGCGGGTTGATCAAACATGGTGCCAAGCTGCTTTTTGCCTACGCGGAAGCCACTGTTCCCAAAATTACGCTCATCACGCGCAAAGCCTATGGCGGCGCTTATGATGTGATGGCTTCAAAACACCTGCGGGGTGATATCAATTATGCCTGGCCTTCGGCGCAGATTGCCGTCATGGGTGCCAAGGGTGCCGTGGAGATCATCTACCGTAAGGATATTGGCGATGCCGACAAGATTGCCGAGCACACCAAACGCTATGAAGATCGCTTCCTGTCACCATTCGTTGCCGCTGAACGCGGCTATGTCGATGAAGTGATCATGCCCCATTCCACCCGCAAGCGGATTTCACGAGCGTTGCGCATGTTGCGTAACAAGGATCTCGAAAACCCTTGGAAGAAACACGACAATATCCCGCTTTAAACGTACCAAATTGAACTTCATCATTACCAGCAAGCGTGGCTAAAACAAAAGGCTCCCCACAGGAGAGCCTTCAACATCCAATATATCTGGAATTACCGGCGGAAGCTGAAGCCGCCGCTTGAGTCCCGCAAAATCTGGGAAATCGAGCGCTTATCGCATGGCTCGCTAAGCTTTTTTGCAGCTTTGACAAGCTTGGAATTGGTTTTGGCCACCTGTGCCATCTTCAGTACATTTGTATCAACTGTCGATGACGTATCGTTATTTATTGTTATCATTATTTGATACCTCCATAAAAATACCCTCAGAGAGAGTAAACCCCTACCGGCATACAGTTTAAATTCCGTTGCATTATGGCTTTCTACGAAAACTAAACCGATTTAACAAATCACTATTTGTATCCGATTTTGACTTGTATTTGATATAACAAGTGAAACGCGCAAAGGTTCCGGCAAAGCCAAGAAAAGCGCAATGAATGTTTCGGGCTTCACACCCTGCCCGCAACTTAATGATCGCGCAGCGGTAATATTTGTGCCAAAAATTTCCCGGAACAAAATGAAGGGTCTGCGCCTTCCACAGGAATGACGGGCGCGCGTGCCGCTCCTGCAGTCCCGCTGGAAGTCAGAACAGGCAACTTGCGAACAAATAAGGCCAAAGTAGCTGGCGATCAGTTGCCGCCAGTTCTACGGTCACTTTGGCTGCACAGTCTGAAAAGGCTTAACTGCTCTTCACGCCGACCTTGTTTTGGATATCTTCGGCGGTTTCTTTGACGAAAAAGGTCAGCCCCGTCGTGATCGTGACAATATGGGTGCCCGTCCCATAGGGATTAAACGAGACAACATGATCGAAGTTCAACGTGATGTGATCGCCATTTACGTCTGTAAGCTTGATCCACATGGCCTTACCTCCCTGTATGATGAAGAGCGTCTCCAGAAGAGGGAAGCAGGATTCTTTCAATCAAGCAATCACTTACCAGAGATTCCTTCCGTCAACCTCGTCCACCCGCAGCGAAGCGATGTCAAAATCTTCGAAGAGCCGCGCATTCACGCTGATACGCGGGTTTTCCCAGTCGGGCTGGTAGTCCACCCAGGTTGGTACCTCTGAGAAAGTGCCACAACCGCAAACATTGCAGTGGTGATGTTTTGCCATACCGTTTTTCGAGTATATGGCATCAGCTTCCGGCTTTACTGAAAGCTTCACCTGATCAGGTGTGTAGTAGGCCCAAAGCGCTCCGCGCTTCGCGCAAAATGTGCAACTGCAAACCGTGACAGATTCAGGAACTTCACTGACTTCAAATTTGATTGCCCCGCAATGACATCCGGCCGGAATAGTCATGGTTCTCTCCCGTTCGATGAGTATCTCAACGCAGGGAATACATGAGACCTCCTGACAACCTAGTGTCAGGAGCATCATTATTTTGTCTTTCTCCGGTAGTGATAACTATAGAGTTCCTGGTTGAATCCGAGCGAAGCATAAAGCGCCCGTGCAGGCTGATTGTCAGTAGCAACTTGCAGACATGCCGCCGTTGCTCCCTCGTCTTTCGCCCAATCCAGTAAAGCGCCTACCGTTCGCTGACCAAGACCACGCTTTCGGTAATCCGGATCAGTAGCTACCGACTCCAATACAAGAAGACCATTGCTTATGGCACCATATGCCTTGGCAACGATTTTGCCATCCACACTAACGGAGGCAAAAGCCTTGGGCACCACGATCGACGCAACCATGGCGCTGAATATGACCTGTTCTTCGTTGGACCAACCGGCGATGCGTGCGCTGTCGCGCAACCAGTCGGGAGTCATTTCGCGGGAAAGGCCAGCCGCCGAGGCATTTTGTGCCTTGTGCTGTGCCAAATCGCAGCGAAGCACGGTACTTCCACCTTCAAAGTCGTAATTGCGCTCTACGAGTAGCGGCTCCATTTCATTGGCGATGGCGGGAATGCGGAAAATGAAATCGCGTCCAAGCGATTGATAAAGCTTTTCAGCGGCATCAATGACGCCAGCCGGTTTAGCGCGGGGACCACCCAAAGGATTGACCGAATTGGCACGACGGACGCCGCCACCGGAAAATCGCATCAGCCAGCCACCATGCAGAACCTGCCTTGGCGATGGCCAGGCATTGAAACAGGCTTCCTCGACCCGCCAGTTCAGATCGTCATCCAAATTGTGTGCTCCTATACCGCCTGCCCTGCCACCCAGCCGGATGACCATGCCCATTGAAAATTATACCCGCCAAGCCAACCAGTTACGTCTACAACCTCACCTATGAAATAAAGGCCCTTTGCAGCTTTCGCTTCCATGGTTTTCTGGTCCAGCCCATCGGTATCTACACCGCCAAGCGTCACTTCGGCAGTGCGGTAACCTTCCGAACCTGCGGGCTTGACCTGCCATTCATTCACGGCCTTCTCGACTGCCAGCAATTGTTTGTCTGAAAGATCAGCAAGATGCTTATCGATACCACTGTTTTCAGCAATCAACTGCGCCAGCCGCTTTGGCAGCAATTCACTCAAGGCGGTCTGCAATGCCTGACGACCATTGCGCGTTCTCGCGGCGCGCAAGGCATCAAGTACCTTTACACCGGGCAGCATGGCCACGCTGATCGTGTCACCTTCCCGCCAAAATGAAGAAATCTGCAATATGGATGGTCCGCTGAGACCACGATGAGTGAAAAGCATGGCCTCGGCGAATTTGGTCTTGCCATGACTGACCACCGCGTCAACGGAGATGCCCGAAAGCGGCTTGAGTGGTGCCAGAGTGTTCTCGTCAAAGGTTAGCGGGACCAATGCCGGACGAGTTTCTGTAACGTCCAGACCAAACTGTCGGGCGATGTCATAACCGAACCCTGTTGCGCCCATTTTCGGTATGGATTTACCACCGCAAGCAACAACAAGAGAACTGCATTTTATCTTGTCGCCAGCCAGATCGACCAGATAGCCGCCGTCGCTTTGCGCGATTGAATCGACAGTTGTCCGCAGGCGCAGGTCCACTCCCGCCTGCTTCATTTCCGTCACCAGCAAATCGATGATCTGCTTTGCAGAGCCATCACAGAAAAGCTGGCCGAGTGTCTTTTCATGCCATGCAATGCCGTACCGGTTTACTAAGCCCAGAAAATCGCGCTGCGTGTAGCGACGTAAGGCGGAGATACAGAAATGCGGGTTCTTGCCGATGTAGTTCTGCGGTGCCGCATTGATATTGGTGAAATTACAGCGCCCGCCGCCGGAAATACGTATCTTGTCGCCGGGCGAAGCAGCATGGTCGACAATCAGCACGGATCTGCCACGTTTGCCCGCCTCAATGGCGCACATCATGCCTGCCGCACCCGCTCCAATGATGAGAACGTCGACTTGCGGGATCATGGCGCAGGAAACAGCTGATCGGTGCGCCCCGCCAGCCAATAGGCCAGCAGTCCGGCCCATTCACGCCCTGCGATAGCCACGTTCTGCAAGGAATCCTGTGGGTTATCCTCCGCGAGCCCGATGGTTTCAGCCCCGGATGCGCGGTAATCCGCCGGCCATGGCACCACATCAAAACCCGCCTTGCGGAACAGCCCCATGGAGCGCGGCATATGGAATGCCGATGTAATGAGCAGCCAGGTTTCTCCCGGTTTTGCTTCCACCATTTCTTTGGTAAACACCGCATTCTCATAGGTATTGCGTGATTTGCTCTCAAGGATCAGCCGTTCTGATGCCATACCAAGGGCTGTCAGCAGGCGCGGCGCGGTTACACCGTCTGCTTCACCATCCAGCAACAAGGTGCCCGTTCCACCCGTCACCACAACCTTTGCTTCCGGATGACGGCGCGCCAGAATGGCAGCTTCAACGAAACGATCGCCGCTGGCATTGAGTTCATAGCCGCCGCGCACCAGATTGACACCGCCTTCGAAACCGCCGCCGAGCACAATAATGCCGTCGACCTTTTGCGGCAGTGTATCCGGTCGCTGAAAACGATCCTCCAGTGGATTGATCATAAGTGCGCCAAGCGTCGTCCACGCGCCAAGACCCAGCACCAGAAACGCAATTGCCGCCGTCGTCATTGCCAGACGCCGCCAGCGCCAGATCAGCAACAGGAATGTAAGAGCCATAAGAATGATGGCGAAGTTCAGCGGTTGCGCGAAAAACCAGAAAATCTTTGAAAATACAAAAAACATGATTACCCTAAATGAGCCAGCATCTGCACCTTGTCGATTTCGCGCTCAAGGCTTGTCGACCACTCCGGCCCCTGCTCGACAATGTTGAAGCCTTCGCGCTGATAGAGTCTGATTGCGCCGGTATTGCGGGCATGCGTGCTGATCCGAGCCTTCAAATACCCAGCCCGCTGTATTGCCGCTTTCATTTCACGCAACAGTGTCGATCCAATACCCTGTCCCTGTACCGCCGGAAGGACCCAGAGATCGGAAATGTAGTCATTATCTTCTTCCCGCGCACCCCAACCGGCCACTTCCTGCCCGACTTCAGCAACGAGTACGGTAGGATAAGAAGTTTCAGCGAAATCCCGGAAGGCCTTCTCCACATGCGTACGCATGCCGGGCATTTCCGGTTCAAACGAAAAGATATTGGAAGCCCAGGCGCTGGAGCCGACAGCAGCGATTGCTCCTATGTCGGCTGTTGTTGCGCGCCTGATTACCACCATTTCGGAGCGTTGAACTTGCCTGCCGCCTGCTCGATCACATAGGCGGTCTGGAACAGTGTTTCTTCGTCGAATGGCCGCCCGATCAGCTGGAGGCCAAGCGGCAGACCGCGGCTGTCCAGACCAGCGGGAACAGCAATGCCCGGCAGGCCTGCCATGTTCACGGTAACAGTGAAAATATCATTCAGATACATTTTCACCGGATCGGAATTCATCTCCTGATCCGCAATACAGAAAGCTGCCGAGGGCGTGGCAGGTGTAAGGATCGCATCAACGCCCGCATGGAAAACGTCTTCGAAATCCTTCTTGATCAGCGTGCGTACCTTCTGTGCCTGTAGATAATAGGCATCGTAATAGCCAGCAGACAGCACATAGGTGCCGATCATGATACGACGCTTTACCTCTTCGCCGAATCCTGCGGCGCGGGTGTTTTCGTACATATCAACAATGTCCTTGCCCGGAACACGCAAGCCGTAGCGAACGCCATCATAGCGCGCGAGGTTCGATGAGGCTTCTGCTGGGGCAACAATGTAATAGGCCGGAAGCGCGTATTTCGTATGCGGCAATGAAATATCAACAATCGTCGCACCGGCATCCTTGAGCCAGCTAATCCCCTGCTGCCAAAGCTTTTCGATTTCCTCGGGCATGCCGTCAACGCGGTATTCTTTTGGAATGCCGATCTTGATGCCCGCAAGCGGCTTGCCGATCACGGCTTCATAGTCAGGCACTGCGATATCAACGGAGGTTGTATCCTTGGCATCGACGGAAGCCATCGACCTCAACATGATAGCCGCGTCACGCACGTCGCGGGCAATCGGCCCTGCCTGATCCAGCGATGATGCGAAGGCAACAACGCCCCAACGCGAGCAACGGCCGTAAGTCGGCTTGATACCAACTGTGCCGGTAAAAGCTGCTGGCTGGCGGATTGACCCACCCGTATCGGTCGCAGTGGCACCGGCGCAAAGCCGCGCAGCGACCGCTGCGGCAGAACCGCCTGATGAGCCACCTGGCACGAGATCGGTGTTGGAGCCTTTTGCGCGCCAAGGGTTTTTCACGGGCCCGTAATAGGAACTCTCATTGGAGGACCCCATGGCAAACTCGTCCATGTTCAGCTTGCCGAGCATGACAGCGCCATCTGCCCAAAGATTGGCTGTAACAGTCGACTCGTAATGCGGCTTGAACCCGTCCAGAATATGCGATGCCGCCTGCGTGTGGACGCCTTCAGTGCCGAACAGATCCTTGATACCGAGCGGAATGCCTTCAAGCGCACCGGCATTGCCGGCAGCGAGACGGGCATCGGAAGCTTTCGCCATCTCGAGCGCCTTTTCAGGTGTCGTGACGATATAGGCGTTCAGCGCCTCGTTTGCGTTCTCGATTGCCTGAATATAGGCGCCAGTCAGTTCCGTGGCAGTAATTGCCTTGGCTTTCAGCTGGTCGCGCGCCTCGGCAATGGTGAGAGCGGTTAGATCGGTCATCGTAAGTCCTTATTGGGCTGGCGCTAATGCGAGCCGCTTTTCGTAAAATGCACTATATTCAGAATCCGGATAGTCGAGCAGTGCGCCGCAACGCGTGAACCCTGAGCGCTCATAAAGGCGCCAGGCCGGTTCAAATCCGGACGTCGATCCAGTTTCCAGAACCAGCCGGTTCATCCCTTTGTCACTGGCAAGCGCCGTAATTGCCTCAAGCAAAGCTGAGCCGATGCGTTGTCCGCGAACCGTTGGTCGGGTAAACATGCGCTTGACCTCACCGACACCATCGCCATGGTCTTTCAACGCGCCACAGCCTATTGCCTGTCCCGTTTCATCGCGCGCTACTAGCACCGTAGTATCCGCGTCAGCCATCTGTTCGACTGTCATCTTGAACTGAAATTCCAGAGGCGAAAGCGGCAGAAGGTGATCATTGAGATCGCTCACCAGCGATCGCACATCATCCTGCAAGGGGGTTTCTATCGCAACAGAAACAGCCATGACGAAATTACTCCACGACCTTTGGTACGACGAAGAAGTTTTCTTCAGTTGTCGGCGCGTTGGCAACGATATCGGCAACCTTGTCGCCATCATTGACAACATCCTGACGCTTCTTCATGGCCATGGGCGTTACAGAGGTCATCGGCTCGACACCCTCGACATTCACTTCGTTCAGTTGCTCAACGAAACCGAGGATCGTATTCAGTTGGCCGGTCATCCGGGAAACATCATCCTCGGTGACCGCGATGCGGGCAAGGTTCGCAACGCGTTTTACGGTGGCAGTATCGACGGACATGGGAATTCCTGAATTCAGATTTTGATGTTGCAGCTATAGTGTCCGTTACGCTCGAGCGCAACGGACAACAACAGATACGCGTTACTGCGCAGGGTCTGGCGCTACTTCCTGCTGTTCGTCGTCCAGTGGAGCGTCTTCCGTGTCTATTGAATCGTCATCCAATGTGGCTGCATCATCGTCGTCGGTGACAGCGGAATCGTCATCCGGGGTCAGACCAAAGATGGAGCTGTCAAACAGAGGCTTTCCGGCAGCGTCCGGACCTTTGACGGCATTGCCGTTGATCTGGATCGAACCATCCACTTTCTGATCGACAACCCATTGGATTCGTCCATCGGGTAATTCGTTGCCGAAATCCTTAGCCAGCTTGGCGAAGACGATATAATTTTTGATCTCCGGCTCTTCTTCCGAAGCCTTGTTGAGCCGATCCACCAGCTTGTCAAATCCGGCCATTTCCCATGTGGTACGGCTCTGCGGTTTGAGCATCGGGAACGTCACCTCACCCTCTACCGAAAGTTCCGCATCGATTGTTCTGACAAGACTTTTCGAGATAACAACCTTTGGCGGATTAAGCATGAAGGCGGCCGCTGTGTTTTCGGTAAACTCATCCGAAAGCGGGCGTTCCTTGTTCAAATCCATTTCCTTGATGGCGCCGCGAACAACCGTATCGAGATCGAGCCCCTCCGTGCCGAAAGAAAGCTCAACATCGGTCGGAAGGAATGGAGCGCTCCAGTCCGGAATAGGTAAAACCGGATACTGGAGGCCATTCGTCCGCACAGCGTAATTATAGGTGCCATTTTTGCTGATACCGTCGAGGTTCAATTCCTGCGAAATATTCTTGGCAAGAAACGGCCCTACTGGCGACTCAACATTCAAATTCGAAAAATGATACGACCCAACCAGTTTTTCCCAGAGCGGCAAGACAGCAAGCAGTTTTGTCTTCAGTTCAGCCTGATTGGTTTCCGTGAGCTTGGTCTTTTCTTCCGGCGTCTTGGCAAAGTCGTCTGAGTGCGCAACAAAAAATGCCCAAAGATCCAAAAGCTCTACGTATCTGAAACCATTACCTTTCCCATCAACACCAAGGCTCGCGGCACTAACGCCGATCTTCATCAACTCCTCAGATGCAGCCGGATCGGTTGGCTTTACTTCACCATCAGTCACTGTCTCGTCAGCAGCAGGGTCGGACTTGAATGAAATCGTTTCCTTGAAATCGTCAATTGTTTGGACTTGTGTGAAATCCACGCCGCCAGACGCATTGGCTGTTGCAACCATTTCGGCTTTCGCCTTGCCCGCTGTCGCTTCCATTTGCTGCGTTGGGGCAGTTGAACTCATCTTGAAGCCATCATATGTGGCTGTTGCCTTGGAGAAAGTTCCAATCTTCGGATCGAAATTGCCCTTCAAATCCATATTGTCAGCTGACCACTGCGTGCTTTCTTTGCCGGTCGGCGCATCTATTTCAATCGAACCTTTGAACGACGTCTTCGACGAGACATCCCATGATCCGTCAGCCAATGGCTTGGTCAAAAAACTGTATTCGCCGAAGTCACCTTTGAAAAACTCCTGCTTCGGCAGAACTTCGAGCAGCTTGGCCGTGCTCAAGGTGACCTTGTAGTTGTCACCCTCCGGCTTGACACTCAGGATATTCTTTTCGATGGCAGTCTTGCCGAAATACTTCGACAAGGTCGTTGCAAGTTCCTTCGCGCCATTGGCGTCGACTGTTTGCGCGGCAGCGGGTGTAAGAGCCAGAAGCGAGCAGGAAATCAGCAGCAATTTACGCAAGATATTCTCCAAGGTTTTCCGGTGATGTGCATCACCGCTGCAAACGGCTCTAACAAACCAAAATCAAACAGTAAAATGCTTATTTACCTCAGCGACAACAACTTCGCTGTCTCCCCCTTCCATTCCGGCAACAAATTTGTCAGCGGTCTGGTCGATGATAGGGAAGGATGCGTAGTGGCACGGGATGACTTTTCCGAATTTGAAATAGCGGCGTGCTGCAAGTGCTGCGACTGCTCCACCCATGGTAAAACGGTCGCCAATCGGCACAATGCCGATCTCCGGCTGATGCAGTTCATTAATCAAAGCCATATCGGAAAAGATGTCTGTATCGCCCATATGATAAAGCGTCGGCTCATCTTCAAAATGCAGCACGATGCCGTTTGCATTGCCGAGAGAGTGCGAAACCCCATCCTCAGTCATGTGTGCAGATGAATGCAGCGCATTGACGTAAGTAACTGTAAAACCGTCATAAGAAACAGTTCCACCCGTATTTGTCGGATCGACGCGCGCGACACCTTTTGAACCCAGCCACGTGACCAGATCAGCATTGCCTGTAACCAAGGCGCCCGTATCGCCGGATATCCCAACGGTATCGCCAACGTGATCGCCATGGCCATGCGTAAGGATGATATGGTTGACGCCTTTGGTCGCTTCCTTGAAATCAACGCCTTTGGCACCAGGATTTCCATTGAGGAATGGATCGATCAGAATGATGTTCTTCGCAGTTTCAATACGGAAACCGGAATGGCCCAGCCAGGTGATTTTCATTGTTCTCAATCCTTCGTCAGTTAAGTCATGCCTCGCCAGAAGCGCTTATTATGTTTATGTGACAGATTAAACCGATCAATCAACGATCAATCAACGATCAGACAACAGCAGGAAGCAAAAGACTTTGACGATTTTGGCCATTGAGCAACTGGAAGAGCATGTCGCTGGTGGCAAGACCGTTGCAGGACTTGATCTCGGCACCAAGACAATCGGGATTGCTATTTCAGACCGGGGTTTTTCCTTTGCAAATCCGCGGCCCGTGCTGAGGCGCGCCAAATTTACTCATGACGCACGGGATCTGCTGAAAATGCTCGCCGCTGATAATGTCGGGGCGATTGTCATTGGTTTACCGGTCAATATGGATGGCAGTGAGGGACCCCGTGTACAGGCGACCCGCGCCTTCGTTCGCAACATGGAAAAGCTTACCGATCTTCCATTTGTCTATTGGGATGAGCGCCTGTCAACCGTTGCGGCCGAACGCGCCCTTATCGGTATGGATGTCTCAAGACAAAAGCGGGCGGAACGAATTGACTCGGCCGCCGCTGCTTTCATTTTGCAGGGCGCATTGGATCGCCTGCAAAGCCTGCGTCAGGAAACCGACGCAGACGGCAATTCCTTTGCATAGGAAGCAGCCGCGCGTTCAGCGCGCCATGCCTTCACCCAGGCGATGATCTTGCGGCGACGCCGGAATGCAATCAGCAGCAACACCAAGCCAGTATCGAAAATGCACGCTCTGGCAACCAGCGGCGGAATGCTCTCCGGCGCTATTCCGAGGATATTGCCGTAGATCGTGAAGACCTGATCATGCAATTCGCGGCTGAAAAAGTGCATGCCCATGCTTATGTCGTAGTAGGACAAGAAGTACCATCCCCACAAGAAAAGCAGCGGTCCGCCCCAGAAAATCAGGAAGTTGCGCATTGAATGCTCCTTGATGGGATGACAGGCTTCATTGGCTTAACCCACGGTTTTTACGAAGTGTTTCGACTCAAACTGATATCTGTTAAGAGGTTAGCCGCAACGTAAACCATTTGTTAAGGTTAATTTAAGAAAATTTAATTCAAATTGAAGGAATTAGCGAGAGCCCTCTTTGGCCTCGACAGCAGTTTTTACGTGTCATTTTAGAAAAATTTGACTCAAATGCCGTTTAGGCGACGCTGGCAAACGGTTGGTTTACCGCATCCCCGCCGAATCAGGCAGCAGATGGATACAGCGAATTGACGATATTTGAGGCGTTATGCCGGGCATCGAGCATGCCATAGGTCGTACGCCACTGACCGCCGAGACGTGTTTCGATGAATGCGTCGGCTATGTCTTCCGAATGAAGATAACGCAGTTCGGCACCTGCGGCGGCCAGCGCCAGTTGCTCGGTCAGGATGCGCGCTGCACCCTCGTCGTTTTCAGCCACGCGCATGGCAGCGCGAAGCACTTCCACAGTACCCTGCCCGCCACGCCCAAGCTGCGAGCCGATCCAGTTCAGAACTTCATCGAAAAGCTGTGGCCCGCGCTTCAGCACGCGCAGCACATCGAGCGCCATGACATTGCCGGAGCCTTCCCAGATCGCATTGACCGGAGCCTCACGATAGAAGCGCGCAAGATTGCCTTCTTCGATGTAGCCATTGCCGCCGAGACATTCCATTGCTTCATAAAGCATCGCCGGTGCGATCTTTGCCACCCAGTATTTGACCACTGGCGTCATGACGCGGGCAAAAGCCGCCTCGCCGCGATCCCGGGCTGCGTTGTCGAATGCTCGGGCAAGGCGCATGGTCAGCGCTGTGGCAGCCGCTGAATCCAGTGCCATATCGGCGAGCACACGTAGCATCAAAGGCTTGTCGATAAGCGGACCACCGAAGACGATGCGATGACGGGCGTGGTGCACGGCTTCCGCCAGCCCTGCCCGCATCAAACCCGCCGAGGCAATCGAGCAATCGAGCCGTGTCAGCGTCACCATATCGATGATGGTTTTAACGCCATCGCCGGGATTGCCGACCATCTGACCGAGCGCATTCTCGAACTCAACCTCGGACGAGGCATTTGAACGGTTGCCGAGCTTGTCTTTCAGCCGTTGGAAGCGGAAACCATTCGATGAGCCATCAGGCAGGATACGCGGCACCAGAAAGCACGACAGCCCTTCGCGCGCCTGAGCCAGCACCAGAAACGCATCGGACATCGGAGCAGACATGAACCACTTATGCCCGGTGATGCGATAGAAACCGCTGCCAGCGGGTTCCGCCTTGGTCGTGTTGGTGTTGACGTCCGTGCCGCCCTGTTTTTCGGTCATGCCCATGCCGAGGGTCAGGCCCGTCTTCTTTGCTGGCGATTTATTACTTGAATCATATTTGCGCGGCACGATCAGCGGCGACCATTCGCGGTACAGGTTTGGTGCGGCCATCAAAGCGGCCAGCGATGCACTGGTCATTGTCAATGGGCAAAGGTGCCCGCATTCCAGTTGCGAGGTGAGGAAAAAGCGGCTGGCGCGTGCCTGATGCCGCAAACCGGACTCCGCTTTGCCATCCTCCCATATGGACGAATGCAGGCCCTGCCCGACAGAGCGGCGCATCAAGGCATGATAAGCCGGATGATACTCAACCACGTCAGCGCGAAAGCCCTGACGATCATGCGTCCGCAGCTTCGGCGTTTCTGTATTGGCAAGCCGCGCCAGATCCAGTGCATCGGCAGACAGCACGAAACGCCCGCTCTGTTCCAGTTCATCACGCACGCTTTTCGGGAATCGCTTGGTGATCTGCATCAATAGCGGATCGCCCAGATAAGCGTTTTGCCCGGTCATTGGTGGGGTCTGGTTAAGCACGTCGTGGGTTTTCAAGAAACTGTCCTGATTCAAATTCGCTTTTCTTCTATATGGAGCGAACATTCTGACAAGCGGTTAATATATGGACTCTTTCCTGATAGTCGATATTCATCGTGGCGATGCACAGCCATTTCGACTTTTCAGACAATTAATTGGGGAGCGAGGGATAATGGCGTCCGGCAGCGCTTGCAGCCAGGAGTTATCGCGCTTATAGGGGACACTTGATATGACATCAAAAACCTCTCCTTTGCTTTTTCCCCACCGCCACTTGCTTGGCATCAAGGGGCTTTCCCCGCAAGACATCATCCAGCTTCTCGATCTCGCCGACAGCGAAGTCGCCGTTTCACGGCAATCGGAGAAGAAAAAGACGACCCTGCGGGGCCGCACCCAGATCAACCTGTTCTTTGAGGCATCCACGCGAACGCAATCCTCCTTTGAGCTTGCGGGCAAGCGCCTCGGCGCGGACGTGATGAATATGTCCGTTGGCAATTCGTCGGTGAAAAAAGGCGAAACGCTGATTGACACGGCGATGACGCTCAATGCGATGCGCCCTGATATCCTGATCATCCGCCATGCTTCCGCCGGTGCCGCAGCGCTTCTGGCGCAAAAGGTCGGCTGTTCGGTGGTCAATGCCGGTGACGGCGCGCATGAACATCCAACCCAAGCCCTGCTCGATGCGCTGACAATCCGCCGTGCCAAGGGCAAGGTTGCCCGGCTGACGGTCGCGATTTGCGGCGATGTCCTGCATTCGCGCGTCGCGCGGTCAAACATTATCCTGCTCAATGCCTTGGGCGCGCGCGTTCGTGTGATTGCGCCTTCAACACTCCTGCCTGCCGGTATTGCCCATATGGGTGCTGAAGTCTTCCACAGCATGGAAGAAGGTCTGAAAGACGTGGATGTCGTCATGATGCTGCGTTTGCAGCGCGAGCGCATGGCCGGCTCTTTCGTGCCGTCGGTGCGAGAATATTTCCGCTATCACGGGCTTGATCGTGAAAAGCTCAAATACGCCAAGCCCGACGCTCTGGTCATGCATCCCGGCCCAATGAATCGCGGTGTTGAGATCGCGTCCGATGTCGCCGATGGTTCGCAGAGCGTCATTCAGGAACAGGTGGAAATGGGCGTCGCTGTGCGCATGGCGGTCATGGAAGCCTTGCTTGATCCGCGCCGTAATCCGGAAGGAGTTGCCGGATGAGCACCACCGTTCTCAACAATGCCCGCATTGTCGATCCCTCGCGCGGTCTCGATGAAGTCGGCACTCTCATTATAAAGGACGGCAAGATCGTCGCCAGCGGTGCCGATGCCCGCAATCAGGGTGCACCTGCTGGCTCCACCATTATTGATTGCCGTGGCAAGGCGGTGTTGCCCGGGCTTGTAGACTCTCGCGTGTTTATCGGCGAACCGGGCGGTGAACATCGCGAAACCATTGCATCGGCAAGCCATGCGGCAGCGGCTGGCGGCGTAACCTCCATCATCATGATGCCGGACACTGATCCGGTCATCGACAATGTTGCGCTGGTCGAATTCGTCAAGCGCACAGCGCGCGATACCGCAGTCGTCAATGTTTACCCGGCAGCGGCAGTTACCAAGGGCTTGTCCGGCGAGGAAATGACCGAGATTGGCCTGCTTCGCGAAGCCGGAGCCGTGGCAATTACCGAGGGTCGCCATTCGATCGCGAATACGCAGCTGATGCGCCGCGCCCTAACCTATGCGCGGGATTTTGGCGTCGTTCTTGCCCATGAAACGCAGGACGCTCATCTTGGCGTCAATGGCGTGATGAATGAAGGGCTTTATGCCAGCTGGCTTGGCCTTTCCGGCACGCCGCGCGAAGCCGAAGTCATTCCGCTGGAGCGCGACATGCGCCTTGCTGCCTTGACCAAAGGCGCCTATCACGCGGCACAGATTTCCACTGCCATGTCTGCCGAGGTGATAGGTCGGGCAAAGCAGAATGGGCTGAACGTTACCTCAGCGGTATCGATCAATCATCTTTCGCTCAACGAAAATGACATTGGCGAGTTCCGCACCTTCTTCCGCCTGCAACCTCCGCTGCGTCTGGAGGAAGATCGCCTCGCCATGGTCGAAAGCCTGCGCGATGGCACCATCGACATTATAGTTTCTGCGCATGATCCACAGGATGTCGATACGAAGCGCCTGCCCTTTGCGGATGCGGCCGCAGGTGCAATCGGCCTCGAAACCCTGCTTGGTGCAGCACTGCGTCTTTACCACAATGGCGATGTACCGCTTCTTCGCATCATTGAAACTCTGTCCACGGCCCCTGCCCGGATTTTCGGTCTTGAAGCAGGTTCACTGCAGCCTGGCGCGATAGCGGATATGACCATAGTTGATCTTGACGAACCGTGGATTGTCAGGGAAGAAGATTTGACGTCTCGCTCAAAGAACACCTGTTTTGAAGGCGCACGTTTTCAGGGCCGCGTTGTCCAGACATTTGTTGCAGGAAAATCGGTCTTTTCAATTTAAACCCAAGGGAACGGGTATATGTCGGATTTCTTCAACGCCGGAATTCCACTTCTGCTCCTCTCATTGGTCTTCGGCTATCTGCTGGGGTCCATACCGTTTGGTCTGATTTTGACACGAATGGCTGGCCTCGGCGATGTGCGTAGCATCGGCTCCGGCAATATTGGCGCGACGAACGTGCTGCGTACCGGCAACAAGAAGCTCGCCGCAGCTACCCTCATCCTTGATATGTTGAAAGGCACCGCCGCTGTTCTTATCGCTGGCATAGCCGGTCCCGAAGCTGCCATTGCTGCTGGTCTCGGCGCCTTTCTTGGCCATATCTTTCCTGTATGGCTTAAATTCAAAGGCGGTAAAGGCGTAGCTACCTATATCGGCGTCCTGCTCGGCCTGTTCTGGCAAGGTGCGCTCATATTCGCAGCCGTTTGGCTCATCATCGCTTTTACAACCCGCTATTCATCCCTTGCCGCGCTCATCGCCGCCATAATTACCCCTGTCGCATTATATTTTATCGGTGTTCACCAGATCGCATTTTTATTTCTCATTTTGACAATCATCGTTTTCTTTAAACACCGCGCCAATATTGAGCGGCTTGTTTCAGGTACCGAAGGTAGAATCGGCTCTAAATAATGAATGAAAAAGAGAAAGGCATTCGCCTTTCTGACGAGCAGAGGCTGAACTGGCTTCGGCTTATCCGTAGCGAAAATGTAGGCCCGGCGACGTTTCGTGACCTGATCGCCCATTGTGGATCTGCGTCCAATGCAATCCAAATGCTTCCCGAACTTGTCCGCCGTGGCGGGCGGGGCAAACCGATCCGCATAGCCAGTATGGATGACGCCGAACGGGAACTGCGTGCTGCGGCAAAAATGGGTGTCTGTTTCACGGGCATAGGTGAACCGGATTATCCGCACTATCTGCGGCAAAGCGACAATCCGCCGCCATTGGTGGCGATCAAAGGAAATCCTGATGTTTTCAGATTGCCTCCGGTTGCAATCGTTGGCGCACGCAACGCTTCGCTTGTTGGCATCAAGTTTGCCCGTATGATTGCACGCGAGCTTGGCGAGGCAGGCTTCGCCACCATTTCAGGCCTTGCCCGGGGTATTGATACCGCCGCACATGAAGCAAGCTTACAGTACGGAACCGTGGCCGCCATGGCTGGTGGTCTTGATCATCCCTATCCTCCAGAAAATCTCGGACTCTATAAAGCCATTCCGGAACAGGGTGGTGCTGTTGTCAGCGAGATGCCGCTTGGCTGGGAACCCCGAGCGCGGGATTTTCCACGGCGTAACCGCATAATCGCAGCATTATCCCTAGGTCTGGTGGTTGTGGAAGCTGCCGAAAGGTCCGGCTCGCTCATCAGTGCGCGTCTGGCCGGCGAACTCGGCAGACTTGTGTTCGCCGTACCCGGATCGCCGCTTGATCCAAGAGCAAAGGGCACCAACGAGCTTTTGAAAAATGGCGCCATTGTAACAACAGGAACGGATGACATCATCAGCGCGCTTACTCCCCTTATAGAGCGGCCCACTCTTGAAGATTCGGCCTTCCTTGCACCTGCGAGCGAGCTTACCTCGCCCGCCTCGCCGGATGAGACCGAAAGGGACCGGCTGTTTAGCTTGCTTGGGCCGGTGCCTGTCGATGTGGATGACATCATTCGAACCAGTGAATTGCACCCCTCGGCGGTAATGCTGATTCTTCTGGAGCTGGATCTTGCAGGCCGATTACAGCGACACTCAGGAGGACACGTTTCGTTGGCGTATGTCTGATACCTTGCGAATATTCTTTCGCAGTTGGTCGCTGCTCTCTATATAAGCAATTTCGATAAGATAGGCTAACATGTCCATATTATTGGTTTTAGCCATTGCTCTTAATTCTCCGAGCATCAACTGAATGAATCTGGCGTGCTCAGTTTGATTATTTTGATTGCCACTCATAATATCATCCTTAGATATAATTCTTAATCAAAAATATGCGGTATACCTGGATCGTAATATCTTAGATCATGCCTATATAAGTCGCTGTTTTACAATCCTTTATCTATTCAATGAAAAAATATGGACAGTGAATCAATCCTGCGGTTGGATCTGAACACAAAATACCATTAATTGTATAAGCTCGACGAGCAACTCTGGGTTGTATTTGACGATTTTTCGCTTACAGACCTTGACGTTGTCTCTAAGCCTGTTCATTTCACAGGCCTATTCCGAACTAAAATTAGTGCTTTTGCAATCTGACAAGGGCAGGAAAGCTCAATTCTGTAATGAACGTTGTTGTCGTCGAATCGCCTGCCAAGGCCAAAACCATCAATAAGTATCTCGGATCGGGTTACACCGTCCTGGCGTCCTTCGGCCATGTCCGCGATCTGCCGGCCAAGGATGGCTCAGTGCGCCCGGACGATGATTTTTCGATGTCCTGGGAGGTAGACTCTGCCTCATCCAAGCGTCTTGGCGATATTGTGAAGGCTTTGAAGGACAGCGACGGCCTTATTCTCGCAACCGATCCGGATCGCGAGGGAGAGGCCATTTCGTGGCACGTGCTGGAAGTTTTGCAGCAGAAAAAGGCAATTGGCAAAAAGCCGGTCAAGCGTGTTGTATTCAATGCAATTACCAAAGGCGCAGTGCTTGAGGCGATGGCCAATCCACGTGACATCGATATGCCGCTGGTCGACGCTTACCTTGCGCGCCGTGCTCTCGATTATCTCTTCGGATTCACTCTTTCGCCGGTACTTTGGCGCAAATTGCCGGGTGCCCGCTCGGCTGGCCGTGTGCAATCGGTTGCATTGCGCCTTGTCGCCGACCGCGAAGCCGAGATCGAACGCTTCATCCGTGAAGAATACTGGAACATTGCCGCGCTTCTGAAAACGCCACGCAATGATGGCTTTGAAGCCCGTCTGGTTTCCGTGGATGGCAAGAAGCTCGGCAAGCTCGATATCAAGAATGGCGAGCAGGCTGGTGAAATCCGCGTTATGCTCGAAGGCGCGACTTTCAAGGCGGCTTCTGTTGAAGCCAAGCCGATCAAGCGCAGCCCCGGACCTCCCTTCACCACGTCAAGCCTGCAGCAGGCAGCTTCCGGACAGCTTGGCTTTTCTGCCTCGCGTACCATGCAGGTAGCGCAAAAGCTCTATGAAGGCATGGATCTCGGCACAGAAACCGCCGGTCTGATCACCTATATGCGTACTGACGGCGTGCAGATGGCGCCGGAAGCGGTGCAAGCCGCTCGTCAAACCATCGGCAAAGTCTTTGGCGAGAAATACGTGCCTGAAAAGCCGCGTTTCTATTCCACCAAGGCCAAAAATGCGCAGGAAGCCCACGAAGCTGTCCGCCCTACGGATTTTAATCGGCATCCAAAGGATATGCGCAAGTTCCTCGATGCCGATCAGGCCAAGCTTTATGAACTGATCTGGAAGCGTGCGATTGCGAGCCAGATGCAATCGGCTGATATCGAGCGTACCACTGTCGAGATCGATGCAAATAACGGTTCGCGTGCTGCTCAGCTTCGTGCAACCGGCTCTGTCGTACGCTTTGATGGCTTCCTTGGTGCCTATACGGATCACCGCGAAGAAGAAGACGTGGATGAGGATGGTGGTCGCCTTCCAGAGGTTCGTGCTGGCGAAGCCTTGGCCCGTGAAAAGATCAACGCGACACAGCACTCAACCGAACCGCCTCCACGTTATTCGGAAGCCACACTCATCAAGAAGATGGAAGAACTTGGTATCGGCCGTCCGTCCACCTATGCCTCGACGCTCGCAACCTTGCGGGATCGCGAATACATAACAATCGACAAGCGCAAGCTTATCCCCGAAGCCAAAGGCCGTCTGGTTATCGCGTTTCTAGAAAGCTTCTTCCAGCGCTATGTCGAATACGACTTCACAGCCGATCTTGAAGAAAAGCTCGATGAGATTTCCGATGGAAAGCTTAAGTGGAAAGATGTCCTGCGTGCCTTCTGGACGGATTTCTTCGGTTCCGTCGACGGCATCAAGGAATTGCGTGTAACCAATGTTCTTGACGCATTGAATGACCGGCTCGGACCTTTGGTCTTCCCGCCCCGCGAAGATGGCAGCGATCCGCGTATCTGTCAGGTTTGCGGCACGGGCAATCTTTCACTGAAGCTCGGTAAATACGGCGCTTTCGTAGGTTGCTCGAACTATCCGGAATGCAAGTTCACCCGTCAGCTTGGTGGCAGTGAGGCTGCAAACGAAAATGGCAATGGCGGCGATGAACCGAAGGTGCTCGGCAAGGACCCTTATACGGACGAGGACATTACTGCCCGCAGCGGACGTTTTGGCCCCTATGTCCAGCGCGGCGAAGGCAAGGAAGCCAAGCGCGCCAGCCTGCCAAAGGGTTGGACTCTGGATACACTCGATCACGAGAAAGCACTGGCACTCCTCTCCTTGCCGCGGGATGTAGGGCAGCATCCGGAAACGCAGAAAATGATCTCGGCAGGTATCGGCCGCTATGGCCCCTACCTTACTCATGATGGCACTTACGCCAATCTGGAAAATGCCGAGGAAGTATTCACGATCGGCCTCAACCGCGCTGTGACTGTCATTGCTGAAAAGCAGGCAAAGGGTCCGGGGCGTGGACGCGGCACACCGGCAGCGCTGAAAGATCTCGGCGAGCATCCGGATGGTGGCCCTATAACAGTTCGCGATGGCAAATATGGTCCTTATGTCAATTGGGGCAAGGTCAATGCGACACTTCCCAAGGGCAAAGATCCCGCTGGCGTCAGCGTTGAAGAGGCCCTTGCGTTGATTGCCGCAAAGGCCGGTTCAGCGCCAAAGAAGAAGGCACCTGCCAAAAAAGCAGCGGCGGCAAAGAAGCCGGCAGCGAAAAAGGCAGCTCCTAAAAAAGCTGCAGCGAAAAAAGCAAGTTAGGATCAGATAATTGGCACGCCGTATCTCTCCACCTAGCGGAAAAAAGCGGCCTGCCCATTCTGCTTCCTCCGGTCTTATCAAACCAGTGCGCGAGGCCCGCATGCCCAGCCGCGAAGAGATTCTCCAGTTCATCAAGGAGAATCCAGATCTCGCGGGTAAGCGCGATATAGCCAAGGCGTTTAATCTTAAAGGCGATGCCCGCATTGCCCTGAAAGATATCCTGCGCGATCTGGCTGGCGATGGGCTTGTTGAAAAACGCGCCAAACGCCTTGCCATGCCGGGCAGCCTGCCTAGTGTCGCCGTGCTCGACATTACAGGACGCGAGGGTGATGGCGGCCTGATCGCCAAGCCAGCCGAATGGGATGCGAACCATACGGAACGCCCCCCGGTTGTCTTTATTCGCACTTCGCGTAACCAGAAAAGCCCGACTGTGGGTGTCGGCGACCGGGTTCTTGCCCGTATTTTTCAGAGCGCTGATCCGAGCGGACCTGCCTACACTGGTCGCGTCATAAAAAAGATCGAGCATCGCAAGGATGCAGTGCTTGGCGTGCTGCGCAAACTCGATAATGGCGAATGGCGTCTTGAGCCGGTAGAGCGGCGTCAGGCGGAGCTTGCCATCGACCCCGCACAACTCGACAACGCCAAGGCCAATGATCTTGTTGAAGTCGAGGTTTCAAAAATAAGCCGTTATGGCCTCGCACTTGGCCGCATTACCCAGATCGTAGGCTCTGTCGCCAGCGAAAAAGCGCTGTCCATGATCGCTATTCACGAGCATGAAATCCCGCATGTTTTCCCTGACAGCGTGATGAGCGAGGCTGAAAAAGCGAAGCCTGCCACCATGGCGCATCGCGAAGACTGGCGGAAAGTTCCGCTGGTGACGATCGATCCGGCTGACGCCAAGGATCACGACGATGCGGTTTACGCGGAACCTGATACCGACGAAAAGAACGTCGGTGGGTACATAGCAACCGTCGCGATTGCCGATGTTGCGGCTTATGTCACACCGGATTCGCAGCTTGATCGCGAGGCTTTGAAGCGCGGTAATTCCGTATATTTCCCGGATCGGGTTGTCCCGATGCTACCAGAACGCATCTCCAACGATCTATGCTCCCTGAAAGAGCTGGTGGATCGCCCTGCCCTTGCTGTCCGCATGACATTCGACAGCGAAGGCCGCAAAGTCTCCCACACATTCCACCGCATCATGATGCGTTCGCATGCACGCCTGTCCTATCCGCAGGCGCAGGCAGCAATAGACGGCACAACGGATGAGAAAACAGCGCCGATCCTTGATACTATTCTCAAGCCGCTTTGGGCCGCCTATGCAGCACTGAAGCGTGGCCGCGATGCCCGCGAGCCGCTTGAGCTGGATTTGCCTGAAAAGAAGATATTGCTGACGCCGGACGGCGGTGTCGACAAGGTTATCATTCCGCCGAGGCTCGATGCGCACAAGCTCATCGAAGAGTTCATGATCCAGGCGAATGTTGCTGCTGCCGAAACGCTGGAGCGCAAAAAGCAGCCGCTCATCTTCCGCATCCATGATGCTCCGTCACTGCAAAAGCAGGAAAGCCTGCGCGAATTCCTGCGCACGCTCGATATCTCGCTTGCCCGTGGTGCGGACATGCGCCCGAACCACTTCAACAACATACTGAAGCGGGTGGACGGTACCGAACAGCAGGATATGGTCAATCAGGTCGTGCTGCGCTCGCAATCACAGGCCGAGTATAATCCTGCCAATATTGGCCATTTCGGGCTCAATCTGATGCGTTATGCGCATTTCACCTCGCCGATCCGCCGTTATGCCGATCTGATTGTGCATCGCGCGCTGATATCTGCACTCGGCCTTGGTCCAGATGGTATCACGCTCAAGGAAGAATCTGCCCTGCCTGAAATTGCAGCGCTGATTTCGACATCGGAACGCCGTGCCATGGCGGCAGAGCGTGCAACGGTAGACCGGCTCATAGCGCATCATCTTGCCGATAAAATCGGTGCAAGTTTCGAAGGCCGTGTGCAGGGTGTGACCAAAGCTGGTCTTTTTGTCTCACTTGCGACATATGGCGCGGATGGCTTCATCCCCATTTCAACTCTCGGTGATGACTACTATCATTATGACGAAACCAATCATGCGCTCTCCGGCGAACGCAGCGGCAAAGGCTTCCGCCTCGGCGATAATGTCGAAGTTCGTCTTGTAGAAGCCTTGCCCGTCGCCGGCGCATTGCGGTTTGAAATGCTGACAGAGCCACACCCGGTTCCCAGCGGCGTACGCTCGCATCATAAGGCGACACGCTCTGCACGTACCAGCCAGAAACGTTTCCCGGGCGGGTCACGTGGCAAGCCGGGAGGCCGGAGAGGTCGAGGATGACAGAACAGATCATTGGCAAAGATATCGCACACACGAGGCCGCACCGGCCTGTGGGTCAGGCGATGTGGCGTGGCTTCCTGGGGCGCTGCCCGCACTGCGGACAGGGCAAACTCTTCCGGGCCTTCGTCAAATCGGTCGATAATTGCTCGGTCTGCGGCGAAGATTATACCCATCATCAGGCCGACGATTTTCCAGCCTATATAACCATCACAATTGTCGGGCATATTGTGCTTGGTGGCTTTCTGGCGATGGAAACACTTGTCATATTGTCGAACTGGGCGCATCTGGCAATCTGGGTGCCGCTGACGATCATCATGTCGCTTGCGCTGCTCCAACCGATAAAGGGCGCGATCATAGGCTTGCAATGGGCAAATTACATGCACGGGTTTGGCGAGAGCAGCGATCCCAAGCCATCGGAATAGCAATTTTATGGCCGTGAATGACCAGAGGAAACAGATTCCCTCCGAGCAGGGTATTGTGAAGAAGCACCTCCGCCCTCGGGATGCTGCTTCTCTGCTTATTGTTGACCGGTCCGGTGATGATCTGCGTATCCTGATGGGCAAGCGCCATATGCGTCATGTCTTTATGCCGGGCAAATTCGTCTTTCCCGGCGGGCGAACCGAATCGGCCGACGGGCGTATGAAAGCAATTGCCGAACTGTCGGAACATGACCGCAGCAAGCTGCTTGATAATATGGCCGGACGCTCGAGCATTACCCGGTGCCGTGCGCTGGCTCTTTCGGCAATTCGCGAGACCTATGAAGAAGCAGGGTTGTTTCTTGGCCGGAAAACCGAGTTTTCGGATGTTTCGCACCCCGACTGGGCAGCATTTGCCGAGCGCAATGTGATGCCGGACCTTTCGGCCCTTCGCTATTTTGCAAGAGCAATTACACCGCCCGGCATGCCACGCCGCTTTGATACGCGGTTCTTTCTGGCATTTCGCGAGGCGGTTGCCGATTCGCTTCCTGAACAGACTGGTCCCTCACAGGAACTGGAAGAACTGGCTTGGCTTTCATTTGCTGAAGCGCTTGAACTCGACATTCCGGATATCACCAGAATTATCATACGCGAAGCCCAAGGCGTGCTTGCGGCAAACCCCTCCCTTGATCCCGGCAATCCTGTTATCCGGTACCGCGTAAAGTACGGACGATTCGTCCGGGAGGTTTTTTGATCAATGGATGCAACAACGTCTGACCAGATAAAAGCCGGGTCGTCCTGGCGTGCGCTAGTCGCTGCCATCGCGACAATCAGCGCGGTCGGTGTGGCTATCGGGCTTGGAATTCCGCTGTTGAGCGTGATTCTGGAGAATCGCGGCCACTCAGCCACTATGATCGGCCTGAATGCTGCTGTTGCCGGTATTGCTTCCATTGTCGCTGCGCCCTTTGCAGCGCCCATTGCTGCCCGATTCGGTGTTGTTCCGACACTGCTGGCGATGCTTCTGATGGGCGGCCTTGCCTTTTTTGGCTTTCATTTTTTCACCGACTTCTGGATGTGGGTTGTCCTGCGTGTGTTCCTGCACTTCGCTCTGACCATGCTATTCATCCTGTCGGAATACTGGATCAATGCCGCCGCCCCACCCGAAAGACGCGGGCTGGTGCTCGGTATTTATGGCACAGTGCTGTCCATGGGTTTTGCGCTCGGGCCTTGGCTGTTTGCACAGATCGGCAGCGTTGGAATTACACCCTTCGCTGTTGGGTTCGGCATTATCATCGTAGCCATGCTGCCCGTGATGTTTGCATGGAAAGAAAGCCCGGATTTTCACGAGGAAGAGCACGTTCCGTTCGCTCCCTTCATCTGGGCCGTCCCGACTGCAACCGCAGCTGTCTTTGTTTTCGGTGCTGTTGAAACAGGCGGCTTCGCTTTGTTTCCGGTATTCGGCGCGCGCATCGGCTATAGTGAAGCCAATGCGGCCCTGCTTCTTACGACCATCGGCCTTGGCAATGTTCTTATGCAAATCCCGATTGGCCTGCTGAGCGACCACGTGAAAGACCGCCGCAAAATCCTCCTTGCCTGTACGCTGATCGGTCTCCTCGGCATGGGGTTACTGCCGTTCATCTATTATAGCTGGTATCTCGTTGCCGCCCTGCTGTTCGTCTGGGGCGGCGCAGTTGCAGGCCTCTATACAGTTGGCCTGGCTCACCTTGGCTCGCAACTGACCGGGCGTGAACTTGCATCCGCCAATGCCGCCTTCGTGTTTTGCTATGCGGTCGGAATGCTCGTCGGACCGCAGGCAATAGGTATCGGAATGGATGCCATGGGCCCAAGTGGTTTTGCCGTTGCGCTGGCTGTGTTCTTTGCCGCTTATGCGCTTCTGGTCGGCTCAAGGCTGATCAGCCGGAAGGGCTGAGGCTTTATCTCTCCCCTTGTGGGAGAGAAAGTGATTTCAGCATCTTAGCTCTTGCTAAGTGCTAGAAATCACAAGAGAGGGGAAGGTGCTCTAAGGATTCTGCAAACTCGCCTCGTGTAGAATCTGCGAACAGACACCGTCGAGATTATCGAGAACCTCATGGTTCCAGAAACGCAGAATCTTAAATCCTGCCTTGTTTAAACTCTCATCCCGCACAGCGTCTGCTGCTGACTCAGAATGCTGGCCACCGTCCAGCTCAACAATAAGTCTCTGTTTCAGGCAGGCAAAGTCAACAATATAGGTCAAAATTGGCACTTGCCGCTTAAATTTAAGATCGCTCAAGCGATGGTTCCTGATTGCCTGCCACAACAAATTTTCCGGCAAAGTAGCGTCCTGCCGCATGTTTCGTGCATAGGATCGAATTCTGAGTGGTATTTCCTGCCTGATAATTGTTTCCCCTCTCTTGGATTTTCTAAGGATTTAGCAAAGTGGCTAAATCCAAGAAAATCCTTTCTCCCCCACAAAGGGGGAGATACTCAGCGTCGCACTAATGTGACGCCTGTAACAACAAACGCAGGGTTGAATATGTTCGAGACGAATCTTCGCGCCGGTTGTCCAGACATCTCAAGGCGCTTTAAAGTGCGGTGGATCGCCAGCCGAGGGTTGACTTTTAACGCCGTTGGTTTATGTGTCCGACCAACTTTCCGCTTGATGCCACACTGCTGGACTTGAATAGCGGTCCTTCATACTCAGAACAGGTAGTTTAAAATGGCTAAGGCTGCGAATATCAAGATCAAGCTTCTGTCGACCGCTGATACCGGTTTCTTTTACGTTACGAGCAAGAACAGCCGTACGAAGACAGAAAAGATGTCCTTCCGCAAGTACGACCCGGTCGCGCGCAAGCATGTTGAATTCAAGGAAACCAAGATCAAGTAATCTTGTTTTTCCTTACACAGATCAGCCGCCTTCGGGCGGCTTTTTTGTTTTTAAGTGCTTGGCAGTCGTATCGCCCGCCGACTTATGCCGCAGCAGATACGACCTTATTCCGGCCCGACGATTTGGCACCATAAAGTGCATCATCGGCACGTTTCATCAAATTATGCACCGTATCGCCATCAGGTAGTACGCTTGCAATGCCGATGCTGATCGTCATGGGCACGGACGTCCCCGTATTATTGATCTCGAACGGCGTCGATGCGACTTCGCGACGAATACGTTCAGCGACGATCGATGCCAGTGTCTGATCCGTATCCGGCATAACGATAAAGAACTCTTCACCGCCATAACGGCTGGCGAGATCGCTGCCGCGTACATTGCGACGCAACCGTCTGGCGAACTCACGCAGAACCTCGTCGCCGCCATCGTGCCCATAGGTATCGTTTATGGACTTGAAACGATCAATGTCCGTCATGAGAATCGAAAGTGGGCGTCGGCGCTCTACAGCACGTTTGAACAACGTAGCCAAATGGGTTTCGAGATAAAGCCGGTTGTGCAAACCTGTCAGGCTGTCAGTCACAGCCATCTCATAGGTTTTAACGACGCTTGCCCGTAGCCCATCATGATAGGCCTTGCGGCGTAATTGGGTGCGCAGGCGCGCAAGAAGCTCATTCGGGTTAACCGGCCGCACCAGATAATCATTGATGCCCAGCTCCAGCGCGCGGCGTATCAGGGGCTCCTCACCCATATCCGCAACAAGAATAATCGGCAGCGAGCGCGTATTATCAAGCGAACGCAATTGCGCACAAATCCGCAATGGATCGAACCCGGCGAAACTTGATGAAATAATAAGGCAATCGTGGTTCCCCTGCACTGCCTTGAAGAAGCCGGCTTGCGGATCATTCTCCACATCGACAGAGCATTCCTCGCCCAATATGCGCTTTATCTTTTCAATGCTTTCCGGCCGCTCATCGATCAACAGCACGCGGGAAAACTTCGCGGCATCATTACCGGTTGGCAGACGCAGAATGGATTCGAGGCCAACATCGCGTGTCGTGGCCACACGCAACCGCAGCTCGTCCGTCAGGTTTTTGAGGCGAACCAGACTTTTCACCCGGGCAAGCAGCTGGAGATCGTTCACCGGCTTTGTCAGGAAATCGTCGGCACCGAAGTTCAATCCGGTGATCCGGTCGGAATCCTGATCAAGCGCAGTCACAAGTATCACCGGGATATGGGCTGTTGCAGCTCGCGACTTCAACCTGCGGCAAACTTCGAACCCGTCCAGGCCCGGCATCATAATATCAAGCAGGATGACATCGATATTGCTGTTCTCGGCAATCTCAAGCGCTTCATAACCATCCGTCGCCGTAACAACTTCATAGTACTCGGCGCGAAGTCTAGCCTCCAGAAGCTTCACATTGGCTGGAACGTCGTCAACGACAAGTATGCGGGCCGTCATATTCAATTCTCCCGACGGTCAAGCGTCGCCCAAATAGGATTTAATTGTTTCGATGAATTTTGGAACCGAAATCGGTTTGGAAATATAGGCTTCGCATCCACCCTGCCGAATACGCTCTTCATCGCCTTTCATGGCGAAAGCGGTTACCGCTATGACAGGAATGACATGCAGATCGTCGTCCGCCTTGAGCCACTTCGTGACCTCCAGTCCCGATACTTCCGGTAATTGAATGTCCATAAGGATAAGGTCTGGACGATGCTCCCGCGCCAGATCAAGTGCTTCCAGACCATTGCGTGTGCGTATCGTCTCATATCCACTGGCTTCGATAAGATCGCGGAAGAGCTTCATATTAAGCTCGTTATCCTCGACGATCATGACTTTCTTCACCATTGGCAGTTTCCTGTTGATCACTCTCGAACGATACTGGCCACCTGTGAATCTTTTATACCAAGGGTGGAAAGTCCCGACTTTATTGATTTCTGAAATAACGTCTGATGATTGATGAAAAGAAAACTCTTCCGCTCAATTCAGAAATGCCGTTGATCATGTTTAACCAAGCATTTATTCAACATCTTCTTTTGGCTATGTTCAACAGCTATTAACCAAATTTTCCAATCACCCCACCGGGCGTGAGCCTGGAATTTCCTCTACTGCGGTTCGCATGCAGCACAACTTACGGATGAATTAATTAAAATGCAGAAGATCGATTCTGATGAAGCGCATAGTCTTGCGATCAATGCTCTTGTGTTTTTATCGCAAGACAGCGAATTACTCTCCCGTTTTCTGGCGTTGACAGGCATCACCGCAGATCAGATTCGCCTCGCTGCGCAGGAGCCCGGTTTTCTTGCGGGCGTGCTGCAATTTTTTCTCGCGCACGAACCTACCCTGCTGCACTATTGCACGGAGACTGACACCGATCCAGCCTTGTTCCAGCAAGCTCTTCGCTTGCTGCCCGGCGGACATCAGGAAGCTTACTGAATAGTTGGTAAGCCGTTGAGGCTTGTTGCAACGGCTGACGCTGTTCGCTAAGGTCGGAACGTTCATTTTATGTTCCGGGCACCATGGCCAGTCTTAACAATCCGCAATTCGGTTTTTGCCGTGACTGTCTGGCAGCACAGGCGAGCGAGGCAAAACGTTGCCAGCTTTGCGGAAGCCCGCGACTGCTCCGCCATAAGGAACTTTATCAGCTGGGTATTGCCCACGTTGATTGCGATGCCTTTTATGCATCCGTGGAAAAGCGCGATAATCCTGAACTGCGCAACAAGCCTGTCATTATTGGCGGCGGAAAACGTGGTGTTGTCTCAACAGCTTGCTACATTGCGCGCATCCATGGTGTGAGGTCTGCCATGCCCATGTTCAAAGCGTTGGAGGCTTGTCCGCATGCCGTTGTCATTAAACCGGATATGGAGAAATATGTCCGGGTCGGGCGTGAAATCCGGCAGATGATGCGCGACCTGACGCCCCTTGTTGAGCCTCTATCGATTGACGAGGCTTTTCTGGATTTATCCGGTACGGAACGCTTGCACCATGATCCGCCGGCAAGGGTCATGGCGCAATTTTCAAATAGGGTGGAACGGGAGCTTGGGCTCTCCGTTTCAGTCGGCCTTTCCTACTGCAAATTCCTGGCCAAGATCGCGTCGGACTTTGAAAAACCACGCGGCTTTTCAATCATTGGAGAAGAAGAGGCCCTCACCTTTTTGCACGATAAGCCCGTTACAATGATTTGGGGTGTCGGCAAGGCGTTTGCAGCAACACTGGACCGGGATGGCATTCGCACAATTGGCCAACTCCAGACAATGGAACTTGGCCCGTTGATGCGCGCCTATGGTACCATGGGACAGCGGCTTTATCGCTTGTCTCGTGGTTTGGATACGAGACGGGTCGAGCCTGAAGGCGAAAGCAAAAGCGTTTCTGCCGAAACGACCTTCAACGAAGATATCGCCGCTTTGGAAGAGCTTGTTCCTATCCTCCGCTCACTCTCCGAAAAAGTTTCGAGACGACTCAAAGCTTCTGATATTGCCGGGCGCACCGTCGTGCTCAAATTGAAGTCCCGCGATTTCAAATTGAAGACGCGTAACCGCCAGCTTGCCGATCCGACACAACTCGCCGACAGGATTTTTCGCACGGGCGTTTCTTTGCTGGAGAAAGAAATCGACGGAACACGTTTTCGTTTGATCGGAATTGGCGTGAGCGACCTCAGCGATGACGGTCGGGCTGACCCTCTCGATCTCGTTGATGTGCAGGCAACTAAACGTGCAGTTGCCGAAACTGCCATAGACAAGCTACGCGGGAAATTTGGCAATCATGCCGTCGAAACCGGCTATACGTTCGGCAAGATCAGAGCACGCACAAAAGAACCGCCGGATGAGATCGATTAGAGTCAAAACACGCGGCAATTCGAGCAGATTCATGTAGAACGCTAGAAAAACGGTTGATTTTTGCAGCAAATTCGCAATCTGTGACTGTAATTTGGTTGTGTGTAGTTGAAATCAACCCATTTCGACTTCGACAATTCCCGGAATTGCTTTCATGGCACTCGCAATCTGCGGACCAACACGATAGCGGTTCGGCAACTCGATCTCGACCTCGTTTGCGCCATTCTGCTTGATCAGAATCAGGCTCACGACCTGCCCGTCATTTTGCGGCGTCAGATAAGGCGTAATGGCTGCCAGAGGCTCACTGGAGCGCATGTAGAGCCGCAATGCCTTCTGCATGCGTGTTGCCTCATCCTCAAGTGAATGTGCCGTCTGTATGCGCAAGCTGATGCCTTCCGGCCTGTCCTCCGCGCCAACCGTAATGACAACGGATCTGCCCGGCTCCAGCAAATCGCGGAACTGCGCCAAAGCTTCCGAAAACAGTATCGCTTCAAATTGCCCTGAAGAATCAGAGAATTGGATGATCCCCATCTTGTTGCCAGTCTTGGTACGGCGCTCCTGTTTGGCTGTGATTGTTCCTGCCAGCCGCCCGGCATTGGCACCGCGCTTCACAGCCGCAGAAAATTCCGACCAGGTTTGCACACGCATCTTGTCGAGGATCGGTTGATACTCATCAAGCGGATGCGCCGACAAATAAAATCCGGCATCTTCAAATTCACGCCTCAACTTTTCTGAAGAAAGCCAAGGGCTTACAGATGGAAGTTGAATTGTTTGTGCAGTAGCAGCCATGCCACCGAAAATGTCGGCTTGACCGCTGACGCTGTCTTCCTGTGTGCGTTGCGCATGACCGATAATGCGATCCAGACCAGCAATGAGCGCTGGTCGCTCGCGCCCGAAGCAATCGAATGCCCCGACATTGATCAGGCTTTCAAACACACGCCGATTAACGACTCGCGGATCAATTCGTTCACAGAAATCCTCAAGGCTGGCGTAGGGCGTCGCCCCGCGTTTTTCGACAATATGGTCAACCGCCGCCTCACCAACGCCCTTTATCGCTGCCAACGAATAATAGATGCGGTTTTCACCAACTTCGAATAGCCGGTACGATGTATTTACCGAAGGCGTTACAACCTCGATACCCAGCCGCACCGCCTCCCGGCGGAAATCATTGAGCTTATCGGTATTCGACATATCGTAAGTCATTGATGCGGCTAGGAATTCAACCGGAAAATGCGCCTTCATATAGGCGGTCTGGAACGATACGATCGCATAGGCCGCAGCGTGCGATTTGTTGAAACCGTAATCGGCAAACTTCGCCAGAAGGTCGAAAATGAAGTTGGCCTGTGGTTTGGTTACACCGCGCTCTACAGCACCGTCGACGAACCTCACCCGTTGCAAATCCATCTCGGAACGGATCTTCTTGCCCATGGCGCGCCGCAGTAGATCCGCTTCACCCAAGGTGTAACCAGACATTTCCTGCGCGATCTGCATCACCTGTTCCTGATAGATGATGACGCCTTGCGTTTCCTTGACGAGATGGTCGATCTTTGGATGGATCGACGCCATCTCCTCATCGCCGTTCTTGCGCGCATTATAGGTCGGGATGTTCTCCATCGGACCCGGACGGTAAAGCGCTACAAGCGCAATAATATCCTCGATCCGGTCAGGCTTCATGCCGATAAGCGCCTTGCGCATACCGGTACTTTCCACCTGAAACACGCCGACTGTCTCGCCGCGTGACAGCATCTCGTAGGTCGGTTGATCATCAAAAGGCAGGTTCGAAAGATCAACAATAATATCGCGGCGGCGCACCAGATTGACCGCAGTTTGCAGCACAGTCAGCGTTTTAAGGCCCAGAAAGTCGAATTTGACCAGTCCGGCCTCTTCAACCATTTTCATGTTGAACTGTGTTACCGGCATATCCGAACGCGGATCACGATACATTGGAACCAGTTCGGATAGCGGCCGGTCGCCAATGACTATGCCTGCGGCATGTGTAGATGCGTGCCGGTAAAGCCCTTCAAGTTTCAGGGCGATATCGAGCAATCGCTCGACAACCGGCTCCTTGTCACGCTCCTCGCGCAAACGCGGTTCGTCCTCGATGGCCTTTGAAAGTGTTACAGGATTGGCCGGATTGGCGGGTACCATCTTGGTCAGACGATCCACCTGCCCATAGGGCATTTCGAGAACACGTCCAACGTCACGCAACACGGCGCGCGCCTGCAATGTTCCGAAAGTGATGATCTGCGCTACCTGATCGCGGCCATACTTTGCCTGAACGTAGCGGATGACCTCATCGCGCCGTTCCTGGCAGAAGTCGATATCAAAGTCCGGCATGGAAACGCGGTCGGGATTGAGAAACCGCTCGAACAGCAGCGAGAATCGAAGCGGGTCAACGTCAGTGATCGTAAGCGCATAGGCAACAAGCGAGCCAGCACCCGAACCACGCCCCGGCCCTACGGGAATATCGTGGGCTTTCGCCCATTTGATAAAGTCCGCAACGATGAGAAAGTAACCCGGATATTTCATGCGGGTGATAACTGCGATCTCATATTCGAGGCGCTCGGCATATTCCTCGCGTGTATGCACTCCGGCAAGCCCGGCGGTCGCAATACGCTGCTCAAGTCCCTCACGCGCCTGACGAGCCAGTTCCTCGGCTTCTGCGGCCAATGCGGCTTCCGGATCATCACTCTCACCCGTAAACCGCGGCAGGATGGGCGCACGACTTTTGGGATAATAAGAGCACCGCATCGCAATCTCGACGGTGTTTTCCACAGCCTCCGGCAAGTCGGCAAAGAGCTGTACCATCTCCTCTTCGCTCTTGAGATAGTGATCCGGACTCAGGCGCCGTCTGTCATCAATGGACAGCAATGACCCCGACGCAATTGCCAGCAATGCATCATGCGCCTCATAGTCAGCGCTCTTGGAAAAGAATACATCATTGGTGGCAACGAGCGGCAATTCCAACTCGTAAGCCAGATCGACCTGTACTGCCTCTAATGACTTGTCGTAACCACGATGACGCTGCAACTCAATATAGAGCCTGTCACCGAACAGCGATTTGAGCGTGAGCAGCCGTTGGCGGGCGCGGTCGGTCCGATCATCTTTGATTGCCTTGGCTATAGCGCCGTCCGGTCCGCCGGACAGAATAATGATTCCATCCGTTCTTCCGGTCAGCCACTCGGAGGCTATATGAACCGGATCACCCGCCGGCGTCTCCAGATAGGCGCGGCTAACCAGCCGAACGAGATTGGCATAGCCTTCCTCCGTTGCAGCAAGAAGAATGATCGGGGCAAGACCAAGTGCCTCACGCCTGTTTACGTTGCGGCTTTCTTCGGTCTGATCGTGAAATGCGATATCGAGTTGGCAACCGATAATCGGTTGCAGGCCCGCTTTTGATCCTTTTTGCGCAAACTCAAGTGCCCCAAAAAGGTTGTTCGTATCGGTAATCGCTATGGCTGGCGCCTTGTTGGCTGCTGCAAGGTCAATAACCTTGGGAACCTGCAGCGCGCCTTCAAGCAACGAGTATGCTGAATGGACCCTCAGATGGACAAAGCGCAGCGGGCGCTTTTCTGCATTACCTATGCTGTCCTGCCCATCTGCCACTATTCATCTCCGAACTGTTGAACGGAGAACCGATTCCACCGCGCCTACATAGTCCAATATGCGCGATGTGGTGTCCACCCGAATTGATTGGCAGGGCCATGTGAACGGTGGATAGTTGGCACCTGCTCAATCGTCTTTCGGGTGTTGATTGTTTCAGATTACACTCACCCACATTGCGAAGGTTGCAATGAAAAGGCTGATCGTAACAAATGACATGACATCCTGGAAAAGTTCGCTCATCGGTAAAACCCTTCTTCGTTTGCTCTATGTATATGTTTTGTTCTATTTTTGTTCCGAAGTCAAGCGAAACCGATAGCGCGATTAACGCTATGGTTTTCAAATTGCTAATGGGAAGTAAATAAGGGTGCCAAATCAGAGATTGGTGATTTTACCGTCCTTCAACGTAACCCGTCGATCCATCCGTCGAGCCAGTTCGTGGTTATGCGTGGCGATCATTGCCGAAAGGCCGGATTGACGCACAAGTGCCTCAAGAGCCTCGAACACATAAGATGACGTAACGGGATCAAGATTGCCTGTAGGCTCGTCAGCGAGCAGTACAAGCGGTGCATTGGCTACGGCGCGAGCAATAGCCACGCGCTGCTGTTCACCACCGGAGAGTTCACTTGGGCGATGCGATGCCCTCGCCCCAACCTTCATGTAATCAAGCAACTGCTGCGCACGCTCCGATGCCACCGCTGGCTTCATGCCGCGTATCATCTGGGGCATCATCACATTTTCCAGAGCCGAGAACTCAGGCAACAGATGATGGAACTGATAGACAAATCCCACATCGTTGCGGCGTATCGCTGTCCGCTCTTCATCCGACAACGCACCACAAGAGCGGCCGTCGAGAATCACATCGCCGCTGTCCGGGCGTTCAAGCAAACCGGCGGTGTGCAACAAGGTTGACTTGCCAGCACCGGATGGTGCAACGAGGGCAACCATCTCGCCCTTGCCCAAGGAAAAACTCGCATCGTCAAGGATGATGAGTTCCCGTCCGATTTCATCATAGCGGCGGCCGACACTAATCAGCTGCAGAATAGGCCCAGCCATATTATTCGTACCTCAGAGCTTCAACGGGATCGAGTTTGGCAGCGCGCCAAGCGGGGAAAAGCGTCGCCAGAAACGACAGGACAAGCGCCATGAGAATAACGGTAAACGTCTCGTTGAAATCCATCTTGGCCGGCAATGTACTAAGGAAATAAAGCTCGGGATTGAACAACGTCGTTCCGGACAACCAGGAGAAGAACTCCCGGATGCGTTCAACATTCAGGCAAACCACAACGCCTAATGCCACGCCGGCAATCGTGCCGGTAACTCCGATGGCCGCCCCCGTCATCAGGAATATGCGCAGGATTGAATTTCGTGTCGCGCCCATCGTGCGGAGGATAGCGATATCACGCCCCTTATCCTTCACGAGCATAATCAGTCCTGAGATGATATTCAGCGCTGCGACCAGAACAATGAGCGTCAGGATCATGAACATGACGTTGCGTTCGACCTGAAGTGCCGAGAAGAATGTCTGGTTGCGCTGTCGCCAGTCAGTCAGCATGACGGAACGTTGAGCCGCTTCTTCAATGGGCTTTTTCAAAGCATCAACATCGTCGGGCTTGTCAGCAAATATTTCGATGGATTGAACCTTGTTGTCCTGATTGAAATAAAGCTGCGACTCCTCAAGCGGCATCAACACAATCGAAGCGTCATATTCTGACATGCCAATCTCAAAGATGGCGGTAACGGGATAAGACTTGACACGCGGTGCCATCCCAAGCGGAGTGACATCGCCATCGGGAGATATGAGCGTCAGCCTGTCGCCGAGGCCCAGTCCCATATTCTCCGCCATGCGCGTGCCTATTGCCACACCGCCTGCGGTATTGAAGCCTTGAAACGTACCCTGCCGGACATTCTTTGCTACGAGTTGAAGCTTGTTGATATCGTCTTCGCGTAAGCCTCGGACAAGCGCACCGGACCCGGCTCCCACATTGCCTTTTGCCAGCACCTGTCCTTCGACAACCGGAATCGCGAAGGATACGCCCGGGACTGCATCGATGCGCTTGATGACTGCATCAAAATCGTCGAGAGGGCGGTCCATCGGCTGCATGATGACATGGCCATTGATCCCGAGAATTCGCGTCAAAAGCTCTGCACGAAAACCGTTCATGACCGCCATGACGATGATCAACGTCGCAACGCCAAGCATGATACCGGTGAAGGAAAAGCCCGCGATAACAGAGATAAAAGTCTCCTTGCGCCGTGCACGCAGATAGCGCCAGGCAATCATACGCTCAAAGGCGGAGAACGGCTTGGGGCCGGATGGAGCGGTCGCTACTTTTTCTGTCATAAAGTTCCCGCCTGAAAGTCCGCAGGTCCGGCCAGTTTGTTGATTGCTGCTTCAATGGTCAGGGTTTCGCGCTCACCCGTGGCACGGTCCTTGATTTCAATTTCGCCAGCGGCAACACCGCGCGGCCCGACGATCACTTGCGTCGGCAATCCGATCAGATCCATCTTCGCGAATTTCGCGCCAGGACGATCATCGGTATCATCAAGCAATGGCTCAAGACCGGCCTTGGTCAAGGCATCGTAGAGCTTCTGCGAGACTGCATCGCATCCTTCATCGCCCGGCTTCATATTAACGATACCGGCACCGAATGGAGCAACGGCCTTTGGCCAGATGATTCCATTTTCGTCATGGGAAGCTTCGATGATCGCCGCAATAACCCGCGATGGGCCAATGCCGTAAGACCCCATTGAAACCATATGTTCCTTGCCATCAGGTCCGTTGACCTTGGCGCCCATTGGCTCGGAGTACTTCGTGCCGAAGTGGAAAATATGGCCGACTTCAATACCGCGCGCCGCCATTTGATGAGATCCTTCGACCTTTGACCAGGCGGCCTCGTCGTGCATTTCATCAGTCGCGGCGTAAGGCGTTGTCCACCGCGTCACGATATCGGCAATCTGCTGATTGTCATCGAAATCTGTATCAGCGCCCGGCACTGGCAGATCAAGATAGGCTCGGTCACAGTAAACCTGGCTCTCACCGGTTTCCGCAAGGATAATGAATTCGTGACTCAGATCACCGCCGATTGGCCCCGTATCCGCACGCATGGGAATGACCTTGATACCGAGACGCGAGAATGTGCGCAGATATGCAACAAACATACGGTTATAAGCAGCCTTGGCCCCTTCGAAATCTATATCGAAGGAATAGGCATCTTTCATCAGGAATTCGCGCGAACGCATAACACCAAAGCGGGGACGGCGCTCATCACGGAACTTCCACTGAATATGATAAAGATTCAGCGGCAAGTCCTTGTAGGATTTGACATAAGCGCGGAAAATCTCGGTAATCATTTCCTCATTTGTCGGACCGAACAACATCTCGCGGTCACCACGATCCTTGATGCGAAGCATCTCGTCACCGTAAGCGTCGTAGCGACCGCTTTCGCGCCAAAGATCGGCGGACTGGATCGTCGGCATCAATAGCTCTATTGCGCCTGAGCGATTCTGTTCTTCACGGATAATATTGCTTACTTTGTTGAGAATGCGCAGTCCCGCCGGCAACCAGGCATAAATACCTGCTGATTCCTGGCGAATCAGGCCAGCACGAAGCATGAGCCTGTGCGAGACGATTTCAGCCTCTTTAGGATTTTCTTTAAGGATAGGCAGAAAGTAACGGGAAAGCCGCATTGAAGGTCACCAAAATTGAACAACGCCTGAGTGCTTGAAGAATCAGGCAAAACCAAGTGCAAAGTCGATATTTCTTACCGACTTCACAGCTGATTGGGAACCCGCAACTGCATATCACACAGGTTGATATTGAGACGAGATTCACTCTCCTGCAAGATTTCTAATCAAAAGATGACAGGAACGAATATTTTTCGTGACATTTCGAAGGCAGTCCGCTATTTTTTTAAGCATAAGGAGAAAGTAAGAATATTTCTGCTTTCCTACGCGGTCAAAGTCTTGGGAGGATGTGACCCGGGCGCGGTTTCCGCAGCCGCCACGCAAGTGGATGGGTCAGACGCGATCTTTAAATGCAAGGCGAAAGCCTTGCATTTTTTTGTCTTCATTTATGAATTGCGCTCGTTACCAAGTCACGAAAATCGTGAACAAATAACCAACTGTTATTATTACATTTTTTAAAATTTATACACACTCGTTTGCTGCATCAGGCAGCTAAAAGACTTCAGATAAAGCAATACAACATCGAATTTGCCACTTCTTAAAAAGAATCCCGAGCGTCCAAAACAGTATTTTTATTCAAACGTTATTCTAAGTAATTTCAGGCTAATCATTTAATGACCCAACCATTACGTACTATCTGCGTGGGAACAGTTACCCGCAATCGCCCTATTATGTTGCAAGCACTCCTTGATTCTTATGCAACGATGGAGACGCCGATTCATACCAGGCTGGTTTTTGTCATTATCGAGAACAACGAAACGGCAACTCTTCACGACATTGTCGAACGCTTTAGGGCGAAGGTTACAGGCTGCACTGTCGAGTATGGCATTGAATCGCGTCTCGGCATCTCGTTTGTACGCAACCGTGTACTTGATTTTGCCATTTCGAGCGGCTGCGACCTGCTCACTTTTGCCGATGATGATGAAGTCGTAGAGCCAGACTGGCTGGTTCAGCTACTTGCAGAGCGGGATTCTGCTGATCTGGACATTGTTGGTGGCCCGGTACGGCTCTCATCCGTAGAGAACATCTCCGTCTGGAAGAGAATGATTTGGCAAGCTATTAAGAACATGATGAACAAAGGAGAAATGGAAACCTACTCCAAACGTGCTAGTGGCGCAGCCGATAAATTATGGATAGCGACCAACAACTGGATGGGTGACCTAGATTTTTTTCGTTCGACCGGCCTACGTTTTGACGAAGGGCTTGGTTTGAATGGTGGAGAAGACTGGAAGCTATATCGTCAAGCCAAAAAAGCCGGGGCAAAAACCGGTTGGGCACCGAACGCAATCGTCTACGAGACGGCAGCGCCAGAACGATTGACTTTGGCTTATCAATTCAAACGAAGCCGAGATCATTGTGCAATTGAAACAAGAGCAAAGCTGAAGAACAGGCGACTATATACGTGCTATCGGACGCCGGGATCGATTCTGGCGCGACTGCTAAAGCTCATTATTCAACTCATAGCGACGCCATTTACGCCGGGTGAGTCGCTTGTAAGGATAGCAGCGTACATAGGTGGCATTGTAGGCTTAATACAAGCGTTCACTCACTACCACTCACCGCATTATCAAAAAACGACGGGATACTGATTTTACTCAGTCCAGCTGCGGGAAGAATACCGGGAGATCGTTCACGCCGTAACCGAGCTTTTCGTTGACCACGTAGAAAATCGCAAAAATGACGGCGGAAACGATTGTTGTCCAAAGAAACACTCGTCCCATGCGCTGCTTATGCGGCGCGCTGGGCGTCGTTCCCAAGGTAACATCATCTTCGTCGGCTTGAGTGCGTAGACCGATTGGTAGCATCGTGAAAAGTGTCAGCCACCAGAATATGAAATAGACGGCCATCGCTGTTGCAATCGGCATCACTCTTGCTCCAGTTCGATCAATGTCCCGTTAAAGTCCTTCGGGTGGAGAAACAAAACAGGTTTGCCGTGTGCGCCAATTTTTGGCTCTCCATCACCCAGAACACGGGCACCCTGTTCTTTTAGCTGGTCGCGCGCCGCCAGTATATCGGGCACTTCGTAGCATACATGGTGGATACCGCCGGACGGGTTCTTTGTGAGGAACGCCGAAATCGGCGACTCGGCAGATAGCGGTTCAAGCAGCTCGATTTTGGTATTACCCACATCGATGAACACAACCGTAACGCCATGCTCGGGTAGAATTTGCGGCTCGCTCAGCTTTGCTCCGAGCGTATCCCGATAAATGGCAGAAGCCGCCCCCATATCAGGAACTGCAATCGCCACGTGGTTGAGCCGTCCAAGCATTGCTTAACCTCAGACCTTTGTCACAAACACGGTGACAATCGGCTTCTTGCCCCATGCCTCATTGGCAGCGGAGCGAACTGCGCGGCGAATTGCTTCCCTCACCATGGCAAGATCGCGTCGTTTCTCGCGTGGGATACTTTGCAAGGCACCTACGGCAGCATCGTAGAGCAGATCTTCGAGAAGCTCGCCTTCATCATCCACTTCAGGAATACCGAAAGGCACAAGCTCCGGATCTTCAAGGATGTTGTACTTGGCGTCGAGGATGAAAGAAACAGCAACGTGGCCGACATAAGAGAGCTTGCGGCGATCGACGATCCCAACCTCTTCTTCGTCACCAATCAGCCTGCCGTCTTTTATCAGCCGGCCAAAAGGCGCTTCGCCGATAATTTCAGCACGGCCCGGCGCAAGACGCAGGATATCGCCATTTCGTACTTGTGGCACTTCGGGAATGCCAGCCATGGCAGCAAGCGAACCCTGCCCGACAAGATGAGCCGCCTCACCATGAACGGGAACCAGAATGCGCGGACGAACCCACTCGTACATACGCTTCAACTCGTTTCGGCGTGGATGCCCGGATACGTGAACCAGTTGATCGCCATCGGAAATGATCTGCACACCCTGCTCAATCAAAAGATTTTTGGTATCGTTGATGGCCTTTTCATTTCCCGGAATGGCACGCGACGAATAAATCACGGTATCACCTGGAGACAGCGCAACGCTGCGCATCTCGTCACGTGCAAGCTTGGCAAGCGCGGCGCGCGGCTCGCCTTGGCTGCCGGTGAGAATGATGACCATATTTTCCCGCGGAATATAACCATAATCATCTTCTGACAGGAATTCCGGTACGCCGTCGAGATAGCCAAGTTCGGTCGCAACATCGATCATGCGCTTCATGGAACGGCCGAGTACGAGCGTCTGCCTGCCCGCATCCCTTGCGGCGAGAGCGATAGAACGGATGCGCCCGACATTGGAAGAGAACGAGGTGATGGCGACGCGGCCACGCGCGGTTTCAATGATCTGCCGCAGGCTTTCGCCAACTTCCTGCTCTGATGGAGACTCACCATCGCGCAAGGCGTTTGTGGAATCGCACATCAGGGCAAGAACGCCTTCATCGCCCAAAGCGCGGAACCGCGCTTCGTTGATAAGCGGTCCGATGGATGGCTCAGGGTCCATCTTCCAGTCGCCGGTGTGAATGACAGTGCCAAGCGGCGTCTTGATCGCCAGCGATACTGGCTCGGGGATTGAGTGCGTTACAGCCAGAGCTTCAAATTCGAAGGGGCCGACATTGAAGGTTTCGCCAGCGCGGTAAATCGTAACCGGAATGTTGGGGGCTCCGGGTTCTGAATGACGCTTGGCTTCAAGCAGTCCGGCAGTGAACGGCGTAGCATAAACGGGTACGTTGAGTAGCGGCCACAGATCCAGTAGTGCGCCGTAATGATCTTCATGCGCATGCGTAATGACAATGCCCTTGAGATTGTTACGCTCGGCTTGCAGAAAACGGATGTCTGGGAGGATCAGGTCAGCACCGGGAAGATCCGGCCCAGCGAAGCTTACACCCATGTCAACCACGACCCATTCGCGTTTGCGTGCGGGGCCATAACCATAAAGGGCCAGATTCATGCCGATTTCACCGACACCACCTAAAGGCAGAAAAACAAGTTCCGCTTGATCGGAATTTGCCATTTATACTCCTAAAAACTGAAGCTCATTCAGCGTTTGCCGATGCCACTGTTCCAAAATGAACGTCACCGGCTGCAATCTTTTGCCGTACGCCGTCATTATCACGAATGACGAACTGGCAGTCTTCGTCAATTGTTTCAAATATACCACGCAGTACCGTTCCGTCTATTCGAACGGCGACTTCACTGCCAATTCCTGCGGCCTGTGAGAGCCAGCGCTTGCGAATATCACTCAAGCCGCGTCCGTTTGCCCAAATGCGATAGTTCTCTTCCCAGGCATCCGACAAAGCCAGAAACAAGGTTTCGGCATCGCAAGTCGCGCCAAGTCGAGCCAATGAAGTAGCTGGATAAGGGACATCTTCCGGATAGGCAACAACATTAACGCCAATGCCAATGACTACTGCCAAACGCCCGTCTGGCATAATGGTCGACTCAAGCAGAATACCGGCCATTTTTGCACCGCCTGCGAGAAGGTCATTTGGCCATTTGAGTTCTACTCGTAGCGGCGCTTTTCCTGCTCCAGCGTTACCAGCACCGTCCATGCCTACGGAAAAGTTGGCTGTCGGGCACACCGCATTGAGTGCATCAGCCAGAGAGAGCCCCGCAACAAAGCCCAGCGTGGCCGCGCTTTTCAGCTCAACATTGCCGGTAAGCAGCAGTGAAGCAGCGAGATTTCCCTCAGGGGAAGACCATGCCCTGCCGCGTCGCCCTCGCCCGCTTGCCTGCTTCTTGGACACTATCCAGAGTTTGCCGGGGTCACCCGCTTGCGCTCGCTCCAGGGCGACAGCATTGGTTGAGCCAATCGTTTCGAAAGCTTCCAGCCGAAAACCATTCTGCTGGGCGATTGGCGATAGGGAAAATCCCGTCAAACTCTTAGACCTAGAAGAAAGACTTGGATGCGGCTTCCGCATAGGTGCTGACCGGACCGCCGATCAGGACATATAACAGAACAAGCAATCCGGACGCGCCAAGCACAAGACGAAGCTCGCCAGCGACGGGCACGAACCCGCCGACAGGCTCATCGAACCACATAATCTTGATGATGCGAAGATAGTAGAATGCACCAACAACTGAAGCGACGATACCGATAATGGCAAGCGCATAGAGATTGGCCTGCATCGCGGCAAGGAATGTATACCATTTACCCCAGAACCCGGCGAGTGGCGGAATGCCTGCCAGCGAGAACATGAGAATTGTCAGAATGGTTGCCATGATCGGGTTTGTGCGCGACAGACCCGCAAGATCGCCGATCTGTTCGACGTTTCCGTCCTTACGGCGCATCGCCAGAATGAAAGCAAATGTGCCAAGCGTTGTGACCAGGTAGATCAGCATGTAAATGGCAACGCCCTTGACGCCAACCTGTGTACCGGCAGCAAGACCCACAAGCGCATAGCCCATGTGGCTGATCGACGAATATGCCATCAGACGCTTGATATTACGCTGACCGATAGCTGCAAAAGCACCAAGGATCATCGAAGCAATAGCAATGAAAACGACAATCTGCTGCCAGTCATGAGTGATCGGTTGGAATGTATCGACCGATACGCGGGTCAGCAAAGCCATCGCCGCCATTTTTGGCGCTGTTGCAAAGAACGCAGTTACCGGAGTCGGCGCGCCTTCGTAAACGTCAGGTGTCCACATGTGAAATGGAACCGCGGAAATCTTGAATGCAAGACCTGCGAAGATAAACACCAAGCCGAACACAACGCCAAGCTGACGTTCGGAACTGGCGAGCGACTGTGCAATACCCTCAAAGCCGGTATGGCCGGTAAAGCCGTAAACGAGTGAAATACCGTAGAGCAGCATACCCGACGACAACGCACCGAGAACGAAATATTTCAAACCGGCTTCCGTTGAGCGAACACTGTCACGATTGATAGCGGCAACGACGTAGAGTGCCAATGATTGCAGTTCGAGGCTCAGATAAAGGGACAGCGTATCATTCGCCGAAATCATCAGCAGCATGCCGACATTGGCAAGAAGGATCAGGATCGGGAATTCGAACTTGTCGAACTTTTCGCTTTTGGCAAAGCCGGCCGACATGATCAAGGTAACAATCGAGCCAACCAGTGTCAGCACCTTCATGAAGCCCGAGAACGAGTCATTGATGAATGCGCGACCGAAAGCATTGCCCTGCTGTGGAAACACGGCAACAAGTGCCAGAGCCAGCAAAAGCAGCACAACGCTGAGACCATTGACCAGCTTGTACGACTTCTCGCCGGAGAATGCTCCGACCATCAGGAGAGCCATTGCTCCCACTGCCAGAAGCAGTTCGGGAGCCATGAGCGTCAGGTTGGCAATCATATCGGTCTGCATCGGCCTTGGCCTCTTCCTGCTATTTCAACGCCAGAGTGGCGGCTGAGGACAGCGCGTTATTGTATTGATTGATAAGTGCATGGACGGAGCTTGCCGTCGCATCGAATACCGGCATCGGGTAAACGCCGTAGAAGATCGTCAGGATCAGCAGCGGATAGATCACTGCCTTCTCACGTGGCGACATATCCAGAAGCGCTTTCAGGCTTTCCTTGTCCAGCGAGCCGAACACAACGCGGCGGTAGAGCCACAGGGCATAGGCAGCGGAGAAAATCACGCCTGAAGTAGCAAACAACGCTACCCACGTGTTGACGCGGAATACACCCATCAAGGTCAGGAATTCACCGATGAAACCGGAGGTGCCGGGCAATCCGACATTCGCCATGGTGAATATCAAAAACGCCACGGCGTATTTCGGCATGTTGTTGACAAGACCACCATAGGCCGAGATTTCACGTGTATGGGTGCGGTCATAAACAATACCGACGCACAGGAACAGCGCTGCAGAAACCAGACCATGCGAGAGCATCTGGAACAATGCGCCCTGAATACCCTGCTCGTTTGCCGCAAAAATACCCATCGTCACATAGCCCATATGAGCAACAGACGAGTAAGCAATCAGCTTCTTGATGTCTTCCTGCATGAGGGCGACAAGCGATGTGTAGACGATAGCGACAACTGAAAGCGTGTAGATGATCGGTGCAAAGTCAGCGGAGGCAACCGGGAACATCGGAAGTGAGAAGCGCAGGAAGCCATAGCCGCCGAGCTTCAACAGAATGCCGGCCAGAATGGCAGAAGCGGCGGTCGGCGCTTCAACGTGTGCATCAGGCAACCAGGTGTGGACCGGCCACATCGGCATCTTCACCGCAAAGGAAGCGAAGAATGCGAACCAGAGCCATGTCTGCATCGAAACCGGGAAGGAATGTGCCAACAGTGTCGGAATATCCGTTGTTCCAGCCTGCCAATACATTGCCATGATGGCGAGCAGCATCAGAACCGAGCCAAGCAACGTATAAAGGAAAAACTTGAAGCTGGCATAGACACGGCGCTTACCGCCCCAGACACCGATGATAATGAACATCGGGACCAGAACCGCTTCGAAGAACACGTAGAACAACACGATATCCAGCGCACAGAATACGCCAATCATAAGCGTTTCCAGAACCAGAAACGCGATCATATATTCCTTCACACGCGTCTGGATCGCTTCCCAGCTGGCCAGAATGCAAAGCGGCATAAGGAACGTCGTCAGGATGACGAACAGCATGGAAATGCCGTCAACGCCCATATGATATGAAATACCGCTATCGAGCCATGCCGCCTTTTCTACAAACTGGAAGCCTGCTTCCGCGTTGTCGAAATAGTACCAGATCGGCAATGACAGCAGGAAGGTAATGATCGTCGTCCACAGTGCAACATTGCGAATGTTACGGCGTGCAGCATCGCTGTCATCACGAATGAGCAGGATCAGAAAGGCACCGACCAATGGCAAGAAGGTAACGGTGGTAAGAATTGGCCAGTCGGTCATCAGAAGTTGCTCCCGAGCATCATCCACGTGACGAGTGCGGCGACCCCGATGAGCATCGCGAACGCATAGTGATAAAGGTAACCGGTTTGCAGACGCACGACACGGTTGGTGACATCGACAACACGGGCTGAAATGCCGTCCGGTCCATGGCCATCAATCAGCCAGCCATCGCCACGCTTCCAGAGGAACTTGCCGAGAGCCATGGCCGGGCGAACGAACAGGAAGTCGTAAAGTTCGTCGAAATACCATTTGTTCAAAAGGAACTGGTAGAGGCCGGAATGCTGTTCGGCTAGGCGCTTGGGTGTCTCTGGCGAGCGGATATAGAAATACCAGGCACCGATGAAACCGGCGACCATTGCCAGGAATGGCGACATGGCGACGATAAATGGCACGTGATGGTATTCCGCCAAAATCTCATTCTCGGGACCGGTAAACAGTGCACCCTTCCAGAATTCGGCATACTCGTGACCGAAGAAGTATTCCTTGAACACGACACCGGCAAACAGGGCACCAATTGCCAGAATGAACAGCGGTACCAGCATGATGTAAGGTGATTCATGCACGTGATGCATGACATCGTGACTGGCGCGAGGCTTGCCATGGAACGTCATGAAAATCAGGCGCCATGAATAGAAACTGGTGAATACGGCCGCAATCACGAGCAGGATGAACGCGTAGCCGGAAGCCGGATTATGCGATGCAAAGGCAGACTCGATAATAGCATCCTTGGAGAAGAACCCTGCCGTTCCGATAACTGTACCCGGAATGCCGAGACCAGTCAGCGCAACCGTGCCAATGACCATCATCCAATAGGTCTTGGGAATGAGTTTGCGCAGACCACCCATGTGGCGCATGTCCTGTTCATCGGACACGGCATGGATTACCGAACCGGCGCAAAGGAACAACAAAGCTTTGAAGAATGCGTGCGTGAACAGATGGAACACGCCTGCGCCATAAGCACCAAGGCCAAGCGCCACGAACATATAACCCAGCTGTGAACAGGTCGAATAAGCGATGACGCGCTTGATATCGTTCTGAACAAGACCAACTGTTGCTGCAAAGAATGCAGTCGTCGCTCCGATAAAGGTAACAAAGATCAAAGCTGTATGCGACAGCTCGAATATCGGCGACAGACGCGCAACCATGAACACACCGGCAGTGACCATCGTTGCCGCATGGATCAGCGCGGACACTGGTGTCGGGCCTTCCATGGCATCTGGCAACCATGTGTGCAGCAGGAACTGCGCAGATTTACCCATGGCACCCATGAACAACAGCAGACAGGCAATGGTAATCGCGCCCTGCTTGTCGAGTTCATAGCCAAGGAAGTTCAGGACAACCTTGCCAGCATCCGCAGCGCCTTCAGCTGGCAGGTAGGTTGCCGCTGCGCTGAACAATGTATCGAATTGCACTGTGTCAAAAAGCACGAAAAGCGAGAAGATACCGAGCAGAAAACCAAAGTCACCAACGCGGTTGACGATAAACGCCTTCATGGCGGCGGCATTTGCAGAAGGCTTCTTGAACCAGAAACCGATAAGCAGATAGGAAGCCAGACCAACGCCTTCCCAGCCGAAGAACATCTGAACCAGATTGTCGCCGGTCACCAGCATCAGCATGGCGAAGGTAAAGAGCGAAAGGTAGGCAAAGAAGCGCGGGCGATGCGGATCGTGATGCATATAGCCGATTGAATAAGTATGCACGAGCGCAGAGACCGTATTGACCACGACGAGCATAACGACCGTCAGTGTGTCGATACGCAGAGCCCAATCGAAGCTAAGCGAACCGGATTCCACCCAATGCAGAACAGGAACCTTGAACGCTTCACCGTGACCGAGACCAACCGTCACAAAGGCTATCCACGACAGGATAGCGACCAGGATCAACAGACCAGTCGTTACATACTCACTCGCCTTGGCACCGATTGACGAGCCAAAAAGGCCCGCTATCAGAAAGCCGATCAGCGGCAGGAAGACAATCGCCAGATACAGCATGCCCCCGTCAACCTTTCATCATATTGACGTCTTCCACGGCAATCGACCCACGATTGCGGTAGAATACGACGAGAATTGCAAGACCAATTGCAGCTTCAGCGGCGGCAACAGTCAGAACAAACAATGCGAAAATCTGGCCAACCAGATCACCTAGCGCGGCGGAGAAAGCCACGAAATTCAAATTAACGGCCAAAAGGATCAGTTCGACCGACATCAGGATAATGATGACATTCTTCCTGTTGAGGAAAATGCCGAAGATACCCATTGTGAATAGCAGGGCAGAGACAGTGAGATAGTGAGCGATACCGATTTCCATCATCAAATACCTTTGCCTGTTTCGACCTGTTTGATTTCGACAGACGTTTCAGGCGTCCGCGCGACCTGTTGCGAAATGTTCTGACGCTTGACACCTTCCTTGTGGCGCAGTGTCAGGACGATCGCACCGATCATCGCAACCAGAAGCACGAGACCGGCAATCTGGAAGAAATAAACGTAATCCGTGTAGAGAATGTCGCCGAGCGCTGCCGTGTTGGTACGCGTAGCGATATCCGGTGTCGGCTGAACGACAACCGAAGCAACATTGGGCGCGAACACAGAGCCACCGAGAACGACGATCAGTTCAACCGCGAGGATGATCCCTACAAGCGCACCCACTGGTGCATATTGCAAGGCGCCGCTTTTCAGTTCGGCGAAGTCCACGTCCAGCATCATGACGACGAAGAGGAAGAGAACCGCTACCGCGCCGACGTAAACAACCAGAAGGATCATCGCCAGGAATTCAGCGCCGGTCAGTAGGAAGAGCCCCGCCGCGTTGAAGAAGGCAAGGATAAGGAACAGCACGGAATGCACTGGATTGCGGGCTGCAATCACCATGAAAGCACTGGCGATTGTTATGAAGGCGAAGAGGTAAAAAAACGCCGCCGCTATACCTGTCAGCATGGGTTCCCCCGATTTCCATTCCGGCAGAATCTTCTGCCATTTTCAACGAATCGGCTGCTCAACCGGCAACCGATCCTCTAAATTTCATGCGTCTTAGCGCATGTTCCTGTCCGGTTGAAGCGGCCGGACATGGACACAAGCGCGCAGTCAACAATCAGCGGTAAGGCGCATCCATGGCGATGTTACGCGCCAGTTCCCGCTCCCATCGATCGCCGTTGGCGATCAACCGCTCCTTGTCATAGTAAAGTTCTTCACGGGTTTCCGTGGCGAACTCGAAATTCGGTCCTTCAACAATCGCGTCAACCGGGCAGGCTTCCTGACAGAAGCCGCAATAAATGCACTTCACCATGTCGATGTCGTAGCGCACCGTGCGGCGCGTACCGTCATTGCGGCGCGGACCAGCTTCGATGGTGATTGCCTGTGCCGGGCAAATGGCTTCACACAGCTTGCAGGCGATGCAACGCTCTTCACCATTTGGATATCGGCGCAAAGCATGCTCACCACGAAAACGCGGGCTGATCGGCCCCTTTTCATAAGGATAGTTCAGCGTTGCCTTTGGCGCGAAGAACTGGCGCATCGACAGGAAGAACGCATTGACGAACTCCAGCAGGAGCAGCGATTTGGCAGCTTGTGCGAGCGAACTCATGGTGTAAGCCCCGTAATTTTGAGAAAGGCTGCGGTCGCGACAACCATGAACAGCGAGATCGGCAGGAATACTTTCCAGCCAAGACGCATCAATTGGTCATAGCGGTAGCGCGGAACAAATGCCTTCACCATGGCGAACATGAAGAAGCACATGAAGAGTTTCAGAAGGAACCAGATTACACCCGGCACCCAGTTAAGGAACCATACGTCAACCGGAGGCAGCCATCCACCAAGGAACATGATGGTCGTCAACGCGCACATCAGGGTGATGGCAACATATTCGCCAAGGAAGAACAGCAGGAACGCGGTCGACGAATATTCAATCATATGACCGGCGACGAGTTCCGATTCAGCTTCCACGAGATCGAAAGGCGGGCGGTTTGTCTCGGCCAGAGCCGAAATGAAGAAGATGATGAACATCGGGAACAGGCCGAGCCAGTACCAGTCAAGGAAGGAGCTTGGCAGGCCAGCCATCGTACCAAGGCCATCTCTCTGCGAATTCACGATATCCGTCAGGTTCAATGAACCGACGCAAAGCAGGACCGTGACAATCACAAAGCCGATGGAAACTTCATAGGAAACCATCTGCGCGGCAGAACGCAGTGCGCCGAGGAATGGATACTTCGAGTTGGATGCCCAACCGGCCATGATCACGCCGTATACTTCCAGCGAGGAGATCGCCAGGACATAAAGAATACCGACATTGACGTTGGCGACAGCCCAGCCTTCATTGACCGGGATAACCGCCCATGCGGCCATGGCCAAAACCGACGAAACCAGTGGTGCCAGAAGGAAAATACCCTTGTTTGCGCCGGATGGAATGATCGGTTCCTTGACAACGAACTTGAGAAGATCGGCGAAAGACTGCAACAAGCCGAACGGCCCGACAACGTTTGGACCGCGACGCAACTGTACAGCGGCCCAGATCTTGCGATCGGCCAGCAGCAGGTACGCGATGATCAGCAACATCACGACAAGCAGCAGCAGCGATTTTCCGAGGATAATCAGCAGCGGGACGATGTAAGTGTAGAATATTTCTTCCATGTCAGTCTCTTCCCGCCTACTCGGCTGCCTGCTTGAAGCCGCCCTTGGCAAGCGCAGAGCACTCCGCCATCACAGCAGAAGCCCGCGCTATCGGGTTGGTTAGGTAAAAATCAGCTACCGGCGAAACAAAGGCCGTCTTTTCGACCGAGCCAGATGCGTTTGCCAGCTTTGCTACATCGGCAGAAGAACCGGATTCGATTGCATCAACCGCAGCGAGATGCGGATACTCCGCATAGAGCTTCGAACGCAAGGCTGCCAGAGAGTCGAATGGGAGTTTTTTACCAAGAACATCCGACAAGGCACGCAGTACGGCCCAATCTTCCTTGGCATTGCCCGGAGCAAAACCGGCGCGATTGGTCATCTGCACGCGGCCTTCCGTATTGACGTAAGTACCCGACTTTTCAGTGTACGTCGCGCCGGGCAGGATAACGTCTGCATTGTGCGCGCCTTGATCACCATGCGTACCGATATAGATCGTGAATGCGCTGCTCTTGTCTGACCATGGAAGTTCGTCAGCGCCGAGCAGGAACAGCACGTCAAGCGCACCATTCATTTCGGCAACCTTTTTGCCGCCTTCGCCCGGTACGAAACCGATATCGAGCGAACCGACGCGGCTGGCAGCTGTGTGAACAACGCCGAAACCATTCCACTCATCGCCAAGTGCACCCGTGTCGGCAGCAATCTTGGCGGCAAGGCCCAGCACCGCAGCACTGTCGGCACGGTTGAGAGCACCCTGCCCGATGAGGATCAGCGGGTTCTTTGCCTTCTTCAGCACACTATGGAATTTCAATGAACCTGCAGCGAGATCCGCCAAGGTTTCAGCGCCGGCACCGAGATACTCGTATTTGAGGCGCATATCTGCCTGTTCGCCGATAACCGCAATCGGGATGCCTGCAGCGCGCCAGCGCTTGCGTAGACGTGCGTTGAGCAGCGAAGCCTCAAAGCGCGGGTTCGAACCGATTATCAAAACCGCATCGGCCTGTTCGATACCGTCGATTGACGGGTTGAAAATATAAGATGCACGGCCATTGGCTGTGTTCAGCACAGAACCATCCTGACGGGCATCGATATTTGCAGAACTGAGCGACTGCATCAGCAATTTCAAGGCGTACATTTCTTCAACAGTTGCCAGATCGCCGGCAATCGCACCGATTTTCTCACCGCTTGTCTTCGCGACAGCCTCTTTGATCGCGTCAAATGCTTCTGGCCAGCTGGCAGCAACAAGCCGCCCACCCTTGCGGATATAAGGCCGGTCAAGACGTTGTGTACGCAAGCCATCCCAGATGAAACGTGTCTTGTCGGAAATCCATTCCTCGTTCACCTGCTCGTTGACGCGCGGCAGAATGCGCATCACTTCGCGGCCACGCGTATCAACACGGATCGCAGAACCAACAGCGTCCATAACATCGATGGATTCGGTCTTGGTCAGTTCCCATGGACGCGCCTGAAAGGCATAAGGCTTCGAGGTCAATGCACCGACCGGGCAAAGGTCGATAACATTGCCTTGCAGTTCCGAGGTCATCGCCTGTTCGAGATAGGTGGTGATTTCAGCATCTTCGCCACGGCCGATCAGGCCAAGCTCCGAGATACCCGCAACTTCAGTGGTAAAGCGAACGCAGCGCGTGCAGTGGATGCAGCGTGTCATGATCGTCTTGACCAATGGTCCGATATATTTGTCTTCAACGGCGCGCTTGTTTTCCTTATAGCGCGATGAATCAACGCCGAAAGCCATCGCCTGATCCTGCAGATCGCACTCGCCGCCCTGATCGCAGATCGGGCAATCCAGCGGGTGATTGATCAGCAGAAATTCCATAACGCCCTCACGGGCCTTCTTGACCATAGGCGTATTGGTGAAGATTTCGGGCGTTTCGCCATTCGGGCCGGGACGCAGATCACGCACACCCATGGCACAGGAAGCGGCAGGCTTGGGTGGTCCGCCCTTTACCTCGATAAGGCACATACGGCAGTTGCCGGCGATCGACAAACGCTCATGGAAACAGAAACGCGGCACTTCCGCACCCGCCGTTTCTGCTGCCTGCAGAAGCGTGTAGTGATCCGGTACCTCGATCTCATTACCGTCGACTTTGATCTTCGCCATCGTCTGTCCAACCTCGCGGAACATTCCGCATTTTCTTCCGGCTGCCTTGAAGGCTGCCAACAATTTCATACCGCCGGTACGACCGGCATGCTCTTTATTTTACTTCGCTCACCAAACGGTTTACCTGGCCAATCCAGTCATCCCGCGAGATACGCCCGTTTAATTTCAACTGCTCATCGATTTTGGCAGCATCTGCCGCCGACCATGCTGCAATCTGTGCATAAGACCGAACGCCCATAGCATTGAGAACTTGCTCGAGCTTCGGTCCAACACCCGAAATCTTTTTCAGATCATCCGTCACCTTTGGTGAGATGCTGTCGGTCAGACCCGCCGCAGCCGATTTAACTACCGGCTGAGCGACCGGAGGCTTTGTGTCCGCCCTGGCCTTTTCACGAATAACCGTCTTTAGAGCTGCGATATCAACAGGAGCATCAGCTTTCGCTTCAGACTGAGTAGTTGCAGTCTTCAAATCGAATGAGCCAAGCATCGCATTTGTCCAGATACCGAACATGCGGGTTGCAATTTCGGTGCTTGCAACGGAAACCGCCGCTGCAACCTCAAGCTGAGGCCCCAGCAGATTGACAACTGGAATCATCTGTTTCGGCAAAAGAGCCGTCCAGTCAGATCCCAGTGGTTTGTTTCCGATGTCGGACATCAATCTTTCAACCTTATTCCGCTGCAACAAGCACGGGACGGCTTGCATCTGCGTTGCGTGAGAACTCATCGATGCGGCGTTCAATTTCCGGACGGAAATGACGGATCAAACCTTGAACCGGCCAAGCAGCAGCGTCACCCAACGCACAAATCGTGTGCCCTTCAATCTGCTTTGTCACATCGAGCAGCATGTCGATTTCGCGCTTCTGAGCGTTACCGGTCACCATGCGTTCCATGACACGCCACATCCAGCCTGTCCCCTCGCGGCAAGGAGTGCACTGGCCACAGCTCTCATGCTTGAAGAAGTAAGAAAGGCGGGCAATCGCACGTACAATATCCGTCGACTTATCCATGACGATAACGGCAGCCGTCCCGAACGATGATTTGACAGCACGGAGTCCATCAAAATCCATAGGGCAGTCGATAATGTCAGCAGCCGGAACGACGGGACAGGAAGCGCCACCGGGAATAACCGCGAGCAAATTATCCCAGCCGCCGCGAATACCACCTGCATGACGCTCGATCAATTCACGGAAGGGAATGCCCATCTCTTCTTCGACCGTGCATGGATTGTTCACGTGGCCGGAGACCATGAAAAGCTTGGTGCCAACGTTGTTCGGGCGACCGATACTGGAAAACCATGCTGCGCCGCGGCGCAAAATGGTTGGGGCGACAGCGATCGACTCGACATTGTTCACAGTTGTCGGGCAGCCATAGAGGCCCATATTGGCGGGGAATGGCGGCTTCAGGCGTGGCTGACCCTTCTTGCCTTCAAGGCTTTCAAGCAGCGCAGTTTCTTCACCGCAAATGTAAGCTCCGGCACCGTGATGGACATAGATGTCGTAATCCCAGCCGTTCTTGTTATTCTTGCCAAGGAGACCTGCATCGTAGCATTCGTCGATAGCAAGCTGCAGCGCTTCACGCTCACGGATATATTCGCCGCGTACATAAATGTAGCAGGTGTGAGCAGCCATGGCGAAACCGGCGATCAGACAGCCTTCGATCAGCGTGTGCGGATCATGGCGCATGATATCGCGATCCTTGCAGGTGCCAGGTTCGGATTCGTCGGCATTGATAACGAGGTAGTGTGGACGGCCGTCGCTTTCCTTCGGCATGAAGGACCATTTCAGACCAGTCGGGAAGCCCGCACCACCGCGTCCGCGCAGCCCGGAAGCCTTCATTTCGTTGATGATCCAGTCACGACCCTTGGCGATGATGCCCGCTGTGCCATCCCAATGGCCGCGTGACATCACGCCCTTCAACGACTTGTCGTGAAGGCCATAGATATTATTGAAGATGCGGTCCTTATCAGCAAGCATTTCGCACCGGTCCTACTCTCTTCGTCCATACGAGCGAATGCACATTCTGCATTCGCCATTCCAATTTATCTCGGCTTCTTGCCGAAAACCTTGATGTATTCCGCTTCGCCGCCCTTGGCCAAAGCCTTGGCTTGCTTGACCCAATCGTCGCGTTCGATACGGCCCTTGAAATTCAGGTAGTTATCGACCCATTCACGCTCGGCTTTCTTCCACGCTGCGACCTGCGCAAAAGTAAATATACCAAGATCGTGAAGAATGGTTTCGATCTTCGGGCCAACGCCCGCGATTAGCTTCAGATCATCGATAGCTGCTGGCTTTTCGATACCGGCGGGGCGGCTCTTGTCGGTCAGCGATACAGCCTTCGCCGGAGCCTTTATTGTCTGCACGGCAGGCTTTTCGCCAAGAGAGCCTTCAGCCAATGGCGGATTCTTGATCAGACGTGCAGCGGCGCTGGCTTGCGGCGCTGGCTCCGAAACGGCTTGTTCAGCGCCCTTTGGAGCTTTTACCTTCGATGGCGATTTGATAGCCGGATTGGTTGCATCGTCGCTCGTAACCGGCTTGCTTGCATTTGATGGCGGCACTTGCGCCTTGTCCCCACCTGACTTTGAACCACGCGCGGATTTGGAAGCAGTATTGTCATTAAGCGATGTCGGGCCACCCTGCGGAGCCGAGAAATGACGATCAATCTGCGGGCCCACAGGCACCGAGGCACCATTGCCTGCTTCGAAAGCATCAATGATTTCTTCGAGGCGTTCCGGCGTCAAATCCTCATATGTATCCTTGAACACCATGATCATTGGAGCATTGACGCAGGCACCGAGGCACTCGACTTCTTCCCACGACAAAGTGCCGGATTCATTGAGATGGAATTGCTCATGATGAATCTTGTGCTGGCAGATTTTCTTCAGGTCTTCCGAACCGCGCAGCATGCACGGCGTTGTGCCGCAAACTTGAATGTGCGCGCGTGTGCCAACAGGCTTCAATTGAAACTGAGTATAGAAAGTCGCAACTTCAAGCACACGGATCATCGGCATGTCGAGCATTTCCGCAACATGTTCAATGCATGCCTTGGTAACCCAACCATCCTGCTCCTGCGCCCGCATCAATAGCGGTATGACAGCAGATTGCTCACGGCCTTTAGGGTATTTCTTGATTGTAAGCTTCGCCCAAGCGCTGTTTTCGCGATTAAACGCGAATTGAGCAGGCTGGACGTTATCTTCGGCTAGACGACGGACTGACATTAACGATCAACCTCACCAAATACGATATCGAGCGAGCCGAGGATTGCAGATACGTCGGCTAGCATGTGGCCACGGCAGAGAAAATCCATGGCTTGAAGATGAGCAAATCCCGGTGCGCGCAACTTCACGCGGTACGGCTTGTTTGACCCATCGGAAACGAGGAACACGCCGAATTCGCCTTTCGGCGCTTCGACAGCAGCGTAAACTTCACCGGCAGGCACATGGTAACCTTCGGTATAGAGTTTGAAGTGGTGGATTAGCGCTTCCATGGAACGCTTCATCTCACCGCGCTTCGGCGGGACAATCTTTGCAGACGTATTGGAAACAGGCCCTACCCGCTCCTTGCCCAGCAACAGCTCAACGCACTGGCGCATAATGCGAACAGACTGGCGCATCTCTTCCATGCGGATCAGATAACGATCATAGCAATCACCGTTCTTGCCGATCGGAACATCGAATTCCATTTCCGAGTAGCATTCGTAAGGCTGCGATTTGCGCAAATCCCAAGCGGCACCTGAGCCACGGACCATAACGCCCGAAAAGCCCCAAGCCCAAGCATCTTCAAGTGTGACGACGCCGATATCGACATTGCGCTGCTTGAAAATACGGTTCGGTGTGATCAGGTCGTCAAGATTTTTAACAGTCGTCAGGAACGGATCGCACCATTTGCCGATATCTTCAATCAACTGGTCCGGCAAATCCTGATGCACGCCGCCCGGACGGAAATAGGCAGCATGCATGCGCGCGCCGCAGGCACGCTCGTAGAATACCATCAACTTTTCGCGCTCTTCAAAGCCCCAGAGCGGCGGCGTCAATGCGCCAACGTCCATGGCCTGTGTCGTCACGTTCAGCAGATGCGAAAGAATACGGCCGATTTCCGAGAACAGAACGCGGATAAGCTGACCGCGCTTCGGAACTTCGATTTTGAGCAAACGTTCGACCGCCAGGGCATAGGCGTGTTCCTGATTCATCGGCGCCACATAGTCGAGGCGATCAAGATACGGCACAGCCTGCAAATAGGTCTTGGCTTCCATCAACTTCTCTGTGCCGCGATGCAGCAGGCCGATATGCGGATCGACGCGAGCTACAACTTCGCCGTCCAGCTCAAGCACCAGACGCAAAACGCCATGTGCCGCAGGATGTTGCGGGCCGAAGTTAATGTTGAAATTACGAACCTGAGTTTCAGCCATTGTTGGCTTCCTGACATTGTGCGGATGGATTGCTGTTCTCGCTCATCGGGAGGACCTCAATTCACCTGGGCCTTCTCGTCGCCCGGAAGCACGTAGTCCGTGCCTTCCCAAGGAGACTGGAAGTCAAAATTGCGGAATTCCTGCCTAAGCTCGACAGGCTCGTAGACGACGCGCTTTACTTCGTCATCGTAGCGAACTTCGACGAATCCTGTCAGGGGGAAATCTTTGCGAAGTGGATGCCCCTCAAAGCCATAATCCGTGAGGATGCGGCGAAGGTCCGGATGCCCGGAAAACAGGACGCCATAAAGATCGTACGTCTCGCGCTCGTACCAGTCAGCACCCGGATATACCGGTGTTGCCGAAGGAACCGGCGTATCTTCGTCGGTTGCCACCTTCACGCGGATGCGCAGGTTCTGGCGGGGTGAAAGCAGATGATAAACCACATCAAAGCGATGAACACGCGATGGATAGTCAACGCCGCTAATATCGATCAATGAGATGAACTGGCACTGCACATCGTCGCGAAGGAATGTCAGCGTGGCGAGCAGTGCATCAGCATCAACTTCGATGGACAGATCGCCATAGGCAATGCCGACTGACTTTAATGTCAGGCCCGGCTTTTCTGTCAGGTAGCTCGCCAGTTCGTTCAATGCTTCTTCAAACATCGCGCTCACCTTATCGCTCGATCGTGCCGGTTCGGCGGATTTTCTTTTGCAGCATCAAAACGCCGTACAAGAGCGCCTCAGCGGTTGGCGGGCATCCCGGCACATAAATGTCGACGGGAACAACGCGGTCACAACCACGAACTACTGAGTACGAGTAATGATAGTACCCACCGCCGTTCGCGCACGAGCCCATGGAGATAACATAGCGGGGCTCCGGCATCTGGTCATAGACCTTGCGAAGCGCTGGCGCCATCTTGTTGGTCAGCGTCCCGGCAACGATCATCACGTCTGACTGACGCGGTGAAGCGCGGGGTGCAAAACCAAACCGTTCGCCATCATAGCGCGGCATGGACGTGTGCATCATTTCAACGGCGCAGCACGCAAGACCGAAAGTCATCCACATCAGCGAGCCGGTACGTGCCCATGTTACCAATGCGTCGGCAGAGGTGACCAGAAATCCCTTATCGGCCAGCTCATTGTTTATCTCGCCGAAAAATGCATCGTCGGAACCGATCAGTTTGCCTGTGTTCGGATCGATAATACCTTTTGGCTGCGGTGCCACGAGGGTGGTGGTGCTGTCGGTCAATCCCATTCCAGCGCTCCCTTTCTCCACTCATAAATAAAGCCGACCGTGAGGACGCCCAGAAATACCATCATTGACCAGAAGCCGAACCAGCCCACATCACCGAACGATATCGCCCAGGGGAAAAGGAAGGCCACTTCCAGATCGAAAATAATGAAAAGGATAGAGACAAGATAGAAGCGCACGTCAAACTTCATGCGGGCGTCGTCAAAGGCGTTAAAGCCGCACTCGTATGCCGACAATTTTTCAGGGTCAGGCGCGCTGTATGCAACCAGAAACGGCGCAATCAACAGTGCCAGACCGATTACCAGCGCCACACCGATAAAGATAACGATGGGCAGGTAGGAACTTAATAGCTCGTTCATGATCCGTCTTTTTCTGCCTTGTGAACTCAGGCTGACAAGAATGCCATGTCATACACATGACTGCCGATAATGCACGGCAGATCGCGCCGTCTTTTGAAGTTGGCTCGATGGCCGAGGGTTAGCGCGTTAGCGCCATGCACGCAAGTGCAACAATCGTCGCGAAGGTATGCGCCAATTATCATCTGCACGGTATTCCGTAATGTAAAAAGCAGTTGTTTTGGGCATTTTCACCCCCATTTTGCTGGAAAAAGGCCGCAAAAGGCTTTTTAGAATGATATTAATGTAGATTGTCGGGTTCAACGCTGCGGCATGGCAAATCCCAACTGCGACATTCGGTCCTATAACCGATTTAGGCTTAATAGCGGGCATGCATGCGGGTGCCGTAAAGCCGTTTTGGCTTTCACCTGATTTATACGCTTCCCGCATTGGAAAAAGTTCAAATACCTGCAAGTGGCTCAAGGCCGAATTGCTGACCTTCGTCAGAAATCATTTTCGCCCGATGCGCCTTTCGGTCCAGCAGCGTGGACCATATGGCCACGGCGAGACCGGCCAGCGTCAAAGCTGCTCCGACAAATGGCAAATACTGATACGGAACACCCAAAGTAAGCGCGGCACCGCCAATCCATGCGCCAGAGGCGTTACCGACATTGAAAGCACCCTGATTGAGGGTCGCTGCGAGATTCGGCGCCTCATCTGCGGATTCGACCACCCGCATCTGCAGCGGCGGCACGATAACGAAGGTCAGTACCCCCCAGAAGAACACGGTGGCAATCGCGGCTGTTGGCAGGCCTGTCACCTCAGCAAAGATGACATGTACAAAAGCCAGTGCAATCAACGTGCCAATAACAGTTGGCATTAGCTTCCAGTCAGCCAGCTTACCGCCAATGACATTGCCGACGGTCATACCTGCACCGAACAGAAGCAACACCCAGGTTACTGCCGAGGTGGAAATACCCGACACATCGGTCAGGATTGGTTTGATATAGGTGAACACCGCGAAAAGGCTGGCCGATGCCAGTGCCGAGATCGCCATGGCCAGCCAAACCTGCAGTTTGCCCAGGACCTTGACCTCACTGAGTATCCCTCCGCCTTTCTGCTCACCCTTTGACGATGGAACAAGCACTATGATGGAAATAACCGATGCAATACCTATCGCGACAACCGCAAAGAATGTAGCTCGCCAGCCATAAACTTCGCCGAGGGCCGTTCCGGCAGGAACGCCAAGGATGTTGGCAAGCGTAAGCCCGGCGAACATCAGCGCGATTGCGCTTGCCCGCTTGTGACGAGGCACAAGATTTGCCGCAACGACAGAGCCAATTCCAAAGAATGCGCCGTGACCGAACGCGGTCACAACCCGCGCAATCATCAGCATCCAGTAATTAGGGGCAATTGCACAGAAGAGATTACCGATCACAAACAGCAAAGCCAGTCCGACCAGCACTGGCTTTCGCGGCAGTGAAGCGGTTGCGATTGCGATGATCGGCGCGCCGATAACGACACCTAGCGCATATCCGGTTACCAGAAGGCCTGCACTCGGGATCGATACTGAAAGATCGGCCGCAACCTCCGGCAACAGCCCCATGATGACGAACTCGGTCGTACCTATGCAGAATGAGGCGATGGCTAGGGCTAGAATCGGCAAAGGCATGGCAGGCAACCGCAAATGAGAGAAAGTACGATGCTGCATACACTACAAAAGTAATACAACTGTTTTTTGTGCAATGCAGCAATGCATTATCGGTTGGCCTGCACAATTGTCATTGGACAGAGCGGTCAAATTCAACCGAAGCGCGATAGTTCCTACTGCTGCCCGCTTTCGATGGCTTTCAAATCTTCTGCCTGCTGCTGCCGCAGCAATCGAATCTCCGCCTGCTTGCGTGCAGCGGCTGCCGGATCAGCGGAAGGGCCTTTTTGGCTGTTCTTTGCAGCCGTGGTCCTGTTGCGCAGATCATCTTTCTCCTGCGGGGTAAATTGAGTCGTCTCGCCTTTCGGATCAGGCGTGAAATGAGGATAGGTTCCGGTGTTGACCGGCCCCGTCAGCGGCGAATTCGACATTGGCGCAGGGCTTGTATTGGCGCACGCGCTCAAGCCAATGATCATAACGGCGCCTGCCGAGCAGCGCATGAGCAGTTTGAGCGAGATTTTCATTGTGTGTCCTGACTCAGAAAAACGATATTTATCATGGCTACAATAAATGCACCTTGGAGGGATAGCACCAACTTATGTTATCATGTCAATAATGCTGAGCGGGAGAATTGGCGGGAGGATGCCACTGTATGGACAATCAAGGCGATAAAAGCACAAAGACACCCAATCTGGATCACTATGTGGTCAAGGACCCGGAAGCCTTTGCCCGCAATGTCGCCCATATGATCGAACAAGCAGGAAAAGCTGCTTCTGCATGGGTTGAGCCACGCGAAAAAGGTTTGAAACGCGACACGCTCGCCGATCCTGTCACCGATGTTGTCAAAACACTGTCGAAAGTTTCCGAGTATTGGCTGTCCGAGCCCAGCAGAGCGCTTGAGGCCCAGACAAAACTATTCGCGAGCTACATGACAATCTGGTCAAACTCCATCCGGCGCATGAGCGGCGAGGATGTCGAGGATGTCGCTACACCCGAAAAAGGCGACAAGCGCTTTACAGACGAAGACTGGGGCCGCAATGCTTTCTTTGACTTTTTGAAGCAGGCATATCTTGTCACGGCTCGCTGGGCTGGCGATCTGGTCGAGAACGCCGAAGGCCTTGATGAGCACACACGCCACAAGGCTTCGTTTTACGTGAAGCAGATTACAACTGCCGCCTCGCCCAGCAATTTCCTTTTGACCAACCCTGAACTTTACAAGGAAACAGTAGCGAGCAATGGCGAGAATCTTGTTCGCGGCATGAAGATGCTGGCGGAAGACATCGTTGCGGGTGGCGGCGACCTGCGCTTACGTCAATCGGATTTGACCAAGTTCGCGCTCGGAGAAAACGTTGCGACAACCCCCGGAAAGGTTATCGCCAGAAGCGACGTGGCGGAAATCATCCAATATGAACCAACGACCAAAGATGTGCTCAAGCGCCCTCTCCTGATCTGCCCGCCATGGATCAACAAATTCTATATTCTCGATCTCAACCCCGAAAAGTCTTTCATCAAATGGGCGATCGACCACGGGCATACTGTTTTCGTCATCTCCTGGGTCAATCCGGATCAGCGTCATGCTCAAAAAGACTGGGTTGCCTATATCAATGAAGGCTTGCGCTTCGGGCTCGATGCGGTCGAGACAGCGACCGGCGAACGGGCCGTGAATGCAATCGGCTATTGCGTTGGTGGAACTCTGCTCAGCGCAGCACTGGCACTGTTTGCCAAGGAGGGTGAAGATCGAATCAAAAGCGCGACGCTTTTCACCACTCAGGTAGATTTCACCTATGCCGGGGATTTGAAGGTGTTTGTCGATGAGGATCAGATAACGGCGCTGGAGAATGCCATGTCGGCGGAGGGCTATCTTGATGGCACGCGCATGGCAACCGCGTTCAATATGCTGCGATCCGGTGATCTGGTCTGGCCCTATGTCGTCAATAACTACATGCGTGGTCGCGATCCGGTGCCGTTTGACCTGCTTTACTGGAACGCCGATGCAACGCGTATGAGTGCTGCCAACCACTCCTATTACCTGCGCAATTGCTATCTCGATAATAATCTCGTGCGTGGAATGATGAAGCTGGCTGGCGAAAGTCTGTCACTGGCCGATGTGAAGATCCCAATCTACAATCTTGCTGCAAAAGAAGACCATATCGCTCCCGCACTATCTGTGTTTACCGGCTGCAAGTATTTTGGCGGTGATGTTACTTATGTACTGTCTGGTTCGGGACATATTGCCGGTGTGGTCAATCCTCCTGCCAAGAACAAGTATCAATATTGGACTGGAGCGGCACCCATTGGTTCATTCGATGCGTGGCTTGAGAAAAGCGGTGAGCATCCGGGGTCTTGGTGGAATCACTGGCATGCCTGGATAGAAAATCAGGACAACACGCGCGTCGCCCCACGAATACCGGGTGAAAATAACGTGCAGGTTCTCGCCGATGCACCGGGTACATATGTGAGAATACGCGTGTAGTCTTACAGCAAATACGCCAGTATTTGCTGTAACTAACGGTTAAAGACCATGGCAGAAACATGTCCGATCACGCTTTCGCCTCATTGCGTATATAGTTCGTGTCTTGTGCAGATGGGTAAAAACAATTAGTTATTGTCGCTCTCTGCCGGTGTATTTACGCCTCAATAGAACTTCGTGGGCTTATTGCTCTTATAAAACGGGCCGGATTGAATTATCGAATCGTGCCGGACGTCCATACGGGGGAATCGTTGAAAACACTGCCGCGTTCAGTTTCAGCCTTACGGGCAAGTACAGTCGTATGCGTTATTGGTCTTGCTGCCTTTGCAGCAACATCTTGTACGTCGACTGGCTCAAGCCCCGGCGTTACTTCCGCATTGGCGGTTGCACCAACTGATACGGCTGCGGGCGACGCTCAAACCTCCCTACCCTCCGGCGGCAACACGCAAGTTACACCTGAAGCACTTGCATTGGCCGGCACCACCGAAACAAATGCCCTTCAGGCGATCAATGGCGCTGCAAAGCCAGCCGAAGGCAAAGCTGAATTAGCCAAAGCTAATGAAAAGACCGAAGCGCAGGGCTCAGCAGAGACTAAAACCGAAGAGGTGCAAGTTGCCAGCGCAGCAACAGTTGTTGCGCAGCCTCCCGTCAGAACGTCACTTTTTGGGAGCATGACCAAAACGCCCGCTCCCGTGCCTGAGACACCTGCGGCAGCAGCTGAACCAGTGAAGCCTGAAGGCAAGGCAGCCCCGGAAACGACCGTCGCTGACTCAGCTCCTCCGGAAGAAACCAAACCGGCAGCTACTGCACAGAAGAATAATGGTGCGCTGTTACGTTTGTTCTCAAATAATCGTTCAAAGCCCGCAGGTCAGCGTCTTGTCGCGGTCATCGAACCAAAATCCAAGCCAAGTGCACCAGCCGACTCATCTGATGGTGATCTTCCGTCAGCGGAATCCTTTGCAGGCCGGACCGAGCATCTCGCGTCGCTGCCGGGCGTTCGACCAAATGCTGGCATCCAGATCATGCAACGCGACAGTTTGTATGACGATGATGACGTTGAAGCAGCGGGGGCTCCGGTGATTTTGGCATCGGCCGCGGGACTTGCCCGCCTTGCTCCGAACGGACTGAAAGTTCAGCGCGAAAGCGTCGATGTTGCCTGCCTGAAACCGCAATTGGTCGGCATTCTCAAGCTGATCGAGCGGAAATACGGCAAATCCGTCATCGTCACGTCCGGCTACCGCAGCCCGCCTTACAATCGCAAGGTGAATGGTGCCAAGGCATCCCTGCATATGTCCTGCGCTGCAGCAGATATTCAGGTTCCTGGAATCAGCAAGTGGGAACTCGCCAATTATGCACGCGCCATGACCGGTCGCGGCGGCGTTGGAACTTACTGCCATACCGAATCGGTACATGTGGATATCGGTCCGCGCCGTGACTGGAATTGGCGCTGTTCCAAGGGAAAAGGTTGATCCAGGCCGGATTGTGTTCCGCAGATAATGGCTGCCCTGCGACCGTCCGCTGAACAAAATTCGCACAAATTGAACTTTTTCTAAAAAAGAATGCTTTATGGGGTTGCGGCGGAAATACTGTTTCACTATAAGCCGCTTCACCGGAGGCGCCCATCGTCTAGCGGTTAGGACGGCGCCCTTTCACGGCGCAAACAGGGGTTCGATTCCCCTTGGGCGTACCACTTCTTTCTCAATGAAAATCAGCGACTTGTATGGCAATGCTAAATTGCCCTTGCGATTATGTATGCAAAAACGGCCAGCTCTGGGTGAGCTGGCCGTTTTTTCGTCTCGGATAAATTAGTTCGCAGGCGCAGGCTGTGCCGGCGCAGGTGCTGGCTCTGCAGGGGCTGGCGCTGCAGGCGGAGTTGTGGGCTCTGTGGTGGTTGCAGGTGGAGTGCTCGTGCCTTCCGCAGGCTTGTTATCACAGGCTGCAAGGGAGAAAGCCGCAACTGCCATCAGAGGCAGGAAAATCTTGTATTTCATGAAAGTCCTCCTAACGTTTTGTCCCTCCGCACAGCATGTGACACTCTGGAGAATTAGAACACCCCGGTTTTTTCAAGCTTTGTCACGGCATGTTAGACAAAGTTATGAGGCTGATATGATGAGCTGACATATCATGAATCGCTGTCATGATTCCGATCGTGGCAGCAGGACTCGGTTTATACCTCCAACGAGTCCGATTCTCCCACCCCAGAGCAAACTTGCCTGCCTTTCCCAAGGCAGGTTTTTTGCGGGCAGCACGCCTCTGAACAAACTTCATTCCAACATATTGTTGGCCTGTTTCCCGCTAGTATGGCGGTATGCAGGAAATCACGACGATGAATAACAACACCAAGACGACATTGAAATTTCTGGCAGCCGGAATTGCGGCTGCTGCCATGGTTATGATGGCGGATACCACGCTGGCAGAAGTAATAAATGCGGTCCTGCAAAATCGTTGAAAGCTGTCGATTTAACGAGCAGGTTGCGTTAATCCTCCCGGATGATCTTTGCTTCCCCGCTCATTACCGGCACGCTGGTGCAACGCTACAAGCGCTTTCTCGCGGACATCATTCTGGATGACGGCACGGCCATTACCAGCTCGGTTCCCAATACCGGCTCAATGCTGGGACTGACAGACCCCGGCATAAAGGTTTGGCTCTCGCACAGCGATGATCTCAAGCGCAAATACCCCCACACGCTGCAAATGGTTGAAGTGGCAGGGCATATCGTCGGCATAAACACCGGCTTGCCCAACCGGATCGCCGAGGAGGCAATTCTCGCAGGACTGATTCCATCGCTTGCCGGTTATGCTACCCTTAAACGGGAGCAACGTTACGGCGCCAACTCACGCATTGATCTGTTGCTTTACGATTCGGACCGCCCGAGCGCCTATGTCGAAGTAAAGAATGTGCACTTCTCACGCACACCGGGGCTGGCAGAATTTCCTGATTCTCCGACTATTCGTGGCGCAAAACATCTGGACGAGCTTGGCAACATGGTGGAAATTGGCCATCGCGGCGTCATGCTCTATGTCATTCAGCGTGGCGATTGCGATAGTTTGAGGATATGCGGCGATCTGGACCCGGTTTATGCGGCTGCTTTTGAGCGGGCAATGCGGCGCGGGGTTGAAGCTTACGCCGTAAAATGCCACATCACGCCTGAAGGTATTGTTGCAGTCAGTACAATGCCTATTATCGATTAACGCCAACGGTTAAGTTTAATGGTTAGCTATCTAGACGCACAGAGCGCTCCCCTGAAGAATACAGGGCAGATTCGGCTTCATGGCCCCGAAGGCTTCGAAGCAATGCGTAAGGCTTGTCAAATCACGGCACGTTGCCTGGATGAACTCGCCTCGATTGTAGCTCCCGGTGTAACGACCAACACCATTGACCGTTTTGTTTTTGAGTTTGGTGCCGATCAGGGCGCACTACCCGCCACCTTGAACTATCGTGGCTATACCAAGTCCAGCTGCACATCCATCAACCACGTTGTTTGCCACGGCATTCCGGATGACAAGCCGCTGCGTGAAGGCGATATCGTCAATATCGATGTTACCTACATTGTCGATGGCTGGCACGGCGATTCCAGCCGCATGTATCCGGTTGGCGAGATCAAGCGCGCCGCAGAACGGCTTATGGAAGTGACGCATGAAAGCCTGATGCGTGGTATAGAAGCCGTTCGGCCCGGCGCCCGCACAGGTGCCATCGGTGCTGCAATCCAGACTTACGCTGAAGCTGAACGTTGTTCCGTCGTGCGAGACTTCTGTGGCCATGGCGTGGGGCAATTGTTCCATGATGCGCCGAACATCCTGCATTATGGGACGCCAAACGAAGGCGTGGAACTGCGCGAAGGTATGATTTTCACCATCGAACCTATGATCAATCTTGGCCGCCCGCATGTGAAAGTGCTGGCCGATGGCTGGACCGCTGTCACCCGTGACCGGTCGCTGACGGCTCAATACGAGCACACTGTCGGTGTTACAAAGGATGGTTGCGAGGTTTTCACAGTATCACCTGCCGGGTTGTTCGCACCCGGTTTAAAACTCGGATAACGCCGTATGAGTGAAGAAAAGCCCGAGTTGCCTTTCTTCCTCAACGAAACCTCCCCAGCAATCTCTTCAGATCAACCTGTCGTTGAGACAGGTAAAGCTCCACTCAACGTGGAGCCACAATTGGGGCCCACTGAAACGCTGCCGCACTATCTCGGGCACCGTGAACGCATGAAAGAGCGATTTCAAAGCATCGGCCATGTTGGCTTTGCCGACTATGAAATGCTGGAAATGCTGCTCTATAGATCGATCAGGCAGGGCGACACAAAACCGCTGGCCAAGGCGCTGATCGCACGCTTTGGCTCACTTGCAGAGGTTCTAGGAGCGCCGGAGCACCTCCTGCGTGAGGTGAAAGGTTGTGGTCCGGCAATAGCTTTCGATCTGAAGTTTATGTCCGCCGTCACTCATCGCATGATCCGCAGCGAGATTCGTGAAAAGATCGTTCTTGGTTCATGGGCGAAGGTAATGGATTATTGCGTGGCTGCGATGGCCTACGAACCACGCGAACAGTTTCGCATTCTTTTTCTTGATAAGAAAAATGCTCTTATCGCGGATGAGGTTCAACAGGTCGGCACCGTCGATCATACGCCCGTCTATCCACGCGAGGTTATTGCCCGTGCCTTGCAGCTCTCAGCCAGCGCAATCATTCTCGCGCATAACCATCCATCCGGCGATCCGACACCTTCTAAAGCTGACATCGATATGACGAAGACGATTGCCAATATCGGCACTCAAATGGGGATCGTTGTGCATGATCACATCATTATCGGAAAAAATGGCCATTCAAGCCTGAAAGGACTTGGCCTCTTTTAGGTTCAAGGCTTTGATCTGAAGAGATACACGGCGCTTGCATCTGGCGAACTGGCTTCGCCGTCGCCAAAATCAGGCACTGAATGTTTCGATAGTACACGCAGCCGCTCCCGCGGCAAATACTCTCTTCCGGGGTCACCCACGATAACAGTAATTCTCGCAGCAATACATTTATCAAGATAGGCCGTAACCTTGCCTGCGAGGTTTGGATCATAAAATAAATCGCCTATCGCGATAATATCAGTTTCTGGCGGCGCATTATTGAGAATGTCTTGGCAGATGGTAGTTATGTGCACTCCATTGACTGCCGCGTTCAAGCGGTTTGCAATCGAAGCATTAGGATCGATATCCACTGAAACGACAGCCTTCGCGCCAGCTTTGGCGGCTGCAATTCCCACAATGCCGGAACCCGAACCCAAGTCCAGCACGCGCCAACCCGCAACCACTTCCGGATGGTCCAGAATATGCCGTGCCAGCACTGTCCCGCCGGCCCAGCGATAGGCCCAATAAGGCGGATGGTCATCGCCATGTATATCCTTGTTACCAAGCTTACCCACCCTGCTGGCCGGGTGTGCAGTATAAAGCGATATCTCCGGCACGGACGGAACGGGAAGAAGGTGCAGATTCTGTGTTATAAAGTCCGACAGGTTTACTTCACCGCCAACCGCACTAACCAATTTGGTTTTTTTCAATTTTGTCTTTCTGGATGGGTGTCGCAATTGCAAACTTCTATCGCCGGTAGTCATTAAAGGAAAACCATAAAAACGGCATTTCAAGTTTTCCTGACAGAATGCTGTCAGCACCGCCTCCGCTATCATAAGCTTACTGAAGAGTGGAGAAGCACAGATGTTACAAGCCTGCCTCAATGGTGCACGCATGCGGGACTATCACCCAGCCGTGCCGTTCTCGGGTGCTGAACTTGCTAAAGACGCAGAGCTGGTTGTTGCTGCCGGCGCACAGGAACTGCACATTCATCCACGCGGCCCGGACGGAATGGAGACTCTCGATCCAGTCATTGTTGCCAACACATTGCGGACAATTCGCGAAGTAGTGCCCTCGGTTCCAATCGGCCTTTCCACACAGTGGAGTATTGCGCCGGTCGGAAGAGCCCGACATGAGCCGATCCATCATTGGGAAACACTGCCAGATTACGTTTCAATCAATCTCATAGAAGAAGATGCAAGCGACTTGATGTCTCTGGTTTTTAGCAAAGGCATCGGTGTAGAGGCTGGTCTCTGGTCTATCAGCGATGCGGAACGATTTGTAAGGTTGAATAATGCAGATCAATGCCTGCGCGTACTGATCGAAATCCTTGAGCAAGACATCGAAGAAGGGCTCAAGGTAGCCAACGACATTCAGAACGTTCTGAAGAATGCCGGTATCAACTTGCCCATATTACTTCATGGTGACGAAGCAAGTGTCTGGCCAATTTATCGGGAGGCGATGGTAAAGAAATTTGACAGTCGCATTGGTCTTGAGGACTACAATCGCCTGCCCTCCGGCCAGATGGCCAGAGATAATGCCGAACTGATCCAGACCGCGGTAAATCTCGTCTGGTGATTTGGTAAAAGAAAACGGCCCCGCATTGCGGAGCCGTTTTCAGTATTGCTTTGAGAAGCTGCAGACGAGAAGCTTATGCTTCGTCTTCAGTCTTTTTCTTGGCTGCCTTTTTCGGCGCTGCTTTCTTGGCAGGCTTCTTGGCTTCGCCGGACTTTTCTTCCGACTCGTCATCAGCCATCAGCTCTTCTTTCGTTACCTTCTTGTCGGTAACGTTGATGCTGGCCAGCAGGTGATCGACAACCTTCTCTTCGAAGATTGGAGCGCGAAGATTGTTGATTGCTTCCGGAGTCTTGCGGAAGAATTCATAGATCTGCTGTTCCTGACCTGGATACTGACGAACCTGATCGTAAACAGCGCGCTGCATTTCTTCTTCGGTCACTTCGATACCGGCCTTGTTGCCGATTTCGGAAAGAACGAGACCAAGACGTACGCGGCGTTCAGCAAGCTTGCGATATTCTGCGCGGGCTTCTTCTTCCGTTGTGTCTTCGTCTTCAAAAGTCTTGCCAGCCTGTGCGAGGTCCTGACCGATCTGAGCCCAGATGTTGTTGAACTCGGCATTGATCAGGCGTTCTGGCGATTCGAACTGGTACTCGCCGTCCAGAGCATCGAGAATCTGACGCTTGACCTTCTGACGTGTGAACGAACCGTACTGGCTCTCGATCTGCTCGCGGATAACCTGACGCAGACGATCAGCGCTTTCGATGCCGAGCTTCTTTGCAGTTTCGTCGTTGATTTCGAGTTCACCTGGCTTTGCAACTTCCTTGACAGTGATGTCGAAGGTTGCGTCTTTGCCTGCAAGGTGAGCAGCCTGATATTCTGCCGGGAAAGTAACCTTGATCTGCTTTTCATCGCCAGCTTTGACGCCGATCAGCTGATCTTCAAAGCCCGGAATGAACTGGCCGGAGCCGAGAACCAGCGTTGCGTCGCTGTCCGCACCGCCATCAAAAGGAACATCGTCGACCTTGCCGAGATAGTCCATGGTAACGCGGTCGCCGCTTTCAGCCTTGCCCTTCTTGGTTTCGAAGGTCTGGGCAGAACTTGCAACGCGCTTGACCTGCTCTTCGACTTCCTCATCGGAAACATCAACGATCTCGCGGGTGATGCTGATCTTTGAAGTGTCCTTGATTTCTATCGCTGGCAGAACTTCGTAATTCAGCGAGAATTCGAAATCAGCTTCACCGGAAAGAACCTTGTCAGCTTCTTTTTCGTCTTCAGTCATGACGACTTCAGGCTGTGTAGCTGACTTTTCGTTGCGATCCGAAAGAATGGTGCGCGAAGAATCGCTCAGGATTTCGTTGACGACTTCAGCCATGAACGACTTGCCGTACATCTTGCGAAGGTGGCTCATTGGCACCTTGCCGGGACGGAAGCCATTGATGCGCGCCTTTGCGCTTGCACCCTGGAGGCGTTCGGAAAGCTTTGCTTCCAGATCCTTGGCCGGAACAACGACCTTGATCTCGCGCTTCAGCCCTTCATTGAGCGTTTCAGTAACCTGCATGTCCAAACCTTCACTTTTTTAACATTTGTCCCGCCGTCACCGGCTCGTTCGCCAAATTGCGGGAGAAAAACTGTTGCCTATGTGGCTCCGGGTGCAGATGAGCAAGCCTTGGCTTCGTCATCCACGTTGATTTTATTGCCGTATTTCCAACCCAACTCTCGATTTGTGCCACGCATTGTATTACAGACTGTGGCACAAAGTTGGGTGAGAAATCGCACCTTCACCGACTGGTCGCTCCCTTTACTCGGCTCAGGTATAAAAATCAATGGCAGAGCCATGCAGGCGGGCAAAATAGCATCGTGCAGCACGGTTGCAGCCGGAGATTGCAAGGTGACAAGAAATTGGAACTGTGCAAATCTATGCAGGTGGGGACTTTTTCGGATTGAATTAATTATGGCTGCACTGTGTTAAAATTGTGCAGCGCCCTCTCGCAAACGTTCCCAGCCGACATTATCTGACTTTGCTCTACTCGACCTGATCGTTCGCAAAGATGGTATTGATTTTGTTTATTTCAGCCGAAGTTGCTGCATCTTTGCGACACGCACGGGACGTCTTACAGTCATGGAGGCCTACCCTTTGTCACGATCGCTTTTAACTACACTCAAGTTCGGTTTGACAGCCGCTCTCCTTTCCTCGGGTGCTGCATTGGCACAGGAAGCAGCAGCGCCGCCGCCTCCCCCGGTATCGGTTGCAAAGCCAGTCGTTCGCGACGTTGTAGACAGTGATGAGTTCATTGGTCGCTTCGAAGCCGTCGATGAAGTGTCCATTCGCTCACGTGTTGCCGGTTATCTCGACAAGATCGAGTTCACTGACGGCGCACTGGTCAAAAAGGGCGATCCGCTGTTTACGATCGATCAGCGTCCCTTCGAAACAGCACTATCGCAAGCCCAAGCCTCGCTTGAGGTCTCAAAGACGACTCTCGTTTATGCCGAAGCGCAGTTCAACCGCACCGAGTCTCTGGCCGCAAGCGGTACTCTCTCCGCATCGCAGCTGGATGACCGGCGCCGTGATTTCATCTCCGCTCAGGCTAATGTCCGTGGCGCAGAGGCAGCTCTGGCCCGGGCACAGCTTGATCTTGAATATACGAAAATTACTGCTCCATTGAGCGGTCGCATTGATCGCCGTCTTATCTCTGTCGGCAATCTCGTCCAGCCGGACCAGACGATTTTGACGACAATCGTTTCCCTCGACCCGATTGATTTCTACTTCAACGTCGATGAGCGCAACCTGCTTTCCTACGCACGTACCGCACGTGAAAATGGCAGCACATTGCAGGAAGGTGCCGCGGGGCTGGAAGTAACGGTCCGGCTGACGGATTCCGCTGAGCCACCTGTGAAGGGTAAAGTCGATTTTGCTGAAAACCGTCTGGACGACCAGACGGGAACGATGCGCGTGCGGGCACGCTTCGACAACCCGAAATTCATCTTGCAACCCGGCCTGTTCGGCCGTGTCGATGTTGCAGCATCCAATAGCTATAAGGGTATTCTGATCCCGGACGAGGCTATTGGTTCCGACCAGAATGAACGCATCGTCTTCACAGTCAGCGAAGATGGCACAGTTACACCAAAGCCGGTTCGTCTTGGACCGAAGCTTTACGGTTACCGCGTCATCCGTTCCGGCATGACTGGCGATGAAACAATCGTCGTGAATGGCCTGATGCGCATCCGCCCGGGTGCGAAGGTCAAGCCGGAACTGGTTGTCCTGCCACCGGAGGCTGCGACCGCTGACGCGACCAAGGCGGCGGGAGCTGCGCAATGAGATTCGCGCACTTTTTCGTTGACCGGCCAATCTTTGCGAGCGTTCTATCTATCGTCTTGCTGATCGTCGGCGGCATTGCCTATACACAGCTGCCAGTTGCGCAGTATCCTGAAATAGCACCTCCAACCATCATCATCCGCACCTCTTATCCGGGTGCCGATGCCGAAACCATTGCCAATACGGTGGCAACGCCCATCGAGCAGGAAATCAATGGCGTCGAGGACATGCTGTATATGTCCTCCTATTCGACCGCCGATGGTTCGATGGCTTTGACTGTTACGTTCAAGCTCGGGACCGATCTTGATAAGGCACAGGTTCTTGTTCAGAACCGGGTGTCCATTGCCGAGCCGCGCCTTCCAGAAGAAGTCCGCCGTCTTGGTATCACTACCACCAAAAGTTCACCTGATTTGATGATGGTCGTGCATATTCTTTCGCCAAATGGTCGTTATGACCAGCTTTATGCGTCCAACTATGCGCGCTCCCGCGTGCGCGACGTATTGTTGCGTCTGGATGGTGTCGGCGATCTGATCATCTTCGGTGAACGCGAATACTCCCTGCGTATCTGGCTCGACCCTGAAAAACTCTCAGCCTATGGCATGACATCGAGTGACGTGGTGCAATCGCTGCGTGACCAGAACGTGCAGGTTTCGGGCGGTTCCATAGGTGGCCCACCTTCATCGGGTACCAATGCGTTCCAGTATACAGTCACTACCGAAGGCCGTTTCAGCGATGCCCGACAGTTCCGCTATGTTATTGTCAAGGCGACAGAAAGCGGTCGTCTGGTGCAGTTGCAGGACGTGGCGCGCATTGAGCTTGGTGCAAAAGACTATGTCACCAACTCATATCTGAATGGCAGTCCTGCGGTTGCCTTGGGTATTTTCAGCCGCCCGGGCACCAACGCCCTCGCCGCTGCGGAATCAATTCGCAGCACAATGGAAGAGCTGAAGAAGGACTTTCCTGACGGGCTGACCTACGACATTGTTTATAATCCCACCGAATTCATCGCTGAATCGATCAATGAAGTGTACAAGACGATCATCGAGGCCGTTATCCTCGTGGCACTCGTCGTGCTTGTCTTCCTTCAATCCTGGCGTACAGCGATCATTCCGATTGTGGCAATTCCGGTTTCCCTCATCGGAACACTGGCATTGCTGCTTGCCTTCGGCTTCTCGCTCAACATGCTCACCCTGTTTGGATTGGTTCTTGCCATCGGCATTGTGGTCGACGACGCCATCGTGGTCGTCGAAAATGTTGAGCGAAACCTTGCAACCGGCATGACGCCCAAGGAAGCGTCGCACGTGACAATGGATGAGGTCGGCACCGCTGTCATCGCCATTTCGCTGGTTCTGATTGCTGTTTTCGTGCCGACTGCCTTCATCCCCGGCATTACGGGGCAGTTCTATCTGCAATTCGCCATCACTATCGCGGTCGCGACTGCAATCTCTGCCCTCAACTCGCTGACACTCTCGCCAGCTTTGGCTGCGATTGTTTTGCGGCCGCACAACCATAAGGAATCGAACAATCCTGTCGCCCGTTTTGGCCGGACATTGGCCAATGGCTTCAATACCGGTTTCGACAAGATGGCGAACGGCTATTCGTGGGTCATTCGTCACCTCGTCAGTTCATTCATCGGCATTGCGGCTTCCCTGCTGGTTTTTGTCGGGCTGCTTGTCGCTACCTGGTACATGGCAACTTCAGTTCCCCGCGGCTTTATTCCGACGATGGATCAGGGCTACGCCATTGTGGTTGTGCAGTTGCCGGACGGAGCTTCGCTAAATCGTACGGATGCTGTCATTGAAAAGGTATCGAAGATCGTTCGCGACGTACCGGGCGTGAAGAATGCTGTAGCCTTTTCCGGTTTCAACGGTGCCACCTTCACCAATGCGTCGAACTCCGGCGTGGTATTCGCAGCATTCGACTCCTTCGAGAACCGGCTTGAAGAAGGGCATAACGCCAACCAGATTATCGGTCAGCTTTATGGAAGTCTTCAGAGCATTCAGGAAGCTTTCATTATCGCCGTGCCACCACCTGCGATTAGCGGTATCGGCAATTCCGGCGGCTTCAAGATGCAGTTGCTGGATCGTGACAGTTCCGACATGCGCCGTGTGCTGGCTCTGGCCTATCAGATGATGGGCGAAGCAGCGCAGACACCCGGTGTGACTGGCGTTTTCACGACCTTCTCCGCTTCCAGCCCGCAATACTTCCTTGAAGTGGACCGTGACAAGGCACGGGCGTTGAATGTTCCAATTCCGAATATCTTTGAAACACTTTCGACAAATCTTGGAACCTCATACGTCAATGATTTCAATGCCTTCGGGCGCGTTTATCAGGTGCGTGCGCAGGCAGATCAGCAGTTCCGTCTGGATCGGCAGGACATTCTTGCTCTGAAAGTACGCTCGGCCACTGGAGCACTTGTTCCGCTTGGCACGCTGATTGAAATCAGAGACACAACCGGTCCTTCTCTGGTGCAGCGCTACAATATGTATGTGTCTGTACCATTGCAGGGTAATGCCGCTCCCGGCGTGTCAACTGGCGCTGCTCTCGACCAGATGGAGGCGCTGGCAGCCAAAACGCTCCCGCAAGGCACGACGTTCAACTGGACGGAACTCGCCTTTCAGGAACGCGCTACCGGCAACACGGCAGTGTTCATCTTCGCTCTGTCGGTCATCTTCGTCTTCCTTGCCCTTTCGGCCCAGTATGAAAGTTGGGTGTTGCCTCTGGCAATTATCCTGATCGTTCCGCTGGCCGTGCTTGCAGCACTGATAGGCGTGGCATTGCGAGGTATGGATAACAACATCCTCACGCAAATTGGTCTCGTGGTGCTGATTGGTCTGGCGGCGAAAAACGCGATCCTGATTGTCGAGTTTGCCCGGCAGCATGAGGATGAGGGCGCTACGCCTGTTGAAGCGGCCATCGAGGCCAGCCGCTTGCGTCTGCGGCCGATCCTGATGACCGCCTTCGCCTTTATCTTTGGTGTTGTACCACTGATGATTGCAACCGGCCCCGGCGCGGAAATGCGTCAGTCGCTGGGAACAGCCGTGTTCTCCGGAATGCTCGGCGTTACCTTCTTTGGTCTGTTCCTGACACCGGTGTTCTACGTTGTGCTCCGATCATTCCGGCGCAAAAGGAAACCTGTCGCAGAGCAAGCTGCAGCGCATTAACAAAAAAGCGCGGAGTCATAACAGCCCCGCGCTTTTTACTTTGGTCCGCAGGTTCAAGGCAGGCGATATCTGTAAGCTGGAGAAAGCATGTCCCGGCTCTTATATGTAACAGATGCGCGCTGGCTTGGCGTCAGATTCAAATCGCGCAGCATGTAGGCATTCAAATCAGACGCATCGCCTACTGGCGCTGAAGTCTGTTTGGCCAAACCCGCCCACAAAATCGCAAACGAACTCAGCCCGAAAAATCGCAATTCGGTCATTACACTCTCCATCGAGCTATTAGATGTGCTGTTGTGTTGAGAGATGTAGTACCTTATTGTTGGGAGCACCAACGCGAATTGAGCGGCAAGCCATCAGTAAATTTAATGGGTCAACATGTCATCCCTACCCCTTGGCGCCATCCGGGTCTTTGATTGCGTAGCGCGGCTGCAGAATTTCACGAAAGCTGCTGACGAGCTTAACATGACCCAATCTGCGGTCAGCTATCAGATCCGGCTGCTCGAAGATTACGCCGGAGCCCCCTTGTTTCAGCGTCTTGCACGCGGCGTTATCCTGACACCGAAGGGCGAAACGATAGCGCCGGTCATACGTCGCGCTCTGGCAGACATGGGTGAGACTTTCCGCAGCATTCGTGAAGAACAAAACTCCGTGCTTGTCGTTTCAGTCATCCACACCTTTGCCAGCAATTGGCTGACACCGCGCATTACCGACTTTCAGGATTTGCACCCCGAGCTTTCTGTAAGGTTCGATATTTCGTCCCGACTGCTGGATTATGATGCCGAAGGTATCGATTGCGGCATAAGAAGCGGTAGCGGCACTTGGCCGGGGATGACATCGCATTGGCTTTTATCCGGCGGTTTCACCCCGTTAGCCAGCCCCGCTTATCTCGAACGCCACGGCAGACCTGAAAAACCGGCGGATCTTCTCAACTACCACCTTATAACTCCAAACGATAATTGGTGGCCTACGTGGTTTCGCGAGGCTGGCGTTGAAGGTCCGCTAACAATGACGAGACCCGGTGTGGATATCGACACTCAACAGATCATTGGCGGGCTGGCTTTATCCGGCGGCGGTGTCGGTCTGGTCTCAGGAGCTTTTTTCCAGAACGAGATCGAAGCAGGAACGCTAGTCAAACTGTTCGATATCGATGCCTCGACCGGCTCCAACTATTATCTGGTTTATTCCGCCAGCAAGCAATTACCGACGAAAGTGAAATTGTTCCGGGACTGGATTATTTCCTGCGCTTGTACCCCGACGTAATTGCCTGATCGGCGATAATCCGCTCAAGCAGCAAAACATTGTTGCCTTTGTAAACTGCCTGCGAAAATTCTTTAAAGCCGAGCTTTCCGGCCAGCTTCAACGAAGCATGATTCCAGTGATCGATCATGCAGACCGTGCGTGCTGAAATGCCCTGCGTATCGAACCAGTTAAAGGCAGCGTGTGCAGCTTCAGCCGCCAGCCCTTGGCCATGTTTCGTGTACTTAATTCGCCACAGAGCCTCGGGCACGCCATCAAATGAAGGGCCATTGCCGCGATGGAACCGTGCAACTCCTGTCTCGCCGATCAGCTCTCCGGTCTGGCGATCAACAACAAGCAACGGGCCATAACCAAAAATTGCCCAATGCCCGAGCCAGCGTAGTAGCCTGTCCCAAATTTGCTCTTCTGTCAGGCCGGGTAATATTGGCACGTCCTCGCCTATATTCGGATCATTCACCCAGATTGCCTTATAGGATTCGAAATCGCCAATGCGCTGCGGACGCAACAAAAGACGGCTTGTTTCGATCATTATCAGGACTTCCCCCACGCATGCGCAACTTACAGAAGCAGTGCCGTATTCTCAATGTGTCGGGAATATTTGTGGTGCGGATAGAGGGACTCGAACCCCCACGGTCTCCCGCCAGAACCTAAATCTGGTGCGTCTACCAATTTCGCCATATCCGCATCCGAGGCACGTAGCCGAACCTCAAGCGCGCGTCTCTATAGCACCGTCTTTTCAAGGGTCAAAGGAAAAAGCCGGGTTTTTACAGTAATATTCTCAACCGGCATTTCTAATAGAGAGGCTCTTCGTAAAGAACGCTGCCATCACTTCGCAGAGCGCGGATTTGCGCCTCTCCCTCATCCGAGACGGCAACGACAACATCAATCTTGCGCTCACGCTGCTGTTCCTCGATAGCGATTCCCTGGCCTTCGGGAACATAGTAGCGCTCTATGCCGTAATTCACACGATAAGTGCTGTCCGGAGCTAAATAACCATAATTCATCATGCGCCCCCGTATCTGCACTTCTTCAGGCTTGAGGTCAGAACGTGCCTCCCACGAAGCACTCGCAAAGCTCCAACGATCATCTGAGCCTTTGACCAGCGTGACATAAACGTCAATCAGGCCGCTTACTTCCGGTCGGCTGCCGGATATTTTATCAGCGCTGATACTGGAGATATCGTAGGAAAGCGTCACGTAATCGCCGCGCAGGAAATCGCGTGGGTCTATGGGCTCGCTCAGCAGGATGATATCTTTGCCACCGCGCAGAATAGACGCCCGCTGCTCGACCATCGCGTACAGGGCACCCGATTGCAGCAGTGCCACGATAATTCCGAGCCAGATAATGCGCTTGCCTGTGAACATCATGCTGCTCCCTGCGCCGCTGCGGTTTTCGCTTGAAGCCTTCTTTCCATCCGCACGACAAAGGCCGCCAGCAGCAGAACCAGCACACCGGCACACAAGAAGAAGCTCGCCGTTCCGATGAGCGTACCGATCGTCTTGAATGCCAGATACAGCACTTCCAAAGAGAATACGGTATAAGACAACCATCTGACGGCCAGATTGCGATATCCGGATAACGTTAGACCACCTATTGCTGAGGCCAGAATTGCAACAGCAGATACGACCTCATTACCCTTCGTGGTACTGCTGAAAATATTGTCAAAAAAATCGAACTGAAACAGACCCAATGTGATGATCAGCATGAGGAAACCATATCCGGCCAGCGCTTTCGACCAACCGGAAAAACGTTCAACCATATTGGTCAGAAATGTGTCCGCAAGAAAAAGTGCCGAACCTGCCGCAGCTGCAATCCACAGAACCGTTGCATCATTCATATCTGCCCAGACAACGAATACATAGGTGATGGCTGTTAATGCAATGAAGTGGCGAGCCAGCCCAGCTTTAGCGTACCAGGCCAGTCCGGCACTGATAAAAAGCAGCAGTGGCACAAGCCACAAATAGGTCTGGCTTTTCATATTTTCGTCCAGAATGATCAGGATATACAGCGCTGTCGTTGCAACAGCTGCGATAACCAGCACTCCGGAGCGCAGACAGAAAGCTGCAATCATCGTACCAGCGATCCAGAGCAGGACGGCATCAGAAGCCTCGCCGGACAGGTGATACATCTGGCCGATCAATGCGATTCCAGCGCCAAACGTAATCGCTGCAATCAGGTAGAGTACCTGACTGAATATTTTATCGCCGAGACTAGCGCGCCAGGCACCGCCAACAAAACCGATCCACAGCACCGAAATGATCATGACCACGCGAACAAGACGTGGCATTGCCTCCCAGTTCGCCGCGACGAGCGATATGATTGCAGCACCAAGCAGCACGGCGCCAAGCACGGCCAGAATTCCGCCAAGACCGAAGCCGGAGCGGGTTTTCTCCACGTCCTTGCGCAAAAGATCAGCCGTAACCTCGTCAATCAGGCCGGCCTGCTGCCAGCGGGCAATGTGCTTTTTAATGCCAATCGAAAATGCCACGAAGTGCTCCTGAGTCTTGCATGACTTCAAATAACGCCAGCGACGGACAAAACGCAATTACCACCCGTGATCGGCTGAATTACTGCTTCCACAATTTTGTGCACTGCAACAATTAAAATCGATTAATGATGCAATGCAGCATTTGCATAGCTGATCTGCAATCTTGTCTCTGCAACTTTGGAGGGTCATGCACTATCTTCAGTTCAACGATCAAGAGTGATCAACCAAACAACAAACCGAAGTGGTGATTGAAATGAACCTTATCCGCTCTTACAGCAACTGGCGCCGTTATCGCGACACGGTTACTGAATTGAACCGCCTGTCGACACGTGAACTTAGCGATCTGGGCATTGCCCGTTCGGACATCCCGTTCGTCGCCAAGAAGTCCGCAGTACGCTAATAGCGTAAAAAGAATATCGCCGGGGCTTTACCTCCTCCCAAAGCCTCCGCGATCAAAGTCCGGCACTCCTCCTCCCAGCCGGTCTTTAATTAACGACACCCACCGCACCTCCTCCCGCGGTGGGTGTTGTTGTTTATGAGGCACGCTCCTCCTCAGCGCTGCCCGTCATATCCCCGCCCCTGCCATTCTGATAAACGCATGACATCCGGCGGCCCGCCTGCGGGCTCGTACCAGGAGTCGACAGCCCAAAATGTTCCCGCGCGATCCCTAAGCACGGCTGTGAAGTGCGGGTAGCGACCATCGACGAAGTTTCCACGCGAGTCCCGGTTTCCAACGGTATGATGGCGCAAGAGGCCAGCCCTCTGCAGATAAGTCAAAAAGTGCGTGGTATTCGTCGACTCGTCTACGCAATCCATCTGTCCTTTTTCACGCCCTTTGCCGAAATCCATTTTCGGTCGATCCCTGATACCAATCACGTCTGTGCTGCGACGCTCAAATATCTGCACTGCCTTTCGCACAGCAGCACGTTCGGCCCCCGCTGATCTGCGCCCGCCATTCATAATGGAAGCAATTTTGCTCCGCTCGGCGGGTGTCAGGGTCACGGCGGTTTTGAATGTGCAGCCATAGCCATGGCAGACACTGAAACTCTGGGCATGTGCATCCGATATGGATACCAGTAACAGAGCCGGTAACAGGGCGAGAAAAGCGTGTTTCATCATGGCAGAATACACCGAAACGCTTATCAACCTCCTGACGAAATCGTGTGGTAACCAATGGCGGGGTGGAAACCACCGCCGTCCGGCCCTACATTGAAACTCCCACCTCAAAAAATCCCCGGGAGTTCATCATGGAACAACGTCGCCTTGGCCGCACAGGCCTCACCATCGCCCCATTGGTCTTTGGCGGAAACGTCTTTGGCTGGACCGCAGACAAGAAAACCTCCTTTGATCTGCTTGACCGGTTTGTCGATGCCGGTCTCAACGCCATTGATACGGCCGACGCTTACTCCCGCTGGGTTCCGGGCAACGAAGGCGGCGAGTCCGAGACCATCATCGGTGAGTGGATCAAAGAGCGCAAAGCACGCGACAAGGTGGTGATTATCACCAAGGTTGGCTCTGATATGGGTCAGGGCAAAAAGGACCTGTCACCTGCCTATATCGCCAAAGCTGCCGAAGCTTCCTTGAAACGCCTGCAAGTCGACGCAATCGACCTCTACCTGTCCCATTGGCCCGATCCCGATACACCATATGAAGAAACACTTGCCGCCCACGAGAAACTGCTGAAAGCAGGCAAAATTAAAGCTATTGGCTGCTCCAATCTCGACGCGGATCAATTGCGGGAATCGCTCGACGTTGCAAAAAACAAGGGCCTGCATCGCTACGATGTATTGCAGCCTGAGTATAATCTCTACGACCGCGCAAGCTATGACGGGCCATTGCGCGACCTCTGCATTGCTGAAGATATCGGCGTCATCACGTATTTCAGTCTGGCGAAGGGTTTTCTCTCCGGCAAATACCGCAGCGAGGCAGACCTAGGCAAAAGCCCGCGTGGCGGCGGCGTGAAGGATTACCTCAACCCTCGCGGAAATCGCATTCTTGCAGCGCTTGATGATCTATCCGACAAGCATAAGGCGAAGCAGGCCGAGGTTGCGTTGGCCTGGATCATTCACCGCGAAGGTGTAACCGCGCCTATTGCCAGTGCAACATCGCTCGAACAGCTTGATAGCCTCATCAAGGCCGCGACTCTGGAACTCAGCAAGGACGATCTGGCGACGCTGGATACTGCCAGCGCCTGATTTTGCCATACACGAAATGAAAGCCGTCACAGTAATCCGTGGCGGCTTTTCCATTGAAGCATGCAATCAAAAAGACTATTGGTGCGCCATGTCACACAAACCCGTACACATTATTGGCGGCGGTCTCGCCGGTTCCGAAGCTTCATGGCAGCTTGCAGAGGCTGGAATTCCTGTCATCCTGCATGAAATGCGCCCCGTGCGCGGCACGGATGCCCACAAGACGCAGGACCTTGCCGAATTGGTTTGCTCCAATTCCTTCCGCTCGGATGATGCCGAAACCAACGCCGTTGGCGTGCTTCATGCGGAAATGCGCCTTGCCAATTCGCTGATTATCGCTTCCGCCGACGCGCATCAGGTTCCCGCAGGCAGTGCGCTTGCGGTGGATCGCGATGGATTTGCGCAAGCCGTTACAGCAAAGATCGAAGCGCATCCACTTATCACCATCGAACGTGAGGAAATCACCGGCCTGCCGCCCGCAGATTGGGACAAGGTGATCATTGCTACCGGCCCGCTAACAGCGCCGTCATTGGCGGAAGCTATCGGCAATGAGACCGGCGCAGACTCCCTCGCTTTTTTCGATGCCATTGCCCCAATTGTACATTTCGACTCCATCGACATGAACACCTGCTGGTTCCAGTCGCGCTACGATAAGGTCGGCCCCGGTGGTAACGGCAAGGATTATATCAACTGCCCCATGTCGAAAGAGCAGTATGAAGCTTTCATTCAGGCTTTGATCGCAGGCGACAAGACCGAATTCAAGGAATGGGAAGGTACACCCTATTTCGATGGCTGTCTGCCGATTGAGGTCATGGCGGAGCGTGGCTCAGAGACTTTGCGGCATGGTCCGATGAAGCCGATGGGCTTGACCAATGCTCACAATCCAACAGTCAAGGCCTATGCGGTGGTGCAGCTGCGTCAGGATAATGCGCTTGGCACGCTCTACAATATGGTCGGTTTCCAGACAAAGCTGAAATATGGCGCGCAGACTGACATTTTCCGCATGATTCCGGGCTTGGAGCATGCGGAATTTGCGCGTCTAGGTGGTTTGCATCGCAACACCTATCTGAATTCGCCGCTCCTGCTTGATCCGACATTGCAGCTGAAATCCCGGCAAGGCTTGCGTTTTGCCGGACAGATCACGGGATGCGAAGGTTATGTCGAGTCCGCCGCTATCGGACTTCTCACTGGCCGTTTCATGATTGCAGAGCGTCTTGGCCAGCCAGTTACACCGCCTCCGGCGACCACTGCTTTCGGTGCTTTGCTCGGCCACATAACCGGCGGCCACATTGTTTCTGACGAAGAACCCGGCAAGCGCTCATTCCAGCCCATGAATGTCAATTACGGCCTCTTCCCCCCGATCGAAGCGCCTACTACATCGGAAGGCAAGCGTTTGCGCGGCAAGGATAAAACCAACGCCAAGAAACGCGCCATGAGCGCCAGAGCATTGGCGGATTGCCGGGCTTGGCTCGGCCTGCCTGCTGTTGCACAGGCTGCCGAGTAATCCACTTATTCTTTAGCGGTGACACTGTGCGTGCTTCGACAAGCTCAGCATGAGGTGATTTGGGCTTTGCAGAACGAACCATAAGCGTTGCACGGTTTAAGCCCTGCCACCAGACCACCTTCCTCATGCTGAGCTTGTCGAAGCACGCACAGCACCATTGCAATCGCACTTAAATATGCAGTGCGTGTCCTAACGCTTTCAATGCTGCCTCCTGGAAACCTTCGCTCTGTGTCGGATGAGCGTGGATCGTTCCCGCAATATCCTCGAGACGCGCTCCCATTTCCAAAGCCAGCGCGAACGAAGCCGACAATTCCGAAACGCCAGTTCCAACTGCCTGAATGCCAAGCACGAGATGATTGCCGGCAGCGGCAACAACTCTCACGAAGCCTTCTTCGCCTTCCTGCGTCATGGCGCGGCCATTGGCGGCAAACGGGAACAGGCCAATCTTGACCTCATGACCCGCCTGTTTCGCCTCTTCCGGCGAAAGGCCAACAGTCACGATCTCAGGATCAGTAAAGCACACGGCTGCAATCGCCCGCTTATCCCAGCTGCGATTATGTCCGGCAACGATCTCCGCAACCATTTCGCCCTGCGCCATTGCACGATGCGCCAGCATGGGTTCACCAGTCACATCGCCGATGGCATAGACCCCCCGCATTGACGTGCGGCACTTGTCATCGATCCGCACGAACTTGCCGTCCATATCGAGATCAACTTCCTCAAGCCCCCAACCTGTCGTCACTGGCTTGCGCCCGACAGTCACCAGTACTTTGTCAGCGGCAATCTTGTCGTCCTTGCCATCAGCCTTCTCAATGAGAAGCGCATCACCCTTTGCGCTCATGCCCTTTGCTTTAACGCCTGTAAGAACAGTTACACCCAAAGCATTGAGATTCTTGACAATTGGCCTTGTCAGCTCTGCATCATACTGAGGCAAAATCTTCGATTGCGCCTCAACAACAGTCACCTTCGAGCCAAGCTTGGCATAGGCAGTGCCAAGTTCAAGACCGATGTAGCCGCCACCAACAACGACCAGTTTTTCCGGAACCGTCTCAAGTGAAAGTGCTTCCGTTGATGAGATCACATTACCGCCGAAGGGCAATGTCGGCACTTCCACCGGCGCGGAACCAGTTGCGATGACGATATTCTCGGCGCGAATGATCTGCTGGCCAGTCAAGGTTTCAACTTCGACAGTTTTTCCGTCGCGGAATTTTGCCGTTCCCGTCACGATCTTTACATTGGCCTTCTTCAAAAGACCGGCAACACCATTGTTGAGGCGGCTGACAATGCCATCCTTCCAAGCGATTGTTTGCGTGAAGTCGATTGCCGGATCGCTCACCGATATGCCCAGCGGCGTCTGCTTTGCCGCGAAATGCGCAACCTTGGCAAATTCGTCCGCCGCATGGATCAGCGCCTTGGAAGGAATGCAACCAACCATCAGACAGGTGCCACCCACTTTGGCAGCTTCCACGATAACCGTATCAATATTAAGCTGCCCGGCGCGAATAGCGCAGATATAGCCGCCCGGACCAGCGCCAATAACCAGCAATTTGCAGGTAATATCCTTCATGGGTCTCAGTCCTCAACAAATATCATGGCTGGTGTTTCGAGAAGCGCCTTGATGCGCTGGATAAACACGGCTGCATCCCAGCCGTCGATCACCCGGTGATCGAAGCTTGACGACAGATTCATCATCTTGCGCGGTATGAAAGCAGTACCATCCCACATCGGCCGGATCATGATCTTGTTCACACCGATGATTGCCACTTCCGGGTGGTTGATGACGGGCGTGGTTACAACGCCGCCCATGCTTCCAAGCGAAGTGATCGTGATGGTCGAACCGCTAAGCTGTTCGCGTGTAGCTGTGCCGGTCTTTGCCGCATCTGCGAGCAAATTGACCTCGGCAGCACAATCCCAAAGCGTTCTTGCCTCGGCATGTTTGACGACCGGCACCACAAGCCCGCCCGGCGTTTGAGCTGCAATGCCGATGTGGACGCCGCCATGCTGATGAATAATATTCGCCTCGTCATCGTATAGCGCATTGAGTTGCGGCTGGTCGGCAATAGCCTTGACCATTGCACGCATAAGAAATGGCAAAATGGTCAGTTTGGCCTGATCCGGGCGCTTCTTTGTGTTCAGAGCTGCGCGCAATTCTTCCAGCGACGTAACGTCGATTTCTTCGACATAGGTAATGTGCGGTATGCGTGATTTTGCAATCGCCATCTTCTCGGCAATCTTGCGGCGAAGCCCGACAACCTTGATCTCCTTGACGGAGTTGTCAGGGCTGAGCGCTGCAACACCGGGTTTCTGGGCGCCTCGCGAGAAAAAACCATCAAGGTCTTCATGAGTGATCCGGCCAGCTGGACCCGTCCCGCTGACTTGACGCAGATCGACACCATTGTCACGGGCGCGCTGCCTTACAGCGGGAGAAGCAAGAGGCTTTTCGCCCTCACCGCGTGGCGCGCTCGTATTGAAGACAGGCTTGGCAGATGCCGGTTTTGATGCCTCCTGAGGCTTTGGCGCAAGAGCCGGTTTTCTCTCTGGTTTTGCTGCTTCAACTGGCTTGTCCGCAGGCGCTGGCGCTTCAGCCTTTACAGGCTTGGCTGGCTCAACGGCGACGGCATGCCCCTCACCTTCGATCTTCAGGCGGATGATGGGCGAGCCAATCGGGATGACCTCACCGATCTCGCCGCCAAGCCAGATAATCTCGCCATCAACTGGCGATGGAATTTCGACCGTTGCCTTGTCGGTCATCACGGCAGCGAGAACCATATCCTCGCGCACCAGATCGCCGACTTTCACATTCCATTCGACCAGTTCAGCTTCTGCAACGCCTTCGCCAACATCCGGCAGTTTGATGACATACTCGCCCATTTCAGAGTCCTTCCAGCGTTTCAACGAGCGCGCGTCCAACGCGCGACGGACCGGGGAAATAGTCCCACTCCTGCGCATGCGGATAAGGCGTATCCCAGCCAGCAACGCGCGCTACCGGCGCTTCAAGCTTGTAGAAGCAGTGCTCCTGCACCAGCGCCGCAAGTTCGGCCCCAAAGCCTGAGGTCAACGTTGCCTCATGCACGACAATGCAGCGCCCGGTTTTTGATACGGACTCGATGATTGTTTCGAGATCGAGCGGCAGCAATGTGCGCAGGTCGATGATTTCCGCATCGATATTGTGCTCGGCCGCTGCGGTCTCGGCTACATAGACCATGGTTCCATAGGTGAGGATCGTCAGTTGCGAACCTTCACGGCGCTTGATCGCCTTACCCAGCGGCACTGTATAATGGCCGTCCGGCACCTCACCGAGATCGTGCTTCGACCATGGCGTAACTGGCCGGTCGTGATGACCATCGAATGGACCGTTATAAATGCGCTTGGGTTCAAGGAAGATTACCGGGTCCGGGTCTTCGATTGCCGAGATCAGCAAGCCCTTGGCGTCGTATGGATTAGACGGCACGACGACCTTCAAACCTGAAACATGCGTGAACAGCGCTTCGGGGCTCTGACTGTGGGTCTGACCACCAAAGATACCTCCGCCGACTGGCATGCGCACGACCATCGGGCAGGTGAAATCACCATTGGAGCGATAGCGCAGGCGTGCAGCCTCCGAAACAATCTGGTCATAGGCCGGATAAACATAATCAGCGAATTGGATTTCAACGCATGGCTTCAAGCCATAAGAGGCCATGCCGATTGCAGCGCCGACAATACCGGCTTCGTTGATCGGCGCATCAAAGCAGCGTGTCTTGCCGTATTTTGCCTGCAACCCTTGCGTACAGCGGAAAACGCCGCCGAAAAACCCGACATCCTCACCGAACACGACCACATTCTCGTCGCGTTCCATCATTGTATCCATCGCGTCGCGAATGGATTCGATCATTGTTTTACGTGGCATGGATTAAACCCCCGCCTGCTGACGTTGACGGCGGAGATGCGGAGGCATTTCCTCATAGACACCCTCGAACATATCGCGGGCTGAAGGCTTGCCACCCGCATGCAATGTTCCAAAGCTTTCGGCTTCTTTCTGCGCAGCGATAACCGTATCGAGTATTTCCGCTTCGGTTTGAGTGTGCCGCTCTTCCGACCATGCACCGCGTGCAATCAAATGGTTCTTCAAACGCATGATCGGGTCGCCAAGCGGCCAAGCTTCGGATTCCATTTTTGGCCGGTAGGCGGACGGATCGTCCGATGTGGAATGCGCTCCAGCGCGGTAAGTCACATATTCAACTAGCGTTGGCCCGAGATTACGGCGGGCGCGTTCTGTCGCCCACTGAGCAACAGCGAAAACAGCAAGATAATCATTGCCATCGACGCGCAGTGCCGGAATACCAAAACCAAGGCCACGCGCCGCAAAAGTGCCCGAACCGCCACGCGCAATGCCCTGAAATGTCGAGATAGCCCACTGGTTATTGACGATATTGAGAACCACTGGTGCTTTGTAGGTCGACGCAAAGACCAGCGCAGCGTGAAAGTCAGACTCAGCGGTCGAACCATCACCGATCCATGCCGCTGCGATCTTGCTATCCTTCTTGATCGCCGAAGCCATGGCCCAGCCAACAGCCTGAATGTACTGGGTGGCCAGATTGCCGGAAATCGAGAAGAACCCGTGTTCCTTCGATGAATACATAATCGGCAGTTGCCTGCCCTTCAATGGATCGCGCTCGTTGGAATAGATCTGGCACATCATCTCAACCATCGGGTATTCACCCGCGATCAAAAGACCAGCCTGACGATAGGTCGGGAAATTCATGTCACCCTGCACCAGCGCCTTGCGGAAAGCACAGCTGACTGCCTCTTCGCCCAGATGCTGCATGTAGAACGAGGTCTTGCCCTGCCGTTGTGCAATCTGCATGCGTGCATCGAATGTACGCAGCGTCATCATGTGGCGCAGGCCTTCGACCAGTTGGTCATCGGTCAGCAGATTGGCCCAAGGTCCGACAGCTTCACCTTCAGGATTGAGCACGCGGATAATGGAGAATGCGAGGTCACGCATATCTTCGGGATTGGTGTCAACGTCCGGCCGTCTTACCGAGCCTGCATCGGGAAATGTTACGTTGGAGAAATCCGGTTCGCCGCCCGGACGCACCGCCGGTTCCGGGACGTGGAGACTTAGCGGCCCAAACTCTTCAACAATACCATCGTCCGACATTACGCAGACCTCCCAATCAATTTATGCCTTTTGTCCATAGTAGCATAAAAGACTGGCGTGGCGGCAACGCCCGTTTCGCGGAGCCGGTTCTTGAAAAGCAAGAATTTAAATCAGAAATCAGCGATAAGCCAATGATATCATTTATATTATTCTACGGCTTATCAGAAAGAGCTACTTTCACCGTCAATAAAAAAGCAACGATGCGCCGGTTCTGATATGGCGCATCGGTTATTTCATTCAAACAGCCACGATATTTTGTAATGAAATATTCAATCCGCGCTGGAAATACCTATGCGGCTGCAATCAAAAGCATATTCCGGCGGGCATTTTCCCTTATTGCATCGCGATAAATGCCATTGAGCAGTGAAAGCATATCGTCATTGGCAGCTACGGGAATCGTCTCCGCATGCCTGTCCATATCGGTGATCTGCGCCATCATGGAGCCGACTATCTCATGGAGGCCAAGCTTGCGCTTGCCATTTGCGATGTCCCGCCAAGCTTGAACAGCGATGCACAATAATGAGTGCGTACTTTCAGACAAACCGGCAGCACTCAGCAATGCGCCCAGCACATGCGGTCGCCCATCAATGAGCAAGCTGCGAACACGGCTATGCTTGTATCCTGACAACGCGACCAGAATTGCACCAAAAAAGTCGATCTTTCCTGTAGCTGCAACCCGAATGACAAAGGCGGTTGTGATATCTCCGCGCAGTTGCAGATGCTCGACCAGAGCCGGATACTCTTCGATAGGCGTTGCAGCGACGAGATCGATGGAAGCTTTCATACAAGCGTCTTGGGTAATACGCTCTGCCCTGCGGCTGCCCATCAAAGCCTGAACGATATCCATCTGACATAGCGCTTCTGCTGTTCTCACAGCCAGCATATGACGGCAATCTGCTGGAAGCCGCTCATCATCAACCAATAGAGATCGCACTTCCGCAATATGCCCGAGGCGCTCAAGCAGGCGGCGGTAGCTTACCGGCATGATTTTCGCCTGTGTATTGGCGAGAAGTTCGAGAACAGCATCTGTCTCGCCTACTTCGATAATCGCGGCACAAACCGTTGGCGACACCCTTGCCCGGCTCGCAATGACACGTTGCGCCTTGCCGCACCCACCGGCGACGCAATCAATCAGATCGCTATCGTTTAAAAGGACCGAACGGCCGAGAATATAAGTCGAGATTTCAATCTGGTCGCGCGCAAGGCTGGCAACAATATGGGCCGGTGCACGCACGCTCGTTGAAAAGGCCTCCGCAAGTGCGAGCCGTACCTTTGGCGAAGGATCGTCCAGAAGCAAAGTAAGTACAGCTTCTGTTGCGCAACGCTCGTCATGTTCAAGCTCGGAATGCAGATAGATATGCGCCAAGGCAGCCGTGGCATGACAACGTTGCGCCACCGACGCATTCTCGATCATCCTGAGATAGTGCTGTATCGGCATCCCTTAGCGCCCCCGATTTTTCTTCTGGATCGAGACTAGCGGAAAAAGGTTTACGATCGGTTCACCATATTCATTAACCACGATGGACGGTGTAGCCCTGTTGCGAACTGCCCAATGCCGTCATAGTCTCCGGCAAAATCATTGCGGAGGTTCGATTATGGCTGGCTTGTATCTGGAAGAGTTTGAGGTTGGGCACGTCTTCAATCATGCGCTTCGCAAGACAATCACCGAAAGCGACAACATGCTGTTTTCGGTCATGACCTTGAACACCCAGCCGCTTCACATTGATTTTGACTTCGCCAGCAAGACCGAATGGGGGAAACCTCTCGTCAACTCATTGTTTACATTGGGTTTAATGATTGGAATTTCCGTAAACGATACCACCATCGGCACGACGATTGCCAATCTTGGCATGACAGATGTGACCTTTCCTTCGCCCCTGTTCCATGGCGATACGGTGCACGTGGAAACACAGGTCATTTCAACGCGCCCGTCCAAATCCAAGCCGGATCGTGGAATTGTTGAATTCGAGCATCGTGCCTTTAACCAGCACGGTGTTCTCGTCGCAAAATGCACGCGGCAAGCCATGATGAAATCCAAGAGTGCTGCCTGATGCGCTCGCTACTGTTTGTACCCGGCGATTCGGAGAAGAAGCTCGAAAAAGGCCTGACCAGCGAAGCTGACGTTTTGCTGATTGACCTTGAAGATTCTGTAAGTGCGGAGCGCAAAGCAGCAGCCCGGCAAATTACAGCTGATTTTCTGAAATCAAACCATGGCAAATCAGCGCCCCGGCTTTTCGTCCGCATCAATGATCTTTCCAGCGGTCTTGCTGATAATGACCTTGCCGCAGTCATGCCATCCCTACCTGTTGGTATTCTTCTTCCCAAATCCAATAGTGGTAAGGATGTAACGCAGCTCTCGACCAAACTGAATGTGCATGAGGCGCTGACGGGACTTGCCGAAGGCGTTACGCAGATCATTGCAATCATCACCGAGACTGCGATTGGCACGCTTTCTGCCGGAACCTATCCTGATGCTTCAAAACGTCTGATTGGCCTCAGCTGGGGTGCAGAAGACCTGTCCGCTGTTATCGGCGCAACAGCCGTGCGGGATGAAGCCGGGCGTTACACAGACGTATTCCGCATGGCCCGTGCAGTCACAATTCTCGGTGCTTCTGCCGCCGATGTCGCAGCCATAGACACGGTATATATCGACTATCGCAATGAAGAAGGGCTGATCCGCGAATGCACAGAGGCCGCACGCGATGGTTTCACAGCGAAGCTGGCAATCCACCCGGCTCAGGTTCCGGTTATCAATCAGGTATTTACCCCTTCGGCCGAAGCAATCGAGCAGGCAGAACGCATCATTACAGCCTTTGCGGATAATCCCTCGGCGGGCGTTATAGGTATTGACGGTAAAATGTTCGACCGGCCGCATCTGAAAAGGGCGGAGCGGCTTGTTACCAGAGCAAGATCACTTTGATTCGCCCCATTTGGGCCTGAACATCTGATATGTCGCCTCCGTGGTGGCGAAATCCATATAGCCGAGCCGGGAAACCGGCTTGGACTTGGTGATATCAACAAGGCCATCGGTCAGAACGTCTTCGCTGATATGCACCCCGACCACTTCGCCGGTCACCATGATTGCAGTAACCGGATTTCCGTTGCGGTCTTTAGGCTGGCGAATCTCTGTCACCACACATTCCAGTGTTGCAAAAGCTTCGGCCACGCGCGGCGCGGTGATCAATTCACAATCTGCCGGTGTCAGCCCGGCATAGTCAAATTCGCTGGTGCCACGCGGCGCATTCACCGAACTTGCATTCATCGCAACCGCAAGGTGACTGCTGACCAGATTGGCCGCGAACTCGCCTGTCTCTTCAACAAAGGCAACGCTGTCCTTGTAGCCCTCCGAACAGAACATGATGAGACACGGCTTTGTGCTGATCATGTTGAAGAACGAGAAAGGCGCGAGATTGATCGCGCCCGTCTTGGATCTGCTGGATATCCAGCCGATCGGGCGCGGCGCAACGATTGCCTTCAGCGGATCATGCGGAAGGCCGTGCCCGTCATTGTATTTGTAAAACATACTATCAGCCCTTCCAGGGGCCTGAATATTCGGAAAGCACCGCATCGATCTCAGGACGCGGCCGTTCAGGCACTTTCTGTGCGCAGGTTCCGATGTGAACAAAACCTGTTACCCGCTCATGCGGAGCAAGTCCGAGCAGCGCCCGACCCTTCTCATCCGAAGAATACCAGTTGCTGATCCAGTTTGTGACATATCCCAGTGCGTTGGCGGCAAGGCATAGTTTCATGGCCGCAGCACCGGAGGAAAGGAACTGTTCCCATTCGGGAATATGATGTTCAACTGGAGAGAAAACGACGCCGATAACCAGCGGAGCACGGGCAAATCGCTTCAGTTCCTGTTCGCGGCGCTGCTCCGTCAGCGGGCCTTCCCGCTCTTCGCAAAGCTCTGCGAGATATTTTCCGACTTCAACGCGAGCATCACCCCGATAAAGAATGAAGCGCCAAGGTGTTAGACGGCCATGGTCCGGTACCCGCGAAGCGATGGTGATGATCTTGCGAATCTCTTCGTCCGATGGCGCTGGAAGACCAATGGCAGAGATTGGTGTGGAACTTCTTGTCGATAGAAAATCGAGCACTGACGTGGATGCAGATGTGTTCATGGAGTAATCGAAACGACCCTGTTGTAATACTGCGCGGACAATGGCTTCGTTTTATCAGCCAAGTAAAGACACGAGATTGAGAAAAGCCTTGAAATTGCCACCGGCTTGGATCAAAAGCTTGCATGGGCGTATTCCAGACAATTGCCGCAGGCAGCATTCTCCGCAAACCTTTGTTTGCTGTCGTTGCATTTGCCTGTGTGGCATTAACTGCACCTGCTGGTTTCGCGCAATCGCTTACGCAGGACCTGCCGGAAACCGCACCACTCGAACTACCCAATATCGCACCGCCCGCTGGCAAAGGCGATTTGCCGAAAATTCCCAATTTGAATGAATATGCCAATCCAAAGGCGCCGCAAAACAGCCCGCTTATCAACGAGCCGGAACTCGTTCTTACGGCAAAACTCTCTGAAGAGAGCGACGCGATCAGTCGTGGTTTGGTGTGGCGGGTCTTTTCGCCCGAGCCCGGGCCGGATGGAAAGCTGAGCCTTTTGGCTACAGCCAAAGGTGGCACTACTTCGTTCAATCTTGCGCCCGGCAGCTACCTGATCCATGTCGCCTTCGGCCGTGCTGGCGCTACCAAACGCATTTCCATGACTCGCGCCAAGCGCAGCGAGACAATGATTCTCGACGCAGGCGGGATCAAGCTGAACGCTGTTCTGTCTGGCGGCGGCCGCATTCCTCCCGACCGGTTGAGATTTGCGATCTATGAGGATCACGAAGACGCCAATGGCGAACGCGCCCTGATTATCCCTGACGTCAAGCCGGATAGCGTTGTCCGCCTGAATACGGGCACCTACCAGATCGTTTCCAACTACGGCACGGCAAATGCTGTCATTCGCTCGGATATCCGCGTTGAGGCTGGCAAGATCACCGAGGCAAATGTTGAACACCGCGCTGCGCTGATGACCATGAAGCTGGTCCGTGAGGCTGGCGGCGAAGCGCTTGCCGATACGGCTTGGTCAGTGCTCACCACATCAGGCGATATCGTGCGGGAAAGCGTTGGCGCTTTTGCATCCATGGTTCTTGCGGAAGGCGAATATGTCATCGTCGCCAAGAACAAGGACAAGATTTATCAGCGTGACTTCAAGGTAGTGGCTGGCCGCAACGAGGATGTTGAAGTGATCGCTTCAAATGGCGCAAGCACTGCTGCTACGCCAAACCAGCCTGCCGATGGTGAAGAGCCGCTGGACTGACGGGGCAATGGAACACAGCTTGCAATAGTGTTTTGCGTGGTTCGACGAGGCTCACCATGAGGAGACTTTTTACACTGCAGAGCCGCTCCCGCAACGCCTAATGGTTCTTGCAGACAACCCACCTTCCTCATGGTGAGCTTGTCGAACCACGCACTACAAGACCTGCAATTCACCAGCCTCACCGTTTTCCACCACCTATCCGTCATCCTCGGGCTCTTGACCCGAGGATGACGGATAGGTGGGTGCTCTACAGAACCCGGCTGCAATGCAAACACGGCATTATACAAATATTGCAGCAATGTTTGCCGGTCTTCGAGCGTCTTCAGCTCTTCCCAGCTGATAATATTGCCGATCCGGACATTGATGGATTTGCCTGAAAGGCGCCGAAACTCGCGGATCAGTAGCGATATGCGCAGCGTCATCGAAACTTTGCTTGCAAGGTGGAACAATCGTCCATTCTGCCCACCGAAATAAACCGGGATGACCGAAGCCTGCGCTTGCCTGATTAGTTTGGCGGGGAATATCTTCCACGGCAAGTCTTCAGCGCGGCCAAAACCCTTGCGTGCCGTCGCAACGCCACCCGCCGGGAAAACAACAATCGTTACGCCCTCTTTGAGAAGCCGCACCGCTTCATTGCGCGTCGCCATGTTCATAGCCATGGCTTCCTTGGTCTCGTCGAAACACACGGGCAAGGCATAGGGGCGGATTTCCGGCACTTTCAAAAGATCATTATTGATAAGAACACGGAACGGCCTGCCCAGTTGTTCGGCAAGCGCAAGCGCTGCAATACCGTCACCAATGCCGAATGGATGGTTGGCAATAAGCACCAGCGGTGTATCTGGAAGGTTCTGCGGCGGCCACTGATCCGGCCCTTCGAGCCTGACATTGATCAGTTCCATCATGCGGCAGAATACATCTATTCCAGCCGGAACGATTTCGGTTCGCCAAGTATTATAAAGCCCGACATAATGATTACGGCCGGAGATCGCTTCAATCGAGCGGATCAACCATTGAGTCAATCGCGTCTGGGTATCGTTGGCATAGGAAAGTTCGGAAAACTGCACCGTGAGACCCCGGAGATTCATTTCGGGGATTATCCCGATTATTTGTGACAGCGCGATGAAACCCACCGCGCTGTCACCAACAGTGTTATTCGGCAGCCAAACGAAGCAGATCGGGCGGTGTTGCCTCATGCTTCAACTGCTGGATTGCCTCATCCAGTGATAACGATGTCTGGTTCTGCGAACCGAGACGGCGCATGTTCACACTCCGCTCTTCCGCTTCACGCATACCGCAAACGAGAATGACAGGAACCTTCTGCAAGGAATGCTCACGCACCTTGTAGTTGATCTTCTCATTGCGGAAATCAGTGATGACCTGAAGGCCAGCGGCTTTCAGTTCCTTGGCAACCTGACGACCATAATCATCGGCTTCCGTGGTGATCGTGGCAACCACAACCTGCACCGGCGCAAACCATAGCGGCATATGACCGGCAAAATTCTCGATCAGGATACCGAGGAAACGCTCCATCGAACCGCAGATGGCGCGATGGATCATGACCGGCTGCTTCTTTTCGGAAGTCGAGTCGATATAGAAGGCGCCGAAACGCTCCGGCAGGTTGAAGTCCACCTGCGTCGTACCGCACTGCCACTCGCGGCCAATGGCGTCTTTCAGCGTGTACTCAAACTTCGGACCATAGAAGGCGCCCTCACCCGGCAAAATTCCGGTCTTGATATCGTTCGACTGCTGCTGGATCTGTTCGAGGACGCCCATCATGACGGCCTCGGCACGGTCCCACAATTCGTCTGAACCAACGCGCTTTTCAGGGCGCGTCGACAGCTTGATGGTGATCCCTTCGAAGCCGAAATCCTTGTACACGGAAAGGATCAGGTCATTGATACGCAAGCATTCTGCGGCCATCTGTTCGTCTGTGCAGAAAACGTGTGCGTCATCCTGCGTGAAGCCGCGCACGCGCATCAAGCCATGCAAAGCGCCCGATGGTTCATAGCGATGAACATTGCCGAATTCGGCAAGACGCACTGGCAGATCGCGGTATGACTTTAGGCCGTGCTTGAATATCTGCACGTGACCCGGACAGTTCATGGGCTTCAGCGCGAAGACACGCTCATCGTCAGTCTCGTCACCAGCAACCGTGACCTTGAACATGTTGTCACGGTACCAACCCCAGTGACCTGACGTTTCCCAAAGCGACTTGTCCAGAACCTGCGGCGCATTCACTTCCTGATAGACGCCATCAAGCCTGCGACGCATGTAGTTGACCAATGACTGGAACATGCGCCAGCCCTTGGCATGCCAGAACACGACGCCCGGGCCCTCTTCCTGAAAATGGAACAGGTCCATTTCACGGCCAAGTTTGCGATGGTCGCGTTTCTCCGCCTCTTCAAGCATGTGCAGGTAAGAATTGAGGTCGTTATCGTTAGCGAAAGCCGTACCATAGATACGGCTCAGCATGGGGTTGTTGCTGTCACCGCGCCAATAGGCACCGGCAACCTTCATGAGCTTGAAGGAATTGCCGATCTGCCCGGTTGAAGCCATGTGAGGTCCGCGGCAAAGATCATACCAGTCGCCCTGCGCATAGATTTTAAGGTCCTGCCCTTCGGCGATAGCGTCAACAAGCTCAACCTTATAAACCTCGCCCTTCTCGGCAAATACCTTACGCGCCTTCTCACGCGACCAGATTTCCTTCGTGAACGGCTTGTTGCGGGCAATGATCTCCCGCATTTTCTTTTCGATCAGCGGCAAGTCTTCCGGCGTGAATGGCTCGTTCTTGGCAAAATCATAATAGAAGCCGTTCTCGATCACAGGCCCTATGGTGACTTGCGTTCCGGGAAAAAGTTCCTGTACAGCCTCAGCTAAAACGTGCGCGCAATCATGGCGGATCAGTTCCACGGCGCGCGGGTCTTCGCGGGTCAGTATCTCTATCGCGCCGGAAGCGCCAAGTGGATCGGACAAATCACGCACAGTGCCATCGACAGCGTATGCGACGGCTTTCTTGGCCAGTGATTTTGAAATGGATTCTGCAAGTTCCGCACCGGTCATGGCCGCGTCATAGTCACGCTTGGAGCCATCGGGGAATTGCATGGATATAGTTTTTGCAACTGCCTGCGACATAAGGTTTCTCCTATCCAGTCCCGCCAACGATTGCGGGTGGTTTTCTAAAGCTGCCGGATTCTTATCCGGTCGCGGACTTCTAAATGCAGATTGGTTTCAGGTAAAGGGCCCCGAATATAAAAGACTGCAGAGTGCTCATGCGTGGTTCGACAAGCTCACCATGAGGAAAATCTGCAAAATGCACGATATTCATCGACGGTCCGAATTTTCCTTCATGCAACGCAACACCATTCCTCATGGTGAGCTTGTCGAACCACGCATAACTGTTGTGCAACTAACGTTATTCCTCGCCGCGTTCCTGACGCAGCTTGCTCCAATAGTCCATACGCTTGCGGATTTCGCGTTCAAAGCCCCGTTCCGGCGGGTCATAGAAGCTTTGCCGCCCCAGCGCTTCCGGAAAGTAATTCTGTCCCGAGAACGCGTCAGGCTGGTCATGATCGTAGGCATAGCCCTTGCCATACCCCTCGCCCTTCATCAGTTTTGTCGGCGCGTTGAGAATGTGCTTGGGGGGAAGCAGAGAGCCATTGGCTTTGGCAGCATTCATCGCCGCCTTGTAAGCAGTATAGACAGCATTGGATTTCGGCGCAGTGGCGAGATAAACGCAGGCTTGAGCCAGCGCCAGTTCACCCTCAGGCGAGCCCAGATAATCATAAGCGTCTTTTGCCGCGTTGCAGATCATCAGAGCCTGCGGGTCGGCAAGACCGATATCTTCGCTTGCCATGCGGACCAACCGCCGCCCGAGATAAAGCGGGTCTTCGCCAGCGTCGAACATGCGGCAAAGATAATATAAGGCGGCATCGGGATCAGAACCACGCACGGATTTGTGCAGGGCTGAGATCAGATTGTAATGCCCATCCTGCCCCTTATCATAGACGGGTGCCCGGCGCTGAACGATTTGCTGCACCCGTTCCGCATCGAAAACCTCGCCTTCGCGTGCCGCCCGCCAGACTTCTTCGGCAAGCGTCAGAATTGCACGGCCATCGCCATCCGCCATGCGCACCAGACTGGCCCGCGCCTCATCATTCAATGGAAGCGCTTTACCCTCATGGCTTTCCGCACGTTCGAGCAATGCCACCAGACTGGTTTCATCATGAGGATGAAATACCAGTACCCTCGCCCGCGAGAGCAAAGCCGCATTGAGTTCAAAGGATGGGTTTTCGGTCGTCGCGCCAACAAGCACGATCGTGCCATCTTCCATGACAGGCAGGAAAGAATCCTGCTGGGCACGGTTGAAGCGATGAATCTCATCGACGAACAGCAATGTCTGACGGCCGGACATTTTGCGTGCCCGCGCCATCTCGAAAACCTTTTTGAGGTCTGCCACACCGGAAAAAATCGCAGAAATCTGCTCGAAAGCGAGATTTGTCTCATTTGCCAGCAGGCGTGCAACTGTCGTCTTGCCCGTGCCGGGAGGCCCCCAAAAGATCATGGAGCCGAGCGATCCGGAATCGATCATCCGGGTCAGCGCACCTTCCGGTCCGGTCAGATGTGTCTGGCCGGTTACCTCACTCAAATTACGTGGTCGCAGACGGTCAGCAAGCGGCCGGCTCCTGTCCGAAGCCGGGTCATCACCTACCGAAAACAAATCCGCCATACTCGCTACTGCCTTCTGCGACTCTTTTATCGAATGATCTGGCGAACTATGGCACCGCCACGCTCAAACTCGAAGCGCCAAAGCACCGGATTGGCAGACATTGCCTTGCTCAGATCAGCAATGCTATCGATTTCCGCCCCGTTTATACCCCGGATGATATCACCGGGTTGCAGGCCGATGCGCGCGGCGGGAGAATTCGGATAAACCTTGTCGACAGCCACACCGTCGGTATCCTCCGGCAACTTTAAACGCGATATGCTGGAAGGACTGAGCTTCAGCACAAGTGCTCCCGATAACGGGTTCTTGCCTTGGATCATCAATTGGTTGTCAGGCGAATCCGGATCGGGCTTTTGCAAAGCCACCATCACGGATTTTTCCTTGGATTTGCTCAGGATATCGAACTTCACAGTCTTCCCGATACCTGCCGTAGTCATGCGATATCCAAGCCCATCCGGATTTTCGATCCGCACGCCATCCACATTCAACACCACATCGCCAACCCGCAATCCCCCCTTTTCAGCGGGACCGCCCTTGGTCACATTCGTTACGAGGGCGCCATAAGGCTGCCTCATGCCAAGACTCTCGGCCACATCGGGAGTAACGTTCTGGAAGGCAGCGCCAATATACGGGCGCTCAAATGTATCAGCGCCACCCTTTGCCGTATCAACAACCGCCCGCACCATATTGGCCGGTATGGCAAAACCGATGCCGACAGACCCGCCGGATTTCGAAAAAATCGCGGTGTTGACGCCTACAAGTTCACCATCCATACCGATCAGGGCACCACCGGAATTGCCGGGATTGATCGCCGCGTCGGTCTGGATAAAAAAGTCAAAGTCGGAAATGCCAACCCGTGTCCGGGCCTGCGCCGAGACAATACCGCTTGTAACTGTCTGACCGACACCAAACGGGTTGCCAATTGCCAGGACCAGATCGCCTACTTCCACCTTGTCGGAATCAGCAAGCTTCAATGAGGGCAAAGGTTCGCCTGCATCGATCTTCAAAATAGCAAGATCGGTCGACTCATCTTTGAGCAGAACCTTCGATTCAAACTCACGGCCATCGGACAGAGCAATCTTGACAGTATCCGCATCGCGGATCACGTGGTTGTTGGTGACGATAATGCCGGTCCCATCGACAATCACGCCCGAACCCAACGATGACTGGACGCGTGGCGGACCACTGAATTGCCGGCCACCGAAGAACTGTTCGAAAAACGGATCGCCTGCGAATGGCGAGCGCTGCTGTACGGAGTGCGCGGCATAGACATTGACCACTGCACCGGCAGTTTGCTTGACCAGAGGCGCATAAGACAATTGCACCTCGGTGCGGCTTTCCGGCAATTGCTTCGCAACGTCAGCCGTCGTCTGTGCGTAAGCAGGCAGAGCTGCTGCTGTAAAGACAACCGCTCCAAGTAGAATTGCCCGCGCTGAAGCGACCACTCCCGAGCCTCGCAAAACAGAATCCATATCAATCTCCGATAGCTAATGAATCAGTCAAACTGCTTCGACCAATGTGGTGATTTCGTGCCAGGATACCAGCCGTTAAACAAAGCAAATTTGAGACATATCGTTCCATACCAAGCCGGAAAAGCATGACTTTCTCCATGCCGGGCTTTGCGTTAGTGTTATCGGGAAAATCGAGCATTGGATAATTGAGCAAGACACGAGGCCATTTCAGGATTTATCCGAGCAGCAACCCCGGCATGCAAATTGTCGAGGCGGTGACAAGTCATAGCTTTGCCCGCCACACGCACGACCAGTTTGGCATTGGGGTTATTCATCAGGGAGCGCAAAAATCTCTCAGCGGCCGCGGGATTGTGGAGGCTGGAGCGGGGCATGTCATCACCGTTAACCCGGGCGAAGTCCATGACGGCATGCCTATTGGCGATGCAGGACGTTCATGGCGAATGCTCTATCTCGATCCCGATATTGTCGAAACAATACTCAATGATTTGCGTGAGGGCAGCTCCGGAGAAATCGAGTTCATTGAACCGGCTTTCGATGACGCAATTGTAGCCGCAAGATTTCAGCAACTCTTTCAATCGCTCGTCAGCGGAAACGGCGGGCCGCTTCTGCATGAAGAACGTTTGATAAACCTGATCGCCCGAACTCATAAAAAAGCGGCAGCGACCAAGAGCATGCCCGCTGCCATTCATCTTGCAAAACAGCGTATAGACGATGAACCGGCAGCCTCATTTACATTGGCCGATCTCGCTAAAATCAGTGGTCTCAGCCGCTTTCAGATTCTGCGTGGCTTTGCTGCCGCAACCGGCTTCACCCCTCACACCTACATCATGCAACGGCGGACCGATATGGCCCGCCGCCTCATTATGAGGGGTACACCTCTTGCAGAAACAGCAGCGGTCTGCGGCTTTGCGGATCAAAGTCATATGAACCGGATTTTCGCCCGCAAATACGGAATTTCACCCGGTTCCTACGCCGCATCATTATCCTGATAGTTTTCGTGGTCTCTGCAATCCTGTTCAAGACCCGGCGTACGGACTCAAGCTTTAATCCTTCCCATTGGAGCAAGGAGCATAGCTTATGAGTTTGGAATTCCTCATCACATCGCTGATCATCGTCATATCACCAGGTACCGGCGCCGTTTACACCCTTGCAACAGGCATCACCCGCGGAGCAAAAGCCAGTATCGCTGCGGCGTTCGGATGCACAATCGGCATAGTTCCTCATATGGCAGCGGCTACAGGTGGTTTAGCAGCGATCATGCACACAAGCGCACTGGCCTTTCAGACATTGAAATATCTGGGCGTCGTTTACCTGCTTTTCATGGCGTGGAATGCTTTGCGGGAAAATGGGTCGCTGCGAGTTGAACAGCAGAATACGGAAGTTTCATCAGGCCGCATTATCATTACTGCGATCCTTATTAACATCCTCAACCCGAAACTGTCGATCTTCTTCCTCGCCTTCCTGCCGCAATTCGTCAGCACGAATGAGCAACAGCCATTATTGAAGATGCTGAGCTTAAGCGGAGTCTTTATGGCGATGACCTTCATCGTTTTCGCCATCTACGGGCTTTTTGCGGCTTCCGTTCGTGACAAGGTTATCTCACGTCCGAACGTTCTTATGTGGATGCGCCGTTCATTTGCCGCAGCCTTTGTCGGCCTTGGAATAAAGCTGGCTTTAACGCAGCAATAACATTTGATGCTTCCGCTTATGCCTGCAAGAACAGTTTATCCTGCAGGCTTTGGCCAGCAAATGACGGATGCCACTTCATTATTCTGGATCGTGTTCCGCCCCTTGGCTTTGGCAACATACAGTGCCCGGTCTGCCCGGCTTAGCAAAATCTCGAGTGTATCAAGCTCATCCTGTCTAACGGCAATCCCACCACTGACGGTTATGCGTAGCTTGTCTCCTGACGGTAGGAAAATTTCTGCATCTTCTACGGCCTGACGAACTCTTTCTGCAACCATTGACCCGTCAAAGAAACCCGTACCCGGCAGAAGTATAACAAACTCCTCGCCTCCAAAACGTCCGAAAAGATCACCGTTACGCAGCGATTTCGTTACTCTGGCGGAAAACTCAACAAGCACAGCATCGCCCGCCGCATGGCCATATTGATCATTCACGCGCTTGAAGTGATCAATATCCAGCACAATGACAGTTGTTGACTGTTCATTGGCCAGATTCTCATCGAGTACTGCTTGGCCTTTGGTAATGAGAGCGCTGCGCGATAATGTATTTGTCAGGAAATCGTGGCTGGCCGCATACCTCAATTTCTTTATGAGTTCATTTCGCGTGACGTTCATGCTGGCAACTGCGAGAGGGCCAAGCGCGATCAATCCCACTGCAAACCGCAAGGACATGATTTCCTTCATGTGATCTGGTTGCGGCCAAGATGGGAAAAGGCTCCCCGATTGAAATATCATCGGCCAGATACTGAATAGAAATGTGAGAAGCGTCACACTAAAGATATCATAGCGCAACGCACACCATAAAAGCGCTGGGACCGGGTAAGCAAAGGCACCCGGCCCTTCCAGCAATATGCTTGCAGCTATTGTGATACCCAATGCCACCATGGGCAATATGTCATACAAATCAGGTCCTGCCAGAATTTTCCGGCATACCGATTTGAGTGAAACAAATGGCCGTGGCGGTGCTGCCAGAACCATCGGCAGTATGATCAGACTATTGGCAAACTCGCTGATCACGCAGAACCGGGTGGTGGTTTCGACGCCGCCATGAACCAGAAAGATAGCTGGTGCGTTGCCCATCACGCCTGCTGCCGAGGCTCCAATAGCGCAGCCGATGCAAAGATATACGATTGAAAATGGTCTGCGCAGACGTCGATCTTCCAACGACAATCGGGCGAGGAAAAGGTATCCGCCGATAACGAACGACATATGAGCTGCAGCGAGCCAGGCCGACATCAGGAAATCAGAATTTGTCATGCCAGCAGCAAGGTATCCAGCAAACGCGCTCAACCAGCCTGTAGGTGTAGACAACACAGGATTACGTATCATCAGACCAAGTAACACCGCATTGGCGGGCCAAAATGACAGCAAAATACTGGTTGGGCGATAATTAATTGCGAAAGCCGCGCAACCAAATACAACTATAAAAACAGACAACGAACACAATGCACTGGAAATATATCTATTTCTGGATGATCTAAAAAAATAAATATCAACCAAAAGACCCTCCTGAAAAACTTACTAAAAATATATTATGAATAATATCCGGAATACACGCATGCAATGAAATATGCGGCTGCGTATACGTTACCTATTCTCTCAGCACAACCAATCAAGCACCTCGCATTGGTTGTGCTTAGTCGATTTATAGTTCAAGTCGCGGGCAGATGCGTCTTCCAGATGGAGTGAGGCCCTTCCACGTAATTATCGTGGGGCATCTGTGGAAGCAGTCGATTATTGTCTGACAGACAAGCGCTATACTATGTCAATAATTTATTGGAGTTTTGTTCCCCGCCAATGCAGCGGTGCCGATAATCGAAGGCCCATTGACGCAGGAAATGTATTCTAAAAAATATATAAAAGAAAAAGGGAGCCGAGGCCCCCTGATCTATCTTCAACCAAACGAGCGCTGATTACGCTGCTTCGGCTTCGTTGGCGCGTTCTTCTTCAACGCGGGCCAAATCCTTGGAACCCTTGGCGCTGACATCACGATCAACGAATTCGACAACTGCGAGCGGTGCATTGTCACCGGTGCGGAAGCCTGCCTTCATGATGCGGATGTAGCCGCCATTGCGCTGGCCATAGCGTGGCGCAAGCGTATCGAACAGCTTGGCAACCAGCTTGGCATCACGGATAGCCGAGATGGCCTGACGACGAGCGTGCAGATCACCGCGCTTACCGAGCGTGACGAGCTTTTCTACGATTGGACGAATTTCCTTGGCCTTGGGCAGCGTTGTCACGATCTGCTCATGTTCGATCAAAGATGCAGCCATATTGGCAAACATCGCCTTACGATGGCTGGCAGTCCGGTTAAGCTTGCGGCCTGAATTACCGTGGCGCATGAGCCTTCTCCTTCAGTTTTCTTTTCGGGCTCATTGCCCGGGCTAAATTTCTCAGTTCGGGCTCATTGCCCGGGCTTATTTGCCGGGCATAGCCCGGATTAGTACTGGTCTTCGTAACGCTTGGCGAGATCTTCGATGTTCTCTGGCGGCCAAGCTGGAACTTCCATACCAAGATGGAGGCCCATGGAAGCCAGAACTTCCTTGATTTCGTTCAGCGACTTGCGACCGAAGTTCGGTGTGCGCAGCATCTCTGCTTCCGTCTTCTGAATGAGATCGCCAATGTAGACGATATTATCATTCTTCAGGCAGTTTGCCGAGCGAACCGAAAGTTCGAGTTCATCGACCTTCTTGAGCAGAGCAGGATTGAACGCGAGTTCAGTAACCTGTTCCTGCTGAACTTCCTTCTGCGGCTCGTCAAAGTTGACGAAGATCGCCAGCTGGTCCTGAAGAATACGCGCTGCATAGGCAACAGCGTCTTCACCGGAGATCGAGCCATCAGTCTCGATCTGCAGGATCAGCTTGTCATAATCGAGAACCTGACCTTCGCGGGTGTTCTCGATCTTATAGGAAACCTTGCGGACCGGCGAATAAAGGCTGTCGACTGGAATAAGACCAATCGGAGCATCTTCAGCGCGGTTACGGTCAGCAGGAACATAACCCTTGCCTGTGTTGACAGTGAATTCCATACGGATTTCAGCGCCTTCATCGAGCGTGCAGATCACGTGTTCCGGGTTCAGAATTTCGATGTCGCCAACAGTCTGGATATCGCCAGCCGTTACAACGCCCGGGCCTTCCTTGCGGACGACCATGCGCTTTGGACCATCGCTTTCCATGTGGATAGCAATTTCCTTGATGTTGAGCACGATATCCGTGACGTCTTCGCGAACGCCGGGGATCGATGAGAATTCATGAAGAACGCCGTCGATCTGAACCGCAGTCACGGCAGCACCGCGCAGCGAGGACAGAAGAACGCGGCGCAAGGCATTGCCCAGCGTCAAGCCATAACCGCGCTCAAGCGGCTCAGCGACGACAGTTGCCTTGGTCTTCGAGCCGGAGGTCTGGAACTCGACCTTGTTCGGCTTGATCAGTTCTTGCCAGTTTTTCTGGATCATCTATGTTTTCCTTATCCTTGCCAGTGCCACCATCCAATCGTGGCCTTGAAGCGTGGAAACCCCATAAGGGGCTTGAAGCCGATGAGCTGAAATCAACCCACCGGCCAAATCCTAGAGCAAAAGACTAGACGCGACGACGCTTGCGCGGGCGGCAGCCATTGTGCGGGATCGGTGTCACATCACGGATCGATGTGATTGTGAAACCGGCAGCCTGCAAAGCGCGCAGAGCAGATTCACGGCCGGAGCCGGGTCCGCAAACTTCAACTTCCAAAGAACGCATGCCGTGTTCCTGTGCCTTCTTTGCACAATCTTCAGCAGCCATCTGAGCAGCAAACGGTGTAGACTTGCGCGAGCCCTTGAAGCCCTGCGCACCGGCCGACGACCAAGCAATCGCATTGCCCTGCGCATCAGTGATGGTGATCATTGTATTGTTGAATGTCGAATTAACGTGGGCAACGCCCGACGAAATATTTTTACGCTCGCGACGTTTAACGCGCGTGGCTTCCTTGGCCATGATAGTCCTTTCAGTTGATCTCGACGCCTCCGTATTTCCAGAGGCTCCACCGTGGTTTCAGTTAACGTGCGAAACCAGCACAACCCGCCCCGAAAGGCAGAACCGGCGCAGCGAACTGCGCCGATGAATATTACTTCTTCTTGCCGGCGATTGCCTTGGCAGGTCCCTTGCGGGTGCGCGCATTTGTATGCGTGCGCTGACCGCGGACCGGAAGCGAGCGGCGATGACGCAGACCGCGATAGCAGCCCAAATCCATCAAACGCTTGATGTTCATCGAAACTTCACGACGCAGATCACCCTCAACGTGGTAATCGCGATCGATTGTTTCACGAATCTGCAGCACTTCGGCATCGGTCAACTGATTGACGCGACGCTCCGCAGGAATGCCGACTTTCGCGACGATTTCCTGTGCAAATTTTTGACCGATCCCGTGAATATACTGAAGCGCAATAACAACGCGCTTATTCGTCGGGATGTTGACGCCAGCGATACGAGCCACGTCTGTTCTCCTTGTTAACCGGCAGAGCTGGATCACCGATACGGCTGCCAGATGACGGGATGAAAATTAATATTCGAGGACAAACATAAACGATCAGCCCCGAACCTTTATTACCGGATCGGCGCCGACCGCTTTATATCCAAGCGAATTTGCGCCGTACTTGAAGGAATCGCTGTGAAAAGTCAACTCCTCCAAGAAAATTAAGTCAGCCCTATAGTTCCGACAGAATTTTTTCGATTGATGCCGTGACCTCTTCGAAGTCGGCCATACCATCAACCTTCTTCAACTTGCCCTTGGCGTAGTAGTAGCCGATCAGGGGCGAAGTCTGCTTGTAGTAAGCCTCAAGGCGCGTGCGCACCGTTTCGGCATTGTCGTCCGGACGGCGTTTGAATTCCGTCGAGCCACACTTGTCGCAGACACCCGCGACTTTCGGTTTCTTATTCGTGTCGTGATAACCGGTTCCGCACTTGGCACAGGTGTACCGGCCGGATATGCGCTCGACGAGAACATTGTCGTCTACTTCGAGTTCGATCACACAATCCAGTTCCAGATCCTTGTCAGCGAGCATCTGCTCTACTGCATCGGCCTGAACCAGGGTGCGCGGATAACCGTCGAGAATGAATCCCTTGGCTGCATCCGGCTGATCAATGCGTTCTGAAACGATCGCATTGACGATCTCGTCGGAAACCAGATTGCCGGCATCCATGACGGCTTTGGCCTTGAGGCCTACATCTGTTCCGGCATTTACTGCCTCTCGCAACATGTCCCCCGTGGAGAGTTGCGGTATGCCTAACTTTTCTACCAAGCGCTGAGATTGAGTTCCCTTACCTGCCCCCGGTGGTCCGAGAAGTATTAATCTCATCTGTTGCGTTTCCCTCCACGGAGCTTCGACTTCTTGATAAGCCCCTCATATTGATGCGCGATCAGGTGACCCTGGATCTGCGCAACCGTATCGAGCGTGACGCTCACGACGATCAGCAGCGACGTGCCGCCGAGATAGAATGGAACACCGGCCCAGGAGATCAGGAATTCCGGCAGCATGCAGATCAGAACCAGATAGGCAGCACCGATGACCGTAACGCGGGTCAGCACATAGTCGATATATTCGGCTGTGCGCTCACCGGGACGAATGCCGGGAATGAAGCCGGAATGCTTCTTCAACTGGTCGGCAGTGTCCTTCGGATTGAAAACAAGCGCCGTATAGAAGAATGCGAAGAAAACAATCATCGCAGCATAAAGGAACATATAGGCAGGCTGGCCATGGCCGAGCGAAGACAGAATGCTCGTTGCCCATGCAGGCATCTGCTCGCTTTGAGCAAATCCGGCAACTGTCGCAGGCAGGAGAAGCAGCGAAGAAGCGAAGATCGGCGGAATGACGCCAGCAGTATTCAACTTCAAAGGCAGGTGCGATGTATCGCCCTGGAACATGCGATTGCCAACCTGACGCTTCGGATACTGGATCAGAAGGCGGCGCTGGGCACGTTCAACGAATACGATGATGCCTATAACAGCAATCGTCAAAACGATGATAGCCAGAATGACGCCTGTTGAAAGAGCACCGGTACGGCCAAGTTCCAGCGTGCCGGAAATGGCCTGTGGCAGGTTGGCGACAATACCGGAGAAGATGATGAGCGAGATACCGTTGCCGATGCCGCGCGCAGTGATCTGCTCACCGAGCCACATCAGGAACATTGTACCGCCGACAAGCGTAATGACTGTCGAGAACAGGAAGAACGGACCGGGATCAGTAACGATACCCTGACTTCCCTGCAGACCGACTGCAATCGCATAGGCCTGAACCGTAGCAAGGAGCACGGTGCCATAGCGTGTGTATTGATTGATGACCTTACGGCCCTGCTCGCCATCCTTCTTCAACTGCTCAAGAGCAGGAATGACGGAGGTCATGAGCTGAACGATGATCGATGCCGAGATATAGGGCATGATGCCAAGCGCAAAGATCGCCATGCGTTCAACAGCGCCGCCTGCGAACATGTTGAACATGCCGAGGATGCCTTGCGCCTGATTGTTGAATGCCTGGGCAAATGCTCCAAGGTTGATACCCGGCAGCGGGATATATGTACCGAGCCGGTAAACCAGCAATGCGCCGAGCGTAAACCAGATACGCTTCTTGAGCTCACTGGCTTTCGAAAAAGCTGAGAAGTTTAGATTTGACGCGAGCTGTTCAGCGGCTGAAGCCATTATAGTCTCCGGTCTGTGCCGTCAGAGCAGTATCCCGCTCCAACTTTTGTTCTTTCGCAATTTCGAGCGGAAAACCGGCAGCCACTTTTCCTGAAATCGCGTTAGAGCCCGTTCTTTACCCGTTTGGGGGGAATCGACGGTCCTACCCCAGATATGATGCGGGAAGAAAAGGTACAAGCGGCGATCGTAAAGATCGCCGCTTGTCTGTTCTTATTTATTCTGCTGCTGCAGGTGCAGCTGGCAGCTTGACTGTGCCGCCGGCCTTTTCGATCTTTTCGATCGCGACCTTGGATGCACCGGAAACTTCGAAGGTTACCGCAGTCGTGATTTCGCCGTCTGACAGAAGACGAACACCATCCTTGGCGCGGCGGATAATGCCGGCAGCCTTGAGGGCTTCGATCGTGACAGTCGCCTTCGGGTCGAGCTTCTTGGCATCGATTGCAGTCTGCACGCGGCCGACCGAAACGGTGTTGAAGTTCTTCGAGAAGATGTTGGTGAAACCGCGCTTTGGCAAGCGACGGTAAACTGGCATCTGTCCGCCTTCGAAGCCGTTAATGGCAACGCCGGAACGGGACTTCTGACCCTTGACACCACGACCGGCTGTCTTGCCGGAACCAGAACCGATACCACGGCCGACGCGCTTGCGGGCCTTGGTTGCGCCTGGATTTTCACTCAGATCATTGAGTTTCATTTGTCTAATCTCCGGTATCAAGCCTCGTCCACGACGCGGACGAGATGTTGAACCTTGGCAATCATGCCGCGAATTGAAGGCGTATCTTCAAGTGTGCGACGACGATGCATTTTATTGAGGCCCAAGCCAACGAGCGTTGCACGCTGTTCTGCCGGACGGCGGATAGGGCTGCCGATCTGTTCGACCGTAACCGTCTTACCCTTCTTCTTCTCAACCATGACTTTGTCCTTTAGTCTCTACAGTGAGCAAGAGCCGAGACCCTGCCCTGCTGCGCCACTTATGGCCTATTCTTCCGAACCGACCACATCGCGGCGGCGAGCCTGCAGTGTCGAATACTTGATACCGCGCTGTGCAGCGATGTCCTTCGGGTGCATCTGATGCTTGAGAGCATCGAATGTCGCGCGAACCATGTTGTATGGGTTCGACGAACCGAGCGACTTGGCAACAACGTCCTGTACGCCGAGAGTCTCGAAGACTGCGCGCATTGGACCACCGGCGATGATACCTGTACCAGCCGTTGCTGCGCGAAGCAGAACCTTGCCGGCGCCATGACGGCCATGCACATCGTGATGCAATGTACGGCCTGAACGCAGCGGTACGAAAATCATTTCGCGCTTGGCAGCTTCAGTTGCCTTGCGGATAGCTTCCGGCACTTCGCGCGCCTTGCCATGACCGAAGCCAACGCGGCCCTTCTGATCGCCAACAACGACGAGAGCAGCAAAACCGAAACGACGGCCGCCCTTTACGACTTTTGCAACACGGTTGATGTGTACAAGCTTGTCAACGAATTCGCTATCGCGCTCTTCGTTACGGCCACCACGATCGTCGCGGCCTCTCTTTTCCTGTGCCATGCTCCTAATTCCTTTTTCTTTTCCGGTAGCACGAATGACATTACAGCGCCGTGGATATGATTTGGGTCCACATAGATCGCGGTAACAGTTTAGTACGCGAAGTCCGGCTTACAAGAGACGAGCCCTTGCAGTCCCGGACTTCGAAAGTCTTTACCCTGAAAACCAGGTCTTAGAAACTAAGACCGGCTTCGCGGGCTGCTTCAGCAAGTGCCTTCACTCGGCCGTGGTAAATATAGGCGCCACGATCGAAGACAACTTCCTTGATGCCGGCCTTGACAGCGCGCTCTGCAACGAGCTTGCCAACCAGTGCCGCTGCATCCGAATCTGCACCGGTCTTCAGCTTGCCCTTGAGGTCAGCTTCGAGAGTGGATGCGGATGCAATAGTGTGACCATGCGCGTCATCGATGATCTGCGCATAGATATTCTTTGAAGAACGGTGGACGCTGAGCCGCGGACGGTCACCGGCAACCGCCTTGAGCTGGCGGCGAACACGCGAAGCGCGACGCTGAATGATTTCTTTCGGCGATGCCATGACACGAGTTCCTTACTTCTTCTTACCTTCTTTGCGAACGATCTTCTCGCCCGCATATTTCACGCCCTTGCCCTTGTAAGGCTCTGGGCTACGATATTCGCGAATCTCAGCTGCGACCTGGCCTACCTGCTGCTTGTCGATACCTGTGACGACGATTTCCGTCGGCTTTGGCACTGCAACAGTGATGCCTTCCGGCACCTGATAGACAACTTCGTGGCTGAAGCCAAGTGACAGCTGCAGGTTCTTGCCCTGCATGGCTGCACGATAGCCGACGCCGCTGATTTCAAGACGCTTTTCAAAACCGTCCTTAACACCTGTGAAGATGTTGACGACCATAGTGCGGCTCATGCCCCACTTTGAACGGGCGACTTTGGAACCGTCACGCGGATTAACGCTGACGGCACCGTCTTCGAACTTGACCACTACGTCGTCATTGGCAACGAAGGACAATTCACCCTTCGGGCCTTTGGCCTTGATGGTCTGGCCGTCTACGCTGGCTGTTACGCCTTGCGGGACTGCCACTGGTTTTTTACCGATACGAGACATTTTTCAAACCTTTTCAAGCCGGTGATTAGAATATACGGCAGAGCAGTTCGCCGCCGACATTCTGTTCACGTGCCTCATGGTCTGCCATAACGCCCTTAGGCGTTGACAGGATCGAAATACCAAGACCGTTCGCAACCTGCGGGATCGACTTGACCGACACGTAAACGCGGCGACCGGGCTTCGAAATACGGGTAATTTCACGAATTACCGGTACATTCTCAAAATACTTCAGTTCGATTTCGATTTCGGACTTGCCGTTGTCGAAGTCTACCTGGCTGTATCCGCGGATATAGCCTTCGGACTGAAGAACATCCAGAACGCGGGCGCGAAGCTTGGAGGCTGGTGTTGAAACCTTGCCCTTCTTGCGCATGATTGCGTTACGGATACGTGTCAGCATATCGCCGAGAGGATCTGTCATAGACATCGCGTTCTCTCCTTACCAGCTCGATTTCACGATGCCAGGCACCTGACCGAGCGAACCCAGCTGGCGCAATGCGATACGCGACATTTTGATCTTGCGGTAATAACCGCGCGGACGACCCGACACTTCGCAACGATTGCGAATGCGGACCTTGGTGGAATTGCGTGGCAGTTCTGCCAGCTGGATGGTTGCGCGGAAGCGCTCATCCAGAGGAAGCGACTGATTCATCACGACAGCCTTCAGGCGCGCCCGCTTTGCAGCGAAACGCTTAACCAGAAGACCGCGGCGCTTGTTCTTTTCGACTGCGCTCGTCTTTGCCATTTCAAATACCTCGCTACGCTTGCCGTTACTGGCGGAAAGGGAAGTTGAAGGCGCGCAGAAGAGCGCGGGCTTCATCATCCGTTTTTGCAGTCGTGCAAACGATGATGTCCATGCCCCAGATCTGATCAACCTTATCGTAGTTGATTTCCGGGAACACAATGTGTTCCTTGATGCCCATGGCGAAGTTGCCACGACCGTCAAAGCTCTTTGGATTCAGGCCGCGGAAATCTCGAACGCGCGGTAGTGCGATCGTGATCAGACGGTCGATGAATTCGTACATGCGCTCTTTGCGAAGAGTTACCTTCGTTCCGATCGGCATATTCTCACGTACCTTGAAGGTAGCGATCGAATTGCGCGCACGGGTAATAACCGGCTTCTGGCCAGCAATCAATGCCAGATCTTCAGCTGCGACAGTTGGCTTCTTAGAGTCAGCTGTTGCTTCGCCTACACCCATGTTGAGAACAACCTTGGTGATGCGCGGGATCTGCATTTCGTTTTCGTATTTGAACTCTTCGAGAAGAGCTTTACGAACCACGTCGAAGTACTGTGTCTTCAGACGAGGTGTAATGTTTGCATCAGCCATCGATCAGATCTCCTGAACGCTTTGCTACACGTACCTTCTTGCCGTCTTCAAGAACCTTGAAACCAACGCGGGTTGGCTTTCCGTCCTTGTCAGCAATAGCGATGTTCGACAGATGGAGCGGCGCTTCTTTCGAAATGATGCCGGCTTCCTGGCTCTGTGTCTGCTTCTGGTGACGCTTTACAAGATTAACGCCGCGAACGAGCGCCTGCTCATCCTTCGGCAAAACTTTGATTACTTCGCCGGTACGGCCCTTGTCCTTACCAGCTAGAACGACAACGCGGTCGCCTTTACGGATCTTCTGCATCGTCTGCTCCTTACAAAACTTCTGGAGCCAGCGAGATGATCTTCATGTGGCTCTTTGCGCGAAGTTCGCGCGGAACCGGTCCGAAGATACGCGTGCCGATAGGCTCTTTCTTATTGTCGATCAAAACAGCAGCGTTCTTGTCGAAACGAATTACGCTACCATCTGCGCGACGGATGTCCTTGGCTGTGCGAACAACCACAGCTTTCATCACGTCACCCTTTTTAACGCGGCCGCGCGGAATTGCTTCCTTGATCGAAACGACAATAATGTCGCCGACCGAAGCATATTTCCGCTTCGAGCCGCCCAGCACCTTGATGCACATGACACGACGTGCGCCGGAATTATCCGCCACGTCGAGGTTTGTTTGCATCTGAATCATGACTAGCCGCCTTCTTCTTGTTCAACCGGACTGGACTTTCCTTGCCCCTCGCGATTGTGCGTACTTACATACAGATATTAATATTAGCTTGCCGGGGCGTCAGTTACGACAACCCAACACTTGTCTTTCGAAATTGGCTTGGATTCCTCGATGGAAACCAGGTCGCCAACCTTGAACTGGTTGCTCTCATCATGCGCCTTGTACTTCTTGGACTGGCGCACAGTCTTCTGGAGGAGCGGGTGCGAATAGCGCCGCTCGACCTTGACCACAATGGTCTTGTCGTTTTTGTCGCTCACGACAACGCCCTGCAGAATGCGTTTAGGCATGGTTTTCTTCCTTAAGCCTTGCTCTCGACCGCTTTTTGGCGGGCGACAGTTTTAATGCGCGCAATATCACGGCGGATCTGCCGAACGCGAGCGGTTTTTTCCAACTGGCCGGTTGCCTTCTGGAAGCGCAGGTTAAACTGCTCTTTCTTCAGCGAACCAAGTTCTTCATTCAACTGATCGAGGCTCAAGGCCCGGACTTCTGCGGATTTCATAACATCCACCCCTTATTCTGCGATGCGCTGAATAAAGCGCGTCTTGACCGAAAGTTTCGCCGCTCCGAGGCGAAGTGCCTCACGGGCGATTTCTTCCGAAACGCCGTCGAGCTCGAACATGATGCGGCCTGGTGCGACACGGGACGCCCAATAATCAACCGAACCTTTACCCTTACCCATGCGGACTTCGGTAGGCTTGGATGTTACCGGCACATCCGGGAAAATCCGGATCCACACGCGACCGGCACGTTTCATGTGACGGGTAATTGCACGGCGAGCGGCCTCGATCTCACGCGCTGTAACGCGGTTCGGCTCGAGGGCCTTCAGGCCGAAAGCACCAAAATTCAGATCCGTGCCGCCCTTCGACGCGCCGTGGATACGGCCCTTGAACTGCTTACGGAACTTTGTGCGCTTAGGCTGCAGCATTGTTCTCTACTCCAAAATTCTCGTTTCCGAAAGACGCTATTTTAAGCGTTTTCGCGGCGACGGCCTGAACCCTGATGGCTGGCATCACCTTCAACAGCACGGCGTTCCGAAGCCATTGGGTCATGCTCAAGGATTTCGCCCTTGAATACCCAGACCTTGACGCCGCAAATGCCATAGGCAGTCTGCGCTTCAGCAGTTCCGTAATCGATATCGGCACGAAGGGTATGCAGAGGCACGCGGCCTTCACGGTACCATTCCATACGCGCAATTTCCGCACCGCCAAGACGGCCCGAGCAATTGATACGAATGCCTTCTGCACCAAGACGCATTGCCGACTGAACGGCACGCTTCATGGCACGGCGGAAAGCGACGCGGCGTTCAAGCTGCTGCGCGATCGACTGGGCAACCAGTACAGCGTCTGTCTCTGGCTTGCGGACTTCGACGATATTGAGAGTTGTGTCCGCATTGGTCATTTCTGACAGTTTCTTGCGCAACTTCTCGATATCGGCGCCCTTCTTGCCGATGATCAGACCCGGACGGGCAGCGTGGATCGTAACGCGGCACTTCTTGTGCGGACGCTCGATAACTACCTTGGAAATGGCAGCCTGCTTCAGTTCGTCCATCAGATACTTGCGGATCTTCAGGTCTTCGTGCAGCAACTTGCCATATTCACCTGTGTTCGCATACCAACGCGAGTCCCAAGTGCGATTGATGCCCAGGCGGAAACCAATCGGATTAATCTTCTGGCCCATTATGCGGCCTCCCCTTTTTCCTCAGCTTCGCGAACAACGATCGTCAGATGCGAGAATGGCTTCTCGATCCGGCTTGCACGACCGCGACCACGAACGTGGAAACGCTTCATCACGATTGACTTGCCTACATAGGCTTCAGCAACAACCAGAGCATCAACATCCAAATCATGGTTGTTCTCTGCGTTGGCGATAGCTGATTCGAGAGTCTTTTTCACCGTTCCTGCAATCCGCTTGCGCGAAAATTCCAGATCGGCAAGAGCGGCATTAACCTTCTTGCCACGGATCAGAGCAGCCACCAGATTAAGCTTCTGAGGGCTGATGCGGAGCGTACGGGCAACGGCTTTCGCCTCGTTGTCCTTTAGCTGGCGCGGAGCCTTAGCCTTGCCCATCGTTATTTCCTCTTCGCTTTCTTGTCCGCGCCATGACCGTAATAGGTACGCGTCGGAGCGAATTCACCAAACTTGTGTCCGATCATCTCTTCGTTGACCGAAACCGGCACATGCTTGTTACCGTTGTACACACCGAAGGTCAGACCGACGAACTGTGGCAGGATCGTGGAGCGACGGCTCCAGATCTTGATAACTTCACTGCGACCGCCCTCACGTACCTTCTCAGCCTTCTTGAGAAGATAGCCATCGATGAACGGGCCTTTCCAAACTGAACGAGCCATTTCAGACTACCTCTCTTACTTCTTGCGCTGATGACGCGAACGAGCGATAAACTTGTCCGTCGACTTATTGGAGCGCGTCTTCTTGCCCTTCGTAGGCTTGCCCCACGGAGTAACCGGATGACGTCCACCTGACGTACGGCCTTCACCACCACCATGGGGGTGATCGACCGGGTTCATGGTAACACCACGATTGTGAGGCTTGCGACCGAGCCAACGGCTGCGACCTGCTTTACCAAGGTTGATGTTGCCGTGGTCGGGGTTCGATACTGCACCAACCGTTGCAAAGCAAGAACCATGTACAAGACGCTGTTCGCCCGAGTTCAGGCGAAGGATCGCCATTCCCTGGTCGCGGCCAACGAGCTGCGCATATGTACCTGCCGAACGGGCGATCTGACCGCCCTTGCCTGGCTTCATTTCCACATTGTGGATGATGGTGCCGACCGGCATTGCTGACAATGGCATTGCATTGCCTGGCTTCACGTCTGTCTGTGCGCCGGCAATAACACTGTCGCCAACTGCAAGACGCTGCGGAGCCAGGATGTAGCTCAGTTCGCCATCTTCGTAGCGGATAAGCGCGATGAACGCGGTCCGGTTCGGATCGTATTCAAGGCGTTCAACCTTGGCAGCCACATCATGCTTGCGGCGCTTGAAATCAACGAAGCGGTATGTGCGCTTGTGACCGCCACCCTGGAAACGCACGGTAATGCGACCAGTGTTGTTACGACCACCCTTCGACGACAGACCTTCGGTCAAAGCCTTGACAGGCTTGCCCTTGTAAAGCTCCGAACGGTCCACGATGACCAGCTGGCGCTGGCTTGGCGTGGTTGGATTATAATGTTTGAGTGCCATTGTCTTTACTCCACGGCCCCTCAGAGACCAGTCGAAATGTCGATTGACTGGCCTTCGGCCAATGTCACGACTGCTTTCTTGACATCACTCTGGCGTCCGACGATGCCGCGAAAACGCTTCACCTTGCCTTTGCGCACAGAAGTATTGACTGCAGTAACCTTCACGCGGAAAAGCGCTTCGACTGCGGCCTTGATTTCCGGCTTCGTCGCCTTCTTGGCTACATTGAAAACAACCTGGTTGTTTTCCGAAACCATGGTCGACTTTTCAGTGATAACCGGGCTGACGATCACGTCGTAGTGGCGAAGATCGGTCATTTGAAACGCTCCTCGAGTGCTTCAACTGCAGCTTTGGAAAGCACGAGCTTGCCGCGACGCAGAATGTCGTAAACATTGATGCCCTGAATTGGCAGGACGTCGATGTTCGGGATGTTCGAAGCTGCACGAGCGAAATTCGCATCGATTTCGGCACCGCCGATAAGGAGCGCATTCTGCAAGCCGAGCTTGGCGAACTGCGAAACAAGTGTCTTTGTCTTGGCTTCCGTCGCGAGCAGATCATCGATGATGATCAGATCGGATGCCTTGACCTTGGCGGACAGGGCATGACGAAGCGCAAGAGCGCGTACCTTCTTCGGCAGGTCATGAGCATGGCTGTGAACAACCGGGCCATGAGCCTTACCACCACCACGGAACTGCGGTGCACGGGCTGAATGGTGACGAGCGCGGCCCGTACCCTTCTGCTTGTACATCTTGGCGCCTGTCCGTGCGATTTCCGAACGGGTCTTTGCCTTGTGCGTGCCCTGCTGCTTGCGGGCAAGCTGATAGCGGACCATGCGCTGAAGGATGTCGTCGCGTGGCTCAAGACCAAAAATCTCTTCGGAGAGTTTCAGCTTGCCGGCGTCCGCGCCTTCAAGTGTTGTAATCGTGAGATCCATTATTCGGCCCCCTCAGTTGTCTGCGCTACTTCTGCATCAGACACAGCTGCTGCGGCGTTTGCGGCATCGTCAATCAATGCGCGAAGGCCAGCTGGCTTCGGAGCATTATCTGGAAGCGCTACCTTGACGGCATCACGTACCAGTATCCATGCACCCTTCGAACCAGGAACAGCACCACGAACCAGAATAAGGCCGCGATCCAGATCAGTCGAAACAACTTCGATGTTCTGGGTGGTGATACGGGTTGAACCCATATGACCGGCCATCTTCTTGCCCTTGAACACTTTACCCGGGTCCTGACGCTGACCGGTAGAACCGTGAGCGCGGTGAGTAACCGAGTTACCGTGTGTTGCGCGGTGACCGCCGAAGTTATGGCGCTTCATCGAACCGGCAAAACCCTTACCGATTGAAGTACCAGTCACATCGACCTTCTGGCCTGCAACATAATGTTCGGCGGTGATCTCGACGCCGACATCAAGAAGATTGTCAGCAGAGACGCGGAATTCCGCTACTTTCGCCTTTGGCTCGACCGAAGCTGTCGCGAAATGACCGCGCAAGCTCTTCGTCGTATTCTTTACCTTGGCCAGACCAACACCGAGCTGAACGGCAGTGTAGCCATTCTTCTCGACTGTACGCTGAGCCACAACCTGGCAGTTCTCCATGCGAAGAACTGTTACCGGCACATGCTCGCCAGCGTCGTTGTAGACGCGAGTCATACCCAGTTTCTGTGCAATTACACCTGAACGCATCGGTTCATCCTTCCGTCCTCAAGCCTTACAGCTTGATCTCGACATCAACACCAGCAGACAGATCGAGCTTCATCAGCGCGTCTACAGTTTGCGGGGTTGGGTCTACGATATCGAGAAGACGCTTATGTGTGCGCATCTCGAACTGCTCGCGGCTCTTCTTGTCGATGTGCGGCGAGCGGTTAACCGTGAACTTCTCGATCCGTGTAGGTAGCGGGATCGGTCCGCGCACATTGGCACCGGTACGCTTGGCAGTCGACACGATTTCCCGCGTCGAATCGTCAAGGATCCGATGATCAAACGCCTTGAGGCGAATGCGGATGTTTTGACCGTTCATTTCATCTTTTCCTTGTTTAGCGGAGACGCCCTATAACAGGCGTCTTCCGCATAAAACCTTAATTTACTCAATGATCGAAGCGACGATGCCTGCACCGACCGTGCGGCCACCTTCACGGATAGCGAAGCGCAGCTTCTCTTCCATGGCGATTGGCACGATCAGCGTCACATCAACCGAGATGTTGTCGCCAGGCATGACCATTTCCGTGCCTTCCGGCAAAGTCACTACGCCCGTCACGTCGGTCGTGCGGAAGTAGAACTGCGGACGGTAGTTGGAGAAGAATGGCGTATGACGGCCACCTTCGTCCTTCGTCAGGATATAGGCTTCTGCCTTGAACTTCGTGTGCGGCTTGACCGAACCTGGCTTGGCAAGGATCTGACCACGTTCAACGTCTTCACGGCCAACACCGCGAACCAGTGCACCGATGTTGTCGCCGGCCTGGCCCTGATCGAGCAGCTTGCGGAACATTTCAACGCCGGTAACCGTCGTCTTGGCGGTCGCCTTGATGCCGATGATTTCAACTTCTTCACCGACCTTGACAATCCCGCGCTCAACGCGGCCAGTCACAACCGTACCACGACCCGAGATCGAGAAAACGTCTTCGATCGGCATCAGGAATGGCTGGTCAATCGGACGCTCTGGCGTTGGGATGTACTTGTCAACTTCAGCCATCAGCGCGCGAACTGCGTCTTCGCCGATTTCCTTGTTGCTGTCTTCAAGCGCGGCCAAAGCAGAACCCTTGACGATCGGTACATCGTCGCCCGGGAAGTCGTACTTGGAAAGAAGCTCGCGAACCTCAAGTTCAACCAGTTCGAGCAACTCGGCATCGTCAACCTGATCAACCTTGTTCAGGAACACGACGATCGCAGGAACACCAACCTGACGGGCAAGCAGAATGTGCTCGCGGGTCTGGGGCATCGGGCCGTCAGCGGCCGAAACAACCAGGATCGCGCCGTCCATCTGCGCTGCGCCGGTGATCATGTTCTTCACATAATCGGCGTGGCCCGGGCAATCAACGTGGGCATAGTGACGTGCAGGCGTCTCATATTCAACGTGTGCCGTCGAAATGGTGATGCCGCGTGCCTTCTCTTCAGGTGCAGCGTCGATCTGGTCATACGCCTTGTACTCACCGAAATACTTCGTAATCGCTGCCGTCAACGACGTCTTGCCATGGTCAACGTGACCAATCGTGCCGATGTTTACGTGCGGCTTATTACGTTCAAACTTGCTCTTAGCCATCTGAGCTCTCCGTTATATGTTCGCCTGCTCAGGCTTAACTTCAACTGTCAAGCGCAACCTGTTGGTTACGCAAACTTCTTCTGAATTTCCTGCGCGACTGCTGCCGGGACAGGTTCGTAGTGGTCGAACTGCATGGTGTACTGTGCACGGCCCTGGCTCATCGAACGCAGGTTGCTCACATAACCAAACATGTTGGCCAGCGGGACGTTTGCATTGACGACAGTGGCAATACCACGCGCTTCGGTACCCGAAATCTGACCACGACGTGAATTCAGATCGCCAATCACGTCACCGACGTAATCTTCAGGCGTAACAACCTCGACCTTCATGATCGGCTCGAGCAGCTGGGCACCTGCCTTCTGCGCACCTTCGCGGAATGCAGCGCGAGCTGCGATTTCGAAGGCGAGAACCGAGGAGTCGACATCATGGTAGGCACCGTCGATCAGCGTGGCTTTCACGCCGAGCATCGGGAAGCCTGCGAGCGGACCCGCACCCATGACACTCTGGATGCCTTTTTCAACACCCGGGATGTATTCTTTAGGAACAGCACCACCGACAATCTTCGATTCAAAGATGAAATCATCACCTTCATGCGGCTCGAAGATAACCTTGATACGGGCAAACTGACCCGAACCGCCGGACTGCTTCTTATGCGTGTAGTCGATTTCAGCCTTGCGGGTGATCGATTCACGGTAGGCAACCTGAGGCTGACCAACATTCGCTTCAACCTTGAATTCGCGACGCATACGGTCAACGAGAATGTCGAGATGAAGCTCGCCCATGCCGGCGATGATTGTCTGACCTGATTCTTCATCCGACTTGACGCGGAATGAAGGATCTTCAGCAGCAAGACGATTGAGCGCGAGGCCCATCTTTTCCTGGTCGGCCTTGGTCTTTGGTTCGATCGAGATTTCGATGACCGGCTCAGGGAAGATCATGCGTTCAAGAATAACCGGCTTCAGAGGATCGCAAAGCGTATCGCCTGTTGTGGTTTCCTTGAGGCCTGCCAGAGCAACGATGTCGCCGGCAAACGCTTCTTCGATGTCTTCACGTGAATTCGAATGCATCTGCAACATACGGCCGATACGTTCGCGCTTTTCCTTGACTGTATTGTCAAGTGAAATGCCCTTGGTCAGCTTGCCGGAATAGATACGGCAGAATGTCAGCGAGCCAACGAATGGATCGTTCATGATCTTGAACGCGAGCATTGACAGTGGCTCTTCGTCGGACGACTTGCGAACTGTTTCCGCATCGGTCTTCGGATCGATGCCCTTGATCGCAGGAACGTCAACAGGCGAAGGCAGGAAGTCAACAACACCGTCGAGCAGAGGCTGAACGCCTTTGTTCTTGAATGCCGAACCGCAGAATACCGGATGGAAGTCAACGCGGCATGTACCGATACGGATCAGTTCACGCAGCTTGTCATTGTCTGGCATGTTGCCTTCGAGGTAAGCCTCGGTAGCAGCTTCGTCGACTTCAACAGCGGTTTCGATGAGCTTTTCGCGGAATTCTTCAGCACGATCCTTGAGATCAGCTGGAATTTCTACGACATCCCATTCAGCACCGAGCTGTTCGTCACGCCATACAAGCGCCTTCATCTCGATCAGATCGATAACGCCCTTGAACTCTGTCTCAGCGCCGATTGGCAGCTGCATGACGAGTGCCTTGGCACCAAGACGTGTCTTGACCATATCAACGCAGCGATAGAAATCGGCGCCGGTCTTGTCCATCTTGTTGACGAAGATCATACGTGGAACATGATATTTCTCAGCCTGACGCCATACGGTTTCAGTCTGCGGCTCTACACCGGCGTTGGCATCGAGCAATGCAATCGCACCGTCGAGAACGCGCAGCGAGCGCTCTACTTCAATCGTGAAGTCAACGTGGCCAGGAGTGTCGATGATGTTGAAGCGGCGCTTCTTGCCATCACGACCTGTCCAGTAAGTCGTGGTTGCAGCGGAAGTGATCGTGATACCACGCTCCTGCTCCTGCTCCATCCAATCCATCGTAGCGGCGCCGTCATGGACTTCACCGATTTTGTGCGACTTGCCGGTGTAATAAAGAATACGCTCGGTAGTCGTTGTCTTGCCGGCGTCGATGTGCGCCATGATACCGAAGTTACGGTAGTCTTCGATTTTATATTCGCGGGCCATGATCTGGTGCCTCTAAGAATAGGGTTTCGACGATTACCAGCGGTAATGCGAGAATGCGCGGTTGGCTTCTGCCATGCGATGCGTGTCTTCACGCTTCTTCACAGCTGAGCCGCGGTTGTTTGCAGCATCCAAAAGCTCACCGGAAAGGCGATCAACCATTGTCGTCTCGTTGCGGCCACGGGCTGCATTGATCAGCCAACGGATTGCAAGAGCCTGACGGCGCTCCGGACGAACATCGACCGGCACCTGGTAAGTCGCACCACCAACGCGGCGTGAACGTACTTCTACGTGCGGCGCTACATTGTCGAGAGCCTGATGGAACAGGGCAACCGGCTCCTGCTTGCTCTTGGCTTCGACTGACTCAAGCGCACCGTAAACGATACGTTCGGCAATCGACTTCTTGCCATGATGCATGACTGCATTCATGAACTTTGTCAGAACGAGATCACCGAACTTTGGATCCGGGTTGATCTCACGCTTTTCTGCACTATGGCGTCTGGACATATTCTTTGTCTCTTATCTGCATCGGGTTGACCTACCTGGTGGCCAAAGTCCCGGAAAATCTTACTTCGGACGCTTCGCACCGTACTTGGAACGGCGCTGCTTACGGTTCTTGACGCCCTGTGTATCCAGAACACCACGGATGATGTGGTAACGAACACCCGGCAAATCCTTTACACGGCCGCCGCGGATCATCACGACAGAGTGCTCCTGAAGGTTGTGACCCTCACCCGGAATATATCCGATAACTTCGAAGCCGTTGGTCAAACGCACCTTGGCGACCTTACGGAGAGCCGAGTTCGGCTTCTTCGGTGTCGTCGTATAGACGCGAGTGCAAACGCCGCGCTTTTGCGGGTTTTCCTGCAATGCAGGGACTTTATTGCGCTTTACCGGCGCAGTGCGCGGCTTGCGGATCAACTGGTTTACGGTAGGCATTCAACCTTCCCTCTTTGTAATGCGTATCAAAGCGCTAGCGCTTCGGCACAAATCTCGTATCTTCGCCCGTCAGGGCCGTTTCAGCGCCATGCTCATGCACGAATTCGGGCAACTAAACCACCGCGAGGGTGGTTGCCCGAATAAAAGCAGAGGAAGCCAGTTAGGCCTCATGCGAGCGGCAAATTGCATTTCGTTCGTAAAACGAACCCTGTTTGAGATGAACTCCAGAGCGTGTCGCTCCGAAATGACCAATCTCACATCGGCTCAGATGGGCTGCTGATACTGGTGTTCCGGCCTTTCGTCAAGCCTGAACCCCAAATATTCTTGAAGCGCGCAGCATTTGCTGGCGCTTTTGCAGTCCGAAGACCGATAGTTTCGCCAGACAATCATTAATTCAAGTTAAATTTCGTTTTCTTCACAGGGATTCTCGGCGACTCGGGTGCCACACAGACCCGTTCTGTCTATTCTCCCCTCAGAAATCGAAGAATCGGGAATCAAACCAATGCCAACGGACAATCCGGAGCTAAAAATCGTTCATCTGGTCGTTGCGGACGTGTGGAAAGCCAAACAGGAAGAACCGCGTCAGGTTCACCTTCTTCTTATGAGGGATGATTCCGAGGGCCTTGTAGATTTCGCGCTGCAGATTCTCGCCAACGAAGGTTATGACGAAGCAGAACTGCTTGAAATCGGCACCCTGACAGAAGAACCAACTGAAGAACCCCACCTGTCCGCCTATAAGAATGCGCTGACTGGCCAGATCGCGATGATAGAGTTCAATGAATAATTGCCGCTTGTCATCAAATCTACAGTCAGCAAATTTATAAGGTGCATTACATCGGGATGGATAGGTTTGCATCCGGCCTGATACCGCAGGTTGCATTTGTACTATTCCCTGCGTAACATTTTCGTAGACCTCTAAATACAAAGTCGTAAATCTAAAGGCATAGTATGGAATATGAGTTCTTCGATGCAGGCTTGACGCAGGCTGATCGACTTTTGCGCATATCCACTCCGTTTGGAGAGGATATAATGCTGCCGGAGAAGATGATCGTTCACGAACAGATCAACGGCCTTTTTGAAATTGAAGTTGTCGTCAAATCCAAACGTACTGATATCAAGCCGGATGAAATCGTCGGCAAGATGGTTGATCTGTCGCTCGAGATCGCTATTGGCCAGCGCCGCCCATGGAACGGACTTGTCACGGAGCTGATGGAAGGGCCGCCTGTATCGCGTGGCTTGCGTACCTATCGATTGATCGTGCGCCCGCACCTTTGGTTGCTGTCCCAGCGCAGTGACCACAGAATCTGGATGGACCAAAGCTCTGTTCAAATTCTCGAAACACTACTGAAAGAACACGGGATCAAAGGTGCCGTTACAGGTGGCATCGTCACGCCCCCTGCTCCCGAACACTACAGCGTGCAATATGGTGAGACCGATTTGGCCTACCTGACCAGACGGCTTGAGGTTGACGGCATTTTCCTCTGGTTCGAACATGAGGAAGGCTCCCACACGCTGCATGTGGCAAGTCACCCGTTCGGTTACACGGAAGGCCCCGAAACCGATGTACGTCTGGCGGCTGGCTCATCGGATCGCAATCATATCACCAGCTTCCAGCGCAGCTATCAGTTCACTCCCGGCAAGCGTGCTACAGGCGACTGGAATTTTCAGAAGCCGACTGACGCGCAAGGGGCAGTTGCAAGTTCTCTGGTTTCGTTACCCGGCAATGCCGAATATGAATTGTTTGAATATCCGGCGAAAGCGCTGGATACGACTTCCAATGAACAGGCATCAAAGCTACGCATGCAGGCTGTGGAAGCTGACCATGAGAAGATCAATGGTGGCTCTTCAATTCGCACTCTTGCTGCCGGGCGCAAATTCAAGCCGTACGAAGTATCGCATGCGGATCATGCATTTGAAGAATATGTCATTACAGCAATAAGACATGTCATTGTCGATCACTCCTACGAAACCGTGGAAGGCGGCGAGCTTGAATACGAAAATTCATTCGTTGCTTTGCCGTCGCGCCTCCCCGCTACTCCGCACCGCTCTACCCCTCGCCCGCGCATCGATGGGTCCCAGGTTGCCATTGTTGCCGGACCAAAGGGCGAAGAAATCCACCCCAATGAATTTGGCCAGATCAAGGTGTGGTTTCCCTGGCAGCGCAAGCGCGCCAAGAAGGATGGTTCGGACACCTGCTGGATTCGCGTGATGCAGTCATGGGCGGGTGCCGGGTTCGGCGCGCAGATCATTCCTCGCATCGGCATGGAAGTCATGGTCACCTATCTCGAAGGTGACCCCGACCGGCCGGTCGTGACTGGCATCGTGCCAAATCCGAGCACGAAGGTTCCTTACGATCTGCCTGTTAACAAGACACGTACGGTCATCCGGTCAAACACACATAAGGGTAAAGGCTTTAACGAGCTGTCGTTTGAAGATGAGGCGGGGAAAGAAAACCAGTTCTTCCATGCCCAAAAGGATCAGACGACACGGGTTCTCAATAACCGGACAAAGCGTGTGGACGCCAATGAGGTCTCTTCTGTGGGTGCCAACCGGGCTGTTGAGGTCGCGGGACACCAGAAGCACGAGATTGGCGGCTCAATGAATATGGTGGTTGGCGGGACCGGCGGGAATGCACTCGCTCTCGTCTCGCAAATGGCTGGGCTAGCCGGACAGACTGCGGGACTGATGCAGCAGGCAGGACAAACAGCAGGCGGAGCCCCCAACCTTGTCAACTTCGCCATGTCGCTGGGCCAATCTGCACTCGGCTTTCTTTCGGCGACGGGGCTTGGGTCACGGGATGGCGTTGTCTCTGGACCAAGCCCACGCTCAGACCAGGGCACAGCCCTTGCGGCATCAGGTGATGGCATGGGTCAAGCCACCGGCGCCCTGTTCCAACTGCCCGGTATCATGAATACCATCGTCGGCAATTTCAAATCCGACACCATCGGCGTTGCCCGAGCCGAGCAGATAGGCGTGAGCAAGGTAACGAATATTGGATCAACCCACTTCACCCAGATTGGTAAAGAGCAAAACACCAAGGTCGGCGAAACAATCAAAGTCGAGGTTGGCAAGCTTTATAATATTGTTTCCGGCGAGAAATATCATGGCGAAGCCAAGACCTGGGAAATCTATGCTGATGACGAGATACGCCTTTCTACTCCCGGCGGATATATCACCCTCAACAAGAAGGGTATCAAGCTCTACGCACTTAAAATCGACATCGAAGGCAACGCGATCAACTTCAAAAAGGGCGGACCTGGCAAAGGTGCGTCATGCCTTAAGACGATGTCTCAATCCCAGACAACTTTTGTGCGTTCGTGAGGTCACTGATGGCAGAGCCTTTGTCCACCCCCCCCAATGCTGAAACCACTGCACGTACGTTTCGTGCCGTACTCGACAGATTGCCGAGGCCATTGTTTGCTGTGCTCGATGGCGGCCATTTTGACGATTTGGAAGATGAGTTGGCGGATGTCGGTATATCCAGCCGTTCGCTGTTCCTGAAAGGCGGTAATGAGGACATTCGTCGAGAAGGACCTTGGCTGGTTGCTCTGAACAATCGCAGAGCGTATGACCAAATAGAGGAATTGGCACTTGCAAAGCCGTGCGCCGTGTTCTGGTCTTGTCCTGAAGGCGAGCAGGCATTGTGGCAACACTTGAGAAGCATCAATGAGGTCCTGATACCTGACAACCGCATTCGGAATAATGACGGTCACTCAGGTAAGCCCATCAAATATGAACGAGTGCTGTTCCGGCACTGGGATTCCAACGTTCTCGCCCCTATCGTGCGATTGTTTGACGTCAGGCAGTTCGCTTATCTGTTCGGACCTGCGGAAACGATTTTCATGAATGCCGTCGACAATGGTGGGCTCACACGCGTGCCAAGGCCAGAGGGTCTTCCAACGGCCCCGCGTGGTACTCTGACTATCTACGCTGATCAGCTTGAAACTATTGAAGCCCGGCACGAGGCCTCTTACTGCCAACGGATGTCCAAGCATCTCAGAGATATGGCGCCGCACGAAACAGCGACCATGAGCGAGCAAGAGCTGAATGACCGAGTTTTGCGTTATGAGCAATCGGGTAACAAACTTGGGCTCACGCAAGAGCGATCGTTGAGTATCTGGGGATACATGATGCTCGCCAGTGGAGATCAGTTCGAGCATCAACCGAAAATCCGGGCATTCTTGCACTCGGGTCCGGGTACCCCTGACGAGAATGTCGAAACTCTACTCCATCAAATGAATCGACTTGCAAGTACAATTAACGAGGTTGGTTGATGCCTTTTCTCGGTTTGGGAGTTCCCGTTTTAGCGGGAGCGGGAGGCGGCGGCGCAGTCCTTGCGGGAACAGCGGCGACTACAACCGTTGTCGCTGGAACAGCGGCAACTGGCGCAACAATATCGACTGGAACCTTGCTGGCTGGTGCGGCAGTTGTCGGCACGGGCCTTATTTTAACCGGAGATACGCCTGTCAACTCTGTCGCAGCCGGAGCTCTCTCACCGACCCTGACGCCCGAACAGAGGGCAGAGCAGATGAGGAGAGCTCAGGAAATTGCAAAGGGGCTAGCAGCGACGGCGGCTGCCGCCTGTGCTACCGGACAATGCCCTTGTCACAAAACTGTAGTTGTCTCACAATCGGCTTACCCCGAAAGTGCAAATCATATCCTCGATGCGCAAGCGGCAGGTCAACCAATGACATTGACCATTGATAGAGGCGGCGCTACCGCTCGCCGACAGGCTTCAATAGGTAGATTTCCCCGTGAGCCCGGTAAACAGCCAGACGAGTATCCGCCAGCGATGTTTTTGGAAGGCGGTGCCGGAGCGAGTGTGCGTAATATCACAGCCAGTGATAATATGGGATCTGGCGCATCGATAGGTAATCAGCTGAGACCGGCAACGAGATATCCGGATGGGTGCAAGGCTACAATAGTAATAGGACCATAAACAATGACCGAACGTTTTCCTCTCACCATAAGCTATGCGCAGATCGCCGTGTTCGACCCCGATCTCGAGAACCCTTTTAACGACTGGAACGATCGTCAATATACGCAAGGGTTTTCCTGGCGCGAAGGTAGCGTTTCTTTTGCCGTACCAGACGGTGATACTGCTTTTGTCGAGGTGCTCACCGAAAATGAGAGAAGCGAGCTATCGGGGGAGCCCTCGCGCGTGATTTTAGTACCCTTTGAGATACCACAAAACCAAGTTGTCATCGCTTCGATCATGGACGAACGGCCCACGGTGCTCGGTGCTGGAAAATATCAGCTAACCTTTGAGTTGCTCGAGGGAGGCGTCCAAGGCGGCGAGACCTACGAAAAGCTTGTGAGGCTGACTTTCGTTAAAAGTGATGCGCCTGTGTTTGAAATCAAAGTCGCGGACGCGGAGATGAATGTTGATCTGCCCCTCGACAAGAATGCCGCTCCGGCGAAGTAAGCAGCAATGCCCGACGGGCCGGGACAGCTAATGGACACGAACTCTGCAGAGAGAATGTCTGAGGAAAATAACCTGTTTCGTTTGGTAGTGATTAAATGACACAAGATACACAAACTTCGATATTTTCCAGCCAAGGCGATCCGGACCGGATTGAAACCCATCGCCTTATTTTGCGCCAGCCAGTCTATTCCGATGCACCGGGGCTACATGCACTTTTATCGGATCCCGTTACCTGTCACTTCAGTCCATTTCGACCTTTCACTGATGCCGACACCCATTTTGCGATTGTTGAATGGCGTGAGGCTCGTGACCGAGGACTTCGTACTTTTGTGGGGGCAGACCGATCCGACCCAACTGTTCCCATCGGGTTCATCCAAGTTGGCCCCGACGAGGAGTTGGGTGGACTGATGTCACCCAAAAGAGCTGGTGATGGCCTTGCCACGGAGGCAATGCAGGTAGTTATCACAGCTTTGCAGCTTCGCAACGCCTGGACTATTATCGATGCAGAACACACGGCACTTATCCATACGCTTGGAAAGGTAAATATCAAGCAGCAGAGAATACTGTCCGCATATCGAATTCACCCGCAGATTTCGCTTGAGAAAAGAGATTGCGTGCTGCTCCGGCAGGAGGAAAATCATCAAGACGAAATCTGACGTCCAGTTAAATCGCTCAGAACGGTAAAGTCCGCAGAGATTATCGGACAAACCCGCATAACAGCACGAAATCTGGTAGCCATCAGAAAAGAACTGCAGAGTTTTAACGTGAGATACACTCGACCATTCAGCGAGATTCTATCTATATTGATTTTGGCATGGAGATTGAACACCCATTGGACGAGATGTTTCTCTCAAATACAGTCTATCCTGGTATGAAATCAAAATGAGAGTGAAACGAAGCTCTCGGAATTGAAGAATGAGGAAGTGAAATGCCTGCAATGCCTGTAACACTCAAAGGCCACATGCATACCTGCCCCATGGTTGATCCCGGCCCTCGCCCGCATGTTGGCGGACCGGTTGTTTCAACCGGACAGAGCTTTGTCAAAGTTAACGGCATTCCAATTGCAACGGTTACAGATAAATGCCTTTGCAGCGGCGTTCCGACAACAGCTGCAATTACTGGCGGCTCATCAGTCGCAAAAATCGATGGCAAGAAAATTGCCCGCGTCACTGACAGCTGTGAACATGGCGGCAAGCTGGTTCAAGGCGAAAGTTGGCTCACATTCGAATAGCATTTTCCTTTGGATGAATCCGTCGCTATCAACAGATTATATCCGGGCAATATTCATAATACCATAAATCGAATGATCCCATTTTCAGAAAATTAATTGCCGTCGCATACCCGCGCTTGAAAGACACCGATCATCGCGGCAGTTTCGCCATTCTCGATGAGAAATTTAGGCATTCATTCCACCATCTCGAGCATTTCGAGCTTATATGCAAGCAAAATGGACGATTTTTGCAGCAAATTCGCTATCTGAAGCTGCAATTTGGTTGCGGCTAGTTGAGCCAGCATAGAAAAGGCCGCCCGGGATTCTCCGGGGCGGCCTTTTTGATTTTGGTTCGGGTAACCAGCTTACTCGGCTGGCTGACCTGTCATGTCTGTCAGCATTGGGCCAGCTTTCGCGGCACTTGCTCCGGCTTCCTTGCGGCGCTCGTCGATAATCAACTCGTCGCGGGCTCCGGCAATGCGGCGGATCTGCTTGACCGTTCCGCCTGTACCTGCCGGGATCAAACGTCCAACGATGACGTTTTCCTTCAGGCCCTGCAGAGCATCCATCTTGCCGGCAACAGCAGCTTCCGTGAGGACGCGTGTTGTTTCCTGGAAGGATGCTGCCGAGATGAACGAAGGTGTCTGCAAAGATGCCTTGGTGATGCCGAGCAGCACCGGAGTACCATAGCCCGACTTCTTGCCATCTTCTTCAAGACGCTCGTTAATTTCGTCCAGCTCGATCCGATCAACATGATCGCCAGGAATAAAGCCTGTGTCACCGGATTCAGTGATTTCGACCTTCTGAAGCATCTGACGGACAATCACTTCGATGTGCTTGTCGTTGATCAAAACGCCCTGCAAACGATAGACTTCCTGGATTTCGTTGACGAGGTAGGAAGCCAAAGCTTCAACACCCTTGATCGCCAGAATGTCATGCGGTGCCGGGTTACCGTCGAGGATATAATCGCCCTTTTCGATAGCATCGCCATCCTGAAGATGGAAAGGCTTACCCTTGGGGATCAGATACTCAACTGGCTCGAGTGTCTCATCGTTCGGTTCGATAACGATGCGGCGCTTGTTCTTGTAATCGCGGCCAAAACGAACCGTACCATCGATTTCGGCGATGATCGCATGGTCCTTTGGACGACGTGCTTCGAACAGTTCCGCAACGCGTGGCAGACCACCCGTGATGTCCTTGGTCTTGGCGCTTTCCATCGGAATACGCGCAAGAACGTCACCGGCCTTAACGTGCGAGCCAGGCTCGACCGAAAGGATGGATTCCACTGACAGCTGGAAGCGAGCATCGCCGCCCTTTGCCAGTTTCAGGACCTTGCCGGCCTTGTCCTTGACCACGATGCATGGCTTCAGATCGGAACCGCGAGGAGTCGAACGCCAATCGATAACAACACGCTTGGTGATACCGGTGGACTCGTCCGTCGTTTCCGTAACAGAGAGACCGTCGACCATATCTTCAAATTCAACATGACCTTCGACTTCCGTCATGATTGGACGGGTGTATGGGTCCCACTCAGCCACACGCTGGCCGCGCTTAACCGTATCGCCATCATCAACATAGATGCGCGAACCATAGGTAACGCGGTGTGTCGCGCGTTCCTTGCCTGTTGCATCGAGAATGACAACTGCCATGTTGCGGCCCATGACGACCAGATGGCCGTCCGAGTTACGCACCACGTTGCGGTTGCGGATCTGCACTGTGCCTTCATAGCTGGCTTCGAGGAACGACTGATCGACGACCTGCGCTGTACCACCAAGGTGGAACGTACGCATGGTCAACTGCGTGCCCGGCTCACCAATCGACTGAGCGGCGATAACGCCGACAGCTTCACCCTGGTTGACCGGAGTACCACGGGCCAGATCGCGGCCGTAGCACTTGGCGCAGATGCCGCCACGGGTCTCACATGTGAGAGCCGAACGGATACGGATCGACTGAACGCCAGCCTTTTCGATGGCATCAATGTCGAACTCGTCGATGATATTGCCGCCAGTAACAAGCACATCGCCTGAAACCGGATGCAGGATATCTTCGAGTGCAGTACGTCCGAGAACGCGCTGACCAATTGTCGCAACAACCTGACCAGCATCAACGATAGGCTGCATGGTGAGGCCCGTTGTCGTGCCGCAATCAACCGAGATGACGATGCAATCCTGAGCGACGTCGACGAGACGGCGTGTCAGATAGCCGGAGTTGGCCGTCTTCAAGGCGGTATCGGCAAGTCCCTTACGGGCACCGTGGGTCGAGTTGAAGTACTCGTTAACGGTCAGGCCTTCCTTGAAGTTCGAAATGATCGGCGTTTCGATGATTTCGCCCGAAGGCTTGGCCATCAGACCGCGCATACCGCCCAACTGACGCATCTGGTTCGGAGAACCACGGGCGCCGGAGTGCGACATCATATAGATCGAGTTCATCTGCTTCTGACGGCCAGTAACAGGATCGAACTCGACAGCCTTAATGCGGGCCATCATTTCGTCAGCGACCTTCTCGGTGCACTTGCCCCAAGCATCGACAACCTTATTGTACTTCTCGCCCTGAGTAATCAGGCCGTCATTGTACTGCTGTTCGTATTCTGTCGCCAAAGCTTCGGTTTCAGCAACCAGCTTCGCCTTGGTTTCCGGAATGACCATGTCGTCCTTGCCGAACGAAATACCGGCGCGGCAAGCGTGGCCGAAGCCGAGCTGCATGATACGATCGCAGAAAATGACCGTCTCTTTCTGTCCGCAATGGCGATAAACCGTGTCGATCATCTTGGAGATGTTCTTCTTGGTCATTTCCTGATTGCAGATGTCGAAAGGCACGTTGTGGTGCTTCGGCAGAAGTTCACCGATGATCATGCGGCCAGGAGTCGTGTCGAAAATCTTCGACGTCGGCTTGCCATCAGCATCGATGCTCTTGAAGCGGCCCTTGATCTTCGTGTGAAGAGTAACAGAACCATTGCCGATAGCATGATGAAGTTCGCCCATATCGGCAAACGCCATGCCTTCGCCCGGCTCTTTAACCGCAACAATCGACAGATAGTACAGGCCGAGAACCATGTCCTGCGACGGAACGATAACCGGCAGACCGTTTGCTGGGTGCAGGATGTTGTTCGTCGACATCATGAGAACGCGGGCTTCAAGCTGCGCTTCCAGAGAAAGCGGAACGTGAACAGCCATCTGGTCACCGTCAAAGTCCGCGTTGAAAGCGGTACAAACGAGCGGATGCAGCTGGATAGCCTTGCCTTCGATCAGGGTGGGTTCGAATGCCTGAATACCAAGACGGTGCAACGTTGGAGCACGGTTCAACAGAACCGGATGCTCGCGGATGACCTCGTCGAGAATATCCCAGACTTCCGGCTTTTCCTTTTCAACCAGCTTCTTGGCCTGCTTGACGGTTGAGGAATAACCCTTTGCGTCCAGACGAGCGTAGATGAACGGCTTGAACAGTTCGAGCGCCATCTTCTTTGGCAGGCCGCACTGATGAAGCTTCAACTCAGGACCAGTCACGATAACCGAACGGCCGGAATAATCGACGCGCTTGCCGAGAAGATTCTGACGGAAGCGGCCCTGCTTGCCCTTGAGCATGTCGGACAGCGACTTCAGCGGACGCTTGTTAGCACCGGTGATGACACGGCCGCGACGGCCGTTATCGAACAACGCATCAACCGATTCCTGAAGCATGCGCTTCTCGTTGCGGATGATGATGCCAGGAGCGCGCAGTTCGATCAGGCGCTTCAGGCGGTTGTTACGGTTGATCACGCGACGATAAAGGTCGTTCAGATCGGACGTAGCAAAACGTCCGCCATCCAGTGGAACCAGAGGGCGCAGATCCGGAGGAATAACCGGAACGATCTTCATGATCATCCATTCCGGACGGTTACCCGATTCCAGGAAGTTTTCGACGATCTTCAGACGCTTCATCAGCTTCTTCTGCTTCAGATCGGACGTTGTTGTCGCTAGATCTTCACGCAGGTCGCCAGCAATCTTTTCCAGATCCATGGAAGCCAGAAGTTCATGAATAGCTTCTGCACCGATCAGCGCAGTGAAGGAGTCTTCACCGTACTCATCGACAGCAATCATGTATTCTTCTTCCGAAAGAAGCTGGTGCTCCTTCAGGGCAGTCAGGCCTGGCTCGGTCACAATGTAGTTCTCGAAATAGAGAACGCGCTCGATGCCCTTGAGGGTCATGTCGAGCAATGTGCCGATACGGCTTGGCAGGGACTTCAGGAACCAGATATGCGCAACTGGCGCAGCAAGTTCAATATGGCCCATGCGCTCACGGCGAACGCGTGACAGCGTGACTTCCACACCGCACTTTTCGCAGATGATGCCCTTGTATTTCATGCGCTTGTACTTGCCGCACAAGCATTCATAGTCCTTGATCGGCCCGAAGATCCGAGCACAGAAAAGACCATCCCGCTCCGGCTTAAACGTGCGGTAGTTGATCGTCTCCGGCTTCTTGATCTCACCGTATGACCAGGACAGAATCTTCTCAGGGCTGGCGATCGAAATCCTGATGGAATCGAATGCCTGAACAGGCGCCTGAGGATTGAAAAGATTCATGACCTCTTGGTTCATGCCGTTTCTCCATGGGGCAAAAAGTGCCCTCTCCTTGCGATGAATATCCGCCACCGCGGTCCATCTAGATCAAATGCCGCTTCTTCAGCGGCTCGAAACGAATGTCAGGGTGCACGAAATTTGCTCGTGCACCCTGACGTTTTTTACTCTGCAGCGTCAGGCAATGCCTGTTGCTGTTCCTGCTGGCGTGTATCGTCCAGCTCGACATTGAGGCCGAGCGAACGCATTTCCTTGACGAGAACGTTGAAGCTCTCCGGAATGCCTGCTTCGAACGTATCGTCGCCACGGACGATTGCTTCGTAGACCTTGGTACGACCGGCGACATCGTCGGACTTGACCGTAAGCATTTCCTGCAGCGTGTAAGCCGCACCGTATGCTTCCAGTGCCCAGACCTCCATTTCACCGAAGCGCTGACCGCCGAACTGAGCTTTACCGCCCAGTGGCTGCTGCGTAACGAGCGAGTAAGGTCCGATCGAACGGGCGTGGATCTTGTCATCAACCAGATGGTGCAGCTTCAGCATGTAGATGTAGCCGACAGTCACCTGACGATCAAAAGTTTCACCCGTACGTCCATCGTACAATGTCGACTGACCAGAAGACTTGAGGCCTGCCTGCTCCAGCATCACGTTGATGTCTGGTTCATGCGCACCATCAAATACCGGCGTAGCAATCGACACACCGCGCTTCATCTGCTCGCCAAGACGAACGATGCTCTCATCGTCGTAATTGCGAACCGGCTCGTTGCGGTCGTTGTCGGGAATGATCGACTCGATCGTTGCCCGAAGTGGAGCAATGTCACCCTGCTCGCCCAGTGCGTGCTGCGCCTTGTAGGCTTCGATCAGTTCCCCGATCTTCTTGCCCATTCCGGCGCAGGCCCAGCCCAAATGCGTCTCAAGGATCTGACCGACGTTCATTCGGCTTGGCACGCCAAGCGGATTGAGAACGATGTCAACATGCGTTCCATCTTCAAGGAACGGCATATCCTCAACAGCAGCGATACGCGAAACAACGCCCTTGTTGCCGTGACGGCCAGCCATCTTGTCGCCTGGCTGGATTTTGCGCTTCACAGCGACAAAGACCTTGACCATCTTCATGACGCCTGGAGGCATCTCATCGCCGCGCTGGACCTTCTCGACCTTGTCCATGAAGCGCTGTTCAAGCAACTTCTTAGAGTCATCGTACTGGTTGCGCAGAGCTTCGATTTCGCCCTGGATCTTTTCGTCTTCGACAGCAAACTGCCACCACTGGGAACGCGGGTATTCACCCATGACGTCCTGAGTAACGACTGTGCCCTTCTTGAAAGCCTTCGGTCCGGCAACAGCAGATTTGCCGTTGAGAACGTCAGCAAGACGGCCATAAACGTTGCGGTCCAGGATAGCCTGTTCGTCGTCGCGGTCCTTGGCCAAGCGTTCGATTTCCTCGCGCTCGATAGCCATGGCACGTTCGTCCTTTTCAACGCCGTGGCGATTGAAAACGCGAACTTCCACTACCGTACCGTAAGTCCCGGGCGGCATGCGCATTGAAGTATCACGAACGTCCGAAGCCTTTTCACCGAAGATGGCACGAAGAAGCTTTTCTTCCGGTGTCATCGGGCTTTCGCCCTTCGGTGTGATCTTGCCGACGAGGATATCGCCCGGCTGAACTTCAGCACCAATGTAAACAATGCCGGCTTCGTCCAGGTTCTTCAGGGCTTCTTCCGAAACGTTCGGAATGTCGCGCGTGATTTCTTCCGGTCCAAGCTTCGTGTCACGAGCCATGACTTCAAACTCCTCGATATGGATCGAGGTGAAGACGTCATCCGAAACGATCTTTTCAGACAGCAGGATAGAATCTTCGTAGTTGTAGCCATTCCAGGGCATGAACGCGACCAGCACGTTGCGGCCGAGAGCCAAATCGCCCAGATCCGTCGAAGGACCGTCGGCAATGATATCGCCCTTTTCGATCCGGTCGCCTACACGTACCAGCGGACGCTGATTGATGCAGGTGTTCTGGTTCGAACGCTGGAACTTCATCAGACGATAAATATCAACGCCTGACTTGCCCGGAACGAGATCTTCCGTTGCGCGGATAACGATACGGGTCGCGTCGACCTGATCGACGATACCTGTACGGCGTGCACCGATGGCAGCACCCGAGTCACGAGCAACAACCGGCTCCATACCTGTACCGACGAATGGCGCTTCAGCACGAACCAGAGGAACGGCCTGACGCTGCATGTTCGAGCCCATCAGAGCGCGGTTGGCGTCATCGTTTTCAAGGAACGGAATAAGCGCTGCGGCAACCGATACGAGCTGCTTTGGCGAAACGTCCATCAGATCCACGTTTTCACGTGGCGCCATCAGAACTTCACCCGCATGACGGCAGACAACGAATTCATCCGTGAACGCGCCGGAAGCATCCAGTTCCACATTGGCCTGCGCCACGTGATACTTGGCTTCTTCCATTGCCGACAGATAAACAACGTCGTCCGTTACCTTGCCGTCGATGATCTTGCGGTACGGGCTTTCAATGAAGCCATACTTGTTGACCCGGGCAAAGGTAGCGAGCGAGTTGATCAGACCGATATTCGGGCCTTCCGGCGTTTCAATCGGGCAGATACGGCCGTAATGCGTAGGATGAACGTCGCGGACTTCGAAGCCTGCACGTTCGCGGGTCAAACCGCCAGGTCCCAAAGCCGAAAGACGACGCTTGTGCGTAATCTCGGACAGCGGGTTGGTCTGATCCATGAACTGCGAAAGCTGCGAGGAACCGAAGAACTCACGAACCGCAGCAGCTGCTGGCTTCGCGTTGATCAGGTCCTGCGGCATTACAGTGTCGATTTCGATGGACGACATACGTTCCTTGATGGCGCGCTCCATGCGAAGCAGACCAACACGGTACTGGTTTTCCATCAATTCGCCGACCGAACGCACACGGCGGTTGCCGAGATTGTCGATGTCGTCGATTTCACCGCGACCATCGCGCAGATCAACCAGCATCTTGACGACTGCAAGAATGTCTTCCTTGCGCAGAATACGGACAGTATCTTCCGCATCCAGGTCAAGGCGCATGTTCATCTTGACGCGGCCAACAGCCGACAGATCATAACGTTCGCTGTCGAAGAAGAGCGATTTGAACATCGCTTCCGCCGAGTCGATTGTCGGTGGCTCACCCGGGCGCATGACACGGTAAATGTCGAACAATGCGTCCTGGCGGCTTTCGTTCTTGTCCACGGCAAGCGTGTTACGGATGTATGGTCCGATATTGACGTGGTCGATATCGAGTACATTGATTTCCGAAACGCCGGTGTCGAGCAGAACCTTGAGTGTCTTCTCGTCAAGCTCATCGCCTGCTTCGAGATAAACTTCACCGGTTTCCATGTTGACGATATCTTCAGCGAGATATGAGCCGAGCAGATCGTCTTCAGTCGCCTTGATGAACTTCAAGCCTTTTTCCGCAAGCTGCTTGGCGCTGCGTGCAGTCAGCTTCTTACCGGTTTCGAGGATAACCTCGCCGGTGTCAGCGTCGATAACGTCAGTGGTCGCCTTGAAGCCGCGGAAGCGGTCAACGGAGAATGGAATGCGCCAAGTATCGCCGTCACGGTTGAATGTGAGCGAGTTGTAGAATGTCGACAGGATCTCTTCAGGATCCATGCCAAGTGCCATCAACAGCGACGTTGCCGGGATCTTACGGCGGCGATCGATACGTGCGTACACCACGTCCTTGGCATCGAATTCGATATCGAGCCATGAGCCGCGATAAGGAATGACGCGTGCAGCAAACAGAAGCTTGCCGGACGAATGGGTTTTACCCTTGTCGTGATCGAAGAATACGCCCGGTGAACGGTGCATCTGCGAAACGATCACGCGCTCGGTGCCGTTTACAATGAACGTGCCGTTATCGGTCATGAGCGGCATATCGCCCATGTAAACGTCCTGTTCCTTGATGTCCTTGATCGACTTCGCGCCGGTATCTTCATCGATATCGAACACGATTAGGCGCAGCGTCACCTTGAGTGGCGCAGCGTATGTCAGATCGCGCTGACGGCATTCGTCAACGTCGAATTTTGGAGCTTCGAACTCGTACTTGACGAATTCGAGCATGGAAGCGCCAGAGAAATCCTGGATTGGGAAAACAGACTTGAATACAGCCTGCAAACCTTCGTCCAAACGTCCGCCCTTGGGCTCTTCCACCATCAGAAACTGATCGTAGGAAGCCTTTTGAACCTCAATGAGGTTCGGCATCTCTGCGACTTCCGGAATCTTACCGAAAAACTTGCGTACGCGCCTACGACCATTGAAAGAATGGGTCTGAGCCATCGTCGCTCCTCGTCTTTATGCCAGAAACTGGCCTGTTTCTTAAAACCGCGTATGCGGCCCCGTGAACGGGACAAAACCCGTTTCCTGAAAGCACCAAACTGCCATCAGGAAAAGGGTTGAGTACCGGGCCCTCCGTGGAGGGTAGTCGGCGGACAGGTTGCCCTGCCCGCCAATAACGCAAGGATTACTTGAGTTCGACCTTGGCGCCAGCTGCTTCGAGCTGTGCCTTGATCTTGTCTGCTTCGTCCTTGGCTGCGCCTTCCTTAACTGCCTTAGGAGCAGCTTCAACGAGGTCCTTGGCTTCTTTCAGGCCAAGACCGGTGATTGCGCGGACTTCCTTGATCACGTTGATCTTGTTAGCGCCGGCATCGGTCAGAACGACGTCGAATTCAGTCTTTTCTTCAACAGCAGCTGCAACTGCACCACCGCCAGCAGCGGCAACAGCAACAGGAGCAGCAGCAGAAACGCCCCACTTCTCTTCGAGAAGCTTGGAAAGTTCCGCAGCTTCAAGAACTGTAAGGTTGGACAGGTCTTCTACGATCTTTGCGAGATCAGTCATTGTGATATTCCTTTACAAGGTTCGATATATTGACAGCGAGAACGGCCTTATGCCGCTTCGTCCTTCCGGGCATAGGCGCCAAAAACGCGGGCGAGCTGAGCTGCCGGTGCGTTTACAACCTGAGCGATGCGGGAAGCCGGTGTCTGGATCATACCAACCAGCTTTGCGCGCAACTCGTCGAGTGATGGGAGTGCGGCAAGAGCCTTCACGCCATCGGCATCGAGAGTTGTTGCTCCCATTGAGCCACCGAGGATAACGAGCTTTTCGTTGCCCTTAGCAAATTCAATGGCGATCTTTGGTGCCGTAATCGGATCATTGGAATAGGCAACAAGTGTCTGACCTACGAATAGATCAGAAATGCCTTCCGAATCCGTGCCTTGAAGAGCGATCTTGGCAAGGCGGTTCTTCGCGACTTTAACAGTGCCACCAGCATCACGCATCTTGGAGCGAAGGTCGCTCAGCTGCGCAACGGTGAGACCGGTATAGTGGGCCACGACAACTGAACCGGAATCCTTGAAGACCCCATTCAGCCAAGTGACAAATTCGCGCTTTTCCGCTTTTTCCACTGTCTCTCTCCATTTGACAGAAATGCGATATTGCATTCCTGCCGGGTTGCCTTTTGTTGCAAGCCTTCAGTCCGAAAACTGAAACCAGACAACAGTTGAGGATCCTGTCCCCTCTGCTTCGCCGGAATGGCTGCAAGCGAAAGGCAACTACGGTTCGAACCTTGTTCCTTGGGCAAAGCCCTCAAATCAAAGTTTTTCCACGTCTCATGCAGGTTCTTACGAATTAAGGCGAACCACCCGCAATCTCGGACAGGATAACCGGATTTTCATCCGGTTATCCAGGCCCCGAAAGGCCTGGAATTCTTTTTATTCAAGCGGTTAGGCCTGAATATTCAATCAACAGTTACGCGATGCGTACTGTTGCAGGGTCGATCTTTACGCCAGCGCCCATAGTCGAAGAAATCGCGACGCGCTTTACGTATTCGCCCTTGGAACCAGCAGGCTTTGCCTTGGTTACCGCATCAGCAAAGGCCTTGATGTTTTCTTCAAGTGCCTTGGCATCGAAAGAAGCCTTGCCAACACCGGCGTGAATGATACCGGCCTTCTCAACGCGGAACTCAACAGCGCCGCCCTTCGAAGCCTTTACAGCTGCCGTAACGTCAGTCGTAACCGTGCCAACCTTTGGGTTTGGCATCATGCCGCGCGGTCCGAGAACCTTGCCGAGACGGCCAACAAGCGGCATCATGTCCGGCGTCGCAATGCAGCGATCGAAATCGATCTTGCCGCCATTGACGATTTCAAACAGATCTTCCGCACCAACGATGTCAGCACCGGCAGCCTTGGCTTCATCAGCCTTGGGGCCACGTGCGAACACGGCAACACGAACGGTACGGCCAGTGCCGTTTGGCAGATTGACAACGCCACGAACCATCTGGTCCGCATGACGGGGATCAACGCCGAGGTTCATTGCAACTTCGATGGTTTCGTCGAACTTGGCAACCGCACGCTCCTTGACCATGGCAATCGCCGAAGTCAGATCATAGAGCTTGTTGCGGTCAATGCCTTCACGAACCTTCGCTACGCGCTTTGCTACTTTTGCCATTGGATCAGCCCACCACTTCCAGGCCCATCGAACGGGCAGAACCTTCGACCATGCGCATTGCAGATTCAACATCTGCTGCGTTAAGGTCTTTCATCTTTGCTTCAGCGATTTCGCGGACTTTCTCGCGCGTAACCTTGCCGGCAACGACCTTACCTGGCTCTTTGGAACCGGACTTCAGGTTTGCGGCCTTCTTGAGGAAGTAAGAGACCGGAGCAGTCTTCATTGCAAAAGTGAAGGACTTGTCCTGATAATATGTAATCACGACTGGAACAGGTGAACCCTTTTCCATTTCCTGCGTAGCCGCATTGAAGGCCTTGCAGAATTCCATGATGTTGATGCCGCGCTGACCAAGTGCCGGTCCGATTGGCGGGGACGGCGTTGCCGATCCTGCCGAAACCTGCAGCTTGAGCTGGCCTGCTACTTTCTTAGCCATTATACTCTGCCTTATGGTTATGCCGGATAAACCGGCACTTTTACATTATGCTGGAAAACCAGCGGTTGCAGTTTGGTGGTTCGGTTTGAGAACCCGGCTAAGGTTTCTCGCCTCCCACCTTTCGTCACCGTGGTGACAGGACAGCTACACGAGCCGCCCGAGTGATCAGACTTTTTCCACCTGACCAAATTCCAGATCGACCGGGGTCGCACGGCCGAAGATCGAAACTTCGACCTTGAGGCGTGAACGCTCTTCGTCAACTTCCTGTACAGTACCGTTGAACGAGGCAAACGGACCGTCAGCAACACGAACGCTTTCACCAATCTCGAACGAGATCGAAGCCTTCGGACGCTCGACGCCCTCCTGAACCTGAGTCAGGATGCGCTCTGCTTCCTTGTCGGAAATGGCAATCGGCTTATTGTCCGAACCAAGGAAACCTGTAACCTTCGGCGTGTTCTTGATCAGATGATAAGCATCATCCGTCAGATCAGCGCGAACCATGACATAGCCCGGGAAGAACTTGCGCTCTGCATCAACCTTGCGGCCGCGGCGCACTTCAACCACTTTTTCAGTTGGAACGAGGATCTTTTCAAAAAGATGCGACAGACCCTTCTGTCGTGCCTTTTCTTCGATCGACTCGGCAACCTTCTTCTCAAAATTCGAATAGGCGTGAACGATATACCAGCGCGCGGTCATTGTTGAATTCCCAATCCCGATTTTCTTGTCAGCCTGCGTTAACGACCAAGACCGAGAATGAGATCAATCCCGTATGCCATCAACTGATCAGCTGCGAAAAAAAAGATCGCAGCAAAGAACGCCATTATCATCACCATCGCCGTGGAAATGAGCGTTTCGCGACGCGAAGGCCATGTGACCTTTGCGGTTTCAGCGCGCACTTGCTGAAAAAAAGTTATTGGATTCGTTTTGGATGCCATTTACCGCTCGTGCGTGTCATTTCGCTGTAAACATACTGCATTAATAATAGAATGCCGACTGTTCACACCATTACGGCCCGTAAAGCTGATTATTCAGCTCCACGCACCGCGTGTCTGTTGACGTTACATAGAACCGATTCCGGTAAAACACAAGGCCCCGGAGTCAATTCCTTCTCAACATCTGCAGTTACACCATCCAATCGTGTACGCAGCAGACTATATAGATGGCAGGGGAGACAGGATTCGAACCTGCGACCTACGGTTTTGGAGACCGCCGCTCTACCAACTGAGCTACTCCCCTATCTTCGGGGCGTACATTCCACAAAGCCGCTGGCTTTTCAAGGGCCATATTACAAACTTCTTGCTTTATAAGACGAAGTTCGTTGCTCTACGCCATGAGAACAGCGTGCAAAAAGTTATTTCTTTCCTCAAAATGGAAGCGATCGGGTTCAGCAACGAATGGCGCAATATAATTTCGCGCAGCTGCTGCCAAATTCGTACCCCTGCTCTCTCGAGCTTTAGCAATATCAAAGCCGAAAAGATTAATGGAATCGAATCGCACCCCTTCGGTCTTCGCTATAAAACCATGTTCGAATTCCGTCTTGCCGACGTAATATTCCGCAATTTTCCCTGTCCACTCTAACGTATAACTGCCGTCAGAGGTGCGGCTATGGAGCTTAATCTTGTGATCTGCGACAGCATCATGCCCTAATAAATATATGCCAAACGCTTGAGTATCAAAAAACGTATCCCATCTCACGGGTAGAGGATCAGCGGAGAAATGATATTCATTGCAGTCAAATGAAAACGGCTTTGTGCCATTTGATACGGCTATGCCGGGACTGGAGCTTGTTTGACTTCCGCCAATCCAGCATCGTTGATAATTGTTCCAGGCGTGTTTTGATTCCCAATCCGCTTTGCCGTCTTCGTCTCCGGCTGCGAGATGGGTGCCATCTATCGCATAATAATCTTCCGAAATTAATTCGAATGCGATCGACATAGCCGGCTCCGGTTGCGGACCATCGAAACAATACGGCCCGAACTCATTGTAGATTGTCGCACTCCATGTGCAGGATTTGATGCGATGTCCATCCGGCCAAGGGTTGCCCGGAAACACTATGCGCCCGTTAATATCACCCACCTGCGTGCCCTTTGTTTACCGATACTTCCCAGATTGTCACACGGAACAAGCAGCCATGCAAAAAGGGCGATCCGATGGACCGCCCTTCCCTAACTCGAATTGTCAGACGACAGTTTTACTCAATGATTGAAGCGACGATGCCTGCACCGACGGTGCGGCCACCTTCACGGATAGCGAAGCGCAGCTTCTCTTCCATGGCGATTGGCACGATCAGCGTCACATCAACCGAGATGTTGTCGCCAGGCATGACCATTTCCGTGCCTTCCGGCAAAGTCACTACGCCCGTCACGTCGGTCGTGCGGAAGTAGAACTGCGGACGGTAGTTGGAGAAGAATGGCGTATGACGGCCACCTTCGTCCTTCGTCAGGATATAGGCTTCTGCCTTGAACTTCGTGTGCGGCTTGACCGAACCTGGCTTGGCAAGGATCTGACCACGTTCAACGTCTTCACGGCCAACACCGCGAACCAGTGCACCGATGTTGTCGCCGGCCTGGCCCTGATCGAGCAGCTTGCGGAACATTTCAACGCCGGTAACCGTCGTCTTGGCGGTCGCCTTGATGCCGATGATTTCAACTTCTTCACCGACCTTGACAATCCCGCGCTCAACGCGGCCAGTCACAACCGTACCACGACCCGAGATCGAGAAAACGTCTTCGATCGGCATCAGGAATGGCTGGTCAATCGGACGCTCTGGCGTTGGGATGTACTTGTCAACTTCAGCCATCAGCGCGCGAACTGCGTCTTCGCCGATTTCCTTGTTGCTGTCTTCAAGCGCGGCCAAAGCAGAACCCTTGACGATCGGTACATCGTCGCCCGGGAAGTCGTACTTGGAAAGAAGCTCGCGAACCTCAAGTTCAACCAGTTCGAGCAACTCGGCATCGTCAACCTGATCAACCTTGTTCAGGAACACGACGATCGCAGGAACACCAACCTGACGGGCAAGCAGAATGTGCTCGCGGGTCTGGGGCATCGGGCCGTCAGCGGCCGAAACAACCAGGATCGCGCCGTCCATCTGCGCTGCGCCGGTGATCATGTTCTTCACATAATCGGCGTGGCCCGGGCAATCAACGTGGGCATAGTGACGTGCAGGCGTCTCATATTCAACGTGTGCCGTCGAAATGGTGATGCCGCGTGCCTTCTCTTCAGGTGCAGCGTCGATCTGGTCATACGCCTTGTACTCACCGAAATACTTCGTAATCGCTGCCGTCAACGACGTCTTGCCATGGTCAACGTGACCAATCGTGCCGATGTTTACGTGCGGCTTATTACGTTCAAACTTGCTCTTAGCCATAATCGTCGTTCTCTCGTCATCACAACCGGTCTAGAGGCCGGTACCATGTTTGTAGTCAGACGAGACAGCGAGCCGTCCGTCAGCACAGTCACCCGCCCGGCCAAACACGACCGATCCGGGTTGGGTTTGTCTTGGGTTATGCTCGTTCATATGGGGACACATGAGCGGCGTACAAGCTCAAGACAAAATCGAAGAGCACCATACGCGCTCTCGCGTGTACGCGGTGCTCTCTATCGAAACTGGAGCGGGTAGCGGGAATCGAACCCGCATATTCAGCTTGGAAGGCTGCTGCTCTACCACTGAGCTATACCCGCACAACACTCAAATTGGCACATAATCTCCACCAAGACCAATTCGTCTTGGGACTATGCGCCAGGCGGGCGGTTCCGGCAGTGGTGGAGGAGGTTGGATTCGAACCAACGTAAGCCAAGCTAACGGATTTACAGTCCGTCCCCTTTAACCACTCGGGCACTCCTCCGGTCACTGCCGATGGAACCGCGCCATTTGGCACTTTGCAAACATCGGCCAGATCGTCGATCAGGCTGCTGCTTGCGGAGGGCCTTATGCCGACTAGGCTACGTGGTGTCAACACTTACCGAAAGAAAATGAATGAGTTGTGGAAATTGCTCGCCGAAATAGGCCAATCAATGAGCTACAGCCAATAAATTCAACGATTAGTCGTATCGCTGCGCAGCTTGAAAGAGTATATGGTCGCGCCATGACGACACAAAAACCCACCCATACGCAAAAAGATTCACACTACGCGACATTGCGCCGCCAGTACCGCGACCAGAAAGCCGGAGGACCGCCGCAACAAGCGGATCGCGCCTCTCGCCCTCAGGTGCCCGGTACGCAGGCGCCGGAAGGATTGGTGCGCCTTTATGGCCTGCATACGGTCCGCGCCGCTCTGGATAACCCTGCGCGCCAGATAAAGCGCATGCTGGTGACAAAGAATGCTCTCGACCGGCTGGAAATAACCGATACGAGTAATCTACGCTTCGACGTGGAGATTGTAGAGCCACGCGCGATCGATAAGGAAACCGGCTCCGATGCTGTTCATCAGGGCGTGATGATCGAGGCAAAGCCGCTTAAAGCACAATCTCTGAAGGCGCTTCAGGAAAGTCAGCTGCTGCTGATTCTTGATCAGGTAACAGATCCGCACAATGTTGGAGCAATCATGCGCTCGGCGGTGGCTTTCGGTGCAGGCGCCATCATCACCACGGCACGCCACAGCCCGCAGGAATCAGGTGTACTGGCAAAAGCTGCTTCTGGGGCGCTGGAACTCATTCCACATATCGAAGTGCGCAATCTTGCCGATGCCATCACCGAACTGCATGAAATTGGCTTCACGACGATAGGGCTTGATTCGGAAGGGCCGCTCGAGCTTGAGAAAACGATGCAGCAAGGCCGCATCGCACTTGTACTTGGCGCCGAAGGAAAAGGTTTACGGCAGAAGACACGCGAGACTGTTACCCACCTCGCTCGTCTGGACATGCCCGGCGCCATCAAATCGCTGAATGTGTCCAACGCTGCTGCAATCTCGCTTTATGCCGCACAGCGCTTCCTCGAAGTCTAATTACAAGCCAAACCAAAGTTTTCGGCTAATTTGCCCGCTATGATAGAAAATCAAGTCTATCCATGGCGGGTATTAGATCGTGCACCGAATTGATGCATTAATAGCGCGATTAGGTCATAGCACAATCAAATTGCCTTGGCTGCCGCCCGACCGGCAGTCCGGCCTGAGAATATACATCCGCCGAGAAAGGTTCCTTCAAGCGAATTATAACCGTGAACCCCTCCACCGCCAAACCCAGCCGCCTCGCCTGCTGCATACACACCCGCCAGCGGCTCGCCGCCTTGTTTAAGGACCCGAGAACTCAAGTCGGTCTCAATGCCGCCCAGCGATTTGCGTGTGAGGATATTGAGCCGTACCGCTATCAGGCGCCCATGCTTCGGATCGAGTATCTTGTGCGGAGGAACAACCCGAACAAGCTTGTCGCCGATATAATTGCGAGCACCCCGTATCGCGGTAATCTGTGCGTCCTTGGTATAGGCATTATCGACTTCGCGATCACGTGCGGCGATCTGCGCCTCAAGATTCTGCTCGTCGATCAGATTGTCTCCGCTTAATGCGTTCATTCGCCGTACAAGATCAGACAGATTGCTTTCAACGATGAAGTCCTCGCCTTTATCGAGGAAGGCTTTTACGGGAGCCGGAATACCTCCAACGGCTCGCTTCAACACCTGCCGCCAGCTCTTGCTTGTGAAATCCGGGTTCTGCTCTGAGCCAGAAAGGGTGAATTCCTTTTTCACTATGGTTTCGTTCAAAACAAACCAGGAATAATCATAGCCGGTTTTCATGATGTGATCGAGCGTCGACAATGTATCGAAGCCCGGCAGGCATGGCGCGGGAAGTCGATTTCCCTTCGCATCGAACCACAAGGACGATGGACCGGGCAAAATACGGATGGCGTGTTTCGACCAAATCGGGTCCCAATTGTGGACCCCTTCAACGTAATGCCACATGCGGTCACCATTGATCAGATGCGCGCCGCTTTGTTCAGCAATACCCAGCATCAAACCATCGACATGATCGGGCACGCCGCTGATCAAACGCTTTGGCGCTTCACCCAAGCGCTTGGGCCAGTTTTTGCGAACGAGTTCGTGATTGCCCCCGATACCGCCGCTACAGACGATGATTGCCTGAGCACGCAATGTAAATGAACCGCTGATCACACGTGAGCTTGGTTCGCTGCGTTTTACATCGCTCGGCTCCAGCACTTCACCTTCGACACTATCGACAACACCGCCATTTGTACCGAGCGATGTCACCCTGTGCCGAAAACGAAAACTCAAAAGGCCTTTTTGCTCTGCTTCACGAGCCCGGCGTATAAAAGGCTCGACAACACCCAATCCGGTTCCCCATGTAATATGAAAACGTGGGACTGAGTTTCCATGCCCCGTGGCCAGCGAACCGCCGCGTTCTGCCCAGCCAACAATCGGGAACCATCGCATGCCTTGAGCATGCAGCCACGACCGCTTCTCGCCTGCTGCAAAATCGACGTAGGCCTCTGCCCATTTTCGCGGCCAATGATCTTCCTCACGATCAAAACCCGCAGACCCCATCCAATCCTGCAACGCCAGTTCGCGCGAGTCCTTGATTCGTAAACGCCTCTGTTCGGGACTATCCACAAAAAACAAACCACCAAAGGAGCGCCACGCCTGCCCGCCTAGAGTTTGCTCGGGTTCCTGATCAACAATGATTACGCGCTTGCCTGCATCCGTTAGCTCGGTAGCAGCAACGAGCCCAGCCAGGCCCGCCCCGATCACAACAGCGTCCGCATCATATGCCATATTTGAAACCTCCCCATCCCAAACAGCAATTACAGATTACCTTTACGTCAACGTTGTCACGCAAAATCGATTCCTCGGCAAGCTGTATTATGTTCGAGCTGTCGGCACTCCGGTTTTCGACGACAATGCAAATTCTCTTTCGCGCACTGTCAAAAGAGATCGACATGAAGGGCTTGATCGGTTTGGTTTTCGGTCTTTCTGCAAAATTATTTCGTATAAACTACATTTTCCATTTTACACTTGGGAGCTTTGTGCTAATCGAACGCCGCTGCCCTTATAGCTCAGTTGGTAGAGCATCTGATTTGTAATCAGAGGGTCGGGAGTTCGAGTCTCTCTGGGGGCACCACCTTTTCCGCTTGAATAGCCGAGATTCGTATGAACTGGGGGGAAATTCGCGTTCCTGCATAATGCGACTACACCGCGTAGCGGGCATTCATCCTGATTACCATCCGCAACTGCTCGGTTCCTTTACCATACATCGCTTTCGACTTTTGCCAGAACACGCCCGGCGTGCTAGGCGATAGATCCTTATTCGTTCATACCCACAGGCAGCCATGAACCGGAAAATCGAAACATTTGCTTTTCTTTCCTCCGGCACTCCGGATTCGGATGAGGCGGTGCAGGAATTGACCAAAAACTACGGTCAATCCGACGCCCGCGATGCTGATGTCATCGTTGCACTGGGAGGTGACGGTTTTATGCTGCAGACATTGCAGCATTATATGAACCAGGGAAAAATGATCTATGGCATGAACCGTGGATCTGTTGGCTTCCTTATGAACGAGTTCAACAGTGCCGGTCTGAAAGAAAGGATCGAGGCTGCGCAATCGGAGACAATCAGGCCGCTAAAGATGGTGGCTGAATCGGTTGAGGAAGGGACTGTTACAGCTTTCGCCCTCAACGAAGTTTCCCTGTTGCGCCAATCATATCAGGCCGCGAAAATCCGCATCAGCGTTGATGATCAAATCCGGCTGGAAGAACTGATTTGTGACGGCGTGATGGTCGCGACACCTGCCGGATCGACAGCCTATAATCTTTCCGCACAGGGCCCTATCCTGCCTCTCGATGCACGCCTTCTTGCGCTTACGCCGGTTTCAGCTTTTCGGCCCCGACGCTGGCGCGGTGCCCTTCTACCAAACAAGGTGACAGTCCGCCTCGATATTCTTGAACCCGAAAAGCGCCCGGTGAACGCTGTAGCAGATCACACGGAAGTAAAATCGGTCCTATCCGTTACAATCGAAGAAGCTTCCCAGTTGCGGGCAACCATTCTGTTTGACAAAAACCATTCCTGGAATGAGCGAATTCTCAAGGAACAGTTCCTTTATTGACAACATTAGAATAAAATGACGGACAATTGTAACAAACTCTTAAATGTGACCATACCGAAGAGTTGACTTTTGCTGGTATGAGCCGTAACGCAATTGCAGCAAACGCTATGCAATCAAGCGTCAGATGCTTCTGGCAAATGCAGCTTTATGCCAATAACAGGCATGCATGGTACCGACTGCAGATAGAAAGTTAAATCTCCATTGACCACCTTTACTGATCTGGGCCTTTCACCGAAAGTGCTCGATGCTGTAGAAGCAGCAGGATATACAATCCCGACACCTATCCAGGCAGGCGCCATTCCACATGTGCTGCAACGCAAGGATGTCCTCGGAATTGCCCAGACGGGAACCGGTAAAACCGCTTCATTCGTATTGCCTATGTTGACGCTGCTTGAGCAAGGGCGCGCTCGTGCCCGTATGCCACGCACACTCATTCTCGAACCAACACGCGAACTCGCGGCGCAGGTGGAAGAAAACTTCGTCAAATACGGAAAAAACCACCGTTTGAACGTTGCGCTGCTCATTGGCGGTGTTTCTTTCGATGATCAGCTGCGCAAACTTGAACGCGGTGCAGATGTGTTGATTGCAACACCCGGCCGTTTGCTCGACCATTTCGAGCGTGGAAAACTGCTTTTGAGTGCTGTTGATATTCTTGTCATCGATGAAGCCGACCGGATGCTCGATATGGGCTTCATTCCGGATATTGAGCGTATCTGCAAGTTGATACCATTCACACGGCAGACACTGTTCTTCTCGGCGACTATGCCGCCGGAAATCACCAAGCTGACAGAACAATTCCTGCATTCACCAGTGCGCATTGAAGTGGCGAAAGCGGCAACGACTGCAAAAACTGTCGAACAGAAGCTGGTAAAATCGGGCAAGAAAGATTGGGAAAAGCGGGCAATTCTGCGCGACCTGATCCGCGCCGAAGCTGATGGACTTAAAAACGCGATCATCTTTTGCAATCGCAAGAAGGACGTATCCGAGTTATTCCGTTCGCTCGTAAAGCATGAGTTTGACGCTGGCGCGCTGCATGGAGACATGGATCAGCGTGCCCGCACAACCATGCTGGCGAACTTCAAGGACAATAAGCTCAAGATACTTGTTGCATCCGATGTTGCGGCGCGTGGTCTCGATATTCCAGACGTGAGCCACGTGTTCAATTTCGATGTACCGATCCACTCCGAAGATTACGTCCATCGCATTGGCCGTACAGGCCGCGCCGGACGATCAGGCAAAGCGTTCACTTTGGTAACACCAGCGGATGTCAAATATCTCGCAGCCATCGAAAAGCTGATTGGCGAAGATATCACATGGCACGACGGGGACCTGTCCACCCTCCCCGTTTCCAGCGAACCGGATGAAGCACCACGCCGCGGACGCGGTGGTCGCGACAAGCCCGCACCAAAGCGTCGCCGCAACGAAGGCAGGGAGCGTGAGCGGCCGCAATCGGAAATTGATATCATTGCCGCGGCTGAAAAAGCCAAGGACATTGAAGTCGAGCCATTGGACGACCAGCCGATTGTCCGTACAGCCGACAAGCCCAACAAGGCTGCCATTAAAGCTGAAAACGACCAGCGTCGTGCACGCCCTGCACCCGCCCGACCCGAACAGCGGTCAGAGCCACGCCGTGACCATCGCCGTGATCGCGATGACATGGGTGTCGCTCCGATCGGTTTTGGCGATGAAATTCCTGCATTTATGCTGATTGATACCAAGATCTAAGGGCGTGCTGTGAATAGTCCGGGTGTTGGATGTGGCCTCGTATTCCTGAAAGACGCCCACATACTCTTGCTCCAACGCAAGAAAAGTCCCGAAGCCGGCTCTTGGGGCATACCGGGCGGCAAAGTGGACTTTCTAGAGATCGCGGAACATGCGGTGCGGCGTGAGGCACTCGAAGAGACCGGACTTTCAGCTGGCACCATTAGTTTGCTCGGTATCAGTGAGCAATTATTTCACGAGGAGCAACAACATTGGCTGGGAGTGCTCTTTCTTGCCGAAGATTTCTCCGGCGAAGTACAATTGCTTGAGCCTGAGAAACATGACGGAATAGATTGGTTTTCGCTTGAGAACTTGCCAGATTTACTGACACTGCCAACAAAACACGCTCTCGATCTCATACGGCAGCACGCGGGCTGACTTGAACTATTTGGCTACGCGGAGGGCTGCTTCATAGGCCCGACGGGCCCATTCCGTCATAATTTCCGGATCGTCAAAAGCATCTTCAGGAACAGACCAGTAAGGCATTTTTACCGGTTTGGACTTACCCGCATAGGTCCATTGCTCGCAGCCTGCTGCTTCAAATTCCGGAATTGAAACGGTATCGGCCTTGAGCAGAATACTTCCGGTTGAGAGTTCGAGGGCGATAATCAGCCCCTCGAAATAGATACCTTTCCCACCGAACATCCGCCGGATGGCAACAGGGCCTAACCCTGCAAATAAATCGTGAATCGCATCATTATCCACTTCAAAAGTCAGGAAGCGGCAGACGCCAAAGCCTCGGGCTTTGCTGGCGAGAGTTCAACGGATTCGCCGCAACCGCAAGCTGATGTCTGGTTCGGATTGTTGAAAACAAAACCTGTTCGGAGCTTGGAGACTTCGAAATCCATTTCTGTACCAAGCAGATAGAGTACTGCCTCTGGAGCGACGAAAACCTTCGAACCGCTTTTCTCGATGACGTCATCGCCTGCCTTGGCTTCGGTAACAAGGTCAATCGTATATTCCATGCCTGCGCAGCCGCCTTTCTTGATACCCACTCGAATACCGAGCGCGTTCTCTCTCGTCGCCACAATCTCGCTTACGCGGTTTGCGGCGGCTTCGGTCAATGTGATGACAGAAAAACGACCCATTTATCAGCTCTCTTGTTCAAGACAGATGCAACAATCACCTGTCACCATAGTTAGTGTTACACGGACGTCACTGCAAGTGTTCAAAATACACATGCGCTTATAAACTAGACACACGGAAGGCACGGATCATGAATTATCGTTATTGTGTGCTTATTGGCATCGCTACACTAGCTATCGGCTCGATCCCTGCTCTTTCCCAGGAATCTCAGGCACCCGCAGCGCCGGAAATCAAGACGCAATCTGCAGAAACACCGGCACCTGCTCCAACCAGCGAAGCCAAACCGGTGACACAGGCCGAAAGCCAGACACCGCCAGAATATCTTGATAATCGCAGCACACCGGAAACTCTTATCAAGTCTTATTACAATGCCATTAACCGGCAGGAATATGCACGCGCCTACAGTTACTATGTTCCTGACAGCCCTCCCCAGCCATTTCCGCAGTTTCAGGCAGGATACGAGAATACCGCCTTGGTGACGGTTCAGTTTGGTAAGGTTGAAGGCGAAGGCGCGGCCGGTTCTGCATACTGGAGCCAACCCGTTGCAATCAAATCTGAGGCCAAAGACGGAGTTGTCACAGTCTATTATGGATGCTATCGCCTGAAACTTGCCAATCCTGCAATACAAGGCGTGCCATTCGTGCCGCTATCATTGATCGATGGCACGCTCCAAAAATCTGAAAAGAGTATGGAAGAGAGTGTCCCCGAAGGATGCGAGGCGCCTTAAAAAATCCCGGCGCCATATGCCAGAAGATCTGAAGCAAAACAGATTGCAGCACCAATTATTGCTCCTATACAAATCAGGGCAACAACATAGTTTTTTCTTGATTTCAGCAAAGACCGTCTCTCGGACGCATTGATGATGTGATGAAGTCCATGAGGCCACGAAATATCAGTCATATGTGCACTGCCAAGGTTGCAGCGCACCGAACAGCATGTAACGAGAATTATCCACGCAAAATGGTGGTGGAAATGCTCCCACCTGTGCAAGAAAATTAGTCATCAATATTATTCCAGCAACAATGCCTATCTTAATGAAATGTCTTCGCAGAATATACACGTCCGCTTATTTATTGCATAAAGCGAATTGCTGGAGGCCACAATCCGGACCTTAGTTCTAACACTAAAGTTTAATATCTGGATGGATTCAATAACGACAGCCTTCGCAAGCGAGACTAAAGAAGCAGAGTAATTAGCCGCCATTAAGTATTGTAGAGCGCAATCACTCCCAACCCGGCGCTCACACATGCCGTAAAGAGAGAAAATGAAACTTGGCCGCGTAACCTCGCTCGCTCACTGGCAACGTCTGCCAACAGTTTAATCGGACATCGCCCATCAGACATTCCTGCAATGTCAGCAGCATTGAAGGTTTCGGATATTTGATGCTTGTGCCACCCCGCCTTTAATAACAGCAGTAAAGCAACAAAACAGAGAATGGGCCCTAATAACCAGAGGCCATAAAGCATTCTAGATAACTCACGCGATAATAAAAAAATAAATGTCTACAAATTAAGGAAACAAATTGGAATTTACATGTAGAAATTGACGACAACAAGCTAGACCTTAGTCGTAGTCAGTATTCATAATTTATAGATACTCAGTACCAGCCAACGGCAACCTGCGCTTCTTCGGACATACGATCCGGTGTCCATGGCGGATCAAACGTCATGGTTACATCAACGAAGCTTACACCTTCAACTGCGCTGACGGCATCCTGAACCCAGCCTGGCATTTCGCCTGCGACCGGGCAGCCGGGCGCAGTAAGTGTCATTTCGATCTTTACCGAACGATCATCTTCTATATCGATCTTGTAGACGAGGCCAAGCTCGTAAATGTCCGCCGGAATTTCCGGATCGTAGACAGTTTTCAAGGCTCCGATGACGTCATCCGTCATACGGGCCAATTCGTCGGCAGGTATAGCCGAGACCTGTTCTGGCTCGACCGTCTGCACGTCTTCGGGAACTGTGTTTTCCAGTGTTTCGGCTTTATCGCTCATGGTGGTCACCCAAAAAACTTTCGCGCTTTTTCCAGCGCATCGGCGAGAACATCGATCTCGTCCCTCGTATTGTACATCGCGAATGATGCACGGCATGTGGACGTTACACCGAAGCGTTTCAAGAGCGGCTGCGCGCAATGTGTTCCGGCGCGAACAGCAACTCCCGCCCGATCGATGACCATAGAAACGTCGTGCGCGTGAATGCCTTGCAGCTCAAACGAAATGATGGCGCCCTTACCTTTGGCATCGCCAAAAATACGCAACGAATTGATCTCGCGCAGCCTTTCATGAGCATAATCGCGCAGATTTTCTTCGTGCGCCAATATAGCATGACGACCAATCTTCTCGACATACTCAATTGCTGCGCCAAGTCCAATCGCCTGTGCGATAGGCGGGGTCCCTGCTTCAAAACGATGTGGCGGATGATTATAGGTAACGATATCTTCCGTCACCTCTTCGATCATTTCGCCGCCGCCCTGAAATGGACGCATCGCTTCCAGCATCTGTTTGCGCCCATAAAGCACGCCGATACCAGAGGGGCCATAGATCTTGTGACCCGTAAAAATATACCAGTCGCATCCAAGTTCCTGTACATCGACAGGCAAGTGCACAGCGCCCTGACTGCCATCGACAAGCACAGGAATACCGCGTGCATGAGCGATACGGACGATTTCCTTGATAGGTGTTACAGTACCCAGCACATTCGACATGTGCGTGATTGCAACGAGCTTTGTACGATCTGTAAGGCGTTTTTCGAATTCTTCGATATGGAATGCACCTTGCTCATCGACTGGGACCCAAACCAGTTTTGCTCCCTGGCGCTCGCGAATAAAATGCCAAGGCACTATATTCGAGTGGTGCTCCATGATCGACAGGACAATTTCGTCGCCCTCACCGATATTCGGCATGCCATAGCCATAGGAAACTGTATTGATGGCTTCCGTTGCTGACTTCGTAAAGACGATTTCATCAACTGAGCCAGCATTCAGAAAACGGCGAACGCTTTCGCGGGCCTTTTCATACGCATCGGTAGTCGCGTTGGAGAGGAAATGCAGACCACGGTGCACATTGGCATATTCATTGGAGTAGGTGCGTGAGATCATATCAATAACGGCTTGTGGCTTTTGTGCCGAAGCGCCGTTGTCGAGATAAACCAAGGGCTTTCCATAGACTTCCCGCGACAGGATCGGAAAATCCCGGCGGATTGCGTCTACATCATAGCCGCTGTTGATGATCTTCGTATCCATGATAGCTGCACTTATCCTTGGGGTTTGCCGCGTCGATCAGATATGCGCGTTCAGCCATTTATCGAGAATCGCTTCCAGCGCTTCTACCAAAGGTTCACTTTCCAGCTCTTCAATAATCTCTGCGACGAAAGCCTTGATCAAAAGACCGCGAGCTTCGTTCTCAGGGATACCGCGGGCCTTCAAATAAAACAGATGATTGCCATCTATCTCGGTAACAGTCGCACCGTGACCGCAGGCTACATCGTCAGCAAAGATTTCAAGTTCCGGCTTCGCATCGAATTCGCCATCGTCAGACAAAAGAAGTGTGTTGCACGCCATGCGTGCGTCTGTCTTCTGGGCGATCCTGTTGACCTTGATCTGCCCCTGAAACACGCCACGGGCACGATCGGTAACAACATTGCGAACGATCTGCACTGATGTTGTGTTCTCGACCAGATGGCCGAGCGTCATCGTAACGTCGGTATGTGTATCGCCTGCAAGCAGATTCACACCGCGCAATTGGAAATCAGAGCCTTCGCCTTTGACCAGCACGTGCACTTCCTGACGCACCAACTTGCCACCCGCGTTGACGACATAGAGTGTAAGCTTTGAATTGGTGCCGAGAGTAGCGGTAAACTGCGCCAACTGAGTAGCATCCGCGCCCTGCTCGCGCAGAATGATCCAGTTTATTTCCGCACCATCGGCCACAGTCAAATTACTGACGCTTGTTGAAAAACCCTCGCCCTCACCGCCAGTTTGACGCTCTATGACTGTCGCCTTGACGCCTTTTCCGAACTGAACGGGAAAACGGACATGTCCCTGCCCGCGAATCTGCGCGTTCTGTATCTCTAACGGCGCTTCAAGCTCGACGCCATCTGCAACAACGATGCTCCAACCGTCAGTGACGTAAGCTGCGTTGATCTGGCCGATGGCATCGTCGCCGTCGCGTATGGCCAAATGCCGTATTGCGGCACCGTTGGCGAGCGTTTCGCTGAATTTGGTAAATGTAACAGATTCAACATTGGGCGAATGGAGTGCAACGCCGTTCGAAACAGTTGCTACCGAAGAACCGGCTATAACTGATGGCAATGCAGTGCTACCAGCAGTTGCGTCATATGCCGGTACTGCGCGCAGCAAAGTGCGAAGATCAGTGTAATGCCACGCCTCTACTCGTCGTGAGGGCAATCCCTGCGTCTTCAAGGCCTCTATAGCATTATCGCGAGCACTGACAACTTCGCCATCGCCCGGCAATTCACCCATGCGATCAAGAAAAGCATCGACCAAGGCCGATTCCGCTGCGGTGGGCTGACGCCCGGTATGAACATTCATGACATCAATCCTTAAGCGGCTTCACCGATAATATCGGCATAGCCGTTCTCTTCGAGATGAAGTGCAAGATTCTTGTCGCCAGATTTGATGACCTGGCCCTTGTAAAGCACGTGCACGCTGTCGGGAACGATATAGTCGAGCAGGCGCTGATAGTGGGTAATGACAATCACGGCGCGGTCAGGTGAGCGTAGTGCATTGACGCCATCAGAGACGATCTTCAAGGCATCGATATCGAGACCGGAGTCGGTTTCATCAAGCACGCAAAGCTTTGGCTCCAGCAGTTTCATCTGCAGGATTTCAGCGCGCTTCTTCTCACCGCCGGAAAAACCAACATTGAGAGGACGTTTCAGCATCGCCAGATCCATGTCCAGCGATCCTGCCGCCGTTTTCACCCGGGAGATAAACTCAGGAATCTTCAACGGTTCTTCACCGCGCGCCTTGCGCTGCGAGTTCAAAGCAACTTTGAGAAATTCCATCGTTGCAACGCCAGGTATTTCCATTGGATATTGAAATGCCAGGAAAATGCCTTTCGCTGCACGTTCTGCAGGGTCAAGCTCCAGAATGGATTCGCCGTTGTAGAGAATGTCGCCTTCGGTAACTTCGTAATCGTCACGCCCAGCGAGAATGTATGACAAAGTTGATTTACCCGAGCCATTCGGACCCATGATCGCAGCAACTTCACCAGCTTTAACTGTAAGATTTAGACCGCGAATGATTTCCGTGTCGGTGTCTGCGATCTTCGCATGGAGATTTCTGATTTCCAGCATTTTAGTACCCTTTGATATTCCGCGGATCAGCCATGGCGATCCTGATGTTTAAATTCCGTGCAACTGTTGATGCTACGCTAGGATGAACTGTCGCCGCTTAGGCTTTTGAGCCGTTCTACAACCGATGCCAGCTCTTTACGCGCTCTCATCAATTCCGGCTCAAGAACGCGTTCCGTCGCGGTGGAAGCTCGACCAAGTGTATCCGTAAGCTCGTCGATAACACTGCCAAGCTCCTTGTAACGCTTGCGCAACCGGTCCAGTTCTTCCTTCGTGACGGTGACAGCCATTATCCAACGCTCCCCTCGAGACTGATGCCGATCAGTTTCTGTGCTTCCACAGCGAACTCCATCGGCAGTTCCTGAATGACTTCCTTGACGAAACCGTTGACGATCAATGCAATCGCTTCTTCTTCAGGAATGCCGCGCTGCATGACATAGAACAGTGCATCTTCAGAAATCTTCGATGTAGTGGCTTCGTGCTCAAACTGAGCAGTCGCATTCTTCGCCTCAATGTACGGTACGGTATGTGCGCCGCAATCATTGCCGATCAACAGCGAGTCGCACTGAGTAAAGTTACGTGCATTTTCCGCCTTGCGATGAGCAGAAACCTGACCGCGATAGGTATTGTTCGACTTGCCGGCAGAGATACCTTTAGAAATGATGCGGCTCGACGTGTTCTTGCCAAGATGCAGCATCTTCGTGCCACTATCGATCTGCTGATGACCATTGGACACGGCAATCGAGTAGAATTCGCCGCGTGAATTATCACCGCGCAGGATAACAGACGGGTATTTCCAGGTAATCGCCGAGCCGGTTTCAACCTGTGTCCAGGAAATCTTGGAGTTAACACCGCGGCAATCGCCGCGCTTGGTGACGAAATTGTAGATGCCACCTTTGCCTTCCGCATCTCCGGGGAACCAGTTTTGGACGGTCGAGTATTTGATCTCCGCGTCGTCCAGTGCAATCAGTTCAACGACTGCCGCATGCAGCTGGTTTTCGTCGCGCTGAGGTGCTGTGCAACCTTCGAGATAGGATACATAAGCACCCTCTTCGGCAATAATCAGCGTGCGTTCGAACTGGCCTGTATCCCGCTCGTTGATGCGGAAATAAGTGGACAGTTCCATGGGGCAGCGAACGCCCTTCGGCACATACACAAACGAGCCATCAGTGAAGACCGCAGAGTTCAGTGTTGCGTAGAAGTTATCCGAAACCGGTACAACGGAGGCCAGATACTTCTTGATCAGCTCGGGGTGTTCGCGAATTGCCTCGGAAATAGAGCAGAAAATAACGCCAGCCTTTGCCAGTTCGGCCTTGAACGTTGTGACAACGGACACGCTGTCAAACACCGCATCAACGGCGACACGACCTGATTTATAGACGTTGTCGCTGGCTTCTTCGTCTTCGTCACTTGGGCTTGGTTCACCAACCTTGCGAACACCAGCCAGTATTTCCTGTTCTTTCAAAGGAATACCGAGCTTTTCGTAGGTGCGTAAAAGCTCTGGATCAACTTCTGCAAGCGAAGTCGGACCCGTCTGATTCTTTGGACCGGCATAATAAACCATGTCCTGAAAGTCGATTTTCGGGTAGTTGACGCGGGCCCATGTGGGCTCCTCCATCGTCAACCAACGCTCATAAGCTTTAAGACGCCATTCAAGCATCCATTCCGGTTCATTCTTCTTGGCAGAAATGAAACGGATAATGTCGGCATTCAAGCCTTTAGGCGCTTTATCCATTTCGATAAGCGTTTCAAAGCCGTATTTATATTGGTCCACGTCAAGCGTACGGACCCGATCAATGGTTTCCTGCACTGCAGGCATTGGCGTTCTCCATCCTCGCGGGGTTCAAGGTCCCGCAGTTGCAAACGTCAAGGCAGTATGTCGTCTTGAATATTTGCCTTTATGTAATGTGCATTCGCACGATTTAACACCGGTATTCACCGGATTTTTTGCATTTATCGACGAAAAGACGCCAATAAATGAAATCCTCTATGCTGCATCAGCGGCTGCTATCCCCGAGCGATCCCTTCGGGCGACAATTTTTGTTAACGCGTCAAGAAAACTAGCGATGTCCGCGTCACTCGTATCCGGGGCGGTGGAAACCCGCAGTCCGCCAGTTCCATCACCGTGGCCCATAGCTGCCAGAACATGGCTGGGTCCTACTTTTCCGGACGAACATGCAGAGCCTGCTGATAACGCAATACCGGCAAGATCGAAAGCTATTTGCACCGTTTCTGCTTTGACATGCGGCAATGAGAAGAGAGTCGTATTCGGTAGCCTTTCAACATCAGCGCCATAGATTATCGCATCGGGTGCAATCGTACGGATGCCATTCTCCAATGTTTCACGCTGTAAAACCGGCCAACCATCTTGCTCAAGGCGTTCGCGGGCAATTCTTGCAGCTGCAGCAAAACCCGCAATCAATGGCAGGGCTTCGGTTCCAGCACGATGTCCCTTTTCCTGCCCACCACCACGTACAAGCGCTTTCGGCATTACCAAGTCTGAAACGGCGATAATCGCGCCAACACCTTTCGGTCCACCAATCTTGTGCGCAGATAGAATCAAATAATCCGCTGAACCTGTTGTAATATCCAGCGGAACTCTGCCTGCCGCCTGCACGGCATCAGCGATAAACAACCCGCCAAACTGCTTAATCAACGCGCCTATCTCTGCAACCGGCTGTATGACACCGGTTTCATTGTTGGCAGCTTGTACAGCAACTAAAGGCAGTCCTTGGTTGCGGTCATGAGATGACAGAAGCTCTTGCAGCCGCTCGACATTCAACAGGCCATTGCCATTAACCGGGATGATCTCGACCTGCTCTGCCGTAAAACGGCCACCGGCCAGCATGCACGGATGCTCGCTGGCACTTACATAAAGCCGTGAGAGGCGCATTTCTGCTCTTCCCATCAAGTAATGCGGCATCAAAAGGGTTGAAGCTGCCTCTGTGGCTCCCGATGTAAAGAATACATGATCAGGCTTGGCGTTTACGAGTGCAGCAATATCGCGGCGTGCCGCTTCAAGAATTGCCTTGGCAGCACGGCCTTCCATGTGAACTGATGATGGATTGCCCGTTTGCATCAGCGCATCGACAATGGCCTCGCGCGCCGCTGGGATAAGCGGAGCACTTGCATTGTAGTCAAGATAGGCGCGACTGCGGGCCATATCGGGATCAAATCCTATTCTTTTGCGGTCTATATGACCTGAAAGCGCAATTTTCTTGAAATTGCACCTCGTACCAGCCTATTAAGCCGCTTCGATATAGTTTCTACACCAGTTTTGAACGGTTCTAAACTGGTTTTATGGGTGCTGTTGATTGCCGTCAAGCCCGGCCGGTCAAGAAGCGCTCGTTGGCGAAGACTGGAGTATACATGCCTGAAGTAATTTTCAATGGACCTGCGGGACGTCTTGAAGGCCGTTATCAGCCTTCGATGGAAAAAAATGCTCCTATAGCCATCATTCTGCATCCCCATCCGCAGTTTGGCGGCACGATGAACAACAAGATCGTCTACGATCTTTTCTATATGTTCCAGCAGCGCGGATTTACAACACTACGGTTCAACTTTCGTGGCATTGGCCGTAGCCAAGGCGAATTCGATCATGGATCAGGCGAGTTGTCAGACGCTGCCGGTGCTCTTGACTGGGTGCAATCCCTGCATCCGGATTCAAAGACTTGCTGGGTAGCCGGTTATTCCTTTGGTGCGTGGATCGGCATGCAATTGCTTATGCGCCGCCCGGAAATCGAAGGCTTTATTTCCGTTGCTCCGCAGCCGAATACTTATGACTTCTCATTCCTCGCCCCCTGCCCCTCATCCGGGCTGATTCTTCATGGCGATCAGGACAAGGTTGCACCACCTAAAGATGTGCAGGGCCTCGTAGACAAATTGAAGACGCAGAAAGGCATAACCATCACGCAGAAGACGATGGTTGGTGCAAATCACTTCTTCTCCGGCATGACTGATGAAGTCATTGCTGAATGCTCGGATTACCTCGACCGCCGACTCAATGGCGAGTTGGTAGAAGCTAAACCAAAGCGTCTGCGTTAAGGCGAGCTAGTTCAAGAATGGCACCCCGAAAATCGGGGTGCATATCTACCGGGTCGTCACCGGCCAAAATCACGGACGTCTTTCGCAGCGCAGCTTTGCAGCGCCGGACCAATCAGGAATAAATCTATGTCTGCCTTCAAATCCGAATTCTTGCACACGCTTTCCACGCGCGGTTTCATCCATCAAACATCTGATGATGCAGGCCTCGACGCGCTTTTTGCCAAGGAAACCGTGTCGGCCTATATCGGTTTTGACCCAACTGCCTCCAGTCTTCATGCCGGCGGTCTGATCCAGATCATGATGCTGCATTGGATGCAGAAGACCGGACATCGCCCTGTGGCACTGATGGGTGGTGGTACCGGAATGGTGGGCGATCCATCTTTCAAGGATGAGGCGCGTAAGTTGATGACGCCTGAAATTATTCAGAGCAATATCAATGGCATCAATCAGGTTTTTGCGAATTACCTCAGCTTCGGAGATGGACCGCAAGACGCGCTGATGGTGAACAATGCTGAATGGCTGTTGCCCTTGAACTACCTTGAGTTCCTGCGTGATGTTGGCCAGCATTTTTCCGTCAATCGCATGTTATCCTTCGACTCGGTCAAGCAGCGGCTTGATCGCGAACAGTCGCTTTCATTCCTCGAATTCAACTACATGATTTTGCAGGCCTATGATTTTGTTGAGCTGAACAAGCGTTATGGCCTTCGCCTGCAGATGGGTGGTTCGGACCAGTGGGGCAATATCGTCAATGGTATCGATTTGGGTCACCGCCTCGGCACACCGCAGCTTTATGCATTGACTTCGCCTTTGCTGACCACCTCTTCCGGTGCCAAAATGGGTAAGTCCATGAACGGCGCAATCTGGTTGAATGCTGATCTGCTCAGCCCCTATGACTTCTGGCAATACTGGCGCAACACGGAAGATGCGGATGTCACGCGCTTCCTGAAGCTCTACACAACCCTGCCGTTAGATGAGATTGAACGCCTCGGCGCATTGGGTGGCGCAGAGATCAACGAGACCAAGAAAGTGCTTGCGACCGAGATCACTGCTTTGCTGCATGGCAGGCAGGCAGCTGAGGAAGCGGCGGAAACAGCACGCAAGACATTTGAGGAAGGCGCATTGGCGACCAATCTGCCTACAGTGGAAGTTGCTGCTGGGGAACTGGAAGCAGGCGTCGGCATTTTGACGCTTCTGGTCAAAGCTGGCCTTGCAGCTTCAAATGGAGAAGCCCGACGCCACGTTCAGGGTGGGGCGGTTCGTATAAATGATCTGAACATTTCGGACGAAAAGGCTCAAGTTGGGACGTCAGAAGTGACAGCGGACGGCGTCATCAAATTGTCGCTCGGCAAGAAAAAGCACATTTTGGTACGTCCGGGCTGAGCCTGCACAGGCGTTTGTGCGCGGGCCAAAACCGCGCATAAACAAGCTGTCAATTATTGAAATTCGAATATTGAGCGGAAGATGCCCGGCGCTATCACAGATATCGGGTTTACAATGATCTGGGGCTGCTTCAGCGGGCCTATCAGCTTGTAGGTAATACCGATCAGCCCGCGATCCCTGCCATTGCCGAGAAACAACCCAAGCACAGGCAAATCGCCAAATATTCTATTGATGCCATAGGCAGGCATAAAAGTTCCCGTCAGAGCCATATTGCCTTTTGGATCACTCAACACACCTTGGAAGGTAGTCCCGATCGTCGAGCCGCGGATGACTCCATTCGCCAGATTAATGTAATTCTCGCCCTTTTCGATCTGCGAGAAACCGCGCTCAAACGTCACCGTCGATACGTCAATATTCTTCTTCACGGCCTCATTGAGGCTTGTCCCGTTGGGCGAAGATGAAACGAGACTTGCGAGCCTTGGCTCATTGACGAGTGTGAAGTTGCGAGCGTCGATCTGTCCGCGTAGCGGTCCATCGCCTTTCGAGTCCAGCGTTACGTTAATATCGCCGCCCTGCATCTTGTCGTAGAATCCAAAGAACCGAAGTACAGCACCCGCATCCTTGGATTGCAGACTGATGGACCGCGATCCACTTTCGGAACTATCAGCGGCCAAAATCTTTCGCCCGGCTTTGGTTGACGCGTTGAACGCCAGACCGGACACGGTAGACCCTACCCCTTCATATGAAAGCGAAACATTGCTGAAATCTTCCGAATAAAAGCCCGTGACAGAGCCTATATCCGCATTGACCAGAATGCGCTGCTTTCCGCCGGCGCTGGCACTTTCGCCTCGCTGTTTTCTCTCGGTGATCTGATTGAGCAAAGGCCTTGCGTCAAACGCGTCGCCTTTCACATCAACGCGATACCCATATTGGGTACGCGTCACCTTCACCGCGACATCATCGCCCCGATTGAGTTTGGCAGTGCTGAACTCAGCCGTTTTCAAATCGCCATCGACAACACTGACGTCACCCCGAAGGCGGAAAGTATCTCCTGCCACATCGAGATCGCTGATCTTCACATCATTGCCATCCTGTTGGATCGCAAATTTTGCACTGGCTTTGACACCGGAACCCTTGGTCCAACCCAGCTGTGCCAGCCGGATTTCGGCTTTGCTCAAATCAGCTACCGCCAGACGCGATCCGTCCGGTGCTTTTTTAATGTCTACGGAAATCGGCCCGGACAGGAGCGGATCAAGAGCAGGGAAAAGGTTATTGCGGATTTTGTCATCGAGTTTGAGCGTAACCTTCTGTTCACGCTGGGCAGTATTGCCACCCAAAGGCTCGAAAAGCTCGATTTCAGCCGGCACTCCGTTGAGTTTGGCTGTGGCATCAAGACGAGCTTCCGACTGGGTGACCAACAAGGTGCCATCGGCATTCTCAACCGTCTGCCCATCGATCTTTTTGTTGATCGAAATATCTGACAGCTCCATGTCAGCTGTCCATTTCAGGCTCCCCGGCGGAGAATGTCGTGTCACGGGAAAAGTCACCAATACGTGTGACTTTACATTGCCCTTGATGTCATCGGGAACGAAAGGCAGCTTGTTCAGGCCATTAATCGGCTTGAAGCCGATAATTTCGGCAACGGCGGAAGCATCGCCTTCCAGATTGAGATCAAGCTCCGACAGGACCGGCCTTTGCGGTCCCCAAGGTATGATCAGCTTCCCATCAATAATTCGCGCCTCACGATTATTAGGTGTGAACGAGGATCCCTTTTTAAGCGTGATGGTGGTATAGGCGCCGCGAACGCTAATTTTGCCGTTTGCATCACGAACCGCCGGTAGATCACCGACAATATCAAAGCGTGAATCGTCAACAGCGAAATCAACCTGCACTTCGTTTTCCGTCAGCGGCGGCGGCTTCCCCAGACCATTGAAGCGTCCGGCCGGGAAAACAACATCGATACGACTGTCTTTCGTCATGCCTCCATAAAGATTTTCGAGCACCCAGCGTCTTGCGCCAGTGGCAGCCCAGACCGGCCATAATTGTTTGGCGTGTGAGACCGGCATTTTGGGAATACGCAGGTTCAGATTCATGGCTGGTGATCCCTGCCCGAAAGTCGCACCAGCCTGCCCGTAAAGTTCACTTTCGCCGCTGCTACGCACGGCAATTTCCGAAACATCCAGTCTTTTTGCGATAGGATCGTATCGTCCACCAACACGCGCATTGAATTCCAGGGGTTGCTCGGTCGAATCCTGCGGCTTGGATTTTGCCCGCTCGGTTACAAGCTCGAAACGATAACTGGGATTTGACGGTGCACTGCCATCTGTCTTAACAGGCTCCGGCCCTATCGCACCTTCAACCACACCGTCAAAAGCACCGAAATGAAGTCTCGAAGGCTTGATCTCGACCTTACCTGAACCAGAGACGTGCTCGAATGTAATAGCTGATGCAACAGTCATGTCGTCGACATTGCCTATGGTGACTGGACCCTCATCAATATTGACAGTTCCCCAAACCCTGGCTGGCTCGGCAATATTTGCGGCAATGCCGTCGAGCTTCAAATCAGAGAGGTTGTCATAGGTAAAGTAAGCGCCGTCCGGTTTGATTCCATCAACGTCCGCGACTGGCGCAGTACCGAACTTTCCGGAAAGCGGAATTTTGTTGATTGCAATTGAGAAAGCCTCGATTTTTCCGCCAGCAGCCGACCTCTTTGCCTGAGCAGATAGTTCGATCTCTTTTCCCTGCCACTCAACAATACCGTCGATGGCGACAGGACCATCAGTTTCCGACAGATCCAGCTTAACAATACGCAAGCTTCTGGGTTCGCCGGCAACTGTGAAGTCAAATGCTGTATCCAAAATGGAAATGTCGCGGGTCTCACGTTGATCAAGCAGTGAGACGGCACTTTCAAGACTCGCAAAGATCGCTTGCGAGGCTCCGTCCAAATCAATCAAGCCACGCTCGTCCTTGGGAACAATACTCATGAAATCAAAAGGAGTATGCGACGTTACTTTTATCTCTGCGCCTTCCAGTTCCAGGCGCTGCACCCGCACATTACCTTGCAGCAACGGCAATGTAGCCAGACCGATACGCACCGCGCGCACGTTGTTGATCGCGATGCCGCGCTTGTCGTCGATAATGTTGACGTTGCGCGCTTCCAAAGCCACATGACGCCGTTGATCAAGCGAGATTTGCGCTGACTGGATTGTCGCATAGGCATCAGGACCGACGACCGATTTCAACGCCTGCTCGGCACGCTGTGTCAGCGCCTCGCCACCAATACCGACACGCAAAACTGCAAATGCTATTCCAACAAGCACAGCAAGAAGAATAATAAAGGAAAAACAAGCACCTGTAAGCTTGTATAGAAGCGAACGCTGACGCAAAGTGGCTACCGGCGCCTGAGCTTGCGTGCTGGCAGACGGGTGCTTGTGCAGCTTCGTGAAATCACGCTTTGTGAAGCGGACTTTTTCCGGTTTCTCTGTCAAATTCCCAAGCCAATTGAGGAATCAATTGGGAAACCGTAGATGATTCCCGTACCTCGCTATAGTTGCGTAAATGAAGACCGCATACAAGAATCAAAGAAAGGCATTCCTATGACAATTTTGGAAATCGGCAGCAACGCTCCGGATTTTACACTGCCGAAAGATGGCGGCGGCACGATCACCTTGTCTGCGCTGCGTAGTGGCCCGGTGGTTCTGTATTTTTACCCGAAGGACGATACGAGCGGTTGTACACAGGAGGCTATCGAATTTTCGGGGTTGAAGCCCCAGTTTGAAAAACTTGGCGCAAAGGTCATAGGCATGTCGCCAGACCCTGTAAAAAAACACGATAAGTTTATCGCGAAGCACGACTTGAAAGTCGATCTGGTTGCGGATGAAGACAAGAAAATTGTCGAAGCTTATGGCCTCTGGGTCGAGAAGAGCATGTACGGCCGCAAATATATGGGCGTCGAACGCACGACATTTCTGATTGGCGCTGACGGAAAAATCGCAAAAATCTGGAACAAGGTTAAAGTGCCCGGCCATGCCGCAGAGGTGCTGGAGGAAACCAAGGCCCTCATCTCCTGATAGACCATTAAACTCCTTGGCAACTTTGAATCTATCAGAGTTTATTAACCTTACTAAAGTCTAATACTTTGATAGATCGAAGCCCGCCAACATGGTGCAGCCGCAGTGAAGAAACCTCAGAATCAAAGCATCTTCAACGGCATAAAAGAGCCCCACACGATTATCATCGCGCGGGGCGATACCATTCGCCATTTTACCTTGAAACCATGGATGGCTGTCGCCGCCAGTACTTTCGCCATTGGATTGGCAACTTGCTATCTGTTGGCGACATCATATCTGGTGTTTCGTGACGATCTCATTCACGGCAGTGTTGCTCGTCAAGCTCGCCTGCAGCAGGCCTATGAAGATCGCATTGCGTCCTTGCGAACACAGCTTGATCGGGTAACCAGCCGCCAGATGCTCGACCAGAAGTTGATGGAAGGCAAAATCAGCGAACTCGTAGAGCGTCAGAAAACTCTGAGCGAGCAAAATAATCGTCTTGGACCTGTCCTTGAACGTGCAAGCAAAAACCTTCCTGCAGAGTTGCGCGCAGATAACAATCTTCCAAGCCTTGCAGATTCTGAAGAGTCCGAAGGATTTTATGGCATAGATCCCATTATCACTGGGCCAACAACATCCAGTCGCAAGATTGTCCCGACAAGCAAACCAGCCAAGCTTGGCATCGACAAAGCAGAACTGCTATTCGATCGTGTGGATCGCTCTCTCGGCATGCTTGAGACACATCAGGCAAAGCAGTTGCAGGCTCTGTCGAACAAGGCATATGAAAGTGCTGATCGAATTAATGACGCACTCGCAAATGCGGGCGTAAAATCACCCATTTCTCAAGAGCAGATCGGCACGGGCGGACCGCTCATTCTGGCTAGTGCCAGCCTCGCAACAGATTTTGATACAAGCATCGCTGATCTTGACGCCGCACTTTTGCAACTAGAGCAGGCCAAGAAGATGGCAAATTCGGTTCCGATTGCTAATCCCGTACCCGGCATGCCGGTTTCAAGCCCATTTGGCACCCGCAGAGATCCACTGCTGGGATTGTTGGCGTTTCATTCAGGAATGGATTTTCGGGCAGCGAGCGGAAGCTCCGTACTCGCAACTGCCAAAGGCACAGTGACAGCCGCTGATTACAATGGCGGCTATGGAAATATGGTAGATATCGACCACGGCAATGGTCTCTCGACACGCTATGGCCACATGAGCCAAATCCTCGTTACGGTTGGTCAGCAGGTAAATATTGGCGAGGTAATTGGTAAAGCTGGTAGCACAGGACGCTCAACAGGCCCTCACCTGCACTACGAGGTACGCAAAGGTGGCAGCGCTGTTAATCCAGCCAGCTTTCTCAGCATCGGTCGCCAGATTGCAGCCGAGCTGTAAATAAGATTGATTTAAGCGATGTCTTCTACTTCAACATCCGTGCCGTGGACACGGTGGGCAAGTGCCGCTTCCATGAACATATCGACTTCGCCATCCAGCACGTCCTGAGGACTGGTGCTTTCCACACCCGTGCGCAGGTCCTTCACCAACTGGTACGGCTGAAGAACATAGGAACGAATCTGGTGTCCCCAACCAATATCGGTCTTTGACGCAGAGATTGCATCGGCTGCCTGTTCACGCTTCTCCAGTTCAGCCTCATAAAGACGCGCGCGCAACATTGACCACGCGGTTGCACGGTTCTTGTGTTGCGAACGTTCTGCCTGACACTGCACAACAATCCCGGTCGCAATGTGCGTGATGCGTACGGCCGAGTCGGTCGTGTTGACGTGCTGTCCACCAGCGCCAGAAGCGCGATAGGTATCGATACGAACATCAGCTTCGGTAACCGCAATGTCGATATTGTCATCAACAACCGGGTAGACCCAGATACTGGAAAATGAAGTATGGCGCCGCGCATTTGAATCGTAAGGCGAGATACGAACCAGCCGGTGAACGCCTGACTCTGTCTTCATCAGACCATAGGCATTGTGCCCTTTAACGAGGATAGTCGCAGATTTGATACCCGCTTCTTCCCCATAATGGACTTCAAGCAGATCGACCTTGTAGCCCTTACGCTCAGCCCAGCGGGTATACATGCGTAAAAGCATGTTGGCCCAATCCTGGCTTTCCGTACCACCTGCACCGGAGTGCACTTCGACATAGGTGTCGTTGGCATCGGCTTCACCCGAAAGCAGGGTATTGATCTGGCGTCTGTCCACTTCAGCCTTGATGTCGCGGATAGCAGCCTCAGCCTCGTCAACAATTGACTTGTCGCCCTCCTCTTCACCCATGGCGATCAACTCAATATTATCTTCGAGTGTCTGCGACAATGTGCGGATGGAGTTGATGCTGTCCTCTAGCTGCTGGCGCTCGCGCATCAGTTTTTGCGCTTCCTGCGCGTCATTCCATAGCGCCGGATCTTCGGCAAGCTGGTTCAGATAGCCCAGACGTTTGATTGAAGTATCCCAGTCAAAGATGCCTCCTCAGCAGGCTTATGGCCTGCTTGATCTCATCGACCAGCGTCTCGATTTCGGCGCGCATGGGGTATTATTCCTTAGAGTTCATTCAAATTTCGGCGGACCATATTGACTGGTCCGCACGATGTAAAGGCTTGAAAACGTCAACGAAGACGCAAGGTTCGGTGATCAGAAGAGTCCCCCGCCACCGCCCTGTATGGCGCGATTGACGTTAGGTGACTGAACTTCTACTGGCGAGCCTTCGGAGAAGGTATCCATGCCGATAACGGAATAGCTGCCTGCTGGACCTGTGCCCGGCTTGAATGCTTCCATGATGACATTCGCGCCACCTTCGGAGGCCTGCATACCAGTTTTGCGATCAATAGGCAGAACTGTCATACCCTCAGGTACACGGAAATCAACCGAGCGCTGATCTTTCAACGCAGCTTCGGCGAAATCCTTAAATACTGGAGCAGCAAGGCCGCTCCCCGTGAAGCCATGGCCCATGGGCTGCGGATTGTCGTAACCAAGATAGACGCCAAAAACGAGGTCAGGCGTAAAGCCAATGAACCACGCGTCTTTTTCATCGTTTGTAGTACCTGTCTTGCCAGCAATCGGGCGGTTCAAGCTTTTAAGAATAGTCGCGGTACCACGCTGAACGACGCCTTCCATCATGGAAGTGATCTGATAGGCGGTCATTGGGTCAAGTACCTGATCCCGGTCATCGATCAGTTCAGGTTCATTCTGCCCTGTCCATTCGTCTGCCGAGCAATTCTCACATTTGCGCTCATCATGCTTGAACACGGTCTTGCCGTAGCGGTCCTGAATGCGGTCGACCATGGATGGCGTGATCTTGCGGCCACCATTGGCGATAATCGAGTAACCCGTCACCATACGCAATACGGTGGTTTCACCCGATCCAAGCGACATAGCCAGAACCGGCAGCATTTTGTCATAGATGCCAAAGCGTTCGGCGTATTCCGCAACAAGCTTCATGCCCATGTCTTGAGCAAGGCGGACAGTCATCAAATTGCGGGACTGTTCAATGCCGTAGCGCAGGGTCGATGGCCCGGCAAATTTGCCGCTGTAGTTCTTCGGTGCCCAGACACCGAGACTACCACCTTGGTCGACCGAAATCGGACCATCCAAAACCACGGAAGCTGGCGTGTAGCCATTATCAAGTGCGGCTGAATAAACGAATGGCTTGAATGAAGAACCAGGCTGACGCATGGCCTGCGTTGCACGATTGAACTCCGACTGGGCGAAGGAGAAACCACCAACCATGGCGAGAACGCGGCCCGTGTGCGGGTCCATCGCAACAGCGCCGCCTTCAATCTTGGGAATCTGATGCAGGTCGAATTCAGTCTCGCTGCCTTCTTTCTTTTGGACGAAGACTACGTCGCCGACATTGAATACGCCTTCAAGAGACTTGGCACTTGTACGCTTGTCGCCATCGATAACCCGGAAAGCCCATTTGATATCGTCAGCAGCGATTGTACCCTGCTTGCGTTCCTGCACCACTTTACCGGATGCATCCTGCTCAGGGCGCAGGCCGATAATCGCCTGTTGCGGCGTTACCTCCAGCACGACGGCAAGTCGCCAATCGGGGACGTCAGAAAACTCTTTGATCTCAGAAAGCGGGATACCCCAATCGCCTGCTGTCGAGATGGTCTTATAAGCGCCGCGATAGCCCTTGGCTTCGTCGAACTTGAACAATCCATGCTGCAAGGCAGCACGTGCCTGTACCTGCATTTTCGGATCAAGCGTCGTACGAACGGAAAGTCCGCCTTCATACAGGGCATTCTCGCCATAACGTTGAATGATCTGGCGGCGCACCTCTTCGGTGAAGTATTCGGATGCAAAGAGATAATTCCCCGTATGGCGCGGTGTTACGCCCAGCGGTTCATTCTTTGCTTCCTTGGCCTCTTCGGCCGTCACATAGCCATTTTCGGCCATACGGTCGATAACCCAGTTCCGGCGCTCGATTGCGCGGTCAGGCTGGCGGAAGGGATGATAGTTGGATGGGCCCTTTGGCAACGCAGCGAGATAGGCGGCCTGCGCAATCGTCAATTCATTGACCGACTTATTGTAATAGGTCAGCGCTGCACCGGCGATACCGTAGGAATTCAGACCGAAGAAAATTTCATTGAGATAAAGCTCAAGAATACGGTCTTTCGAATAGGCTTGCTCGATGCGGAAAGAAAGAATGGCCTCCTTGACCTTTCGGCCAATAGTCTGATCATTGCTGAGAAGGAAGTTCTTTGCAACCTGCTGAGTGATGGTCGAAGCACCGACAGGACGGCGCGAGCCCCAGTTCTGGACGTTCACCACGATGGCACGGGCCAAGCCGCTGATATCGACGCCTGGATGCTGGTAGAAATTCTTGTCTTCCGCAGAAATAAAGGCGGCTTTCACACGATCAGGAACAGCCTGGATAGGCAAATATAAACGACGTTCACGCGCAAACTCTGCCATGAGCTGACCATCGGACGAGTGAATCCGCGTCATGACGGGAGGTTCATATTTCGCCAAAACTTCGTAGTCGGGCAAATCTTTTGAAATACTGACAACATAAAGCGCAACGCCCGCTGCACCCAGCAGCGCCATCACGGTGCCGATTCCGAAAAAATATCCGATCAAGCGTATCATGTGTATCCGGAATCCATTTTACCCAGTTGGCATATAACATCGCTGCACTTGAAGCTATGCAGGCCGTGTCGCGGAAAACACCAACCCCCGAAGGGTTTTCCATTTCCGGTATCCCATTTGCGAAACCCGGATGTTGCTGACGCAATTGGGCGACAAATGTGACAAAGGCAAGGACAACCCGTCTGCGTTCACAATTTAAATACTAATTGTGGAGTTTCGGCAACGCACGCATGGGTTGCGCCATGCCCTAATTGAGCGCGCCAGCTGTCTTCAAACCTGAAAATTCACCGACAGCGTTTGCCAGTCTTGTGGCGACATGGGTACGCCACGCCGGATCGAGCATGAGTTTTTCATCTTCCGCATTGGAAAGATAACCGATTTCCACCAGCACAGACGGCACATCTGGCGCACGCAAGACCTGAAATCCTGCAAATCTGTGTGGGTTGTTGATCATATTCACGTCTTTTTTGAGCGAATTGACCACGTTCTTGGCGAAGCTCAGCGAGAAGTTGTGGGTTTCACGCCGCGTCAAATCCATGAGAATATCGGCAATCTCCGGCGTTTCGTTGTCGAAAGTGATACCAGCGACTGCATCAGCCCGGTTTTCGCGATCCGCCATGGCGCGCGATTCGGCATCGGAAGCCTTGTCGGACACAGTATAAACTGTAGCACCCCGAATATTGCCTCGATTGATCGTATCGGCGTGCAGCGAGATAAACAGATCAGCTTCATATTGCCGGGCAACACGAACCCGCTCTGTAAGACGCAGGAATGTATCGTCGGTTCTGGTCATTTCGATACGCAGGCCGGGTATTTTGGCAAGCTCATCGCGCAGCTGCTGTGCAAACATCAGCGTCACGTTTTTTTCCATGATGCCGCTGGCGCTCTCAGCGCCACTATCGATACCGCCATGACCGGGATCAATGACGACTGTGAAAGGTTTTGGAGCCTTGCTCTTTTCATCCGGTGCAGCCGAGGCGATCCTGTCTCCAGTCGGCGTGCTTTCCGTCGAGGCTGTCGTGGCGTTCTGCGTTCTTAGATCTTCTGCAAACTTTCTATCGGAAGACGCGACCAGATCAGCAACCATCCTGTAGCCGGGGCTGTTGTCATTCTTGATGACATCGATCCGCTCTACGGCAAATGGTCCCTTTAGCGAGAAAATAAGCCGCGAGCGCTCGGCGTCGAGCATCCCGTAGCGCACATCGTCCACTAGTCCACGGGGCTCGACGGACTTCTTGTCGAACGCAAAAACTGTTTTTGGCATATCGACTACAAGCCTGTGCGGGTGCTCGAGCAGCATGGTCGATACATCGGGCTCACGGTCGAAATTGATCACAACACGCGTGCGCAGCTCGTCACCGGCTACCTGATATGTGAGAGCGGCCAAATCATCAGATGCGTAAGAATTTATGGTCGCCGGCAATAAAACCAGCAAACCCGCAAATGCAGCCAAAACTATCCGACAAATCACATTCATCTCTTTACCGATTGGCACCAGCTCTGGGTGTTCGTTCCCCGCTGGCACCTCTTCTGTATCAGATCAAGCACATGCTTGCACCCCGCGGATGCAGCACCACTTGTAACCAATAGGTAAGGAACCATGGTTAATATTGTCTTATAGGAGACAGTTCCAGACACCAGAATGACACGATTATGAAGAAGCCCTTGTCATAATGCAGTACACCTCCTAAAAGCAAAGGTGGGTTAGCTTCATGCCCCTTGGAATCAGAACTTTGATGTCACGGCTAATGACCGGATGACAAAGGTAAATGATCTGGAGTGGCGATAGCGATTTTCGCTGTAGCTAACCGAAAAAGAATTTGGCGCGAGCGGACAGGGATTGTCTGCAGCGCTTCTGTGAACGGCAGATCGCCCGGATAAAGGCGTATCAGGCCAGCCCTATCAAGGGTGTTACCGCATGGTCCAGGAATCTCTGGTTTTTGAATCATGCAGAATCTTAAGTTTGTTACTGCGTCCTTTGTGCGTTTAAGGACGCACGGCGCAGTAACGGGTCGGCACAGCGTGAAAAGCGTGCCATTCATGAGGTCGTTTCGTCAGGAACAGGAATGTTTGTTACAGACAGTATCATAACCGGCTTGCAAGCCGCGGCTGCCCGAGGGCAGCTCCGCGCGACGCCGGTTCTGTCTGTTCCTGCGAACTTTAATATATCCGGCAAATGTGAACGCGCTGCACCAGAAACCCCATGGGTTTCCTGGTTGTCTGGCGTTGCCAACGTTTTGGCCGGGGAGAACAGATATAATGTCGGACAAAATGCTAATCGACGCCTCCCACCAGGAGGAAACACGGGTTGTCGTGGTTCGCGGCAATCGAATTGAAGAATTTGATTTCGAATCTGAACATAAAAAACAAATCAAGGGCAATATCTATCTGGCGCGTGTAACGCGCGTAGAGCCATCGCTTCAGGCAGCTTTTGTGGAATATGGCGGCAATCGCCATGGTTTTCTTGCGTTCAGCGAAATCCACCCGGACTATTACCAAATCCCGGTTGCAGACCGGCAGGCGCTGATCGAGGCTGAAGCCGAAGCTGCCAGTCAGGATGAAGACCATGAAGAAAACGCCAGTGAGCAGCGCACGCGCGATCGGAATGATCGCGGCTCGCGCAATCGGCGTCGCGGACGTCGTGGTTCGCGTCAGGGCGACGATGCTGCAAAGCTTGATTCTACAGAGTCGGATGATGAAAACGCTGTAGCTATTGATGTTGGCGAGGCATCCGAGACGACAGATCAGCCCTTTATCAATGCAGACGACAGCGACTCTTCTGATGATGAAGGCAATGGCCAGACAATGGCTGCTTCCATTGAAACCGATGTGATTTCAGAAGCTGTCCAAGTGGACATGGACGATAATTCTGATGACGAAGACAAGATTGTCGAATCGGAAGGTGGCGAAACACGCTCAAGACGTTCGCGAAACCGTTCGAACGACGACAAGGAAGAGCCGCACGACGAACTCGACGAAGTTGAGTCGGTCGGTGCAGAAGATGCAATGGAAGAAGTGCCGACGCATCAACGCTTCCAGCGCCGTCAGTACAATATTCAGGACGTTATCAAGCGTCGTCAGATATTGCTGGTGCAGGTTGTTAAGGAAGAGCGCGGCAACAAGGGCGCTGCCCTTACAACCTATCTCTCGCTAGCCGGGCGTTATTCTGTCCTTATGCCAAACACTGCACGCGGCGGTGGCATTTCGCGCAAGATTACCAGCATACAGGACCGCAAGCGCCTCAAGGATATCGTCAAGGATCTAGAAGTGCCAAAAGGCATGGGCGTCATCCTGCGTACAGCCGGAGCCATGCGTACCAAGCCTGAAGTCAAGCGCGACTATGAATATCTGATGCGTTTGTGGGAAAACGTGCGCAGCCTGACGCTTGCATCCAGCGCGCCTACCCTCGTTTATGAAGAAGGCAGCCTGATCAAACGCTCAATCCGCGATCTTTATAATAAAGACATCACTGAGATTCAGGTCGCAGGCGAAAATGGCTATCGTGAAGCCAAGGATTTCATGCGCATGCTCATGCCGAGCCATGCCAAGGTCGTGCAGCCTTATCGTGACCTGACACCAATCTTCGCTCGCAATGGCATTGAGGCGCAGCTTGATCGCATGTTGCAGCCGCAGGTTACCTTGAAGTCAGGTGGTTACATCATCATCAACCAGACGGAAGCTCTGGTTGCGATCGACGTTAACTCCGGTCGATCAACACGCGAACATTCGATTGAAGACACAGCCCTTCAAACCAATCTTGAAGCGGCGGATGAAATTGCCCGCCAGTTGCGTCTGCGCGATCTTGCTGGTCTTATCGTTATCGATTTCATCGATATGGAAGAGAACCGCAACAATCGTGCCGTTGAAAAGCGGATGAAGGATTGTCTCAAGGATGATCGCGCCCGCATTCAGGTTGGGCGTATCTCGCATTTCGGACTTCTTGAAATGTCACGTCAGCGCATCCGCGCCAGCGTTCTGGAGAGCACAACTCAGGTTTGTGCCATGTGCGGCGGTACCGGCCATGTACGCTCCGCCTCCTCTATTGCGCTGCATGTCATGCGGTCGATTGAAGAATATTTGCTGCGCCATTCGCAAAACAACATCATTGTTCGCACAACAGTCGCTACGGCACTCTATGTATTGAATCAGAAGCGCCAAAATCTCGCAGATCTTGAGACGCGTTTTGGTTTGACCATCAGCATCGAAGCTGATGACAGTGTTGGAGCACAGCACTTTGCCATCGACAAAGGTTCACTGGCACTCGGTCCTGTTGTGCCGCTTTCAGAAGCGCCGTCTTTGGGTATCGTCGATGATTTCGACGAAAGCGATCCAGTCATCGAAGAAATTGATGATGAAGCAGAGACCACTTCCACTGAGCCGGGCCGTTCGGATGACGACGCATCACGCAAGCGCAAGCGCAAGCGGCGGCGGCGTGGCGGTCGTGACCGTCATGAGAATGGTGGGACTGACCAAAATCAGGCCTCAGCCGGTGATGAAGACTCTGACGATGCTGACCAGCCGCCTGTAGAGGGTGAGAATGCAGCGCAAGCTGCAGCTCGCGAAGAAGAGAACGAGCGGCGCAAGAAGCGTCGGCGTGGACGTCGCGGCGGGCGCAAGAACAAGCGCTTCGAAGATGGCGATGATGCAAACCGTAGCACTGCGAAAGCCGTACCGGATGCCGAACCTGTTTTCGTCTCGATCCCTCTTCCCGATTTCTCCAAAGCCAAGCTTGCAGAAGTTTCAGCCGTGATCGCTGAAGCCCCTGTCGTTGCACCAGAGCCTGTCGAGACAGGAACCACTGAGGCGGCTGTTGAAGAACCACCTGTCAAAGCACCGGCAAAGCGCCGTTCCCGTGCTAAGGCTAGTGCTGAGAAGGTTGAGGTTATTACCGGGGAAACTCCGGCTGAGGCTGAGTTACCTGTAGAAGCTCCCGCAAAGCCGAAACGTGCTCCGCGTAAATCTGCAAAGAAGACTGAAACCGCTGCCGCTGCTGAGGCAGTCGTTGCAGAGCCAGTTGCAGAAGCTGCGGCACCAAAAGCTGAACCGACACCGGAACCTGTGGTTGAAGCTGCGCCCGCACCGAAGAAGGTCGACGACAGCACACCTGTCATCACGTCGACGGGAAAAGACAAGAAGACCGACAATGAACCGGCTCCCAAAAAAGGCTGGTGGCAAAAGAAGGGCTTCTTTTAAGAACTCCTGAATTATCGCAACTGAAAAACCGGCTGATAGCCGGTTTTTCTTTGTTCTGATCATTTTTCTCTCAAGAGTATCGTAATTCTGCCTGAATAAACCGACTTTTCACATTTCAAGGAGCTTTTAGAAGCTCTCTTTCTTTCAAACATCGATTTGGGTACGAATAGGCATGATCGTATTGCAAAAGACAGTTTCATATAGGCCTCTCGCAAACTTGATGCGTGGAGCGATTGCCACCATAACAGCCAGTGCACTTTGCATCATTCAGACTGGCAGCACCTTCGCTCAATCCTCCTCAGTGCCAATTGTCCGCGACGCGGAAATTGAAGCCTTGGTTACGGATTACGCGGCTCCAATCATCAAGACGGCTGGTCTTGGCAAGCAATCCATCAAGATCGTTCTGGTTAATAGCCCCAGTTTCAATGCCTTTGTTGATGGGAGACGCATATTCATTAACACGGGTGCACTGCTTGAAGCCGAAACACCCAACGAAATTATTGGTGTACTGGCTCATGAAACCGGGCATCTTGCAGGAGGTCATCAGTTCAAGCTGCGTGAACAACTCGCGGCGGCAAAGACAATGGCAGTTGTCGCCGGATTGCTGGGCATAGGTGCAGTCGTAGCCGGTGCCGCCAGCAAGCAAAGTGGACTGGCGCAGGCTGGTGGCGGCATTGCCATGGGTGCTCCGGAAGCCGTCATGCGCAACCTCTTGAATTATCAGCGCACAGAAGAAATGGCCGCCGATCGCTCGGCGATCACCTATCTGGCGAATACGGGCCAATCCGCCAAAGGCATGTTGACGACATTTGAACGGTTCTCAAATGCTCTCTCCCTCACGGGAACGCGTGTCGATCCGTACCGCATCAGCCACCCCATGCCGCGTGAGCGCATTGCCAATCTCGAAACATTGGCGCGGGCAAGCCCGGATTTTGACAAGAAAGATAGTCCGGCCCTGCAACAGAGGCACGACCTTATGCGCGGTAAAATCGCCGCCTATACAGCCGGAGGAGCACGAGTGTTGCAAATCTTCCGAAAAGACCCTTCAAATATTGGCGCGCGTTACGGTGATGCTATTGCCACTTTCCTGAATGGTTCTACGGAGTCAGCACTGGGCAAAATTGATGCTTTGATCAAACAGCAGCCAAAGAACCCGTATTTCGAGGAGATCCGCGGAGAGATTTTGCTGAAACAGAACAAGCTTGATCAGGCAGCGAAAGCTTTCCAACGGGCTGGTAATCTTGATCCCCGGAAGTCCAGCCTGATCCGAATGAATTACGGTCGCACTCTGATGCTCACTGGAAAACCCGACAACCTGAAAACTGCTGTCAGCGAGCTGAAGGCCAGTATTGGTCGTGATCGGGAATCTCCAACAGGCTACGCCTATCTGGCACAGGCTTATGGTCAACTCGGTGATGCGGCGCGATCAGACCTGGCGAGCGCTGAGGAAAAATACTATTCGGGCAAAATTCAGGATGCTCAAATCTTTGCGATCCGCGCCCAGCGCGCCTTGCCAAAGGGCTCCCCTGAGTGGATACAGGCGCAAGACATAATCAATGCCAAGCGCAGCAAGAGCAAATGATTGCCAAAGCAGAATTCTGCCAGTGGAATAAAAAGGGATAGACATCATGACAAAAGCCCCACTCATCGGCATCGCCGCCGGGCTTATCGCTATCGGTGCTTTGGCGCTTGGCTATCAGGCTGGCCGGTCGCAGGTAGCGCTTGCCGCGCCTGAACCGGCAGCTGTTGCAGCGCCGGCAATTGACCGGACCGAGATTGAAGGGATCGTCAGGAACTATCTGATCAACAATCCGGAAGTCATGATCGAAGTACAAACCGCGCTGAACGAGAAACAGGAAGCCGCACAGCAACAGGCTTCCACCGAAATTATCAGTGAAAACAAAGATAAGCTCTTCCAATCACCAATGGATGCGGTTTTCGGCAATCCGAAGGGCGACGTCACGATAGTCGAGTTTTTCGACTACAATTGCGGTTACTGCAAAAAGGCATTGCCAGACATGGACGCGCTGCTCAAAAGCGATCCCAATCTGCGTTTTGTCATGAAAGAATTCCCGATCCTCGGTCCTGACTCCACGCGCGCCCATCTTGTTGCCAAGTCTTTCAAGACCCTGATGCCCGAAAAGTATCTGGAGTTCCATAGGGATCTTCTTGGTGCCGAAGGTCGCGCAACTGAAGATTCTGCGATGGCAATTGCAGTCAAGCTGGGTGCCGATGAGGCCAAGATGCGTGAAACCATGAAACAACCGGAGATTGCCAATGCTTTCCGCACCAATTTCGAGTTGGCGCAAAGCCTGAGTATTACCGGCACGCCGTCCTATATTATCGGCAACGAAGTGGTCCCCGGAGCACTTGGCGCGGACGCTCTTGCAGAGAAAATCAGCCATATTCGCAACAAATAGTTGTTGCTTCTTGCCAAACGAATTGTGGACAAGCAATAAGGCGTATTTGCAGGCTTTCCGCTTGGACATAAGCCGTCTATATGGGACCAGAACCTTTCAACCTGCCCGGTAAACATGAAACAGCAAGTCTTCATCCTCAACGGCCCAAATCTCAACATGCTGGGAAAGCGTGAACCCGGGATTTATGGTGCGACGACACTGAGCGATATCGAGGCTATGTGCCGGGCCGAGGGCGAGGTTCTGGGTGTCGATATTGAGTTTCGCCAATCCAATCACGAAGGTGATCTGGTGAACTGGATTCAGGAAGCAGGAGAGCGCCGCGCTCTGGTGCTGATCAATCCGGCCGCCTACACGCATACTTCCATCGCGCTGCACGATGCTATTCGTGCTGCCGGGGTTACTCTGGTGGAAGTCCATATTTCAAACATTCACGCGCGCGAGCCATTCCGCCATCACTCTTACGTTTCCTCTTTGGCCAAAGGGGTGCTATGTGGCTTCGGAGTTGATGGCTACGTCATGGGTCTGCGCGCACTCGTCAAGCTGGCGCCGCAATAATCGGCATTCGCCAAACAGCAATAAGGGGCTTGAAAAAGCATGGCTACCAAAACCACCGGGATCGACAAGGTCATGATCCGCGACCTCGCGGAAATCCTGAATGAGACAGACCTTACCGATATCGAGATTGAACAGGGTGACTTACGCATCCGCGTATCACGGCAAATAACAGTGCAGGCCAGTGCTCCTGTCTATGCACAGGCTACAGCGCCGGCAGCAGTTGCATCTCCTGCGGCAGCCGCAGCGCCTGCCGCTCCGGCCGGTGATCCATCGAAGAATGCTGTTCCCTCCCCGATGGTTGGTACTGTCTATCTATCACCTGCTCCTGGTGCCCGTGCATTCATCGAGGTTGGCACACAGGTCAAGGAAGGCCAGACCCTTCTGATCATAGAAGCCATGAAGACGATGAATCAGATTGCCTCGCCTCGCGCTGGCACTGTTACCTCAATCCTCGTTTCGGACAGCCAGCCCGTAGAGTACGGCGAGTTTCTGGTCGTAATCGAATAGACGGAACCGTTACTGGATCGAGAGCGCAATGTTTCAGAAAATACTCATAGCCAATCGCGGTGAAATTGCCCTGCGCGTCCTTCGCGCGTGCAAGGAGCTTGGCATTCAGACAGTCGCCGTGCACTCAACTGCCGATGCGGATGCCATGCATGTACGTCTCGCCGATGAAAGCGTCTGTATCGGACCTCCTCCTTCGCGCGATAGCTATCTGAATATCCATCAGATCGTTGCTGCCTGCGAAATTACTGGTGCTGACGCAATTCATCCCGGCTACGGCTTCCTTTCGGAGAACGCGAAGTTCGCGGAAATCCTTGAAGCGCATAACATTACTTTCATCGGCCCTACTGCAGCTCATATCCGCGTTATGGGTGACAAGATCGAAGCCAAGCGCACTGCAAAGCGTCTTGGTATTCCGGTTGTCCCGGGTTCCGATGGCGGTGTGACCGATGATAAGGAAGCGGCACGCATCTGTGCGGAAATCGGCTATCCCGTCATCATCAAGGCTTCTGCCGGCGGTGGCGGGCGCGGCATGAAGGTCGCGCTGAACGAAGATGAGCTTTCAATTGCCCTATCGACCGCACGAACTGAAGCTGGTGCGGCATTCGGCGATGATGCAGTCTACATTGAAAAATATCTGCAGAAGCCACGCCACATCGAAGTTCAAGTGATGGGCGATGGTTTCGGCAATGCCGTGCATTTGGGCGAACGCGACTGCTCGTTGCAGCGCCGTCACCAGAAGGTTTGGGAAGAGGCAAATTCGCCTGCGCTCAATTCCGATGCCCGCGAAAAGATCGGCATGATCTGCGCCAATGCCATGGCCGATATGGGTTATCGTGGTGCAGGTACGATTGAGTTTCTCTATGAAAACGGCGAGTTCTATTTCATCGAAATGAACACCCGTCTTCAGGTCGAGCATCCTGTGACTGAAGCAATTACCGGCATTGACCTTGTGCACGAGCAAATCCGTGTCGCATCCGGTGGTGGCCTTTCCGTAAAGCAGGAAGATATCCGCTTCTCCGGCCATGCCATCGAGTGCCGCATCAATGCTGAAGATCCGCGCACTTTCGCGCCATCTCCAGGCAAGATCACCCATTGGCACACACCGGGCGGACTTGGCATCCGTGTCGATTCGGGCGTCTATACGGGCTATAAAATCCCGCCATACTATGACAGCCTCATTGGCAAGCTCATTGTACACGGCCGCAACCGCGTTGAGTGCATGATGCGTCTTCGTCGCGCTCTGGACGAATTCGTCGTGGATGGCATCAAGACGACGCTGCCGCTGTTTCAGGATTTGATCAACAATCCCGATATCGCCAATGGCGACTACGATATTCATTGGCTGGAAAAATATCTGGCTGGTGACGCCCCAGAAACAGCCGAAGAATAATCCAAGGCTTGAGCCTTTCTTGCTTAAATAGAATCGTTCTGCTGGTGGGAATTCGTGGACAAGGTCGAGGGGGTTAGCGAGGCCGATGTTTTCCCATCGGACGAGACTAAAGCCCGATGGATTTGGCCCGAATTCACCCGGCCTTTTAGGTTTCCGGCTGACGGCCAACCACGTTGTCAGGCAGCTTCGTCCGATGGGTAAACATCGACCTTGCTACCTTCCGCGTGGATTGTCTCATCATCCGAGAAACAGAACTTGCTTCTATTTAAACAAGAAAGGCTCAGGAATGGCGGGTAAGAACCCGGAACAAACATTTATTCTGGACCCCGAATTGCTGCTTCGTGCTTACGCAACCGGGGTCTTTCCTATGGCCGAAGAGGCCGATAGTCCGGAAGTTTTCTGGGTACGTCCCGAGAAACGTGGCATCATCCCGTTTGAAAATTTCCATGTTTCTCGCAGCCTGCGCAAAACCGTGCGCAAAGCGATCTTTGATATTCGCTACGATACGGATTTTGAAGGGGTCATTGCCGGCTGTGCAAGCGGCAGCGGCGAGCGTGCCCGCACATGGATCAATCAGCCAATCCGCAACGCCTATGGCAAGCTGTTCGAACTCGGCTATTGCCATACGGTTGAAGCCTGGCGAGATGGCGAACTTGTCGGCGGACTTTACGGCATATCGCTAGGCTCCGCATTCTTTGGTGAGAGCATGTTCTCGCGCCAGCGTGATGCTTCCAAGGTTTGCCTCGTGCATCTGGTCAGCCACCTTATCGAGAAAAACTTCACGCTGCTCGATACACAATTTACCACTGATCACCTTGAGACATTTGGTGCTGTCGAAGTGCCGCGCCGACAATACCAGAAGATGCTCGAGAACGCCCTCGCCCAGCCTGCAGACTTCTGACGACAAGAATATTTTCGTCAAAGAGTAGGATTCATAGTTTTCCATTCGTCCTCTGGTCGGGAATGAACCCAACAGGAGAACTTCGATGAAAATCAACGCTTATCTTAATTTCGACGGCAACTGCGAAGAAGCTTTCAAGTTTTATGAAAGCGTACTTGGCGGCAAAATCGAAGCTATAATCCGCTATGATGAAATGCCGGAAGGTAGCGACTTTCCGCCTGAATCGGCAAAGAATGTCATGCACACCATGATGACCATCGGCGATAATGTATTGATGGGCTCAGATGCGCCACCACCCTATTTCCAAAAAGCACAGGGCATGACGGTCGCGATTAATGTCGACACTCCAGACGAAGCAAAGCGTCTGTTCGCTGATTTGTCGAAAGATGCAGAAAGCATCATGATGCCTCTTGGCGAAACCTCATGGGCTCAGCAATTCGCGATGCTTACAGACCGTTTCGGCACACCATGGATCGTCAACTGCCCAAAACCCATGTAGGGGTCAGCTTTTGTCGGGCGCAGGTATATCCGACTTCTGTTTGCAGGCTTTCAGCCAGACATCGTAAACCGGGTGTTCAACAGCGTTGAGCCCCGGACTATCGGCAAACATCCAGCCGGAAAAAATCTTGCGGATTTTTCGGTCGAGCGTGATCTCATCGACTTCGACAAAAGTATCCGTTTTGGGAGCTTCTGTATCGGGGCGTGTATAGCAAACGCGTGGCGTCAATTGCAGCGCACCGAACTGGACCGTTTCGTTGATATAGACGTCGAACGTCGTGATCCGGCCGGTAATCTTGTCGAGCCCGGAAAACACCGCAATCGGATTGGTGATTTTTTCCTGCGCCAAGCCGGGAGCAGTCAAAGCTGCCAAAGCAATCGCGCCGACAAAAAGTCTGCTAATCAACTGGCCTTTAAAGAAGGGAAAGAACTGGGTCGGACGGATCATTTCACTTCCGGTTTGGCATATACGACGAAGATTCCTCTCCGTCGATAAAGATCAATTGTGGCGACAAAAAATCCGCTTAGTTTCCCGGTGTCCAGGCATCGTAATCGCCGGTCACTGCCGGACGGTTATCCCCATGCGCAATCGAGCCCTTTGGCCGGTAAGCAGCAGCGGAACCTGTCAGGTTCTGCTGATGATTCTTTTCCCATGGATGAGGCTTGTAATCTTCCTGTGACGGCGCCGTAGCAACGCGGTGATGCATCCAGCCATGCCAACCGGCTGGGATGGCCGAAGCCTCGGCATAACCATTATAGATGACCCAGCGGCGCTTGCGGCCTTCGGAGTCGAACGTGCCTTCGTAGTAAACATTGCCAAACTGGTCTTCACCAACCTTCGTGCCCTTGCGCCATGTAAAGAAACGGGTACCGATTGTCTGGCCGTTCCACCATGTGAAAATCTGGGTAATGAGGTTTTTCATAGCAATCCTGCTTGCAACGAAGTCGTTTTGTTACCGGGTTTATGGCCGTATCACTGGCCGATAGCAAGGGTCAAGTTGACGCTGGAGCCGCTTTCAAACTGAGTTTGAAACCCGCATGAGATTTCTCAAAGCCAAGGCGTTCATAAAAGCGATGAGCATCCGGGCGTTTGTTGCTCGATGTCAGTTGCACCAATGAAACGTCATGATCGCGTCCGATCTGCAAACAATAGCTGATCAATTGCGCTCCGATACCTTTTCCGCGCATATCGGCTCTGGTCTGCACTGCCTCGATTGCCATTCGTTTGCGACCACGGCCGGTCAATGAGGTGATGAAGGTAATTTGCGCGGTTGCAACAACCTCCCGGTTGATAATTCCGACAAAAAGCCGGTCATTCGGGCTGTTGCGAATGGCAGCGAATGCACACTCATAGTCCGGCTTCGCACTCGCGTCGGTCGTATCACCATGACCGCCGACTGCATCATTGGCAAACAAAGCTATGAGTTCAGGCAGGTCATCGATCGTAGCCTCCCGAAAGCTCAGACCACTTTCAATATTCATGGTGCGAGTTCGTATCCGGTGAGAGATTTTTCGAGAACGATTACCGAAATCCCCGAATTAGGCTGGCCCCAGTCATCAATCTTTGTGCTGGTTTTCTCGAATCCCCTGCTCTCGTAAAATTCGACAGCGTTTCGATTCTTGTCGATCACTTCAAGCTGTAGCGCAAAGACACCCGGAAACGCGCTTTCGACCTCAGCCAACAGCAATGATCCGACACCTTTCTTCTGATGTTCCGGATGCACGTAAAGCTGATTTAGGATCGAAAGCTTGTGGTCCTTCTGCGAAGCATAGGCCATACCCATAATATCAGCTCCATCATCGGCGATAATGAATTCCGAATAGGGTTTGGCCAGCTGTTTCTTGAGCGCATCCAGCGAATGGTAACGAGCTGTAATGTCGTTGACCTTCTCAACGCCATACACATCATCGTAGGTGGCGTGCCAGGTCTCGACCAGCAAGTCGCGGACAGCGCTCAAATCTTCCTTGGTTGCGCTGCGGACCCACATTTACTCTGTGATCCCCAGCTTGGCTTTGACCAGATCGCTCAGCACCTGCGGATTTGCTTTACCACCTGTGGATTTCATGACCTGCCCGACAAACCAGCCAGCGAGGCTTGGCTTGGCTTTGGCCTGCTCAACCTTATCCGGGTTAGCGGCGATGATTTCATCAACAGCCTTTTCGATAGCGCCGGTGTCAGTGACCTGTTTCATGCCACGGCTTTCAACGACGTCGCGCGGATCGCCGCCCTCATTCCAGATGATCTCAAACAAATCTTTCGCGATTTTGCCAGAGATCACGCCTTCCTTGATGAGATCGATTATCCCGCCAAGCTGATCCGGTGAAACAGGTGACTCTTCGATACCCTTGCCTGCCTTGTTCAAAGCACCGAGAAGATCATTGATCACCCAGTTGGCTGATAGTTTGCCATCCCGGCCCTTGGCTACTGCTTCATAGTAATCGGCAATGGCTTTTTCGGTCACAAGGATGGACGCATCATAGACAGACAGGCCGAGTGCTGAAACCAAACGGGCCTTTTTGTCGTCTGGAAGTTCTGGAAGGTCTGCCTTCAATTCATCGACATAGGCCTGTGTAAATTCCAGCGGCAGAAGATCAGGATCGGGAAAATAGCGATAATCATGCGCTTCTTCCTTGGAACGCATGGACCGCGTTTCGCCCTTTACCGGATCGAAAAGACGTGTCTCCTGATCAATGGAACCACCATCCTCCAGAACCGCAATCTGGCGGCGTGCCTCATACTCAATCGCTTGGCCAACAAAGCGGATGGAATTGACATTCTTGATTTCGCAACGCGTGCCAAACTCGCCGCCCGGTTTACGAACCGAAACGTTGACGTCGGCCCGCATTGAACCTTCGTCCATGTTGCCGTCGCAAGTGCCAAGGTAACGCACAATGGTACGCAGCTTAGTCAGGTATGCCTTCGCCTCATCGGACGAGCGCATATCCGGTTTCGATACGATTTCCATCAAGGCAACGCCGGAACGATTCAAATCAACGTAAGACATTGTTGGATTCTGGTCGTGCAGCGACTTGCCGGCGTCCTGCTCAAGGTGCAGGCGTTCAACGCCAATCTCAATATCTTCAAATTCGCCCTTCTTGTCGGGACCAACGGAGATAATCATCGTGCCTTCGCCGACGATTGGCTGCTTGAACTGTGAAATCTGATAGCCCTGCGGCAAATCCGGATAAAAATAGTTCTTGCGGTCAAAGACCGACTTCAGATTGATCTGCGCCTTTAAGCCAAGACCGGTACGCACTGCCTGACGCACGCACCATTCATTGATGACAGGAAGCATGCCGGGCATCGCCGCGTCCACCAGCGAAACATTCTCGTTAGGGCCCGCACCAAATGTTGTCGAGGCACCAGAAAACAGTTTTGAATTGGAGGTTATCTGGGCATGGACTTCCATGCCGATGACGATTTCCCAATCGCCTGTGGCACCTGAAACAAAACGCTTGGGTTCGGGCGTGCGGGTATCAACGAGAGTCATGCTGGTCTGTCGTTCCTGAATGAAAATATCTGAATACTGGCTAGTGCAATCCGGCTTATGAGGCAAGTGATTCTGAGGTTTTGGCCTATCAGGCTCAAGCTTATGACGCCTTGCAGCGCCATTTACCTCGCGAACAAGATCAATGAACGCCCGAAGTCCTGCAAAAATATGGCGACGACCGGGTTAATATAACAGTTTGATGTGAATGTATTTGGCGTCATATCAGTGAGCTAACTCTCAACCATCTCGCGCAGTGCCATGCGCTTGAAATGCTCGACCAGCGCAGCCCCTTCCCCGCGCTCAACAGATATGGCGAGGCGCATCGTCGCCTCGCCGAGTTGCATAATGAGAAAGCTTGAGCTTTCCAGTTCCTGCCTGTTTAAACGGGAGCCTGATTTTTCACGTGCGTTGGCCAGCGCTGCGCCGTTAATGCGGCTGTCCGAAATATCGATATCCCGCAGCGCTTTATCTGCCTGTGTGCCTGACCAGATATCGCGCATTACGGGCTCTGCCAGAAACATCGCGTAATAGATATCAATCAGCTCGCCGAAAGCCTTGATCAACCCTTCACTATCCTGAACGCCGCCCAATCCATCGGCAATACATTCCTGACCCGCAACATTATAGCGCTCTGCCAACGTGCGAATGATAGCGGCCTTGTCTGGAAAATACTGGTAGAGCGAGCCAATCGAAATTCCCGCCATCTCTGCGACATCGCTCATGCGCATGGAATCGCTTCCCGCCTTTTCGATCAGCTCCGATGCACATCCAAGGATGCGCTCCACACGTTCCCTGCTCCGGCGTTGTGTCGGTTCGCGGCGTGTAGTGGACGCTTGATCGACGGGGAGAACCTGATTCATGAGCAACCCTCACATTTTTATTGACTCTTATAATATGAGGATTTATCACATTTGCAAATATGAGGATTACTCATGTTTGCTTGGAGGTAAAAATCATGAACATATCCACTGGACAAAAACCCATTCTCATCGTCGGCGGTACAGGAAAAACCGGACGGCGGGTCGCCGAGAGACTAACTGCGCAGGGCCTTCCTGTTCGCATAGGATCGCGCAACGCTTCACCCGCCTTTGACTGGGAGCAGCCAGAAACATGGTCTGCGTCGCTTGAGGGCGTCTGCGCTGCATATATTACCTACTACCCGGATCTCGCAGTTGCCGGTGCTGCGGAAACCGTTGGCGATTTCATAAAGCTTGCATTGCGTAAGGACGTGCGGCGGCTTGTCTTGCTTTCCGGGAGGGGCGAACCTGAAGCACAGCATGCGGAAAAACTGTTGCAGCAATCCAGCGCTGACTGGACAATCGTGCGTGCAAGCTGGTTCATGCAAAATTTTAGCGAGAGCATGATGCTGGAGCCAATCATCGCCGGTACGCTGGCTCTTCCGGCGGATAGCGTTCGCGAACCATTCATTCATGCCGATGACATAGCCGATGTGGTAGCTGCTGCTTTGACCGATGATCGCCATATCGGCCAGCTCTATGAGGTGACTGGCCCAAGACTGCTTACTTTCGCAGAAGTAACTGCCGAGATCGCCAAAGCAACGGGGCGCAGCATAGATTACCTCACCATCACACCAGCAGAGTTCATGGAAGGACTTGCTGCAGAAAACGTTCCAGATGACATTGCGGGCTTGGTCAATGAGCTTTTCACAGTCGTGCTGGACGGACGAAACGAGTATATCAGCAACGGGGTTCGTGAAGCGCTCGGCCGCGCACCGCGTGACTTTTCAATCTTTGCGAGTGAAACTGCCGCGACCGGCATATGGGAGCAGAGACAATGATCGTTCTTTTACCAGTTCTGACCATACTCGCCGCGGTCGGCAGCGGCATCATGGCTGGCCTCTTCTTCGCATTCTCCAGTTTCATCATGACAGCATTTTCGAGACTTCCGCCCGAACAGGGTATTGCGGCTATGAATTCGATCAATGTGACCATCCTCAACGCAACATTTGGTCTCGCCTTTTTCGGCACGGCTCTGCTCTGCATTTTTCTGACAATAGTTAGTTTCATGCGCTGGGCAGAGCCCGGGTCGGCATGGCTGCTCACAGGAAGCCTGCTTTACCTGATCGGGATAATTGCCGTTACGATTGCGTTCAACGTGCCACTGAATGATGCGCTGCAAGCCGTCTCGCCTGACGGTCCCGAAGGAACCGCGCTTTGGACACGCTATCTCGCGGAGTGGGTGCCATGGAATCATGTCCGCACAATCGCCAGCATAGGCTCGCTGGTTGCATTCGTGCTGGCTTACGCAAAGCTGGGTGCAGCTTAAAGCTTCACCCTCTTTGACACCCTACCCTTGCATTGCTATATAGCCGCCATCCACGCGATGGAGTTTTTATGTCCAATCAGTCTGAGTCCCACTAAAGCCCCAACTTCTATGAGGTTTGGGGCATGAAAACAGGAGCCCCGCGCCAGTTCTATATGGCTGCGGATGTGTTCTCATGGGCATTTTTGCCCGTTTTCGGGACTTATCAAAATGGACATTTCGCGCGACGAACAGCGCATTCTACACTTGCTCGCCCAAGGCGGTAAAATTCTGCTTGAAAAAGACGAGCGTAAAACCATCCGGGAAATCATCTGCCTTACGCGTGATGGTGCTCGATATACGGCCTGCGATTTAAGGCTGTTTCGTAAACTGAAACAAAAGAAAGCCATCGCCTCATCAGGTGGTGGGCCTTATCGGGTAACGCGGCGAGGTCTTCAGCTGGTCCGCTCTGAACTCGACAATCGTTGAGACTGGCTGGTGGCGCTGAAAGACGCCACCAGCTGCTACAGTCTGCTCGCAACAGCAAACGAGGTATTTTTCGGTGATTCCCTGTTCTTTTTTCTGTTCGACATGGTGTATTCCCGAAGCAAATTGCTCTAAGAGAACCGCTTAAACACACAACGGAATTGATATTGCTCATGGGTCTTTCCAACACTGTTCAGATCACACCGGAACTAATCGCCTCGCATGGGCTGAAGCCGGATGAATATCAACGCATTCTCGATCTGATCGGACGCAAGCCCAGCTTTACCGAGCTTGGTATTTTCTCCGCCATGTGGAACGAGCATTGCTCTTATAAATCATCGAAGAAATGGCTCCGCACATTGCCCACCACTGGCCCGCAGGTCATTCAAGGTCCGGGCGAAAATGCCGGTGTCGTCGATATTGGTGATGGCGATTGTGTCGTTTTCAAAATGGAAAGCCACAATCATCCATCCTACATCGAGCCCTATCAGGGTGCTGCAACAGGGGTTGGTGGTATTCTGCGCGACGTGTTTACCATGGGTGCGCGTCCAATCGCAGCAATGAACGCCCTACGCTTCGGCGAACCCTCCCATCCGAAAACTCGCCACCTTGTTTCAGGTGTTGTTGAAGGTGTGGGCGGCTACGGCAATTCTTTTGGCGTGCCGACAGTTGGCGGCGAAGTCAACTTTGATGCGCGCTACAATGGCAACATTCTCGTCAATGCCTTTGCTGCCGGCCTTGCCAAGACTGATGCTATTTTCCTTTCCGAGGCTAAGGGGGTAGGTCTTCCCGTCGTTTATCTCGGTGCCAAAACCGGGCGTGATGGTGTCGGCGGCGCGACAATGGCGTCTGCCGAGTTCGATGAGTCGATTGAAGAGAAGCGCCCGACAGTGCAGGTTGGCGATCCCTTCACGGAAAAATGCCTGCTGGAAGCCTCGCTTGAGCTGATGGCTTCGGGCGCGGTTATCGCCATTCAGGACATGGGTGCCGCTGGCCTCACCTGCTCTGCTGTTGAAATGGGGGCCAAAGGCAATCTCGGGATTGAACTGATCCTGGATAAGGTGCCGGTACGCGAAGAGCGTATGACAGCTTACGAAATGATGCTTTCCGAAAGCCAGGAGCGCATGCTCATGGTTCTGCGCCCGGAAAAAGAGGAAGAAGCACAGGCCATTTTCAAAAAATGGGGTCTGGATTTTGCCATCGTCGGCCACACCACTGACGACCTCCGTTTCCGCGTCATCCATCAGGGCGACGAAGTTGCCAATCTTCCTATCAAGGATCTTGGCGATCAGGCTCCTGAATATGACCGGCCTTGGATGGAACCCGGCAAGCATGCTCCGCTGCCAGCGTCGAACGTTCCACAAGTTGAAGACTATGGCGCAGCACTTTTGCAGATGTTGAACTCGGCAGACCTGTCCTCTCGTCGCTGGGTCTATGAACAATACGATACGCTCATTCAGGGCAACTCCCTGCAATTGCCGGGCGGCGATGCAGGCGTGGTCCGTGTTGAGGGCCATCTTACCAAGGCACTCGCTTTCTCATCAGACGTGACACCACGCTATTGCGAGGCCGATCCTTACGAAGGCGGCAAGCAGGCTGTGGCTGAATGCTGGCGCAATCTTACAGCCGTTGGGGCCGAGCCTCTCGCGGCGACCGACAATCTTAACTTTGGCAATCCGGAGCGGCCCGAAATCATGGGTCAATTGGTAAAGGCCATTGGCGGCATAGGTGATGCTTGCCGTGCTCTCGCCTTCCCCATCGTTTCAGGCAATGTCTCGCTTTACAACGAGACCAATGGGCAGGGAATTTTGCCGACTCCGACTATTGCCGGCGTTGGCCTTATTCCAGACTGGTCAAAAACAGCCAAGATTGGCGGCATGTCCAATGGGGACGTCCTGATCCTCATAGGCGGCGATGGGACACATCTTGGACAGTCAATCTATTTGCGCGATCTTCATGGGCGTGCCGATGGTCCAGCTCCAGTGGTCGATCTCGCGAACGAGAAGCGCAATGGTGATTTCGTCCGCTCGGCGATCCGCAATGGCCAAGTCACTGCCTGCCATGATTTGTCCGATGGTGGACTTGGCATTGCCTTGGCGGAAATGTGCATGGCATCCGGCAAGGGCGCTTCAGTTACTGTTGGTGAAGATGCGCCACATGCTCTGCTCTTCGGTGAGGATCAGGCGCGCTATATTATTGCTGTATCATCCGATATGGCAAACTTCGTGACGCTGAATGCCGAAGGCTCCGGCATTCCATTCCGTAAGCTTGGAACCGTCGAAGGCAATGCATTGAAGATCGGACAGTTGCTCTCCATATCAGTAACAGACCTGACAAACGCCCACGAATCGTGGTTCCCTGACTATATGAACGGTCCGGCAAACCAAAAAGATAAGGCCGCTTGAGGAGAACGACATATGGCTATGGATGCACGTGATATCGAAAAAATGATCCAGGACGCCATTCCCGACGCGAAGATTACCATCCGAGATCTGGCGGGTGATGGCGACCACTATGCTGCTGAAGTTGTGGCCGAAAGCTTCCGTGGCAAGTCGCGGGTTCAGCAGCACCAGATGGTCTATGACGCGTTGAAGGGCAATATGGGCGGCGTTCTGCATGCTCTAGCCCTACAGACCAGCGCACCGGAATAAGTTATCTTTGTTCAAAAACTGCGATGATCGGCCCAACGGGGTCGATCCCGCCAATCAGTGTTTTCTTGTCATTGGATATCGCTGAAATGGTCCCATCGAAATAAAGTGCATTGTCACAACCCAGCCCATCTTTGAACAGACGGGCAAAACTTCCAAAGCTGACAGGGGCCATTGATATTGCCAGTACAATTGTATTGGCGTCGCGCAGACCAATACCGTTGCGGATAAAGCGCGACGTTCCGTTTGGCTCGAAACGCGAATGAACCTGGCCATTAATAACCAGCATTGGTCCGGATTGTGTTGCTATGCGAACTTCGGGCGTGCCTGCGGCGAATGCACCAGTTTCAAGAATACCGGGCGTCCCGTCCTTTCCAATGAAGAACACACCATTGGGCTTGAGAAAGAAGTTCCCCTCCCCATTGTCTGTCGTCAAACTTCCAGTCTCCTTACCATCTTCGACGTACAGGCCGACTGGAGACAGGTCCTGCTCGTACATACCCGCATTCATTGCCAGGATCGGGCGTGCGTCCTGTGATTGTGCAGCAAGGAATGCTTTCAACGAACCATAAGGCTTGCCGTCAGCGTCTGCCCGGGCCAGTTCAATATGATGTGATCGCAGGTCAATCTCACAGATAATCGAATCGACGTTTTCAAATGTCATCTTCCGGCATTCATCCGGAAGATCTGCATCCGAAACGTCTATCTGCGGTATAAGGGGCGATTTTGGCTGGGACGATGGCCACAAAAACCAGATAATCCCGCCCAAAGAGAAGAATAAAATGAAGCTGATCGTAATGATGATACGAGATGACACAATGACCAGCCTTGTTTTGCCAGAATTGAAGCGCTATTTGTTAGAAAAGATCAATTTGGACCAATGATGGCGATTCGTCGCGCTTTGGTAGGAAAGGTTTGCCGAAATGAGCGGTATCAACGAATTTATCGACAATGAAGTGAAGAGCAATGATGTTGTTCTGTTCATGAAGGGCACACCGGGCTTTCCCCAGTGCGGCTTTTCCGGTCAGGTCGTGCAGATACTCGATTATATCGGTGTTGATTATAAGGGTGTGAACATCCTTTCTTCCGATGAGCTGCGTCAGGGAATCAAGGAATATTCGAATTGGCCAACGATCCCGCAGCTTTACGTAAAAGGCGAATTCGTTGGCGGTTGTGACATTATCCGTGAAATGTTTCAGGCTGGCGAACTTCAATCTCTCTTCAGCGAAAAGGGTGTCGCCACCAAGGCCGCCTGATTACGCAATAAAATCAGTCTATTCCGCGCTTTAGCGGAATTATATTCTAAAGGCGTCGGACACTCCGACGCCTTTGTCGTTGTTTTTACGGTCCATTGAGATTCCGGACATAACGGCCGTTCCAAGTGGCTTTTCGAAAAGCGATCAATGGGCTTCAAGGCTGTTGACCGGCACGAGAGAATGCCCCTTCCCGGTTGTTATTTCCTGAACCTCAACGGACATTGTTCGCAGGTTTGAAAATGAATACGTCCACCACAAGCTCAACTCCAAACCTTGGCGGTATGACCAAGATCGAGTTTATCGCGATGATGGCAGCGCTCATGGCGCTTAACGCCCTTGCCATCGACATCATGCTGCCGGGATTGCAGGAAATCGGTGCAAGCCTCGGCGTGATTAGCGAAAACCATCGCCAATATGTGATTTCGGCCTATTTGATGGGCTTTGCCATTTCGCAGCTGTTCTACGGGCCGATTTCTGATCGTTTCGGTCGCCGCAAGCCAATGTTTGTCGGATTAACTATCTATATTTTCTCGGCGATGGCCTGTGTCTTCGTGCCAAGTTTTGCCTCACTGCTGGCATTTCGCCTGCTTCAGGGCATTGGATCAGCAGCAACACGCGTTATCACAATCTCTATTGTTCGTGACGTCTACGGCGGTCGTATGATGGCGGAAGTCATGTCTTTGATCATGATGGTTTTCATGGTGGTGCCGGTTATTGCACCGGGCACAGGCCAAGCAGTCATGCTGTTTGGCAACTGGCATCTGATCTTCATTTTCATGGCAGTTATCGCTGCCGCCGTGATGTGCTGGGTTTATATTCGCCTTCCGGAAACACTCGATCCTGCTGATGTGCGTCCATTTACGCTGAAATCAGTGACCCGCGGATTCATCATTGTTCTCACGAACCGGGTAGCACTTTGCTATACGCTCGCCAGCGCGTTCATCTTCGGTGCGCTTTTTGGGTTCATCAATTCCGCGCAGCAGATTTATGTCGGTATCTATCAACTCGGCGTGTGGTTCCCCGTGGCATTTGCAGCAGTGGCTGTCACCATGGCTTTCTCTTCGTTCGTGAACTCCCGCTTCGTCGGGCGCTTCGGCATGCGCCGCCTCTCCCACGGAGCACTGCTGGCATTTTTGACGGTCAATGGCCTCTGGCTGTTGGTGACATTGTTGGGTCCGCACCCCACGCCCTTCCTGATCTATTTGCTGTTCTTCGCAGTCGCCATGTTCCAGTTTGGCTGGATCGGCTCGAACTTCAATTCGCTTGCCATGGAGCCGCTGGGGCATGTGGCAGGTACGGCATCATCGGTTCTCGGCTTTATGGGAACCGCTGGCGGCGGTGCAATCGGGGCACTGATTGGACAGGCTTTCGATGGCACGACAACGCCATTGGTGGCAGGCTTCTTCGTACTATCATTGATCGGTCTGGTGTTCGTTCTCATTGCTGAGCGGGGACGACTGTTTCAGCCGCACAACAAGCCAGTCTAGGTATTCGATCCGAAACGAAATGTGGCGAATTTGCCTTGAAAAAGCCAGCTTTCGCCACATTTTAGAGAGCAAAATTGCTGAAGATTTGCCAAAAACCACACAAAAATTGACTGAAAGAGCCCGAAAATGTTCAGATATTTCGGGCCTTTCCCTATTTTACAGAGCCTGTTTGAGGAGGTTTTTGGTCATAGGAATTTGTTCTCAGCTGAGAACTTTTTCCCACGCCCTTTCGATCAAGCGGCTGCCCAAAGCGCGGATCGCAAGTCGTTCCAACTAGCTTTGTCCGGCGCAATCAGCAGTCCACCATCCAAATGATGAGGTTCGTAAATCGAGCCATCGAAGCGTGCAACATACCCACCTGCTTCCTGATGGATGAGTGCCCCTGCAAGATGGTCCCAAGGCATCAACTTGTTATACATGGCGAAATGCGCTCCGCCCGAGGCAATCAGCCTGTACTCATGAGCCGCACAGCGGAAACCGAATGAAGCTTTGCACTTCGCTTGATTGCGCGTGAATGTTGAGCGCAGCGGTTCCTCGACAAACTGCCATGACATTGCACCGAGCATGCTTGAGATCGGTGCTGGTGGCGCCACGCTCAACTTGCGTTTGAGGTTCGTGGCGGAACGCAGTTCAGTCCCCGCTCCTTTCACGCCGACCACCCAATCATGTCCAACCGGATCATGAATTATGCCCGCGACGGTCTCTCCATTAATCACCACCGCAAGCATTACCCCGAATAACGGTACGCCATGGGCAAAGTTATAAGTGCCGTCAACAGGGTCAAGAACGAAAGCCAGCGGCGCATCCTTGAGCTTGCCCAGCAATGAGCCATCGGTTTCGCACGCTTCTTCGCCAAGAATGAATGCATCCGGGTATCGCTGGCGCAGTTTCGCTGTAATGACCCGCTCTGCGTTGATATCTGCTTCAGTTACGAGGTCTAGCGCCGATGTTTTCTGCTTTATATCGCCCGCCCCTAGCGAGCGGAACCGTGGCATGATTTCTTCTTTGGCCACCTCAGCGAGGAGATCGCCGAGCCAATCCATGGATTGTTCATCAAATGTCATTCGCTTGCATTTCCTTTTAGAGACAGGCCTGCAAAATCAAAGATTTTGCGATCCAGCAAATGGCTTGGCCGTGTATTGGAAAGGGCGCGGATCATGATTTCCTTGCGGCCCGGCATACGTTTCTCGATGTCAGAAAGCATGGCCTTCATCATATTACGCTGAAGTCCGTCCTGACTGCCGCAAAGGTCGCAGGGTATGATCGGGAACTGCATTGTATGGGCAAATTTCTCCAGATCATCCTCGGCGCAATAGCTCAAAGGCCGCAACAGCATCAGGTCGCCATCATCGTTAAGCAGTTTCGGCGGCATGGCCGCAAGCCTGCCACCATGAAACAGGTTCATCAGGAATGTTTCAAGAATATCTTCACGGTGATGCCCCAGAACAAGGGCAGAGCATCCCTCTTCCCGTGCTACGCGGTAAAGGTGCCCACGCCGCAACCGCGAACAAAGCGAGCAATATGTCTGGTTTTCGGCTACCTTATCGGTGACAATGGAATAGGTATCCTTGTACTCGATGCGATGTTCAATTCCATGACGAGTCAGGAACTCAGGCAAGATATGCTTGGGGAAATTCGGCTGTCCCTGATCGAGATTGCAGGCGATCAGTTCAACCGGCAGCAGTCCGCGCCATTTCAGATCTAGCAGAAGCGCAAGCAAGCCATAGGAATCCTTGCCGCCTGAAAGCCCGATCAGCCAGCGCTCGCCCGGCTTGACCATAGCAAAATCTTCGAGAGCCTGCCGCGTATTGCGCAATAACCGCTTGCGCAGCTTGTTGAACTCGACATTGGATGGCACGCCGAGAAACATCGGATGACAGCCCGAAGCTTCAGCAATATCCAAATCATGAATAGTCATGGGAACACCTCATAGGCCCCTTCATTGCCTCGCAAATTCCAGCAATGCAAGGCTTTCTCACTGTCCGAAGACTGACCAGCCTGTCCGTTGTGCCAGAAGCTCCAGTGCCGCAGAGCCCAACTGTGAATTGCCATTCTCGTTCAGTCCCGGAGACCACACTGCAATGGAGGCCTTTCCCGGTGCTATCGCCAGAATTCCACCGCCAACACCGCTTTTTCCCGGAAGACCGACACGGTACGCAAAGTCGCCTGAACCATCATAATGCCCGCACATGAGCATCAGAGCGTTGATCCGGCGCGCGCGGCTTGGAGAAACCACACTGCCGCCGCTAAGCGGGTTGCGGCCTGCTGACGCTAGATATAGCCCAGCATGAGCAAGCTGGTGGCATGACATGGCCACCGCGCAGTGATGGAAATAAACCCCCAAGACATGCTCGGCAGGATGGTTGAGATTGTTGAACGATCTCATGAAATTAGCGAGTGCTACATTGCGATAACCGGTATTGGTTTCCGAACGGGCCACATTATGATCAATGGCAATCGTATCATCGTCGGCCAATTGGCGGATGAATTGTACAATCTCTGCAATTGCTTCTTTTGGAGCATGTCCGGCCAAGACCACATCCGCCACCGCAATTGCACCGGCATTAATAAATGGGTTGCGCGGTTTACCCTTCTCCTGCTCAAGCTGTACAATTGAATTAAACGCATTGCCGGATGGTTCCCGACCCACCCTTTTCCATAGCCCATCACCAATTTTGCCGAGCGCCAGAGTCAGGGTGAAAACCTTTGAAATACTCTGGATTGAGAAAGAGGTTTCGGCGTCTCCCGCAGAGTACACTTGCCCATCCACAGTCACCAAAGCTATCCCAAATTGCTTTGGATCGACCGTTGCCAGTTCGGGAATATAGTCGGCAAGTTTACCTTCGCCGATTCTGTCAGAGAGATCGCGATAAACGCTATCGACAATGGATTGTAGCTCCGTCATTCCCGCTTCCTCTTTGATCCTGCAACAAAAAAGCCGCCAGGATTGCTCCAGGCGGCTTTTTTCAACAACTTCAATACCCGATTAACGCGAGTAGAATTCGACGACCAGGTTTGGTTCCATCTGTACAGCGTATGGCACATCGGAGAAGGCCGGAACGCGGTTGTACTTGGCAACCATCTTGGTGTGATCAACTTCGATGTATTCAGGAACATCGCGCTCAGCAAGCTGTACAGCTTCCAGAACAATCACGAGCTGCTTTGACTTTTCGCGAACTTCGATCACGTCGCCAGCCTTGCAGATGTAAGACTGAATGTTGGTGCGACGGCCGTTCACGTTCACGTGGCCATGGTTGACGAACTGACGCGCTGCAAAGATCGTGGGAACGAACTTTGCGCGGTACACGATCGCATCCAGACGCGACTCGAGAAGACCGATGAGCTGTTCACCAGTATCGCCCTTGCGGCGTGATGCTTCTTCGTAGGTCTTGCGGAACTGCTTTTCCGAAATGTCGCCATAGAAGCCCTTGAGCTTCTGCTTTGCGCGCAGCTGAACACCGAAGTCGGACAGCTTGCTCTTGCGGCGCTGACCGTGCTGGCCTGGGCCATATTCACGGCGGTTTACAGGGGACTTAGGACGACCCCAGATGTTTTCGCCAAGACGGCGGTCAATTTTATACTTGGACGATTCGCGCTTGCTCATCGCATTTCCTTTCAACAAAACCAAACCAGAGTTCAACACCCTGGTTCAAGGAAACGCGCCCTCCTCTGCCTTCCGTTTTCGAAGACTGACAGAACGACCCACGCACGCTTTGCGAGATCACTCACGGGACACGTCAAATGAAACGCAGAGCTGTTAGGCCCTGCGTTGTTGTGGCTTCTAGTGTGAAGGTTGCCTGATGTCAAGCGCGGCGGATGTTTCAACGGCTCATATAAATTGAAACCGATGACCGGCTTCGCACGTTAGGGTATACGCTCAAACAGGAGTAGAGCCGATAATGACCCTATTCTCGCGTCGTTCGCGTTTCAATCTATTCGTCCTTCTATCCCTTACCGCATCTATTTCAAGTCTGGCGCTCGTGAATTCGGCGGGCGATGCGGATGCTCGTCACAGGCGTGGCCACCAAAGCAGAACAGCCAAACCCGCGTTGCCGGTTGTTCCACCCGTTCCGCTCGACAATCCTCGGGCGGCGACGGCGACGGAAGCCCCGAAACCTGAAGAAAAGCCAGTTGAAGAGATACAGAAGGCTGATCCTAAGGAAACGCCTGTGCCTGATCAGAAACCAGTTACGGAGCCCGTACCTGAAGCCAAACCTGCTGAAAAGCTAGTCGAATTGCCGAAGGCCGAGCAGCAGGGGCCAAAACCTGAGGACGCGATAAGTGACGAAAGACCTGAGCACGATCAGACGCCCGAAAAGACTGATCCTGCCACGTCACCGGACCGGGTTTATCAGAATGCCTGTCCGGCAATCATGAATGGCGAAGTGCAAGGCGAGTTGGTGCCACCTCTTTCGGAAGGGACATGCGGGGAGCGTTCACCGCTGAAAATCACAGCCATCGGCAAGGACAATCCGGTGAAGTTCGCTGCGCCGATCATAACCAATTGCGCTATGGCGGGATCGCTTGCCAACTGGGTTGTCGAGATTCAAAAAGAAGCTCAGAAGAATTTCGGCGCCGAGATTGAGAGCATAGCGACCGGCTCTGACTATCAGTGTCGGAAGGTCAACAATGGTCGTAAAGGGCGCGTTTCGGAGCATGCATTTGCCAATGCTTTGGACATCATGTCTTTCAAGTTCAAGAACGGAAAAACCACAGAGCTGGGATCAGGCTGGAAAGGTAAACCGGAAGAGCAAGCATTCTGGTTGTCGTTGCACAAGGCAAGCTGCGAGCGGTTTATGACCGTCATAGGGCCAGACGGAGACGCCGCACATCAGGGTAATCTCCATCTTGACCTGGGATGTCATGGCAAAAGCTGTGAGGCGCGAATCTGTCAGTAACAGTGCGCGCCGATAGTCAGGTCTTTTTCTTTGGCAAGTTCTTGTGATCGGTTTCCGCAAACTCTTCAAGTTGCTTCTCATTCATCGATTCGTACATGCTCTTCGACGCACCCTTGAGTTCGCTTTTTTTGGTGTCTCCACGTTTTGCGGAAAGTGCTGCACCTGCAGCTTTTTGTTGGGCTTGAGACTTTGCCGGCATTGTCATTTCTCCCTTCCATGTTATTGGAATTGGAGAAACGCAAGGCGGTGGGGAGGGTTCCCTTATTCTGTCTTTGCTGCATCGAAGGCAGCCCGGGCGGCGCGCAGGTGATTGCGGTTTGCCACAGCCCACTCACCCAGCGCGCCAACTGGCACTGCAATGGAATGGCCCATGTCAGTAAGTGCATAAGTTACTTCGGGGGGCGATGTCGGCTTGACAGTGCGCAGTACAAGGCCATCGCGTTCGAGCGAGCGAAGAGTGACCGTCAGCATGCGCTGAGAAATGCCTTCGATCATACGCCGCAGTACATTAAACCGACGAGGACCAGATTGCAGATTGATGATCGTCAGCATGCTCCACGAATCACCGACCCGATCCAATACTTCACGCATCGGGCAGAGACCACCATCCTCAGCCTTCATTGCTGGCATTGATTCGAGCAATGGCACGTTACTGCGCGTGTTTGTGTGTATACTCATTTCTACCATCCATACATTAAACACCAACCCTAAGGCGGTTACCTCGGTGTGCCCTGAAACGGAAAAAGTGCGTTCTTTTCAGCTCAATCCATCTATCATAGATAGTTATTGTTAGTAACCAGAAAACGATGCGTACCCGCATCAAGGAGCATATGATGAAAATTGCATTGATCGGTGCCACCGGTTTTGTTGGCAAGGAAATTCTGAAAGAAGCCGTTGCACGCGGGGATAGCGTTACCGCTTTGGCACGCAATTCGGCAAAGGTAGAGAAACTGAGCGGCGTTACTGCGGTAGACGCAGATGCTTTGGACACCAAGGCGCTGGCAGAAAAACTCAAAGGCCATGATGTTGTGATCTCTGCCTATAATCCGGGTTGGACAGATCCAAACATTCAGGCGGTTCATATCAAGGCCAGCAAATCGATCACCGAAGCCACCAAATCTGCTGGCGTGAAGCGATTGATTGTTATCGGTGGCGCAGGAAGCCTTTATGCGGAAGATGGAACTCAGTTCGTGGACGGCGCGCACTTTCCAGCAGAATATAAGGAAGGCGCTCTTGGCGCTCGCCAAGCGCTAAATGATCTTCGCACCGAGACAAATCTCGATTGGAGCTTCGTTTCTCCTCCGTTCAATCTGGCACCCGGCCCGCGCACCGGCAAATATCGTCTCGGCAAGGACAATCCAGTTTTCGACGCCGAGGGCAAGAGTGCAATCAGTGCAAGCGATCTCGCAGTTGCGATTGTCGATGAAGCACACAATCCAAAGCACAAACAGCAGCGCTTTACAGCAGCATATTGAATTCTTGGCTGCCCTGATCACAACAGTTGGGGCAGCTAAAAATCTTCCGGTTCAGGAATGCGCCCGAAAGCGATTTTTGAGCCAATGTAATCACCGGGACCTTGAGCAGAACCCAGATTAAGAGCTTTCGATCCGTGACGGCTGCGAATCTTGTCAATCAGATCAGAGACGCTTTCCCATTGCTCGCGGTGCTTAACGCTCTCGCCTGTATCAAACAAATCTTTTGCACCCTCTTCTTCTGCGAAAAGATCGTGCAAAACCACTGTAACCGAACTTATGTTTCGCATTTTGCCTGCCTCAACCATTTTCTGGTGGAGTTTGTTGAGGCAATCCAGAAAACTGCGATCATCACGCGCCGGTCGAAACTGGCCTTCCATCGTCACACGGCTGTCTCTTCGAACGCCTACAGTGTAGCTCATTGCCCCTGCACGATAATGCGAGCGGCGGAGGCGCCGTGCGGCGCTCAAGGTCAATAATCTTGCACATTGCAGCACCTTTTCCGGAGTTCTCCAATCTGGAGGCAGATTTCGGCCATGACCGTACATACGCTTTACAGTGTCCGGCTTCTCGACAGCATAACCATGCAAAGCAGAAACGAGCCGCTCACCCTCAACACTGTTCCAAATAGCGCGGGCATGTTTAGGCGCAAGACTCCACAAACCTTGGATGTTTGTGACTCCAGCTTGCTCCAGCCGGCTCTCCATGCCCTTGGAAATGCCCGGCAGATCGCGCAGTTTCAGATCGAATAACCGTCCCGGCAGGTCGGAGTGATCAAGCATTACAAAGCCATCAGGCTTGTCCATTTCTGCAGCAACCTTTGCCAGAAGTTCGTTGAAGGAAATGCCAATCGAGCATGTCAGGATCGGGCCGATATCATCGTGCAATATACGCTTGATCCGCGCCGCCAGCGTCTGTGCCTGGCGCGCCTCGGACTCCAGCAGATGACAGGCTACCTCATCTATGGATCGAACAGCCGCTATTGGGACGCATCGCTCAATTGTTTCCAGAATACGATTGTGAAGCTTCACATAGACATCCGGCCTGGCGGCAATAAACACGATATCCGGGCACTTCTCCCGCGCCTCACGTACTGAAGTTCCCGTTTTGATGCCATAGGGCTTTGCCTGACGACTGGCGGCAATGACGCTCGTATGCGGTGAGTCCAGTGGGACGACAGCGACTGGTCGCCCCTGCAGTGCAGGATTAAGCTGCTGCTCGGCGCTTGCGAAAAAGCTGTCAAAATCCAGATAGAGCTTTTCTGTATGTGTCGGCTTTCGCATTCTGATGTTCTCGATTTAGAACAAAAGAAGAACACACAAGTTGCAAAAAGGCAAGTGAGTGGTTTAGTTCAGATGGCTTTTGCCGCATCAAGAATGCGAAATTGCGTCGTCGTTGAGCCGTTCCAATGGTTGAGAGCAAGATTGCCTGCAACGTGCATGGATTGCCCCAATTGATTAAACAGGAAGTCACCTAGAGGACCTCCCACAGCACGAAAAGCGATCGCATTAATCCGCTTGCCATCAGCACCAGCCAGCGTGACCTTGACGTGGCTGGTACCCACTGATCGCGCGTCAACCAATCTGTGATGAGGAAGAACCAGCACCGGTTGCGGATGCCCTGAACCGAACGGCCCGGCTTTTTCCATCGTTTCGTATAGCGGAACCGTGGCACCCGCAGCACTCAACGCTCCGTCAATGGCAAGTGACGCATTCTCCCGCAACTGTCCTACCATCTCTGTGGCCTGCTCTTCGAAGAATGCTCGCAAAGCGCCCATCTTTTCGCGCTCGACGGTTATTCCGGCCGCCATGGCGTGTCCCCCGCCTTTAACCAACAGGCCCTTTTCCACGGCGGCCCGAACAAGCTTTCCAAGATCAAAACCATTGATCGAGCGACCCGAGCCACTACCAGTGCCATTTGCATTGAAAGCGATTGCGAAAGCAGGGCGACGCGCGCGCTCCTTCAGTCGTGCAGCTATCAATCCAACTATTCCGGGGTGCCAGTCCTCATTGGCAGTAACAAGCACTGCTGGACCAGATCCTGAGGAAAGCTCGACCATTGCCTCCGCCTCGGCCTGTTCGAGCATGATGGTTTCCATTGCCTGACGCTCTTGATTGAGCCGATCGAGTTCTTCGGCAATTCGAGCCGCTTCATCAGGATCATCCAGCGTTAGAAGCCGGGCACCCAATCCAGCATCGCCAATTCGACCACCCGCGTTGATACGTGGGCCGATAAGATAGGCAAAATGGAATGCGTTCAGAGGTTCGCCAATTCGCGAGACGCGAGCTAGTGCTGCAAGGCCAGCGTTCTGCTGAGTTCGAGCTACAAGCGCTCCCTTTACGACGAAGGCCCTGTTTAGCTCTTTTAGCGGTACGACATCGCAGACCGTCGCCAACGCTACCAGATCGAGCAAGGAAAGCAGGTCTGGCGGGCGGACATCGAGTTTTGATTGACCCTCGCGTAATACCCTCGATATTTGCACCAACGTCAAAAACACCACGCCTGCGGCACAAAGGTGTCCTTGACCGGACAAATCATCTTCACGGTTGGGATTGACAACAGCATGCGCTGCCGCGGGCAAAACCCCGCCCACCTGATGATGGTCCAATACGACGACATCTGCGCCGGCCACCTTGGCAGCATCAATTGCCGCTGCGCTATTCGTTCCGCAATCCACAGTAACAATAAGCGAGGCTTCTTTTGCCAGTTCCTGCATTGCGGCAGGGTTGGGCCCATAGCCTTCAAAAATCCGGTCTGGAATGTAAATCCGGTTGGCAATGCCGTAATGGGTCAGAAAACGCGAAAGAATTGCAGACGAACAAGCACCGTCAACATCATAATCGCCGAAAATCGCAACTGTTTCCCGAGAGGTAATTGCATCGGCAATGCGGGCCGCTGCCTTTTCCATGTCCGTCAAGGATGCTGGGTCTGGCATCAGGCTCTTGAGCGTCGGCTCCATAAAGGCCGCAGCTTCATCCAGACCGACGCCCCGGCCTGCCAATACACGCGTCACGATATCCGGAAAGCCATGATTTTGTGCCATGGCCAGCGCGATATTCGCCTCACGCTGACCGAGCCGGTCGACCCATTTGAGACCGGTAGCCGATTGTCCAACGCCGAGGAAAAGCCGTTCAGATGTCATCTGAGCGTTCAATCACCCGGCGCGATGGAAAGCAATGGCCTGAAAGGCTAATCCAGTACCTATTACTGGAACTTGCTCATATCCTGATGCTTGGCCTTGATTTCGCGAACTGTCTGCGAATGCGAACGCATGACCACCGTGTGAGTCTGGATGTAGTCGCGCGCAAATTTGACACCGGAGAGCATATTGCCGTCGGTCACACCAGTGGCAGCAAACAGTACGTCGCCCTTTGCCATTTCTTCCATTGTGTAGATTTTCTTGGGATCACTGATGCCCATCTTGGCTGCACGGGCAATCTTGTCATCACTGTTAAGCTGGAGACGGCCCTGCATCTGTCCACCAATACAACGAAGCGCCGCGGCAGCCAGAACGCCTTCAGGTGCGCCGCCAATGCCGATATAGATATCGATGCCCGTTTCATCCGGATCGGTCGTATGGATAACGCCTGCAACGTCGCCATCGCCGATTAGACGAATGGATGCGCCAGTCGCGCGGACTTCCTCAATAAGACGCGCATGGCGTGGGCGGTCCATGATGCAGGCAGTGATTTCGCTGACAGGCACGCCCTTTGCTTTGGCAACAGCCATGATGTTTTCAATCGCTGGCGCATCCAGATTGATGATACCAGCCGGGTAGCCCGGTCCAACAGCAATTTTTTCCATGTAAACATCGGGGGCATAAAGCAAATTGCCCTTTTCGGCGATTGCAATAACAGCTAGCGAATTCGGAAGATTCTTAGCGCAGATTGTGGTGCCTTCCAGCGGATCAAGCGCAATATCAACTTCAGGACCGCTACGTGTTCCAACTTCTTCACCAATATACAGCATTGGAGCTTCGTCGCGCTCGCCCTCACCGATCACAACGGTTCCGGCGATCGGCAAGCGATTGAGTTCCTGACGCATTGCGTCAACTGCAGCCTGATCGGCGGCCATTTCATCACCTCGTCCACGTAGACGGGCGGCGGCAACGGCTGCGCGCTCGGTCACACGAACCAGCTCAAGGGTCAAAATACGGTCAAGGCCTACGTCAGTCTGGTCAGAAGTTTTCGGCATAGTTTTTCCTGCTTTTGTGGAGAGGGCCGCATTTCAAGATCAGCAATGCGGCTTTAGTAGCATCGCTATGCAAATCTTTTGTCAAAGTCGCAACCACGCGGCAAGGGCTTGAACCGAAGAAAAGCCACTTGCCGAAAAAGCTAATCGATTAAACGCACTATGCCGGTTTTCAACCTGCCCGTTCGATCCGAATCATCTGGGGTTTGTCGGTCGCATGACCGTCCTTGACGATACCGTCTAAGGCTTTTTTGACTGCAGCTTCCGTCGTTTCGTGCGTTACGAGGATAACAGTCTTTGTCGCCTCAGCCTGGCTGTTGGCGCTCTGCCGCTGCACAATAGATTCAAGCGAAATATCATTGTCAGCCATGCGTTTCGCAATAGCCGCAAACACGCCTGCCCTATCGTGAACTGTCAGGCGGATAAAATAGCCACCCTCATGGGCACGCATTTTAGCTCGCTTGTAAGGTGCCAAAGATTTGGCAGGCGTGCCGAAAACCGGGCCATGCTGAAATCCGGGGCGGCTCTTTGCAATATCGGCCAGATCGCCAATAACAGCGGATGCAGTCGCTGCTCCGCCTGCCCCAGGGCCGGATAGTAGCAATTCACCTAGAAGATCGGTTTCAATGGCGACGGCGTTGGTAACGCCATGCACCTGCGCGATAACCGATTCAACAGGTACCATCGTTGGATGTACGCGCTGTTCAATGCCGCTTTCCGTCTTCAGTGCAACCCCGAGCAACTTGATACGATAGCCAAGTTCATCGGCAGCCTTGATATCGGCCAGCGAAATATTGCTGATGCCTTCAAGATAGATATCGTCAGCAGCAATCTGCGTGCCAAATGCGAGACTGGTAAGTATCGCCAGCTTGTGAGCGGTATCATTGCCTTCGATATCGAAGGTCGGATCAGCTTCGGCATAGCCGAGACGCTGTGCATCAGCGAGGCAATCTTCGAAGGAAATACCCTCATCCCACATCCTTGTCAGGATATAATTGCACGTACCGTTCATGATACCGTAAACACGCGATACCGTATTGCCAGTCAAGGATTCACGAAGCGCTTTAATGACAGGGATACCGCCTGCCACCGCCGCTTCAAAGTTCAACAACACGCCTTTTTCTTCAGCAATCTTTGCGAGATAGACGCCGTGCTTTGCCAAGAGAGCTTTATTCGCAGTGACGACATGGCGTCCGGATTTGAGTGCGGCTTCAACAGCAGCTCGCGCAGGTCCCTCATCGCCGCCGATTAACTCGATAAAAACATCGATCTCGTTTGACTTGGCCAGTTCAACCGGATCATCAAACCAAGTTGCCGATGAGAAATCCACACCGCGGTCACGCTTGGCATCGCGCGCCGATACTGCCGTGACAACCATCTGCTTTCCGCACTGACGGGTGAGCATTTCACCCTTGTCCCGCAAAATTTTCAGGACCGAGGCACCAACAGTACCCAATCCGGCGATTCCTACGCGCAGCGCTTCACTCATTGTTCACTTCCTTGGATTTTCATTGATGCGGCGCCAGACAGCGCCGCGAATTCCGCTTTGATCTACGTCTGTTTAACGACGAGCATTCAACGGAATAACGTTGTGCAGCTTTTCATCAGCGGTACTGAGGAAACGCTTCAGGCTGCGGGCCGCCTGACGAATACGATGTTCGTTCTCGACCAAAGCGATACGAATGTAATCGTCACCATGCTCACCAAAACCAATACCGGGTGCAACTGCCACATCCGCATGCTCAATTAAAAGCTTGGAAAACTCCAATGAGCCGAGGCTGCGGAACTTCTCAGGTATCGGTGCCCAGGCAAACATCGTAGCGGCTGGAGCAGGAATATCCCAACCAGCACGCCCAAAACTTTCCACAAGCACATCGCGGCGATGCTTATAAATAGCGCGGACCTCTGCGATATCCGATCCGTCACCATTCAGGGCTGCAGATGCTGCCACCTGAATCGGTGTGAACGCACCGTAATCGAGATAGGACTTGACCCGTGTGAGGGCTGAAATCAGGCGCTCATTGCCGACAGCAAAGCCCATACGCCAACCAGGCATCGAAAATGTCTTCGACATTGAGGTAAACTCAACTGCAACATCGATTGCCCCGGGGACCTGTAGAACAGACGGCGGCGGTGCCCCGTCAAAGTAAATTTCCGAGTACGCCAGATCCGAAAGAATGATGATTTCATTCTTTCGGGCAAAAGCCACGACATCCTTGTAGAAATCGAGCGAAGCAACGTGAGCAGTAGGATTGGACGGATAGTTCAGGATCAATGCCAACGGCTTTGGAATTGAGTGCCGAATTCCGCGCTCCAGAGCTGGAATGAAATGATCGTCGGGCTTGGCGGGAATCGAGCGGATAACACCGCCCGACATGATGAAGCCAAAAGCATGGATCGGATAAGTGGGATCAGGACAAAGAACGACATCACCCGGCGCAGTAATCGCCTGCGCCATATTGGCGAAGCCTTCTTTGGAACCGAGCGTAGCTACAACCTGCGTATCCGGATTAAGCTTTACTCCAAAACGACGCTCATAATAAGCCGCCTGCGCGCGGCGCAGGCCGGGAATACCTTTCGAAGAGGAGTAGCGATGCGTTCGCGGGTCTTGTACCGCCTCACAAAGCTTGTCGACAACACTTTGCGGGGTTGGAAGATCCGGGTTGCCCATGCCGAGATCAATAATATCCGCACCCGCGGCTCGCGCGCTGGCCTTCAGGCGATTAACCTGTTCAAAAACATAAGGCGGGAGGCGGCGAACTTTATGAAATTCTTCCATATTTTTGGGTCCGGTTAAAAAGGCTGCAATGCGCGTGCGCTATACACCGAAACGGACCTATGGTCGAGAGTTCATTGTGATGAGTTAATCGTTCACTCCAACAATGAAAAACCAGACCGTCGGGAAACGGTCTGGTTTCTGATGCCAGGACTATAGAATAATCATGGTTGTCTTTTAATTCTTATTATGGGGCAGCAGCGCCTGGAACCAACTTCTCAGAAACCTTGCCGAAGGTAGCAGCAATATTTCCGCCCAATGTTGTTGCTGCAGTGATGATGGCAACGGAGATAAGAGCTGCGATCAGGCCGTATTCGATTGCAGTCGCGCCGGATTCGTCTTTGAGGAAACGTGTGAAAAGAGTTGTCATTTGCCTGTCCTGTTTGTCTCGTTTTTAATTTGCTGGTTTCGTTGAACCGTCGTGAACATAGATCGACAGGAATTGAGCGGTCCTTAAGGGAAATGGTTACCGAAAACTATCTGATTTTGTTGATTAATCGGCCTTTACCGAGCATGATTAAATCTAATTAAAAATCGAAATGAACCAAGCGTGAAGGCAGTTAGAATGCTCCGGCATCATCCTTACGCCGGAGCTAATAGTAAAATAGAGAGCGCTTTACTTGGTTGTGTAGCCACCATTCACGAGAATGGTCTGGCCGGTCATCCACCAGCCTTCCGAAACCATGAAGCGAATATAGGGTACGATATCCTCGATGTCGGTCAGCCCGGTCTTTGAGAAGTTTGAAAGCGATGCGGCTGTCTTGTGATAAGCGACAGCATCGTCACCTTCGGCAGGATAGAAGAATGGCGTGTCCATCGGGCCTGGACCAATCGCTGTCACCGAGATGCCTCGTTCACCAAATTCCTTCGAAGCGGCACGCGTGAAATGTTCGACTGGCGCTTTCGTGCCGGCATAGGCCGCGTAAAATGGTGTGAAAGCTCCCAACAGCGAAGTAACAAGAGTGCAAATCTTTCCGTTGTCATTGAGATTTTTTCCAGCTTCCTTGAGGAAGAAGAAAGCAGTTTTCGCATTAACTGCACTCATCTCGTCGTATTCAGTTTCTGAAATCTCTGCGATGGGCTTCTTCAACACCTTCCCTACAGTGTTGATGGCAATATCCGGGCGACCAATGGCAGCTACCACGTCGCCAAAGAGCTTTTCCATGGCACCAGCAGTGGTCAAGTCTGCCTGAAGCGCCACTCCATTCGCGCCAGCATTTTTAATTGCGGCTACCGTTGCCTCTGCTTCAGCCTTGGTTGCCACACTATTATAGTGAACAGCAATCGATTTGGCCCCATGCGCCGCCAGATCGCGCGCAATCAATCCACCAAGGTTCTTTGCGCCACCAGCGATAATGACCGTTTTTCCTTTAATACCGTGATCGGGCATACAATCAGTCTCCTTTAATACGACCTGCATTTTGCAGCCGCTTTCAAGGATCAAAGATATCGGCTAGATTTTCCGGATAAAGCCTAAGATTTTAACATCACCTGTCAGATTTTCTGCACAATGGAGACACCAGCATTTGGATCGTATCGACCTTTTCCGTATCTTCTCTCGAGTTGTCGAGTGCTCCAGTTTTACTCGAGCAGCGGACACGCTCGGTGTTCCACGCTCCTCGGTTTCCGCCGCAGTTCTGGAGCTGGAAGGGCGAGTCGGGGCTCGCCTGCTACACCGCACTACCCGCAAGGTGTCACCCACTCAGGATGGCATTGTGTTCTATGATCGTTGCCAACGGCTCATTTCCGACATGGAGGATGCCGAGAACCTCTTTAAACAAACGGCGGCCCAGCCTTCCGGCAAACTTAGAATTGACGTTCCCGGCCGGATAGGGAGATTGATCATTGCCCCGGCGCTGCCAGACTTTCTTGATCGCTATCCACAAATTCACATTGATCTTGGCGTTACAGATCGTGCGGTCAATCTCGTGGAAGACAATATCGACTGCGTGCTGCGTGTCGGACCACTTTCCGACTCGGGGTTGATTGCAAGGACGATCGGGTCACTAAGCCTTATCAATGTTGCCGCCCCCGAATATCTGAAGCGCTATGGCATTCCCGAATTCCCAACCGATCTGAATTCACACTGGGCAGTGAACTACGCATCACCGTCTACCGGGCGCACGACGGAATGGGAATGGATTGAGAATAATGAAAAATTCGTGTTGGAAATAGACAGCCGCGTTACCGTCAACAGCGCTGAAGCTTATATAGCCTGCTGCCTTGCAGGTCTCGGCCTCATTCAAATACCTGCCTATGATGTCCAAGCCCATATAGATGCTGGTGATCTCATGGAAGTTTTGCCTGGATATCGTGCCGCTCCCATGCCCATGACCTTGCTTTACCCTCATCGCCAACACCTTTCCCGGCGATTGCAGGTTTTTGCCAATTGGCTTGAGGACCTTTTAAAGCACGAACTGCTGGCTGTTTAGCTGCCAATTTTTGCATTATTTGCCGGAGACAACGGGCGATATCAGCAACATTCCATTCACTGGAGGCTCTTGTGCTGCGGGGTCATGAGATCAAAAAAGAAAGCTGCGGGGCTCGCCACTTTTCCGGTAGTCAAACAAGATATTGATTTGTCTAGGGGAAAAGTGGCGCGAGTGACGGGGCTCGAACCCGCGACCTCCGGCGTGACAGGCCGGCACTCTAACCAACTGAGCTACACCCGCGCACTTTCGTACCGAACAATTTGTCCGGCGTGAGCGGTCGTTTAAGGGGTTCGCGGGGGAGTGTCAAGCGCAAGTAGCCATGAAAAATGCGATTGTGAAAAACTCTTCAAACAATTCATAAAAGTGCTACATCCCCTCTTGCCAATATCGTTCGAAACGCCTAAACGCTCCGGAACGCACCCTTTGCGAAGGGCGATTAGCTCAGTTGGTAGAGCGCTTCGTTTACACCGAAGATGTCGGGAGTTCGAGTCTCTCATCGCCCACCATTCCCTTTCCGTTATGTATAAATGCTACAAAATGGCCCTTCCGGGTCCAGTCCTTTCATCTTTATTTTCAAGACGTAGCATCTGTTTTCAATCAATCAAAATTTGTTTTTGCAGTTGCAGTTCCCCGGCCTGCTAACGTTTAATCTACGAGCGTTGGAACAAGAGGAAGGACTGCCGAATCGTGCCTAAACAAAAATGGGACAGGGTAACCATTGATGCGCAAAGCATAGATGCGCCTCTATCGCTTTCAGCTATTTTTCTGGTTGTCACCATCCATGATGATCAGTCAGCACTGGAGCAGACCTGCGAGGCGCTAGACGGGTTGAACGACCTTGTGAAGACCGTCGGATTCCGTGATCTATCAGCGCGCTTGTCCTGCATTGTCGGTATTGGACGAAGTGCATGGGATCGCCTTTTGCCGAATAAAAGGCCACTGGAATTGCGCCCATTCAGCCGCATGGAAGGTCCCGTCCATGTTGCTCCTTCCACCCCCGGTGACCTGATATTTCATATCCGATCAGAGCGCGTGGACATTTGCTTTGAGCTTGAGCGAATGATTCTCGACAGCCTTGGCGATGCAGTCACGGTCATTGATGAAGTTTCAGGCTTCCGTTATTTTGACTCACGCGATCTGCTTGGCTTTGTAGACGGCACGGCTAATCCAACAGGGATTGACCTTCCTCAAAGCACGCTCGTTGCGGAGGAGGACCAAGAGTTTGCCGGTGGCAGCTACATTGTCGTGCAGAAATATCTGCATGACATTAAAAATTGGACGGATCTTCCGACGCATCTCCAGGAAGAAATCATCGGCCGTAAAAAAATAGACAATGTCGAAATCAATGACGATGATGCACCACGCAAATCGCATAAGTCTTTAGCTACAATTGTAGATGCTGATGGCAATGAGCATGACATCCTGCGCGATAACATGCCTTTCGGCCAACCCGGGCGTCAGGAATACGGTACCTATTTCATCGGCTATTCGAGATATCTCTGGGTTATCGAGAAGATGTTGCAACGTATGTTCATAGGCGACCCGCCGGGCAACTATGACCGATTATTGGATTATTCCACACCATTGACCGGAACGACGTTCTTTGCCCCTGCCCGGCCCACTCTGGAGGCTATTGTAAGGGATGTGCAGGCGCGGCGGGCGACACGCAGCTAAGCTTCGTAGATGCCAATGAATCAAAATGGCCGGGCAATTGCTTGCCCGGCCATTTTGAATAGTTCAGATGCTAGTGAGCGATCTGTGCAGCGGCATCGTCTTCGACGGCAGCCGCAGGAACATGAGCTGGCTCAGTCCACTCAATTGCCTCCGGCTGGCGAACCAGCGCATGCTTGAGAACCTCATTGGCATGCGAGACTGGAATGATCTCAAGACCGTTCTTCACATTATCCGGAATTTCCGCCAGATCCTTGGCGTTTTCCTCTGGAATAAGAACTGTCTTGATGCCGCCACGCAGGGCCGCAAGCAGCTTCTCCTTCAGCCCGCCGATAGGAAGTACCCTGCCTCGCAATGTGATCTCACCCGTCATGGCGATATCCTTGCGAACCGGGATACCAGTCAGTATCGATACAATGGCCGTAACCATTGCGACACCGGCTGATGGACCATCCTTGGGCGTCGCGCCTTCCGGCACATGCACGTGGATGTCGCGACGATCAAACAATGGTGGCTCAACTCCGAAATCAATGGCGCGGGAGCGGACATAGGATGCCGCAGCCGAGATTGATTCCTTCATTACATCGCGCAGGTTGCCTGTGACAGTCATGCGGCCCTTGCCGGGCATCATGACGCCTTCAATGGTCAGCAATTCGCCGCCCACCTCAGTCCAGGCAAGACCAGTAACAACACCAACCTGATCTTCGCCATCGATCTGGCCAAAGCGGAACTTCTCGACACCAAGATATTCGTCAATGTTTGTCTCAGTGACCTTCACAGACTTCTTCTTGGTCTTCAGGATTTCCGTTACCGCCTTGCGGGCAAGTTTCATCAACTCACGCTCAAGACTACGGACACCGGCTTCCCGCGTATAGCTGCGGATAATCGCGCGGATGGCACCTTCGGAAACCGAAAATTCCTTCGGCTGCAAAGCGTGGTCCCGGATGGCCTTAGGCAACAGGTGCCGTTTGGCGATCTCCAGCTTCTCATCTTCGGTGTAACCGGCAATACGGATGATCTCCATACGATCCATCAACGGACCAGGAATGTTCAGCGTATTGGCAGTCGTCACGAACATTACATTCGAGAGATCGTACTCGACCTCAAGATAGTGATCCATGAAAGTTGAGTTCTGTTCCGGATCAAGCACCTCCAGCAAAGCAGAAGAAGGATCGCCGCGGAAATCCTGACCCATCTTGTCGATTTCATCGAGCAGGAAGAGCGGATTGGACTTCTTCGCCTTCTTCATCGACTGAATGACCTTGCCGGGCATTGAGCCGATATAAGTGCGGCGGTGACCACGAATTTCAGCCTCGTCACGCACGCCGCCAAGCGACATACGGACATATTCACGGCCTGTAGCCTTGGCAATCGAACGAGCGAGCGAAGTCTTACCAACGCCGGGAGGACCAACGAGGCAAAGGATCGGACCCTTGATCTTGGTGGAACGAGCCTGCACTGCCAGATACTCGACGATACGGTCCTTGACCTTGTCCAGACCGTAATGTTCGGCGTCCAGCACCTCGTCAGCAAGGTTCAGGTCATTCTTGACCTTCGACTTTTTGCCCCACGGAATGGACAGCAGCCAGTCGAGGTAATTGCGAACAACCGTGGCTTCAGCAGACATCGGGCTCATCTGACGCAGCTTTTTAAGTTCGGCATTGGCCTTTTCACGGGCTTCCTTCGAAAGCTTTGTCTTCTTGATGCGATCTTCCAGCTCAGCTGCTTCATCACGGCCATCTTCGCCGTCACCAAGCTCCTTCTGGATAGCCTTCATCTGCTCATTCAGGTAGTACTCGCGCTGGGTCTTTTCCATCTGGCGCTTGACGCGCGAGCGGATACGCTTTTCTACCTGCAGAACCGAGATTTCCGACTCCATGAAAGACATTGCCTTTTCCAAACGTGCACGCACGGAAAGAATTGAAAGCATGTCCTGCTTTTCAGGAATCTTGATCGCCAGATGCGAGGCGACCGTATCGGCAAGTTTCGAGTAATCCTCGATCTGACCGGCGGCACCCACAACTTCAGGCGAAATCTTCTTGTTGAGCTTTACGTAATTCTCAAAATCCGACACGACAGAGCGTGCAAGCGCTTCAACTTCAACCGGGTCTTCTTCCGGTTCAGCAAGCGTCGTTGCATTGGCTTCGTGATAGTCGGTGCGGTCGCTGAAACTTGTAATTTCAGCGCGGGCGATACCTTCAACAAGTACCTTGACCGTACCGTCCGGCAATTTCAGCAATTGCAGGACGTTGGCAATTGTACCAACCGTGTAGATGGCATCGGCTTGGGGATCGTCATCCGCAGCATTTTTCTGTGTGGCAAGCAGTATCTGCTTGTCAACGCCCATGACTTCCTCAAGCGCGCGAATTGACTTTTCGCGTCCGACGAAGAGTGGAACGATCATGTGGGGGAAGACAACGATATCGCGCAATGGCAAAACGGCATAAAGCCCGCTCTCGCCACCCGCCAGTGTCTTCTTGCTTGCAACCGTCATTTCAATGTCCTTTCTCAGGCCATTCGGCCAGATCACCGCTTCCGGGTACCCTTTGGTTGCATGACTTCCCGAAATTGGATGGGAGAAAAACCCCAATTGCGGATCATGTTTTGAGCGGCGTACTACCGGTTATTCGGCTTAACTATTACTTGGAGTGGCGACCCTTCGGTTTCAAGTCACCCGCATCCAAGCATCTTCACAGAATCGTAATCCATCCTGCGCCCCGGATGGTTGGAGCGCAATCTTTTGCAAGGCCGTACACAGCTTTGAAAACAGAAAAGCTCCGCACGACGCGGAGCTCCTCGTTATTCTGCGCTATCTCCGGAGGATTACGCGGAAACATTGCCTTTTTCTTCCTTGCGTTCGGCATAGATGTATAGCGGACGTGAATTGCCCTCCACCACATCACCCGAAATGACAACTTCCTGAACACCGTCAAGCGTCGGCAGTTCGTACATCGTATCAAGCAGGATTTTCTCCATGATCGACCGCAAGCCACGAGCACCCGTCTTACGCGCAATAGCACGCTTGGCTATCGCTTTGAGTGCGTCCTCATGGAATGTCAGCTCGACATTTTCCATATCGAACAGACGCTGATACTGTTTTACCAGAGCATTCTTTGGCTCCGACAATATCTGTACCAGAGCAACCTCATCGAGATCTTCCAGCGTAGCAATAACAGGCAGACGACCGACGAATTCCGGTATGAGACCGAACTTCAACAGGTCTTCCGGCTCAAGTTCGCGGAAGATAGCGCCAACGCGGCGATCATCCGGAGCCTTGACGGCAGCACTGAAGCCAATCGACGTTTTTTCACCGCGAGCAGAGATAATCTTGTCGAGACCGGCAAAGGCACCACCACAAATGAACAGGATGTTCGTAGTGTCCACCTGCAGGAACTCCTGTTGTGGATGCTTGCGGCCGCCCTGCGGCGGTACAGAAGCTACAGTGCCTTCCATGATCTTCAGCAAAGCCTGCTGAACACCCTCACCCGACACGTCGCGAGTGATCGAAGGATTATCAGACTTGCGGCTGATTTTGTCGACTTCGTCGATATATACGATACCGCGCTGTGCCCGTTCGACGTTATAGTCGGCGGACTGCAGCAGCTTCAGGATGATATTTTCGACGTCCTCACCAACGTAACCTGCTTCCGTCAGCGTCGTCGCGTCTGCCATTGTAAACGGCACGTCAATGATGCGGGCGAGCGATTGCGCCAGATAGGTCTTGCCGCAACCGGTTGGGCCAACAAGAAGAATGTTGGATTTTGCCAGTTCGACTTCATTGTTTTTCGATGCGTGGGCCAACCGCTTGTAGTGGTTGTGGACCGCGACAGAGAGAACACGCTTGGCATGGTTCTGACCGATAACATAATCATCCAGAACAGCCATGATTTCCTGCGGCGTCGGGACGCCTTCACGAGATTTCACCATCGAGGATTTGTTTTCCTCGCGGATGATGTCCATGCACAGTTCGACGCATTCATCGCAGATGAAAACAGTCGGGCCCGCAATCAACTTGCGAACTTCGTGCTGGCTCTTCCCGCAAAACGAGCAATAAAGCGTATTCTTGGAATCGCCGCCGCCGTTGCTGACTTTGCTCATTGCAGTTTCCTTTCAGTATCGACCCCTCCACTTGCGGGGGCCGCCACCTCCGTTAGATGGAAGTGATTCGATCAGTCATTGGTAGAATAAGCTCTTCAAACTCACCAATAACTTAACGTAGCGTCTGCTCATCTCTATGCAAGCCGCTTATGTGGCAGAAAGTCCCCACATGGGTCAAAAAAAGTTCATTTTCGACCCATGAGAGCAATTTAGCCGGTTACTTTACGTCGCCTTCGACTGCAGCACGTGATTCGAACATCTTGTCGACCAATCCAAAATCAAGTGATTCCTGTGCGGTCATGAAGTGATCGCGATCAAGAGTACGTTCGATTGTCTCGTAATCCTGACCGGTATGCTTGACGTAAATTTCGTTCAGGCGACGCTTCATCTTGATGATATCCTGAGCATGACGCTCGATATCGGAGGCCTGCCCCTGGAAACCACCAGATGGCTGGTGAAGCATGATACGGGCGTTAGGAAGAACGAAGCGCATATCCTTTTCACCAGCAGTCAACAGGAGCGATCCCATCGATGCGGCCTGACCGAAGCAAAGTGTCGATACAGCAGGACGGATGAACTGCATCGTATCGTAAATCGCCATGCCTGAAGTCACCACGCCGCCTGGCGAGTTGATATACAGATTGATTTCTTTTTTCGGATTTTCAGACTCGAGGAACAGCAACTGCGCGCAGATCAGCGTCGCCATGCCATCTTCGATTGGTCCGGTAATGAAAATAATGCGTTCTTTCAGCAGGCGCGAGAATATATCATAGGCCCGCTCGCCCCGATTGGTCTGTTCAACGACCATTGGAACGAGGTTCATAGCTGTTTCGATTGGATCTCTCATCGGGTGGGCCTCAGCTTTTAAGAGAATACGGGGCGAAAAACGCCTCAGATTCGTGGAACAAGGATTCGATACATAGGGTGTCGGCACCCGTTTCCGCAAGATGTTCACGGTATGATGCGGCTCAATATAAAGGCAAATCGCCTGCGATTAATGGGATTCGGCCCTCAGCCACCGCTTCAACCCCGGCACATCGCCACTTTCGATGGTTTGTGCGACGCGACGACCAACGGCTGCACCAAACTTGTAACCATGGCCCGAACAGGCCGAAACCACGATACATTTGCCCATTTCCGTGGCAAAAAAGCGCTCGTCAGCAGTGAAAGTATAGGCGCAGGTCACAACGTTTGTTACCCGATATTCTGAAAGGCGCTTCAAAGGCGGCGTGAAAAGATCGCGGATGATCTCGCCCTCTCCTTCGACCGGAACACGATCAAGGTCGGCGCTGGCAGTTTTGCGCTTATGCAGGCCGGAGCCGAATTTCAAACCACCGCCGCCACTCGGCGGCAGGATATAACCATCGGTACGACCACCGACATCCAGCACAACAGGAGAAGCATCCCAAGCCGCTTTCAAGTCTGCCGGAGGTTCCAGATAGACAACTGCTGTACGATACGTGGTCAATTCCGAAGTGATATCCGGAAACAGTTTTGTCACCCAAGCACCAGCCGTCACGATGACTTTATCTGAAACGATCTTCGTTCCATCGGCGATAGTCACCGAACCATTATCGGTATCGACAGCGGTAACTTGCGTGTTTTCAAGGATTTCCGCACCGTTTTCACGAAGCCAGCGAACCATATCCGTTGCAATCCTCTTGCAATGTAAAGCTCCACCTTCCGGCGAGAAGAAAGCATATTTGAAAGTACCTTCTTCAAGGTAGGCATAGCGCTTCAAAGCTTCAGCAGGATCATAGATTTCAAGAGGATAGCCGCCATGTTCGAGGCCTTCGCGATACTCTTCCGCCTCGTCACCAGCCTCACGTGAAACGGCGATAAAGCCGCGCGCATCCAGATGCACAGCACCGATATCGACCCAAAGTTCATCCCATGCCTCGTAGGCTTCGGAAATCGCATTGGCATAGCCACCCGCAGCGCCATAAGCACGGCGGATGATGCGATGATGATCGCCAGAGGCTGCAAGGGGATTAGGGATCGCACCCTGCTCTATGAGCGTTACGGAGTGACCCGCTTTGGTAAGCGACCAAGCCGAGGAAAGGCCGCCTATACCGGCGCCAACAATAGTGATTTTCATGATAAGACTCTGTTTTTATTGCCTTTCAGCAAGGCTAGCGAACACGCCGCCATTCGTCAAAGCCTTATCACATATTCCTTCCGCGTTGTTTCGAGGACTTCCCATGTTCCGCGAAACCCCGGGCGCAAAACAAAGCTGTCGCCAGCCTCGATATGGCGTTCCTCACCACCATCCTCTGAAATAATCGAGCGGCCGGAAAGGATGTGGCAGAACTCCCATTCGTCGTAGGCGATACGCCATTTGCCCGGTGTCGCTTCCCAAATCCCGGCATATATGCCGCCTTCGGCCTCGTCGCAATTCCAGGTCCGGAATTGCGGATCGCCGGAAATAACGCGATCCGGCTTCGGTGAGCCATGCTCTGGATCGATACTGCCAAAATCTATTTTTACAAGGTTTGCCATAGGCTTAGACCTTCGCCAAAGCCTGTTCCAAGTCAGCAATAATGTCCGCGACATTCTCGATGCCAATGGACAGGCGCACGACATCCGGACCTGCTCCGGCAGCAGTTTTCTGCGCATCGGCCAACTGGCGGTGGGTGGTAGATGCAGGGTGAATCACCAGCGATTTGGTGTCGCCGATATTCGCCAGATGCGAAAAGAGTTCCAGATTTTCGACAAGCTTCACACCGGCATCATAGCCGCCCTTCAAACCGAAGGTGAAAACAGCGCCGCCGCCATGAGGCGAATACTTCTTTTGGAGCGCATTATAGGGATCGTCCGGTAGACCGGCATAACTGACCCACCCAACTTTATCATGTTCTTTCAACCACTTGGCCACGGTTAAGGTGTTGTCTACGTGACGCTGCATCCGCAGTGGCAAGGTTTCAATACCGGTAGCGATCAGAAAAGCGTTGAAGGGTGAAAGGGCCGGACCAAGATCGCGAAGGCCGAGAACACGCGCCGCAATGGCAAAGGCAAAATTGCCAAAAGTTTCGTGCAGGACAATACCGTTATATTCGGAACGAGGCTCGGAAAGCAGCGGGTAATTGCCGGATTTCGACCAATCAAACGTGCCGCCATCAACAATGATTCCACCCATGGAATTACCGTGACCACCAAGGAATTTCGTGGCAGAATGTATAACAATATCAGCACCATACTCGATAGGGCGGATCAGATAAGGCGATGCCAGAGTGTTGTCGACGATTAACGGAATACCATGCTTATGAGCAATTTCCGCGATAGCCTCGATATCGGAAATGATGCCGCCCGGATTGGCAATGCTCTCGATGAAAATAGCTCTGGTGCGCTCATCAATCTGGCCTTCGAAAGCCGAAGGATCGGTGCCATCAGCCCAGCGGACACGCCAGTCGAAAGACTTGAAGGACTGACCGAACTGATTGATGGAACCACCGTAAAGTTTGTTGGAAGCAACGAAATTATCGCCTGGCTGCATCAGCGTATGAAACACCAGAAGTTGTGCTGCATGGCCTGACGCAACCGCTAATGCCGCCGTGCCGCCTTCAAGCGCTGCAACACGTTCTTCCAGTACCGCATTGGTTGGATTGGTTATTCTCGTATAGATGTTGCCGAAAGCCTTGAGGCCGAATAGAGACGCGGCATGATCGGCGTCGTCGAAAACGAAAGCTGTGGTCTGATAAATCGGAGTTGCCCTCGCCCCGGTTGCCGGGTCAGGTTGGGCTCCGGCGTGAATCGCCAAAGTTTCGATTCCGGGTGCGCGATTTGCCATATTCGATGTCCTCCAAAGCAATTGATCGAGGCAAGCTAGGGGATAGACGAGCGCACGCCAAGGAAAGATTTTTCCAATGCCGGAAATGGCAACATTTCAACCTGACACAACCAAATTACATCCGCAGGTTACGAATTTGCTCGCATTTTCGGTCATTTTGCTGCGGAACGGGCGCAATTCGCTGCAAAATCCGTTTCATTTGGTATGAAGCGGCTACGGAACTTCAAAAAAGATGTTCCAAATTCTGCGTTCATTTCGAGCGGTTTAACCCAAAGCTTTGAAAGCCTTTTCCAAGGATCGGTTTTTTGGAAGAAAGCACTCGCGAGTTCACGCCGCTCCATCCAATCTCGCCGCAAAGTCGCGCATACTCGATTTTTGGACAACGGTTCATCACGACCTGCATTCCGGCTGCTTCAGCTTTCACCGCAGCCTCGTCATTACGTACTGTAAGTTGTGTCCAGATGACTTTTGGCAGAGGGCTCAAAGCCAGCACTTCATCGACAATGGCAGGCACAACATCAGACGCACGAAAAACATCGACCATATCGATTGGTTCAGGAATGTCTGCAAGCCGCGCATAAGTCGGCTGACCAAGGATATCTTTGCCAGCTTGTCCCGGATTAACGGGGATAACCCGATAACCCTTGGAGAGAAGATATTTCATCACGAAGAAACTCGGCCGCACCTCATTGGCGGAAGCGCCAACCATGGCAATGGTTTTTACCGATGAAAGAATACTGCGAATGTAATCGTCAGAATAATGATCGTGATCCATGACGCTCACTCACCCGTCCATTCGGGCTTGCGTTTTTCAATGAATGCGCCAATGCCCTCTTCCGCATCACGGGCCAGCATGTTTTCGACCATGACCTGCGCCGTATAGTCATAGGCGTCCGCCAAGCCCATTTCAGCCTGCCGGTAGAATGCCTCCTTGCCGATTTTCAGAACCAAAGGCGATTTGGTGGCAATGGCTTGCGCATATCTTCTGACAATCTGATTCAGATATTCCTGTGGCACAACCCTGTTTACCAAACCGAACTCGCGTGCTGTGGAAGCATCGATAGTTTCGCCGGTCAGCAGCATTTCCATCGCCTGCTTGCGCGATACATTTCGTGACAGGGCCACCATCGGCGTTGAGCAGAAAAGCCCGATATTAACGCCCGGCGTGCAGAAGGTTGATTTATCGGAGCAAACCGCGAGATCGCACGAGGCCACAAGCTGGCAGCCGGCAGCAGTTGCGAGGCCATCGACGCCGGCAATTATCGGCTTTGGGTGGTGGACAATGGCCTGCATCAATTCAGCGCAAAGATTCATAGTCTTTTCAAAGAAGGCACGACCGCGATCATCGTCCGAGCGATGGCTCGATAATTCCTTGAGATCGTGACCGGCAGAAAACAGCTTCAGCGCTGAATCAATAATGATAACGCGAACCGCCTTGTCTTCCCTTGCCGATTGGAGATGCTCCAGCAGCAATTCCATCATTGCAATTGAGAGCGCATTGGCCGGGGCATTCTGCATGGTAAGGCGCAAAACACCGTCCAACACCTCATAACCAACAATTGGGCCGACTGGCCCTTCCTTGCGGATGGCGTGAACCTCTCCCATGTCATTCCTCATGTTATTTTATTGCTGCTTGGCCCATTGATTATAGAAGGGCTTCAATGAGCGCAAATGGCGCTCGACAACAGCCAGATTTTCAGCCGTGGGCCTCGCATTTTCCACCCGGGCCAAGCCTGTCTTCAGGTCGTTGATCAAACTTACCTTATCAGCTTCCGACAGGTTGACCCTGGTTGGCACTTCGGCAATTGCCTTGTCAACTTCCTGTTTCGGCTGCGGATGAATAGCCCAATGATAGGTGACCATGATGGTATTATTGATGTTGAGCCAGTCAGAATAGCTGGCAAAACCGAATTCCCGTGCCTTGGCATCGAGCAGCGCGGCAGACTCCACCGTTTCAGGTTTGCGCTCCAACTCCCGTGCGGTGGCAGCTACCGGGGCATAGCCATAAAGATAACGCCTGATGAGATCCTCGTTCAAAGCCACGGCTTGTTCAGGCAAAGCATAACGCTCGACGACAGGCGCCAAAGGCGGTGCGGGCTGTGTCACGAACAGACCGGCATAACCAATTGTTACAAGCAGCGATGTTACAACAATTCCTGGTGGTTTCATGAACAAGCCCATCCTTGCAAAGACGATGCAGCGCCAATAGTAACAGCGAAATTGTAAACAAAACAGCAAGGGACGCGATAATGGCTGCAATGATGGATGTCGAAGCCCTGACTGCCTTCCTCGAACAGGAATTTCCGCAGGTCAATGCGGATGGCATTGCCTATACTGTAACCGATGCCGGTGATGGCTACGCCACGATGCGGCTCGACCCGACAGTAAAGCACTTGCGACCGGGCGGTACAGTTTCAGGACCAACCCTGTTTGCCTTGGCAGATATCACCGCCTACATCGCCATACTGGCGCAGATCGGTCCCGTCGCGCTGGCAGTCACGACAAATCTCAACATCAATTTCCTTCGTAAGCCGGAGATCGGCCCGATCGACGCGAAAGCAACACTGTTGAAATTGGGCAAGCGGCTGGCCGTTGTCGATATCGCCCTGACCAGCGCTGGAAGCGGCGAGCTTGTGGCTCACGCCACAGCGACTTATTCGATACCGCCTGTAGCTTAGAGCATCAACGAAAAGTACTTATAATAAAGTCTAATTGAAAATCATTCCGACTTAGGGCTCACTATCATTTTTAGCACAAGTATATTCGGAGTTGAAAATGATATTCTTGAGTTTAAGATTAAGTCACGCATGCGTTATTTTAAGCGCAATAGTTTTATCAGGTTGTGAAACTACCACGCAAACCCAGTCTGCCAAAGATCTACAAAGGCAAAAATGGGCAGAAAGCGTTATAAAAGGAACTCTGCAAACTTGTAAATTTGTACCTATATTGGGTGATATCGCGGTCTTCTTCGAAATTCCTTTGGCCACAAAAGCCAAGTTTGTAGCCGATAAAATATGTGCGGCGGTTGAAATCCGCCAAAAACAACTGGCGGAAAAGCAACTCGAACAAGCCAAAAAGCTCCTAAAGACGTCGAAAACTTCGCTTTTCACAACAACGCTAAAAATCGACGGACTGGACTTGGTGGACGCTGGAGAAACTCAACTCGTCAAGAAGCCTGTCACCGCCGGTACGAAACTGTCGATCACAGTTGACGGCAAAACGATCAATGGAATAACGACACCCTGACAGGTCATAAAAAGTGGCGGGTTTTGGTTAATTAAACCCGCCACTTATGATGGAGGCAAGTAACCCGCTCCATGCCAGCGATATGCCCTTGCCTACTACGCGTTGCCGATCAATATGCCTGTCGCCAGCACCAGTCCGCCGCCAAGCACGACCTGTATCGCAGCACGGAAGAAGGGCGTTTCCATATATTTATGCTGGATAAAGGCAATTGCCCAAAGCTCTACGAAGACGACCAGCGCGGCAATTGTCGTTGCAGTCCAGAAATTCGTGATGAGATAAGGTAAAGCGTGGCCGAGACCGCCAATCGTCGTCATAAGACCATTGGCAAGACCGCGCTTTAGCGGCGACCCGCGACCGGACAGCTTGCCGTCGTCATGTGCGGCTTCGGTAAAGCCCATGGAAATACCGGCCCCGAGCGATGCGGACAGACCGACAAGAAAAGTCTGCCAAGTATCCTGCGTAGCAAAGGCCGCGGCAAAGATTGGCGCGAGCGTGGAAACTGACCCATCCATGAGGCCAGCCAGACCCGGCTGAATATATGTCAACAGAAACTGGCGGCGTTCAGTCTGCTTTTCGTCCTGCTGCACATTTTCAGGGGTGTGTTGTAGTCCAAGCCTGTGCGCCAGTGATTCATGCACCTTTTCAGCAATGGCCAGATCGCCAAGCAACTTGCGGGTCGATGCATCGCTGACGAGCTTTATTGCTTCGGTATAGAACCGATAGGCCTGCTCCTCCATCTTTTCGGCCATCTCACGCACCTTGTCGATGCCAAGCGGGCGAACCAGCCAGTCGGGCTTGCGCTCGATATAACCACGCACATGCTCACGCCGGATCAGGGGAATCCGACTGCCGAAGCGTTCGACATGCAGATCGATCAATGCCTGGCGATGGCTGTTCTCCTCCTCCGCCATATCTTCGAAAACCTTGGCGCTTTGCGGAAAATCATCCTTTAAACCATCCGCATAGGCGAGATAGATGCGCGCATCATCCTCTTCCGAGGAGATGGCAAGCGCGAGAATCTGCTGTTCAGAAAGAGAGGAAAGGTCGTGACGGCGGTGACCGAAGAAACGGCTGAGCATGATGATGTCCTAAATTAGAATAATTCTAAACTAGAGATTTTGAGGTGATATTTCAAGGTATGCGCTGCTTATCTCCCCCTTTGTGGGGGAGAAAGTGATTTCAGCACCTTAGCTCTTGCTAAGTGCTAGAAATCGCAAGAGAGGGGGTGATGTGTCGTAAAGAACAATCCCCTCTCTTGGATTTTCTAAGGATTTAGCAAGAAGGCTAAATCCAAGAAAACCCTTTCTCTCCCACAAGGGGAGAGATAATCGGCATTGCCTGTTGTAATTGTAACGATCTTCACTGCAACCCGGTGCACCGCTCTAATAATGATCAATAAAATTGATAATCACTGTTGAAATCAGCAGATAGACAGAGTGCTGACGCGGGAGTAATTTCCGCCTCATTCACCATCAATATCAGAGCTTTCGTCATGACACTTGCCGGTTTTATTGCCTATTCGGGCGCACTTGCTATTGCCGCAGCCATTCCCGGGCCGGGTGTTACCGCCCTTGTCGCCCGCGCACTTGGCTCCGGCTTCCGCTCGTCGCTGTTTATGTCCATTGGACTTGTGCTTGGTGACCTGACCTACCTCACCGCGGTTGTGCTTGGTCTTGCGGTCGTAGCGCAGACATTCGGCACGCTGTTCCTCATCATCAAGTGGGCTGGTGTTGCCTATCTGAGCTATCTGGCATGGAAGCTCTGGACGACCGGTATTTCGACCGAAAAGATCGAGGCGAAGAAAAGCCGTGGCGGCAATATTTCGGCAATACTGGCAGGGTTAACCCTGACGCTCGGCAACCCGAAAACCATGCTTTTCTATATCGCCCTCACCCCAACGCTCGTCGATCTGCATTCGATCACATTAGCCGACTATTCCATACTTGCGGTGATAACCGTCATCGTACTGATGATCGTGCTGGTGCCATATCTTGCACTGGCGGCAAAGGCACGGGGGCTTTTGGCATCACCACGCGCGCTGAAGCGCCTGAACCGTACTGCTGCCGCATTCATGGCGGGCGCGGCGCTGGCGATAGCCGGTCGCGCGGGCTAGTGCGGATTTTTATTCTACCGCATATGGATTATTAGTTTAATTTTCCAACAGCATGCTCCTTTGTGCATGTGCCCGACTATGAATTTTCAGCCGGTGACCATAAGATCGCCACCAGCAAAAAATTCAAATCGGGAGACCATTCGATGAGCAATGATGCGCAACGCAAACCGGGCCGTGGCCGAATCTACAACTCCATTGTCGATACGATCGGTGACACGCCGCTTGTACGTCTCGATAAGTTCGCCAAGGAAAACGGTGTTGTTGCGAACCTTCTCGGCAAACTCGAATTTTTTAACCCGATCGCGAGCGTCAAGGATCGTATCGGCGTAGCGCTGATCCAGTCACTGGAAGATCAGGGCAAGGCCGTTCCCGGCAAGACAGTGTTTGTGGAACCCACTTCAGGCAATACGGGTATCGCGCTTGCCTTCGCCGCTGCTGCAAAGGGCTATCGCCTGATACTGACCATGCCGGAAACCATGTCTGTCGAACGACGCAAAATGCTCAAGCTGCTTGGAGCAGAACTGGTGCTGACTGAAGGCGCAAAGGGCATGAAAGGCGCAATCGCCAAGGCAAACGAGCTGGTTGAAACCACTCCGGGCGCAATCATCCCCGGCCAGTTCGATAATCCCGCCAACCCTGAAATCCATCGCAAGACAACTGCCGAAGAAATCTGGAACGATACGGATGGCACGGTAGACATCCTTATTTCCGGCATCGGCACGGGCGGCACGATCACCGGCGTCGGACAGGTGCTGAAGCAGCGCAAGCCGGAAGTTCAGATCATTGCAGTCGAGCCGAAAGATTCGCCCGTCCTGTCCGGCGGCAACCCCGGCCCGCACAAAATTCAGGGTATCGGCGCTGGTTTTGCGCCAAGCGTGCTCGATACCCATATCTACGACGAGGTTATTCAAGTTTCCAATGAGGATTCCTTTGCCAATGCACGTCTGGTTGCGCGCATTGAAGGTGTGCCAGTCGGCATTTCCTCCGGTGCAGCGCTTACCGCAGCAATCGAAGTTGGCAAGCGCCCCGAAAACAAGGGCAAAAACATCGTTGTCATCATCCCCTCCTTCGCCGAACGCTACCTTTCAACGGTGCTGTTCGAAGGACTGGATGGTTAAATAATAAAGAGGAATGCCCCGTCTAACGGCATTCCTCTGCTTTCCCGCTCAGGTCAAGTTAGCAAACCGCTCTATTGGCGGTTGCTCCCGGCGTTCCGCCTGCCAAAGATCATAATCCGCCTGGACGCCCAGCCAAACTTTAGCCTTGCCAATGCCCGCACGCTCCAACCGTACGGCAAGATCCGGGCTGACGGGTGCATGCCCGTGCATGATGCGCGACATAGTTTCCCGCGCAAAACCAAGTCGTCTCGCCAGCTCTGTTGCTGTAATAGCAAGCGCCGGCAAAACATCTTCCAGAAGAGTTTGACCGGGATGTGGTGGATTGAATTGCCCCATGTCTTTATTCCTCAATGATAATCCAGATAGTCCACCAATTCGACATCGCTTTCGACAAACCGAAATATAATACGCCAGTTGCCGCTGACCGAGATGGACCAGAAACCATGGAACGAACCATGCAATTGATGCAGCCGCCAACCGGGAATATTAAGGTCATCAGGCATTGAAGCACGATCGAGAAAGGCGAGAATTCGCGCCAGCCTCTTTGAGTGAGCAGCATTTATGCCCCGGAGTGAGCCAGTTTCAAAAAACTCCTTCAAACCCTTATGGCGAAAACTTCTGATCATGCTTTTGTGTGATGCAATAGATCACATAATGCAACCAACGTCAGGTTGCAAGGGTCAATTAAACGCATGGATCAATGTGGTAATATAATACCTTTAACGTAAGTATTTGAATTTGTTTATCTATTTATCATTAAGCCAGAAACTTACAACTTGACGCCCTGCACTTCAGTCTTTATTGAAACCCATGACTGCGGTGGGGTTTCCCGCCGTTTTTCATTGTTGTGAGGATTTCAACGATCCTCGCAACCCAAGCAACAAGAAAAGCCTTCTTTTATGAAGGATGATCTCAAGGACAACACAAATGGCTACCTTCACACAGAAGCCGGCAGATGTGACGAAAAAGTGGATTTTGATTGACGCCGAAGGTCTCGTCGTCGGCCGTCTCGCCACCATCGTCGCAAACATCCTGCGCGGCAAGCACAAAGCTACCTTCACTCCGCATGTTGACGATGGCGATAACGTCATCATCATCAATGCCGAAAAGGTTGCCCTCACAGGCAAGAAGCTTTCGGACAAGATTTACTACTGGCACACAGGCCACCCAGGCGGCATCAAGGAACGTACAGCTGGTCAGCTGCTTTCCGGTCGTTTTCCTGAGCGCGTCGTTGAAAAGGCAGTTGAGCGCATGGTTCCACGTGGACCGCTCGGCCGTCGCCAGATGAAGAACCTGCGCGTTTACGCCGGTTCCAACCACCCACATGAAGCTCAGGCACCTGAAGTCCTCGACGTTGGCGCGCTGAATTCCAAGAACAAAAGGAGCGCATAATAATGGCTGAGCTCAACTCGCTCGCAGAACTCGGTACTGCTGCCGCATCGACGCAGGCTGCTGCACCAGTTCATGTCCAGAAGCTCGACGCCAAGGGCCGTGCATACGCAACCGGCAAGCGTAAGGATGCGGTTGCCCGCGTCTGGATCAAGCCAGGTTCCGGCAAGATCGTTGTCAACGACAAGGAATATGGCGCTTATTTCGCCCGTCCGGTTCTGCAGATGATCCTGCAGCAGCCAATCGTTGCTGCTAACCGCGCTGGCCAGTACGACATCATCGCTACCGTTGCCGGTGGTGGTTTGTCCGGTCAGGCCGGTGCAGTTCGTCACGGCATCTCCAAGGCCCTCACCTATTTCGAACCTGCACTGCGCGGCGTTCTGAAAAAGGGCGGCTTCCTTACACGCGACAGCCGCGTTGTAGAACGCAAGAAGTACGGCAAGGCGAAAGCCCGTCGCTCGTTCCAGTTCTCGAAGCGCTAATATCGCTTTATACGGACAGAACAGAAAGCGGGCCCTCGGGTCCGCTTTTTTGTTGCGCTGAGATTTGCTTGAGATAGCTTCGCCGCTGTGCGTGGTTCGACAAGCTCACCATGAGGATGCGGGTTGCCTTCCATTGGCAGCAACCTTGAAGAAACTGCAAGGCCGCCGATTATGCGACCCTGCAAAGCACCACCTTCCTCGTGGTGAGCTTGTCGAACCACGCACAACCGAGATGCCAAAACTCCCGGAGTTATTAATCCAATGCCATCGAAATCCATTGATCATGCTTTTACAGCGCGGACATTGACCAGCGCAGCAACCGACCCGACCCATGCGGGCGCGCTTTCATTCATGCGCAGGCGCTACACCAAGAACCTCAATGGTGCCGAGGTCGTGGTCTGGGGTATTCCGTTCGATGCGGCTGTTTCGAACCGGCCCGGTGCGCGGTTCGGCCCGCAGGCCATCCGCCGTGCCTCGGCGATTTTCGATAATGACCCGCAATATCCTTTCCAGCGCGATCTCTTCGAAGATTTGGCCGTTATCGACTATGGCGATTGCCTGCTGGATTATGGCAATCATCAAAAGACGCCTGCTACAATAGAGCGCGAGGCCGCGAAGATCATCAAGTCCGGCGCATTCCTGTTGTCGCTGGGCGGCGATCACTTCGTTACATGGCCGATCCTGAAAGCCCATGCTGCCAAGCATGGCCCGGTCGCTCTGGTGCAGTTCGATGCGCATCAGGATACTTGGTATGATGACGGCAAACGCATTGATCATGGCTCCTTCGTTGGCCGCGCCGCGCGCGATGGCGTCATTGATCCCGCCCACTCCATTCAGGTTGGCATTCGCACCCATGCGCCCGATGATTGCGGACTCAAGATTGTGTATGGCTACGAGGTCGAAGAGCTTTCGGCAGCTGAAATTGCAAAGCAGATTATTGCGCGCACAGCGGGCAAGCCGGTTTACTTGACGTTCGATATTGATTGTCTTGATCCGGCCTATGCACCCGGAACGGGAACACCCGTTGCTGGCGGCCCATCCTCGGCAAAAATTCTATCGGTCCTGCGCCATTTGACAGAACTCAACATTGTCGGCGCCGATGTGGTGGAAGTCGCACCCGCTTATGACCATGCGGATGTAACGGCCATAGCAGGTGCCACAATAGCGATGTATTATCTGGGTATATTGGCCGAACAAAAAGCCAAACGACGATAAAATCTACCCTGATGGTCATCTGATGCGATTTTCTGCGCTTCCGGTGCTCATGGACAAGAACGTCCACTGCGCTCCGGTTCTCGAAAACCACACCAGCTAACTCATCAGGTTAAATTTCAAGAGCGGCACCTTCCATATTGAATCCGCTTCCTCCGCCAACTATCTGAATTCAAAGCTTCCAAAGGCATTTCCATGAAACCGAAAATCTTTATCGACGGCGAACACGGCACCACCGGTCTGCAAATCCGCACACGGCTGGCAGGTCGCGACGATCTTGAGGTTATCTCCATTCCAGAAGCCGAGCGGCGCAATAAGGATTTGCGCGAAGAGTTCCTGAAAGCTGCCGATGTTGCAATCCTGTGCCTGCCGGATGAAGCGTCGAAAGAGGCCGTGACGATTCTTGAAGGAACCAATTCCACCAAGATCATCGACACGGCAACCGCACATCGCGTTCATCCGGATTGGGCTTATGGCTTTGCCGAGCTTGACAATGCACAGCGCGAGAAGATCGCCAAGGCGCGGCTTGTCGCCAATCCCGGCTGTTACCCGACAGGTGCAATTTCGCTTATCCGCCCGCTTCGTGACGCGGGGATATTGCCTGCCGACTATCCGATTTCGGTCAACGCAGTTTCCGGTTATACGGGCGGCGGCAAGCAGATGATTGCCCAAATGGAAAATCCGGACGCTCCCGATCACATCGCAGCCAATCATTTCCTTTATGCCATGCCGCTCAAGCACAAGCATGTCGCTGAGCTTCAGGTGCATGGCCTTCTAGAGCGCAAGCCGATCTTCAGCCCCAGCGTTGGCAGATTTGCACAGGGCATGATCGTGCAGGTGCCGGTTTATACGGGCGATCTTAATGGTAACGCTTCCATGGCTGATATACACGCGGCGCTGACAGCCCATTATGATGGCCAGAAGATCGTGCAGGTTGTCCCGCTTGAGGAAAGCGCCACCCTGCCCCGTCTCGACCCCGAAGAGCTGCGCGATACCGATATCATGAAGCTGTATGTGTTCGGCACGGAAGGCGCAGGACAGGTCAATCTTGTCGCCCTGCTTGATAATCTCGGCAAAGGTGCTTCAGGCGCGGCCGTGCAAAATCTCGATCTCATGCTGGGTCATGGCTGATACACTTCTTCAAAGCCTGCCAGCCGAATGGCACCTTTCTGAACCGGAACTGTTCACCGAAACCCACACCAGCCGCATCATCATGGTGCGGTTGGAGGATGGGCAGCAGGCGGTGGTCAAGCAACTCAATGCTACAGGCATGGAGAATGAGCTTCGCGGCACGCATTATCTCGAATGGCATGATGGCCATGGTTGCGTGCGCGTACTCAAGCAAAAAGATAACAATGTGCTGCTGGAATATGGCGGATCTCGTACCCTGCTCGATCATCTGAACGAACATGGCGATGAATCGGCGACGTTGATCTTCACCGATGTGTTCTTACGGTTGCAGGAAACTTTTCGCAGCAGAAAGCCGGTCACGCCCGGTTTCGTGCCACTGCGCAAGCAGTTCGCCAGCCTGTTCAAGAAGGCAGAGAAAGACCGAAACTCTGGTGAGCAGAGCATTTTTGTCGAAGTCGCGGCCATCGCCGACCGACTGTTGAGCAACCAGCGCGATATCCAGCCCTTGCATGGCGATATACACCACGAGAATATTCTATTCGGCAAACGCGGCTGGCTGGTTATTGACCCACAGGCGCTGCTAGGCGATCCCGCTTACGATGCTGCGAACATGTTTTATAATCCGGTGGAGCGGACCGACCTGCGCACTGATCAAAAACGTATTGCCGCCATGGCGGAGATTTTCGAGCGCGTTTTCAAGCGGGATCGCAAAGACTATCTGGAGTTTGGCATGTCGCATGCTTGTCTTTCCGCATCATGGCATGATGAGGACGAGAACTTTGAGGAGCGGGATCGCAGCCTTGCCGTGACTGAGGCAATTCGCGACATATTAAAATCACTCGCTTGATCGCTGCACCAGCTTTGCTACCACGATGAATGTCATGACGCCGAGCATGCCCACGGCAGCGACGGTGACAAGTGCTGTCGTCGGGCCGAAATGTTCAAGCAGAAATGCAAGAATGAAAGGCGCGACCGAGGATACTATCAGCCGGGACGATGTGATCTTGCCAAGGATTTCGCCATAACCCTGATGACCGAACAGGGCCAATGGCAGTGTCCCAAGCACAATGCTGTTCAACCCGGAACCCATGCCAAACAGAATGGCGAACAGTATCGCTCCGGCAATCAATGGGACGGATGAAGGCAGCAACAACATCATAAAGGCCAGCGGAAGCATCGCAGTCGAGATAATCGCGATGTTCAGAGCCGAAAACCGGCCGCCCAGAAGCATATTGATGAGGCGGCTGGCAAATTGCGCAGGGCCGAACATTGTTCCGACGAAGACTGCGGAAGCGCCAAGGCCAACCGCGCCGAGCACAGGCACGAAATGAACCAGCATTGATGAAAGCGCAAAACTCGCCAGAGAAAAGCCCGTTGCGAGAAGAATTAGCGCGGTTTTCCTTTTGTCCTGACGCAGTGTTCCCCCGCTTCGCACGACAGCCTGCTGCGGCGTGTTATCGGCTGCGGCCTTCGGCGAACGGCGCGTCATCTGTGACAACCAGAAATGGATCGGGAGGCACAGGATAATTTGCAGCACCGCGTAAACCAGAAAGATTTCACGCCATGTGAAGCTGTTTAAAAGTGCTGTCACCAATGGCCAGAAAAGGGTCGAAGAAAACCCGCCCATCAGCGTCAGATAGGTTATCCTGCGCGGAGCGAGCTGCGGATCGACCTGTACCAGTACGGCAAAGGCAGTGTTATACAATATGAAAGGTGTGGCGAGGCCCGTTGTGACCAAAGCGGTCGCAAACATCCACCAGTTGGTCGAGACTGCGCAAAAGACAAGCGAAAGCGCAGCGGCGAGTGAACCAAACGTCATGACACGCCCTGCCCCGAACCTGTCAGCCCAGCGACCTGACCAGGGCGAGATGATGCCGCCGATCAGCAATGTTCCAGAGAAGGCGGCGAAGAGCCATTCACGCGTTTGGGCGAATTCCTGCCCTATGACAGGAGCCATAATACTGAAGCTGTAAAACAGCGTGCCATAACCGATGATCTGCGTGATACCGAGGCCAACTACCGTAGCCAGCGACCGTCTGGCGCTGATGATCATGGTTTTAGTTTCCGGTATTTAATACGTGTTCGACACGACTAAACTGAGTCTCTTGCCAAGAACAGTCAGCGACCCGCTACTATTTCCGTTTGAAGCGGATAGGCGCCTTTCGTTGCGCGCCAATGAGCAACAGCAAAGCCGAGCAGCACAATCGCAAAAAACTGATGCAGCAATCCAAGCCCGATCGGAACCTGCATGAGCAATGTCGTGATGCCGATTGCGGCTTGAGCAGCCACGAGCAAAGCGAGGAACACTGCACGGCGCGCATGTGTCGTGTCCGGTGCGCGGCGCACAGTCGAGACAGCATGCCAGATCGCCATGACGAAGACAAAATAAGCAAAGAAGCGATGGACGAACTGCACCGTTTTCGGGTTCTCGAAGAAATTGTGCCAGAGGGGCTGGATCGGGAACATATCGCCCGGAATGACGGAGCCATCCATCAGCGGCCATGTATTATAGGATAATCCGGCATCAAGCCCGGCCACCAGCGCGCCGAGATAAATCTGGATGAATACGAGCAGGACCATCCAACCGGCAAAACGCTGTATCGGGCGCTCCGCCGGTTTGTCCGTATAGGTTGCCAGTCCCCTTGCCACATACATGACCGCTGCAAAAATGATGCAGGCCAGCGTTAGATGCGTAGCGAGGCGGTACTGGCTGACATCGACCCGGACAGACAGCCCCGACGCGACCATCCACCAGCCTACCGCACCCTGCAAGCCGCCAAGTGCCAGAATCCCGATCATTGGCCAACGCAGACGACGCTCAAGGCGTCCGGTGAGCCAGAAAAATGCCAGCGGTAGTGCGACGAGGAAGCCGACGCCGCGAGCGAGGAAACGATGCGACCACTCCCACCAGAATATCTGCTTGAATTCAAAAAGGCTCATGCCCTTGTTCAACTGCTGGTATTGGGGAATCTGCCTGTACTTGTCGAACTCCTCCATCCACTGGTCGTAACCTATAGGCGGGATAATGCCGTGGATCGGCTTCCATTCGGTGATCGACAGACCGGAGCCGGTCATGCGTGTGGCACCACCGACAAACACAATGGTCGCCAGCACGATCAGCACGAGATACAGCCAGATACGGATATAGTGGCGGTTTTTCGCTTCGCGATCCTGCTCCGAGACGAGCACGTCTTCGGATGTGATATGGGCGGCCATGTAAAACACTCCTGTAGCGTCGGATAGGTGAAGCATCTGGAGAGTGATGACAAGCACCGCTTACGCGACAAGCAGTCGCGTTTACCAAACATGCAGGGCTTTTTTACTTTTCGCCGGGAGATTTTACAGATAGATCAGGCACAACGCTAAATTGGAAAGCATTATGCCCGTAAGGCTGAAGAAACTCATCGGAACATTCTTCCTCGTCGCGCTGGTCTGCGTTTACGCAATCGTCGCTACGATCTTCGCCGTGGCACTGCTCGGTGATGCCAGCCCGTGGATACACCTGCTGTATTTCTTTGGAACAGGTATTCTTTGGGTAGTGCCGGCAATGTTCATTATCAGCTGGATGGAAAAGGCGCCCAAAGCCTAGGCTTGCACGACGCGCCTGCCCGCATTGGCAATCGGCGTCGTTGCGCCGCTCATCATGGTTTTCGCGTAGACCAGCTTCTGAAAACGGCCATTGATGGAGATACGCGGCAGTATGTGCATATGCGCGCGATGTTCGGCGTGAATAGTGCCGTGGCGCGTCGTTACCGCCGAAGCGAAACCTTCCTGCGCGGCGAGTATTGCTTCGCGTTCACCCGCAGCCCTTGCCGAGCCATAGGGATATGCAAAATGTTGCGGACGCCTGCCGAGTTTTTCTTCCAGCATATCGGCTGATTGCCGCATTTCGAAAGAAACCATTTCGGCGGTCAGTCGCTTGAGATTGTAGTGATGAATCGTATGCGCGCCGATAGTGCATAGCGGGTCGCTGGCAATCTGGTGTAACTCCTTCCAGCTCATCACATCCCAGTCTGCCCCAACACCGCAGATCATCCCTTGGGCATCACACATCTGGCGCAGAACCGGCATCTGCTGAAGCTCGGTCAATGTCTCGGTGAAATAGCGCATGAGTGCGTGAAACGTCGCACGCTTCTGGAACATGGTCGTGCAGCGCCACTCCTGCCCGTTCGGCGCTTTGATGAAATCAGCCTTTGCGACCAACAGTTCCAGCACTTCCCACCACAGAACAGCCGCGCCTTCCACAAGCCCGGGCGTCGTGTAAATTGTGAAGGGCGTGCGGTGCTTTTGAAAGACCGGATAGGCATGATGGAGATTGTCATTATAGCCATCGTCCAGTGTGACTGCTGCAAAACGCCGTCCGCCCTGCTGCCCTGATGCAATACGCGCAACCGCCTCATCCATCGAGACAAGCTCGATGTCTTCCGACTTCAGCGAGACCAATATCTGATCGAGAAAGGCTGGCGAAATGGAGAGAGAACGATTGACGCCGAGCGGGCTGGTGCAATCCGGGCGTACTCTGTGAAGCATGATGATCGAGCCGAGCCCACCAAGGCGCGCGCGGGCACGCGATGCAAAGCCGCTATGCCAAGCGAGCCTCATCACGGCCTTACGTATTAAATCGGCCGCGTGGACCATTCCTTCACCAATTTTACTTTATGTAGAAGCAACCAAATAGTTATTGCTCAAATAGAGCAGACTAAATGCTAACAAGAGATTGATCACCCTCGTCGTAAATTGTCTTTTCGTGGAACGCAAGAATGAACAATCGGCAGCTTGAAGCAAAAATACTCGTCGATTGCCACGATATCCGGACCGCATGGGCTGAATTTGGTACGGATTTCACATCAGGCGCCTCTCAAACAGCGCGCTGGATCACCCTTTGGCAATCGTTCGTCAATCGCGATTGTTTGCTTGCAGCGCTATATCTGGAACAGCGGCCCGTCTTCATTCTACCGCTTGAAGTTGAAAAAACCGGGCCACTTCGCATCGCGATATTTGCTGGCGGACCTCATGCAAACTGTAATTTCCCCGCCGTTTCAACAGGTCAGAGCGTAAACGTTGGTGAACTCCGCCTGTTGTTCAGTGCCCTGCACGAGGCTCGCCCGGACATTGACCTTGTTTCACTGACCCGGCAGATGAGTGAACTTGACGGCGTTGCCAACCCGTTGATGCAACTTCCAAGCCGGGTGAATGCCAATGTCAGCCTTGGCATTACGCTTGAGGGAAATTTCGAGACGGTTCTTGCCAGAAGCAATTCGAAACGCAAAAAGAAAAAGCACCGGCACAATATGCGCAAGTTCGAAGATGCTGGTGGTTTCAACATCCTTGCCGCGACAACGCCCGATGAAACGACGGCAATGCTTGACAATTATTTCGAGTGCAAGGCAACACGACTTGCCAAAGCGGGCATCAAAAACACTTACGACCCTTACGGCGTGAAGGACTTTTTCAAGAGGCTATTTGCGGAGGAAGTTACCACGCCCTCACCGCGCTTTCAGTTGAAAGCTTTGAAGGTTGCCGGACAGTATCGCGCTGTGCTCGGCAAATCCCATGCCGCGCGCCAGACCTTCATCGACTTCGTCGGCATTACGGAAGACGAGCTGGTTAGCGCCAGCCCCGGAGAATTCCTGTTCTTCGAAGATATAGCTGCGAGCAGCGAAACTGATCTTGAGATTTATAGTTTCGGTATCGGGGACGAACCCTACAAGCGAAGCTGGTGCGATATAGAGTTACCAACCTATGACACTGATATCAGCCTGACAGCAAAAGGCCGGATTTTTCAGGCGTGGCTGCGCGTCCGCCGCAAGCTGGTGCGCATGATCAAGAAAAACGAGCTTGTCTGGTCGAAGGTAAAAAAACTTCGCTCAATGCTGCGCGGCGCGCGCTAGAGCATTTCCCAGGAAATTGCTCTAGCCACGTCGCACGAGTTTTCCTGCATCAAGCCGCAATTCGTCAGGCTCGAATGGCGTGAGCAAATTTGGCTCAAGGATGCGCGCTTCGTAAACAGCCTTTGCCGTAACGGCGACATCAGGATCGTCGGGGTTGACCACGCCGAGAATAAGCTCGGTGCCTTCAGCCAGCAAATGTTTCAATTCATCTACCGTCGCAGGTCCGCTATCGACCACAACGAGATCGTAAGCAGATTGCAATGCATTCAGGATCATCGGAAGCCGACCCACAGATTGCATGGCTTTGACCGGATCGTGATTTCCGAGCGGAATGATCTCGGCATGAGAATAATGGTCAAGGTGGATGACGTCGCTGAAATGCTTTTCCGAGACAAGCAGATTGGTGATACCGGGCAGATTGCCGTCATCAAGCATGGAACGTCCAATTTCAGGCGATCCGGTCATATCAACAAGAATGACACGTACACCCCTGTCTGCAAGTTCGCGCACCAGCAGGATGGTCAGTGCAGAAGCTTCATCGCCTTCCGGTGAAACGACAACCGCCCTTGCAGCACCACTCGCCATGAGGCGGTCAGCCACATTGTCGATGCCGGTATGATCAGCCTCAATCGGCTGCGCTGCCTGCGGCAAGACGGCAGCAGAAGGCATAGTCTCCGGTTCCGGCTCCTGGACAACGGGAGTTTCTACAACCGCTTGTACAGGTTCTTCTGCAACATCCGGCATGATTGCAGGCTGAACCAATGGCCGGATCGGCGCTTCCTCAAAGCCGGATGCCGGACGCAAGGCGCGGCCACTGAACAGGGCATGAAGCAGCGTGCCGATGCTCAAGATCAACAATGAAGCGACGAAGGCCGCAAGTGTCATCGGAATCTTTTTGGGGAAATAAGGCTCAACGGGCCGGTCCGCGCGCGAGAAGATGCGGGCATCGGCTGGCATGTAACCCCGGTCATTGCGTGAGGAAGCTTCGCGATAACGCGTCAGATAGGATTCCAGCAATTGGCGCTGCGCTGTTGCTTCACGTTCCAGCGCCCGCAATTCCACTTCTTCTTCACCGGCGCGCGATGACTGCGCCTTGAGCTGATTGAGCGAGCGGTTCAGCTCTGTTTCACGTAAGCGCGCCGTCTCCGCCTCGTTTTCAAGGCTTGCGAGCACCTTGCGCGCTTCGAGCCTTATTTGCCCGTTCAGATCGGCTAGCTGTGAGCGCAATGCCCTGATCCTCGGGTGCCCGCTCAGCAAGGAGGCAGACAAATCGGCGATATCATTATTGAGCTGAACCTGACGTTCCCGCAGTCTCTGGATCAATGGTGAAGCAATGACATCAGGCAGGGTTTCTGCCTGCGCTCCACTTTGCAGGGCAGCGCGTACGCTTGCGGCGCGCGCCTCGCTTGCTGCCCTGTTGGCCCGGACCCGTGACAATTCACTGGAAAGTTCTGAAAGCTGCTGCGTTGCCAATACGGCATTGTTCTGGCCGATCAGAAGATCGGAAGAGCTGCGATAGGCGGCAACTTTTGCCTCCGCATCCTTGACCCGCTTGCTGAGGTCGGCAATCTCCGGCTGTAGCCAACCTGTAGCGTCCGTATTGATCTCGGACTTCGCCGCTTGCTGCCTGGCCATATACTCATCGGCAATGGCGTTTGCGACAGAGGCAGACAGGGCCGCATCTTTAGACGAGAACTGCACAACGATGACGCGGGATTCCTGAACGCTATAAATGAGCAACCGGTCGCGCAGCGCCTGTAATATATAGTCCGTGCGGGTTTCGTCGCTCATGCTGCGGACAAGCCCGACAGCACCCAGGAGTTTGGAAATTGAAGAAGGCTCCGCAGCCGCTGTCAGCTCGGCATTTTTTGCCAGGTCAAGTTTGGCGATAACACCGCGCAGCACTTCGGACGAACCAATCAATTCGACCTGGCTTTTGATTGCCTCCTGATCAACCACAGGCCGGTCATCCGTCTGCTGGTTGGACGGGCGGGTGAATACAGATTCACGAGCTTCGATGAGTATGCGTGTCTCGGCACGATATTTGGGTGACACCATGGACAGGGCAACAAATGTCAAAGCTGTGATGAGCAACGTACCGACGATAATGCGGCGCCTGTTTTGCCAAAGACTGGCAAAGAGCGCACCCATATCAATATCCACATCATTGCTTGCAGACTTGGCCTGAGCCATGCGACCACCCCATTACATAAGCCTTAATAGTAAAGACGTATGGTAACCACCAAGTTAAGACATTAGGACCCGAACCCCAGCCCCTAAAACACCCATAGATACCGCGGGCTTTACCAGCCATTAACCCTAATGAATTGATAATGCGACCAGAGAATCGACAAGCTCGTTGCAAGTTAGGGTCCGAACCGTGTTCAGCAAGCAGATATTTCTGGTAACCATAGGCGTTGTCTGCATGACGCTTGGCGGTTGCGCCAGCTACCGCCCCGCCCCTCCTGCTTTTAACGAGGCGATCAACAAGCCTTACATGCTCGATGCCGGTGACCGCATCCGTTTGACGGTCTTCGAACAGGAAGGCATTACCAACATTTATAGCGTCGATCAGGCCGGCTACATTTCCATTCCGCTTATCGGCAGCGTGCCTGCACGTGGCAAGACCATCCAGCAGATCGAGGCAGCCGTGGCAGCCAAGCTCAAGCAAGGTTATCTGCGCGATCCGGATGTTGCTGTGGAGATCGACCGCTATCGTCCGGTTTTCATCATGGGCGAAGTCGGAGCTGCCGGACAATATTCATATGTTCCCGGCATGACTGCTCAGAAGGCGATTGCAGCGGCGGGTGGATTTAGCGCCCGTGCCAACCAGAAGGATGTCGATATTACACGACAGTTCAACGGCGAAAGCCTAACCGGCCGCGTGACGATCTCCGATCAGGTGTTGCCGGGCGACACGATCTACGTGCGCGAACGCTTTTTCTGATTTCCGGTAATGACGACCAACCGGTCACTTCGGATTGTTCACTGCTTCCGCGCTCCGGTTGGCGGCGTTTTCCGTCACGTTCGCGATCTGGTTTCAGCCCAAAATGCAGCAGGCCATCAGGTCGGCGTCATTTGCGACGCAACGACCGGCAGTGCGCTTGAAGAAAAGCTCCTCGCTGATCTTGGCAATAATCTTGCACTGGGACTGGTACGCATCCCGATGCAGAGAAAAATCGGGCCAGGAGATGCCGTTTCTGCTTTTCGGACATACAAGACAATCAAGAAATTGAAGCCTGACATTTTGCATGGGCACGGCGCCAAAGGTGGCACTTATGCAAGAGTTTTCGGCTCACTGTTACGGGTATCTGGTGTTAGCGTTGCCCGTTTTTATTCGCCGCATGGCGGCAGTCTCCATTACGATCCGACAAAACTTTCCGGAAAGCTCATTTTCCGGATTGAACGACTAATGGAGCGTATGACTGATCGCATTATATTTGTTTCGCAATTCGAGCGTGACACCTATGTACGAAAGGTCGGAGAGCCGCGTTGTGCCAGCGCGCTCATTCACAACGGCCTGTCGGTACAGGAATTTGATCCGGTAGTGGAAAACGATCCGGCAGCGGACTTTCTTTTTATCGGGGAACTACGCGCTCTGAAAGGTCCTGACATTTTCATCGAGGCTCTGGCCAAAGCAGGTTCATCGGGCGGGCGGAAGCTGACGGCAGCCATCGTTGGAGACGGTAAAGATCGTGCTGCCCTCGTTGAGCAGGCAAAGCATATTGAACAGCAGGCAGAGATTACCTTTCTGCCGCCTATGAAGGCCCGTGAAGCGTTTCGACTGGCCAAAATAGTCATTGTACCATCCCGCGCCGAAGCCCTGCCCTACATCGTGCTGGAGGCACTGGCCGCAGGCAAGCCACTGATCGCCAGCCGGGTCGGCGGAATTCCAGAAATTCTGGGTGATCAATCATTTGCACTGGTGCGGCCTGACGCAACCGAACTTGCGCAGAAAATGACCACTGCGATTGGCGATATTGCCGCCTACCGGCGATGCCTGCCGGACGCTGATACGTTGAGAAAAAATTTTAGTGCAGACAGCATGGCCACCCGACTGGAAGCGGAATATTTCGTCTCACTTAGTCGCTAAATATCAAGTCTTTTTTAGCGCATCTATGCTACTTACAGTGGCATCATGAAAGATAACAACCAAAAGCTCACACGAGAGTCCGTTCGCAACCTGCCGCCGGACGCAGATCAATTGTCAGCGACCAGGAATACACTCAGCCCAGTCGCCTACACGATAGCATCGCAGTATGCACAGTCGACCAATTCGCCAGTAATGATCAGCGGGATCATGCGCATTATCGAATTCATGATTGTCGCTGTGTCCGGCATTGCTGTTTATATCTATTATGTGGGTGCATCGCCGAGTCTCTTCCTGCATTATCTGCTGGCAGTTTTGTCGACCGCGACCGTGACCGTATTCATGCTGGAGCTGACTGACAGCTATCAGCTGGCAACGATGCGCGACCCTTTCAGCAAATTCGGACGGCTTGTGCTTACCTGGTCCGGCACTTTTGCAATAATGTCGCTTGCGGCTTTCTTCCTCAAAATATCCGAGGACTACTCGCGTGTCTGGTTCGGGGTATGGTTTCTGTCCGGACTGATACTCTTCGTTGCATTCCGGCTGATCATGTCGCGACTGATCCGGCGCTGGGCCCGCAACGGAAAAATGGAACGGCGTGCCGTTATTGTCGGCGGCGGCAAGCCTGCCGAAGACCTCATTCGTTCCATTGAGCAGCAGCCATACAACGATATTCGCATTTGCGGCGTTTTTGATGATCGCGATGCCAAGCGCTCGCCGCCTATCGTCGCCGGCTATCCGAAACTCGGCAATATCTCCGAGTTGATCGAGTTTGCGCGTATTGCCCATATCGACATGCTTATCGTTTGCCTGCCGATAACCGCAGAAGAGCGCGTGCTTTCGCTTTTGAAGAAGCTGTGGGTTTTGCCGGTCGATATCCGGCTGTCAGCGCATAATAATCACCTCCAGTTCCGTCCGCGCGCCTATTCCTATATCGGGTCGGTCGCAATGATCGACCTCTTCGACAAGCCGATCAATGATTGGGATTCTGTCGCCAAACGGGCGTTCGATATATTTTTCAGTCTGGTTGGCATTGTTGTCTTCAGCCCGATCATGCTCGCAACGGCGATTGCGATCCGGATGGAAAGCAAGGGCTCCGTCATCTTCAAGCAGCAGCGCCATGGCTTCAACAACGAGATAATCGAAGTCTGGAAGTTCCGCTCCATGTATACGGAAATGTGCGACCCGACAGCACGCAACGCTGTGGTAAAGAACGATCCACGCGTTACCCGTGTCGGGCGGCTCATCCGCAAAACTTCCATCGACGAACTCCCACAATTCTTCAACTCGCTGATGGGTACATTGTCGCTGGTCGGCCCCCGCCCTCATGCCATTGCCGCCCACTCGCATAACCTGCTCTACAACGATGTCGTGGATGGCTATTTCGCCCGGCACAGGGTCAAACCCGGCGTGACCGGATGGGCGCAAATCAACGGTTGGCGCGGTGAAATCGATACAAACGACAAGATCAAGATGCGAACGGAGTTCGACCTGTATTACATCGAGAACTGGTCACTCTGGCTTGATCTTAAAATTCTGTTTCTCACGCCCGTACGGCTGCTGAACACGGACAACGCCTATTGAGCACCGTCACCCATCAGGCTTTGCCAAGCGGGATTGATCGCGCTGCCAAGAACAGGGCGCTGATCAGGCTGATTTCAAATTTTGCGGTTGGATTCGGCGTATTTCTCAGCGGGTTCGTTATCGATGAGCCTGCGCCCTATGAACTTTACATGGTCGGACTGATAGCGATTTGGGCCCTGTTCGGATTGCGGCTTTCGCAGGTCAGTAGCGTACTGCTCGCCATTCTGGTGATATTCAACATTGGCGGCGTCATCTCCATGGGACAAATGTCCGATCTGAAGACGGCTCCCATGTATCTCGCCGTCTCACTGTTTCTTTCGCTGACCGCTGTGTTTTTCGCAGCGATCATCAACAATGATTATCGCATTCTGAAAGTCATTTTCGGCGGCTATGTGCTGGCAGCAGTCTGTACGTCACTGCTCGGCATACTTGGTTATTTCAGTGCTTTCCCCGGAGCAGAACTTTTTACCCGCTATGGGCGGGCGATGGGCGCTTTCCAGGACCCGAATGTTTTCGGGCCGTTCCTGATGCTGCCTTTTGCCTGGCTGATACATGGCGTGCTGGCTGGGAGCCTGCGTGCCCTACCCCTGCGCCTGATACCAATTCTCATTCTGACGCTGGCAATTTTCCTCTCGTTCTCCCGCGCCGCATGGGGCATGGCTCTGCTTATCATCGCCGGATTGGCGATACTGCTGTTTATCCGCAATCCAAGCCCGCTCTTCCGCATGAGAATCATCATCATGGCAATCGTGGCGGTTGCGGTAGCCCTGATCGCCATCGTCATTGCATTGCAGATTCCCAGTGTGGCTGAACTCTTCAATGCACGCGCACAACTTGTACAGGACTATGATGATGCGCAGTTTGGGCGTTTCGCCCGCCATTGGTATGGATTGCTGCTGTCGATCGACCATCCGCTCGGCATAGGGCCTTTGGAGTTCGGACCTATCTATGGAGAAGACACCCATAACATCTGGCTGAAAGCCTCGCTGGACTACGGCTGGGTCGGCTTTATAAGCTATTTCACACTGACAATGCTGACGCTTGGGTTCGGGCTGCGGTATCTGTTTCGTGACAGGCCATGGCAGCCATATCTCTTATGCGCCTACCTCGCCTATGTTACCCACGTGGTCGTAGGCAACGTCATCGATACGGATCACTGGCGTCATTTTTATTTACTGGTCGGGATAATCTGGGGCTGCGCCGCACTTGAGTTAGGCAAAAAATACCAAGAAAAGCGACAACGATACTGACGTTGCTTTAAGATGAAAATAGTGCTCGACTTTCGTTTTTTATAATGCTCGTGACGTTTTCCGGAATTGAACGGATCAACTTTGAATGATATCGTTTTAGCTGTAGTTATATTTTGATGCCCGCAGGACGTGATCGTAATATCCAAATTGTATTCTTGCATGCCGCATATTTTGCCAGATAGGCCATTCGCATTTATGACGAGCGACATCCAGAACAAAAAAATAGGATGGAAGCCATAATTGACATTTTTGAATGAAGGTAATCCGAACTATTCAAAGTCTGAGGGGGAACTCATGCAGCGTGCGCTCGACCTTGCTGCAGAAAAACTGGGGATTCCTGACGAGAACAGCAGCGAGCGCAACTCGTTGATGCGCTTTGTTCGTGCAGCCTTCATAATCGGAAATCGCGATGTCAACGCAATCGCGAGCTTTACCGTGGATGCAATCCTGATCCGGCGCAAAAATGCGCACCACTAGAGCACGGGAGCGCCTTAGTTGCCGATGCGCGCTGTGCCAGCTGCGCCGTCATCGCGTAACCACGAGATAGTGTTATCTCCGGTCTTGGCAATAGTGAAACAGAACTGGCGGCCCTTATACCAGGTTGGCCATTGCTGGCAGAGTTTCTTGCCTTCGACCCACCATTTGCCGACCTCTTTGGGCGCAAACATGCTCGCGGCCGATATGCCGGATACATCACCGGAGACCTGGCCATTGCTCTTGTAATTCAATGGCAGTTCCGTACCGAACGGCGTCGACAGGAATATTCTTTCGCCGCTAACAAGCTTCTTGATTTCAGGACCGGAAAGGTCGTCCGCAATGGCGGGGCCGATAACAGCAATTATCGCCCCCGTAACGATAACTCTTGCTAAAACATTCCTCACAGCTGCACTCCATCAGCAATCCAACTTGATCTCCTGAAAGGAATACGGCTCTGAGCGCCGACCGGTTCACCGGGAAATGCTGTTAGTATAATCTAGTCCGGCAAATCAGGCGGGCATGGCCAGTTGGCTGGCGCAGCAAGGCCTTCCGGCAGTTTGGTTGAACCATCCCCACACGCCAGATCGAGCTGTGCCTGCTGCAAACCCTTGGCCAATGAAAGGTCCAGCCCTTCTATGCGCGTGCGAAACATGAAGGCCTTGTCGAAATTGAGGACGCCTTGGGTGATTGCCCCGGTAAGATCAGCGCGCGACAGATTGGCCAAGCTGAAATTGACGCCGGACAGGTTGGCTTTCTGGAAGTTCGTACGCCCAAGTTCAGCCTTGGCGAGATTTGCCGACGACAGATCAGCTTCGGTAAAGTTTGCCCGCTGCAATTCGGAACTGCCAAACGTTGCATTGGCTGCGGACAGCTTGGAGAAGTTTGAACGATAGGCCTCGATGCGATTGAAATTCGCTTTCGCAGCAGTCGCTCCGGCCAAGGACGCGCGTATCAGTGTGGCCTTTTCGAAATTGGCAGAACCCACATTGGCTGAGCTGAGATCCGTTCCGGTAAAGTCGGCTCCCGAGAGATTGGCGCCCTCAAGGTTGCTTCCGGGGATAATGATGCTTCGCTTGGTGCACTCGCTCCAGTCGAGACCGGGTTTCGCCATGCTTCCGCACTGTGCGGCAGTTGCCTTGCCGGCCATCAACGCCAGTACTGCAACCACCGCAAATGGTATCGCGAAATGGCGGGCAGTTTTGGTTTTAGTGGCAAGGATACGCATTTCGTTCACTCCCCATGACCTATTGAAGCAAGTCATATTATTTAGCTAACGATGCGCGTCACAGAATACCAGAGCAAATGGCAAAAAAGCCGGGCAATCACTTGCTCCGGATTTTTGAGTATAGTTTTTGCCAATTATTTGTAATCATTGCAGAAAATGGTCGGAGTGGCCGGATTCGAACCGACGACCCCTTGACCCCCAGTCAAGTGCGCTACCGGGCTGCGCTACACTCCGACATTTTCTGCACTCGCGTTCTGCAACCTGACCTTGGCTGGCTGCATAATACGCAATCACGGCGAAATCCCTAGATTACCAAGCTTTTTATAGCAATACCCAAAGCCAAAGAAATAGAACAAACTACACACAAACACATGTCGCCACCGCTTTTGGGCACCCTTGGAAAGGCTGCTCAATACTCCAAATGGCGTCGCCATACCGATAGCTACTCTTTGGAGAATCGCAAACCACTCCTCTTCCCTCCCCATGCCGAATAATCCATCCAGTCGTTGCTCATCACCCTCGTTAGCGCTGAGTGCGAAGATGAAGCAGCCATGAATGTGTTTACCCGGCGCGATGGTGTGATCCATCATGTCTGGAGTGGCGGGATGGGCGGCAAACTGCCGATCCGGGGCAAGACCCTCGCGGAGCGCCGGACCCGATGCCGCTCTGGAACATTCTGGACATGACGCCGGAAGGACGGGCAGCGACTGATATCCCAAACTCGATCACGAAAACTACGTGGATAGAAGCCGATTAATGACCACAAGATGCGTTTTCTGTCGTTATTCGGGTTGATTCATGACTAGGACATCGGCACACTTTTTCCAAAAACAGGGGAAGAGGTGCCATGTCCATGCTTACCATCTCCGTCGCATTCATCATCGCCACCTGGGCGGCGTGTATGCTGTTTCCGTATGAAGGCTAGTCTGGAGACAACTTCAAACGGAGTGAATACTCAAATTATATATCAGATTGGTGCCCTCTATGCTCGCCAATGTGGCTGCAAGCCCTTCTGAGACACATATTGCAAAGGCATTTGAGGTTGCTGCGTACATGATCCGGGGGTTGAATATACCAAGCTCGATGGCAGCTTTTAAGATAGTCCATGTTTACCAGCGTCCAGATCCATCAGCGTGATCGGCGCTTTGTACGCGTTTCTTATGGCAGCCATTTTGATGCGGAACATTCAGCAGAGCAGACCGTTATAAGCTCGTGTGTTAAACAGGAGCATTGAACTATGGCAATTTTTTCCAAGAACGCAGACGACATCCAGGGTGACGTAGAGGCGCAGATTGCTGCCCTACGCAAGGAAATCTCAAAGATTTCTGCAAGTCTGTCGGATTTGGGCTCCGAGCGGTTTGACGAGGTAAAGCGTGTTGCAACCAAGCAAGCCCGCTATGCCGCCGATACGGCAAAGGAAAACCCGGTTGCCACTTTGGCTATTGTCGCGGGTGCGGCACTATTGATTGGTCTTTTTTCCCGCCGTTAAACTGAAGGATCAGCATCATGGACGATATAGCCGATACAATTCAAAGCGAGGCTGATAAGGCACGCTTGAAAAGTGAGATCGCCCAGCTGAAGCGCGACCTCGCCGCCATAACCAAAACATTGGCCGATAAGGGTAGCAGGGTCATTGACGATCTGACCGAGGATGAAGACGAAGATTATTCAACTGCGCGTGCCATCGGACGTCGGGGAGTCAGGGCTGCCAACGCAATTGGTCATCAAGCCAAACGCGTCGGCGATATCCCGACACAGAACTCAATTTCTACACTGGTCATGATAGCTGGGCTTGGCGTCATCATCGGAATGCTGGCACGTTAAAAATTTTAGATGAGCCGGAACCATTATGTTTCTGGCGCATTTTATAAGTACACTGGTCCCCCAACCAGTCAGGCTGTTACCCCGCAGCCACAAAACCCGGCCATCGTGCCGGGTTTTATTTTGACCTGGTTGAGTTTTGAGACGCTTAGCGCACCTGATCCAATAGCCGCTTGCATTCGAGCAGGTCGAACAATGTTTCCTGAAGCAGCGCGCGATTGTCCTTGGAAAGGCGTTTGCCGTCTGCTGCTACCGGTCCCTCGTCATCGCCCTTGATCAGCCCGAACAAGCGTCTGCCATGCGGAGAAGCTTTCGGAGCACCCATGACAGCTGCCTCCTCATCGGCGTCTGCACGGCTTTGTTCTGCCGCCAAGGCTTCTTCCTGACGGGCGTGAGCCTGCTTCTGCTGACTGATGGTTTCGGCTGCAGCAATATCACCGCTGCCGAGCGCTATGATGAATTGCGTGCCGTTCTCTCGCAGAAGGCGCTGGACGCCCTTTATTGTGTAACCCTGATCGTAAAGGAGATGGCGGATGCCCTTGAGCAGGTCGACATCCAGCGGACGGTAATAACGCCTTCCGCCGCCACGTTTCATCGGTTTGATATGCGTGAAACGGGTTTCCCAAAATCTCAGGACGTGCTGCGGCAAATCCAGATCTTCGGCAACTTCGCTGATGGTTCTAAATGCGTCGGGACTCTTGTCCATGATTTCACCTTTGAGCCAAAGCGTTACTGCGTCCTTTTATGCGCTATGCGCACGGCGCAGTAAGGAGAAATTCTGATTCGACGTGTATTTCAGCGGTTTATCAGCAATTTTTCAAGCTTGGTGCGAGATTACCCCACAGCAATCTCGCCAAGCGCGCATCAGACCGGCTATCAGGCGGACTTTTTCTTGCGTGTTTGATGCGAGCGCAAAATGCGCTGTTTCAATACATTGGACGCTTTGAACGTCATCACACGACGCGGCAGGATCGGAACTTCCTCACCCGTTTTCGGATTGCGCCCGATTCGTTCGTTTTTGTCCCGGACCTGAAATGTCGCAAATGACGACAATTTAACGGTCTCGCCGCGGACGATTGCATCACAGACCTCATCAAGGATGGTCTCGACAAGTGACGCTGACTCAGTGCGTGAAAGCCCTACCTTGCGATAGACTGCTTCAGCCAGATCAGCGCGCGTAATGGTTTTACCCCCCATACGATCTCAAAGCTCTCGTTTGTTGCAAAACTATCGGTGACAGCGGAAGTTATAGGATGAAAACTAATCGGGCAAGCAGGATGGGAAACTTCGTTACCTAATCTGCAAACCCGACCGGGTTGGCTACCACCGTAGCAGAACTGCACCCCACGTAAAGCCCCCACCCATGGCTTCAAGCAACACCACGTCACCCTCTTTGATCCGGCCGTCAGCGACAGCCGACTCAAGAGCTAAGGGTACTGAAGCGGCTGAAGTATTTCCGTGCTGGTCGACTGTTATGACGACCTTCTCCGGGGGCAAGTCCAGCTTTTTGGCAGTGGCATCGATGATACGCTTGTTTGCCTGGTGCGGAACAAACCAATCGATATCCGCCGCCGTAATTCCTGCGTCGGAAAGCGATGCTTCGATGACATCCGTAACCATACCGACAGCGTGTTTGAAGACTTCGCGGCCTTCCATGCGCAGGTGACCGACAGTCTGCGTCGATGACGGTCCGCCATCAACATAGAGCTTCTGCTTATGCGAGCCATCAGAGCGGAGATTGGCCGTGAGGATACCGCGATCGGACGTCAAACCCCGCCCTTCATTGGCTTCCAGAATGAGCGCACCGGCACCATCACCGAAGAGAACGCAGGTCGTGCGATCATTCCAGTCGAGAATGCGCGAAAATGTTTCAGAACCAATGACAAGCACGCGCTTGGCCATGCCGCCGCGAATATAAAGGTCCGCGGTTGTGACGGCGTAGACAAAACCCGAGCACACTGCCTGCATGTCGAAAGCAAAACCGTGCGTCATGCCGAGGCGAGCCTGAATATCCACTGCGGAGGCAGGGAATGTGTTGTCAGGCGTTGAGGTTGCCAGAATGATCAGATCGATATCATCAGGCGTCATGCCCGCATTGTCGAGCGCAGCGCGTGCTGCTGCTTCGCCTAGCGATGCGGTCGTCTCACCCTCGCCTGCTATATAGCGCTGGCGGATTCCCGTACGCTGGACGATCCACTCATCGGTGGTTTCAACCATACCTTCGAGATCGGCATTCTTTACAAGACGAGCCGGCTTGGCCGACCCTATCCCTTTAACAACGGAGCGGATCATTTAATTTCCTGTTGCTCTGTTTCGACATCAGCCTCTGCATCGGCTTCACCTTTGAAGGCGACCCCGACAGGGCTCTTGTGAAAATGGCTGAGATCGGCTGCGATCTTTTCGAGCAACCCGTTCTTGGCCATATCGTAACCTACATCAATGGCAGCAGCAAAACCGAGTGCATCGGTACCGCCATGGCTTTTGATAACAATGCCGTTCAACCCGAGAAAGACACCGCCATTGGTCTTGCGAGGGTCGAGCTTCTCGCGCAGGCGATCAAATGCGCCCTTGGCGAAAATATAACCGATCCTTGCCATCAGAGTGCGACTCATGGCTTCGCGGAGATATTGAGCGAACTGCTTCGCGGTGCCTTCGGCTGCCTTCAGCGCAATATTGCCGGTAAAACCTTCCGTAACAACCACGTCAACCGTGCCTTTACCGATATCATCGCCTTCGACGAAACCGTAATATTCGAGGCTCGGCAATGGAATTTCGCGCAGTATGCGCGCCGCATCCTTCACGTCATCCTGCCCTTTGATTTCCTCAACTCCAACATTCAGCAAGCCGATTGTCGGGCGTTTGATTTCAAACAGCGCACGCGCCATGGCAGATCCCATGACCGCATAATCTACGAGCTGCTGGGCGTCGGCACCGATTGTTGCACCAATATCCAGCACAATGCTTTCGCCGCGCAGCGTCGGCCAGATGCCCGCAATTGCCGGTCTTTCGACGCTTGCCATGGTTCGCAGACAGAATTTCGACATTGCCATAAGCGCGCCGGTATTGCCCGCGGATACACAGACATCAGCCTCGCCGGTCTTCACCGCTTCAATCGAACGCCACATTGACGACTTCCACCGGCCATTGCGCAGGGCTTGGCTGGGCTTTTCATCCATGCGCACAGACACATCGCAATGATGAAACGTCGACGCATTGGACAGCGCCTGATGCTTTGCCAAGAGCGGCTGAACTTCTTCTTCGCGCCCGAAAATCACAAAATGGATACCGGGGTGGCGCTCCAGCGCCGTCGCCATGCCGGGGACTACGATCTCAGGACCGAAATCGCCGCCCATGGCGTCAATCGAAATTCTAATCACTCTTGATTGTCCTGTCCTGTTCAGTTCTTAAGGTTTTTTGAAAAGACTCGGCGAAAATAGCCATTTTGCTCGCGGGCACAACCGGATTCTGCCGGCCATAAACTCACTAAGCTCAATAATCGTCCAATTCTCCCCCACACCGGCACCAAATTTTCATCGTATACCGGTAAACCGCTACTTAGTCGCAACAGGCACTACCGATCAAGTCTTCTGTTTCCAGTCCTTCAAGCCAGCAAAAGGATTGACCGGCTTTTCGTCAGGACCATCGGTTCCAAATGTCACTTCCACCGGCGGAGCTGCTTCCGCCTCGGGTTTGCGCGGGTAAGGATCGATTGCCAGTTCGAAAAATTCCTCGGCTATTGCACCTGCATCAAGGCTATCGCCAGAAAATGTCTCCGGTATGTCCGGACCATCGGCGTTTATGATCAGCTCACCATTGTCATCCAACGGCAATTTCGCCAGACGCGAATCCTGCGGAACGAAAAGGCTGTCGATTTCCGCATCGACTCTGGCGTCGATCGGCTCGAGTGTCACAACGCAGGATTGAACGATATCCGCCTTTACGGAACCCTTCACCCGAATGCCATCCTTCTTCCAGGGGATGATCTGCAAATTCGCCTTGAACGACTTCACCTCCTCAAGCTCATGAAAATCGCGCAGGGCGTCGCGCTCTTTGGCATCAGCCTCGATTTTTATCGTCAGGCCTTTTTGCGGCAATCGCTTTACCTGAACAGGAAAACTCAGCGCGCCATCCATTTTTCTAGTCATTGATATCTCCTTAAGCCTGCGGCTCGGATAGAGTGGCGGCGGCGTCTGGAAACACCAGTTTTCCGCTCGCCAAAACGTCATCGGGCTGTGTTTCCAGCAGCAATACTACCTGTTCAACATAATTTGCCAGCGCAGTGCTACCGGTCCAGCCGGCATTATCGGGACGTATGTTTCGTGCCAATGCAATTGCCAGTTCAGTCTTATCATCATTTTCGAGAGCTTTATCGTAGGACTCGATGCGGCCATAAAACATTCTTGCAAGTTTCTTCATGCGCTTTGGCACACCGGAATCGCCAATTCCAAGCTCCCGCAGTGAATGATCGACATCACGGAAAAATTCGTCGATAACTTCCTGACCAATCGATTTCAATGCATCGCCCCTGCCTTTGATACGCCGGATAAACAGAAAAACGTGCAAGGACAGCATTTCATAGCGGCCCAGAGGTGAATCCGGCACATCAAGGTCAGAATAAAAATAAGGCTGCCGCGCCGCCGCCACGATTGTTTCGTAGATGGCGATAGTTATCGCCTCATTTGCCTTGGCTTTACGGCTGAATAAACTGAGAATCATTGATTAGGCCTTCACTTGAACCGGGGACACAGCACGAGTCGCGTGTTGCATCGGACTTCAAGGTGGTTTACCGAAGTTCTGCGGGCAGCGAAAGACTTGCGCCCACTTTGAAATGGAGATGTCGTTGCTGCAGCGGATTTTCAAGACCCATAGTTCACGCGGTTATTTTCTCGCGGGAACTTTCGTTTTGGCTACAGGACTTGCCGGTTGCAATACCGCGAGCCTCAATCCTTCGGAAACATTGAGCCAAGGTTATGTTCTTGACGAGAAAACCCTAGAGTTTGTTCCTGTTGGGTCAAGCCGTGAACAGGTCATCCTTACGCTTGGCAGCCCATCGACAACGGCAACCTTCGACAACGAAGTTTTCTATTATATTTCGCAGAAACGCCATCGCAGCGTAGCCTTTTTGCAGCCCAAAGTTACGGACCGGCGTATCCTTGCGGTCTATTTCGACAAGGACAGCAAGGTTTCCAGTATAGCCAATTATGGCCTGCAGGATGGCAAGGTCTTCGATTTCATCAGCAGAACCACCCCAACGGGCGGCAAGGATCTTTCCTTCCTCGGTCAGTTGCTGCAGGGCGTTGGCAAAGCTCCTCCATCGCTTGGCGGCGGCCCAACCGGCCAATAAGGTTTCGAACAAGAAAAACCCGCGAAACCAAGTTTCGCGGGTTTTTTGTTGTTTGTGGGATGGACGCAGTTTCTTCGGAAAACTGCATCCATATTGTTGTTATTGATGAGCCAGGACAGCCAATAGCAGCAAGGCCACGATATTGGTGATCTTGATGGCAGGATTGACCGCAGGACCTGCAGTATCCTTGTACGGATCGCCAACGGTATCGCCGGTCACCGAGGCCTTGTGAGCATCCGAGCCTTTAAGGTGGCGAACACCATCCTTGTCGACGAACCCATCTTCGAAGGACTTCTTCGCATTATCCCACGCACCACCACCGGATGTCATCGATATGGCAACGAAGATACCATTGATGATAACGCCAAGTAGCGACGCGCCGAGCGCAGCAAAGGCGGAAGCCTTGGAGCCGGAGATGAGCAGCACGCCGAAATAAACGACGAGCGGCGCAAGAACCGGCAGAAGCGATGGGATTACCATCTCTTTAATCGCTGCACGCGTCAGAATATCCACTGCGCGGGCATAGTCCGGACGCTCTGTGCCCGCCATGATGCCCGGCTTTTCCCGGAACTGGCGGCGAACTTCTTCCACAACAGAACCGGCAGCACGACCAACCGCAGTCATCGCGATACCACCGAAGAGATATGGAATAAGACCACCGAAGATAAGCCCGGCCACGACGTAAGGGTTGGACAGTTCGAACGAAACCGCACCGATTCCCTTGAAGTAAGCGAACGCCGTGGAGCCAGCCTTGTCAGCCTCTGCAATGAAGAACTTCAGGTCGTTGGAATAGGCTGCGAACAGAACCAGTGCACCAAGACCTGCCGAGCCAATGGCATAACCCTTGGTAACGGCCTTTGTTGTGTTGCCGACCGCATCAAGCGCGTCGGTCGACTTGCGAACTTCCGGATCGAGACCCGCCATTTCCGCGATACCACCGGCATTGTCGGTTACTGGACCGAACGCATCGAGAGCAACGATCATGCCGGCAATACCGAGCATTGCTGTGACGGCGATACCGGTCCCGAACAATCCAGCAAGCTGGTATGTCCAGATGATGCCGCCAACGATGACCAATGCGGGCAGAGCAGTCGATTCAAGCGATACTGCGAGGCCTTGGATCACGTTTGTACCGTGACCAGTGACCGAAGCCTGAGCGATTGAATTGACCGGACGCTTGTTGGTGCCGGTGTAGTATTCCGTAATCACGACGATCAACGCAGTGACGACAAGTCCGAGAATACCGCAATAAAACAGGTTAAGCCCGGTGATGGCCTGACCATCTACAGTACCGATTTCACCCCAGCCTATTGTCGCCCATGTTGCCAAAGCAAGACCAACAATGGAAAGCAGGCCGGTTACGATCAGGCCCTTGTACAGCGCGCCCATGATGGAGTTATTCGCGCCAAGCTTGACGAAAAACGTGCCAGCGATTGAAGTAAGAATGCAGGCACCGCAAATTGCCAGCGGATACAGCATGATGCTGCTCAATACAGGTGTCGCTGCAAAGAAGATCGCTCCGAGCACCATGGTGGCAACAATCGTCACCGCATAGGTTTCGAACAGATCGGCAGCCATACCCGCACAGTCACCAACATTGTCGCCGACGTTGTCTGCGATTGTTGCAGGGTTGCGTGGATCATCTTCGGGAATACCGGCTTCCACCTTGCCGACGAGATCGCCGCCGACATCCGCACCCTTGGTGAAGATACCCCCGCCGAGACGGGCAAAGATCGAAATCAGCGAAGCACCGAAGCCGAGCGATACGAGAGCATCGATCACCGTCCGGTCAGCTGGCGCATATCCGAGAATATCGGTCAGTATCCAGTAATAGACAGCAACGCCAAGCAAAGCGAGGCCCGCAACCAGCATGCCGGTAATAGCACCTGATTTGAACGCGATCTCAAGCCCGGCAGCGAGACTGCGCGAAGCCGCCTGTGCCGTGCGCACATTGGCTCGAACCGAGACATGCATGCCAATAAAACCTGCCAGACCCGAGAGTACCGCCCCAATGAGGAAGCCTATAGCCGCCGTCCCTGTAAGCAGGAACCAGACCGCTATGAATACGACCACGCCGACAATGGCGATCGTGGTATATTGACGTGTGAGATATGCCTGTGCGCCTTCACGAATTGCACCGGCGATTTCTTGCATGCGCGCATTGCCCTGATCCGCAGCAAGCACCGATTTGGTAGCTAAAACCGCATAGACGATGGACAGCAGACCGCAGGCAATGACCAGAAACAGTATTGTCATGCCACTCCCTCAGATTTGACCGGAAAAACCCCTCCCCGGGTCAGGTTCGGTACGGCACACGCAGCTGCCAGGCCGGCAGAAACGCGACCGTATGTGTAAGGAGTAGCGAAGCAAATGCGAAAACGTCAAGGTCTTTCGTATTCAGATCAAAACGATAGACCAAAGTAGGGATTGCTGGCGGGCGAACGAAGCGCCAAAGTCGTACCTATGTTGGTCAGGAGAGGCAGCTGTTGGACGCGATTTACAATGAAAGAATCAAACTGTTTGCAACATTCCTAAACGGTGTTGGGATAGCCACGCTTGCCGTCGGCGGTTTGGCACCATTGATTGCGAGTCTCAATGGGCGAGCGGGACCAACTTTATTTCTCTCTTTTTTGAGCGCAGTTTGTTTTCTTACTGCTATTGCACTACATTATATAGCGAGCCGCTTCCTGAAGAGGATGAAGCAATGACAACCCTGCAAATGATTTCATTTATGGTTATGCCAGCAGCTGGCTTGCTGCTTGCGGGTGCGGTTCTTTTTTATGACTGGAGATATCCAGCAAAACACCATCACCGCCACGACACAAAATAATCAGCGCTTCGGGCCTTTGACGCCCTTGCTCTCACCACGAAGCTCGAACGCCAAACGATCCAGAACAGCATTGACCAGCTTTGGCTCGTCTTCGGAATAGAACGCCTTGGCGATATCGACATATTCGGAAACGATAACAGCAGTTGGCACATCAGCCTTGCCACGAAGCTCCCAAATCCCCGCACGCAATATGGCACGCAGAGTGGAATCAAGACGCGATAGCGGCCAGTCTTCCGTCAGAGCCTGCCGGATCATCGGATCAAGGGTCGTCTGATCGGCGACAACGCCAGATACAATCCCCCTGAACCATTGCGGATCGGCATCCAGATATTGCTTGCCGTCAACTTCCTTGCCGAGCCTATGTTCCTCATATTCGGCAACAACTTCAAGCACGCCGGTTCCGGCGACATCCATTTGATAGAGTGCCTGCACAGCAGCGAGCCGCGCTACACCGCGTTTATTAGCGGTCTTCACCGCCGGGGTCTGTCCATCGTTAGAAATGACCATGGTTCAGGCTCCGAGCTTATCCTTGAGGGCGATCATGGTGAGCGCCGCACGGGCAGCGAAACCGCCCTTATCCTTGTCTTCGCGGCGGGCACGTACCCATGCCTGCTCTTCATTTTCGACAGTCAGAATGCCATTGCCGATAGCAATGCTTTCCGCAACAGCCAAATCCATCAAAGCGCGGCATGATTCATTGGCAACGATATCGAAATGATAGGTCTCGCCGCGAATGACAGTGCCGAGCGCAACATAGCCATCATACTTTTTGCCGCCTTCTTCCGCTCCATCAAGGGCAAAAGAAATGACAGCAGGCACCTCAAGTGCACCGGGAACGGTCACGACATCATAAGTCGCATTGGCTTCGTCAAGCGCGAGCTTTGCGCCATTGAGCAATGCATCGGACAGTTCTTCATAGAAACGTGCTTCCACAATCAACAGATGTGGCGCACGCGCCTTGTTTTTGGACATGCTGGCTCCAGGAATTTTGTGCGGCTAAGGCCGTTTCCCTCGTCCTAGGCTGATTTCGGATATTCTGCAAGTCGCGCCGCGTATCTCGCCATCTGATCAATCTCGATATTGATCCTGTCTCCGACCTTGCGGTCGCCCCAAGTCGTCACTTCCAGCGAGTGGCGGATGAGCAGCACATCAAACTCATTGCCACTGACTGCATTGACTGTCAGCGACGTACCATCAAGCGCTACGGAGCCTTTCGGAGCAATGAAACGGGCAAGATTTTCGGGCACACGCAGGGTAAAACGAACCGCATCGCCCTCTTCCTCACGCTTGATCAAATCAGCCATCGCGTCGATATGGCCGGATACGAGATGGCCACCCATTTCATCACCAAGCTTGAGCGAGCGTTCCAGATTGATATGCGTTCCTGTTTTCCATCCGGAAATGCTGGTCAGGCGCAGCGCCTCTTCCCAGGCCTCAACCTCGAACCAGCGAGCATTGGAGCCATTTTCCGGCAATGTAGTTACGGTCAGGCAAACACCAGAACAGGAAATCGAAGCACCAATTTCGATAGTCTCGGGGTCGTAATTGGTCTCGATACGCAGAAGCACGCCTTCATTAAGCGGCTTGACCTGTCCGATCCTGCCAATATCCGTAACAATCCCAGTGAACATGCGCGGCTCCTTAAAGCGGTCTTATATACTCGCTGTAACGGTCATCGCCGAATTGGGATTCGTACAACAGCTTGAATTCATGAGCCATATGGGAGCGAAGGTCGGGGGCTGCAACCCCACCCTCACCGATCTCCACCGGACCTTCAAACAGCACGATGCGATCGACCAGATTTTCCTCAAGGAAGGAAGCCGCCACCACCGCCCCTCCCTCGACTATCAATGTCGCAATGCCCTGCGCGGCAAGATCATCCAGCAATTCCGGAAGTGCCGTCGCGCCGCAATCGACTTCAGTGGCAAGTATTTTGCACCCGGCAGCGATAAGAGCCTGACGTTTGGCGGAATCCGCCTCTGCACTGGCGGCAATCCAAACAGGGACACTTGCCGCAGTTTTAACCAGTTCGCTATCCATCGGTATCCGCAGCTGGCTGTCGAGGACAATACGTATTGGCGAGCGATGCTCAAGCCCCGCCAACCGGCAGGTCAATTGCGGATCATCAGCAAGCACGGTCCCTATTCCGACGAGGATTGCATCGGTTTCAGCACGCATGACATGCGCCTGCGCTCTCGACACCGGCCCGCTGATTGCTATCTGCCCCTCGCCTTGCCTGCCAATGAAGCCATCGGTGGAAAGCCCAAGTTTCAGAGTCACTTCCGGACGTTTCCTGGAAGATCGAATCAAGTAACCCGCCAGTTCATCGGCGGCTTCGTCAGCCAGTACGCCTGTCACCACTTCGATGCCAGCATCGCGCAAAATGGCATAGCCTTTTCCGGCAACGCGCTCATCAGGATCATTGGCCGCCGATATAACTCGTGTCACCCCTGCCGTAACGAGGGCATTGGCACAAGGCGGTGTTTTTCCGTGATGCGCGCAAGGCTCCAGCGTGACATAGGCTGTCGCACCGCGCGCTTTGTCTCCAGCCTCAAGCAAAGCCTGCGTTTCCGCATGGGGACGCCCGCCAATGGCCGTAACGCCGCGCCCGACAATGACATTATCCTTGACGATGAGCGTTGCCACAGAAGGGTTGGTGCCCGTCAAGCCATGATGGCGGCGCGAAAAACGAATAGCCGCGGCCATATAGCGGCGATCAAGACCAGTCGCTGTCATATGGATCAATCGTCCTCAATCGGGCCGGTTGCAATGTCACTGGCGGTGATCTCATCGATCACATCGTGAAAGTCTTTGGCTTCGCTGAAATTGCGATAAACCGAGGCAAAGCGGATATAGGCGATATCGTCGATGCCCTTGAGTGCATCCATGACCAGACGGCCGATCTCGTCGGAACTGACTTCCGGTTCGCCGGAGCTTTCCAGCTGGCGCACGATACCGGACACAGCGCGTTCAACGCGTTCCTGATCCACTTCGCGCTTGCGCAAAGCCACTTCAACGGAACGCATCAGCTTGTCGCGATCAAACGCAACCCTGCGCCCGCTTTTCTTGATGACCGACAAATCCCGCAACTGCACACGTTCAAATGTCGTAAACCGTCCGCCGCATACAGTACAGATGCGCCGCCTGCGAATGACAGCGCCGTCCTCGGCAGGACGCGAATCTTTCACTTGGGTGTCTTCAGACTGGCAATATGGACAACGCATCGAGGAACTTTCCGGAGATGATTCTGAAATCACCGCGAAGATAGTGTTTTTCGAAGCGAGATTAAAGCGCCCCGGCGATACGCACTGTCAATGAATTGCGATCGCCGGGACGAGAATGTTCTTACTGGCCGAGATATGGGTAAAGCGGGAAGCGGTCAGTCAACGAAATGACTTTCTGCTGGACCGCCTTTTCCACTGCGGCATTGCCTTCGTCGGAATTGGCGACCTTCAGGCCGTCGAGAACTTCCGAGATGAGGTTGCCGATTTCGGTGAACTCTGCCGCGCCAAATCCGCGTGTCGTACCGGCTGGTGTTCCAAGACGCACGCCGGAAGTGACAAATGGCTTTTCCGGATCGAACGGAATGCCGTTCTTGTTGCAAGTGATATTCGCACGGCCAAGGGCCTGTTCCGCACGCTTGCCCGTTGCATTCTTTGGACGCAAATCAACCAGCATCAGATGGTTGTCCGTACCGCCAGATACGATATCGAGACCGTTCTTCTTCAAGGTTTCAGCCAAGGTCTTGGCGTTATCGGCAACGTTCTGTGCATAGACCTTGAAATCCGGCTTGAGCGCTTCGCCAAAGGCAACTGCCTTTGCGGCAATAACGTGCATCAACGGACCACCCTGCAAGCCGGGGAATACGGCGGAGTTCATCTTCTTCGCCAAATCTTCGTCATTGGTGAGGATCATGCCGCCACGAGGACCGCGCAAGGATTTATGCGTCGTAGTGGTTACAACATGCGCGTGGGGCACGGGTGACGGGTGAACACCGGCAGCAACCAAACCTGCGATGTGGGCCATGTCCACCATGAGATAGGCGCCAACGCTGTCGGCGATCTTGCGGAAACGTTCCCAATCCCAAACGCGCGAATAGGCGGTGCCACCAGCGAGAATAAGCTTTGGCTTGGTTTCCTGCGCCTGCTTTTCAATGGCATCCATATCAAGCAGGTGGTCATCCTGGCGCACGCCGTAGGAAACAACCTTGAACCACTTGCCGGACATGTTGACGGGCGAACCATGGGTCAAGTGACCACCTGAATTCAGGTCGAGGCCCATGAATGTATCGCCGGGCTGCAACAAGGCCAGAAACACGGCCTGGTTCATCTGGCTGCCGGAGTTTGGCTGCACATTGGCAAAGTTGCTTCCGAAAAGCTTTTTGGCGCGCTCAATGGCAAGTTCTTCAGCAATATCAACGAACTGGCAACCGCCATAATAGCGCTTGCCCGGATAACCTTCGGCATATTTGTTGGTCATGATCGAACCCTGCGCTTCAAGAACAGCGCGCGAGACAATATTTTCCGATGCGATCAACTCGATTTCATGGCGCTGGCGGCCCAGCTCCTTACGAATGGAACTGAATACTTCCGGATCGATATCTTCGAGCGATGCGTTGAAAAATGTATCTGCATTCGACATGGTGCCTGAACCCTCATTTGCCATCTGGATATTGGTGGGTAGTTGCCGCGCATTATCATACTTAAATAACAGACGCCAATGGCCGATGGGCGAAAACCAATGGTTTGAAACCGCCATAACGAAAAAGACCGCTAATAAGCGGCCTTTGTCTATTCTCAGTTGAAAAATGCAATCAGGTGTTGGTGCCGATCGAAAGAGCTGCCTGACCATCCATCTCGTAAATATCGTCGCGCAGATGAACAACGCCATCACCTGTTGACCACGCCGAAACATATACGAAATGCACCGGCACAGGATTGCTGACGGCAATCGGTGTGTTGACGCGGGAAGCAATCGTTGCCTCCATGGTCTGACGGTCCCAACCCGGCGTATCACGCAGCAGCCAGACATTAAGATCGCGAACGTTCTGAATGCGGACGCAACCGGAAGAGTCAAAACGCATCAGCTTGTTGAACAGACCCTGCGATGGCGTATCATGCATATAAACCGCATATGGGTTCGCAAAGTTGATCTTGGTCGAGGACATGGCGTTGATCTTGCCCGGGTCCTGACGGAACATAAGCTTGACCGCATCATCTGTTGACCAATCAACGCTTTCCGGCGGCACCTCCTCGCGGGTGCGTTCATCGAACAGGCGAATCTTGTTCTTTTCCAGATAGGTCGGGTCCTTGCGCATCAGCGGAATGATATCCTTCTGGATGATCGACTTTGGCGCAGTCCAATAAGGATTGAGGATGACCTCGTGGATTTTTGAGTCGAGGATCGGCGTCTGGCGGTCGATCTTGCCGACAATGGCCGTATGGCGCTGGGCAACACGGCCCGCTTCAACCGCCTCAATCTGCGCGGCCGGAATGTTGACCATGACGTAGCGGGCACCTTGATCTTCCGATGAAAGCTTGCGGACACGCTCAAGATTTGTCTGCAACTGACCAAGGCGAACATCAGCGGTCACGTTCATGGCAGCGAGTGAGTACTGACCCATGACGCCATCGGCAGGCAGGCCGTGACGGGACTGGAAGCGCTTGACTGCCGCATCGACATAGGTATCGAAGGAATTGGAAACACCGGCGCTCTGGGAAAGATCGCCCGCAATGATGAGGCGCTTGCGCATGACGGAAACCGCAGGATCGACAACGCCGAGCTGCATTTTCACATTGCCGGGAACACTTGGCCAGCCACCATTGCCAACAATCTGGCTATAGGTGTTGATGGCGTTTTCGATGAAGGAAACTGTTTCACGGCTTGCAATCGGCTGGAAGCTTGCAACCTTACCGCGATTTGTGGAGCGGGCATCAAACTGGTCATCCCAGTTGCCACGCTTTGGAGCAGAAAGGATATCGCCAATATCGGATTGTTGAGCAAAGGCGGACGAAGCAACTGCCGCCATGCCTGCTGTTGCAACACCGGTCAAAAATGCGCGGCGGTCCAGCGCTGACGATCCAAATTTTTTCATGTTCTTGTCCAACCTGTTGGAAGCTCTGTATTCAAGCTGCTCACAGCAATGCGCAGAAGCAGATTTGGTTTCCAAAAATATCAGGAACATCCTTAATAAACATCAACTTTCCGCGGAGTATAGCGCGATTGTGATGTTTACGCGACACACGTCCCGTGAGACGTAACAGATGCTGCACTGACATGAAGTATCGGAGCGTGCATTTGCATTCCATTATGGCGGATTGATGACTGTTCTGCCGCAAACCTGATGGCTCTGTATTTTGAGGGCTCGAACAAAAAATAGACAAAGCCCGCCTTTGCTGCCTGCAAAGCCGGGCTTTTGTTATTATGCTACCGCAGATTACATGCGGTAGGCGATGCTGTCGTTCCAGAAGCGGTCAAGACGCTGCAAAGCCTTGTTCATCGACTGGAATTCTTCTGCCTTGATGCCGCCAACGTGTTCGATGGATGCAACGTGGCGCTCGTAAAGACCGGCAACGAGTTCGGCAACTTCCGAGCCCTTCTCAGTCAGGCTGACGCGAACCGAACGGCGATCGGTGCGTGAACGTTCATGAGAGATGAAGCCAAGTTCGACGAGCTTCTTCAGATTGTAGGAAACATTCGAGCCCAGATAGTAGCCGCGGCTGCGAAGTTCACCGGCCGTCAATTCCGCATTGCCGATGTTGAAAAGAAGCAATGCCTGAATGGCGTTGATGTCGCTGCGGCCATTGCGGTCGAATTCGTCCTTGACCACATCAAGTAACCGGCGATGCAAGCGCTCGACCAATTGAAGTGCTTCAAGATATAGTGTGCGCAATGCTGTATCATTTATTGTAGAATTCGAGCTTGCGCCAGACTTTCTCTGTACGTTGTTCATAATACCTGCCTCACTGTTGTTTCGGTGTATTTTTCTCACCGTTGAGCAGACACTATCGAATACGCATAAAATTCGACTTAAAACATAGACTTAACAGTATCTTACCGGCACTGAATCAATTTCTAACTTAATGAAGACTTACCGACGGGCAATAATGGAGTTCAGCGCACGGGCATCGCCTGCTGGCGTTTCTGCAAAAACAGTACGACGCGGAAAGCGATATAAAGCAAAGCTACACAGCCATGAATGATGGCAATCTGTGGCCGGTAGAAGAAGAATTCCGAGAACACCGTGAACATCAGGGTTTCGCCGAGTGCGGCAACAAACCAGATGACCGGTCCCCATGAAACCATCATCCAAAGACCTGTCGATGCGACGGGATAAAGCATTGCCAAAGAAACTGAAGCGACCTTCCATTGCCAAGGCATGAGATCAAAGCGCCAAAGCAGACCTTCATAATAGCCGCTGATCTGCGCCCAGTAGCCCACTCCGGAGACAAGGGAATAAATAGCCACAAGCCGGAGGAACCAGACAAAGCCGGTTTGGGCCATTGTCGGATCGAACGGCAGATGGGTGGGCTTATCGTTCATGTCAGTTGCAATTCCCGCTCGCCCAGTGATGCAAAATAGGCATCGATCATTTCAGGCGTTATATCTTCGATTTTCGCGGGACTCCACACGGGCGAATTGTCCTTGTCCACAAGAAGTGCCCGCACACCTTCATAAAAATCGCGATTCTCAAGCATGCGGGAAAGAATGCGGTACTCCATTTGCATGCACTGATCCATATCGAGTTCACGCCCCTCCTCTATCTGGCGGAAGCTAACATGCAGACTTGTCGGCGAGCGGGTCTTGATGAGATCAAGAAGTTTCTGCGCTTCTTCGCTGCCATTGACCCCAGCCGCGGCGAGGCGGATGAGACAACCACCCAAAGTTGGCGAGTCGAACAACACGCTGATCATGTCGCGCATCGCTTCCGATGTTTCAAAGTCAGGATTCACGGTTTTACCCTTGAGCGCCTTTTCCGGGTCGCCTGATCTTATCAGGCTGCGTTTGAGCTTTTCCTTGTCTTCCGCCTTTATCGCATGGGTGGCAATGCCGCTTTGCAGGCAATCGCCCTGCTTTATCCTGTTGCCGGTCAAGGCAAGATAGGTGCCGAAATGTTCGGGCAAATGCGGCAGGAACGCACTGCCGCCGACATCCGGGAAAAAGCCGATGCCGACTTCCGGCATGGCAAAAGTAACGTTCTCGGTAACGATACGGTGCGAGCCATGAACAGAAATGCCGACACCTCCGCCCATCACAATGCCATCGATCAGTGAAATATAGGGCTTGGGATAATGCCTTATATAAGCATTGAGGCGGTATTCATCGGCAAAGAAATCATAGAGCGGCGCACCTGAGCGGCCAGCATGGTAGACAGCAAGAATATCGCCGCCCGCACAGAAAGCACGCCCCTCACCTTCAACAATGACGCAATGGACCCCTTCATCGGTTGCCCAGGCAATGAGTGCTTTATGCAGCGCGTTGACCATCACCCGCGTCAGCGCATTTAGCGCTTTGGGACGCGTCAATCGAACAAGGCCAGCTTTACCGCGCCGTTCGAACGCGATCTCCCCCATGCCGCCAAAATCGATTTCCATGCATTCTCCATTATTTGCGGGCAAGGTTAGGAAAATACGACAGGCCGCGTCAATGGATCACATATTTATCACGAGACGGATTTGCTGCCTCGCGAGGCATATATTCTGGCGATGAAAAAGCAAACGTCATTCGATGGCTGGGCAATTCGTCCAATAGCCAGAAATAATTTTGGGGTTATGTGAAGGTGACGATCCTGTTAAAACCATTCTAAACAGCAGGCAGGAAATATGAACAAGCATCCAGCATTCCAAAGGCACGCGCCAAGGACCGTTGACGAAATTACCCAGAGCCGACGCTTGCGCCGCATGCGTAAGGCTGATTGGTCACGCCGACTGGTTCAGGAAAACCAGCTGACGGTAAACGATCTGATCTGGCCGATTTTCCTTTGTGAAGGTGAAAACCGGCGCGAAGATATCGCAGCGATGCCCGGCGTGCAGCGTTTCTCAGTAGACATGGCTGTGCGCGAAGCCGAGCGTGCGGCCAAGCTTGGTATTCCCGCTATTGCAACATTCGCCAATATTGCCTCCGAACTGCGCGATGAGGCAGGCTCGGGCATTCTCGATCCGGATAATCTGATCAACCGCGCAACGCGCGCGATCAAGGATGCAGTGCCTGAAATCGGCATGATTACCGATGTGGCGCTAGATCCTTTTACCAGCCACGGCCATGATGGCATTCTGCGCGACGGTATTATTGTCAATGACGAAACCGTGGCGCAGATCACACAAGGCGCTGTGCTGCAGGCGGCAGCTGGCGCTGATATCATTGCGCCGTCAGACATGATGGATGGCCGTATTGGTGCCATCCGCGATGCGCTGGACCAGAACGGTTTTCAGGACGTGGCTATCATGGCTTATGCCACCAAATTCGCGTCCGCATTCTATGGCCCATACCGCGAAGCTATCGGCACTTCCGGCCGGCTCAAGGGTGACAAGAAAACCTATTATATCGATCCTGCGAACAGCGATGAAGCCGTACGCGAGGCCGAACAGGATCTCGCCGAGGGTGCGGATTCGCTGATGGTCAAACCCGGTCTGCCTTATCTCGACATCATCCACCGGCTGAAGGAAACCTTTGCCGTTCCAACTTTCGCTTATCAGGTGTCCGGCGAATATACGATGATCAAGGCCGCCGGTGCCAATGGCTGGATAGACGAAGAGCGCGTCATGATGGAAACGCTGCTTGCGTTCAAACGCGCTGGCTGCGATGGCATTCTTACCTATTTTGCACCTTTGGTTGCAGAACGATTGAAGGCTGGCACTTGAATTTATCGTCCTGAATTCCCAATTTCAGGAGAATGGCCGTTCGGCCATCACTTGAAACAGGAAATGAAATGAACGCGAAAACCCTTGATGGCGAAATAATTACGGATCGTCTCGAAGATTGGCGCTTGTATCAGGGCGTACGCACAAGCCGTGTATTCGCCTTTCTGATCGACTATGCGATCGTGTTTCTTCTGTGTATTCCGGTAGCAATCCTGGTCTTTATTCTTGGCATAGCAACACTGGGGTTGGGCTGGATGCTCTATGGCATCATGTTTCCGGCTGTTGCTCTGCTCTATGTTTACAGCACTCTCGGCGGTTCACGACAGGCGACCAAGGGCATGCAGATGATGGGGCTGAAGCTGGAGCGCCTTGATGGCGAAAAGGTCGATGGCCTGTTTGCAGTTGTGCATACAGTTCTCTTTTGGGGCCTCAACGTCGTATTGACGCCCTTCATACTGCTCGCCACATTCTTCCTCGACCGCAAACGGACCTTACACGACCTTCTGCTCGGAACTGTTGTGGTCAGGGCTTACAATTAAACTTTCAGGGCTCCCATCCGGGAGCCTTTCTTCTTGGCATTGAAATTATGAAAAGATTCAAACTCGTTGCTGCGGCAATTGCCCTGCTCGCCCTATCGGGCAATGCTGGCTACGCGGCCTCACCCGCAGGTAAATTCTGCGGCGAAGTGATATCCTATGGGGACTATCAAGACATACAGACCAATCTGAATGTTGACAGGGATGGCCGTATATCAGGAACCTACAAAATAGACGGACAGGCCGGACGCACCGACGGCAATATCGTTGAAAAAGACCGGACGAGCCCCACAGAACGCACCCTGATCTGGACTGACAAGGATGGCACCGGGTTGTTGTTATTGCACTTCAGCGAAAACTATCAGGACTTCAAGGCTGCCTGGGGCGGTTCGACCAATGGACGTTTTGACCCGCCGATCCATTCATGGAACGGCTCACGCTGTCCGGTAAACCCGGCGCCTTAATACGACACACGCGACATTCACTCTGCGATGCAATATAATTGAATTGACGTTTTAGGCGGTCATACGATTCTATAGCTGTTACAGAGTATTCCAGGAACATGGATGACCCATCAACCGCAGCAATCTCCGCAGTTCTTTCTAACAGCGCCCTCGCCGTGTCCCTATCTGGACGGACAGCTTGAACGCAAGGTGTTCACTCATCTTGTCGGTGGACGCGCCAGCGAACTGAATGATCTGCTGACCCAAGGTGGCTTCCGGCGCTCGCAGAACATTGCTTACCGACCAGCCTGTGAGAATTGCAGGGCTTGTGTTTCCGTGCGTATTCTTGCAGGTGAGTTCGCTCAGGATAAATCCATGCGCCGTGTGTGGAACCGCAATCGCGACCTGATTGGCAATATCCATCACGCCGAACCCTCCACCGAACAATATTCACTGTTCAGGCATTATCTGGATGCGCGCCACAATAAGGGCGGCATGTCGGAAATGACTGTGCTCGACTATGCCATGATGGTGGAAGACACGCATGTGCCCACGCAGATCATCGAGTATCGTCGCCGTGGACCTGACAGCTTCATTACGCAAAAGGGTGAAGGCGAACTGATCGCTGTCGCCCTGACCGATATCATGGGCGATGGGCTATCCATGGTCTATTCGTTCTTCAATCCCGAACATGCAAGCCGTTCGCTCGGCACATTCATGATCCTCGACCATATCCAGCGAGCTGCTGCTGCCGGCCTGCCGCATGTCTATCTTGGATATTGGGTCGAAGGCTCCCGCAAGATGCAGTATAAAATCCGTTATCAGCCGCAGGAACATCTCGGCATGAAGGGTTGGGAACGCCGCACGCCCTGACGGCTCTGGACGGCAAGGCGCCTTGCCGCTAGACCACGCGGCACAATCAAAAGAATCCCCGGAAATCCCGCCGCATGTCACAACTTCATCTCGACCACCGCAAAGGCTTGCTCATTACCGGCATCGGAGGTCTGGTGCTTTCCGCAGACATTCCTTTACTGCGCCTCGGGCAAGGTGAAACGTGGTCGACATTGCTGCTGCGCAGTTCGACGACCTTCATATGCGCCCTGATCATCTGGGCCGCGTGGAACATGATCACCGGCAAACGACGCCAGATGTTGCCGGGCAAAACTGGTTTTCTGGTTGCTGCACTCTACGGCATGGCCTCGATTGCGTTCATGACTGCTGTATACAATACAAAAACAGCCAATCTCGTTTTCATCCTCGCCTTCAACACGGTGTTTGCTGCGCTACTTTCATGGATATTCCTGAAAGAACGCCCAAAGGCTGTTACCTTTATCGCCATGTTCCTGATGCTGATAGGCGTCGGGATTATCGTGCGCGAAGGGCTGTCCGCAGGCCATGTGTTCGGCGATCTGATGGGTCTGCTTTCAACCTTCATTCTCGCCTCGGCAATTACAGTTACCCGCGCATCGGGCAAGGATATGAGCTTCGCCGCCATGATGGGAACTGCAGTGCCGATAGTGGTTGCTGCGTTCATGGTTTCTCAGAATGGTTTTAGCGTTGCCGTGCCAGGCTGGATCATCTTCAACGGTGCGGTGGTGACGACAATCGCCTTCATCTGCCTCGCAACCGGACCGCGCTTTCTGTCAGGACCGGAAGTCGCGATGTTCTATCTGCTCGAAACAGTACTTACGCCAATCTGGGTTTGGCTGGTGTTTTCCGAACGTCCGACTGATGCCACGTTGATTGGGGGCATTATTATCATTTCAGCGCTGATAGGGCATTCGCTCTGGCAAATGTTTCACTCGCACAGGCGAGCACGGACGACGGCAATCCGCCATCCGATTTAAAAGTCACGATTCACTATCCTGAGCCGAGTTTTCCCGATTGGAATAGCTTAGATAGCCCCGGATCATACGAACGAGTTGCTGTTGCAGCTCCACTGAATCGAGCATTCCTCTTCTGGCAGCATTGTGAATAACCCCGTCAAGGGCATCTGATAGCACGAGTGCCATGCTCTTCATCGGCGCACTTTCCGCAGAGGTTAGATAGGCAGCAATAGCGGATTGGTAGTGCCCCATATATTCCGCTTCGAACGCATCGTTCGGATCATCAAGGCCTTTATAAATCGGCGCTTCATCAAGAAGTACCCGGTGAAGCCCGGGGTGCAGGCGATGAGCCGCAATAAGTTCTTGCACAAGGTTTTCCGCAAACTGTTTGAGTGGCATCCGCTCACCGCCCAATTTCCGCATAATCATCAAACAATCATCAAGATGCCGACGGCGGATTGCTCCGACCAGCGACATTTTATCCGGAAAGTACTGGTACAGGGAGCCGATGCTGACACCCGCAACATTCGCCACCTTATTGGTCGTAAATCCGGACCATCCCTGATCGCTCAAAATGCGAGCACCAGCACTGATTATGGCTTCAACTGTTACTTTCGAACGAGCTTGCCGAGGCTCTTTTCGCATAGCTGCTGCCTCTTTCTGTACTGTATGGTCTATGGAGGGAATGCGAGTAGACATGGACCGCGCTCTCAACGAAGATGTGAGCATATCACTCACATTTTTCGACGAGAAAGGCTACCTGATTATGAGTGCTTTAAACCTATTGCAGACGCTTTTTAGCTATCAGGCCTGGGCAAATAATGACCTGTTTGAAAAAATTGAAAGCCTTGATCTGGGGTTACATTTCAAGGAGCAGCAAACCGCAGTAAGGCTTATCAACCACGCCTATATTGTGGGGCGGATTTTTGCCGCACATTTGCAAAACATCAGGCATGATTATTCCAGCGACAACACTCCGGAAACCCCGGCATTGGCTGAATTGCGGGCAGCCGTTTCAGCGTCAGATCAATGGTATTTGGATTATCTGGCACAACTTGGTGATGAACAATTATCCAAACCCATCCCATTCATATTTACCGACGGCGACAAGGGCTCGATGACGCGGGAGGAGATGCTTCTGCATATCGTCACTCACAGCGGTTATCACCGTGGCGAAATCGGTCGTTTGCTTGGCAGTATTGGCATTACACCACCATGGGATACGCTTGCTGTCTACCTCCATAGCAGCGAACCGCACCGCAGGCTGTCCATCGCTTAATCAGAACCTGCTTGCAGGTTCAGAACGGCAACTCGGGTATCCATTCTATCAGATCAAGAGAACTTACCTGAGCGCGGGAACCCCTTTGGAACCATACGGCCAGCAGTTGCACGTGGGCCCACCCATTCCAGCAATTCAAGTTTTCCACGTGTGAAACTGCGACCGGAAGCATCCTGCCATGTCAGCCCCTGCTCCATCGTAAAGATGCGAATATCCGCAACACCGCCGTCCTTGTAGCGTTGCAGACGCACGCCCTTGCCGCGTCCAAGCTCCGGCACATCAGCCAGCGGGAAGACCAGCAGTTTGCGGTTCTCACCGACAATGGCAACGCTATCGCCGACGACCGGCACGCAATGACGCGCTTCGTCCGGCGATTTGACGTTCATCACCTGTTTGCCTTTGCGTGTATTGGCAATGACATCCGCTTCAGGAACGATAAAGCCATTACCGACGTGCGAAGACAGAAACAGCTTGCGCTCCGGATTGTGTACGAAGGCCGTGACGATATCCTGATCATTTTCCATATCGACAATGATCCGGATCGGTTCGCCATGGCCGCGTCCACCCGGAAGGCTGTTCGCGCCAATGGTGTAGAATTTTCCACCGGTCGTCAGAACGAGGATGCGGTCGGTCGTTTCCGCATGGAAAGCCAGCTTGAGCTTGTCGCCTTCCTTGAAGGTCAGCGTGGCAAAGTCCGCCAAATGCCCCTTCATTGCCCGCAGCCAGCCCTTTTCCGACACGACAACCGTTACCGGCTCACGCTCGATCATGGCGTGGTGGATATCGGTCAAATCATGCGTCGGAGCATCGGCAAAGGTTGTGCGGCGTTTGCCGACAAGCGTGTCCGGGCCGTACTTCTTCTGCATTTCGGAAATTTGCCATGAGATCGTCTGCCATTGCTTTGGTTCTGATCCCAGCAGTTCCTCGATCTGCTTCTTTTCAGCGCTCAATCCATCGAATTCCTTGCGGATTTCAAACTCTTCAAGCTTGCGCAAAGAACGCAGGCGCATGTTGAGAATGGCTTCCGCCTGATTATCGGTCAGTTCAAAGCGGCGGATCATCTCCTGCTTCGGCTCGTCTTCCTCGCGGATGATGCGAATGACTTCATCAATATTCAGGTAGGCAATCAACATGCCGCCGAGGATTTCCAGACGGCGCTCGATTTCACCGAGGCGATGCCGCGAGCGGCGGATGAGCACTTCCTTGCGATGCTCAAGCCATTGCTTCAGCACCTCACGCAGCGAAAGAACGTTTGGCACCTTGCCATGCGACAGAACGTTCATGTTCAGCGGAAAGCGGGTCTCAAGCTCGCTCAGCTTGAACAGCGATTCCATGAGAATATCGGGATTGACGCTCCGGCTCTTTGGCTCAAGCACAAGGCGAACGTCTTCGGTCGATTCATCCCGCACATCATCCAGCAGTGGAAGCTTCTTGGCGATCAGAAGTTCGGCGATCTTTTCAATGAGGCGTGATTTTTGCACCTGATAGGGAATCTCGCCAATGACGATATTCCACGTGCCTCGTCCCAGATCCTCCGTAGCCCAACGTGCGCGCAAACGGAAACCGCCACGACCAGCCTTGTAGGCTTCGACAATTGCATCCCAGCTTTCAACAAGAATGCCGCCTGTGGGGAAATCCGGGCCACGAACCTTGCATTTCAACAGGGCTTTAGGGTTGTCTTTGCTTTCCGCTTCGAGGGCGGCCCATTCATCCGGCGAGGTCATCAACTCCTCAACCGTCGCGTCGGGATGCTGGATCAGATGTAGCGCCGCCGCACAAAGCTCGGAAACATTGTGGGGAGGAATCGACGTAGCCATGCCTACCGCAATGCCTGACGAGCCATTGGCAAGGAGGTTCGGGAAAGCACCGGGAAGAACGATTGGTTCTTCGTCTTCCTCATTATAGGTCGGCCGGAAGTCGACCGCATCTTCGGTAATGCCTTCCAGCAGCAGCATGGCAACATCGGTCATGCGGGCTTCGGTGTAACGCATGGCAGCGGGGTTATCGCCATCAATATTGCCGAAGTTCCCCTGCCCGTCGACAACCGGGTAACGTACCGCAAAATCCTGGCTCAGGCGCACAAGCGCATCATAGATCGACTGATCGCCGTGGGGATGGAACTTACCCATGACCTCGCCGACGATACGCGCGCATTTTGCATAGGACTGATCGGGGGAAAGACGCAGCAAACGCATGGCATGCATGATGCGGCGATGAACGGGCTTCAAACCGTCCCGCACGTCCGGCAAGGCACGGTGCATGATCGTTGATAGAGCATAGGCAAGATAGCGCTCTTCCAGCGCTGCCTTCAGATCAACCGGTTCGACATTATCATCGCCATCGTCTGGCGGAATCAGGCTTTTTCCCATGTGAATGGACTATCAAGACAAGGATTCACGAGCAAGCAATGATTCGCTCAGATCACAGGCTGATGTGGCCGGAAAGCTCGTTCTGTTGAACAAAGCTTGCCTTCGAGCGCCAAATCTGACTTTCTAGCGCCCGAATTGCAATTATTGCCGTTTGACCAGTGGCTGTCACAGTTTTGCCGCGCCTCATGTAATAGGTACGATTATTGATATTAACAAGGAACAAACTATGCGTCCAACCACCCCTGTAAAATCCGGCTTGCGCCTTCTGGCTGCAACCTCTGCTCTCGTTGTCGTATTTGCCGGTTCAGCCTTTGCCGTCGACGGAAATGCTGTCGCTGCACGTTTGAAGGCCGTTTATGCCGAACAGGGTGGTGTGATTGAGTACAGCAATGTTGAAACCAATGGCTCGACCATCGTTCTTAAAGAAACGAAAGTTTCAACAGCGGGTGTCAAAGAAACCTTTACTGCCGGTGATGTAACGCTTTCCGATGTCAGCGATGTTTCCGGCGGCGGCTTCAAAATCGGCTCCATGACCATTCCAGACATCAGTTTCTCCCCTGAGGGCGATGACAAGGGCAAGGTAACCGTCGAAGGCATCGCGCTCGAAGGCATTACATTGCCAGCCGAGGGTGCGACCGAGCCCCTCGCAAAAATCCTTCAATATGAGAAGGCTGAGGTGAAGCACATTGGTGTTAATGCCAAGGGCAAGGACGTTTTCCTTGCCGATGGCATCACAGCGACGATTTCACCGCTGACAGAGACATCGCCTGTCGCTTTCACAACGAATGTTGAAAGCTTCAAGGCTGATCTGTCAGATGTAGAGGATCCAAAGACCAAAGAAGCATTGACCGCTCTTGGTTATCAAACGCTGTCCGGCAAGATCGACGTCAACGGCACATGGAATGTTCCGGATGGTCGTCTAAACATCGAGAAAATGGACTTTATTACCAATGATGCCGGTACACTTGGGATCAAATTGGACATTTCCGGTTACACACTTGATTTCATCAAGGGTCTGCAGGAAGCCACCAAGAACATGGAAGGCAAGCCTGACGATGCACAGGGCATGGCAATGCTCGGCCTGATGCAACAGTTGAGCTTCACCGGCGCTTCGGTTCGTTTTGAAGACGATTCGGTGACGTACAAGGCGCTCGATTATGTTGCCCAGCAGCAGGGTGCCAAGCGCGGAGACCTGATCAATCAGGCCAAGGCAATCGTTCCAATGGCCGCAGCGCAGTTGGGTGATGCAGAATTTGCCCAGACTCTCGGCACGGCAGTCGGTGCTTATCTCGATGATCCAAAGACAATCGAGATCAAGGCAGCTCCGCCAAAGTCGGTTCCATTCGCGATCATCGCAGCGGGCGGCATGGCCGATCCAAAGTCGCTGCTCAAGACACTTGGCGTTACAGTAATCGCGAACCAGTAAGGTTGACGGAGACAACAAAAAGCCCGGCAGCAATGCCGGGCTTTTTGTTTGTCCAGAGTCGGTTAGAAGAAGTTTTTAAACCTCTTTCTTCACCGGATTAAGGCGAATGTTCAGGTCACGCAACTGTGCCTGCGACACATCCGATGGCGCATTCATCAGCAAGTCATAGGCCTGCTGGTTCATTGGGAACATGGTGATTTCACGCAGATTCTTTGCGCCAACGAGCAGCATGACAATACGATCAACACCAGCAGCCATGCCGCCATGGGGCGGTGCGCCATACTGGAATGCGCGGTACAGACCGCCGAAGCGCTCTTCCACAGTTTCACGCGAATGACCGACAGTCTCAAAAGCCTTGACCATCGTGTCCGGCAGATGGTTGCGGATACCGCCGGAAGCGATTTCGAAACCATTGCAAACCATATCGTACTGGAACGCCTTGATTGTCAGCGGGTCCTGATTTTCCAGCGCATCCATGCCACCCTGCGGCATCGAGAACGGGTTGTGAGCAAAATCGATCTTCTTCTCGTCTTCGAGCCACTCGAAGAACGGGAAATCAACAATCCAGCAGAGCGCGAACTGATCGCGATCAACAAGGTTCAATTCCTCACCAGCACGGGTACGAGCCGCACCTGCAAAGGAAACGAACTTTTTCGGATCGCCAGCAACAAAGAATGCCGCGTCGCCATCATCAAGGCCGAGCTGAACACGCAAGGCTTCCGTACGTTCCGGCCCGATGTTTTTGGCCAGCGGACCAGCGCCTTCAAGGCTCTCGCCTTCTTTACGCCAGAAGATATAGCCAAGGCCGGGCTGGCCTTCGCTTTGCGCCCAGGAGTTCATGCGGTCACAGAATGCGCGCGAACCGCCGGTTTTTGCCGGAATAGCCCAGACTTCGACCTTTGGGTCATTGGCGATCATGTTGGCGAAGACTTTGAAGCCCGAACCAGCGAAATGCTCGGTCACAGCCTGCATTTCGATGGGGTTGCGCAGGTCTGGCTTGTCTGAGCCATATTTGCGCATGGCGTCGTCATAGGCGATGCGCGGAAATTCCTTGGTGACGCGCTTGCCCTCGGCAAACTCTTCGAAAACACCACGTAGAACAGGCTCCATCGTGGCGAGAACATCGTTTTGTTCAACAAAGCTCATTTCAACGTCGAGCTGATAGAACTCACCCGGCAGACGATCGGCACGTGGATCTTCATCGCGGAAGCAAGGCGCAATCTGGAAGTAACGGTCGAAACCGGACATCATGATCAGCTGTTTGTACTGCTGTGGCGCCTGCGGCAAAGCGTAGAACTTGCCGGGATGAATACGGCTCGGCACAAGGAAGTCGCGCGCGCCTTCCGGCGAAGAAGCAGTCAGAATCGGCGTCGAAAACTCGGTAAAATTGATCTCGCTCATGCGGCGGCGCATCGCAGCGATGATCTTCGTGCGCTGCATGATGTTTTTATGCAGCGTATCACGGCGCAGATCGAGGAAGCGGTACTTGAGGCGGATGTCTTCCGGATAATCGAGTTCACCAAACACCGGCAAAGGCAGTTCCTTCGCAGCCGAGAGAACTTCGATCTCGCGGGCAAACACCTCAATCTCGCCTGTTGGCATATTGGCGTTTACAGTGTCTTCCGTACGCGCCTTAACTTCACCGTCAACACGGATAACCCATTCACCGCGCAAGGTTTCTGCCAGTTTGAACGCTGGCGAATCCGGATTGGCGACGATCTGCGTCAGACCGTAATGGTCGCGAATATCAATGAAGAGAATCCCGCCATGGTCGCGGACACGGTGGACCCAACCGGAAAGACGAACTGTCGAACCAACGTCCGATTTACGCAAGGCGGCGCAGGTATGGCTGCGGTAACGGTGCATGATATGTGCCTCTGATTAGATATGGCGAAAAGCTCGAGGGAAAAGCCCCCGACACGCCAAAGAATTTGGGCGGACAAGCGCATTTTGGAGCTGATTTGTCAAGAACCGAGACAAACCCATTCTCATTCGCTATAGAAAAATCATGACCATGATTACAACTACAGATCAGCTTGAACAGGCTGTTGCCGCCCTTTCCCAATCAGACTTCGTGACTGTCGATACGGAATTCATCCGGGAGACCACGTTCTGGCCGGAGCTTTGCGTAATCCAATTGGCGTCGCCCGATCACACGGCGATAGTCGATGCGCTAGCGCCGGGCCTTGATCTTGCTGCGTTTTTTAAGCTGATGGCTGACGAAACAATCGTGAAAGTGTTTCACGCTGCCCGTCAGGATATTGAAATAATCTTCCATCTTGGCAATCTGATACCGCATCCGGTATTCGATACGCAGGTTGCGGCAATGGTTTGCGGCTTTGGTGATGCCATTGCTTACGACCAGTTGGTACAACGTGTGGTTGGGGCGCAAATCGACAAATCTTCGCGATTCACAGATTGGCGCCGCCGGCCTCTTTCCGAGAAACAGCTCGATTATGCTTTGGCGGATGTGACGCATCTGCGTGATATCTACCTCCATCTGAAGGAAAGCCTCGAGGCGGAAGGTCGTACCGACTGGGTGTTGGACGAGATGAAAATTCTCACCGCGCGCGAAACCTATGACATGCATCCGGACGATGCGTGGAAGCGACTGAAGATGCGTTTGCGCAAGCCTGTGGAGCTTGCAGTTTTACGCAGTGTTGCCGCCTGGCGTGAGCGGGAAGCGCGTGAACGCAATGTACCGCGCGGACGCGTCATCAAGGATGACGCCATCTACGAAATCGCCCAGCAGCAACCGCGCGATGCGGAAGCCATGTCACGTTTGCGAACAATTCCAAAGGGTTGGGAGCGTTCCAGCATGGCAACAGGCTTGCTCAATGCCGTTAATCTGGCGCTCGACCTGCCAAAGGAAGAGATGCCCCGCCTGCCAAAACAGACTGCATCACCCGAGGGTGCAGGGGCTGCTTCCGAGCTTTTGAAGGTACTGTTGCGACTTGTCACGGAAGAGCATGGGGTCGCGGCAAAGGTGGTTGCCACCTCGGACGAGATCGACCGGATTGCCGCTGAAGGCGATGCGGATGGCATCCCCGCACTGCAAGGCTGGCGGCGTGAAGTCTTCGGTGAGAAGGCATTGCAGCTTATCAATGGCGAGCTTTGCCTGAAGTTCGAAAACAAGAAAATTCGCACACTTATCCTGCCCGCCCAGTAAAACAACTCAACCGGCCGCAACTATTTTGCAGCCCTGGGTTACGAAAATGCTCTAAAAATGGCCGGTTTTTCTCTGAAACCCGGCCGTTTCTCCGCGAGCCCTCGGCAAATTCAGCAGTGATTGATCAATATCAGATAAGTGATCCATAAATTTTGATAGTTTGACCCTCATCGAAACATCGGGCAGGAAATCAGGGCATTGATCATACAAATGATCGATGCTGTGAAAGTGAAAAAATGACTGCCTTATCCACGCCAACTCCCTTCCTCGCAAAAGAAGTTGCACTACTCGCTGTCCTTGCAACTTTATGGGGTGCTTCCTACACGTTCATCAGAATTGGTGTGGAAACGATCCCGCCAATCACTTTCATCGCCGCGCGGACATTGATTGCCGGCGGCCTGCTCCTTGCCATCATAAAAATGCGCGGACTTTCGTTGCCCAAAGACCCGGCCATCTGGAAGCGCTTTTTCATTCAGGCATGCATCAACAGCGTTATCCCTTTCACGCTGATCGCATGGGCCGAACAATCGGTGAATGCCGGACTGGCAACGATCCTGAATTCCACAACGCCGATTTTCGCATTCCTGCTGACGGTGCTGATCACCCGGCACGAGACAGTGACAACCCGTAAACTTTTCGGGACTTTTGCCGGTGTAATCGGGATCAGCCTGATCATCGGCATGGAAGCATTTCAGGGAGTTGGCAAAGAACTGCTGGCGCAACTGGCAATTGTAGCGGCGACAATCTCCTATGCGGTGGCAGCCATCTTCGGACGGGGCTTCAAAGGGCTCGACCCGATGATGCCAGCGGCAGGCTCGATGATCTGCGGAGCAGTTATACTTATCCCCATCAGCCTGATCGTTGATCACCCATGGACCATCACGCCATCAACTGACTCGATTCTGGCTTTGCTCGGTCTTTCGATCTTTTCGACCGCTCTCGCCTTCGTGATTTACTTCCGGCTTATCCATACGCTTGGCTCAGTCAGCACCACCTCACAGGCCTATCTTCGCGTACCGATAGGCGTTGGTATCGGAGTGATCTTCCTTGGTGAAACGCTGGCCAGTACCGCATGGCTTGGATTGGTCTTTGTCGTGATAGGCGTTGCCGCCATGACCTTCCCGTCCCGCAAGAAGATTGCGCCTACAGCCGGATGATCAGCCGATTGCGGCTTCCGCCGCCGGCACGATCTGAGTGGCGAGGAGATTGTGCAATTGGCGCACATAGCCTGAACGGCCCGAGGGCGCAGCTGTATTCGAGGTCATCACCGCGACGACCGAAGCATGTGGCACGACATAGATCATTTGACCACCATAACCCCACGCATAATAAAACGGCTTGCCATCGGGTGTGCGGGCAATGAACCAACCCAGACCATAACTGTCACCGGTGAACGGCGAGCTGGTTCGCGGCTTCCATGATTCCGCTATCCATGCGGCAGGCACGATTTGCTTGCCGCCGCTCTTTCCCTCTTCAAGAAACATCCTGCCGAAGGCCAGCATGGCACGCGGCGAAAGCTCCATATCATTGCCGCCGAAATAGATGCCCTGCGGATCGCGAGGCCATGGCGGAATGTTTATGCCCAGCGGCTCGCCCAGCCAGTCGCGGGCATTTTCCAAGGTGGAGCGTCCGGTTTTGCGGGTCAGCATCGCCGATACAAGATGCGAATTGCCGGTCGAGTAAAGCATCCTCCCGCCCGGCTCATCTACGAAATCACGGGCGAGCGCATAGCGTACCCAATCGGAACTTTCTACCCATCGCCCGTAATTGGGGCCGGAGGTCCGATCCAGACCAGCCTGCATGGAAAGCAGATTACCCAGCGTAACCTGCGCCAGCCGGGGGTCGCGCTCCTGTGGCAGCTTGTTCGACAGGATCGGCGCAACCGGCTCGTCCAGCCCGGAAAAGACTTTGCGCTCGATGGCGATGCCAGCAAGTGTCGCAATGATTGTCTTGGAGACGGATTTTACATTGACCGGACGGTCGGCGGCAGGGCCGTGAAAACGGTGCTCGATCTGGGTCTTGCCTCCGGCATGGACGATCATTGTTTGCAGCGCGGGAAAAGCCGACGCCTGATCGATGATACGGCTGATGGCGGCGCTGTCCAAAGCGGCAACTGCCTTTATCTCCTGTCCGATGGCAAGCGAAGGAGCCAGAGCACTCGCTCCACCAGCAAGAGTGGCCAAAAGGAATTTGCGGCGATTGAACGGATCGGTTTTCATGCAGCGACATTGACCAGCGCGTGGCGTGGCGGCAATACAAATGCTCTCACATGCGTGTGAACAGATGAATCTCGTCAGGAATTATTCATCACGTGCGTTGATCCGGTTTACCAGCAGCGGGTCCGCTGGTGTGAATGGCAACTGCGGCAGGTCATTTACACCAATGCCGAGCGTTGCGGCAATGACCTCGCGGGAGAATGCCGAGGCAGTTGCGCGATAGCCGATATCACCGGGCGTTGGCTGATCGAAGAAGATGAGGAAGTGAACTTCGTCGCTGCCTAGTTGTTCAATATGGTGCGGATAGGCGCGCGGAATGAAATAAACATCGCCGGGGCTCAGTTCATATGTATCGGTATTGCCATCAGGATCGAGAACTGTCATCCGGGCATGACCACGCTGAACATAGCCCATTTCTGCAGTTTCGGGATGCCAGTGCGGCTCACGCATGCCCTTGGCTGTAATGCGCAAGGAGTACATGGAAATATCTTTCAGAACGGGCCAGAACTGTACGCGTGCAAACCGCGCTGACCCGGCGGAGGAATCCAGCAAAGCATTCTGCGCTTCGATATCGAAGCTATGCGGGCTGTTATACAAGGCGGACGGCGGAATAACTGCAGATCCAACGCGCTTCACAATATGGGTGCCCATGGTCGTGCGCGCGATAGACTCAAAGGCACTGCCAGGCAGATCATAAGTATTGCCAAGGACCGCATTAGTCATGGCACCGAAAGCAGCGTGCATCGAAAAGTCTTCCGGCAAATCGCTTCGGAATGCGATGATGAATTCCGCCTCGACTTCTCCAATATTTTCAATGTGATGTACCGCTCCGGATGGAATATGGAACATCTGACCAGCACCGACGATGAAGGAGGAAAAGACGCTGCCATTGTCAAGAACGCCGATAAGCGCTTTGCCTGAAACACAATATGCGAGTTCTGTGGCATTGGCGTGCCAATGAGGCTCGCGGATCGCTCCCGCACCAAGAATCAAACGCTTTATGGACAGGCCTTTGAGGATGGGCAGATGATTCTTGCAAACCCGGATTATAGAGCCAAGTTCGGTGTTAAATTCGAATTCACCATGCTTCAAGGAATGCACGTGTTTGCTTTGCATCAGTGCCAACCCACTTTTAATAACTATTGAGACTCCGGGGTGAGTAACACTACCGGCCACTCAGACTGCCTGCAACAATTAAGGGAAGCCCCGTTAAAGTACGTCCTTGGTTTTAAGCATCTTACAGCTCAACTTACGGCGACCCCTCATTGATGAAGCTGCGGTCCTTTCAAATGTAGGGCGTGCCTGCCAAAATGGCCTTCAAGCCGACAGTGCCCTTATCGACAATGCCAAGGAACATGGCTTCTGCTGCCTTTGTATCTGCGCTTTGCCGGAAGGTCCGATGGGCCTCGATGAAGGCAATGCTCCACGTTGCCAAAAGTACAGCAGCAGCAAGACGTGCATCAGGATCGTCGGGGTCCCGCCTTACGCTTTCGGACAGGGCAACGGACACAACTTGCGCGAGTTCGTCACGTATCGCTCTGGCCCGGGCTTTAAGGGTTTCACTGCCCTCAATCGTCCGGATAAAACCTTGGCTTCTCCTGGAAAACTCGACGTAAGGGCGCTGTTCCGCCAAGAGCTGGTGGGCCAGAAGGCGCAAAGCTTCGATTGGAGAGGTTTCGGAATTTCGATTCAGCAGGGTGTCACGCAAAATTTCGCGCCCCTCTTCATCGCGGTCGAAGAACATATCTTCCTTGCGGGGGAAATAGTTGAACACCGTCATCCTGCCCACGTCGGCAGCAGCCGCAATGTCATCTATCGTTACATTATCAAAGCCCCGATCTTGAAAGAGACGGTCGGCAACGAATGAAATGGCTCGTCGTGTGGCGAGACGCTTACGCGAGCGAAGGTCGGACGGTTTTGATTCGGATGATTTACTCATAATACCCTGATACTGCATTTTTTGTACTGAGTACATATTTACCATTGACACATCTCAGCGATCAGCACATTTATATACTCAGTATATTTTTAATCTCGGTACAAACTCCATGAACAAAGCTCTTCTCATCATTTTTGCAACAATAGGCCTTGATGCCGTAGGGATCGGCCTGATCTTCCCCATTCTTCCGCGACTGATCGAGGACGTGACCCACACAAGTAATGTGGCTTCCTATATCGGGATCATGACTGCGCTTTACGCCATGATGCAGTTCGTGTTTGCTCCCATGCTTGGAGCACTCAGCGACCGGCTAGGCCGCAGGCCGGTTCTGTTGATTTCAATGGCAGGTGCGGCCATAAACTATCTGATCATGGCCTTTGCGCCGCGGCTATGGATGCTATTGATCGGCCGCGCCATTGCCGGACTGACCAGCGCCAATATCTCCGTTGCCACGGCCTATATCACCGACATTTCAGCCGAAGACACGCGTGCGCGGCGCTTTGGACTCTTGAACGCGACTTTTGGCATCGGTTTCATTATCGGGCCGGTTCTCGGCGGGATTCTCGGCGACCACTGGCTGCGACTGCCATTCATCGCCGCTGCGGTTTTCAATGCCGTAAACCTGCTACTGGCGATGTTCGTCCTGCCAGAGTCCCGCACGCCCAACCGCGAGCGCATCAACTTTGCCGCGCTCAATCCGCTCCGTCCATTCCGCTGGATATTCTCGATGAAGGGACTAATGCCGATCATCGTGGTGTTCTTCATTTTCAGCGGCGTCGGTGAAGTTTACGGCACTTGCTGGGCCCTTTGGGGTCACGACGTGTTCGGGTGGAACGGCTTGTGGATTGGCCTTTCACTCGGCACTTATGGTGCCTTTCAGGCGCTCGCCCAAGCCTTTCTGCCGGGACCAGCCGTGAAGCTGCTCGGGGAACGCGCCACTATTCTAACAGGCATTGCAGGGACCTCGCTGGCGTTGATCGCCATGAGCCTTACGACACAGCCTTGGGTGGTATTTGCCGTGATGCCGATATTCGTCCTTGGCGGAATTGGCGTCCCATCGCTCCAGTCCCTCGCAACCCGCATGGTCGACGACGACCGGCAGGGCCAGTTCCAAGGGGTCTTGGCCTCGGCAATAAGCCTCGCATCGATTATCGCCCCGCTTGCCTTTTCCAGCTTCTACTTCGTCGTGCAGAAGCAATGGCCGGGTGCAATCTGGCTCTCCGCGATAGTTGTTTATGTGATCGCCGTGCCACTGGTGCTCGGGTTGCATATTCCCAAAGCAAAAACGGTTGAAGCCACTTGATCTCCAGCCATTCAGAAACGAAGATTCAATGTAATCTTGGGCTGGTGAAAGGTTTTACTTGCCGACTTCCATTTTCAGCGTCTTGCCGGTGAGCTTCGCCAATTGCTGCAAACGTCCTTCGGTCACATCACCAATCAGATCGGCCTTCGATTTGTCAACGACGAGGTTAATTCCCTCGGAGGTGTTCTTCCACGACAGATTGGGAACAACGCCAGACATGGAAGCCGAAAACGGATAGGTGATCCGCATGATTGCAGCAAGCAGACGCGAGAACTCCAGAAGCCTCGGGCTGGCAATAGCAGCCAGATCGGGGTCCGGCACGCTGTTGGCAACGCCTTCATGGCGGAAGAAATTGGCAAGGGCGATATAGGCGCGGCCCGGATGATCAATGCCGATAAAATTGGCATTTGAGATCATATTGAGGGCCTGACTGCCCCGATAATCCGGGTGGGCACGCCAGCTGATATCCGCAATCAGGCATGCAGCACGGCGATAACGCTTCTCGTCATCGGTTTCGTCATAACCGAGCGCAGCGAAAGCCTCGCCGCTCCAATCTGCAAGCTCACGCGCATAGGCGGGCGACCGGGCACGCAAAGTCGCCAGCTCTTCCGACGCCGAAATGAGCGGGTCACTCAATTGCTCGCCGTCCGGAAGAAGCGAATAAAGGAAGCCCTCACGTACGCCGAGTGCCGAGAACACGACCTTGGACGGCTTCATTATCTTGATGGTTTCAAGCAGTGCTATGGCACCATAAGACAGGAGCGCGCGGCGGTTTTTCGAGACATCCTCGATGCCGCGCATATTGTCGACATCACCGACTGCGACGCGTTTCAGGAAGCGCTGCGCTTCTTCGAAGGGGATTTCGTAGTGATGCATAACATGCAGCGGATAGTGCTCCGCGCTCATATGCAGCTTGGCAAGGTTTCGCCATGTTCCGCCGACCGCATAGAAGGCCCTGCCCTTGCCATTGGCGAGAAGCTTTGCTGTGCCGAGTGTTTTCTGGGCGATGCTTAGCGCCTCGGTCAGATCGCCTTCGGACATATCCTGCAGGCGCAGACCACCGAGCGGCAGAGTTATGCCGTCACCGATCTGGCGGCCTTTGACATCAACCAATTCAAGACTGCCACCGCCAAGATCACCGGCAATACCATCCGGATCGTGGAAACCGGAAATAATGCCGAGCGCCGAGTAATAGGCTTCTTCCCGGCCCGATAGAACCTTGATTGGCTCCTTGAGGATGGCTTCGGCTTCCTTGATGAACTGCGAGCCGTTCTCCGCTTCACGCGCGGCGGCTGTGGCAAGCACATCAAGCGAGACAGCACCCGCTTGCTCTGCCAGTGCCCGGAAACGGCGCAATGCGCGTAAAGCGCTCTGCACTGCTTTGGCATTCAACTTTTTGGTTTTGACCAGCCCTTTGCCGAGACCGCACAGTATCTTTTCATTGAAAAGCACCGTGGGCGAGCGGGTCACCCCTTCGTAAACAACAAGACGCACAGAGTTTGAGCCAATGTCGATGACAGCGGCTGGCCTGCGTCCCTGCACACGTCCCTGTGCTGCCGATATCATGCAGTCCGGATTCCTGGACTTATAATTCGGCAGTCGCAGTCAAGAGTCGCATTCAAATTCATTTTTCTTTCGCTGCTTTCCGCTTGCGATGGGCAATCAACCGAGGCGCAGAAGATTTCAGCGATTTGCCACGGCCGGAAAGGCTGGGGTTGGTCATGAAATATTCCTGCGCATTAAAAGCATCCTCCCCATCGGCAGGAGCGATCCGCCGCGAGGTTCCATCTGCAAGTAGCTCATAACTCTGCTGGTTGTCGAGAAGGTTGGCCAGCATAATCTGTGAAAGAACCTGTTGGTGCACAGTTGGATTGGTGATCGGCACCAAAGTTTCGACCCGGCGGTCAAGATTGCGGGTCATCATGTCGGCCGAGCCGAAATAGACCAGAGCATTTTCGGAAGGCAGCGGTTTGCCATTGCCAAAACAGAAAATACGGCTGTGTTCGAGAAAACGTCCGACAATCGACTTTGCCCGGATATTCTGCGAAAGCCCCGGCACCTGCGGTCGCAGGCAGCAAATGCCGCGCACGACAAGATCAATCTCGACACCGGCGCGACTAGCCTCATAAAGCGCATCGATAATCTTGGCATCGACAAGCGAATTCATCTTCATCCAGATCGCGGCGGGACGACCGGCCTTTGCATGTGCGATTTCCTCGGCGATATGCTGGAGAATGCGCGGGCGCAGGGTGATCGGCGACACAGCAATCCGCATCTCGCCGGATGGCGGCGTATAACCAGTAATGTAGTTGAATATCTGCGCCACATCGCGGCCGATTGCCGGTTCGCAGGTGAAGAAGGAAAGATCGGTGTAAATCTTGGCTGTGATCGGATGATAGTTGCCCGTACCCAGATGCACATAGCTGCGCAGCTTACTTTCTTCGCGGCGCACAACCAGCGACATCTTCGCATGGGTTTTCAATTCAATGAAGCCGAAGACAACCTGCACGCCAGCACGTTCCAGATCGCGTGCCCAACGGATATTGGCCTCTTCGTCAAAGCGTGCCTTCAACTCGATCAACGCGGTAACGGACTTGCCGGCATCGGCAGCATCAATCAGCGCACGGACAATCGGGCTGTCGTTTGAGGTGCGGTAGAGTGTTTGCTTAATCGCGACGACATCCGGGTCGGCAGCGGCCTGACGCAGAAACTGCACCACCACGTCGAAAGACTCGTAAGGATGGTGGACCACGATATCCTTCTCACGGATCGCGGCGAAGCAATCGCCGCCATGTTCGCGCACACGTTCCGGGAAACGTGGATTATAGGGTACGAATTTCAGGTCCGGACGCGGGATGCTGACGATTTCGGAAATCATGTTCAGCGCAAGCAATCCGCCAAGTACGCTGATGCGGTTATCGGGTACACCCAGTTCTGTGGCGACGAAGCTGCGCAATGTCTCCGGCATTTCATCGTCAAACTCTATGCGGATCACCTGACCGCGGCGGCGGCGCTTCAACGCGCTTTCAAACAGACGGACCAGATCTTCCGCCTCTTCTTCAACTTCAATATCGCTGTCGCGGATGATGCGGAATGTACCGGCGCCCTTTACCTCATAACCGGGGAAAAGTCGCCCTGTGAAAAGGCTGATCGCATCTTCCAGTGACAGAAAGCGATAGCGGCCGCCATCATCCGGTATCTGGATGAAGCGCTTGAGCGCTTGCGGCAAGCGCAGCAGTGCCGTCATCGGGCGGTTGTCGGTGCTACGGCTGAGCAGCATGGCGATGGTGAAGCCGAGATTCGGAATAAACGGAAAAGGATGCGCCGGATCGATAGCGAGCGGCGTTAGCACGGGATAGATGGTTTCGAGGAAATGATCCTCCAGCCATTCCCGCTCGGACTTGCTCAAACGGTCAGGACGGACAATCTCAATGTTTTCCTTGAGCAGTTCTTCGCGCAATGCACCAAGACGCAACTGCTGGGCAGCCTGAAGTTTGCCGACTTCATCAAGAACAAACTCCAGTTGCTCCTGGGCGGTGCGTCCATCATCACTACGGCTCGACACGTTTTCACGCACCTGCCCGGCAAGACCCGCGATGCGGACCATAAAAAACTCGTCAAGATTGGCCGCAGAAATCGACAGGAAACGCAGGCGTTCCAACAAGGGCTGATGTGTGTTCTGGGCTTCTTCAAGCACGCGGCGATTGAATTGCAGCCATGAGAACTCGCGATTGACAAAGCGATCAACGCTGGTGTGCATATCCGGCAGAGAGACGTTCTCGACAGGCTGCGGAATGGCGGGCGATTGGTCGTTCATCAATATTCTCCAGCTAAGAAACTACCCGTCAAACACGGACTTATGCGCGCACCATAGAGAAGTCTTTTGACAGTTTGATAGCAATCGTCTTGAAATCGTAATCAGGATGATACAAACCGAAGCGAAAGAGAAGTCAAATGCCGCGCAGACGCATTTGATGTGACGATTCAGGAGCGAAACATGGCTGGCCACAGCATCCCTCATTTCCAGAACAGCGCAGGACATGCGAGCATCGCCATCGGCGTGAAGGAATTCATGTGCGTAGGTGCCAATGCTCCTTTTGATCATCCGCACGTGTTTCTCGACCTTGGCGATGACAACGAAAAAGTCTGCCCCTACTGCTCCACGCTCTACCGTTATGATGCATCCTTGCACGCCGATGAGACAGTTCCGGCTGGCTGCACCTATGTGGATAGGGCCGCTTGAACGCATCGCTGATCGATCTGAAGACAGAGCGAAACAGACGCGATCCCAATCCTGAGCAGATTATTATCGCAGGTGCCGGCATTGCCGGGCTTACGCTGGCGCTGGCGCTGAGTGGCAAGGGCTTTCCAGTCCAGATATTCGAGAAGAGCGCAACTCTGGCCGAGGTCGGCGCGGGAGTCCAGCTTTCACCGAACGCAACACGTATTCTCCAGCGTATCGGCGTATTTGAGCAATTGGCGCCCTCCTCGGTTGAACCTCAAGCGATCTGCCTTGCTGACGGCTTAAGCGGCGAAACGCTGCTTTCACTTGGCGTCGGCGATGTAGCCCGAACGAGATGGCGCGCGCCTTACATCGTCTGCCACCGTGCCGATCTGCAGAATGCTCTGCTTGAAAAAGCGCGGAGCCAGCCGAATATTGCAATCCAGCTGCAATCAGCCGTGACCCAATATCGATCCGACGCGAACGGCATTCTGGTTCGCGTGCAGTATCACGACCGCATTGAGGAACATCGCGGAGCCCTGCTGGTGGGTGCCGATGGTGTCTGGTCAAACATGCGCAATGCCATGTCCGATATGGAGCGTGCACGCTATACATCAACGATTGCCTGGCGCTCGACCATTGCGGCTGACCAGTTGCCGGAGAGTTTTGCCGCCTTGCTGCCGCAAGGCACCAACGTGGTTGCCTGGACAGGCTCGAACGCTCATCTGATCGCCTATCCGATCCGCTCAGGGAAAATGTGCAACTTTGTTGCTGTTGCTCCAGATCGCCAAGGCGGACGGCGCTGGGATGCTGGCGCAATACCGGAGACCCCAAGCCAGAATTTTATCCGGGAGTTCAATCATTGGCACCCCGGCATTCGCGAAATCATGCGGACAGGAAGACCTTGGACGCCGTGGCCGCTGTTTGAAATGCGCAAATGCCGGTATCGGTTGGAAGATCGTCTCATGCTGATTGGCGATGCAGCCCATGCGATGACGCCTTATGCTGCACAAGGCGCGGCGATGGCTATTGAGGACGCGTGGGAGCTGGCGGCAAGTCTAAGCGAGAACACCAGCGAGTGGCCTGCAGCGCTGAACAATTTTGACAAGCAGCGCAGCAAACGCATCAAGGCTGTTGTCCGGCGCGGTGCGCTCAACCACCTTGCCTATCGCGCAAGAGGTCCTGTTGCCATGGCGCGAAACATGATCATGCGCAAACGCCCTGCCGAAAAGTTCATCGAAGGGCTGGATTGGCTTTATGGGTATGATGCGGGTGAGAGCCAGATGCAAAAAACCTCGCCGAAGCGAGGGTCTTGAGCGCCCAAAAGGGCTTGCTATGCGTTCGCCAAAAAAGGCTTGCCAAAGTCATACGCAATGTCGAGATCAGTAACGACAATTATTCCGCTGGAGTTGCCCGACGCTTCAACTCGTGAGCAATGTTTGCGAGAAGAATATCTGTATCTTTCTGGCTTTGTTTCACTTCATAGTTTCCAAGCAGTAATGCACCGACTGTCACAACTAGAGGCATCATAATCCATGTTAGAACCCAATAAGTCTCATAGGTGAACATTAAGATAACCTCTTTTAAGAACCAGTCTGCCACCGATATGCAGCCCAAAAGATAACACGACGCACAATACCACGGCAATAAACTTCATAAGCAACCAGAAGTTGTTGTCGTGCTGCAAAATATCGGGGCTGGCCATAACGGCCACTAGAGGCCCAAGGAAGCCAACCACGATTAACGCTGTCGATAATCGATCAAGTGCCGCAGCCACATATTTACGTAACTCGTTGTTCCACATTTGCCGGGTTGTTGCGATTTCTCTCAATTGTTCGCTTGTTTTTTCTGTAAGATCTTCCGTCATAATAATTCCAACTGAAAATAGCTTTATAAAAAATAGACGCTTACTAGCATTGCCGAGAAAACCGGAGAAATAAAGAGTTTTTAAAAGGTATTATAACGCTTTAGCGACCAGACCAAGCTCTGCGGCATCGGATTCCAAAAGCCGGTCCGCAAGCCACCTGAACGCAGAATTGCGCTGGTCCATGTATTGCAACCGACGATAGCACTGAATCTTCCATTGGCCTCAAAGAAGCGGTCATTCAAACCGTATTGGGCACCGGCAATCATCAGTGCGTTGCCAGTATTATCGGTTTGAAAGCTGGTAACGACGTTTTGCAGCATTGCATCGAACGCCTTACCGGAAACGGACAACTGTTCGATGTGGGGCTGATTAATGTCGAAAGCTCCCGTGGGCTCCACATGCATCACCGAATTATCAATGCTGATGCCGCGCATGAGCGGCATGAACTTCAGCTGCGCCCAAGTTGGTGTTTCGAGATAAAAACTACGCCCTCCCCAGCCGACGATAATCCATTTGATACGCGGATCGGTCAGCTGAAAATTATCGTTCGTCAGAAACGACAAGCGCTGCAAAACATCCGGATCAGCAGGGAAAGCCAGATCCGTATGGATAGGATTGGACAGGAGCAGAACCTGCCGTGGCTGCGTGACTGGATTTTGTTCAACTGGCCAGAAGGGCCGAGGCACCAAAGCGCCAACGATAAATATGATTGCAGCGGCCACCAGGACCGCTGCAAAAGATTTCAGGATAATGAGCAGATATCTCAATGAAGAATCTGGCTGAGGAACAGCTTGGTGCGTTCATGCTGGGGATTGTCGAAGAACTCGGCAGGCGCGTTCTGTTCAACGATCTGGCCCTGATCCATGAAGATAACCCGGTTTGCTACCTGACGGGCAAAGCCCATTTCGTGGGTAACGCAAACCATGGTCATGCCTTCTTCGGCTAGCTGCACCATTGTGTCGAGCACTTCCTTGATCATTTCCGGATCGAGCGCCGAAGTCGGCTCATCGAACAGCATGATGCGTGGGTTCATGCAGAGCGAGCGGGCAATTGCTACGCGCTGCTGCTGACCACCGGAAAGCTGGCCTGGATATTTGTTGGCCTGTTCAGGGATCTTGACGCGTTCGAGGAAGTGCATCGCAACCTCATCCGCCTTTTTCTTCGGCATCTTGCGAACCCAGATCGGTGCAAGCGTGCAGTTTTCAAGAATGGTCAGATGCGGGAAGAGATTGAAGTGCTGGAACACCATGCCGACTTCGCGGCGAACTTCATCGATCTTCTTCAGATCGTTGGTCAGCTCAATGCCATCAACGAGAATCTTGCCGCTCTGGTGCTCTTCCAGACGATTGATGCAGCGGATCATTGTCGATTTGCCCGAACCTGAAGGACCGGCAATAACGATACGCTCGCCGCGCATCACCTTGAGGTTGATGTCCTTGAGAACGTGAAAGTCCCCGTACCACTTGTTCATGTTGATGATCTCGACAGCAACGTCTGTCTTGGAGACCTGCAGGAGCGAATGGTCGACGTGGATTTCTTCCGGGTCGATAATGTTTTCAGTTGTCATATGCGTATGCTCCTAACGTTTGTGGCCAGTGTCGAGACGGTTTTCCATGAAAATGGAATAGCGCGACATGCCGAAGCAGAAAATCCAAAAGACGAAACCGGCAAAAACAAGACCGGACATGGGGGTTTGCGGCGATGCCCAAGTTGGATCGTTAAAGTGCTGACGCACGGTTCCGAGCAAATCGAACATGCTGATGATGGAAACAAGTGATGTATCCTTGAACAGGCCGATAAAGGTGTTGACGATGCCGGGAATGACCAGCTTCAACGCCTGCGGGAGTATAATCAGCCCAGTCTTCTGCCAATAGCCCAATCCGAGCGAATCCGCTCCTTCATATTGACCTTTTGGAATGGCTTGAAGACCGCCACGCACTACCTCCGCCATATAGGCCGAGGCAAACAGGGCAACACCGATAAGAGCCCGGAGGAACTTGTCGAACGAAACGCCCGGCGGCAGGAACAGTGGCAGCATGTAGCTGGCCATGAACAGGACCGTCACCAGCGGGATACCGCGCACCATTTCGATGAAAATGACGCAAAGCATCTTGATGACCGGCATTTTTGAGCGCCGTCCAAGTGCCAGAGCAATACCCAGCGGCAGCGAAACTGAGATGCCGACAAAAGAGATGACCAGCGTAACCAGCAGTCCGCCCCAGCGTGAGGTTTCGACATAAGGCAGACCGAACCAGCCGCCGACCAGAAGGAAGAAGGCAATGATCGGAAAGACGAAGAAGAAAATCACTGCATTCGGCACCTTGTAGGGCACTTTGGGCATGAGCAGCGGGATCAGGAGGACAACGAATATAATGCCCACAAGATTGACCCGCCAGCGCTGATCGAGCGGATAAGGCCCATACATGAACTGGCCGAACTTGGCATTCACGAAAGCCCAGCACGCACCCGACCAGTTTTCCGGTTGAGTACCGCCCTGAGCTGCTGTTGCGCAGACGGAACGGTCCGCACCAACCCACGATGCCTCGACAAAAAGCCAATTGAGCAGAGGTGGCAGGAACCAGGCCAGAGCCAGAAGTGCCAGAATGGTCAGTACGGCGTCCACGGGTGTGGCGATCAGGTTAACCCGGACCCACCGTATAATTCCGCGCTCTCCCCGAGGGGGAGTCTGGCCTTGCAGCATTTCCTGACGAACAAAACTAATATTGGTGTCTGTCATGATCAGCGCTCCACCAGTGCCATTTTGGCGTTGTACCAATTCATGAACAGCGAGGTCAGAACGCTGAGGCTCAAGTAAACGATCATGAAGATGACAACCACTTCAAGCGAGCGGCCTGTCTGGTTCAGTATCGTGCCGCCCACTGCAAAGAGGTCCGGATAACCGGCAGCAATCGCAAGGGACGAATTCTTGGTCAGGTTCAGATACTGGCTGGCCAGCGGAGGTGTGATGATGCGCATTGCCTGCGGTACAACGACGAGACGGGTTGTCGTACCAGCGCGCAGGCCGAGAGCATGAGCTGCTTCAGTTTGCCCCTTGCCGACACCGCGAATACCGGCGCGGACGATCTCGGCGATAAAGGATGCCGTATAGAACGAAAGCGCCAGATAAAGCGAGATAAACTCAGGGCCGACCTGCGAGCCACCTCTCAGATTGAAGTTACCGAGAATCGGGTAATCCCATGTTAGCGGAAAACCCTTGATGGCGAGCGCCAGAAGCGGCAGGCCAATGATCAAGGCAATAGCCGTGAGATTCGAAGGAAACGGCTGGCCCGTTGCCATTTGCCGCTTATGCGCCCAGCGCCGGACGAAGAAGGCAGCTACGATGGCAATGATAAACGCCACGCCGGCAAGCCATGCGCCCTCGCCCAGAATGAGCGATGGAACGTAAAAACCGCGATTGTTGAGATAGGTACCAAATGGCAAGGCAACGCTCTGCCGCGCCTGTGGCAACACAGCCAGAACGCCCGAATACCAGAAGAAGATGACCAGCAGCGGCGGAATATTGCGGAAAATTTCCACATAGACCGTGCATATCTTGCGGATAAGCCAGTTATGCGACAAGCGGCCAATACCGACGATAAAGCCGAGGATGGTTGCGGTGATGATGCCTGCGACAGCCACTGTCAGCGTATTCAGGATACCGACCAGAAGCGCCTTGGCGAAAGTCGAATCGCTCGAATATGTCAGATAAGGGCTGCTGCTGATGTCAAAACCGGCGCGGCCATCGAGAAAACCAAAACCTGTAGCAAGACGCGCGCGCTGCAGATTTTCAATAGTGTTATTGACGATCCAATATCCCAGCACAGCTATGACGAGCACGGCCAGAATCTGAAAAAGATAACCACGGAATTTGGGATCGTTTAAGAGCGAAGCTTTGCCGCTATCTGTGCCAGGCGAAATATCCTGCGATGCCATTGGCCCCTCATTTCTGCTAAGTTCTTGTTCTTATTATTCTTATATTTATAGGAAATGGAGAGGAGGCAAGAGCCCCCTCTCCGATGCTATCTTTAAGAGTATCAGATCAGCGAATTGGCATCGCGTATTGCAGGCCGCCCTTGGTCCACTGAGCATTGATGCCGCGTGCAATCTTGAGCGGACTGCCGGAACCGAGGTTCTTTTCGAAAATCTCGCCGTAGTTGCCTACAGCCTTGACGATGTTGACAACCCAATCATTGGTCAGGCCGAGGTCTGTACCAAGCTTGGTATTCGCTTCCTGACCAAGGATACGCTTGACCTCAGGGTTTTCGCCGTTCTTCAGCTCATCCACATTTGCTTGCGTGATGCCGAATTCCTCAGCAGTCAGCAGCGCGTAGTGAGTCCAGCGAACGATATCAGCCCACTGAGGATCGCCCTGACGGACGACTGGACCAAGCGGCTCCTTGGAAATGATTTCCGGCAGAACAACGTGGTCATCCGGAGCGGTCAGCGCCAGACGATAGGCATAAAGGCCGGACTGGTCAGTGGTATACGCATCGCAACGACCGGAGTCGTAAGCTGCGTTGACCTCTTCTACCTTCTCGAACACAACAGGATTGTATTCCATCTTGTTGGTACGGAAGTAATCGGCAAGGTTAAGCTCGGTTGTTGTACCGGCCTGAACGCAGACAGATGCTCCCGAGAGCTGTAGCGCCGAGTTGATGCCCGAAAGCTTCTTGGCATTGATCATGAAGCCCTGACCGTCGTAATAGTTGACGCCCGGGAAATCAAAACCCTGCGTATCGCGGCTGAGTGTCCATGTGGTGTTGCGAATCAACACGTCGATTTCGCCGGACTGCAGCGCTGGAAGACGATCCTTCGCAGACAATGGCGTGTACTTGACCTTGCTCGCATCGCCAAAAACAGCTGCGGCAACGGCCTTACAGTAATCAACGTCGAAACCGGACCATTCGCCCTTATCGTTTGGCGCTGCAAAGCCAGGAAGACCTGTGTTCACGCCGCACTGCAAGAAGCCCTTCTTCTTGACATCTTCGAGCACAGTTGCCGAAGCGACGTTGGCAAGAAGGACCAACGCCGACGCTGCGAGTACGCCCTTCAAAACAAGATTTTTCATAATTAATTTGCCCTTTGGTTGTTGTAGTCGTTCCCAGAGAGATAGGTTTACATCGGTTAATTACCCCAGCCCCGAAAAGGGCCCCAATGCCTCTCCCATTCACCCATCTATCGAAGGGCATTCTGAAGGTTTGGTCAAGGGAGAATATTTGCTCAATATTGAAGCAAGAGCGTCAAAAATGCTGCACAAGAAGCAAATGTTCGCCGTTTTTCTATACAATCTGACTTTTTTTAATGAAAACGGGTGCCAAATTCTCTTCTTGGCACCCGTAAGGCTTAAAATGGAAATCAGCGGATAGGCATCGCGTACTGCAATCCACCCTTGTTCCAAGGCGCGTTGATTCCCCTTGCAATCTTTAGCGGGCTGCCATTTCCGATATTCTTGTCGAAAATCTCGCCATAATTGCCCACAGCCTTGACGACATTGACCACCCAATCATTGGTCAGGCCGAGATCTGTACCAAGCTTGGTATTGGCTTCCTGACCGAGGATACGCTTGATTTCCGGATTATCGCCGTTCTTCAATTCATCGACATTTGCCTGCGTGATGCCGAATTCTTCAGCAGTGAGAAGCGCATAATGGGTCCAGCGGATGATATCTGCCCATTGCGGATCGCCCTGACGCACAGCGGCACCAAGCGGTTCCTTGGAAATGATTTCCGGCAGAACCAGGTTGTCCGCCGGAGAAGACAAGGCAAGGCGAGCGGCATAAAGACCGGTCTGGTCGGTCGTATAGACATCGCAGCGACCCGAATCATAGGCAGCCTTGACCTCTTCCAGCTTCTCGAACACGACGGGATTATATTCCATCTTGTTGGCCTTGAAGAAATCGGCGGCGTTCAGCTCCGTTGTCGAACCAGCCAGAAGGCAGACCGTTGCACCGGAAAGCTGCTTTGCAGAGGTGATTCCCGGCAGCTTCTTGGTGTTCACCATGAAACCCTGCCCGTCATAATAGTAGACAGCCGGAAAATCGAAGCCCTGTGTATCGCGGCTCAGGGTTACGGTTGCACTGCGGAACAGCACGTCAATCTCGCCTGACTGGAGCGCCGGAAGCCGATCTTTCGATGAGAGCGGTGTAAACTTCACCTTCGAACCATCGCCGAAAATGGCAGCGGCAACTGCACGGCAGTAATCCACCTCGAAGCCTGTCCACTCACCCTTGTCGTTCGGCGAGGCAAAGCCACCCAGCGAGGTATTTACGCCGCACTGGAGGAAACCCTTACTCTTCACATCGGAGAGCGTTTCTGCCGAAGCGCCAAAACCGAGAAAGGCCAGAGCCGCAACGGCAATGGCCAGTTTACTTGCAAAAATATTCATTCGTGAAACCTTTTGAGTGACTTTTAACCGTAGGGAATACGGAAAGCCTGTGCTGAAATGCGCGGACACCGGAACGCGATTCCGCGCGCTCCGTCAATTTAAATACGATGGATGAAAATTTAATGACGGAATGTGGCTGTTTCCCGTGGAAAATCAGCGTATCGGCATCGGATATTGCAGCCCGCCCTTGGTCCACAAAGCATTGATGCCGCGGTCGATTTTCAAGCGGCTGCCCGCACCAAGATCACGATCGAAAATCTCGCCGTAGTTGCCCACAGCCCTCACCATGTTGACTACCCAGTCGTTGGTCAGTCCAAGATCGGTTCCAAGCTTGGTATTCTCTTCCTGTCCGAGCACGCGGCGTATTTCCGGACTGTCGCTTTTGACCATCTGATCGACATTTGCCTTGGTGATACCAAGTTCTTCGGCCGTCAGCAGCGCATAATGCGTCCAGCGAATAATATCGGCCCATTGCGGATCGCCTTGACGCACAGCGGGGCCAAGCGGCTCTTTGGAGATGATTTCTGGCAGCACGATATGATCGGCCGTGGATGCAAGCCTCAAGCGAATCGAATGCAGGCTGGCGCGGTCGTCGGTATAAACATCGCAGCGACCGGAATCATAGGCGTTGTTCACTTCTTCCAGCTTCTCGAAGACCACGGGATTATATTCCATCCGGTTGGCCTTGAAGTAATCGGCGACATTGAGTTCGGTCGTCGTGCCTGCCTGAAGGCAGATCGTGGCTCCCGACAGTTGCAGGGCAGATGTGATTCCAGTCAGCTTCTTGCCGTTGATCATGAAACCCTGACCATCATAGTAGTTCACGCCGGTAAAATCGAAGCCTTGCGTGTCGCGGCTCAGCGTCCATGTCGTATTGCGGATCAGAACATCGATCTCGCCCGACTGGAGCGCGGCGAAGCGATCTTTTGATGAGAGTGGCGTGAACTTGACCTTGGTTCCGTCCCCGAAAATGGCAGCGGCAACGGCGCGGCAATAATCCACGTCGAAACCAGCCCATTCACCCTTGTCATTGGGCGATGCAAAACCGGCTGAACCCGTATTCACGCCGCATTGCAGGAAGCCTTTTTCCTTAACGATATCGAGGGTCGCTGCGGAAGCCCCGCCTGCGGCCAAAAGCAACGCGGAGGCTGCCACGAGAATTTTCGATATGGAAACGCCCATTGAACTTCCTTTCACAAAGCTTGGCCAATAAGGACAGCACGAGTAAATCACTGATAAGGAAGGATATTCTGGCTTTGGGGTCAAGGATTAATATTAACGGGCATTCAAGAACGTATCACCGGGAGAAATTGTCCCTGCTCACAGCGGAATATCGCGCCCCGACTGGCAAGAAATCTGGCCAGCGTTACCGCCATCAGGAAACCGACCGTATAGCCTGCGACCGTATCTGTTGGATAATGCGCCTGCGCCACAATGCGGGTGAAGGCGATGAACATGGTCGCAAGGATGATAGGCACCCGCCAGCGCGGAAACCACAGAGCCAATATAGCGCCAACCGCGCCCATTGTGGTGGAATGGCCGGAGGGAAAGCTTGCAAGATCATCACCACCGGCAAACGGCGAAAACGAACCGGTACCCAGTGTGTCAATGAATGGCGGACGTGCACGGCCGATCATGAATTTGGCAAGGGCAGTAAATGTACCTGCCAGAGTGATGGCCCAAAAGGCGAAACTTGCCTGTGTATAGACCAGATGCAACCTCCGGCGGCGCGAATGGGGCAAATTCTGCCAGTCCGTCGCGATCAGACACATGGCGATAATCAGCGCCGGAACCACATACCATTTCGACAAGCCGATATCGGTAATTCTGCGCAGATGATACAAATCGTTGTCGGGCGATGTGAACATGCGCGACAGATATTCATCGTAGGGATGAAGGGCGAGTACCAGAAACGCGATAAGCGCAACAGCCATGGACATTGATGCAGTCCAGACCGGCCCAGTTTCAGGATGCGGTCGGGCGGTGATGATATGCAGGTAACGGGCGAGAGAGTTTCCCAATCGTTGCACGATGGATGAGCTATCAGCCAATCAAAAATCCTTCTCCTGTTGCAACCGCCGTGCGGTGCGATTATCGACGTACTCTTACAGCTCTAAAATAAGCCGACAATTTGGAGGACCTGCCATGGATAAGCAATCTCGTTCGAAACTTGGGATAAACACGAGACTTGCCCATGGCGGATATGATCCGATGGATTATCATGGCTTCGTCAATCCTCCTGTCGTCCACGCATCGACGGTACTTTTTCCTGATGCGCAAACGATGGCGACAGGTAACCAGCCCTATACATACGCAACACACGGCACACCAACCACCGATGCGCTTTGCCGCGCCATCGATGAGCTTGAAGGATCAGCCGGAACTCTGCTCGTCCCATCAGGCTTGCTGGCTGTGACGCTGCCGCTTCTGGCATTTCTTTCACCGGGCGATCATCTGCTAATGGTCGATAGCTGCTACGGCAATACGCATTATTTTTGCAATACCACGCTGAAGCGGCTCGGTGTTGAGGTCGAATATTACGACCCGCTGATTGGTGCGGATATCGAAGAGCTCATCAGGCCGAACACCAAGGTGGTCTTTACCGAATCGCCGGGCTCAAACACGTTCGAGATGCAGGATATTCCGGCAATTGCCGAAAAGGCACATGCTGCGGGTGCCGTTGTCATGATGGACAATACCTGGGCAACACCGATTCATTTCAAGGCCTTGGACTTTGGCGTTGATGTTTCGATTCATGCCGTGACCAAATATCCATCCGGCCATGCGGATGTTCTCATGGGGACGGTTTCCGCCAATGAAAAGCACTTCAAGACGCTGGAGCAGACCTATACGGCATTGGGTTTGTGCGTGAGTGGTGACGACGCCTATCAGGTGCTGCGCGGCCTTCGGAGCATGGGCCTGCGCATGGAGAGACACGCGGAAAGTGCGCTGGCGATTGCCGAATGGCTGGAAAATCAGGACGGCGTTGTGGAAGTGCTTCACCCCGCACTGCCCAGCCATGCTGGACACGCGATTTACAAACGTGACTTTACAGGCGGCGGCGGGGTTTTCTCCATCGTTATTGAGGGCGGGAAAGCGCAGGCGCATGCCTTTTTGAATGCGCTTGAAATATTCGGCCTCGGCTACTCATGGGGTGGCTTTGCGAGTCTGGCCGTGCATGTGCGCCTTGCCGACAGGCAGATCACCGGCAAGAATTATGCAGGCGCAGTGATCCGGCTGCAGATCGGCCTTGAGGACAAGGAAGACCTGATCGCCGATATCGCGAAGGGTTTGGCTGCCGCCAAAGCTGCATAACCCGAAGTTGATTTCAACTTGATCAGTGCGGGCTGGTATGAACTGCCTGCCAACATCCAATTTTTCAGATGAAAGATTATATTATGAAGCTGAAACACTTCCAAACTGCCGCGTTCGTTTGCCTTGCCGCCTTTGCCTCGCCCGCGCTGGCGCAGGATCACAGCACGCACGAGCCAATGAAGCATGACGCCATGAAGGCGCAGGTGGGTGATCAAAGCCCCTCTTCCAAGGCTTTTGTCGAAGCCAACACCAAAATGCATAAGGACATGGCCATTGAGTTCACCGGCAATGCCGACAAGGATTTCGTTCGCGGAATGATTGCGCATCATCAGGGCGCAATCGACATGGCCAAGGTCGAACTCGAGTATGGCAAAGATGCTGAAATCCGCAAATTGGCGGAAACGATTATCGCCGCTCAGGAAGGCGAAATCAAAGACATGAAGGCATGGCTGGAAAAGAACGGTGGCTGAGTTCTGCTGGTAATCATTGGATAAGAAAAGACCCGCCGGTCAGACCGGCGGGTCTTTTTACGCAAACTGTTGTTTAAGCCCTACTGGCGTATTTCACTGCTTGCAGCACGTTTTTGCAGGCACAGTTCCCAAAGGCTGTAAGCAGCATCGGCATAGGTCGATGTACCAGCCCTGAATTCAGCTGAACGCAGAGGCAACAGATCCTCCACGACAGCCAGCGTGCGTGCTGGGAGAATATCCGTACAGGTTCCCAAACGCCGAAACACGGTGCTGATCGCAACCTGCCTCTCATTGACGTCTATTACGGGTTCGTCCCTGCCGAGTTCCCAATCTTCCAGGGCGTCAATCGCGTCCTGAAAGGCGTTATGCAAGATGATGGGCGCGTGGCCCTCATGAAGTGGGTGCAGCAAACCAGGCATTCCTGTCTCCTCACTTTTGTGTTGCAATGCCGGGGGCTCCCGGAAATAGAATCATACGTGTGACAAGCCACAAACCGCAAGCCAAAATTATTAATCCATACCTATTCAATCGACATTTTAAATTAAATCGAGATATCGCACCGGGCTTACTGTTCATTATTAATCTATATACTGATGAAAATCTCACAACCAGTTTATATAATTATATTTTTCCCTGAAATCCTACGAAAAATCTAATCGTTTAGATTGTTTGGGGCAAGTTTCTGTAAAAGATAAACGGTTATCGTCCTCTTCCGTTCCGTGCTCCAAACACTCTTAAACCCGAGGTTTGACAACCTTAAAGCGAATCCGGTCAAAGATACCGACCTTGGCCTGTCAAAGGACTGCTTTCGGAGCTTGTTTGAGTGCCAATTTTCCGCCTAAACACAACCATAACTAGTAATTTGGTGCGGATTCCCCTGTTTCAACTTGCCAAAACAGTATCATTGCCCCATTCATGTCCCGCTGCCCACGATCAAGGATATTGGCATATGAGAATGCGACTCTTTCCAGTAATCATATTCACCGCCCTGCTTGCAGGTTGCGGTAATATTCAGGGCCAGCTCGACAACGAAAAAATCTCGTCTCTTCGCTATGATACCGTGGAATGCCCGGCTTTGATTGCGCAACGCAATCGGGCCGCCGCCGAAGTCAGCCGGCTTACCAATGGCCAAGGTTATCAGGACCCCAACGTCATAACAGGTCTGGGACCCGTCCTTCCGGACTATCGCGCAGAAAACCAGAAGAAGGCCGGAGCCTTGCAAGGTCAGGTTGAGTCGATGAGCCGTTCAATTGACCGCAGGAAATGCGGCGCGCCAGCCTAGAGGCAGGACCCTAGCCAATCTTCCCATGAACTGAGCTTTTGCGGCTATCACGGCATGTTGAATGCATCCGTGGCGTTGATTGATTCGTTTATGTCAAATTTTATTGTGCCCATAAATAATTGGGCGTACGCTATCAGCATCGGGTGGAAAGTACCGGCTTAAACCGGAGTTATTTGTTCTTCTTCAGGGAGTGACAAACATGGGAGAAGTGATCCTTCATACGCCCCATAATGCAAACTGCGCGACCCCACAGATACTTCAGAAGGTTCGCTCGGAAATGCCTGACAAACCCGCCAGCAGCAATAAGCTGTCGGATATTCTGAAACGCGCAAAGGGTGGTTTTACTCACCGCCGTTTCAAACAGCATTCTAAATAATTATAAGTGCTTGAAGCCACTATGCTTCACAGACCATTATGTGGCATTGTATGACAAGTCGATCGCCGTGTTTGCACGGCGATCTTCTGTGTTCGCCAATGGTTAGCAGCTGTGATCCCAGTGGACATAGGCCACGTTCAACCGATGATGGATGAGGGTGAAAAAGAAAAAGACGATTATGCGCCCTACCTGACACCAGTCTGGGGCTATCTGATCTTGTTTCTTATCATCATACCCGTCGTATTATATCTCGGTCACCAGTATGGCGGACACCTGCACTTCTAGCTCCTGCACTTCTAGCTGAAGTATCGGTCAGCGCTTGGGCGTGTATTCCGGAACAGTGTTGTCGTCTCCAAAAAGCATCTTTTGCGGATTATCCTGAAAAGTCGACACGCCTCTCTCGATACTTTCGACAGCACGGCGGCTTTCGGAGATCACTTTTTGTGCGTTCCGCAGCTTCTCGCCGGTTAAATTATCGAGATTGCCTGCTACCCCCTGAAGTGTTGTATTGAGTTCCTTTGCCTGTTTTTGATAATCCTCAAGCTTGCCGCGTATTTCGCTTACAGTGCTGTCCTTATCGTCGGACAATTGTTTATCGACCTTGCCAAGCGATTCATCGATCTTCGTCGAAGCCTCATTCACACGGGTTATGACATCGCGCGCGTCGTGCATAGTTGCTTCGAGTTTCTGTGCTCTCCGGCCATACTCATCGATGGTTTCCGTACTGCTGGCCAATTCTTCGGAGAAAGCCTTGGCATTGCGTACGCTTTCCAGAAGAGGCCCTCGCGTCTCCTCGATGTATTTCTCAGTAACGTCGGTTGCCTTGTCTACGCGCTCGATCCAGTCCTGCGCGGTTTGCACCAGCGTTTTCAACGAAGTCGGATCGACATCCACTCGTGCCACGGTATCTTCCTTGGCGGCCTCTTCGAGCAGCTTCGGCTCATAGGATTTACCGCCAGTCAGTTCGATACGTGCTGCGCCAGCCAATATCTCGAAAGCAAGGGTAGCTACTGTCGAACGAGTGATGGGCGTTGTCGAAACAATTTCGGTCTGGACGATCACCGCTTCTGGATTACTCTGATCGATAAAGAGCCGCGTGACATCACCAACTTTCAGGCCATTGAAGAAAACCGGACTTTTAACCGTTAGGCCAGTGACAGAACCCGGCACCCGGATTTCCAGAGTGCTCGTATCGCGCCGGTCGCCGTAACGGCCGATCCAATAAAAGAAACCGGCAGCCAGCAGCGCTACCACGAGCGTAAACACTGCTACCAGAAAGTAATTGGCTTTGGTTTCCATTGATTATCAGGCGACTCCATAATTCACTGTCCAGCATTACCGCTTTAAGTCGCGGCAAATCAATGGCGAAGGCACGGCAGTTGACCGAAGGCCTTGGACGCTTCGTTGGAAGAGTTGAATTCGCCCGATAGAAATTGGTTCCCCATATGAGTGCGATGTACTAAGCAAATTGTGCTGCGATCCGCATCCAAACTCTGCCGGAATCTTTCAATGAACACAGAGCGTCAACGTACAAGCCGCCTGTTGGAAATCCTGATCGTGTTCCTGCGGCTAGGTCTGACTTCGTTTGGCGGCCCCATTGCTCATCTCGGATATTTCCGCGACGAGTTCGTTACCCGGCGCAGGTGGCTCACTGACAGCGCATATGCCGACATTGTTGCCCTGTGCCAGTTTTTGCCCGGCCCTGCTTCCAGTCAGGCTGGCTTTGCAATTGGCGTGCAGCGAGGCGGCCTGTTGGGTGGCATTGCTGCATGGGCAGGTTTTACACTGCCCTCGGCACTTCTGATGCTTGCATTCGCCTATGGCACTTCGGTTTTTTCGGGCCCTTGGGGAGAAGGCATTCTGCAAGGGCTGAAACTGGTAGCGGTAGCAATCGTCGCACAGGCCATCTGGGGCATGGCACGAACCCTCACCCCGGATATTGTGCGCGGAGCGATCGCCGTTGCTGCTGCGGTGGCAGTTTTATTTCTCGAAACCGCAGCAGTCCAGATCAGCGTAATCGCAGGCGGTGCAGTTCTTGGCCTCATCTTTTGCAGGAATGGCGATCCAACGACCACTACACATATGCATTCCGGTGTGAAACGCAGAAAGGCAATCGTCGCCCTCGTGCTATTTGCGGCAATCTTCGCAATCCTGCCGCTCTTCGACAAACTCAACTCGCCTGCGCTATCCTTGTTCGGAGCATTTTACCAAGCCGGAGCGCTCGTATTCGGCGGCGGTCATGTTGTGCTGCCATTGCTTGAAACGAGCCTTGTCGGACCGGGCTGGGTCGATCATGAAACCTTCCTTGCAGGCTATGGCGCCGCGCAAGCCATGCCCGGCCCACTCTTTACCTTTGCGGCTTACCTTGGCGCCGTGGCCTTTGCCAACCCGAACAGCCTTGCCGGTGCGGCCATTGGACTCATTGCTGTTTTTCTGCCCGGTCTGCTGCTGGTTTACGGTGCAATGCCATTCTGGGATGCGCTGCGCCGCCAATCCCTGGGACAAGCTGCAATGAAAGGTGCCAATGCCGCTGTCGTCGGTATTCTCGTTGCAGCATTCTACGATCCTGTCTGGACCAGTGGCGTTTCGGGAGCAGTAGATGTGGTTTTGGCGCTCGCCGGTTTCCTCGCCTTGGTGATTCTGAAGGCCCCGCCCTGGACCGTTGTATTGGCATTAGCTGCGGCTGGTGCAATTTTCCATTGATGCGTGAGGCGAAAGCGGTCACGATCTGGCAGGTATTTGGCAATCGGGGGATAGAGCCATGACAGGTTTGACAATTCTTGCATTCGCATTGGTAGCATTTATTGGCATAGCCACGCCCGGACCAACAGTATTATTGGCACTGACCAATGGCTCGCGATACGGCCTCAGGATCGCTACTTTGGGGATGGCGGGCGCAGTTATCTCAGACTTCGTGCTCATCGGCGCCGTTGCGCTTGGACTTGGCGCCCTTCTTGCGGCATCGGAGTTCTGGTTTGCCGTGGTTAAATGGATCGGCGTTGGCTACCTCACCTTCCTTGGCGTAATGCTTTTGCATTCAAAAGGCACACTCGACGTAACGAATGCGAGTGCAGAAAACGGCATTGGTCCCTCCTCGCATTCCGTGTTCCTCAAGAGCTTTCTGATCGCGATCACCAATCCGAAGGGCTATCTTTTCTTCTCGGCGTTCCTGCCGCAATTCGTTGTTCTGGACCAGCCGCAATTACCGCAGTATCTGGCGTTGGCATTTACCTTTGCCCTGATCGATTTTATCGTGATGTTTAGCTATGCGCTTCTTGGTTCACGCGCCGTGAAGCTGTTGAAGAAATCCGGCGCTTTATGGTTGGACCGGATCTGTGGTGGCGCCCTTCTGGCACTTGCCGGTTCGCTGGCGTTCTACCGGCGCGCAAGTTGACGATAACAAAGCTTATACAGGCAGGGCCACAGCGAAACGCGGAAGCCAAAACGAAATGATGCAGGACATCTACGACCTGTTGCATATGATGATGCTAATCTTCACGGTCGTTGGCGGGTTTTATTATTTGTACGGCCTTGCGTTCATTTTTGCGGTTGTCGCAGCCAGAAAAAGCAAAGCGGGAACAGCTTACCGCGGCTGGCTTATTGTCGCGTTGATTTGTCTGGCAGTGGGTTTGGGAACACATTTGGCAGCCAGATATGTGCTGAACGGATTTTATATTCCGGGATAGCCATTTGCTGGGCAGTACATGGGCGGAACATATCAATCTTCAGAGTCGTTCAGAATCATGAAAGACTTTAATAAAGTTCAGTTGACAACCGCCACTTCGGCAAATGCCGTAGAACGGCGGTATAAAACCATGCCCGGCACAGAATCAACTATGCTGGATAAAGGATTTGGTTCGGAGCCATAGCATGGGAATTATGCACAGCGAGTTTGTCGAAAGACTCCGACAGGCCGTTCGGGAGCATGAAGAACGGATCGTCCGATTGGAAAGCGGCGAAGAAAAAGTATATCGATCATCCCGCAACGGGCAGAAAGAAGACATATCCCTGCAGACAGCAGACCACTACCGGCGTTTATCGCACCATTTGAGAGAAATCATCTCGCGGCATGATCTGAAGAACTCTCAAGATACCAAAGCGAAAAAGCCCGAGCATCCATAAAGAATCTGCATGGATTCTATCCAAATCCCGGCTTGGTCAACTCTCCCCACAAGCAAATGAATGAACCACATTCCGGACAATGAACCGGGGATTGCAATTCAGCTTCGATAAGAATTTCTGCGAATGATGATTGACACTCTTCGCACACGATTGGCTCTGGTGGCCTGAAATAATCCTGCTTCCCCATGCGACATTTAACTTTTGAAATTTACAGAAGTTCCCGCGCAATGACGATTTTGTATCCTCATTAGGCCAAGCGCTTTTTGCGAGAGTTCAGCTCTTAACGCGGAAGCAGCGTGATGTTGGGGTGATCAGCGATGACTTGCAGCACGATTTCAAAATAAGTCGGACCTGTGCCGTTTTCCAATTCGGCGAGATCCCGCTTAATTCTCATGACATCGTACTGCTCGGGGCTTTCCAGCTTCCCCAAATAGAACCGGCGGGTGACTTCCACTCCCAGATCGGTCCTGTTCTTCTCCATCTCTTTCCAGATCAGCGTGACAGGCCCGTTGCCTTTGATTGCGCCAACGCCGCCGTGGAACATATCGTTCAACGCATCCAGACTCGGGCCAAGCTTCCAGTCCTCGTCCGCCATGAACACACGATTGATCTCATCGTAAAACGAGGAAATGTCGCTGACGTTTTTGCCATCGATTGTGAAAGTATCGGTCAATCTGCGCCAATCGCTAAAGTGATTCCGAAAACCAATGGAAGCTATTGAAAAGATGGCGATCCCGACTGGATTCGAACCAGTGACCGTCGGCTTAGAAGGCCGGTGCTCTATCCAGCTGAGCTACGGGACCAATCTGTATAATCAATGCGTCCAAGGCTGCTTGCGGTCGAACTTGAAGTTCTCCGAATAGGATACGACGCGACGGCGTGTTTCCTTCGGTTCCTGAACCGAATAGGCAATACCGTTCTTCTGGGCGTAGGCTATCGCCTCTTCCTTGGTCTCGAAGGAAAGGCGAATCTGGCTCTTCATATCGCGCGACGACGTATAACCCATCAGCGGCTCAACCTTGCGGGGCTGTTCCGGCTCAAACTCAAGCATCCATGCTTCCGTTTTGGCTTTACCGGACTGCATTGCTGTTTTTGCGGGGCGATAGATGCGTGCGGCCATTGAAGAAATCCTTTTGTCTGCAATTCCGATATATTACAGGCTTTGCTTCAGTTCCAGCAGCAATCGAGGGTGAAGTGGTCGGAGCGGAGAGATTCGAACTCCCGACCCTCTGGTCCCAAACCAGATGCGCTACCAGGCTGCGCTACGCTCCGTGTTCTTCAACGGTTGCCTGACTAGAGTTTCCCGAGACGAGAAGCAAGCTATAAATTGAACAAATCCAATAAAAAACTGAACCGTGCGAGAACGTCGCAGGTTTGATGGTGGTTTTGACGGCTATCAGAGGTCGAAAGCCGCCTGCCCTTCGTCCAAAGCAGTCACTACACCCGCCGCCAAAGCACGGGTAATCTTCGATTTCTTTTCAAGCGCTGCGCGGTCGAGTCGTTCGACAATCCGGTTTGCCGTGGAAAGCGAGCGTTCGATATGGCTGACAAGGAAACCAATGACATTGGGTTCGACTGCAATCTGGCGATCTGAAAAAAGCTTATAGAGAACGCCGGAGAGGAGCATGTCGTCCGGCTCACCAATTTCCACCGTTGTTGCCGCCTTCAGGCGTGAGGCAAGATCCGGCAGGGTCACGGGCCAATTTGCCGGCCATATGCGCGAGGTCATCAGGAGACTGCTGCCGCTTTGGCGCACATTGTTGATCAGATGAAACAGGCCGGCCTCATCAATCGGGCCTGTTCCGATATCATCAATCAGAAAAGGGCCGGACTGTCCCGCAGCGGCGGCAATGTTTCGAGGGTCAACAATGGTTGCGTTCGACTCTGCCTTCCAGACGGCGGCAAGATGAGTTTTCCCCGAGCCGGTGGGTCCGGCGAGTATCACGACAGGAGAAATCCAGCTCGGCCAGCGATCTACGATGTCTACGGCGGCCATGTTGGTGCCGGAGACAATCAGATCGTCACGCGAGTAACCAGGCTCGTGGCCAAGGTCTAGCGGCAGCTGGCGGGGCTTTGTCGTGTCATTCATGGCGCGAACAAATACAGCCTCGGCTGCAATACTGTCACCTGATTTGTTTGGTCTCGTCGGTTTTGCGGAAATCGCCTGTGTAGAGCGGGGATTGCTGATAACGATTAATGACAAAGCGCACCAGAACGCCAATGGCAGCCGCAGTGGGCACGGCGATAAGCATGCCTGTAAAGCCCATGAGCGAAGCGAAGGCAAAGAGTGCAAACATCAGCCATACCGGGTGCAAGCCGACGGACTGACCGACAAGCTTGGGTTGAAGAATATTACCCTCGATGAACTGGCCGATACCGAATGCAACAGCAACGCCGACAATGCCGCCCCATTCAGGCCAGAACTGCACCAAAGCGACACAGAGCGCCAGAACCAGACCGACCAGCGAGCCAACATAGGGAATAAAGCTGATGAGGCCTGCGAAGAGGCCGATCAAAAGGCTGAAATTCAATCCGACAATGGTAAGACCAACCGCATAGATCATACCGAGAAGCAGGCAAACTGTTCCCTGCCCGCGCACGAAACCGGCAATTGCCTTGTTCATGTCCGTTGCTATGGCTCGCACGGTATATACATGCTCACGCGGGACGAGCTGGTCGATCTTTGAAACCATGCGGTCCCAATCGAGCAGCATGTAAAAGGCAACCACCGGCGTCACGACGAACAACGCCACCACGTCAATCAGCGTTTTACCCGAACTCCAGATCGATTGCAGCAGTGTCGTAAGGAAGCCGGCGCCCTGCTTGAGCAGAGAATCCAGACTGTTGCGGATGACAGAAGCGTCAACGCCAATGAAGTCTTTCAGCCATTGAGAATCTTTGCTGGCAATGAGTTCCTGCAAGCGCGAGACATAGCTCGGCAGCCGTGCGATGAAATCGCTCATCTGTGACGCAAGCACCGGCACAAGAATTATGAGCAATACTGTGAAGGTGACGACGAACAGGACGAGGATGACAACAGTTGCGAGCAGGCGCGACAGACCAAGGCGCTGAAGCCTGTCAGCAACAGGATCAAGGAAGTAGGCAAGCACCATACCGGCAACGAACGGCAGCAGGATCGATGAAAAGATGAACAGAAACAGGGCAAATACAACCATCGCAGCCGTCCAGAACACGGCTTGACGCCTGAAACTGCTGGTGAGCGAATTAAGCTGAACCTCGACATGGATATCCTGATCCGGAATCTCGACCGGAACGGGAGGTTTCTTTGTCGCTACAGCCTTGCCCGGAGTTTTGCTCATAACCTGCCATTCTCGTTGTTCAATCTGGGAGATAGGCAGTGGTTACCGCCACGGTCAAGGCTCTAGAGTAATTTTATGGGCGCTGACGGCACTCAGACCTTGCAGCTTGGGCGGAGTCGTGTCATTTCGCGGGCAATAATCTGGAGTTGACCATGAGCACCGAAAAACAGCCCGGCAAGAATGGCCTCACCTATGCGCAGGCGGGTGTCGATATCGATGCAGGTAATCTGCTTGTCGAGAAAATCAAGCCGCTGGTCCGTTCAACACGCCGTCCGGGCGCAGATGGCGAAATCGGCGGCTTTGGCGGTCTTTTCGATCTGAAAGCTGCAGGTTTCAAAGATCCTGTACTCGTCGCGGCCAATGATGGCGTAGGCACCAAGCTGAAGATTGCCATCGATGCGGGCGTTCATGACACGGTCGGTATCGATCTTGTCGCCATGTGCGTTAACGATTTGGTGGTGCAGGGCGCGGAGCCACTGTTCTTCCTCGACTATTTTGCGACTGGCAAGCTTGATCCGGACCAAGGCGCTGCGATTGTCGGCGGCATTGCTGAAGGTTGTTTACAGGCGGGCTGCGCGCTGATTGGCGGCGAAACGGCGGAAATGCCGGGCATGTACCGCAATGGCGATTATGATCTTGCAGGTTTTGCTGTGGGTGCTGCCGAACGCAACCAGCTTTTGCCAACCGGCGATATTTCTGAAGGCGATGTTATTCTCGGACTTGCTTCGTCCGGTGTCCATTCCAATGGCTTCTCGCTGGTACGGCGCATTGTTGAGCTTTCAGGCCTTGGCTGGGATGCGGACGCGCCTTTCCAGACAGGAACAACGCTTGGACAGGCACTGCTGACACCGACACGCATCTATGTGAAGCCATTGCTTGCGGCGATCCGCGAAACCAACGCAATCAAGGCACTGGCACATATCACCGGCGGCGGCTTCCCCGACAATATTCCCCGTGTATTGCCGAAGGATTTGACCGCGAGCATTGATCTTTCGGCGATCAAGGTTCCTGATGTATTCTCATGGCTGGCAAAGACCGGCGGTGTAGAGCGTGATGAAATGCTGCGGACATTCAATTGCGGCATCGGCATGATCGTCGTTGTTGCGCCCGAAAATGCTGACGCGGTTCTGGCTGCGTTGCAGGCTCAGGGCGAAGAAGCCGTGCGACTCGGCACCATGGTTGCGCGCACTGACAGCGGTGTCGTCTATCAGGGCACATTGGCGCTGTGAGCCGGGGCGCTGTGAGCAAGAAGCGTATAGCTATACTGATTTCCGGGCGTGGTTCCAATATGAGCGCGCTTGTTGAAGCAGCCAAGCACGCCGACTATCCAGCGGAAATCGTGGCTGTTATCGCTAATAAAGCAGATGCTGGCGGGCTGGAGACAGCGCGTAAAGAAGGCATCGCAGCAATTGCCATTCCTCACCGCGATTATACCTCGAAACGAGAACATGAAGCGGCGGTTTCCGCAGCACTTCACGAAGCCAAGGCCGATCTGGTTTGCCTCGCCGGGTATATGCGGATCATCTCGCCGGAATTCGTGGCTGAATGGGAGGGAAAGATGCTCAACATCCACCCCTCGCTGCTGCCACTGTTCAAAGGCCTGCATACGCATGAGCAGGCGCTGGAAGCGGGAGTACGCGTTCATGGCTGCACGGTGCATTTCGTGACCGCCGGTATGGATGATGGCCCGATCATCGCCCAGACTGCGGTGCCGGTTAAAACCGGCGATACGCCCGATACGCTTTCCGAGCGGGTGCTAAGTGTTGAGCACGAAACCTATACGCGTGCACTCGCGCTCGTTGCAGGTGGCAAAGCCGTGATGAAAGACGGCCGGACCGTTTTCAGCGATTAGCAACACGGCGACGTTATGCGGCGTCTTGTTCATTTTTGGGTGCACGAACCAAAGTTAATCTTAGGCCAAGCGCATCGGCAACTTTGCTGATTGTTGCTAGTTCCGGATTGCCCTGACCGCTTAGTGCTTTGTAAAGCGTCTGGCGTGTCAATCCTGTTTTGCGAGCAAGATCAGCCACTCCTCTTGCCTTGGCGATGGAACCTAGGGCACGCGCAATCTCTGAAGCAGTTCCATCTTCGCAAACAGCCATCAGATACTCTTCGATCATTTCTTCTGAATCAAGATGTTCGGCGGTATCGTAGGGACTTACTTTCATCAAGTTCTCCTCTCCTTCAGCTCACGTGACATCAGTTGAGCTTTTCTAATATCTCTGGCCTGCGTGCTTTTATCACCACCACACAGCAGTAGGATCAAAACATTCTCCTGCTTGGTGAAGTAAACTCTATAGCCCGGGCCAAAATTGACCCGCAATTCACTGACATCACCGCCAATATATTTGCAATCACCGAAATTTCCGTCAATCAGCCGGCTCAAACGCACCATGATTTTCGCGCGACCCCGAAGATCTGATAAATTATCAATCCAACTTACAAATGTAGCTGTCTTATCAATTTTATATATCAAAAATGTAAACCATAGTTGTCAAAATGTCTAGATTCTAAAATGTAAAATGCAGTCTCACTCAAACTCAGTTCAAGCCAATCTCACCCAGACCTTGTTGTCGTGGAAAGCTGCGCCGCCATAGGGCGCGGGGGCATCGGCGCCGGTCAGGACGTTAATCCCCTCGCCGCGCTCGAACGACGAATTGGCGAAGATGCCTTCGGAAATCACCACTCCGCGCTTGGTCAAAGGCTGTACGCGGGCATGCACAACCACTTCACCGCGATTGTTCCCGACCTCAACGCGTGCACCTTCCTCAATGCCGAGCATTTCTGCGTCTTCCGGATGGATCAGCAGTTCCGGCCTGCGTTCTTTCTGGCCGGATGTCGGGGTTTCAGCAAAGGTGGAGTTCAGGAAATTATGCGCTGGCGATGTCGCCAAACGGAACGGATGCTTGTCGTCAGCCAGTTCGATGGAACGGAAATAATCCGGCCATTCCGGCAATGTTTCAAACGGCCCTTGTGGTCCCATGGATTGTGGTGGCCGGTTTGGTGACAGGGTGCCCAGCCAATCCGGCTTGAAACGGAACTTGCCATCGGGCCAGCTAAAACCCTTCTGATAGTGAGCTGTTTCAAAATCGGGCTGCACATCAAGCCAGCGCAACTGCTTGAGCATGTCGAAGCCCGGCAAATTGCTGGAATGCATCATATTGTCGATAAGGGTCTTCTCATCGAGACCAAACCCGGGCAAGTCACCAACTCCAAGACGATCAGCCAACTCGTTGATAACAAACACATTCGGGCGTGTTTCACCGGGCCCGTCGATCAGCTTTGGACCAAGCACAATATGCTGCTGGCCGCCTCCGCGATAAATATCGTCATGCTCCATGAACATGGTCGCAGGCAGCACAACATCGGCAAGCTTGGCCGTGTCTGTCATAAATTGCTCATGCACCGCCATAAAGAAATCGTCACGCAGCATGCCCTGCCGCACAAGCCGCTGCTCCGGCGCGACATTGGCCGGGTTGGTGTTCTGCACCAGCATCGCCATGACTGGCGGTCCGCCATAAAGTGCGGAAGGATCGCCCGTTAGCGCGGCACCAATGCGGCTCTGGTCGATGTGGCGAATAGTCGGATCGGCAAAGGCCCGCCCCTCGATCTCGCGCTTGTCCATGACATAGATGCCGGAGTTTGAATAGAATGCGCCGCCGCCTTCATATTTCCACGCGCCAGTAACAGCAGCGATGGATAGAGCAGCGTGCATATTCACTGACCCATTGCGCTGCCGGGTGAAGCCGAAACCCAAACGGAAGAAGGTCTTCTTTGTTGTTCCTACGAGCTTGGCAAACTCCTCGATCTCAGCGACCGAAAGGCCAGTGATAGCTGCAGCCCATTCGGGATTGCGGCTTTGCAGATGCTGCTCAAGGCCTTTCGGGTCATCCGTATAGGCAGTCAGATAATCCCAATCAGCAAACCCATCGCGGAAGAGCACATGCATGACCGCGCAAGCCAGAGCACCATCTGTGCCGGGCTTCAACACCAGACCGAGATCCGCCTGACGTACCGTCGCGGTTTCATAAATATCGATGGCAACGATCTTCGCGCCGTGATCCTTACGGGCACGCACGGCATGGGTCATGACATTGACCTGCGTTGCAGCAGCATTGGTGCCCCAGATCACAACGCAATCAGATTTGGCCATTTCGCGTGGATCGACACCGGCAAGCTTGCCTGTCCCGACGAAAAAGCCGGTCGTCGCAAGGTTGGTGCAGATGCTGTCGAATGTATTGGTGTATTTCTTGGCGTGGCGAAGCCGGTGCACGCTGTCGCGCTGTACCAGTCCCATCGTGCCTGCATAAATATAGGGCCAAATGCTTTCAGAGCCAAACTCGGCCTCAGCCTTGAGAAAACGCTCGGCGATCAGATCGAGCGCCGTTTCCCAACTCGCTTCTTTCCAGATGCCCTCTCCCTTTGCACCACCGCGAACCAAAGGTTTCAACAGGCGTTCGGGGTGATGGATACGCTCCGCATAACGTGCAACCTTGGCGCAGATAACTCCGGCCGTATAGCTGTTATCCTTGGCACCGCGCACGCGCCCGATCATGCCTGAATCGAGAATTTCGATATCGAGCGCGCAAGTCGAAGGACAATCATGGGGGCAAGCCGAATGCCCGGTGCGAAGAAGGACAGGTTTGTTCATCCGCTAGGCATAGCGCAAAAACTTTACGACAGAAATGCAGCTTTTTGTCTTGGTGACAAGCTTTGGGATTCTAGGCTAGCCGCATCACCGCAGCACCAGCAGCGATAAGCGCAACTGCAGCAAGCCGTTTCGGGCCGACGCTTTCTTTCAGGATAAAAGCAGAAATGGCCACTGCGAAGAGAATTGACGTTTCGCGCAGTGCCGCCACGGCGGCAACGGGTGCCATGGTCATTGCCCATAGAGCGAGGCCATAAGAACCGAGCGTACCAACACCGCCTATCGTTGCCAGACGGGTTCGCTTCAGAAAATGCGGCCAAAGCTCGCCCCGGCGCATAACCAGCGTCCATAAAAGAAGCGGCACGGCATTCAAAACAAAAACCCACATTGTGTAGGCAGCCGGTGCGCCGGATTGGCGTACGCCAAGTCCGTCGATCAAAGTGTAAGACGCTATAACCAGCGCATTGATCAGCGCAAACATTGTCGCGGCACGGTTTGCACCGGCCCGCCTGCGCGATTCCAGCGCGAGCGCCAAAACACCACTGCAGATCAGCGCAATACCTGCCCATTTTTGCAAGGAAAGCACCTCCCCGATCAACGGTCCGCTGGCGATGGCGACAATCAAAGGGGCTGTTCCGCGCATGATAGGATAGGCTTGGCTCATGTCACCACTACGATAAGCAGCAGCAACCAAGGCGAGATAAATGACCTGCGCTACGCCTGATGCAGCCAGAAAAGGCCAGCTTTCGCGCGCGGGTGCAGGCAGGAACGGCAGGCACACAGCCGCAATCAATCCGGCAGAAGTGACCACGACAACGGTATTGAGAAACTTGTCGCCCTCGGATTTGACGACAGCATTCCAGCTTGCATGCATAAGCGCTGCAAACAGCACGACGAGAACAACAGTTCCGGACATTTAATCATCTACCTGTTGCAGGCCGCGAAATGCGGCCTGCCGCCTTGCTCTATGACAGAATAATGAACGCCAGCAAGTTGTATAATCTCATCTTTAACATCAACGATTCTCATGAATTTTGCCAAAAGCTCGGCAAAGACCATGCCAACCGGCTTGCGAGCAGACACACATCATGAAACAAGCGGCGCATGAACTATCGTCACGCTTATCATGCCGGCAATTTCGCCGATGTGGTCAAACACATCATCCTGACGCGTATTGTCCTCTACCTGCAACGCAAGGAACACGCATTTCGTGTGATGGATACACATGCCGGTATCGGCCGTTACGATCTGAAGGGCACAGAGGCCGGTAAGACCGGCGAATGGCTGAACGGTATCGGGCGCCTGATGAAGACCAAGCTGGATGCTCCCGTCGCGGAGCTGCTTGCCCCCTATCTCGATATTATCCGTGCTGAAAATCCCGATGGTGAGATGAGGCATTATCCCGGAAGCCCACTTGTCGTGCGACATCTGTTACGCAAGCAAGACCGGCTTTCTGCGCTGGAACTGCATCCTCAGGACGCAAAATTGCTGGCGGAGGTTTTTGAAGGTGACTTTCAAACCCGTGTCACCCAGCTCGACGGGTGGCTGGCGCTTGGCGCGCATCTACCTCCCAAGGAAAAGCGCGGGCTTGTGCTGATTGATCCCCCATTCGAGATTGGCGGCGAATTTGACCGGCTGGTTGATGGCTTGTCGCGGGCGCACAAGCGCTTTTCAGGCGGCACCTTTGCGCTTTGGTATCCGATGAAAGACCTCCAACAGGTTCGAAACTTCGCTGACATGCTGTCGGACACCGGCATTCCCAAAATACTGCGGGCAGAGTTGATGATTCGATCTCCTTCGTCTGATCCGAGACTCGATGGCACTGGCATGATCATCATCAATCCGCCATTTACACTCGAGGCGGAGCTTCGCACCATCCTGCCGGCGTTGTCGAAAATCCTCAGTGAGCAACCGAATGCAGGCTTCAGGCTCGATTGGATCAGGGGTGAGCAAGTTGACGCTTGACCTGACGCAATGGGTGGTTGAAATTGCAACGCATAAAAGATGTTCCGGAGAATAGATCCATGTCACGCCTTTCGTCATTCATCGCCGCAAGCTTCGCCGTTGGCGTTGCCCTGTCATCTGCTGCTCCTGTGATGGCCGCAGACTATGTCGAAGGCCCTGCTCAGAGCTACGACGAGACCTGCGGACAGGCACGTGTACTGAACCGTATCGTCAACAAGTTTTCCTATCAGGTAAGGCATGTTCCAAACCTGCCACAGGTTGGCATCGATAATTTCAGCGACGTGCAGCAAACACGTTACGAGCCGAGCCGCGATCCTGAGCTGGACGCCGTTGAACGGCACTATTGCCGCGCCACTGCACATCTTTCAGACGGTAGCCAGCAGCCTGTCTGGTATCTGGTCGAGCATGGTCAGGGCTTTGTAGGCGTTGGCAACAATGTCGAGTTTTGCCTTGCCGGGTTTGATCGCTGGCTGGTCTATAGCGGAAGCTGCCGCACACTCCGCTAGTCGAACTTCAGCTGATGCCTATCGGTAAGCTTGCCCGCTATCTCTTGTTTGCGGCACTGATCGGCATCAGCATTTTGACCTATCTGCGCGAACAAGACGCTCCTGCCCTTCGCCCGGTCGCGGAGGAAGTTCCCATTGAAAAGCCGCGAGGCCAAAGTTCAGGCGAGAATCTCGCAAAGGGAACAGGTTTCGACTATTACGTCCTCTCTCTTTCCTGGTCTCCAAGCTATTGCGCCGCAGAAGGTGCTCGCGCTAACCGGCAGCAATGCGATACCGGTAGGCCCTATGGTTTTCTGGTGCATGGCCTATGGCCGCAATATGAGCAGGGATATCCGCAGGATTGCGACACGTCACAGCCGCGCAACGTACCCTTTGCCCAAGCCAAACAACTTTCCGATATCATGCCTTCTACGGGTCTGGTCACCTATCAATGGCGCAAACACGGCTCTTGCAGCGGCCTGACACAGCGGGATTACTTTGCAACGATGCGGCAGGCAGCGAAGCGCGTTTTGATTCCGTCCGCCTATCGCCAGCCCAATCAGCGCGGCCCGGTCAATCCGCAAGTTCTCGAACAGGCTTTTACGGCGGCCAATCCCGGCATGCAAAAAGACGGTATCGCTGTGACCTGCGATCGTGACTATCTGCGCGAGGTGCGCATCTGCCTGACAAAAGATCTGAATTTCCGTTCTTGCCCCGAGGTCGATCGATCATCATGCCGCAGCCGATCAGTAGACATGCCCGGAGCATTGTAGCTTGCGTAGTTCGCGCTTTGACAAGCTGTCTTTCAGGATAAAACACGCCTGCAGTATTGTTGGTGCGTGGTTCGACGGGGCTCACCATGAGGAAGGTGAGCCC
>NZ_JBDYKI010000003.1:0-857413 GCF_040009165.1 Phyllobacterium sp. SB3 | reverse complement strand
ACGCCCTTCTCAGAAGTATTGCTCATGATGTTCTCCATCGGTTGCCGCTCGGAACTGAGCGATGACGATAGAGATACAGTTGCAAATCGAAGTCTCAAATGTCATATAAGCGTAGATTTAGGACACCCATAGAGGTCTGCCATGCGTGATATCGCCTTCGTCGTTTACCCCGGTTATTCAGTAATGGCCTTGGCCGTCGTCGCGGCGTTCGAGGTCGCCAACAGCATGGCCGACGACCCGCCCTACCAGCTCCTCTATGTCTCCGAGAAGGGCGGCCCGGTCAAAACCTCGGCCGGTATGATGCTTGACACCGAGAAGTTCACGAACATGCCGTTCGACACACTCGTCGTTGGCGGTGCCACCATTCCGGAGCCGTCAACGCCTGGCATGGTCGCGTTCATCAGGGATGCGCTCAAACGGCATCGTCGCATTGCCGCGATCTGCACCGGCGCCTTCGTGTTGGCCGAAGCAGGATTGCTCGATGGTCGCCGTGCCTCGACGCACTGGCTGCACGCGCGCGAACTGCAGCGCCAGTTTCCGAAGGTGAAGATGGACGAAGACCGGATCTTCGTGAACGATGGGCCGATCTGGACGTCAGCCGGCATGACCGCCGGTCTCGACCTCTGTCTCGCGTTGATTGAAAACGATCTAGGGCCCGAACTTGCAAAGGCGGTCGCTCGCAAGCTCGTCATCTATCACCGCCGAGGTGGCGGCCAGACCCAGTTCTCCACGCTCTTGGAGCTGTCGCCGAAATCCGATCGCATCCAAGCCGCGCTGACCTACGCGCGCGACAATCTCCACAAACCGCTCAGTGTGCCAGACCTCGCTGACGCCGCTCACCTCAGTCCCCGGCAGTTCAGCAGGGCATTTCACCAGGAGACAGGTCAATCACCGGCGAAGGCGATCGAAAACTTGCGCGTGGAGGCGGCACGCAACCTCATGGAGCAAAGTCGGCACCCAATCGATATCGTCGCGCGGCAAACTGGTTTTAGCGACCGCGACCATATGCGCCGCGCCTTCTTGCGCGCCTTCGGCCAGCCGCCGCAGGTGCTCCGCCGCAACGCCCGTCTGGAGTCCGTCGACTACCAGGACGCCTCCGGGAGCCACGATGATACGATCGGCGCCGAATGACCTAAATCGCCGTGTATTCGACATTTGAGACGAACGGCAACGGCCTTAGCTTCATGGTGCGGTCGGTTGGCCAAGGGATTGTCCTTTAGCTCGCTGTCCGTGCGGCCGGAATTTCGGCCGCGACGCACATGGTTCGGATCGTTGGTCTTGGGCGCTGCTTTGCCGCCTGCTGGTAGAGCGCCATCGGAGGCGCAATGCACGGCAGACGTCTGCCAGCTACGAGCTGAATTGTGTGCGCCATGCCAACGGGCGCCCCTTCGATAGGCGGGCACTCGCGAGGCATTGCCTGTCATCAATCGAAGGATCTCAACATGGCTTACCAAACAATAAACCCAACGACCAATGAACTGGTCAAAACCTACCCCAACCACACCGACGCCGACATCGAGGCGGCGCTGGCTGCAGCTCACAAGCTCTACAAGTCGGCTTGGTCCAAGGGCCCGATCCAGCCTCGGCTGCAGGTGCTCGAGCGGCTTGCGGACCTGATCGATGCTCGCAAGGAAGAACTTGCCAAGATCGTCACCCAGGAGATGGGCAAGTTGATCTCCGACTCCCGCGACGAAGTCTGGATCATAGCGGAAATCGCCCGCTTCTATGCGCGCAATGCAGAGCGCTTCCTGGCGCCGGTGTCGATCGACTCCGCCTTGGGCGACGCTTGGGTCGAACATCATCCAATCGGCGTCATGCTGGTCGTTGAACCCTGGAACTTTCCCTTCTACCAGTTGATGCGCGTGTTCGCTCCCAACCTGGCGGCGGGCAACCCCGTTCTGGCGAAGCACGCGAGCATCGTGCCACACTGCGCCACGGTATTCGAGGAGTTGGTAAGGGAGGCCGGCGCACCCGAGGGGGCCTGGGCCAATCTGTTCATCACCTCTGACCAAGTCGCCAAGATCATCGCCGACGACCGCGTGCAGGGCGCCGCGATGACCGGCTCAGAAGGCGCCGGCAGCGCCATCGCCGCGCAGGCCGGCAAGCACCTCAAGAAGTCGACCCTCGAAATGGGCGGCAACGACGTGTTCGTCGTTCTCGATGATGCGGACCTCGACAAGGCAATCGAAGCCGGGGTGTTCTCGCGCCTGCACATCAGTGGCCAAGAGTGCATCTGCGCGAAGCGTATCGTGCTGCATGAGAAAATCGCCGACACTTTCCTCGAGCGGTTCACCTCGGCCATGGCGTCGGTGAAGATCGGCGATCCCATGGACGAAGCCACCAAGCTCGGCCCACTTTCCTCGGCCGATGCCAGCGTAAACCTGGCGAAGCAGGTCCAGCGGGCACTCGACGCCGGCGCGACCCTTCATTTGGGCGGCAAGCCGATTGCCGGCAGCGGCAATTTCTTCGAGCCCACCATCCTGACCAACGTCACGCGCGACAACCCGGCCTATTTTGAGGAATTCTTCGGTCCGGTCGCCCAAATCTACGTTGTTCAGAATGACGACGAGATCGTGGAGCTGGCGAATGACTCTCGCTTCGGCCTCGCTGGCGTTGTGTTCTCGCAGGACATCGAGCGGGCGAAGTCGCTGGCCTCTCGTATCGAGACTGGCGCGATCTGGATTAACACGTTCGCAAGCACGGCGCCCGAGCTGCCCTTCGGTGGCGTCAAGCGTTCGGGCTACGGTCGTGAACTGTCCGAACTCGGCATTAAGGAGTTCGTGAACCAGAAGCTCGTCCTGGTCAGCAAAGCCGCCTGAGAAAGCCGACAAGCGAAACGCGCGGGGGCGGCGCTTGCCCGCCCCCGCGCATAACGGCTGCGGCTGCAGTTTCCGCGCGCCCAACCGGCAGGCGGCCCACCGAGCCCGGCTCCAATCAATCGAGATAAGGGGTGTGCATGATGGCAAAGATTTCCGTACTGGGTCTGGGGGCTATGGGCTCGCGCATGGCGGCCAATCTCCTCAAGGCCGGCCACGCAGTCACCGTCTGGAACAGAACTCCTGCGGCCGCCGATGCGTTGGTCGCGGCCGGGGCCACACAGGCCGCGAACCCCAAGGTCGCCGCAGGCGGGGCCGATTTCGTAATCGCCATGGTCCGCGATGACGAAGCCTCGCGCAGTGTTTGGCTCACTCCCGAGACCGGGGCTCTTTCCGGGATGACCGAGGGGAGCATCGCAATCGAGAGTTCTACCTTGACGCCAGGCTGGATTCGCGAGTTGGGAAGCGCTTTCGCACAGGGCAGCCACGCATTCCTCGAAGCGCCTGTCGCCGGCTCGCGGCCGCAGGCGGAGGCCGGTCAGCTCGTCTACCTTGTCGGTGGCGATGAAGTAGTTTTGAACGCTGCTGAGACGGTGCTTCGGTCGATGGGAAGCGGCGTCCGGCACGTTGGCCCGCTCGGATCTGGCGCGACCGTGAAGCTCGCCACCAATGCATTGCTGGGTGTCCAAGTGACGGCACTGGCGGAGTTGATCGGTCTGCTGAGCAAGTCCGGCATTGATGCACGTCGCGCCATCGACGCAATCGCGAGCACGGCCGCCTGGAGTCCCGCCGCGACCTATTTGTCCAACACTATGCTTGCGGAGAATTTCACGCCTCAGTTTCCGATTGAACTCATTGAAAAGGACTTCGGGTACGTTATCGGCGAGGCTAGCTCCGCAGACGCGGTGCCCACACTGGTCGCGGCGCGCGAGGTGTTTCGGCAGGCGATCGAGCGTGGGTTCGGTGCCGACAACATGACCGGCGTGGTACGGTTGTTCAAATAGGCATCAGTTCCGATCCGTCCTCCTGGATCGTTGACCGAGGCGCTGCTGGTCTGCTGGTCGAGGGTAGACCAATAGCGTCTGGCCTCCTCCGGCAGCGGAGGCATAATATATTGTGGAAGTGGGAACGAAAGATGCCATACCTTCAGCTAGACTTGAACGGTCGATACTCGCTGGAAAACAAGCAAAAGCTCGCGGCGGCAATGAGCAACACTTATTCGGAGATGATGTCGGTCGACATCAGGCGAATAAGCGTCGCGATCCGGGAGTGCGGAGACGGAAGCGTGTGGCGCATCCCTGAAGCGGGCGGCGAGCCGGTTCCGGTTTCAGTCATGATGCTCGATATCCGCCGAGGTCGTCCACCGGAACTCCGGATGGAAGTGGCGAAAGCACTCTGCGCACATTGTATCGAGATCCTTGGCCTCCGCGAGGACCGCTTGAACGTCGAGTTCACCCAACACTCAGGGGACGAAATGTATCATCCGACCTTAGGTGGATTCAGTCCTGAGTGGGAGCCCGGCGAGCATTAGGCAAGCGAACCCCCGTGGCGGGCGCTAGGCGGCATTGCGGCGCACCGACTGAGGCGGCTGACCGATTGTACGCAAGAAGGCGCGCCGCATACGCTCACGATCCGCGAACCCCGTCTCGAAGGCGATGGTTTCGATCGTATGGCGTCCTTGCTCGAGCATCTGACGAGCAGCCTCGACGCGAAGGCGCTCCACTGCCTTCGCCGGGGTTTGACCCGTCTCATCGCGGAAGGCTCGGCTGAATTGGCGCGAGCTTAGATTTGCCGCTTCGGCAAGCTCCTCGAGCGAGAGCGGGTTTTTGAGGTTGGACTTGGCGTAGGTCAGCGCGTTTTGAATCCGGTCAGACTTGGGTGCCAGGTCGAGAAGCGTCGAATACTGCGATTGCCCTCCTGCACGACGATGGTAGAGCACGAACTGGCGCGCGACAGCCCGGGCAACTTCGATCCCGTGATCGTCTTCGACCATTGCCAACGCCAGATCAATTCCGGCAGTCATCCCAGCGGACGTCCAGATCTGACCATCCTGGACGAAGATCCGATCCGCTTCGACGCGGACATCTGGATAGTGTCGCTCCAATTCGGCGGCCATCATCCAATGAGTGGTTGCTCGCCGGTTCGCCAGAAGTCCCGCCTGAGCGAGAATGAATGCGCCGGTGCAGATGGCTGCGATCCTCCGAGTGGTCGCCGGCGCTCGCCGCAGATATTCCAGCAACTCCTCGGACGCCTCCGGGTGCGCAGCACCCCCACAGACGATGAGGCTGTCGAAGGAATCGCTTCCAAGCGGCTCGCTAAGCACTGCGACTGCACCGGTCCCTCGGATCGCGCCACCCCCTTCAGATCGGATCGTGACCTCATAGGTCGGTGAATTGAGCGCGAGGTCAGCGACCTCAAACACCGAGCTAGCCGCAAGGCAGACCAGTTGGAAGCCTGGATAGACGATAAAACCGACTTTGTGCATCAGCGAGCCCCCAAATGGCGAGAAAGGTGGCAACTATGACATTTCCGCCATGCCAAGCAAGCTCTATGGTGTTTTCCAGTAATGTTTTTACCAATTGGAGAATTTTATGCCTCGGCTTGAAGGAAAGATCGCTGTCATCACAGGTGCCAACTCGGGCATCGGCCTCGCCACTGCCGAAACATTCCTCGCCGAGGGTGCGGCTCGTGTCTATCTGACCGGCCGCCGCAAGACCCAACTGGATGAAGCGGTGGCGACCTTGAATGTGCTCGACCCCACTGGTTCGCGAGGCGCGCGCGCGGTCGGCGTACAGGGCGATGTAACGAACCCGGTAGACCTCGACCGCCTCTATGAGCAGGTGAAGGCCGAGGTTGGGCGCATCGACGTCGTGTTCGCAAACGCCGGCTATGCTGCGCCGTCAGGCCTGGGCGGGCTGACGGAGGAGCATATCGACGGGCTCCTCAACACCAATGTCAAGGGTGTGATCTGGACGGTGCAAAAGGCGCTGCCGCTGATCGGCGACGGCGGCTCGATCATCCTCAGTTCCTCGATCGTCGGCACGAAGGGCTTCGACGGGTGGAGCATCTACAGCGCCACCAAGGCGGCCGTGCGCTCCTTCGCCCGCACCTGGGCGGCCGACCTGAAAGGAAAGAACATCCGCGTCAACGCCATCAGCCCAGGCGTGATCCAGACGCCCGCCTGGACGGAATCGGATCTTCCCGAAGGGCAGGTCAACGGCTTCTTCGACTTCGCAGCGTCGATCACGCCCCTTGGGCGGATTGGGCGCGAAGAGGAAGTGGCAAAGGTGGTCGCCTTCCTGGCCTCCGATGACAGCAGCTTCGTGAACGGCAGCGAGGTCTTTGTCGACGGCGGTATCGCCCAGGTCTGAATGCCTTCGTCGGCGCGCGTCGCTACCCTCCGGTTCGCCGGGCCGCGGCCGAAGGGGCCGTGGGCCGGCGGACACTCCCCAATAAGAGGATGAAAGCCAATGTCGACGAGCCGCGAACTGCTCATCGCCTTCTTCGACTGCCTCGGTGATCTCGACAACTCGATCGACCGCTGCGTCGATCTGTTCGCCGAAGATGGTGTCTTCGAATTCCCGTACTTCTCGGTCCTCGGCATGCCGACCCGCTTCCAGGGCAAGACCGAGCTTCGTCAGGTCCTCGGCATTATCAACGCCCACTTCTCCGCCTTCACCCTTTCGGAGATCGAGGTCCACGAGGTGAAGGAAGGAGACGCCTTGTTCGTCCGCTATCACTCGGACGGCTTCATCGATCGCTCCGAGCGAGTCTATGCCCAAGACTATGTCAGCCAGCTCATTGCCGTGGACGGCAAAATCAAGGTCCTGCGGGAGTACCTCAACGTCATCAACACGGCGCGAATGCTCTTCCCGAACGGCTTGGCGGACGTCCCTGCGGCCGCCGGATAGGCTTCATTCGAAGTTGTCGGCTGGCCAAACGTGATGATTCGAGATCCGACGTGAACGGCAGCCGGTTGACGATGCGCGAGCAATCAGTCATCTAATACGAAAATGGATGACGAATGTGGCCCGACCAAGAAGTGAAGAAAAGCGTGAGGCGATATTAACGGCGGCGACCGAATTGATCGCCACGCATGGCCTTGGAGCAGCAACAGCAGAAATTGCCAAGCGGGCCCATGTCCCTCATGGGTCCGTCTTTACTTATTTTGGCACGAAGGCCGAACTCCTCAATACACTGTATGTCGAGCTTAAAACCGAGTTGATCGAGGCGCTCTGGGACCAGATGCCGGACAGCGACGACATGAGGACTCGGCTTGCTCACCTATGGACGAATTGGACGAATTGGGGAGTCGCCAACCCCGCAAAGCGCCGTGTTTTGGCGCAATTGGGCGTTTCGGATCAAATCACCGATCAAAGTCGGGAAGCCGCCTTTGCCGTCGCCAGTGAGGTCGTGAAGCTCGTCCGCGGCGTGGGCATCCATGGGGCTCTCCGAGAGGCGCCGCCGGCCTATATCGGGGCTTTAGCAGAGACGATGGCGGGAACGACGATGGACTTCATGAGCCGCGATCCGGCGAATGCGGAAACGATCCGCGAAGCCGGCTTTGCGGGGTTATGGCGTGCAATTAGCTGACCGGCTATTTGCATTGTGAATGAGTGTCTACTCACGCATTAATTAAACGCATTCGGTGAAATCACAAACGGAGAACGAGATGGCAGACAGCAACGATAAGCAGTCGCACGATGCGAACGGCGCGGATCAAGCGCGGCGGACGCTGATCAAGGGAGGACTTCTGGGCGGGTTGGTCGCCGGAGCAGCCATAATGGCGGAAAGCCCCGCTTCAGCGGCGGAAGAGGCGCAAAATCAAGGTAGCAGCCTGGTTGATCCGCGCGACCATTTCCGGGCTGACCTCAAGTTTCCGGAGCAAGCCTGGCCGGGGCTCCAGCGCAACATGGTCGATCCCAAGCCAGACTGTGGCGAGACCAGCTATCGCGGCCGCAACCGTCTGGTCGGCAGAAAGGCGCTGATTACCGGTGGCGATTCCGGCATCGGTCGTGCGGTTGCGATCGCGTTTGCGAAGGAAGGTGCCGATGTCGTCATCGCGCATCTACCGGTCGAACAACCAGATGCCGACGATGTCCTGGAGGTCATTCGGGGAGTTGGTCGTAAAGGCGTCAGTGTCGCCGGTGATCTGCAGTCCATGGAGTTCTGCAACGAGCTGGTAAGCCGCGCCGCCAGCGAACTTGGCGGGCTGGACATCCTCGTGAACAACGCCGGCTACTCGCGGCGACAGACATCCATTACCGAGCATACCGCCGAGCAATGGGATCAAACGATCAAGACCAACCTCTATGCGCCGTTCTGGTTGTCAAAAGCGGCAACGGGGATCATGCCTCCCGGCTCGTCGATCATCAATACGGCGTCGGTTGCTGCCGTCCAGGCGGAAGGGTTCTTTCTGGATTATTGCGCGAGTAAGGCCGGCATCGCTCATTTCACAAGGGCGCTCGCCAAGCAACTTGGACCAAGAGGCATTCGCGTCAATGCAGTGGCGCCCGGTTCGTTTTTCACGCCCTTGCTCGGCTACACGGGCGGAGACGATTCCAAAATCGCTGCGATGAATAAGGGGACGCCCCTGGGCCGCGTCGGCCAGCCAGTCGAAATTGCGCCGCTCTACGTCACTTTGGCGTCCGTTGCGGGTCTTTATACGACAGGCAGCATCTGGTCCGCCAATGGTGGAACCGCTCAGTTTTAACACGAGAAGTCGCGGCGGCACGAAGGTGCTAGCGCGACCTCAAAACAGACAAATAATAGCATGGAAAGACCAAATATGGAAAATCAAGACAAGCCCGTTGCCCTGATCACCGGAGCATCCTCTGGCATGGGCAAAGATTTCGCTCTGCGTCTCATTGCTGAGGGTTATGCGGTCTATGGCGGCGCTCGTCGGATCGAACGAATGCAGGAGATTGAGGCGGCTGGCGGCAAGGTGATCGCCCTTGATGTTACGGACGACACATCCATGGTCGCCGCTGTAGAGGAGGTCATCCGCGAGCGGGGACGTATCGACGTCCTAATCAACAACGCCGGCTACGGACAGTTCGGCGCCCTAGAAGATGTGCCGCTGGCGGAAGGCCGTCGGCAAATCGAGACCAATTTGCTTGGCCCTGCGCGCCTCACGCAACTTTGCCTGCCTCATATGCGGAAGCGTAAGTTTGGCAAGATTTTCAACATAACCTCAATCGGCGGCAAGCTCGCGACCCCGCTGGGCGGGTGGTATCACGCCTCGAAATACGCGCTCGAAGGCTATTCAGATTCGCTGCGTAACGAGGTCCGACGCTTCGGCATCGATGTTGTGGTGATTGAGCCGGGTGGAATCGAGACCGAGTGGTCCGGCATCGCGTGCGACGAAGCCGAACGCTATTCAGGCCAGGGGCCATACGGCGACTATGTCGCCAAGTTCCGGAGTGGGCAGAAGCGGCTCGGTACGAATCCACCGCCCAGTGTGATCAGCGATTTGATCGTCAAGGCCCTCAAAGCAAAGCGGCCGGCCGCCAGATACCACGGCGGCAGACTCGCAGGTCCGCTCCTCTTTCTGCGGCGTGTTCTTTCGGATCGCATGCTCGACAAGGTGATCATGTCCGCCTTTCGCTGACGTGCGCGGCTAATGGTGCTGTCGACCTTCGGGATGGCGTAAATTGCAGTTTCTTTGACATTTATGCCATCCGCTTCCGTGCCTATTGTGACCATGGATAAAGGGATTGCCGCCAACCACGGCAGTCTCCTCATGCCCTTCGGTTCTGAAATCAGGCCGTTGTTCCAGTCACAAGGAATCGGATCATGAAACGCATCAAAAGCATTGTTAAAGCAATCGGGCTCGTCGTCGCTCTCGCCATCACCTATGGAGCGCCCGCCGAAGCACAGACGTCGAAGGGCAAAGTGCTGGTCGTCATGTCTGGCGGGCATCTCCTCACGCTCAAAGATGGAAAGCCCTATGCCACCGGCTACTATCTGAACGAAGTCGCCGTTCCCCTACAGGCACTGATCAATGCGGGATATACGCCTGTGTTTGCAAATCCCAACGGTGACACGCCGTCTATGGATGCCAGCTCGAACGTGGACAAGTTCTTTGGCGGCGATTCCGCCAAGCGATTTGCTGCGCTTCGATTGATCGACAGCCTTCCTGGGCTTCGTCAGCCGTTGAAGCTGTCAGAGGTCGTCGGCAAGACGAAGGAGTACGCGGCGATCTTCGTCCCGGGTGGGCATGCGCCTATGATCGACCTGGTCAGCAACAAGGATCTCGGCGCCATCTTGCGCGATTTCCACGAGACAGGGCGGCCGACTGCGTTGATCTGCCACGGCCCGATGGCGCTGATATCGACGCTCCCCGATGCCGCCCGCTTCGACCAGGCGCTTAACTCGGGGGATATGGCCGCTCTTCCTCAGCTCGCGCATGACTTCCCGTACGCCGGCTATCGTGTAGCGATCTTCTCGAAGGCCGAGGAGCAGGAGATCGAAGCACCTCAGCTTGGCGGGCCTGCACCATACTATAACGACGAGGCGATGACTGCCGCCGGCGCGAACGTGCAGAACGCGGAACCGTGGCATCCCAACGTTGTGCAGGACCGTGAGTTGATCACTGGCCAACAGCCATTTTCGGACAGCGCCTTTGCCGATGCCCTTTTGGCAAAGCTAGCGGCGCGTGGCGAGTAGTTGACTCGAAGGCCGCGAGTGCAGGCGGCGGATAAAACCGCCGTCCGCCTTCAACAGCAGGTATGGACCTCGAAGGAAATTGCCGCGGGCGCCCAAACGATGGGAGGCCTCAACCGTCTCAGGTTGCGTACTGCGCGATGCCGTTGCCGAAGGACCAGTTTTCTCGCTTCACCTCGATGATGTTAACGAAGACGTCCTCAGCCCGTATGCCCAGAGATTTCACCAGCCCTTCGGCAATGTCCTTGTAGAGCGTCTTCTTTTGCTCGGTCGTTCGCCCCTCGTTCCAAGTAATCTGAATGATTACAAGATTGTCGGTGCGCTCAATCCCAAGATAGGTTGCATCGAAAGCAAAATTTCCGGCCTCGTGCTCGGCTATGATCTGGAAACGATCCTTTTCCGGCACCCCAACTCCGACCATCGCCTCGTAAACGACACGGCCGATTTCCTGCCGATAGGCGACGTCCTTTCCCTTCTGCATGTCAATGCGGACTAGAGGCATATCCGTTCTCCAAAACTGATTATCTGCATATGCTTGTTTTGAGACGAAATCAGCATATGCAGATAACTCGTGTCAAGCGAGGGGCGTGAGTAATGGGCACTGTCAAAAATCGGGAGGAAATGGTGGGCGAGGTCCGTTGCAGTTGCACGGCGCTGCGTAAAGCGACCCGCCGCATCTCACAGCTCTATGATGCTGCATTGGCTCCGAGCGGACTCAAGGCAACGCAGCGCGCTATCCTGGCTCAGATCGCGCGTTCAGGGTATGTCACCGTCGGAGCATTAGCCGATGCGCTGGTCCTGGATTCTGGGGCGCTCGCACATACTCTGAAGCCTCTGGAACGTGACGGGTTCGTTGCCGTTACCGTCGACCCCAACGATCGTCGGAGCCGACTGATCAGCCTTTCCCTGAGCGGACGCGACAAGCTCGCGGAAACAGATGCGCTCTGGGCGAGCGCGCAGAGTGGCTTCGAGACTGCGCTCGGTCAGGCAAAATCCGATGAGTTGCGCCACGCGATGGCATTTCTCGTATCGGACGAATTCTTGATCGCGTTTGAGAAATCAATCGCCCTCGCATGAACAGAACAATCCGATAATCAATATCAGGTTTGCGAAACGACTCCGCCATTTCCACGCCGCTGCACTTATCTCTTGTACGATGAGATCCGACCCCTTGCTTTCCACAATCCGGTCCTGCCATCTCCGGTTAGGCCGCTTTCAGAACTGCCGCTCGGTAACGTCCGTAGGCGACTTTTTCGAGCAACCCTTCTTCGCACATGCGGGCAAGATAGCAGCGATGAACACCGATATCGGTAAGGTCCTTGGTCTTGACCTCTCCCTTCTCCCGGGCGAGGGCGAGAGCGCGTTCGCGAAGGGTCGGCGCTGGACCGCCGGCGAGCCGGACACGTTCAGCCCGATCACGGTCGCGCTTGCGCTTTCGGGGGCCGACCTTTGTCGTAGTAGTAGGGTGGAGGGAAATCGACGATTCGTAGTTCGCGGTTTCATTCAGCTCGGGGAGCCAGTTTTCTGGCCTAGTGAATTCTAATCACTCGATATTTCCAGTCATCAGCCTACTCCCCCTCAAAGAGCCGCTGCGGAAGATAGCGAACCACTATACTCCATTGACTCCCTATATCTATTAGCAGACAGTCAATTATCGTCAGGCATTTGTGGCCACTGACGCTTGAGAGTGCTTTGAGCTTTCGCCTAGCGGAGCTCTTTATGTCTTTTAGACAATATTCACATGACCATACTGATGATCGAGAGACTGTAAGCTGCTCACGAGATCATGCGCCTTTGCAAAAGTTGCGGGCGCTCCAGTGACAATGGCACTTGAAGCGGTAGAGCCAGAGATTGATAGGGGCCACAGCAATCGAGCGTCGACGAACGTGTATGCTTCATAAGCCTATAGTCACAGCCACTGTTAATTAATTTGAGGAGAATATTTCATGAAGCATGTTCCAATTGCAAAAGGGGTTGCCCGCCGGAAAAGCGGCATCAGTCGACTATTGGTTACCAGCACCAACTTGGCAGCCGATCACAGTCTTGAGCCTGCGCTATCGACCGACTGGACAAAATTGTCGAATATACTGAAGCGTTCGGGCGGCGGTTTTTCGCACACCCGCAAGCCAGCAGGTTGATCGATATGGCGGCGCAGCACATAAAAGAGATTGATGAGGCAATAAAAGAACTTATCGCTTCTCGCCGGCTCGAAATTCTCCAGATAGCCCAAAATGGCGCAAATCCCGGCCCCTTAAAAAGTCTGATGGAAATTCAAGGCGCTATTAATTCACTGCTGCAGGCCAAAGAACACGAGAAATCTCTTTAGCTCCTCGTGGGTATCTTGTGCCCGCTCATTCATTGCGGAGGAAAAAATATGACCGAAAACAAATCAGCAGCCAGTTGGAAGAATCGAGGACCGGGCAAAGTCGGAGAGACCTATACGGTGGATCATCTTATGGAAGCGTTCAACCTCAACAAGGATGACGCGGAACAATTGATCATCAAATACAATAGTGACTGCGAAAGGATCAATGATTCCGTAAATGCAAGAAAGGTTCGAAGGTAACAGATCGATCCACGCACTGTAGGATATATACTTCAGTCTTTACGACAAGAGATCCAGCTCCATTATAAAGCATGTCAGTAAAGGAGCTGCTTATGCCGCTCTCAAATGACAATGGCGAAAACTGGCATGGCTATTATCGGCTATAGACGCAATAGCTTTGGCTTTCATGCTATCATTTTATTTTGCAAGAATGTGCGCGAAGGAAGCCTAATGGCCCTCCTTAACGTAGATATCCGCCTCAATGGCAGCTTCTACAAAGATCAGCCGTGCTGCGTCAACGGAGGCAATTCCAGATTGGGCTTCGTAACACAGGACACGTGCTTCCATATATAAAGACGCTTTCTTTCTTGGCCAACCCGATAGGAGAAAAGCAGCAGCATCACTTATCGACGTAATGGTCTCCTTCCTACCGAAATTATTGCTCTCTACAACAACCGGTTGAAACGTAAGATGGTTCATATTGTCCCCCGACAATTTCGCGAGCCACAAGGTTTGAGACCCGCGTAATTTTAACTAATAATTAATTATTATATCCTTGCCCGTGACTTGAGAGTGACGAGAGAACCGTTGCCTCTCGGCAGGAAATGTGGGCCATTCCTGTCAATTAAAGGAATCTGATTGGAACACTGAAACTATTCGCCCTAATAGCAGCAGGCGAGTACAAGTTCGCGATGCGAATGGAAATAGGAACAGCAGTGGCATCGAAGACGACATTAAATGCTAAAAACCTCGAGGCACTGGGTACGGAAAGACTTGCCGCGTTGCTTATTGAAATAAGCACGGGCAGCGCTACCAGCAAACGGCGCCTGCGCATTGAACTGGCGGGTCTGCAAAGCAATGACGAGGTAATCCGGGAAGTCACCAAGAGGCTGGCTGCCATCGACAGATCACGCTCGAAAATAGGATGGCGGCAGGTTAGAACCTTAAAGAAGGACCTCGAGACGCAGTGGAGGACTATAACGGAAATAATCGCCCCCAACGACCCAAACGAAGCACTGGAGGTCATGTGGCGTTTTATGGATATTGCCGGTTCCGTTCTCGCGCGCACCAACGACACAAACGGAACGCTTCTGTCTGTTTTCAGCTCGGCATGCACCGATTTCGGGGCAATTGCGCTCAAGGCAACTCCTGACCCAACAGTGCTCGCCAAGCGGGCCTTTAGCGCCCTTCACAACAATGAGTATGGTCAATATGACGGCCTGATCGCCGCCCTCGCCGCGCCATTGCAACAACAAGGTATGGATCAGCTGAAAGCATTGCTGATTGCCAATTTGAAAACGCTGAAGATTGCGTTTGCCGACAATAGCCGTCGAGTGTCATATGCTGATGGCCTCGAACAACGTAAGCAGGAATCAGAGATTCGAAAGTTCCTCCGGCAGATTGCAGATGCGCAAGGCGACGTTGACGCCTTCATTGAAACACACGATGACGATGGAAGCAGACCTCTTATCGCTGTGGAGATCGCAAGCCGGCTTCTGGCAACAGGCCGATCCCGTGAGGCATTGGATTCACTGAAACGGGCGAGCCAAGCGACTTCGGAACCAATGCCTTACGAATGGCAAGCCATCTATGCCGATACGCTGGAAAAGCTCGACCGCAAAGATGAGGCCCAATCATTGCGGTGGCAGTGGTTCGAACAGAGCTTTCATGAAGAACATCTTCGCGCTTTTCTCAAGCGTTTGCCGGATTTCGACGATATGGAAGCCGAAGAGAAAGCCCTGTCACATGTTGCCGCTTATCCCGATGCCCATCAGGCGCTGCGCTTTCTTTTGACGTGGCCCCATCTGGAAAAAGCCGCGCGGCTCGTAATTTCCAGAGAGACAGACCTGAGTGGTGACGACTATGAACTTCTGAGCCTCGCCGCCGACACGCTCCGGAACAGTTTTCCAGTTGCGGCAACCATCGCCCTCCGGAAGATGATCGACTTTACGCTAGGCTGGAGCCGAGCAGCCCGATACAGGCATGCAGCGCGTCAATTGAACGAGCTTGAAACAATATCGGCGAACATTACCGACTATGGTTCAATCGAAACTCATCACGCGTACGCAGCAAAACTGAAAACCCGGTATCAAACCAAAAGCAAATTCTGGAAAATGCGGAGACCTTGACAATCATTCCTGTGTGAAATGACTGATTTGTATAGGGAGACCTTTCACAAGTTTCCAATATGTCATCGATTTTTGCGGTTCGGTTTTGCGCTCCCGCCCCTTGACTGGCTCGGGCCAGGAGTGTTTGCAGAATTCTCCAACTGAAGTTTTCGCCAGCGTGTCAGGCGTTCAGGATCGATTGTGCCTGCACTTACCGCCGCCTGTACCGCGCAACCAGGTTCATGAGAATGAGTACAGTTTCGGAACCTGCAAAGAGGGGCAAGCTCCGTGATTTCGGCAAAGAGCATATCGATGCCATGGCTCACATCACTGACATTGAGCGTGCGGATTCCCGGCGTATCAATTACCCAACCACCACCCTCAATGGAATGCAAAGACCGCGAAGTGGTGGTGTGACGACCTTTCCCATCGTGTTCGCGTATGTCACCTGTCTGTTGGGGTGAACCGCCACCGATCAATGCATTTACAAGCGTTGATTTGCCAACACCGGAGGAGCCCACCAATGCTACTGTCTGCCCCGGTCCGCACCATTTAACTAAAGCAGCTACACAGTCCGAAGAGCGCGCGTCGAGTACAACAACAGGCAGTTCACGTTGCAGCAAAGCTGCTTGTTGCTCATATTTTCGGGCATCTGCCACTGTATCGGCTTTTGTGAGGATTATAACCGGATCAGCCCCGGATTCATTGGCCATAGCCAAGTATCGTTCAAGGCGGGCCGAATTGAAATCAGCATTGCATGAGGTAACGATAAAGAGTGTATCGACGTTGGCAGCAGCGAGTTGATTGGCCCCGCTCTCTCCTCTTTGACGTGAGATCAACGTTCTTCGGACCAGCAGGCGTTGTACCGATTGATCTTCCGGATGAACCAGCACCCAGTCTCCCACCGCAAACTCCGCAGTGTTGGCTTGAGCCGAAAGCACAAGGTTGACCGACCCGGCAGGCGATATTGCAACCAAACGCGCGCGATGAACTTTGGAGATACGCATGGGAACTGATGCGATATCGTGCGGTTCCAACTGGCTTTGGAAGAAGTCCGACCATCCCAGATTTTCCAGTGCGGCTGTTTGGTCGATCACGTTTCTGCCCGGCGGGATCGCGTGGCGTACATTGATGGCACCTTTCAAAAACGACTTTAGTCAGTATTGCCGGAAAGCACGATAATCATTGCTCGCACCAAAGGGGATTGCAACAATTTGCGATGCAATAGCGTCAGGATAAGTTATTCAAACATCGCAAGAAAGAAGCTTGAGCATGATATGCTGGGTACTTCAAACGTCATGCGACGAAAAGGTGTCAGCCGCACATGTCCAGTCAATTATCATCGCTCGAAAATGCAACCAAATATCTCACGCCTGCGGACAGGGATCAGTTCTTTAAAATCAAACGTGAAATGGAAAAATCCGGTGCATCGAAGAAAAGCATCGAGGAACGTTTGCACGCGTTCATGTGGGAGGTATTTGAATCTGATGATGAGGATGAAGAGGCGGAGGACTAGGTTCGTCAAATTCTCGTGGTTGAAGGCGGCCGCCAGGTGCCGCCTTCTATTGTATGCACCGATGAGGACTAGAGACGGAACAGCGCGCGCGGATACCAATATCCATCATGGTGGCGTCGATAGCCACGGCGCTGCTCGCGATAACCACGATGGCCATTCCAGTAGCCACGACGGTCACGTCGGCTCTCATATCGATGTTCGCGGCGATCACGACGATCCCAGCGTTTGCGTCTGTCGTCGCGACGATCCCAACGCCTGTGGTCACGATGTTGCACCTGTTCAACTTGCGATACTGACGGCGAAGTCTGCACGGTTGTCGGCGTGGCGTTTGCAGTGCCAATGGAGGTTAAACCCATAAATACGGCCAATAGTCCTGCAGTGATTGTAGATATGATTGTTTTCATGATTTCTCCTATCAAGCTGATAAGACGCGATCCGCGGCTTTGTTCCATAACCAATAATCACTTCTTGCTTTGCAGGCCATGGGCTATCAGGCTATCAACCGAAAAGATTGATTTGGGAGGAATGCGAATGTCAGAAACAGAAACGAAAAAAGGCCCTGCTACCTGGCGTATCATCACAGCTGGCATATTGGACTTCATCACAGCGTTTTTCGTGCTGGGCTTTATAGTTGCGACAGTTCTTGGAGGGCGCACAGACACCGGCTTCAAACTTGAAGGCTTGCCTGCACTGGTGTTTTTCGTACTGATCGTTGCTTATTTTATCGTCTTCAATCGCTATCTGGGTGGAACGATCTGGAAGCGCATCCTCCGCGCGCAGCGTTGAGCTTGGCGATTTGGCGCCTTTCGGCTGTTTGGTTGGTTTAAGGGAGCGTTGCCGGACTTCAGGCGTTTTCTCTTCAGGTTAACGTCGTACAAGTCAAAAGGAGCAATAGCTGTGAGTGATCCAAAACTCTCCGACATCTATAGAAACTACATAGCCTGCTTGAATAGTCAGGACTGGCCGAACTTGGGCCAGTTCGTTGACAAGAACGCCATTCATAATGGCCATCCGTTCGGACTGGTCGGATATCGCGAAATGCTCGAAAGAGACTTTGAACAAATTCCCGACATCTATTTCAGCATCCAAATGCTGGTAGCGGACACATCCCACGTTGCGAGCCGGTTAGCCTTTGATTGTACACCCAAGGGCACATTCCTTGGTCTACCGGTAAACGGATTGAAGATCGCGTTTACGGAGAATGTCTTTTACGAATTCCGCAATGGACGAATTGTGGAAGTTTGGTCCGTCATCGATAAGGCAGCTATCGAGGCCCAGCTTTAGACAGCCGAGTGATCGACCATGCATCCCAACGAGCGACCGTCGCCAGGACATTACAATCCTCATGGACATAGTTTGAAACCGATATAAAATCGCGTTGTCACCAGCTCCGTTCTGAGAGAGCCAATGCCGTTTGGATCACGCAAAGAGACGCAGTTCACTCCGCACGAATGGAACATCATGGACCGTGCCCATGAAACGGCCTCCAATATTCTCGGGCGTGATCGTCGGTTACATCCCAATGCAAGCAGGCTTGCCAGAATCGTCATGACACTCTTTGCGCAAGGCTTGCGCGATCCGGACGAAATCGCCACTCTTGCCGCTGACCGTGAGCTTGGAAATGAGCTGACAGCAGGCGGAATAAGCCAAGGGCTTGAGGGTCTTACCGAAGATTCAGATTTTGAATAGTAACGTTTAAACCCGCTCTGATAGCATCAATCCAATATCCACCCGCAAACGGCCGGCGAGCAAGGGCGGTATTTGACGTCGGCAAATCTCTCTTGGAAGAGGAGGCCATCCGCACCCGGGAAATGCGACAGGCCACCAGATAGCGATTTGCAGCTTAAACATGCTTCCGTCAGGCGGCCTCGCATGCTTTACTGCGATCAGCACCTAAGCGACATCAGGGAGGAAAACGAATGTCACTATCTGCGATCACCCGGCGTGCAAGCCTCGCACTCGGCCTTTCACTTCTGGCGGCCTCTGCCCTTGGAGGGGCTGCACAGGCACAGACTTTCCCCGAACGGCCAGTGACATTGGTTATTCCTTTCGCAGCCGGTGGCTCAACCGACGTGGTGGGCCGCGTGATTGCCAACAAGATGTCTGACATTCTCGGGCAGCAGATCGTGGTTCAGAATGTTGGCGGCGCAGGCGGCAGTCTCGGTACGGGAAATGTCGTGCGTGCCGATCCGGACGGATACACGATCCTTATGGGCACCGTTGCAACGCATGCGCTCAACCCGCTTATCCTCAAGACCAAACCTTACGATGCTGAGAAAGACTTCGCGCCAATTTCACTGCTTGTCATTGTACCGAATGTTTTGGTGGTCAATCCGGAATTGCCCGTCAAAAACGTCAAGGAACTGGTCGATCTTTTGAAGGCAAATCCGGACAAGTACAGCTATGCTTCGTCGGGTAACGGAACCCCACTGCATCTTTCCGGCGAATTGTTTAAAGCGATGGCTGGCGTGTCGCTGCAGCATATCCCGTACAAGGGTGCAGGCCCGGCACTCAACGATGTTGTGGGTAATCAGGTGCCGATCATGTTCGACAACCTCCCCTCCTCATCGTCCCATATGAAGGGCGGTACACTGCGTGCATTGGGTGTTACAACCAAAGAGCGTGCGCCTTCATTCCCCGATGTGCCGACGATCGCCGAAACCATTCCTGGTTATGAAACCTATACCTGGAACGCCCTGTTCGCTCCTGCTGGAACACCGCCGGAAATTATCGCAACCTTGAACAAGGCAGCCAATGAGGCAATGAAGGATCCTGTCGTTATTGGAAGGATGGAAGAGTTCAGTGCCGATATCGTTGGCTCTACGCCGGAAGAACTGGGCGCGCACGTAAAGGCGGAGATCGCCAAATGGACACCGGTCGTCAAAGACGCCAACGTCCAGATGGATTAATAATCCGGGATAACGGGTGGAGACGCCCGTTATCTCTTTTCTCGGAGAAGTGCGGAAATAGCCACCAAATCCGCTTGCATACCTCTCAGGGGCAGCTGTGATCCTCTCAGCCAGCCTTCCAATATGCATTCAATATACCCAAGAAGACTTTAGAATTAATTTTGAAATATTTATGGTTCTCACTACAACGATCAAATCTGTCCAATAAGACATTCAAAGGTCGATTTTTTCAAACAGCCCGATTATCGTCAAAAAACTTCGTTAGTTTGTATTTTTTGCATACGGGACTGTTTAATGAAACATCAGTGTATAGTAACTGCCGTTCTTATCGGCTTGTTTTGCCTTTTAGGCGCTGTAGCACTTTTTTCCAAAGAAGATGTCTCGGTAATTCAGCCCCAAGCTGAAACGCTCTCTCCTCAAGTACCGCCATCGCAATAATAGTTGGAGCAGTGTCTCAACCTGAAACTCATCGCCATTACGGCTCACACCGAAGTATACAGCAACGCTGCCTGTGAGTTTTCCGTCAGTCTTGGCCATGGTGCTGTTTAACATTGACCACAGTTCCTAGCTTGATGCTGTCCTGGCCACTGAAATAACGTGAGATTGCGATTTCAATTGCTACTGAAATCTGTCACAAGCCACTTGCCCGAAAGGGCAACAGGGTGCGACTGCTATCAAATTCAGGATAGGGTCGGGCGGGCTGATTGACGTCTCTCCTGCCGCCGCGAAGCAACGTGGCCGCCTTTGTTATTTCCTTCCGCGATTGTCGGTCGGCGTCTCCCCGCATTACAAAACATTAATCCACCGATCATCTCCCGTTCATTTTGGCAACGCTACCGTCTGTCCACGGGGCGGATAAGCCGCTCACGCTACAGGAGAGAAAAACAATGAAACGAATTCTCGCTCTCGCTCTGTCCGGAACATTCCTGACGGTTTTTGCTCTTGGCGGCGCTTTCGCCCAGACACAGACGCCGGAACAGACACCAGCAGTCAAGGAAGCAACCAAAACTCCCGGCCATGAGCACAAAAGAGGTGCACGGCTCGATACCAATGATGATGGCGCGCTGGATCAGGCAGAGTTCACCAATATTGACCGCCTGAAGGAGGCCGATACTGATAAGGACGGCACCCTCTCCAAGCAGGAAATCGAAGCCATGGTGACGAAGCGCATCGTCGAGCGGCAGGCTGAACGCATGACCAAGCGTCTAGACGTTGATGGCGATGGTGTCGTCACTCTTGCAGAGGTCGAGAAGCAAAAGGCCAAGCGTTTTGCTCTTATGGACCGCAATGATGACGGGAAAATCGACAAGAGCGAAATGCGTCACGGCCGCAAAGGTCAGCATGGCCATAAGAAGCACCATGGACCAAGGCACCATGGCGAAAAGATGCCTTCAAAAACCTGATCGTTAAACAAGGAAACGGCCGTTCAATGAACGGCCGTTTTGCTATCAGACATGTTGAGGTGGCTCACGCACCTCGTCCGGATTGGGCAAAGGCACCTCATCTGGCAATTGGTCCGGCGCTGGCGGTTCCTCTACAGGTATCTCGCCGGGCATCGGATTTGGAAGCGGCGGCGTTTCATCCGGTCGTGGAACCGGTGCGGGATCAACGGGCCGGTTTGTATCCGGGCCCGGATCGGGAATTTGTGGTGGATCGCCCAAAGCAATTCTCCTTTTCAAGAGTTTGCGTTCATAGATGCTATCTCGGGTCGGAAGGCTCTTCTTCGAACATCACGGCTACATCCGAATTTGCTGAAAGACGTACCTTGTCGCCCTCAATTTCCGCGACAAGCGCGGTTGAGATATAGTGGTGATGTCCTTTATGGGAGCCCTCGCCGCTGTCCTTTTTGGTCAGTTTGATACGGCCGCCTTCTACACGGTCCACTGTACCGACGTGAACGCCATCGGCGCCGATTACTTCCATGTGTTCTTTGATACCGGTTGTCATAATCTACCTCCTGGGGGTGACAGCTTATTAACGCGCGAAACCCGCTTTGGATGCATCATGCCCGCAAAGGCTTTCACCAAGCGGATTTAGCGACTAGGCTCTGGCAGAAACTGCAGGAAAACGCGCGCAATAATGACAAACGAAATTTTGACTCCAGCGGAAATGGGCCAGGCCGATCAGGCGACCATCAAGGCAGGTGTGCATAACGGTTATCGGCTCATGCGGAACGCCGGTGGTGCCATCACCCGTCATCTATTGCGCCATCATGGGGATGCAACAGAATTTCATATCCTCTGCGGTCCGGGCAATAATGGCGGCGACGGTTATGTCGTAGCCGATATCCTCAAGTCGAGCGGTGCCTCCGTAAGCCTGTGGGAAAGTAGCAGACCAACGCCCGGAACTGATGCTGCGTTAGCCGCAAAGGATTGCCCCGTCGAAGTGCAAGACATTGCCGGTTTTAAGCCCACCCCGGGAAGTGTCATTGTCGATGCGCTTTTCGGCGCTGGACTCAATCGTGAAGTGATGGGCAATGTTGCAGCCGCAATCAGACTGGCGAACGCATCTGACTGCAGCCGCATTGCAATTGACGTTCCGACAGGAGTCGACGGCCTGACAGGCCAAGTCCTTGGCACAGCTTTTCACGCTCACACGACAATAACGTTCTTCCGCAAAAAGCCTGCCCATCTGCTATATCCCGGAAGGACATTGTGCGGAAACCTTATTGTTGCCGAGATCGGGATCGGCGATGATGTTCTGAATTCCATTCAGCCCCAATGTTTTGAAAACACACCTGCTCTTTGGCAATCGCAACTTCCGGAAACCGCAGAGAACACGCACAAATATGCGCGCGGCCACGTTGTTGCATTTTCCGGTGGTGCAACTTCTACCGGTGCAGCTAGAATGTCCGCGCTGGCAGCAGCCCGCAGCGGAGCCGGTGCAGTCACCATACTTTCCCCTGAGGAAGCACTGGCCGCCAACGCAGCGCACCTCACCTCGATCATGCTACACAAATGCGAGAACCGGCACGATCTCGCCTCGTTCACGGAAACCCGCAAAGTCGCGGCATTCGTGCTCGGACCTGCCTTTGGGATTGGCGACAAAGCCCGGGAATTCGCTTTGACACTTCTCAGCGAAACGCATGCCGGACTGGTGTTCGATGCAGATGTGATCACCTCCTTCAAGGATGACCGCGAAACGCTTTTCGATATGACAGCAAAATCTGGTGACATAAGACTGGTGCTGACGCCGCATGAGGGCGAATTCAAACGCCTCTTCCCCGAACTAAGTGAAACCAATACGCCTTCAAAGGTCGAGCGGGCTCGTACAGCGGCAAAGTTCGCTCACGCTATCGTCATCTATAAAGGCGCTGATACTGTTATCGCATCGCCGGACGGGCGCGCCGCGATCAACGCCAACGGTACTCCGTTTTTGGCAACGGCAGGTTCCGGTGACGTGCTTGCAGGTCTCACTGCAGGCTTGATGTCACAAGGCATGCCTGCCTTCGAGGCGGCTTGTGCTGCCGTTTATGTGCATGGCGCCGCCGCCCATGAACTCGGCTTCGGGCTTATCGCCGAAGAGTTGCCCGCGACTGCCGGTAAAATTATCGGTCTGTTGTTCGCAAACAAGGCACTTTCTGATTTCCATTAACCCTGTCTTTACCTTGATCGTCCACCTTGGTCTCAAGCGCGAATTGTACTGCGTACGCGCTCAGTTTTTTAGTGAACGTCATTATTCTGTCGCAATGAGAGGGTAGTGATTACACGTAGCGAATAGCTTATTTCCATTTTTGACCACGGATGTACTGGCACTGATGTTGAGGTAAGTTTAGGAAGGTCGGGTAGCTCCCGGCCTTTTGCTTTTCAGGAACCTTCCCAGCTTAGGGTCTGGACCCTAGTAAGTCACAGTAATGACCACCGTATCGGTATAGAGGCCCGGTGAAGGGGTGTTCTGTGGTGGAACTGTTCCGTAGACGGGAATATTTCGCGCCAAACCATCGCCTGTACCGGCAACAGTATTTGTCGGAATGGTATCACCCCAGGGCAAGAGCCGGTCCACGTCGCGATAAAGACCATAGGTTACATATTCCGATCCCGTTCCTTTTCGCATACGCCGCGCCGTTGGTGCCGTACCGTTCTGCCCATTTCCGAGAGAAACCGAATAGGGCGTCGTCGGTGAACATGTAACACTCACCCCGCCTGTCGTATTGACGTTGGAACTCAGTATGCCATGCGAGCCGAAGTTCACATTGGTGGAGGAAACAAGACAGTCCTTGGCGACATTCAGGCTGGCGGTGAAATTCGTGGTCGCGGATGTTCCTGCCGAACTCACACAGCCATTGCTGTCATTATAGCGATAGCGGAATGTTGTTTGCGCGCCGGAGAAAACCGAAGTGTAGGAGCCCAGCGGCGCCGTTGTCTGGTTTGGAAGGATTTGACCATAGATCGTTGTGACTGTGGTTCCCGTTCCCAGCAATGCCGGGATATCGACAAGAATGGCAGGCGGCCTTGCGGCAAAGGCCCAATTATACGAGCCCCAGACAACCTGACGTGCTGAATCCTGATAAAGCTGAAACTGGAGAGCCGTTGGCCCTAGCATCGTACGGGCACCCGATGGAGCAGTACCACCTGTTCCAGCATTCAGATTAGGGCAAACCAGAACCTGACGAAACAATCCGAGCAGTGCTGTGCAGGTTGATGTGAGGGTTGCCGTGGCATTGATCGCACCACCCGGCAAAGGCGAGCCTGAGAAAGACATGGCTGTCGTCGTGAACGTACAGGACTGTGCCAATGCGGCAGCCGGCATCGACCAAAGACCGAGGGCAAACATCAATCTCAAAATGAAAATCTTCATTGGCACACCACGTTCTTTATTTTGACCTGCGTTCCCCGCGCAGGCTGATAGGCAAAACTTGCAGCGCAGGTGCTGCCATCCGCCAGTTCAATGGTCACGATGTTTTGCGCACCGAGCCCGGAAATGTATGCCTCGCCATCATAACCGACAACGAACTCCTCGCCCGTCTCGCCTGCCCTGCCGCTCAATCCGGCATCCAAAGGCCTGCCGCTGGCATCGACCAGACTGACAAGCGCCGATGCGGTCGTCTGCGCTACTTTGAAATCCACAACAACACCGCTGCGATCAGTGGGTATCACGATATCGCGGGTGGAGCCGATACTGGCATCCACAGGAAGATTTGCAGGATCGATAGCAAGTGTGTTGGGTTCGTAGGACCTCAGGTCAGGCACCAATATACGTCCGCTTCTATTTGTGCGCCCTACCGGCCGGTTTTCATAGCTCACGTCGACATCCGGTGCCCCGGCATCAACCACGGCAAAGGCATCATCGATCCTGTTGGTAGCAAATACGCCGCCACCGGCGACTGCAATAGCGCCTTCGATCTGGGCTGTGGCGCGAACATTGTCGTCATACTGCTGTACGCTCCCTTCAACGCGGGCATTGCGTCCGCGATAGCTTGCGGATGCAGAGCGGTCCGGCGTTTCACCCTCTCTGGTGCGCAGTCGCCAGCCATAGCTACCCTCTTCCCGCCGTTCCGATTTGGCGATTTCGGCAAAGCCGGATGGTCTGTCATTCGTCTGTTCATATCCGGTTGAAACAGAAATATTGTTGTCAAATGGGATGGTCAGTCCGGCAAAAATACCAAAACTGTCGCTGTCCTCGAGATCAGTAAAGGCCGTGGCAAAGAATGAACTGTTCCTGAAAACCTGCTGATTGTAGGATGCGCTGACGATGGAACTCTTCTCACCGGAATCCAGTTTCTGATGGGTATATGAAAAGTTCATATTGCTGCCTTCGAACGGACCCGGCATGGAAACCGTCGCCTGCATCAATGATTTTGGTACCCGGGTACTGATCGCAGGCAATCCGGCAACGCCGTAAACGTAATTGAGCTGGTCGTCAGCAGTCACCGAAGCGATATCGTCATAGTTTCCAAAGGTCTGCTGAACCCGGCCATAGACCGTGTATCTATTCTTGTAAGTCATTTCGATTGAGCCGTTGAGCAGGAAACCGGCATCGCCATCATGACTGCTCCCGGCGGCAGCCAATGATGCGACGCCATAAGCGCCGAGCGGAAAAGCAACACCAAGCCCGCCATTGAGAAGCTCGGCTCCACCCTCAAAGTGTCCCTCAAGCGTCAGCCAATTGGTCAAGCCATAGCGCGCGGTGAGAACGCCCATCACGTCATCGTCGTAATCATTCGATTCCGTACCGAAATTGCGTCTGGCCACGCCCACATCGGCGGAAAAATCCCAAAGGCCTTTGCGCAGCAGTAAACTCGATGAATAGAATGGCACAGTTGTTCGCGTCTCGCGCCCCAATGTATCCCGCAACACGATCTGCGCTTCACCTTGCCCGGAAAAGACCGGAAAATTGGTGATCTCGAACGGACCGGAAGCCACATCGCCGCTATAGGTGCGAACGTTCTGCGTATAGACCTCCAGTGTCGATGGCACGGCGGCGGTTCCCGAAAGAACGGGGACAGGCAGCGTCACAAGATCAGAACGAAGGGCAAAGTTGCGCTGTACCTGCATTCCCCCCAGAAAAACCGGGCGCGTCCACGGCAATCCCCCGGAAATGAAATCACCGGCGCGATAGGTAATCAGCCGATCAGGGTCGGAGAAACTCCAGGTGGTGTTCAATCTGCGAACCCCTTCCAGATCGCCATCGGACAGATTGGCTGTAAATGACTGGTTCAGAGTGCCGTAGGGGCTGAAGAACCGCGCATCAAATCCGCCCGATACACCCTGAAAAGGCTTCACATTGCCCGACGACAAATCATCTGTGCTGGCAAAAATTGAGTAATTCAGCACAGCACCATACCCCGACTGAGGTTTGGGTCGTTCCCTATCCGGACGCGGATTTGCATCAATGATCCTGGCGGATCGCGCAGCATCTTCGGTATAAATATAGAGCCGCTGGGTTTCGGCCTCGATACGGTATTCAACGTTGGCCAGTCGATTGATGCGGATAGAGCCATCAGCATCCAGAGCACTATCCACAGGCTTGAGGCCAACTTCTTTCAATTCGTCAGGCTTGGCTGATAATTCTCCATCAGGCAGTTGACGAAAACCGCCAATCAATCCCGTTGGCTCATCATTTATATAGACTTCAAGATGAAGATCCTGCGCCTCTCCGTTTAAAGGTGCAGGTAGATCAACAGTGTCAATCTCAGGTTGTTGTGACCATCCAGTTGATACGATGCATAAAGTTATGCAGATAGCTCCAGCGAGTTTAACGGCCGCTGATCGCAACATCTGCATTGACAGGTCCGGAATCAGTTTGAGCCTTGAGTGCGACCCGGCCGGATGAGATTGATTTGCTGGCTCCAATTGGCCACTGCATGCTCGCCCCTCCAAGGACATAGCCAACGAGCCCTTCGCGCGTGCCTAGTACACGACCGCCTTGAGTGAGTTGCACTTCAGATAGCCTCAGTCGCGTATCGCCCACATTTCGGGCGGTCAGTTGCAACGAGCCTTTCCTGCTCGCAACGCCCCACGCAACCTTGGGCGGCGAAGCATCCTGTCCTCGAAAGAATACCGGGATTGAATAACGCACCACCAGAACGATGGTCCCCGCCTGCTTGCGCGATGGATCGGGCAGTTCATCGACGACCACCCGGTAGCTTTCTTCCGCAGCAATGGGTTTTTTCGTCACGCGGACAACACGGACCGCATAATCCTTGCCACCTGAAAGCTTTGTCGATGGCGGGCTGACCACAACATCATTTGTTGGCTCCAGCCGCTCTATGCCATTGGCTTGAGTCCAGCGGAAAACGCGTATCTGCACATTGATTGGACGTTTGGCCTCATTGGTCAGAGTTAGAACGCCTGCGCTTCCGGGCGCAACCATGTCCAGGCTGGTCGGGGAAACACGTAATGAAGCGGCATGAGTCATCGCTGAAAAAAGCAAACAGAAGCTCATGGCGCCAATGCATTTAAGCATGGCTCGCACTTTCATCTCCTTTTTCAAAAGGGTCAGTAGGTTACTTCGATCGCAACCGTGTCATTATAGGTGCCAACGGCCGGTGTTGTCTGGGCCGCCACTCGGCCGTAAACAGGTATAGCCTGACTGGCTCCGTCGCCTGTCCCCGAAACCAAATCCGCGGGAATGACATTGCCCCAATTCTGGAGATAGCCCGAGTCTTTAAAAAGGCTATAATCAACCGTCGCGCCCCCGGTGCCGGTCATCTTGCGCGTGGTTACTGTCGCTCCCGGCGATGTGCCTGGTCCCAGACCGACGGTATATGGCGTACCACTGGTGCATTGAACGGTGATGGTGCTGGTCGCATCAATATTGGCCACCAGAAGACCGTGAGGCCCAAAATTCAGCGTATCAGCTGATACGACACGGCACTCAGCCGTGATCTCAATCTGCACACCCAGATTGCCTGTGGCTACAACAGCGACAGCTGGAGCGCTTGATCCAAGCGCGACAAAAAGTGATGCCGCCACAACTTGGTTTACTCTAATGCCAGAACTCATTCATCCTCCTCACGATTGTACGCAACAAAAATACAACCTGTAGTTTCACGAATTGATCCGCTGGACCGCATTCCATCATTCTAGATTCTTATACCTTTAATTTTACTTAGCGAACAGCCGAAAATATCAATATTAGATATTAATGTTGTTTATCAGTGATTTATTTGCAAATGATAGTTTCAGAGTTTACAGATTATTTGAAAAAAATAGCATAAATTTTGATATTCTTACTGCGCATGTAAACATTCAACCGCTTACAATTCTTAGTAGTACATGAACACGCATATATATTACTAAATACACCTATATGTATACGTTTGACGTAATCTGTCTAAACTTGAGGTGGTTTTGTCGTTTTTTGTCTTTTTTTGACACGCGAAGAAAATGAAGCGGAAATTTGCGTTTTCTGAAGACCAGCATACCCTCACTCCGACATCTCCAACACAAATTTGAAACCAGTCGATCCAGCAAGCCCACAAACTCGTATCAGAGAAAGACAATCCTACCGGGCATGCCCTGAAGGGAAAAATCTCTTGAACAATTGTTCTTTGGGGGAAATATTGAGTCAGCAAACTGAAAGCCTGGACCAATGACTGATATGAAAACAACATTTTCCTCCGAAAGTCTGGCGCAGTTGAAATGGTTGACGCCTGAAAATGTCGGGGCTGCGCTAAAGGGATTCCCGTTAAAAGTGCAGGCCGCATTGCGTGCTGCCGTGCACTTGCCTAGGGGCACATTGACGATCACCACGCCCGACAAGCAAGTCTTCAAAGTTGGCGGCAAACAGACCGGCCCGGACGCTTCACTGATTCTCCATAACTGGAATTTGCCGCGACGGGCATTTTCCGGCGGAACAATCGGTGTGGCAGAATCATACATGGACGGCGATTGGGATAGTCCCGATGTCACCACCTTTCTGGAGCTGTTCGTTGTAAACGAACAGGTTGGCGAGGACATTGCCGGCGGATCAAACTGGTTCATCAGCACTGTACAGCGCCTGCGTCACTGGCTGAATGAGAATACCCGAACTCGTTCGCGCAAGAACATTTCTGCTCATTATGATCTTGGCAACGCATTCTACCGGGAATGGCTTGATCCGACGATGACCTATTCGTCCGCTTTGTACACCGAAGGCGCCAACGATCTCGAAAGTGCCCAGACGGCAAAATACCGTGCCCTCGCCCGAAACATCGGAATCACATCCGGCTCAAGCGTATTGGAGATCGGCTGCGGCTGGGGTGGTTTTGCTGAGTTTGCCGCCCGTGAAATTGGCGCAAAAGTCACCGGACTGACAATCAGTCGCGAACAATTCAATTATGCAACCCAGCGTATGCAAAAAGCGAATCTGTCCGACAAGGTCGATATCAAGTTTCAAGACTACCGCGATGAAACCGGCAAATATGACCACGTGGCATCAATCGAGATGTTCGAAGCGGTTGGCGAGAAATATTGGCCGGTTTTCTTTTCAAAGGTGAGAGAGTGCCTGAAGCCCGGCGGCAGTGCGGGCATGCAGATCATCACCATCAACGACAAGTCGTTTGAGCGCTACCGCAAGCGTCCGGATTTTATCCAGCGTTATGTGTTCCCCGGCGGCATGCTTCCGACGCCAACCAAGTTGAAAAGTCTCGGCAAGGACTTCGGCCTCGACATGTATCGCGAGAATATCTTTCCACAGGACTATGCCAGGACATTGGTGGAGTGGCGTGAACGTTTTTGGGGCTCATGGGACCGCTTGCGCAATCTCGGGTTTGACGTCCGCTTCAAAAAACTCTGGGAGTTTTATCTCTTCTACTGCGAAGCCGGCTTTCGTTCGGAATATATTGATGTTCGGCAGGTTTTCTATAAATCATGAGCACACAAGATTTGGACAGGGTGTTTGAGCGGGTCTGGTCTTTGGCAGATTTGCTTCACCTGCCCGAGTTGGTGAAAAGCACAACCCATGGCACGCCATCGTTGAAGGTTAAGTCTGCCTTCATCGGCCGGCTTAAAGATGCGGACAGTTTCGCCATACATTGTCCGCTGGAAGAAAAACCTTTTCTGATGGAAAGCGCTCCTCACATTTATTTCGAGACGGATCACTATAAGGGTTGGCCATATATACTAATTCGCCTTGAGGCGATTTCAGACGAAGAGCTTGCCCACCGCATAAAATTGGCTTGGCTTGCCAAGGCTCCCGTCAAGCTGAAAAAAGCAGTTTCGGCCGATTAGCCGCGCTAACTCGCGTCATCTGTGAAAAAACTCAGTTCAGGCTGAGCTTCAGACCAAAATCAAATCATCTCACGGTAAAATCTGCCAGACCCACAGCAAATTGGTCGATTTTCACAGCAAATTCGCTATCTGGAGATGCAAAATGGTTGTGCTTAGGCGAGTTAAGAATTTGTTGCGATTTCGATAAGGGCTGTCTCGACTCCTAACCCCGTTCTGTCAGCTACTTCCCGAAGCGCAAAAGACGAGTTGATCTTGGTGACATGTGGCATGGCCGAGAGCCAGAACTTGTGAATACGCTCGTAGTCCTCAAGATCTTTGGCAGCAATGCGAAGTAAATAATCGTATTCGCCCGACATGAGATAGCAAACCAGGACGTTCGGACAACGCCGGACTGCTGTTTCAAACTCACGCAGTTGCTTGTCTGCCTGACCCGAAAGCGAAATATTGACGATTACCGTAACTGAATGGCCGAGCATTTTGTTGGATAAACGTGCGTGATATCCGCGAATAACTCCGGACTTTTCAAGCAGGTCCAAACGTCGGGAACAAGCGGACTGCGAGAGACCAACTTTCTCGGCAAGCGTCGCATTCGACATGCGCCCATCTTTCTGCAAATTGTCGAGTATGGCGATATCAATCCTGTCCAGCGACATTGTTCGAACAATCCATCGTTAATTGGCTTTATAGCGCAAGAATACGCGAATATCTCTTCATGGTCGAGGGTATTTGGCAAGGACATGCGACTGAAGATGTGGTGTTATATCGCTCCCAATAGGCAAAACAGAACAATATGAGGAGGCGTTATGCGCGTTGGATGCCCGAAGGAAATCAAAAACCATGAATATCGCGTCGGCCTCACTCCGGGTGCCGTACGCGAATATGTTGCCCATGGCCATCAGGTCATAATCCAGTCCGGAGCTGGCGCGGGAATTGGCGCAGACGATGGAGCCTATCAGGCTGCTGGCGCCAAGATAGTCAAGACTGCAGAAGAAGTATTCCAGCAGTCTGACATGATCGTGAAGGTTAAAGAGCCACAGCCATCCGAGTGGTCGCAGCTTCGCGAAGGTCAACTCCTTTATACTTATCTTCACCTTGCTCCAGATCCCGAGCAGACCAAAGGTCTTCTGAATTCCGGTGTCACTGCGATAGCTTACGAAACTGTGACGGACGAGCGTGGCGGACTGCCATTGCTTGCGCCCATGTCCGAAGTTGCTGGTCGCCTTGCCATTCAGGCCGGTGCAACTGCTTTGCAGAAGGCAAATGGCGGTCGCGGTGTCTTGCTCGGCGGTGTTCCCGGCGTTCTTCCGGGTAAAGTTACTATCATTGGCGGCGGTGTCGTCGGCATCAATGCCGCTCAAATGGCAGCTGGCCTTGGCGCGGATGTTACTATCCTTGATCGCTCGATCCCACGGTTGCGTCAGCTCGATGATTTGTTCCACGGCCGCATCCATACACGCTACTCAACCATTGAAGCCCTTGATGAAGAAGTGTTTTCTGCCGATATCGTTGTTGGAGCCGTGCTCATTCCGGGTGCTGCCGCGCCCAAATTGGTGACACGCGAAATGCTTTCCGGCATGAAAAAAGGTGCCGTAATCGTTGACGTCGCTATCGATCAGGGCGGCTGCTTCGAGACGTCTCATGCAACGACCCATTCCGAGCCAACCTACGAAGTTGATGGCGTAATTCATTACTGCGTCGCCAATATGCCGGGTGCCGTTCCTGTAACCTCGGCCCATGCGCTTAACAACGCTACCCTGCAGTACGGCCTGCAATTGGCGGATCGCGGCGTCAAGGCGCTGATCGACAACCCGCATTTGCGCAACGGTCTGAATGTACACAAAGGCCGCATCACCAATAGCGCGGTTGCCGAAGCTCTCGGCCTAGAGGTGTTCGAGGCTAAGTCAGTTCTAGCTGCTTGATTTTACTCATAAAAAATGGAAAAGCCCGGAATTGCTCCGGGCTTTTTTCATGCCGTTTCGATCCTGCATTGAAAGCAATTGTTTCTTGCTGATCGCATATGGACATAGGCAATGTCGTCACGGGCCAGCAATTCGCTAGCTCTCTCAATTACGTTACTCGTTTCAATCACTCCGCCCGTGCCATAAACGATCCGGTCTTGGCAGGAATACCCTCTAACAATGAAGCCTTTGCTTTCGTTGAACATTTCCGGCATTTCGACCGATTCAGGATATCGCTCGCATTCATCCGCATGCAGGAAGACCGGGCCGGTTTCCGCATAGGGCTGAGGCGCTGGAAATGGCCGATGTGACAGGATCAGGTACTTCGCGCCTGCCTTTACATTGTGCAGGCAATGTCTGCACGGCACCCCATCCCCGTTCGATGGGTGTGTTTCGGGACTTTGCCCATTGGCGTCGGCACCACCAGACTGATAGTGCCGCGCCATTGTTGTTGTCATAGCTATAAATCGAACCGTGGTCATAACTGTCTCCTTCGAAATCAAAGGAAACACATTAGAGTAGCGTCAAACCACCCGATTCATGCAACTACGCGCTTCGGAGCCGCTATTTTGTTACGATGACGCGAAACTCAAAATAATCGTAAAACTCTCTGGGATTTCCAGCTACTTGTCCTGAAATCCTCACCCGGTCTTCACCCACATACCCTGGATTCGATACATAAATTGGAGCCAAGGCCGAGATTTTCCGGGAATTGCATTTATGCAATTTGTGTCCCGGTTCATATGTGGTTGAAGTCGTAGAGCGAACAATACTTACAGATCCATGTACAGGCTCGGACACGATTTTAAGAGCTGGAGGACGGGCGCTTGAACAATCTTCGTTAACCTTGAAAACATTGGTTAACAGCTGTTTTTGACCAGACTTAGCGTGAATAACCATTGTTGTGGAGCCAGTATATGTTTTTGATAGATCAGTTGATTGGCAGCCCCCAGTAACCAAACCAATTGAAACGACCGTCATAACGGTCAATGTGGCCCTCAGCATCATTTTTCCCCCGAAAAATGGTAAGTAATTTGGTGTAGTTTTCATCTTTGATCAGAGAATGTCGAAGCAATCAATCCCATGTCTCAATTTCGGCTTCTGCAAAACTGACCGGTTTAAACCCCATTCTTTGATACATTTGCAGCGCACGCGGGCTATCAAGCGTGTTCGTCTCGATAATCACTTTTTGCGGGCTGCTCATCCAGGCAGTTGAAATGGCTTCATTCAAGAAAAACTTGGCCAGTCCACGCCCCTGAAACTCGGGAATAAGGCCAAAATAGAGTATTTCCGCCACACCGGGTTCTTGGTCAATCACCAATTCGAAGAAGCCTGCCGGAGAACCATCAACATGAAGAACATGAATTTCCACATTGTCGCGATGGATAATTGCCGAAAGCGCTTCATCATTGAGCTTGCGATGGACGGACCAATGGTGCGGCTTTCCCACCTGCTCATACAGGAAACGGTAAAATGGTAGAGAAATCCTGGTGGCGCGCATGATCGCCAGTTTGTAACTGGCTGGCGTCGGAATAGCCGCCGTGGGTCGATCCGTCATTTCCAGATGAGTGACGCGTGTCTTGAGGATAGCCATTTACTCAGGCATCGCCTGTAACGACAGGGGTATCTTTTGCTCCAGCCCACTCGGTCCATGATCCATCATACAAAACATTGTCTTTGTGCCCCAAGGACTCCAGTGCGAGCGTGATTACGGCTGCCGTGATGCCAGAGCCGCAGCTTGTTACAATCGGGCGGGACAAGTCCACGCCCGCCTTATCAAGCACTTGCTTTAATCCGTTGATGTCTTTGAGATATCCGCCATCAGCAAGGCTTGACGATGGCACGCTTCGCGCACCCGGCATATGCCCTGATCGCAAGCCTGCACGCGGTTCCGGCTCAACGCCGGTAAAGCGTCCTGCAGCACGCGCATCGGCGATCTGCCTTGTGTCATTCTCGACGATTTTGTGCATGTCATCAAAGCTCGCGATCTTCGCGGCATCGAAGTTGGCGACAAAGGCAGAGGGTGCGATCTTTGTTACCTCATCGGTAACGGGCCTGCCCGCTTTTTTCCAATTGTCGAAACCGCCATCAAGAAGCAGTACATTTTTGGCGCCCATCGTGCGAAACATCCACCAGACACGAGGCGACGTAAACATTCCGGGGCCGTCATAGACGACGATAGTATCATCGTTTGTGATGCCCATACTGCTGATGGCAGCAGCGAAAGCCTCCGGTTTAGGGAACGTGTGAGGCAAATCGGAGTCATGGTCCGACAGCTTGTCATGGTCAAAAAAGACTGCGCCAGGAATATGCCCTGCATCGTATTCGGCCTTGGGATCGCGATTCTGGAATGGCAGATACCAAGATCCATCGACGACACTTAATCCGGGTTGGCCCAGCCTTTCTTGCAGCCAATCCGGTGACACCACAAAAGCGCTTTTATCGGCCATACTACTCTCCTTCAGGCAAAGCGCCGAAGCGGATACGAAACCGCCTGTTCTCCTTGCCCTTCTTTTCTATTTTTCCGATGTGGATTTGCCCGATTTCACCTGTCGTCGCAACATGCGTTCCACCACAAGGTTGCGAATCTATGGAAGAGTTTTCACCAATACAAACCAGCCTGATGCGACCCGTTCCACTGGGCGGACGGACATTCTTAGACTTGATCAGGCCGGGGTTTGCCGCAAGCTCTTCTTCTGTGATCCAGCGCGTGAAAATAGGATGGTTTGCATTGACCAGCTCCATGAGTTTAGCAGTGGCACTTTCCTTGGTTACACCTGCATCTGGCAGATCAAAATCAACCCGGCTGTCATCTTCACTGACACTTGCTCCGGTAATTGGAAAAGGACAAACAACGCTTAGCAGATGGCATGCCGCGTGCATGCGCATCAGCTTGTAGCGGCGGTCCCAATCAATTCGAAGCAGCAATTTTTCACCAATGTCCGGCACCGGCTGATCAGGCGCGGGAACGTGAATGATCTCCTCTTTCGTCTCGCCCGTCACCGTTGCTGCGATAGCAATTGTGGAGCCATCAGATCGGACAAACACGCCGGTATCACCCGGTTGACCACCGGAAGTGGCGTAGAAATTTGTCTGGTCTGTCAGGATTCCGCCACGCTCATTGACTGCTATTACAGTGGCATTGGTCTCTTTCTGATAGGAGTCATCACGAAAGAGGATTGTCGTATCATAAGCCATCATTTGCTCTCGAACGGTACGGAAATATCAGTCTTTGTCTCCATCCAAAGCGGCACTGGCAAATCTTTCGAGCGCAGGAATTCCGGATTGAAAAGCTTTGACTGGTAGCGATTGCCGTAATCGCAAAGAATCGTCACAATCGTGTGGCCGGGCCCGAGATCGCGAGCCAGATGGATCGCGCCAGCAATGTTGATGCCGGATGACCCCCCGAGGCAAAGGCCCTCCTCGGTGACCAGATCAAATACGATATCGAGCGCCTCAGCATCCGGAATTTGATAGGAGAAATCAGGCGTGAAGCCTTCAAGATTGGCAGTAACACGGCCCTGCCCGATACCTTCGGTAATCGAGCTGCCCTCGGACTTGAATTCTCCTGTGGTGTAATACGAGTACAACGCTGCCCCAAATGGATCGGCAATGGCGATTTTCACTGCATCGTTTTTGGCCTTCAGCCCCATCGCTACGCCGACGAGCGTGCCACCGGACCCGACAGCGGAGACAAAGCCATCGACTTTGCCATCCGTATCGCGCCAGATTTCCTGGGCTGTGGTTTCGACATGGGCTTGCCGGTTCGCAACATTATCGAACTGGTTGGCCCATATTGCGCCATTTGGCTCGCTCTTTGCGAGCTGTTCGGCCAAACGACCGGAGACTTTCACGTAATTGTCCGGATTTTTGTAAGGGACAGCCGGCACTTCCACAAGTTCAGCACCGAGCAGTCGCAGTGCATCCTTCTTTTCCTGGCTCTGCGTCTCAGGAATAACAATAACCGTGCGATAACCGAGCGCTTTTGCAACCATGGTCAAACCGATGCCGGTGTTACCGGCAGTTCCCTCGACAATTACGCCGCCGGGTCGCAACTGACCGCGCTTTTCCGCATCGCGAATAATATAGAGCGCCGCGCGATCTTTGACAGATTGGCCGGGATTCAAGAATTCGGCTTTGCCATAAATCTCGCAACCAGTGAGATCAGACGCCTTCTTGAGACGAATTAACGGTGTATTTCCAATTGCTTCGATTACGGAATTATACATTGCCAAGTCCTTCAATATGCTGGCCTTAAACCTATTTGCACGGACCGCGCCGTTCAAGCGCATAATCTCACATTCTGCGATGACGGGGATAAATCTCTGGGCATAACGAAAAAGGCCACCGGCATTTGTTGCCAGTGGCCTCTTCAGCGATTGAATTTACTTAAAGCAAACTTCTAACTATGCAGCTTTGGCACCAAAGCCTTTTTTGTTCCGGCGGAACGGACGCTTCTGCGCCGGTGCACCACCATCATTGCTCCAGATTTTCTCGCCGCGTGGCTCACGTGGCTTGCCGCCTGCGGGTTGACCGCGATGCGGCTTCTTGTTCTTTGCAGGTGCACCACCATTGCCACCTTCGCGGCGTGGCGGGCGCTGATCACTATTGGCAGCACGGGCTGGCAGGCTGGAAAGATCAATCGGCGAATCTGCCATTGGCAAGCGCATGCGCGTTACACGCTCCACTGCTTTGAATTTTGAACCTTCTTCAGCTGGATCGTAGAGCGTGATGGCATTGCCTGAAGCGCCGTTACGGCCTGTGCGCCCGATACGGTGAACATAGCTCTCCGGCTCATCCGGCAGATCGAAATTGATAACGTGGCTAATACCGACAACGTCAATACCGCGTGCTGCGATGTCGGTAGCAACAAGAATACGCACGGAGCCGTCCTTGAAGCCATTCAAAGCGCGCTGGCGGGCGTTCTGCGACTTGTTGCCATGGATTGCTGCAACGTTATAACCGTCCTTCTCCAAAATGCGGGTAACAGCATCCGCACCGTGCTTGGTACGGGTGAAAACGATGACCGAAGATAGTGTCTCGTCTTTCAGCATAGCCGAAAGAACCTGCTTCTTCTGGCGGGTCGGGATCATATGAACGACCTGCTTGATCTCTGCGGCTGTTGTGCCCTGCGGAGCTACTTCAACGCGAACAGGATTGCGCAGGAGGCTGGCTGCCAGTGTGGCAACTTCCTGTGGCATCGTTGCGGAGAACAAGGCTGTCTGGCGATCACGATGTGTGCCTTTGGCAATCTTCTTCACGTCATTGATGAAACCCATATCGAGCATGCGGTCGGCTTCATCGAGAACGAGCCAGCGTGTCTCGGAAAGATCAATGCGGTTATCACGTACCAAGTCCGTCAAGCGGCCCGGCGTAGCAATCAGAACGTCAACGCCACCCTGCATCTTGTTGATCTGTGCGATACGCGAAACGCCGCCCAGAACGAGCGCTGTCGAGATATGAGCGCCCTTTGCAAGCTTGCGGAAAGTCTCTTCTATCTGAACAGCGAGTTCGCGGGTGGGAGCAAGTACGAGAGCACGGGCAGTCTTACCCTTGCGCTTGTCGCCAATGGTCAAAATTTTCTGCAGGATCGGCAGTGCGAAAGCCGCTGTCTTGCCTGAACCCGTTTGGGCAATGCCAAGGATATCCTGGCCTGCGAGCTGCGCCGGAATGGCCTGTTCCTGAATCTGCTTGGGAGCAGTCATTCCAGCTGCCTCAACTGCCTTAAGCAGGATGGCATTCAGGCCCATAATAGCAAAGCCGTTTGTTTCGATATTTTCCAATTTAAAACTCTCATCTTGGCCAGACGCGATAAATCGCGGGCCATAAAACGCATCGCAGGGCGCAACCTGCATGCAATATTTTCGGATAAACGACGAGACGCGAAAAACCCAAAGGGATCAAGCGACTTGCGCAGCCGTGCCCACCGCATCATGCGGATGGGGCTCAGACGCCACGAGTCCTGTTTCGGAAGACCGGATCAATCCGGCCCAAGCGTCTGAGCGGCATATGGGCTCTTATCACTCAAAAAGCAAACGATTTTATTGTGCGGCGCAAAATACGCCTTTAACTGGCAAAGCGTTTTGCTCCAAAAACACATCCAATCACGGCAATCGTGACAACAATCATCTGCCATCCAACTGCTTCGTGCAGCAATGTGGCTGCAAGGATCAGGCCAAAGAATGGCTGCAACAACTGAAGCTGCCCCACAGCCGCGATGCCGCCCTGCGCCAATCCCCGATACCAGAAAATGAAGCCGATAAGCATCGAGAAGAGCGAAACATAGGTGAGTCCTATCCACGCAGGCTGACCGATGACCACCCAATCATGAGGCAGAACAAATAGTGTCAAAGGCAACATAATGGGCAAAGATAGAACGAGCGCCCAGCAAATGACCTGCCAGCCGCCGAGTTTTCGCGACAATTGTGCTCCCTCCGCGTAACCCAAACCGCAAACAACAATTGCGGCAAACATCAGGAGATCGCCTGTGAATGATGCAGCCAAGTTTTGAGTGAGAGCAAAACCCGCAACCAAAGCGCTACCCAGGCAGGAGAATAGCCAGAACATTGGCCGCATGGTTTCACCAGCCCGCAAAACGCCGAAAATTGCCGTCGAAAGCGGCAAAAGCCCAATGAAAACAATTGAATGCGCTGACGTAATGTGCTGAAGCGCGATAGCGGTTAGAAGCGGAAAACCGACCACGACACCCATCGCAGTCACAAACAAAGGGCGAAGATCGGCCTTTGAGGGCCACTTCTCTTTGAATAGCAGCAAAAGGACCAGACCAAGGAATGCAGCAATTGTGGCTCGCGCACCAGTCAAGAAAATTGGATCGAAATCGGCGACGGCGGCGCGCGTTGCCGGAAGCGATGCGCTGAAGATCAGAACGCCTACAAAGCCATTGACCCAGCCGCTTGTTGTCTTGTCCATAGTATACACCTCAATCTGTACGCCCCTTTAGCCTTTCCGCAAATGGACATTCCAGATACGGTACAGTACAATTTTCGTAAACTGTAATGGACCAATGAGCAGTACAGATGGATGCAAACGGACATGGCGTGACGCGCGTTGAGCAGGTGATGCAGGCGATCAAACAGCGAATTGCTGCGAGATTACTGCTGCCCGGCGCGAAACTGCCATCTATCCGTAGTTTTGCCGAAACAACCGCAGCCTCAAAATCAACCGTGGTCGAAGCTTACGACAGACTGGCGGCGGAAGGACTCATTCAATCACGCCGCGGATCAGGCTTTTATGTTTCTGGTCAATCGGCCCCCCTAACTCTTGCTGAACTCGGACCGAAGCTTGACCACGCCATTGACCCTCTTTGGGTTTCAAGAACGTCGCTGGAGGCAGACGACAGTGTATTGAAGCCGGGGTGCGGTTGGCTGCCTGCTTCATGGATGCCGGAGGAAGGCATTCGTCGTGCATTGCGGGCATTCGCCAGATCAAACGAATCTGCGTTGACCGACTACACATCACCATTAGGCCTGCAACCGCTTCGCCAACTCTTATCCAGAAGACTGGGAGATCACGGCGTCGAGGCGCCGCCCAGTCAGATCATGCTTACCGATTCCGGTACGCAAGCCATTGATCTCCTATGCCGATTTTTAATCGAACCCGGAGACGCAGTGATCGTTGACGATCCTTGCTATTTCAATTTCCATGCCCTGCTGAAAGCGCATCGCGCTAACGTCATTGGCGTTCCCTATACGCCAAACGGCCCCGATCTTGGCCTGTTTGCGCAAGCATTGGAGGAGCATCGGCCACGCCTCTATATCACCAATTCTGCCTTGCATAATCCAACTGGCGCGGTACTTTCGCCGGTAGTGGCGCATCGGCTGTTGAAACTTGCGGAACTTCACAATCTCACAATTGTAGAAGACGATATTTTTGCAGATTTTGAGTATGAACCAGCGCCGCGGCTCGCCGCATTCGATGGGCTCAATCAGGTCGTACACATCGGCAGCTTCTCCAAATCAATCTCGGCATCTGTTCGTTGCGGCTTTATTGCTGCCAGACGTGACTGGATCGAAGGTCTGACGGATTTACGCATCGCCACATCTTTTGGCGGTAGCCGCTTGGGTGCAGAGCTGGTCCTGTTCATGTTGAAGGAAGGCGCATATCGCAAGCATATGGATAGTTTGCGTGCGCAATTGGCGCGCAGCATGGGCGATACCATAACGCGACTGAAGGCGCTTGGCATTGTTCCCTGGAACGAGCCGCGTGGCGGCATGCTGCTGTGGTGCAAACTGCCAGATGGTATCGAAGCTGCCGAAATTGCAAAATATGGTTTGGAGCAAGGCGTTGTTTTCGCACCGGGCAATGTTTTCAGCCAGTCGCAAACCGCCAATTCCTTTATGCGTTTCAATGTTGCCCAGTGCGGTGACAACCGCATATTCGATGTTCTTGCCAAGGCTATGGCGGTTCAGCTGGCCGCAGCAAGAGCCTGAAGCTTCAACACACTGTTCCAATTACGTGCCGTTGCCACGACACCCAATGTCCTCTCGATTTTGGGGAAGAGACGGGCATTCGAAATGCCTTGCGGCGTGTAATAGTAAAGCACCCGCCCCCGTATCTGGAATTCGTCGGGGCCATCTGCTTTTGCCCGCAAAGCCTCTATAGCCTTGTCGTCTGGCTTTTGGTTCATGAGATAAGCATGAAGCTTTGTGGGTTCATTGACTGCTTGAGGAAACGGGTTGTCGGCAACCAGCGTGTTCCATTCAGCGGCACTGGCAATCAGGATGTCTTTCGAGAAATCAAACTGCTTCAAAACGATCGGCGCAATACGCTTTATGACTTTCTCTGCCGAAGCCCGAGATTTGAGGATGACATTGCCAGTGTTGATGTAAGTTTTGACACCTTCAAAGCCTTCTTCGGTTAAAGCAGCGGCCAGCAGTTTTACCGGCAACAATGTTGCACCACCCACACCGCGAAAAAGAACGATCCAAGTCGTCATGGAAGGCCTCTAGATAATCAATCCCGCAATCGTCTCGTTGTCCGTAATGTCCTGATATGCCCAGCCAGCCTCATCGAAACGCTTGAACAATATATCAAAATTCTTTCTGTTCTTGGTTTCAATACCGATGAGCACCGAGCCAAAGTTGCGTGCTGACTTCTTGAGATACTCAAATCGAGCAACGTCATCCTCCGGTCCAAGCAAATCAAGGAATGAACGCAAAGCACCCGGCCTTTGCGGAAAATGGAAGATGAAGTATTTCTTCAGCCCCTCGTAGCGCTGTGACCGCTCCTTCAATTCCGGCAATCGTTCGAAATCGAAATTGCTTCCCGATATCACCAGAACGATCCGCTTGCCTTTGATATCGGCCTTTTTGAAGTCTTTGAGAGCGTCGATAGCAAGCGCACCGGCAGGCTCAACAACGATCCCCTCGATATTGAGCATTTCCAAAATTGTGGAACTAAGCCGGTTTTCCGGAATCAATGTTACAGCGTCCGGGCTGAAGCCTTTGAGAAGCTTGAAGTTTTCCCGCCCGATTTCACCAACTGCGGCGCCATCAACAAAGTTATCGACAGCCTCAAGTTTTACGCGCTTGCCCGACTCAAGACTACGCTTGAGACTTGGCGCACCCGCCGGCTCCACGAAGCGGAACTGTGTTTCCCAGCCAAGCTCCGAAAGATAGCGGGTTACACCACCGGACAGCCCCCCGCCGCCAACAGGCAGGATCATCAGGTCAGGCTTACGCTGATCAGGCAGTTGCGCTGCGATCTCGTGCGCAACCGTTGCCTGCCCCGTAATAATATCCATGTGATCGAAGGGAGGCACCATAACTGCCCCCATCTCGGCCTCAAATGTGCGCGCTGCCGCATAACACTGGTCGAAAATATCGCCAACCAAACGGATTTCTATGAATTCACCACCGAAACTGCGCGTCTTGTCGATCTTCTGCTGCGGTGTCGTAACAGGCATGAAGACCACGCCTTTCTTGCCGAAATGTCGACAAATAAAGGCAAAGCCCTGCGCATGATTTCCGGCTGACGCGCACACGAACACCGCATCGCCTGATGTGTTTGTGTTGAGGTAATGCGAGATAAAATTAAACGCCCCACGGATTTTATAGGAACGGACCGGTGACAGATCCTCGCGTTTCAACCAAATCTGCGCGCCGTATTTCTGCGAAAGATAATGATTGAGTTGCAGCGGCGTTTCGGGAAACAGCACGCGCATTTTTGTAGTCGCTTGGGCAACAGCCTTGGCAAAAGCAGTCATAGAAACAATTCAACCTTCTCAAATGTCCGCACATCGATAATCCCGACATCGGAAATACGCAATTCCGGAATGACGACCAGCGCCAGTAAAGAGTGCTGCATGTAGGCATTGTTCAGGCTGCATCCCATTGCCCGCATTGCGTTGACGAGTTTGTCCGCCTTTGCCGCAACGACTTCAGCGCGCTGGTCTGACATCAATCCTGCAATAGGCATCTCGACGAGAGCCAGCTCACGCCCTTTGGAGAACAACACCACGCCCCCGCCAACCTCACCGAGGCGGTTGGCCGCCTTTGCCATATCTTCCTTATTCGTGCCAACAACAATCATGTGGTGGCTGTCGTGGGCTACAGTCGACGCCATTGCACAATCCAGCGTGTAGCCAAAACCTGAAACGAACCCGTTTACCACCGCTCCTGTCCCTCGATGACGTTCAACCAAAGCAATCTGGCAGACATCATTGCGGCGATCCATCTGAACGATACCATCAGATACCAACAAATCCGCCTCCAGCGCTTTCGTCGGAGCCTGATTTTCAATCACGCCAATTACCCGCGCCGTAACATGTTTTCCCGGCTTTGGTGCTGCAATATCGAAATCCTTGGCTTTCAGTTTCTTGCCAAGTTTGATCGTGTTCTTTGCAAATGACGGGTAGTCATAGGCAGGAATGTCGGCAATCAGCTTGCCCTTTTCCGCCATCAGCGTTCCCCGCGCATAAACGCGGTCAATCACCAGATTGGGAAGATCGGACACGATCAGGAAATCGGCAAGCCGTCCCGGAGTGATCGATCCAATTTCACGCTCAAGCCGGAAATGCTGCGCTGTGTTCAAAGTTGCCATCTGAATGGCTGTAACCGGCTTGAGACCCTGCGCAATCGCATGCCTGACAACGCGGTCCATGTGACCATCATTGACAAGTGTGCCCGAATGGCTGTCGTCAGTGCACAAAATAAAGTTACGCGGATCAAGCCCCTGTTCAGTCACAGCCTTGATTTGACTTGCCACATCATACCAGGCTGACCCGAGGCGAAGCATTGCCCGCATACCCTGCCGGACGCGGGCCATGGCATCCTCCATTCGGGTGCCTTCATGATCGTCTTCCGGACCACCGGCTACATAGCCATGGAAAGCACGTCCCAGCTCCGGCGACGCGAAATGCCCGCCGACGGTCTTTCCTGCTTTGACTGTAGCATCAATACCGCCGCGCATGGTTGCATCATTATTGGCAACGCCCGGAAAATTCATGACTTCGCCAAGCCCGACAATATTTGGCCAGGTCATTGCTTCCGCAACATCTTCCGGGCTGATGGCGGCACCTGCATTTTCCAGACCGGGAGCAGACGGGACACAGCTTGGCATCTGCACATGCACGTTGATAGGCATGCCCAGCGCTTCATCATGCATCAGGCGTACGCCTTCGAGCCCGAGCACATTGGCGATCTCATGCGGATCGATAAACATTGATGTCGTTCCATGAGGAATGACAGCGCGGGTAAATTCGGTGACTGTAACCATGCCACTTTCGACATGCATGTGCGCATCACAAAGACCGGGCACCAGATAGCGGCCTGCAGCATCAATAACCTTGGTCTTTGGCCCGATGCAATGCTCAGCACCATGACCGACAAATGCGAATCGGCCAGCGATAATGGCGATATCGATACCCGCAATGATTTCGCCAGAATAAACGCTCACCAAGCGGCCATTCCGCACGACGAGGTCTGCCGGGCGGCGGCCCATGGCAACATCCACGAGCAATGGAGCCGATTGGGTCCAGCTATCCGGCTTGCTGATGGCTTTTTCTTGCTTCGACATCCAATTACCTCGCCTCGTCATTCTCACGTTGTTCATGCATATACGAAAATGCCCCCGGGCACCCCACTCCAAGAGATTTTATCAAAAATATTTGCGAAGCCCATGAAATGCTTGACATACTGCCCGCGCTTGCTTCCGATAGAGAATTAACATTGCATTGAAACAGATTCTGCTGACCGATGGAGAAAGCCAGCAAATATCTGTTCAGTAAAAGAAAGCGAAATCTACTAACAAGCTTTATTCTGGGAGGAACATTAATGCGTAAAATACTCATTTCATTGGCGGCAACCGCGACAGTTGCAATGACTTCAAGTGCGGCCTTTGCTCAGGGCTATCCCGAGCGGAATATTACAATGGTTGTGCCATTTGCCGCTGGCGGCCCCACCGACACGGTTACGCGGTTGATTGCTGAATCGATGTCCAAGGATCTTGGACAGCAGATTATCGTGGAAAATGTTGGCGGTGCAGGTGGAACTCTTGGTGCATCGCAAGTGGCCAAGGCAGAAGCAGATGGTTACACGCTGCTCCTGCACCACATCGGCATGGCAACCAGTGCCACTCTCTACCGCAAGCTTCCATACGATACGCTCAACGCATTTGAGTATGTCGGTCTCGTTACCGACGTTCCCATGACCATCGTTGCGAAGAAAGACTTCGAAGCCACCGATCTCAAGGGGCTCGTTGAATATGTGAAGGCCAACGCTGACAAAATCAGCCTTGCAAACGCAGGTATTGGCGCGGCTTCTCATCTTTGCGGGATGCTTTTCATGAATGAAATCAAGGTTCCTCTTGTTACCGTCCCGTATAAGGGTACAGGTCCGGCAATGACGGATCTGCTCGGTGGGCAGGTCGATCTGATGTGCGATCAGACGACCAACACGACCAAGCAGATCAAGGGCGGAACGATCAAGGCTTACGCTGTCACGTCAGCCAAGCGGCTTGACGCTCTTCCAGATCTCCCAACCGTTGAGGAAGCAGGCCTTCCAGGAATGCAGGTTGGTATCTGGCATGGTATCTATGCTCCAAAGGGCACACCAGCCGATGTGACCGAGAAACTCTCGGCATCGCTGCAAAAGGCGCTCAAGGATCCGAATGTGATCGCTCGCTTTGCAGAGCTTGGTACAGTTCCGGTGACTGACGCCGAAGCAACTCCTGCCGGTTTGAAGTCCAAGCTGGAAAGCGAAGTGGGACGCTGGAAGCCTATTATTGAGGCTGCTGGCCAATACGCAGACTAATATCAGAATTAGCCGGGGCATTGACGAATGCCCCGGTCCCTTTTCATTTTCAAATAGCGTCGGCTAACGGCGATTGGGGGATACATGAAATCCTTGAGTTTCAGCTCACGCGACATCGTATGCGGTGTTTTATTCATTCTTGTTGGCTTGTTCTTTGCGATACAGGCCTATGGGCTAGAGCTGGGCACAGCCTTCCGCATGGGTCCCGGCTACTTCCCATTCGTACTGGCCGGCATCCTCATCGTCCTGGGTATCATTGTTATCATTCAGGGCACGCAGATCGAACACGAGCCAATGGGACCGATTGCATGGCGGGGAATGATGTTCATTCTTCCTGCGCCCATTTTTTTCGGGCTGACTGTTCGCGGTCTGGGATTTGTTCCCTCGCTGTTTTTGACCGCTTTGATCGCGGCTTTTGCCAGTACCAAAATGCGACCCGGCATGGCACTGCTTCTTGTCGGAGGCCTGACGATCTTCTCCGTCATTGTCTTTAGCTATGCATTGGGACTGCCATTCCGCCGCTTCGGCCCTTGGCTCGGACAGTGAGGACGTATCATGGAACTCTTTAACAATCTCGTCCTTGGGTTTACTACTGCCGGTGCCCCTTGGAACCTTTTCTTCTGCCTGATCGGCGTAATGCTCGGCACGCTGATCGGTGTATTGCCCGGTATCGGCGCAACGGCAACAATTGCCATGCTTTTGCCGATTACTTTTCAGCTTGAGCCCGTCTCTTCGCTGATCATGCTGGCAGGCATCTACTATGGTGCTCAATATGGCGGTTCAACCACTGCCATCCTGATCAATATGCCCGGTGAATCGTCATCTGCCGTAACCGCCATTGATGGCTATCAAATGGCTAGGAAAGGCCGAGCGGGTGCGGCATTGGCTATCGCAGCCATTGGCTCGTTCTTTGCCGGTACTGTTTCTACGGTATTGGTCGCAGTATTCGCTCCGCCATTGACAGCGATAGCCTTGAAATTCGGTTCCGCCGAGTATTTTTCGCTGATGATCGTCGGTCTTGTTTCTTCCATTGCACTTGCTCACGGCTCGGTGGTGAAAGCGCTCGGAATGGTCGTGCTTGGCCTGTTGCTCGGGCTCGTCGGAACGGACATCTACACTGGCACGCCAAGATTTAATCTTGGTATTCTGGAGCTATCTGACGGGTTGAACTTCGTCGCGGTCGCCGTTGGTGTCTTCGGTATTGCAGAAATCCTGCGCAATCTCGAAAATGAGCATGATCGTGATGTGATGATCAAAAAGGTTACCAACCTTTGGCCTACCAAACAGGACTGGAAGGAAATGACGGCGCCGATATTGCGCGGCACCGCGATTGGTTCGGCGCTCGGCATATTGCCGGGGGGCGGCGCTATCCTTGCTTCATTTGCCTCCTATACCGTTGAAAAACGCATGTCCAAAACCCCGGGCGAGTTCGGCAAAGGTGCTATTGCCGGTGTTGCCGGTCCGGAATCGGCCAACAATGCAGGCGCGCAAACGTCGTTCATTCCTATGCTGACGCTTGGTATTCCGGCAAATCCGGTCATGGCGTTGATGATTGGCGCGATGATCATTCAGGGAATCGTGCCCGGACCGAACGTTGCCACTGAGCAGCCTGCCCTGTTCTGGGGTATTATTGCGTCAATGTGGATCGGCAATCTAATGCTGATCCTGTTGAATTTGCCCCTGATAGGGCTGTGGGTCAAACTGCTGACTATCCCCTATTATATGCTTTTCCCGGCAATTATCGCCTTCTGCTCAATCGGCGTCTATAGCGTCAACTCCAATGTGTTCGACCTTTATGCCGTGGCCTTCTTCGGATTGATCGGCTATGTGCTGGCCAAGTTACGCTGCGAGCCAGCACCATTGCTTCTCGGCTTCGTACTTGGCCCACTACTTGAGGAGCATCTGCGGCGTGCGATGATCATGTCACGAGGCGATCCCTCAACATTCGTCACCCGTCCTATAAGTTTGACGCTATTGCTGCTTGCTGCCGCGGTACTTGTTGTCGTGCTGCTGCCCAGCATCCGCAAAAAACGCGATGAGGTATTCGTCGAGGATTAATTGAAATCGGGATGACAAGCCGGTTTTGCAACGCCATCCTGATTTCATTAATACGACAACTCGCACAAACACCGTTGACGGAATCGATTGAACCGTTGAAAAGCATAACCGCGCGGACGTGGTGAAATCGGTAGACACAACAGACTTAAAATCTGTCGGCCATAGGTCATGCGGGTTCAAGTCCCGCCGTCCGCACCAACATGAACCCGGCTTTCAGCCGGGTTTTTTGTTGTTTCACAATGTGTTGAGAACGCACTCCCAGCAGGAAACGGTTTATCGATCAGGCTTGCGGCTGTCCGTTTCGGGAACTACGTTCCTTTTCCCATCAGGAGTCTTTCGATGACCGAAAAGAATGAAATTGTAACCGCAGCCATGCTCGCGATTGGTGACGAATTGCTGTCCGGCCGGACCAAAGACAAGAATATTGGCCACCTTGCCGATATTCTGACTGCTGTAGGGATCGATTTGGAGGAAGTCCGCATCGTTCCGGATGAACAAGATCGCATCGTCGAGGCGTTGAATGTTTTGCGCCAGCGTTATGACTACGTTTTCACTTCTGGCGGTATCGGGCCGACCCACGATGACATAACTGCCGATGCAATATCCAAAGCGTTTGGCGTTCCATGCGAGCACGATGCCAAGGCAATGCAGATCATGGGCGACAATTATGCTGCGAGAGGCCTTGAGTTTACCGAAAGTCGCCAACGTATGGCACGAATGCCAAAAGGCGCTACACATATCGATAATCCGGTTTCAACAGCACCCGGCTTCAATATCGGGAATGTTTACGTAATGGCAGGGGTACCATCCATCTTTCAGGCAATGCTCGACAATGTGATTCCCACATTGAAAGTAGGCACGCAGCTACTTTCGCAATCGGTGAACTGCCCGTTTGGTGAAGGCTCGATTGCTGTTCCTCTGGGTAATATCCAGAAAGAGCACCCTGACACCATCATCGGGTCGTATCCGAAGTATGAGAATGGCCGCTTTTCAACGGAACTTGTGGTCCGTGCGAGAGACGTGACGAAGCTGACATCTGCGGTAACGGCGGTGCAAGCCATGATCGCAAATCTGGAGGCAATGCAACTTCCGAGCTAGGGCATGGTCCATTCTAGTTGTATACTGTGGCTAGCCATGGTTCGATGACGCAAAGACAATGGAGGCCAAAATGGCATTTCGCACGATCATCGCTTTCATACGTAGTGAGCGGGAAGCAAAACGGGTCATTGGTGCGGCAAGATTGATCGCCTCATCGAGTGAGCGAACCCACATCATTGGCCTTTACACAATTCCTTCCCCTATCGTTTACGCTGATCCTACCGGGTTTGCCGATACGACGTTGTTCGAGGCGCATGAGCAACGTCACAAGGAAAACTCTGCGGTGATTACATCCGCATTCAATGCGGAGATGGCAAAAACAGCTATCTCACATGAATTTCGCATTGTGCGCTCGGAAAGCAGCAGTCCCTCTGCTGGCGTAACGCAAAGCGCCTTACGGGCGGATATTATTATTGCAGGTCAGCCCGACCCGAATGACCCTGATAGCGTCAACGACGTTACGGACCCTTTGGTTATGGAAAGTGGGCGACCAGTGCTCTTCGTTCCCTATAAAACACCTCTGCCTGAAAAAATTGATCGTGTCGTCGTAGCCTTTAATGGCAAGCGGGAAGCCTCGCGTGCAGCATTCGATTCGCTGCCTTTGCTGCTCAAAGCGGAAAGCGTGGACATTCTTTGGGTTGATCCAAGAAAATCCAATGATCCCAGCGTCGATATACCCGGCACGCCACTCTCCGATGCGCTTCGCCGTCACGGCGTAAACGTCAACCCATCGATTATCGATTCCAATGGCGAGTCAACCGACAAAATCCTGCGTCGTAGAATTGCCGATAATGGGGCAAATCTTTTCGTCATGGGCGCGTATAGCCAGTCCCGTTTGAAAGAGTGGGTGTTTGGCGGCGTTACCACCTCCATCATGGCCGACATGCCCTGTCTGACGCTAATGTCGCGCTAAAGCGACACAAACCGCCAATTTAGATACGGTAGGCGTGGGTAAACGGTGCAAGCTGCTTGCCATGCCCTAGCATTTCCCGCTATTGCGAGTTGCATTCCTTGCGGTTTCCCGCTTCCTCACTTGATCTATGGAGTGTATCCCATGTCCCTGCCCGACAAAGCTTTTCCGGTTTCCTGGGATCAATTTCACCGCGATGCCCGCGCATTGGCATGGCGCGTTGCAGGGATGGAACGTGAGTGGCGCGCTATGGTTGCCATTACGCGAGGCGGCCTTGTTCCCGCTGCCATCATTTGCCGGGAACTTGGCATACGTATGATCGAGACTGTCTGCATCGCTTCCTACCATGATTACGACGAACAAGGAGAACTCAAGGTTCTCAAAGACGTCGATGCACGTCTTCTGGAAAACGGTGGCGAAGGAATTCTCGTTATCGATGACCTGACAGACACTGGCAAAACTGCCGCCATTGTCCGCGCAATGATGCCAAAGGCGCATTTTGCTACAGTCTACGCGAAACCCAAGGGCCGCCCTCTCATCGATACGTTCGTTACAGAAGTATCCCAGGATACCTGGATTTATTTCCCCTGGGACATGGGCCTGACTTATCAGGAGCCAATCACAAAGGGCCACAAAGGTTAGAGATCGCTAAATCCGCAATTCTGAAAAAATCAATAAACCCAAGGAACAACTACCCGCCCCTCATAGTTGTGATCTTTTTGCACTGCTGTTCAAAAAAATGTCACAAGTCGCGTTTAAGCAAATAACTGTAGCCGTTGATCAATTGCGATTTGCACGAATCGGTTCAAACTTGCTGAAAACACAAGAAAGAATGAGTGGAGCCTTGAACATAGTCTATAAAGACGAGTTGGTAACTGCAAAACGGATCGAGATGCCTGATGGCCGGGTCCGGCAAGTTGCTGCGCTTGTGTATAGGCTTAAAAAAGATACTCTCGAAATTCTACTGATTACCAGCCGCGGTACCGGACGTTGGGTGTTGCCAAAAGGTTGGCCGCAAGTTGGTAAAACTTTTGCATGTTCGGCCGAGGCGGAAGCATTTGAAGAGGCCGGCGTAAGAGGCGAGATTAGTCCATTCACCGTTGGCACATATCGCTATGAAAAAGACGATATGTGCGAAGATGAAATCGGTGACTTCATTGTAGACGTCTTTCCGTTGGAATTTTCCCGTCAGGAAAAGAAATGGCCTGAGCGCGGCGAACGCCGCCTGGAGTGGGTCAGCCTCGAAGAAGCAGCTTTGCGGGTAGAAGAGCCGGAGTTAAAAGCTCTCCTGTTGAGTTTCGACCCATACCGAATTCCACGCTAAATAATTCTTACGCATTCGACCTCGCCGCGACCCGACCTGGAGCCACGCTGTCTTAGCAACGCGGCTAATTGGTTCTCCCCGTTATCCACATATGTGACACACAAGATGTTGCGGTCATAAATTTGTAAGAAACTATTTCTTGACGCCCTGACGCGAGTCACTTTTTATAGGAGACCGTTGCGTTAGTAGCGTGACCGGAGTGTTGGTAGCCGGTCTCTTTTTCCAGTTTGAACAATGCCTTAGACGCTGTTTTCATACGAAAACACGATCAGTAGAATTGTGACCAACGAGGGAGCGAAAGATTGTCCACAGGCTTGGATTTTTCTCTTATTAACACTATATTTAGTGTTTGCAGGCAGAATATCTACCAGATAGTGTGACAGTCCTTAAGGGACAAGAATCACAGGACAGGCGTCAAGAGGGCCATCAGGTCCGAAGATGATGCGGCTAACCCGCATCGAATACGGATCAGGATGCAGCGACTGGTTTCATTTATTTGGGCCAGGAATAGTGGGATTGTGTTCATGGCACGCTCAACGCTTCACATAGCGCCGGTTGAACACTATATATAGAGACAAGGACCAGAAAAATGCGGATCGAACGGCGTTTTACAAAAGAGAACCAGTCTGCTTATGCGGATCTAGAATTTCGCGTAGCGACCAGCGAAATCAAGAACCCGAACGGATCGGTCGTGTTCCGTCTCGAAAATATCGATGTTCCAGCCCAGTTCAGTCAGGTGGCTGCCGATATTCTGGCTCAGAAATATTTCCGCAAAGCCGGTGTTCCCGCCAAGCTCAAGAAGGTTGAGGAAAATTCTGTCCCTTCATGGTTGTGGCGTTCAATTGCCGACGAAGAAGCTTTGGCCGAATTGCCTGTCGATGAACGTTATGGCTCTGAAATGGATGCCCGCCAGGTTTTCGATCGTCTGGCTGGAACATGGACCTACTGGGGCTGGAAGGGCAAATACTTCGACAGCGAAGCCGATGCCCTCGCCTTCCGTGACGAACTTGCCTACATGCTGGCTACCCAGCGCGTTGCACCTAATTCTCCTCAGTGGTTCAATACCGGATTGCATTGGGCTTACGGCATCGATGGTCCCGGTCAGGGACATTATTATGTCGATCCTGAAACCGGCAAACTCACCAAATCAAAATCATCGTACGAGCATCCGCAGCCGCACGCTTGCTTCATTCAGTCCGTCGCTGACGATCTGGTCAACGAAGGCGGCATCATGGACCTTTGGGTTCGTGAGGCACGTCTCTTTAAATATGGGTCAGGCACGGGCTCGAATTTCTCGTATCTACGCGGAGAAGGTGAGAAACTTTCCGGTGGTGGACGTTCCTCCGGTCTTATGTCTTTCCTGAAGATCGGTGATCGCGCTGCTGGCGCTATCAAATCGGGCGGCACGACACGACGCGCTGCCAAAATGGTTGTCGTCGATGTCGACCATCCCGATATCGAAGACTATATCGACTGGAAGGTGAAGGAAGAGCAGAAAGTAGCGGCTCTCGTTACCGGCTCCAAGATCGTCAAGCAGCATCTGACAGCAATCATGAAGGCCTGCGTCAATTGCGAGGCTGACAATGGCGATTGCTATGAGCCATTGAAAAACCCCGCTTTGAAGCGTGAAATCAAGGCTGCGAAGAAGAGCCAGGTTCCTGAGAATTACATACAGCGCGTTATCCAGTTTGCAAAACAGGGTTACACGGATATCGATTTCAAGACCTACGACACGGATTGGGATTCAGAAGCCTATCTGACAGTCGCTGGCCAGAACTCGAATAATTCGGTTTCCTTGAAGGACGAGTTCCTGCGCGCGGTCGAAAACGATGGCGACTGGAATCTGACGGCCCGCAAGGACGGCAAGGTCATGAAGACCCTGAAGGCCCGTGACCTTTGGGAAAAGATTGGTTATGCCGCTTGGGCTTCAGCTGATCCGGGTCTGCATTTCAACACGACAATGAATGATTGGCATACATGCCCGGCTGCCGGTCCCATCCGTGCATCCAATCCATGCTCGGAATATATGTTCCTTGATGACACGGCGTGCAACCTCGCATCGATCAACCTCCTCACCTATCGCGGCAAGGATGGTAAGTTCGACATCACGGGCTACGAGCACACCGCTCGCCTGTGGACCGTCGTTCTTGAAATTTCTGTCATGATGGCGCAATTCCCTTCAAAGGAAATCGCCAAGCTCTCCTACGAGTATCGCACGCTTGGTCTTGGCTATGCCAATATTGGCGGCCTGCTGATGACCTCCGGCATTCCATATGACAGCGATGAAGGCCGTGCCATTGGCGGGGCCCTCACCGCGATCATGACAGGTATCTCCTATGCCACGTCGGCTGAAATGGCGAAAGAACTTGGTGCCTTCTCTGGTTATGCGCCAAATGCAGCGAACATGTTGCGTGTCATCCGCAATCATCGCCGTGCAGCCCATGGCGAAAAGCAGGGTTATGAAGGCCTCGCAGTTAATCCGGTTGCACTGATTGCAGATCATTGCCCGGATCAGGACCTTGTCACTCACGCAAAATCAGCTTGGGACAAGGCACTTGAACTTGGCGAAAAGCATGGCTTCCGCAATGCGCAGGCCACAGTCATCGCACCGACAGGCACAATCGGCTTGGTTATGGATTGCGACACGACAGGCATCGAGCCGGACTTTGCACTGGTAAAATTCAAGAAGCTTGCTGGCGGCGGTTACTTCAAGATCATCAATCGTGCCGTTCCCGAAGCGCTGCGCACGCTCGGTTACTCCGAAAGCCAGATCGCCGAGATCGAAGCTTATGCGGTCGGCCACGGCAATCTCAATCAGGCTCCGGCAATCAATCCCGGTTCGTTGAAAGCCAAGGGCTTTACGGACGAGATCATCGCAACTCTCAACACGGCACTGAAGTCCGCTTTCGACATCAAGTTTGCAGTGAACAAATGGACCATTGGCGAAGATTTCGCCAAGAACGTTCTTGGCTTTACCGATGAGCAGCTCAACGATATGTCGTTCGAAATACTGCCAGCCCTCGGCTTCTCGAAGAAGGAAATTGAAGCGGCCAATGTGCATATCTGCGGTGCGATGACTTTGGAAGGCGCCCCCTTCCTCAAGGAAGAGCATTACCCTGTGTTCGATTGCGCCAACCCATGCGGCAAGATCGGCAAGCGGTATCTTTCTGTTGATAGCCACATCCGCATGATGGCTGCAGCACAGCCGTTTATTTCCGGAGCCATCTCCAAGACAATCAACATGGCCAACGAAGCCACAGTCGAAGATTGCAAATCTGCTTATATGCTTTCCTGGAAGTTGGCGCTCAAGGCAAACGCGCTCTACCGTGACGGTTCAAAGCTTTCGCAGCCGCTGAACTCTTCCCTGCTTGCTGACGAGGACGAAGATGAAGACGATGCAATCGAGGCTTATGTTGAAGCTCCAGCAGCAGCCCGCGCTGTGCAGATCACCGAGAAAATCGTCGAACGCATTGTAGAAAAGTACGTTCATGATCGCGAAAAACTGCCGAACCGCCGTAAGGGTTATACCCAGAAGGCAGTCGTCGGCGGTCACAAGGTCTATCTTCGGACAGGCGAATTTGATGATGGCCGTCTCGGCGAAATCTTCATCGACATGCACAAGGAAGGTGCTGCCTTCCGTGCGATGATGAACAATTTTGCCATCGCGATTTCCCTTGGCCTTCAATATGGCGTGCCACTCGAAGAATATGTCGAGGCATTCACCTTCACCAAGTTTGAGCCAGCAGGCATGGTTCAAGGCAATGACGCGATCAAGAACGCAACGTCGATCCTTGATTACCTGTTCCGTGAATTGGCAGTCTCCTACCTTGACCGCCATGATCTTGCCCATGTGGATCAGTCCGACTTTTCAAACACATCGCTTGGTCGCGGCATTTCCGAAGGCAAGGCAGAGCCGGTTTCAAAAGGCCTGACACGCGGCGCTTCTCTAACAGTAGTCTCACCGAGCAAAGCTGATCCAAAGGGTTTTAGCAACGCAGGAGGGACCGGCGTGGTCAGCGCGCCAAAGGCAACTGCGTCATCAAATGTCACAACCCTCGCTGCCCGCTCAACAACGGCACTCGCCACAAAACCTGCCATTGCCATAGCAACTCAGGAATCGACTGGCTTCAAACGCGATTATGAGGAGCAGACGAAGGAAGTCTCCCCGGAGACAAGTCCCTCTGCGGCGTTGTTCGAGGATACAGATGCGGAAGCTGCTGCCGAAGAAGCAAAAGCTGCCGCAAAGAAAGTGATCTCTGACCGTCGTATCAAATCGATGATGCAGGGTTACACGGGCGACAGTTGCTCGGAATGCTCGAACTTTACGATGGTGCGCAATGGCACATGTCTGAAGTGCGACACATGCGGAAGCACGAGCGGCTGCAGCTGATCATATTTGACGTAACGGTGTTCTAAAAATGGGCTTTCCCTGTCTGGGGAAGGCCCATTTTTTTGACCTGCCTTTACGCGAACGAGTTGCAGCGTTGATCATTTCCACTAGAGTTCCGGTCGCAATTCATAAAAAAGAGGGGGCAATTCATGTTCTACGCAATTCTGGCCTATCACAAAGAAGAAATTGTCACCTCTTGGACCAAAGAGGAAGATGCGGCGCTGATGACCGAGTTGCTGGCAGTCAATGAGCGTCTGGTAAGTGAAAAAACTCTTGGACCGGCTGCCCGGCTTGGCCCAACGGGTCGTGCGGTAACGCTACGCGGCAAAGATGCCGGGATAGTAATCGATGGTCCCTTTGCTGAAACCAAAGAGCAACTATTGGGTCTCTATGTTGTCGATTGCCCCTCGCTTGAAGCCGCTGTCGCGATAGCGCGTGACCTGCGCCGCGCCAATCCGACGGCAGTCTACGAAATTCGCGAGATTTTGCTTTACCGTCCCGGAACCCCGTTGACGGCGAACGATGAGAGCTAGATAGATTTTGACACTAGCTATTCTACCATAACCAGCTTCCGTCACATTCAGGATATCAGCATGAAATCGTCGATCTTCCATGGGTTGTCAGCGTTTCCCATCACGCCCTGCGATGACAATGGCCGGATAGATGAAAATGGCCTTTCAAATATCCTCGGCCGACTGGCAAATGCCCGTGTCGATTCTATCGGCCTTTTGGGAAGTACAGGTACATATATGTACCTTGATCGGGCAGCAAGGCAGCGAGCAATCGAGATCGCCAGGCAAAGTGTTGGAACTGAAGTTCCCCTCATCGTCGGAGTTGGCGCATTGCGCACCAATGAGTCGGAACAATTCGCAAAAGATGCCGAACAAGCAGGCGCGTCAGGGCTTCTTCTTGCGCCTGTCTCATATACACCGCTGAACAGTGAAGAGGTGTTTCAACACTACGTCTCGGTGGCTGGCGCCACTCGCCTTCCCCTATGCATCTACAACAATCCAACAACCACGCATTTTACATTCGACGTTGCGCTTATTGAGAGACTGTCAAAAATCGATAATATCGTGGCTATAAAATACCCCGGAGCGCCAGCTTCGGAAATGCCATCTGTGATCAAGCCTCTTCGCGACGCAGTTTCCGCCGACTTTTCTGTTGGATTCAGCGGCGATTGGAATGCGGCAAATGCGTTAATGGCTGGAGGCGATGCATGGTACAGCGTGGCGGGCGGACTTTTACCTGTTCCATGTCTGGAACTGACACACGCCGCGAAAGCGGGAAATCATAGCGAAGTCAAACGGGTAGACGAACTTTTGCAACCACTCTGGGCTTTATTTCAAGAGCTGACGAGCATTCGCGTGATGTATGCCGCTGCGGATATATTGGGATTGACGCATTCCAATCCCCCGCGACCGATACTTCCGATTGCAAAATCCGAGCACCAGCGCATTGCACGCGCCCTGGAAGGATTATCCGCCTAGGAGCCAGCGTTTACTGTAGCGGCTTCTGCTTCGGCAATCAGCGCCTTGACTGCACGGTTCATTGGAGCTTGATCACCCATTGTAGCCAGCCATAGGGTAGCGCCTTCGAGACGCAATAGTGCATCGGTTGCCATTTGCTCGGCGAGTTCGGCTCCAACTCCGATTGCAAGAATATCCTGCAAACGTTTTCGAGACCCGAGAAAGAAGTCGCGGACAGCTTCCCTCGCCTCGGGTGTTTCATCTGTGACGCCATAGGCCAGATGCAGTCCGACGCAGCGCTTAGACTCAATCAGACCAGATGAAATGCCTTGGAGAGCCGCCGCATAGGCAATGCGCCAGTCCGGGTTTTCCAGTGCAGGATCGTCGAAGGTCTCCGCCAATGTAAGCGACATTACCTCGGGAACCAGCGCTTCCTTGTTTTCAAACCGCATATAGAGGCTTGCTTTTTTCAAACCGACATTCGTTGCCAAAGCCTGCATCGATGCCCCGGCATAGCCATATTGCCGAAAGAGTTCCCGAGCTGCCTTGACGATGTCTTCTCGCGCTACCTTCATGATATTTTCCAAATAAAACCGATCGGTAGTATGTACGACTTGATGCCGGGGAAAACAAGAATGGCTTACCGCGGCTCGAGCGCTACAGTCTTTATGATGGCGTAAATCGTCATTCCTTCCCTCAACATCATCCTATCGCGCGAAAGCGTGGTTATCCGGGAAAGTAGTGCCGCTCCCTGGCAATCTATCTGTATATCTACTGTGCCCTCGGCATTTGTCAGAATTGCCGCAATTTTCCCTTCCAGAATATTGAGGGCACTAACGCTTTGCGGATAAACTGTAGAAAGCATCACATCCTTGGCCAAAACGTACATGCGGACAGTTTTCCCCTCCGCCACCTCGGGTCCGTGAACAAAAAACTGGGACGACTCAAACCCAATCGTCGTCAGCCTATGCTTTGCATCGTGATGAATAACCTTGCCTTCTATGAGCGTTCCGGCCTCTCTCCGGCTGTGCACCATTGATATTGAAGGCTGGTTCAATACATCGGTCACAGCTCCGGCCATAGCAACGGCACCGTTGTCCATGACGATAACCTTATCTGCCAACCGCGCCACTTCAGTCACCGAATGACTGACATAAATGATCGGGATATTCATCTTGTCGCGAAGGGCTTCGAGATAAGGTAAAATCTCGGCTTTTCGCGTCTCGTCCAACGCGGCAAGCGGCTCATCCATCAATAGTAAACGCGGCGAGGAAAGAAGTGCACGGCCAATGGCGACACGCTGTTTTTCGCCGCCTGAAAGATTGCCCGGCCGCCGGTCTAGCAGAAAATTTAATCCCAGCAAATCGACAATGGGTGCGAAACTATCCCGTTTGGACTTGGGAACAAACCACCGACCATAATTCAGATTCTGGCGGACTGAAAGATGAGGAAACAATCGAGCATCCTGAAAAACAACGCCAAAACGGCGTTTATGCTTTGGAACGAATATTCCCCGCACCGTATCAACGATCACATCGTCGTCGAAGATAATACGCCCCTCGTCGGGCCGACTCAGGCCGGTCAGCATGCGGATTACCGAGGTCTTCCCTGAGCCTGACGCACCGAACAACGCAGTCACACCACCGTCCGAATTGAATGCCGCATCCAGCTGAAATGCTCCGAGCTTTCGGCGCGCCTCGAATATCAGCTTCATGATGCTGTCACTTTGCGACCGACGAGATAAGCCATGAATTCGGACGCCATCAGAGCGGCCATGGAAATAATTATAGAGATAATGGTCAGTCTGAATGCACCGGCATCCCCGCCCGGTACTTGCGTAAAGGTGTAGATCGCCGCTGATAACGTCTGCGTTTCGCCGGGAATATTGGAGACAAAAGTGATGGTCGCGCCAAACTCGCCCATCGCCTTGGCAAATGAAAGTATCATGCCGGCAATGATACCCGGCAAGACGAGCGGCAGAGTTACGGTGATAAATACCCAGACCGGGCTGGCGCCCAGCGTCGAAGCTGCGTCCTCCAGCCCTCTATCGACAGCTTCAATTGAAAGGCGGATACTGCGGACCATGAGAGGAAACCCCATCACCGCACAGGCCAAGGCTGCACCTGTCCATTTAAACGATAGAACAATCCCGAGGTTTTCAGCGAGAAATGCACCAACAGGCCCGCGTCTGCCGAAAAGGATTAACAGGATAAAACCTATTACCACCGGAGGCAAAATCAGCGGGAGATGTACCAGTCCGTTTAAAAGTGATTTGCCCCAGAAATGGCCTCTCGCCAACAACAGACCGACGGCAATGCCAAAAGGCAAGCTGGCAATCATGGCCACAGTTGCAATACGCAAACTGAGATGAACTGCCGTCCACTCCTCATTGCTTAACGAGAACCAGTCCAAATCAAGAGCTCGCTTTTTCTTTTGCCGCAGCTCTCGACTGGAGCCTGCTGTTATTTCAATACTGTAAAACCTTGTTTCTCGAACAATGGCACAGCTTTATCTGATTTTATATAATCCAGCAGTGACACAGCATCGGCATTCTTGCTGTCAGCAAGGATGGCGATTGGGTAGACAATTGGCTTATGGCTGTCTTCGGGGAACGTGCCGACAATTGCTACTTCTTTGTCGGCTGCAGCATCAGTCTTGTAGACGATACCGTAAGGTGCTTCGCCACGCGAAACCAACAGCAATGCAGCACGAACACTCTCTGCACCGGCGACTTTACTTTCCACAGACGACCAGATGCCCAAAGATTCCAGTGCGGCCTTGCCATATTTGCCCGCAGGAACAGACTCGACTGCACCCATAGCCAGACGGCCATCACCAAGAAGCTTTGCCAAATCGAAGCCTTTTTTGAGTTCGACAGGCTCCGCCTTGTCTTTAGAGGCTACGAGAACGATGCTGTTGCCAAGAAGGCTTGTGCGTGTGTCTTCCTTGATGAGCTTCTTGCCCGCAAGATAATCCATCCAATCCAGATCCGCAGAAATGAAAATGTCGGCTGGAGCACCGGACTCGATCTGTTTAGCCAGAGCCGAACTTGCGGCATAGGAAGTTGTCACGTCTTTGCCGGAATCTGCCTTCCATGCAGCCGTGACATCATCGAGCGCATTTTTAAGACTTGCCGCCGCAAAGACTGTGACCTTCTCGGCTGCCAATAATGGCCCGATTTGCAAAGACGTGGCCAGCAACAAAACTGTTAGGATAGTAGCGGCTCGTTTAGCCAATTCACGCCAATTAACGCTCATCTCAAGTTCTCTCTTTTGTTCCACCGTAATATTTTCATGGATATATCGCCAAGCAGTAGATAGCCAGCGTTATATTTTCAAAAACACAACCGAAAACACTCCACAGTTTCAGAACTGTGGAGCCAACTGGAACTAAAAGGAGAGGACGATATTAGCGCTGCTTGGCTTTGCGGGCTGCATAGCGGCGGTCACGTTCCGCCTTTCGTTCCGCTTCATCGAGAACAACGCGCGCGATGCGATTCTTTGCTTCTGCGGCTTTCGCCTCTGCTTCAGCAGCAGCCGCTTGCGCAACAGCTTCGGCTTCCGCAAGCTTGCGTTCTTCTTCTATCTTCGCCAAGCGGTCACGCTCAGCTTTTCTTGCTTCACGTGCAGCAATGATAGCTTCGCGTTCAGCACGCTTCGCAATCACTTCCGGATCATCAGCCTTGGGTGCCGACTCAAATTTCTTCAGCAGAAGCTTTTTCGCTTCTATCGCCGCGGCGCGGCGTTCATTCAATTCTTTAAGATTTTTCAATAGAAAGTAGTCCTGTCGTTGCAAACAATTGGCTTTTCAATTGCCGTTCGATGAAGAAAGGCCGGACACCGGCCCAGCCTTTCTCTTTGGTCGTATCACGGAACTCGCCAAGCGAATACCGTGCTTGTTATTTATACAGCTGCGAGCTGGTCAGCCGACATCTTGCCAGACTTCTTGTCGCGAACCAGCTCGTAGCTGATCTTTTGACCTTCAACGATGTTACGCAAACCAGCGCGTTCAACCGCAGAGATGTGAACAAAAGCGTCTGTTCCGCCGTCATCCGGCTGAATGAAACCAAAACCTTTTGTCGAATCGAACCATTTAACTGTGCCTGTGGCCATGATGGACCTCCGTCTAGCAGCAACAACTGGCAAACGCGTTAGCGAGTGCCTCTAATTAATCGAGTTTTGAAGAAGGAGCTTGTCGAAGCGCTAAACGCGTAGAACAAAGTCAGACGATCCAAAATCCAATGCTTCTATTTACATTCCGAACCCGCAAGGATCAACCCACGGTCAGATTTGTTTTACGCTCTCAAGTTTCAAGCGATGCTATTTGCGCACAAGCTCATGAAATTCGTCGCGTTGCCCCTCAACTTCAGAAGCAACAACAAGCGCCAGTTGCTTTTCATCGAATAGCTGAAACCATTCGTCCCACTCCACCAGCCGTGGGCGTCCCAGTTCATCAGGCCGGTCTGAACCGCTATCGTCATTATCTTCGTATGCCTGCTGTCCGAATTCTATCATCAGCACCGGTTCGGTGATGCCTATAAGCTCCGCTGCATCGCGTATGGCGGGCACTCCGGAACGGGCACCGGCCCAGTCCCGAATAGCCTGATGATCTGTAAGCAATGTTGTTTCGGTCATTTGTTTTCTCCTGTCCGAATTCAACGTTGCGATGGCGATCAGGTTCCGCAAAACATTATGGATCGCTCCGAACAGCAAGGCATGGAACACTCATCCATTATAAGCATTAAGATGTAACTCGGCATCAAAGGATAAATCGATGAAAACTCTTGCTAAAGTTGTGTTGGCACTTGTTGTACTTACCGGGCTTGGCGCCGGGGGCGTCTATTTCTACTCACAGGAATCGGCAACAGTTGCAATCGAACAGGGTTATGGGCCAAACCCCACGCTTCCTGCTCCTAATCCCAAACCTATCCCGACCGTAAATATTGCAAAAGCCAGCAAATGGCCGGAAGGTGTCACGCCAAAGGCCGCGTCAGGTTTGAAGGTCAATGCGCTCGCCAAGGACCTTGATCATCCGCGTATGATCCATGTTTTGCCAAACGGCGACGTTCTTGTGGCCGAAAGCAATGCTCCTGCCAAGGAAGAACAAGGGTTCAGTATCCGAAATTGGGTGATGGGCGTTGTAATGGGCCAAGCCGGCGCAGCGGTTAAAAGTGCAGATCGAATTATATTGTTGCGCGATGCAGATAATAACGGTGTGGCAGAGATACAAAAGACTTTCCTGCAAGGTTTGCATTCGCCGTTTGGCATGACGCTGGCAAACGGAAAACTTTACGTGGCCAATGCCGATGGCATCGTCGCGGTCCCTTATGCGGAGGGGGATATGGAAGCCACTGCCGCTCCGGAGAAGATCGCTGATTTGCCAGGTGGACCGATCAATCACCACTGGACCAAGGATGTTGTTGCCAGCCCCGATGGCAAAAAGCTCTATGCGACGGTTGGATCCAACAGCAATGTTGGCGAAAACGGTATGGATGCAGAGAAAGACAGGGCGGGCGTTTTGGAGATTGATCTTGCCACGGGCCAACAGCGAGTCTTCGCATCGGGATTGCGCAATCCCAACGGCATTTCCTGGAATCCTGACAGCGGAGAGCTTTGGGTAGCAGTCAATGAACGCGACGAAATCGGCAGTGACCTCGTGCCCGACTATATGACATCGGTTAAAGACGGCGGATTTTATGGCTGGCCTTACAGCTATTATGGCCAGAATATTGATGTGCGGGTGAAGCCTCAAAATCCCGAACTGGTCGCGAAGGCCATCAAGCCCGACTACGCCCTCGGTCCGCACACAGCATCGCTCGGCCTTACATTCAACACAGGATCGCTACTGGGATCAGAATATCAAAACGGTGCTTTCGTTGGCCAGCATGGCTCATGGAACCGTAAGCCAAGAAGCGGCTATAAAGTGATTTACGTGCCCTTCGCTGGCGGCAAACCAAACGGTGCTCCAAAAGATATTCTGACGGGATTCATAAGCGAACAGGATGAAGCACTTGGTCGGCCGGTTGGAGTTGCCATCGCCAAGACGGGCGCGCTGCTCGTCGCAGATGATGTTGGTAATACAATCTGGCGCGTCGTTCCTGAGTAAGGAACCAAGAGGTTGTCGATCTCAAACGGCCTTCTGCTCTTGATTTGAGGCAGTCATCGCTGCAATCCATGTCCGCACCTCACTGGCAGACTGAACTTTGTGCTGCGCATCACTTTGGAAAAGTGCCTCGCCTACCCTGACGGAACAGCCGTTTGAAGCATTGACGAAATGAAACATCGCCTCATCTGTGAGGTCATCACCGATCGCCAAAGGTTTTTTCCCTTTGAAGGGGGGCATACTCATAAAATCGGCAATGGCAGAGCCCTTATCCGTACCGGATGGAAGCAACTCAACGACCATCTTTCCACTTTGGAGTTTCCATCCCTCTCCCAATCTGGAGTGGATCGTGGACATTGTAGCCTGCACCGCTCTTTCCGCCTCGGGAACAAGGCGATAATGCATTGCAATAGCCAACCCCTTATCTTCAATGATGGTTTGCGGCCATCTTGAAGTCAGCTTTTCAAGCTCCTGCCGGGCTTGATCAAGAGCAGTGCGATCAATCATTTTTCTACTGATATTTCCTGACGGGCCTCGAACCTCAGATCCATGCATGCCTGCAACCGTGCATTGATAGGGAGCAAACATTGAATCAACCGATTCAACTGACCGCCCGGTTACGAGCGCCATTGCACCATCAACCAGCCCGGAAAGGGCTTTGAGCTGAGCCGGTAACTCTTCCGGGATAACAATCCCTGTTGGTGTAGAGGCAAGATCGATCAGTGTTCCGTCAATATCCAGAAACACTGCCCATTCATGAAGGCTAATCGGGAGAACACCCGTTTTTTCAGATTTTATAATCAAAGTATCCGCCGTGTTTTTTGAATTGAAGTTCACTGGTTGAACTCAATTGAACGCAAATGGTTCAATCTCGATCAAAATTCGGAACCATCTGCGCCTGAGCGGGTTGGCCTTACTTAACGCGAATGCAAGGGACTCATCATGGGACGGTTGGTTGTTGTTTCAAACCGAACGGCGAACCTCGCCAAAAAATCACAGGCAGGTGGATTAACAGTTGGAATTGTGGATGCTTTAAAGAGCCAAGGCGGGCTGTGGATGGGGTGGGATGGGCGCATCTCAGACGACGTTTCGTCGACCAAAAGTGAGAAGCATGGCAACGTCACTACTGTCACCACATCCCTCACCCCCGATGAGCACGAAAAATATTACCTCGGGTTTTCAAACAAGGTTCTCTGGCCAGCGTTTCATTATCGTCTTGATCTGATGGATTATCGAACTGAGTTTGCCGACTGCTACGCGTCCGTAAATGAGCGGTTTGCGGCCACTCTTGCACCACTGCTTGAACCAGACGATGTCATCTGGATTCATGATTACCACATGATCCCGATGGCCGCTGAACTGCGCAAGAATGGTTGCGAGAACAAGATCGGGTTCTTCCTGCACATCCCGTTTCCTTCGGTAGATGTGTTCTCCGCCGTTCCGCGGCATGAATGGCTGCGTTATTGCCTGCTCCAATATGATCTCGTAGGATTTCAAACGGTAAATGATGTCCAGAATTTTCATCGTTACCTGAAAGAACATTCCGACGCCGATGTCATTTCACCGGAACTGGTGCAGGTAAGAGAGCGGATAGTTCATGTTGGACATTTTCCCATTGGGATTGATGTAAAGCAGTTTGCCCAGACCTCCAGCAAACCAGATGACACGGTAGAGTTGGAGCGTATGCGCCGCAAGACGCTCAAGCGCTTCCAGATCATATCGGCCGACCGTCTGGATTATTCGAAAGGACTGCCGCATCGCATAAAGGCATTTCGCAAGTTCCTCGATCTTTATCCGGAATACCAAGGCCATGCAGAGTATTTGCAGATTGCTTCGCCTTCGCGAGAGGATGTCACAGCCTATGGCGACATCAAATCGGAGCTTGAACAGCTTGCAGGCGGGGTCAATGGCAAGTTCGCGGACTTCAATTGGGCACCGATCCAGTACATAAATCGCAGTATTGCGCGAGCCAAGTTAGCCCCGTTGTTCAAGTCCAGCCTTATTGGTCTCATTACACCACTGCGTGACGGAATGAACCTTGTTGCCAAGGAATATGTTGCTGCACAGGACGACGATGATCCGGGGATACTCATACTGTCGAAATTTGCCGGCGCTGCCGAGGAATTGAGCGAGGCACTGATCGTAAATCCTTACGATATCAATGATGTAGCGCAAGCTATTCACAAGGCGGCAACCATGCCGTTGGCCGAGCGGCAATTGCGTCACCGCAAGCTCTTGAAGCGCGTCACAGACCACGACGCGCAGTGGTGGCAGCGTGAATACCTCGACGCACTTCTTGGTAAGTCTGAGCGGTCGCAACACATACATCAGTTCACGAAACACTCCCCTATTCACCTGACCAACTAAAAAGAAAATCAGGAGTTTTGAAATCAGAATGCCCAGAGAAAACGAAGTACCGACATCAACCTATCGATTGCTTTTGAAGAACGGTATCACTTTTCATCACCTCACAACGGTAGTGCCATATCTCAAACGTCTGGGCGTTGACTCCGTCAGTGTATCGTCTGTTTTCAATACAAACGATGCGGGTAACGGCCGGCGCTCGTTCGATCCAACGGTGCTGGATCAAAAGTCCGGCGGCGAGCAGGGCTTTGCTCTACTCAGTCAATCGTTGAAGCAAGCTGGCATCAGTCTCCTGATTGATATCAATCCCAATCAAATACCTGTTTCCCATGAGAATAATTGGTGGAGGTCGCTGCTTGAGTGGGGGCAACAAGCCAAGTATGCCTCATACTTCGACATTGATTGGAGCAGTCAACTCGGGCTGCCGGTATTGGAACGCCCGCTCGCTGAAGAATTGGATGCCGGACTCATTACCTTGGCATTCGACACTGGAGCACAAGCCATTGGAGTATCGCACTCCGGCAACTTCTACCCATTGTCGCCGTTATCCTACACGACAGCTTTAAAGGGCCTTGATAATGATTTGTCGGGCAAGTTGCAGGAAGCAATAGTCAAAGCTGGTCCGTTGGACCCGAACAACTTTCGGGAAAACCTCCGCATGATCTATGGTGAAAGCAGTATTTCAGATCGTTTGGAACTGGCGAACCATCTCAACAAGATGACCAGCCAAATAACATCGCTGAAGACAGTGTTGGCAGAGCAGCATTGGGTCCTGACAACCATTGCAGAAGCACGCAGCTCTCTTAGTTACCGGCACTCATACGATTCGCTGTATTCTGCTGGGGCGAAGGTGGAGCGTCCCGAGGTTTTTGATGATTTTCATAGAACTGCGTTGGAATTACTCAAATCAGGCGCAGTCAGTGGATTTCGCGTAAATCAGATAGACGGTTTGGCTGACCCTGCCGGTTATCTGAAGCAACTGCGTTATGTTGCCGGTAAGGATGCTTATATCGTAACCGATAAGATTTTCCTGAATGGCGAAAGCCAAGAAGAATGGAGTGCGAACGGAACGGCTGGTTATGAGTTCATTTCCGCAACTTCAAATGTTTTGATTGATCACGCACGGCTTCCAATTCTCGAACAGGCCTATGCCACAATGATGGGGATGGAAAGACCGCCTGAAAGACACTACCGCGACGCGAAACGTGCGATTCTTCACAAAAAGTTTGCCCCTGAATTTCAGGCTTCGGGTGATCTGCTGCTGCAATATGCGTCGGACGATGTTGGTGAGTTGGAGGTAAGGCAGGTGGTTTCCGAAACTATTACGGAACTGCCTGTATTTCGAACGTACTCAAATGATCGTCAGCATCACTATGCCAAAATTCTGGAAACCGCAGGACTAGATAGATCAGTATTGCCATCAGCCATATATGATGAGTTCGACACTCGTTATCAGCAGCTATCCGCAGCCGTTATGGCTCAAGCGGTTGAGGAATCTTACCGTTATGATCGCGGTCCGATCACGCTCGACGAAATCACCGTCTTCTCGGCGGATGCAGAACACCCGGTAGAAGCATTTCATAAACACATGGCGCAAAAAGCTGCCGCTATGCCTCTCGGCATGAATGCAACTAGCTTTTCCTATGCCACCAAATTTGGAGAAGATGCTCGTATGCGTCTTCTGGCACTTACCGAAGCACCGGAAGTTTGGGCGCAATGCGTTTCCGACTGGCGCATACGTTTTGCTGGCAACGTCAAAACGATCGAAGCAGCCTTGGCGCCTCACCCTGAAACCGAGTGGTTGATCTACCAGACCATGGCTGCAATCTGGCCACCTGAGCTACACCTTGACGATCAGCAAGCCCTCATGACGGTACAGCAGGAACTGACAGCCTTTGTCATCAGAGCTGTTCGCGAAATGAGAAAAGACGCGTTCTGGACGGAAACAAACCGCCCCTATGAACTGGCAATCGCCGACTATATCGGAGAGCTTTTCCTCGACCGCGATTTTCTCACGGAATTCGCAGATCGGATAAAGCCTTATTGGGTTGCAGGTGCAGTCAACAGCCTGACGCAAACTGTCCTTAAACTGACGACGCCTGGTATACCCGTCATACAGACCGGCTCGGAAACCTGGGATTTCTCGATTTCGCAAACGGGTTCCCCTGATGCGCTTGGCTTTGAAAAACTTGGCACACAACTGAACTATGCAGAGCAATCGCCACTCGTAAACCTGTTGTCAGACTGGCACTCCGGTGCAGTGAAGCAGCGCGTTATAACAATGCATCTTCGATTGAGACAGCAACATCCAGCATTGTTTCAGAAGGGAGAATACATCCCCTTGAAAGTGAGCGGGGTCTATTCCGATCATCTGGTGGCATTTATGCGTCGTGCTGGATCGACATCTTGTGTGGTCGCGGTGCCACGTTTGCCATTTGAGTCAGTTTCTAAATTTCAGGAGCCTTTCATGCCGGTTCCGGTTTGGGGCGACACAACAATCCATCTGCCGGAAATGGAAAACTTGACGACTTTTGAAAACATTCTGACAGGTGAGACAATTACTCCAGAGGACAGTTTTTTGGCCGCTGACGCAATGCGCGAATTTTCCACTGCGACACTCATAGCAGGCGTGAATTAAGGCACGTCGCCACGCAAAAACCTTGTTTTCGCCATGTAGTTTTGCGGAAGAATTCTCGAAAATGGCTGAGAAATTGCTCGAAATCACTCTTTAATACCCGTGTTTTCAAGCCCGGATTAAACTTAATTATACTGGAATAAGTTCTCAGCTGAGAACTTATTCCTATAATCTTAGCGTGTTCGGTCAGATGTCAGAGACCATTGGCCTTTAATATTGCCGGTGCGTTTTCCTTGGTAATCGTCTCGGTTCCCAACACGATCTTCTTTTCAACTTTCTCTCCGGCAAGCACCTTTAGCGCCTGACGAAGACCTTCTGCACCCGGTGTGGGATAAAGGAATGTCGCAGCGAGTTCACCTTTGTTTACCCATTGCACGCCCTCATTAGGCAACCCGTCTACGCCCAGAAAGAGAATACCCTTTTCGCGCCCGGCATCCTTTGCGGCGAGATATGCTCCATAAGCCATAGGGTCATTGTGCCCGTAAACGACCGATATATCCTCGTGGTTACGTAGAGCCGTCGCCATGATGTTATAGGCTTGATCCTGCTTCCAATCGCCGGATTGTTTGTCCAGCAGATAGGTTATGCCATTCTCGGCATCCGTAAATTTATGAAAACCATTGCTTCGGTCGTGGCTGGCTTGCGTACCCAAACCGCCCCAGATTTCGACCACAGTGCCCTTGGCTTTACCTGCGCCGCCAAGGAGTTCAACAGCGTACTTACCTGCAGCTTCGCCAATAACAACATTGTCGCCGCCAATCCATTGTGTGTACTTTTCAGTATCAACGTTGCGATCAAGAACGATAACCGGAATGCCCGCATCCATCGCCTTTTCAACCACTCCGGTTAAACCAGCAGATTCCTTCGGAGAAATCAGAATTGCGTCTACTTCCTGACGAATGAAGTTTTCGACATCCGCAACCTGCTTTTCAGTTTTGTCTTGACCATCGGCAACAAGAAGTTCGACATTGGAGTGCTTCTTGGCCTCAGCTTCTAAATCCTTGTTGAACTGTACACGCCAGGGTTCAACTGTTGTCGTCTGGCTAAATCCAATAACATATTTGTCTTTGGTTTGAGCGAGCGCGCCATTGATTGCCAAGGGCATCAATATGGCCGTTGCCAGTGCCAACTTTGAAAAATGCCTGCGGGTTATGTTCATTTTCTCTCTCCCTTTGATGTTGTTGTATTTTTTTCTGCCCGGTCTCGCAGTTTCAGTTGCGATAAAAAGAACAGCCAGCCGCTTGAGCGGCGCTCCTGCAGAAGTACAGCGACGATAATGATCGCGCCTTTCAGTACGAGCTGCGTATTGCTGTCGATATTGTTGAGTTGCAGAATGTTGCTGAGAAAACCGAAGATCAAAACGCCAACAAGCGTGCCAATCATTGATCCGCGCCCTCCCATCAGGCTGGTGCCGCCGATGACAACTGCTGCAATGGCGTCGAGTTCCAGACCCATTCCTGCATCCGGTTTGCCCTGACGATACTGCGCAACGTAAAGGATACCCGCCAAAGCTGCCAGATAACCGGAAATGGCGTAGACCGTAATCTTGACCCTCCAGACCGGCACACCGGCCAGACGGGCTGCTTCCTCATTGCCGCCAATGGCGTAGACGTATCGCCCGAACTTCGTGAATTTCAGGACCACCCAGAACAGAAAGATAATTCCAGCGAATATGACCCCGGGAACGGGAACTATGCCAAATATCAAGGAACGAAGAAGCTCAAAATCTTCGGTGGCATTGCTTCCCGTATAAACCGGCCAAACAGCCGTGTTCTGCCCTGCTGTCAGGCGGGCAATACCCAAACCGGCCACCATCATCGCTAAAGTAACGATAAATGGCTGTAGACGGCCACCTACAATAACCAGTCCGTTGATCATGCCAAGCATGAACCCCACGGCCGGTACGACCAAGAGCACGAGCAGAACACCCGCTTTGCCATCGGAGCCCATTGCGATCCCAAATGCCGCGACAAGAGCCACAATAAGTGCAACCGCAGCTATGATTTTGGGGCTGGCCGATACCGCATTCGGCAAATTGCCTTCAGCACTCGTACGAAGCTTTGCTGCAAAGCTCATCAATCCGAAAAGGCATAAGAATACGAGAATGAATAGCGCTGGCGTTCCGATTGAATAAGCGGCTGACCATCCTTCATTGGTCAACAGCATGGCACATACGACTGAGCCCAGCGCGAGAACGGAACCGACGGAAAGGTCAATACCGGCAATCAGGATAACCAATGTCATCCCTACAGCAGTAATACCTGTCACCGATATTTGCCGGAACACATCGGAGAGATTACCGAATGAAAGGAATATGTTATTGCCTTTTGATGATATCGGGGACGACAGAACACCCAAGATGAAAAGCAGAACCAGACCCCAATAAAGCTTGGTGTGTTTCAACACTGTTTTCAGGCGTTCGGACGCTCCAGACGAAGCTCTGATCTGTTCGCTTGACTGGCTCACGCGGCCACTCCTTCAAGCCGGGCGCCAGAAGGTGTGGCAAGCTCCATGATGCGCTCTTCAGAAAAATCGTCGCTCTCGACAATACCGGTTGCCCTGCCCTCACACATTACAAGAATGCGATCTGATAGCGCCAGCAACTCTGGTAACTCGGAACTCACCATCACAATAGCAACGCCTGTCGCAGCAAGCTGTTTAAGTAGGTCATAAATCTCCTCCTTCGCGCCTACATCAATCCCGCGCGTTGGCTCATCCAGCAAAACCACACGCGGTTTTGTTTCCAGCCATTTTCCAAGAACAATTTTCTGTTGGTTTCCGCCGCTCAGCTCTTCGATTTGCTGTTCCGGACCCTGACAGCGGACACGCATTGACTTGATCATACGATTAGTAACCGCATTCTCACGCAAGCGGCTTATCCACCCCGTCGGTGCAAGCCATGGAAGCGAGGGAAGCACTGCATTGGACCGGATATCGGTATGCATCAGCAGCCCGCTGCCTTTCCTGTCTTCCGTCAGAAAAGCAATGCCATTCGCAACCGAGGCGCGAGGCGTAAGAGACCTTACATTGAAGCTGGCGCCACTTCGTGAGATAGAGCCGGAACTCTTGCCCCTCGATGCGCCGAATATTAGCTCCAAAACCTCGGTGCGGCCCGAGCCCAATAACCCGCCGATGCCAAATATTTCTCCGGCATGGACATCAAAACTCACACCATCGACGACGTTATGCATCCGCCCGCGCGAGTTGGGTTTTTGCAAGCCAATATTCTTTACGGAAAGGACTACAGGATTGTTCGAAACACTGTTCTTGCTTTCTTGCGGCTTCAATTCGCGCCCAACCATCATACGGATGACATCCCGCTGGCTGACTTCACTGGAACGCCGCGTCGCGATAAAATTACCATCTCTCAAAACGGTGATTTTGTCTGCCAGCGCAAACACTTCGCTCATGCGATGCGAGATATAGAGAATTGCTACGCCCTGCGATGCCAAAACACGTACAAAGCCCGCCAAACGCTGTGCTTCCGCTTCCGACAATGCTGATGTCGGTTCATCCAGCACAAGCACATCAGCATTCAGCGAAAGGGCGCGGGCGATCTCTACAAGCTGCTGCTCACCAACTCTCAATGTCTCGACATCAGCCCGTGCATCAATATCAATGCCAAATTTGGCTAATATCTCGGCGCTTCTCTTTTCGATTTCAGCATAATCGATAAATAACCCGGCCTTGAGCGGCTCACGCCCAAGAAAGATATTTTCGGACACACTCAAGCTTGGAATCAGGTTCAGTTCTTGATGAATAATAGCGATGCCGTCACGTTCGGCTTCTTTTGGTGAAGCGAAATCCACCTCTCGCCCCCTAACTTCCATTGAGCCTGAACTTCGCCGATGGACGCCACTCAGGATTTTGACAAGCGTTGATTTCCCGGCACCATTCTCACCCATAACAGCATGGATTTCGCCCGCATAAACGTCCAGATCGACGCTGCGCAATGCAATGACGTGGGCAAATGATTTACTGACCCCGCGGAGCGAGATGATCGGCTTCGAACTTTCCAAAAAATGTTCCTCCCAAAACATTCTTTTAAAGCTGGTGTGTAACATGTTAGATGTTGAATGCTGAGAGTCAAATGCTTTCGCAGAAGATTTGTAACGCTTAATGCTGGCTGGACTTCAGGGGGAGCTTCACAACTTGCAACCGCGTTTTTCGAGTAGAAACTACAAAGAGCAAAAGGTGGTTTCAACCACGCGTAAGGATCAGGTCTACGGTATCCTGCGGCAAGCGATCATCTCATCACAGCTCGCTCCTGGTGAAGCAATTCGGAAAGAACTTGTTGCAACCCAGCTCGGCGTTTCCCGAACACCTGTCAGCGAGGCAATCAATAGGCTTGCGGATGAAGGCTTGGTTGAAATCTACCCCCAAGCAGGCACATTCGTAGCCCGGCTCTGGCTAGACAAAATCGAGACGGCGCAATTTGTTCGAGTTGCCCTTGAGACAGCGGCCGTTCGGCGAGCGGCTGCAAATGGAACGGTTGAGACCGCCATACAACTTCGCAAAAATCTTGAAGATCAGCGAAAAGCCGCCGAGTCATTGGATTTCGAACAGTTTTACGAGCTGGATGAAGCCTTGCATGACATGATCTGCGATGCGTCTGGACTGGTGGGACTTCGCGAAATCGCCGCGAAAGAACGCAGTCAGATTGATCGCGTCAGGAGGTTGCTCTTGCATTACGAAACGAGAATGAGTGAAACCCTGCTCGAACACGAAGCTATCATCTCAGCCATCAGCGCTCGTGATCCGGATCTGGCGGCCAAGACAATGGAGGATCACATCTCAAAGATGGGTATCATGCTTCTTCAACTTCAACAAAAAAGACCGGAACTATTCGGAAGCTGAGCTATCGGCTGCCTCATGAAGATTGCGCGATATTGCAGGACCAATTTTCAGATCGGTGAAAATGACTTCAAATCCATTTCGTTGAGGGGAGCAGGCCATTGCTCCAGCAGTGGCATCAGCAGCTGAAAAGGGCGCCAATCTTGCCATCTGCCACGGGCCATCATTTATTGAATATTGCACGCGAACCGCATCGCCATGACGCGTGACCCTTACGTTTACCTCATCTGTAGTGAGCGCATTATGTAATGGAAGAACCGACCAGTCTGATATTCCATTTGTGACGACGACACTGAAATGCATCAAGCCGTCAGTGAACTCGATCCCTGCTTTTATCCAATTCCGCTCGTCAATTCTGAGCAAAAGGCCAGCCTGATCGTAAAGCTCCTCGTATTTCCCTTTAATCGTAACATTAGCGCTGAAATCACCCGAAACTGGCGTCAGGTAGGCATGGCCGTTGTCCCGCTCAAATCCATAAAATGTGCGCTGCCAGAAATCTGTGCGGTCGTCGGTCATAAGTTTGAGCGCACTGTCATTGCCGCTGTGGATCGCGGGCTCATTTAACCAACTGAATTGTGTGCTCATGGTTTTTTCGCTCCTGTCATATTCTTGCTGCATCGCAACTGCGACGTTATTAGCACTGGGAAGTGCGATTCAGGCAGCGTTAATAGACCATCCCGGTTTGGAAAAATCATGTCACGTTTTTTACCCGATACATTCACCGTGCTACTCGTCGTCACGGTGGTCATTGCTTCATTTGCACCGGTCAGCGGGGAAGCAGCTGAATATTTCGGCTATGCAACCAAAGTAGCGATTGGTCTTCTGTTTTTCCTGCACGGCGCACGGCTGTCCCGCGACGTAGTTATCGCAGGTTTCCTTCATTGGAAACTACACCTTACCATCCTTGCCGCTACCTTCGTCCTCTTTCCGCTGCTCGGTCTGGGCATCGGATTGTTGGTACCTTTTATTCTTTCACCTGCACTTTATGCGGGCGTTCTTTTCCTGTGCGTGTTGCCGTCTACAGTTCAATCATCAATAGCGTTCACATCTATCGCAGGCGGCAACGTTCCGGCAGCAATCTGCGCGGCAACAGCTTCAAATATTTTCGGCATGTTTTTAACGCCGGTACTCGCAGGCGTTCTATTATCGGCACAGGGACATGCAGGATTTTCGCTGGATGCGCTTCAATCGATCCTCCTTCAGTTGCTTGCACCATTCGTCCTTGGGCAGATACTTCAGCCATGGATCGGTAATTTTCTTCGCAGCAAGAAAAAGCTTTTGATGCCGATTGATCGCGGATCAATCCTGATGGTTGTCTACTTGGCTTTCAGTGAATCGGTTACGGAAGGCCTATGGCGCACAATTTCGATCAGCGATCTCGCCACGCTCATCATTATCGATATTGTTCTGTTGGCTGCTGTGCTCGCGGTCACAATGTTTGGCAGCCGCTGGGCTGGTTTCTCACGGGAAGATGAAATCGCAATTACCTTTTGCGGCTCCAAGAAAAGCTTGGCGAGCGGCGTACCCATAGCAACTGTGCTTTTCGCCGGACAAAGCATCGGGAGTATTATGCTGCCCTTGATGCTGTTTCACCAAATTCAGTTGATGGCATGCGCCGTTATCGCCCAACGTTATGCGGATAGGGCCAATCGAAGCGTCTAAGCTTATTTGGACTGCCGAGCGACCACAGCCTCCATCAATTTTGCAGCAAGAAGCTCGTATTTCTCATCGTAATGATGATCGCCCGGTAGTTCGATTTTTTCCACAGCGCTCAATGATGGATCAGTGCAAGCCGTATCATCTTCCTCGGAACCGTAGACACAGAGTACTTTTCCGGTCGGAATCTTGGCGACAGCTGGCGCAACCTCATTGTCACCTCCCAAACCCAGCCAAGCGCCAACAGAGACTTGAAAAGGCGTCGTCTTTTCAGTCCCGATCAATCCAACAAGGCTGATACGATCCTGAAGTTGTTTGGGCAGATAGGGCCAGGCAAAGGGTACGGTGTTTGCCCCAAACGAGTAGCCAAGCAGCAGGACCGGCAATTTTCCGCTCGGATCGGCCTTCGCAGCCATTCTTTGTATGTCTTTGGCAATACCTTCCGGCTTACGCAGCGACCAATAGTAGCGCAGCGAATCTACACCAACCACGTGGGTGGATTCTTTTGAAATAATATCACCAACGGATTTATCTATATCACGCCATCCACCATCACCGGAAAAGAACAGAGCCACATACTTTGCCGGTCCATTGGCAGATGGAATATCAACAACTGGCAATGCCTCGACCGACGCATCTTCTTTCGCAATAGCCACTGCTGCATCCGCTGCAAGCTCAAGCCGTTCAGCTTTGGTTGCACCAATTTTCTCTTGAGCAAGAAAGAAGCCTGCGCTCGGCGGTCCCTTGGAATCAGTGTCGGGCTTCTCCCGTATTATCGTCGCCGGGTTTGGCAGGTCGGCATCGTAGGAATAGCTGAAGCCTTGTCCAGCCACTGCTTCGTAATCAGCTCCCTCACATGATGGCAACTTTGTATCCAAAGCGACTGACGGGTCTACGATTACGGCGCCAGCAATTGTGGCCGCAGGCGTATCGGCCACGGACGCATAAGCCATCACACCGCCCTCACCGATTCCAATAATGACGGGATGCATATAAACGTCGACGGCAATCATGCGCTGCGCCTCCTTGGCAACCCCCTCGAAATCGGAAACGAAGTAGGTGCAATCGCCAGTGTCCTGATTGAGTTCCTTGCGCCATTTCTCCAGATCAACGGTAAGAACAAGAAAGTCTCGCTCCAGCAGCAGTTCGGCCAAGCTATTATCGTCCGCTGCAAGCCCGCCCTTCTGCGAAACGAGGATCGCCAGCGCTTTCGGCTTCCCCGAAGGCTGCAAAAGTGGGACATCATTGAGGCGTTCAGACGAAACCAGTATTGGCTTTCCAGGTACGCGCAAACCCAATTGCGGGGCAAATTGCAGCCCGGCAGCCAAGACGACGCTGACGATTAGAAAGGCCGCTACAATCAAAACATAGCGGTTACGCAAAAACATCATCTTTTAAAAACCTCGAAGGGACTTCCGCTCACAAGGTTGGTTGCATCAATGAGCGAGCGCGGCGTTGCGAGCCCCGGAGGGCAGATTAAATAGTAAGGCGTCCATTTCGGGCCGAATTTATCCTTGAAGGCACGAAGTCCGTCAAACCTGTAAAACTCAGCTCCGCGCCGATAAATAAACGAGCCTATACGGTTCCAGCGCGATGCAAGATGGTTATCCGATAGACCGGATAGCGGCGCGGCGCCAAGATTGAACCAACGATATCCTTCATTCTTTGCAGCAACCAGCAGATTGGCAAACAGCCCATCCATTATGACACTTGATGCATCCGGCAAATGCCGCATCAAATCAACGGCAACTTCCTGGTGGTCCGCACCTCGCCAGAGATTTGCAAAGGCAACAATCGCCCCCTCTTTCCGCAAAACCGCAATGTCAAAATTTGCAAGATAAGCGTTCTCGAATGAGCCGAGCGAGAACCGCTTCTCTGATCCTGATTTTATGGCCAGCCAAGCATCTGAAACCTTGCGCAACTCCTGTATTACCTCACCGGTCTGCTCTTTTGGCAGAATCTCGAAAGAAATTCCCTCCTTCTCCAGACGCCGGGCTGCGTAACGCAAAGGTTGGCGTTTGGAGCCTTCCAGAGAAAATTCAGTAAGGTCCACTCGCGCAACCTCACCGAGTTTCAAGGCCGTCAGTCCCATATCAAGAAACAATGGCAATCGTTCCGGACCAACACCATAAAATACGGTTCTGGTTCCCGTTCGATCAGCCAGTCCGCGAAACGTCCAGGCGAGATCAGAGACGGCTTTATCGTTGATCCCGACGGGCTCACCCATGGAAACCAGACTTCCCCCTGAACGGGCATACATGACAAAGCCACGTCCTGCGCCATCCATTAGAAAACGCTTGTCACCCAACAAAGCCAAGGCATCGGAGGCACGTGGTGATTGGGCAACGAGTCCCGGCACGTCATTCGGAATAGGTTGAGCCCGCAATTTGATGCGCCCTACCCCATTTATGATCGTATTGATTGTAACGGCGGCAAGACAAGTCAGAACCAGAACCAAAGCCCGCAGGAATCTCGATGCCTGAGCATCCCAAGCGAACTCCCACCAAAGCTCATTTGCATATTCCACATGGCGATAGGAAAAGAACCCGAGCCAGATAATGGCGAACGCTGTTGTACCGACGCTGGCAAGCCAACCCCAAGTCAGGGCAAAACTCTCACCGAGGGGCTTGCGGTAAAAAGAGTCGCGAAAGAGCAACAGCGTTCCTGCCATCAACGTAAGCATAAGCGCTTCTTCCCATGCCAAGCCTTTCACCAAGGCAAAAACAGCGCCCAGACTGAATAGTAAAAGAGCGACCAGCCATGCACGCCAGAGCCGCCGGGCCAAGCCACGCGCAACGATGAGTAGAGCAAGCCCAACAAAACTTGCTCCCAGATGCGACATTTCGAGGAAGGGCATCGGAACGATATCCGCAAGCGCCTCAAGCCTGTAATGGGTGCCTGGAATGACCGTCGAGATCAGCAGCACTATTCCACCCAGAAAGGCTATGCCTGCCGACAATGGCGGGATGAGTGGTTCAAACATCCGCACAGCCGTTTGGGTAGATGTCGTAAGCACATGCCGTTTCCTGAGAATTTCGGACAAGGCAAAACCGGCAACGGCAACCAAAAAAGGAAAGAGCGTGTATATGGCGCGATAAGCGACAAGTGCCGCAATGGCATCGGGGTTTTGCCCCAGCCCAAGACCGGCAATGATTGTCGCCTCAAAAGCGCCAATTCCGCCCGGCGCGTGACTGACAATGCCCAGCGCGACGGCAACGACGTATACCAAAGCAAAGGCTGGAATGCTGCCGACCGAACCAGCGGGAAGCAGAACATAGAGCGTGGCTGCCGCCGCCGCGACATCAACCAAGCCTGAAATAATCTGCAATAGGGCTCCCTGTGTTGAAGGAAGCCGAATTGACATCTTGCCAAACCGGAGGGTGCGCTCGCGGCGTGAAAGCCAATAAAGCAACAGCGCTACGCCCGCGAGGATTCCTGCACCGATTACCTGATCGACAATGGGTCCGAATGACACGATCCACGGAATTCGAGAAGGATCTATGACGAGCGCGACAGCGATGAGAATAATGAATGCGAACCAGATCGCCATCCATGATGTACCGATAATCCGGCCAATATCGGCTGTGTCTATGCCCTCCGCCGCATAGACACGGTAACGCAATGCGCCGCCGGTCAGGAGCGAAAATCCGAGTGCATTCGAAATAGCATAACCAGCACCGCCCGCCATTGCGGAAATTCGGTACGGTATCCGACCTGGGGCAATTGTTTCGACGGCAACCACATCATAGACAGCTACCGCTGCGAAACTTAACACAGTGAACGCAAACGCTAAGACAACCAGATTCAGAGGTATCTCACGCAATGACTGGCGGACGTCATGGAGATAAATGTCGCTCGACAGATGGCTTAACACCAACAGACTTATGGCCGCTACAGCGATACCCAGGAACGCAAATAATGCAGATCGAGCTTTAACGCTCCATGGGTTGCTGGACTCCGCTCGCGCTTCAATCTTACGGATTTGCTTTTCACTGTCAGCAATTGGCGTCATTGCAGGTACCGGCTTTGAAAAAACGGTTTCTAAATGCCAAGTTCACCATGAAATTGGGGTAGCGTCACTAGCAATCCAATAATGGCGGGATTGCGCCAAAAAGTAAGAAAAACTGAAACTAATCTATCAAAACAACAGAGAAACGAACATACTTGCTTGGCCAGCCAAAGCAACGTCGACTATGCAGCATTCAGCGCCAAGCGACGATAGCTTCCCGGTGCCTTTACCCGACCAACGGCGGACAATGGTGGAGTCAAACCCATAGCTTCTGTAACGGCTGTCGCAACAGAATTGCTGTTCTGGAGCAGAAAAGAATAACGCAGATCAGATTGGCGAATACGCTCTGCCAATTCGACGGCAGCACGCCAGTGAGTTGCTATCGAACTATAGCTGCCTTCCAGAAGCAGCGACGTTACTGATGTCGGACGGACGTAGAATTCAGGATAGCAGCGCAAATCACGGTGAGCATAATCTGTAACAACGGCTGTCAGCGGTCCCCGAATGGCGCAATAGTTAAAGCTGCCGTCCGCATTGGATGCGCCGCCATTTATCTCAAAAAGTGGCCTTCCGGTTTCGTCACACATCACTACGAAGTTATGGCTGGCTATGCCCGCAAACCGCGGGATAGGGTATGAGCCGAACAGAATTTTGTAGTTCATCAAATGCCAACTTTCGAACCATGCGTGTTATGTTCACACACTAAATAAAGCATTTATTTTCAAAGACAACACACGAATTCTTCATCGAATCGCAGAATATATTTATTTAGTCGACGAATATTATGTTGCGCATCGATTCTAAAGGCTTTTTTCTTGAGCAGAGTTGGCAAACAGGTCTAAAATATTTTCCAACAAGCAACTTGTTCACAGCAAGAACAATCATCTTTGTTGGCAAAATTAAGATCACATCACACAACGCTTACTGTAATTTCGGCAATTCCGTCGACACCACCTACCATTTGATCGCCGCGCTCGACTGCGCCTACCCCCGCCGGTGTTCCTGTAAAGATGAGATCTCCCGCTTTCAAAGTGAACAATGTCGAAAGATAGGTAATGGTCTCGGGCACTTTCCAGATCATCTGGTCAAGGTCGCCGCGTTGGCGCTCCACGCCATTTACCTTCAACCAGATCGCCCCTTTCGCTGGATGACCGATCTCTGATGCGGGAACAATTGATGAGCAGGGAGCCGATGATTCAAACGCCTTGGCTACTTCCCAAGGGCGACCAAGTTTTTTGGCTTCCCCTTGCAGGTCACGGCGCGTCATATCCAGCCCGACAGCATATCCAAATACATGATCAAGCGCTGCGTCAGCAGCGATATCCACTCCGCCCTTCCCGATTGCAATCACGAGTTCCATTTCAAAATGAACATCATTCGTGGCTGATGGATAGGGGAAATCCTGACCCTGTTTCACGAGTGAGTCGGGATTCTTCTGGAAGAAAAAAGGCGGCTCGCGATTCGGGTCATGACCCATTTCGATAGCGTGGTCAGCATAGTTCCGGCCAACGCAATATATCCTGTGAACCGGAAAAATTTTATTCGAACCGGAAATTTCCAGTCCCGACTGGGGGGCTGGTTCGAAAATAAACTCGTTATGCATGATGATGTTTCACCGCTTATTGATCGCTGAAGTCTTTCTGAACTAGATCATCCATACTACATGCTTTCAAGACCAGAAAACGATCATCGAGCCAACTCCACAAGTCGCAGCGGGGACTTTCCTCTTTCATGCACCGTAGATTTGACCTAACGGCCCCGGACCTCGCTGAGGATGACGATGATGCTCTGCTTGAGAATGTGCAGCGTTCCAGTTTTGCTTACTTCTGGGAAGGCGCGCATCCCAAAAGCGGACTTGCACGTGACAGATCTGGCCGCGCCGACGATCCCGAAAATGACCTTGTCGCCATTGGCGGCTCCGGATTCGCTTTCATGGCAATTCTGGTTGCTCTTGAACATAGTTGGATTACAAACCAGCAGGCTCGCGAGCGAATAGATCTGATGCTTTCGGCGTTGGAACGCACAAAACGCTATCATGGAGTCTTCCCGCACTTCATAAACGGCGCGGATGGCTCAACAATACCCTTTTCCAAGTTGGATGATGGTGGCGATCTGGTCGAAACGTCTTTTCTCATTCAAGGTCTGATTTGTGTCAGGCAGTACTTCAACACTACCGGCGTCGAAGATTTGACACTACGAGACCGTATCAACTTGATCTGGAGAGGTGTGCAGTGGAGCAACCACATTAAACCCGGAGAAAACGTTCTTTACTGGCATCGTAGTCCAAAATATCGCTTCGCCCGAAATGTACCAATTCGGGGATGGAACGAAGCGCTCATTACTTATGTTTTAGCGGCCGCGGCCGAACAATACGGCATTCAGGCTGACAGTTATAATGATGGATTCGCGGGAAATGGTGCGTTTCTCAATGGCCGTGACTACTATGGAGTCACATTGCCACTGGGGCCAGATTACGGCGGACCGCTGTTTTTTGCCCATTATTCGTTTTGCGGGCTGGACCCACGAGGCCTTATCGACGGCTATGCAGATTATTGGCAGCAAAATCAAAACCATAGCCGTATCAACTATTTGCATAGTGTGTATAATCCGCATGGCTATTCCGGATACGGTGCTGATTGTTGGGGACTGACTTCTAGTCATGGGCCAACTGGCTATGTGGTCAGTTCACCGGGATCTGATTTTGGCCTGATCGCTCCAACGGCATCTCTCAGCAGCATGCCATATACGCCAATCGAATCCATGCAGGCACTACGCCATTTTCTTAGCTTGCCGAAAGGCAAGATCGCAGGCCGGTTCGGCTTTGTCGATGCATTCTCGCCAGCCAGCGGATGGTATGCACGAACATATCTGGCTATCGATCAGGGGCCGGTTATTGCAATGATAGAGAATTACCGTAGCGGCCTGCTTTGGAACCTGTTCATGAGCGCTCCCGAGATAAAATATGCACTGCTCAAACTGGGCTTTAACAGTCCGCATATGGAAAAAACTGCGGAACCAAATCACGGCTGAATCATTCCGTCAGTCCGTGCAATTAATCAGTTTTCAATCCACATCTTTTCATTCCTATCTGCAATTCAGGGGCCAGCTATGAAAGTTCATGCCGTTTTCAACCGCGATGGCGGCACATTTCGCACGATGGATATGGCTCTCTTTTCGCAAACGGCAAAGGACGTTTTTGAAAAGCATGGCCATAGTTTCGAGAGCGAGATTGTAGCAGGCAAAGACATCGTAACTGCATTGAAAAATGTTGCAGCAGAGGCCGGAGAACATGTGCTCATGGCAGGCGGTGGTGATGGCACAATTTCTGCTGCAGCGGATATTGCATGGAAGGCCGGGGTGCCACTTGCTGTGCTGCCAGCCGGCACCATGAATCTTTTCGCTCGGGCTTTGAAAATTCCATTGGAGCTTAACGCGGCGCTCGAAAGCCTTGCAAGCGGCCAGATCGAAGCCGTCGATATCTCAACCGCCAATGACGAGAGCTTTGTGCACCAATTTTCAATTGGTTTTCAGCCGCAGATGATCAAATTTCGTAATACGCTGGAGTTTCGCTCCCGTTGGGGCAAAAGACTGGCCAGCCTTCGTGCATTTCTGAAAGCAATGGCCAAGCCGCCCAGCTTTGCGGTGAGGATGACGATAGATGGAAGCCCGACCGAGAGAACGGTATCGGCGATTTCAATAGCCAATAATCCTTATGGGCAGACGATGCTGCCAGTGCCGGAAAACGTGAACAGAGGTGAACTGGGTGTCTATGTCGCCGGCAGCCTTTCATCGGGTACTCTGATGAAACTGGCTTTGACAGTTATAACCGGCTCATGGCGCCGGAATACCGATGTTGAGGAAATCTTGGCGAAAGAAGTCCAGCTTCACTTTCCTCATCTCAGGAAAAGCGCCAAGGCGACAATCGATGGAGAATTGGTTGCGCTACCCAAGGACGTCAAAATCGCAATACATGCCGGGGAGTTGAATGTACTCGTGCCCCCAAGAGACCAGCAGGAACAAAAACAGGGCGACTAAGGCCGCCCCACTAACTCAATCGAACCCGATTTAACTCTTCTTTTTGGGCTTCTGCTCTGGAGCAGGTTGTGCAGCCTTCTTGGCCGCTGCCGCTTCTTCAGCCGCAACCTGATCGGCGCTTTTCGGCATTGTATCAACCACCGAACGTACCTTACCCTTGTCGGTAACAGTACACATTGCATCACGAATATCGGCCTTCAACCGCACCTGATTTATCCCGCCACCAATTGGTTCGGCGTCAATCGCAGTGATATGATTTTCAGCCAGGAAATATTTCGTTGCCGCAGCTGAAATGCAAGGATCGGCAAGAGCCGCATCAACAGGCGGACGAACCGGAGCAAATGTCGGCATGATTGTTGGCCGCATGTTGGGTTCGCTTGACGTAGAACACGCTGCCAATGGAATAAGAACTGCCAATGGGGCAATCCGGCACAGGATGTTGTTGGGCAGGCGCATTGCTCTCTCCGCAAAGATCGTCTCGAAGGATGTTATATAAGGCCGGAAACTATTCGCTTTTTAACAATTGTCGAGTGGCACAACTGCCACAATGGGACTTTATTGCAACATGGGCTCAGGTTGCAACCGAGAGCATCCAGCTCAATACCAGCCGCCAATCGGTCATTCGAATAGGCGTTCCATGATTACCACTCTCGAACCGGTGAAATTTAACAGGATAACCCGGAGTTTGTGTTCGAATCTTCCGGTAAAACGCCTCTTGAGTGTCAATCGGAAATACCGGATCACGGCTACCGTGACCGAAAAACACGGGAATCCGGCGTTTGAAAGCGGACGAACCGAGAAACTTATTGTCCCACAGGGACCCGAGCAAAACCAAGCCGGATATGTTTTTGGAAACGGTAGCATCATTTACCAATCGCCAGCACAGTGCTCCACCCATGGAGCCACAAGCAACGAACAACTTGGCGTTGGGCGATTTAGTTTTGACATATCCAATCAAACCTGAAATCTCGCCCGCACCCTTCTGCTCAAAATCACTGAAATCCGGCGAAAGATAAAGCCCGTTGTTCTTGTCCATCAGATTCTTGAGGCGGTTGAAATTCCCGCCAAACGTGTAGTCATTCATGCCTTGCTGACGATTGCCGCCCTGCCCGTGCAGATAAATCGTAATGACTGAAGCCTCGCCATCAAGCTTGCCAACGGCCATGACCTTCAACGCTCCATTATCTGTCGTAATAACCAGATCCTTTTGTGAGCGTTTGGGCTGCATGGATACATAGGCCTGCTTTACGCGGCGCTCCGGAATTTGGTCCCGCCCGTTAATATCCCGCGTTTCATTGTAATCGACGACGATGTAGTCACCATTATCGCTTGTTTTGAGAATATTGGGATAGGCAAACAAATTGTCCTTGTAAGGTTCCAGTTGGGCCGCCGACGCTGCACCGGCAAACCAGGCAAAGAATAATGCTGCTAGAAAACCGGGCTTCTTCAATTCATTTCCTCATGATCGTTCGGTGCGTGTGCGAAAGGCCTTGATAATTTCGCCGATAATCGCGACCGCAATTTCCTGCGGGCCAACAGCACCGATATCCAGACCGATCGGCGCATTGATCGAACCTATATGATCATCGCTGAATCCCAGCAACTTCAATCGTTCCACGCGTTTTGCATGCGTTGTGCGGCTGCCAAGCGCTCCAATATAAAAGCACCCGGCATTCAGGGCCATTTCCAACGCCGGATCATCTATTTTGGGATCATGGGACAGCACCGCCAGTGCGCAATAGGCATCCAGTGGGCGTTCCTGCAGAACCCTATGCGGCCAGTCGGCATATACCGCTACATCGGGAAAACGTTCCTGCGTTGCAAAAGCGGTTCGCGGATCGATGATCTCCATCTCATAGCCAGCAATTTTTGCCATTGGAGCAAGTGCTTCGCTGATATGAACAGCGCCAATGACAACAAGGCGTGGCGCTGGCAGATAGACATTCAAAAAGAAAGAGCGACCTTCAACTTCAGCAACTCCGGATTGCCCTGTCAGAAAAACTTTTCTGACAACTTCGCCCAGCTTCCCCGCTACAGGGTCGCTTTCTCTTATCACCCGATCGCGACCGTCAGCGAGGTCAGTCAACAGCATTACAGCACGCCGTTCGCGGCGCGCTTCATTCAGTTTCTTCAGGCTAAAGGGATCCACGGCTAACCTAGTCGCTCGACATAAATCTTGATGCGCCCTCCACAGGAGAGTCCCACTTTCCAAGCGGTCTCATCGGCGACACCAAATTCAAGCATGACTGGCTCGCCATGACGGATCACATCGGCTGCTTCCGTGATAACGGAACCTTCGACACATCCTCCGGAAACTGATCCTTCGAAATTGCCTGTGCTGTCAACCACCAGCTGACTTCCTGCACGCCTCGGCGACGATCCCCATGTCTCTATGACCGTAGCTATTGCAACGTCGCGGCCTTCCCGCATCCAGCTTTCTGCAACCGTTAGTGGATCGACAAGCTGTCGTGTCATGGTTTCCCCAGCCTCAGTCTCCGACGCTATGATAACCACGGTTGAGATAAACCAGAGAGCTTTCAAGTTCCCCCATGTTGATCGCCGTTACCTTGCCATAGATGACGTAATGCGTTGCCACTTCGTGTGTGGCGACAATCCGGCAATCGAAACTTGCTAGTGCATCAACCAACACAGGCGCACCCGTTTGCACGGTATGCCATTTTCCAAGTGCGAATCTATCGGCCTGCGAAAGATCGCCTTTGCCCGAAAAAGCTTCCGAAAGGGCCTGCTGTTGAAAGGACAGCGTATTGATTGCAAAAACCTGATTCTCTACAAAAAGGTGATTGAACTCATGTTTACGATTAAGACAGACGAGCATGGTCGCCGGATCATCAGACACCGAGCACACTGCTGATATGGTCACGCCACGACGACCCGCCGGGCCATCAGTGGTAAGAATGTGAACAGCTTCAGCAAAATGGCTCATCGCATTGCGAAACGCGAGAGGCTCTATCTTCTGGTCTTTAGCGATAAACACAGTACTTTTTCCATTTGTCTTTGCATCACTAACGCAAGACGCATCATTTATATAGGGCCGGATTGCACTCAGTGAAGGAAACAGTTACCGAAAACAGGTAATCGGTTACCAGATATGAGGAAACGGCAATTTTTCGATGAATCTCCTGATCCGCACAACAACCTTGGCCTTGGGCTTGGTGTTCTGCACTGTTGCACATGCTGACGACAAAATTGGTGTTGTAGCGCCAATCTCGGGCGCGTTCTCACGCCTGGGAAATCAACTTGTGGACGGTGCCGCAGTGGCGGTTGCATCCGATAAAAGTGGACAGGTCGCATCGATCATAACCCGCGATGACAGTTGCACCGCTGCCGGGGGAGCAGAAGCTGCAAAACAATTGCTCCAATCCGATGTCCTTCTCGTCATAGGTTTCCTGTGCACAGAATCGCTGGAGGCAGCTTTGCCTATCCTTGGTCAAAAGGGCATCGCGATCATCACACCGGCAATCCGCTCGCAGACCTTGGCCGAACTTCGAACAGATCAACCGTTTCCTGTTTTCCGTTTGGCTCCCTCAAATCGTAATGAAGTAAATGAAACAAGCGCCATTCTTGCTGATCTCTGGCGCTCTGTTCCCTTTGCACTGATCGACGACGGGACAATTTTTGGGCGCGAACTTACATCCGCCATCCGTGCGAGACTTGAGGAAAATGGTCTGAAACCGGTATTTTCGGATACGTACCGCCCCGGCCTTGATAACCAGAATGCGCTTGTCAGTCGCCTTAAGCGCGCCGGGGCAACGCAGGTTTTTGTTGGAGGCGAACGCGATGATGTTGCTGCCATCGGCCGTAGTGCTACCGCATTAAACTACCCTCTGACAATTATCGGAAGTGAAGCTTTGAATGCGTTAGGCAAGGAGAACGATCTTGCCGTGGGCACGCTTATGATCGCTCCCCGCGCGGTGCAAATTCTTGAAAGCGCCCGCAATGCTAAAAATGCCATTGAGCTTGCTGGAAAAGTCCCGGAAGGTTATACAATCGCTTCCTACGCTGCAGCTGAAGTAGCGCTTGACGTTCTGAGTGCAGCAAGATCTCAGGCCGGTTCAATCGGCGAATTGCTCCGCAAAACCACCTTTAATACAGCGCTCGGAACTGTTCAATTCGATGCAGCGGGTGAACGCATCGCTGACACATATCGGTTGCAGAAATATGATGGTAAACAATTCGTACCGGAGACCAATTAATGGCACGGCGCGCCGGTTTGCGGAATCTCATCACGGATGTTGGCGGCCTTAAAGTAGGTAACTCTGCCGATGGCAAGATAAAATCGGGCTGTACCGTCATAGTTTGCGACGCCCCGGCAACAGCCGCAGTACAAGTGCTCGGCGGCGCTCCAGGAACGCGAGAGACAGACCTTCTGGAACCGCACAACACAGTCGAGGCAATAAATGCACTGGTTTTGTCCGGCGGTTCGGCTTTCGGGCTGGACGCTGCATCAGGCGTGCAAGCAGCATTACGTGAGATGGGCGTTGGCTTTGAGGTTGGCAATCAGCGAATTCCCATCGTTCCCGGAGCAATTCTGTTCGATATGCTCAACGGCGGCGACAAGGACTGGGGCCGATATCCACCTTATCGGGAACTGGGATATGAGGCGGTGCATTCCGCATCCCTCGACTTTTCTCTTGGCACGACCGGTGCCGGGACTGGTGCCACAGTTGCAGGATTAAAGGGCGGATTAGGCTCGGCCTCTACGGTGATAGACAACGGGTCGACCATCGGCGCGCTTGTTGCTGTCAATGCGTTGGGCATGGTCACGGTGGGTGATACACGGCATTTCTGGGCCACTCCTTTTGAAATTGCTGACGAGTTTGGCGGGCTGGGTCTGCCGCATCCAATGCCGGAAATAGCTGCTGATGTACGCACCAAATTCAGCCATGCATCGGGTGCCGCCAACACGACAATCGGCGTTATCGCTACAGATTTCATACTCACCAAAGCGCAGGCCAAGCGCTTGGCTATCTCCGCTCACGATGGTTTTTCCCGCGCAATTTGGCCCTCCCATACTGTATTCGATGGCGATCTGATCTTCGCCCTTGCCACGGGAACGAGCGGAAGAGCGCCGGAGATCGGCGAGTTCATTGATCTTTGCGCCAGCGCAGCATCCACAATGGCCCGCGCCGTTGCACGAGGGGTGTACTCAGCCATACCCGCCGAAAACGACCCTTACCCTGTTTGGCGTTCACTGACTTAAGCTTGTGCCGCAGGGCTACGCATGATAGGTGCGCGCCAACCATTTCCCTATCCCGGAGAGTACCATGAGCCGTCCGCTCGTTATCGCCCCGTCCATTCTGGCATCGGATTTTTCGAAGCTTGGCACGGAAATAACTTCCGTGCTGAATGCCGGCGCGGACTGGATTCATATCGATGTCATGGACGGGCATTTCGTGCCTAACATCACATTTGGCCCGGATGTCGTGAAAGCAATCCGGCCGCTAACCGATGCGGTGTTCGATACGCATCTGATGATCGCGCCTTGCGATCCGTATATTGAAGCTTTCGCCAAGGCGGGTTCGGACATCATCACAGTTCATGCGGAAGCTGGGCCCCACCTGCATCGTTCACTACAGGCCATTCGTGCCTTGGGTAAAAAAGCAGGTGTTGCGATCAACCCTGCGACGCCTGAATCCGCAATTGAATACGTTCTCGATAACGTCGATCTTATTCTGGTCATGACGGTCAATCCCGGTTTTGGTGGTCAGCAGTTCATCACTGAGATGCAGGATAAATTGAGGAAAATCAAAAACATGATAGGCAACCGCCCTATCGACATTGAAGTCGATGGCGGTATCACTGCCGAGACCGCACCACTGGCTGTCGCAGCTGGTGCCAATGCACTCGTTGCAGGATCGGCTGTCTATAAAGGCGGGACAGAGGCCCAATACAAAGCTAATATCGACCTGATACGGAGTTCGATAAAGAAGGGATCGTAATGTCATATCGCCATCTATCGGGCTTGGGACTCGTTGCCATGCTTGTCGCAATGCCTGCCGTGGCACAGGCTGGTGACGCTGCCAAGCTCGATATTCTCGGGTTTTCCAAGGATGGCGGTACATTCGCTTTTGAGGAGTATGGCGTACAGGACGGCTCCGGCTTTCCATATGCAAACCGGTTCTACATCGACACGGCGACCGATAAATTTCTGTCCAAAACCCCGGTGCGGGTAAGGCTGGACGATGAGCATTCATCACTTGAAAACGCCCGTAATAAAGCCGGACAGGATGGTCAGGGGCTGACATCTCTATCCGACACGGAGTTGCGCGGTAATGCCGGTCAGACCGTTGCATTCAACCCTGTTACTGAACTCTCCGCCGATCCGTTCAAAGTTACTGTTAATCCAAGGCCGATCTTCCCGGCTCTGGACGCAAACATCACGATCCAGCTTCAGGAAGTTGCCGTCCCTGCCAGCGAAACATGCCAAAACGTAGGTGAAATCAAAGGGTTCCGCCTGACCCTGACCGAAGATAAGCCGGATACAAAACCCGAACTGCTGCATGAGGATATTACCATTCCGTCCAGCCGTGGCTGCCCACTCGGCTATAGTATCGGCGCTGTCCAGACGTTCTATCCGGAAGGTGGCAAACCGGTTGTAGCTGTGATGATTGCAGTTCGGGGCGTTGGCTTCGAGGGCCCGGACTACCGTTGGCTGGCAGTAACCAGACAGCGATAATGCACAACAGCCAAGACCAGCCTAAAGCAGCATTGAGTGATCCGCTCTGGTCTGATAGACCGCACTGAAATCCGATATCCACCCGCCGACAGGAAAACACATGATCCCGCGCTATTCGCGGCCCGAGATGGTCGCAATCTGGTCTCCCGAGACAAAATTCCGCATCTGGTTCGAGATTGAGGCGCATGCCTGCGATGCCCTTGCAGAGCTGGGCGTAATCCCGAAAGAAGCGGCGAAAACCATTTGGGAAAAGGGTGGCGCAGCGACATTCGACATTGATCGCATTGACGAAATCGAGCGCGAGACAAAGCACGATGTCATTGCTTTCCTTACACATTTGTCTGAAATCGTCGGACCGGACGCGCGCTTCGTGCATCAGGGAATGACCTCTTCGGACGTTCTTGATACCTGCTTTAATGTGCAACTTATGCGTGCCAGCGATATCCTTCTGGATGATCTTGACCGGCTATTGGCTGCCCTGAAGGTGCGGGCGTTCGAACATAAGGACACGGTCACCATCGGCCGTAGCCATGGCATTCACGCAGAGCCGACAACCTTCGGTGTGAAGCTTGCACAAGCCTATGCAGAATTCGAAAGATGCCGTCAAAGGCTGGTCGCTGCACGCGAAGAGATTGCAACCTGCGCCATTTCCGGCGCGGTAGGCACATTCGCAAACATCGACCCGCGGGTCGAAGAGCATGTCGCTAAGGCTTTGGGAATGCAGGCAGAACCGGTTTCGACACAGGTTATCCCGCGTGATCGCCATGCCATGTATTTTGCAACCTTGGGTGTTATAGCCTCTTCGGTTGAGCGTTTGTCGGTCGAAATCCGCCATTTGCAACGCACGGAAGTATTGGAAGCGGAAGAGTACTTCTCGCCCGGACAGAAGGGCTCATCGGCGATGCCGCACAAGCGCAATCCGGTACTGACCGAGAACATGACTGGTCTTGCCCGCATGGTTCGCGCCTTTGCACTTCCGGCAATGGAGAACGTTGCGCTCTGGCATGAGCGCGATATTTCACACTCCTCGGTTGAACGCATGATCGGTCCGGATGCAACAATCACTCTCGATTTTGCCTTGGCGCGCATGGTTGGCGTCATCGAAAAACTGTTGGTTTACCCGGACAACATGCTGAAAAACATGAATAAATTCCGTGGTCTGATCCATTCTCAGCGTGTTCTGCTGGCACTCACACAGGCTGGCGTTTCGCGTGAAGACTCCTACCGGCTGGTTCAGCGCAATGCGATGAAGGTCTGGGAACACGGCGCGGATTTCCTTGAGGAATTGCTCGGCGACGCCGATGTCCGGGCTTCTCTACCGGAGGATGCAATCCGCGAAAAATTTGATCTCGGTTATCATACGAAACACGTCGATACGATCTTCCGCCGCGTGTTTGGCTCAACCAGCAACAACTAAATTAAAGCTGCCGGTTGCGAAAATGCTGCAAAATTGGAGCGTTTTGCTCGCAAACTTTGCGAATTCTGCGCGAAGCCGTAGCGAAATCAAAAATGTCAGTTTCATTTTTTGGGTTTTTGCAGCAAAAAAAGCCGCGAAAACCCGATAAGCTCAAAAGAGGAATTGAACGCTCGTTCAATTCCTCTTTTTCATTTGTTTCCCACACGCGTTGATTGCAGATGAAGCGCACGGCTCGCATCCCTCATTTCGGGCTTCAGCTTCACGCTTCATAGTCCCAGAAAGACCGCGCGACTTCTTGCCGTGCCTGACTTTTTGTAACACCGATATCCCGAAGTTGCTCATCGGTGAGTTCGCTGAGGTGAGCGCGTGTCCGCCGCTTGACCAAAGCAAATGCCACCCGGTTAAGCATCGCCATCAACGCAGAGGGAGCGCTGCTATATTCACCAGCGCCCTCATCAGATTGGCAAGATGGCCTCATTGTATCAATTGTACTCATTTTTCTAATCCTTCAAGCCTGCATTGACTCGATTATTGTTCGTATCTTTAATGAATTGACTCTATTTGAATCGCAATATATTCATTGTCACCATGACAAATTGGCTTCCAGACCTCGAAAACGACATTGAACCCCAAGAACGCCGCGGGCCGCTTTATATGCGGCTGGCAAACCGCATCGAATCGGACATTGCGCAGGGCATTCTCCCGCCCGGAACCAAGCTGCCTCCGCAACGCAACCTTGCCTTCGATATCGGCGTTACGATTGGGACAGTGGGCCGCGCCTATAATCTTATTCGCGAGCGTGGTTTGGTCACCGGCGAAGTCGGGCGCGGCACTTATGTGACCAGCCACAAGGATGTGCCACTGGTCGAGCGTTCGAGCACATCAACGCCATTTGGCGGCACGCGCGGCGCGATTATCGAGCCCGGCAATATCCGCCTCGACTCGACCGCAGCGATTGACGTTGGACAATCTGAGCCGATGGAACGATTGCTACAGGGTATTGTGAAACAATATCCGCGCGAGATATCCAGCTATTCCCGCACCCTGCCCCAAGGCTGGCTCGAAGCCGGAAGCAAGTGGCTGGCGTCTCCGGGCTGGACACCGGAGCCCACTACCATTGTGCCCACACTTGGCGCGCATTCGGCGATCCTGGCGATCATTGCTGCGGTGACTGCTCCGGGCGACAAGATCGCTTTCGAAGACCTGACCTATTGTTCTGCCGCTCGCAGCGTCAATCTCATGGGCCGGCGCAGCATCATCATGCATACGCAGGCCGGTTTTGCGACTCCGGACGATTTTGAACGGCTTTGTGCCCAACAGCATCCGAAGCTGGTCTTTCTGATGCCTTCGCTGCATAACCCCACGGCAACGACCATGCCGGAGGAAAACCGCCGGGCAATTGTCGAGATCGCACGGCGATACAATGTCTGGATCATCGAAGACGAGATATACGGCTCGGTGATGCAGAACGAACATATTGCCATTGCGGCTTTAGCACCCGAGCGCACATTCCACATTGGCGGGCTGTCGAAATCGGTCGCCGCCGGTGTTCGTGGCGGCTGGGTCGCCTGTCCTTCGCACTTGGCGACACGGGTCTATACTGCACATAAGATGGTTACAGGCGGAATGCCTTTCATGATGGCGGAACTGGGTGCACAACTGGTGAATTCCGGCGAAGCCGACGTGATCCGCAACAAGGTCCGCAAAGAAGTTCAAGCCCGCGAAGCAATTGCGCAGAACATATTCGCCGGAATGGAGTTCAACTCCCAGCCTCTGGCGACATTCCTTTGGGTAAAACTGCCGGACCCATGGCTTTCAGCCACATTCAAGAATGCCGCCCTCAACGAAGGCGTTCTGATCGACGACGAAGATGAGTTCAAACCGGGCCGCACGGAGAAAGCGTTCCACCGCGTCCGGCTCGGCGTGACGGTGCCCGCAACGCGGGAAGAATTGCGTCAAGGATTCTCAATTATTCGCCGCCTGATGGAAACCAGCAACGCCAGCTATGACAGCTATTCGTGAGGTTAGGTGGCTGTCAGCCGTATATCGTTATCGCCCAACCTTGCCTTGATCCTCCACGCTCATAGGCCTCCGCACTTACCACTGTAATTGATGCAGCGGAGAAAGCTCTCCGAAATAATCGCGCAGCGGGAGATTGCTTGGTGACATATTTGACCATGTCAGCGAAGTATGCGCGGATCGTGCTCATCCCTCAGCATAATTCTAACGGCCTTTATGGCGAGTATGATGACTCGCGGATAGTTGAGCCATTTGCGCCAGCCGTGATTTATGTACCTGTAATACCTTGCCTCAGCAAAAAGACTTCCTTTTAATTTCCCTTCCCGGAAGTAGGCAATTGCTTCATTTTTATTCCGCTCGAACATGCATGTTTCATAGACGGTATAAATTGCACTAAGTTGCCAATCTGATTTTTCGTCGAAGACCTCTCGTACCCGTATCGGATATTCGGTCGCGCCAAGCCTTGGTTTTGTCGTCGACCATTAAACGGCCCGAACTCATGTAATCACTGTCTGCCCATTTTATTCTATTCAGCTTTGGCAAAAAGGCGTTTGAGCTAGGAATCAATGTCAATTAATGAAAAACCAAAGGACCAGAACACTGACGGAATTGTTTGGTCGGATGATGCCGATAAAGATTGATGTCAAGCAACTTTCCCCTTGTCGCCTAGTTTTGGCGATTGCAAACTAGACAATGATCCACACAGTTTTAATTGGAGAATTCGATGCTCTGGAAGTTTGTAGATCCAACGAACCAGGCGGTAATTACAAACAAGAAGATTTCGCAATTTTCGGATTGGATTTCGTACGTTTCTCACGACGAGGACGATGGAGGGTGGCAATTCTGGAATCAAGATCCACTAAATGAAGAAGATGCGGTGTTAGTCAGCTTACGGGAAATCGTGGAAACTGATCCTAGCATAATGGAACTGGCTGACCTACCTCGAGGTTGGCAAGCATACAGGTCAAGCGTTGCATCACCATGGACACGAAGGAAAGACTGAACTCCATCTCAATCGCAGGAATACGAAAACAATTCTTCATATAGGAACTACATCAGTTTATCTCGAATTACAGAACGATTTAACGCTCAGTGCGGACCTTTTAGTCAGGGAACACTTGCCGACACATAGGAAGAGCGTCACAACTCCTGCCATGCAAAGCTATTCAAGAAATCACCTCAAGCAGATTAGCGAAATAACAAGGTCACGCCACTTTCAGCGTTGGAACCTTGCTCAAATCTGTTTCGCGTTCTGCATGCCAAGCATCATACCCTGCCTGCATACGCAGCCAGATCGCAGCACCATCGCCGAACATCTTGCCGAGGCGGGCAGCAACAGACGGAGAAACGGGCTTTCGCTCGCCAATGATATCGTAAAGTTGCTGACGGGAAATACCGAGCATGCTGGCGATCTCGACTTTCGTCTTGCCGGTGGCAGAGATGATATCGTCAAGCAACGCGCCGGGATGGGACGGGCAGCGTGCCAACGGACGGTTAACTTCGTAATTCATAATCGGTTCCTTACGGTCGCGGCCCAGTGCCCGGTTAGGTCTCGGGCACCCGCCCGGTGGCAATTCAGTGATACTGCTCGAAATCGACTTTTGCTGCATCTTTGTAAGCAAATAACTTACGTAGCATCACCGCAACAGTCATTAGAGAAAACGATGCACCCTACCCCTGCGCACCGAAGTTCTGCCCGCTGCGCCACTTTATGGCGTAGGGCAAGGCGAACATGTACAGACCGCTGAACAACAACAAAAAGAGCGGGATAAGCGGGGAATAGACCACCCACATCGGGCGATCACTTTCATTCAATCCCAGAACAGCGAAATTAGCCAAGACGGTTAGGGTAAAGATGATCGACAGCCAGCGATGCACTTGCCGAACCCATTTGCTTACGTTCATTGCAACCTCCCCTTGTTAATCTATCCGCGACACAACTTTCTCAAACGCATCCATGAATTGCTTCCAACCATGTTTTGCACCCCGATAGGCCTGTTCCTGATCGCGGCGGAAGCCGGATTGTTCCATACGCAGGCTGGTTCCTGTTTTCGTCGGGGTGAGCGTCCAGGTAACGACACTCTCAAGCCCATAGGCATCCCACGTGTAAGACAGCGTCTTGTTCGGCTCGATGGCGCGTACCTGGCAGTCAACTGCGCCCCAGTCCGCACTGAATTTGAAACGGTGATCGATGACAGGCTTGAAATCGTTCTTCATGAGCCACTCCTCAATCAAATGAGGTTGGGTCAATGCGCGCCAAATCTTTTCCGGCGGATAAGATATCTCGCGCTCAATAATAACCGAGCGAATTTCTGTAGCTACTTCGGCCATCAGTCCATCCTTTTGAGTAAGTCTTCGAGATCATCGAACCGGTTTTCCCAGAACCCCGCCATTTGATTTGTCCAGTCTATGAGCGAGGACAAGGCACCTATCTGAGCGCTGTAGTGAATGTTGCGCCCGTCTTGCCGGCCAAGAACCAGTCCGGCTTGCTTGAGCACCCCAAGATGTTTTGACACCGCAGGCTGCGAGATTCCTGCGTGAACCGTCAGGGCCCCGACGGTCTGCTCTCCTTCCCGGCACATACGCTCAAAAAGAGCGCGCCGGGACGGATCTGCCAGTGTTTTGAAAATGAGATCATGATTGGGCTGCATCGACATATAACTCGTTAGCTATACGTCAATCTATAACTACGCAGCTATATGTTAGTCAAGCATGTTGTGCGGTGAAACAATGCTTTCGCTAGAGCAGGATTGCGATTCAGGTTTACTCTGGGCTTACCGCAGCGTTCAGAACGGAGCCTCTGACCGGCTGATATAATGCTTCTGCACATTGATATTATGCATCCGAACGCCTGTTTTGGGCGGGTTGCAAATCTTCCGCCAAGCCTTCAGCACTTCATCGGATTCCCATATTTCAATCATGTTTACTCTGGATGGATCGATTGGATCAGCACTGATTGCCAGATCGATACAGCCTGGATAAGCCCGCGCCCTTTGAACCAGATCGGCAAAGGCATCAATGTACGATTGGCGACGCTCTGGTGAAACGGAATAATGACCTGCGATGATCAGCATTTTAGCCTCCTCTTGAATGTGTCCATGTAGGAAAGACGATTGAAGAGGGGCGAAACCGACAACTGGTCCCGATTATAATCAGCTTCGGGCAAAGAAACGGGCGGTCACAATCCAAAGCGGTATGCCGATTAGTATCAGGCTGTATGGGAAAAGCGCGTAGATGAAGGCACAGAAAGAAAACACTGCAAGCCCAATTGCAATGATTTGCAAAGACTTCACTAAATATGCTTTCCACATTTCATTTCCGATCCAAAGACTAGCGTAATGTCGAGATGGTGCGCTGAAGTGCATTCCAATCCTCGCCGCCGTCTTTTCCGAATTGGACCAGCAAACCGGCAACAGCATCTTCCAAACTCGTTGTAGCAGTATCAATCGTCGTCGTTCCTGCGTCCCATTTTTCATAGGCTCGGTCGATGACCTGCTGCCACGTGGGCAGGACTAGACCAGCGATGTCTGAAACGCGGGTTTCAATCCTGCGCCAGTGCTCCACCGCGTCGGAGCATATGACCTCGATCTCGTGAAAGCTGGCGTTGGCCCGTCCTGCCACATCTCGCCAAGCCCGACGGGTCAATTCAATGCCATTGACGTAATCCGCAATTACGATTGCGCCTGTCCGCAGGTTTTCCTCTGCGACGGCGTATCCAACGATATAGGCCGTTGGATTGTTATCATCTTTGAGGACTTTTGCCGAGATGAGCGCCTGCGCGATGGTATCGGCACGCAGATAGACACCGTTCAGGCGACGGGCCAGTTCCCGCGCAATCGTGCTTTTTCCAGTGCCCGGCAGTCCGCTCATGATGATCAGCATGTGTAACCTCGTCGATAATGCAGTGAACCTATGTGCCGAGCCGCAAGGTGGCAAGCGGCAGGATTGCTTCGCCGTTGACAGCATCGGCGACGCTGTGGGAATGTAAGGCCTGCGCATTCAGATTCGCAATTGGGTCATCTTCTACGTCCTGCCTGTCCAAGACAGCAGTTCGAACTGCGCCTCACCCCACACCTTAAAAACTGTTTCACCGAGAAAGACGGAGGATTTCCCATGTCCGATGCCCAGTGTGCATGCGGTTCAATCAGACTTGTGATGCGAGAACCCGCCAAACTGGTTGCCGCGTGTCATTGTTTTGCCTGCCAGCGGCGAACCGGCAGTTCTTTCAGCGTCAACGCGTTCTATGCAATTGATACTGTGGAGATTTCAGGAACCGTTACAGAGTTCGTTCGCATCGCCGAAAGCGGCCGCAAGGTACGCATGTATTTCTGCCCGACTTGTGGTTCGACAGTCTATTGGAAAGCTGATGCCGCACCTGCAATGCTTGGCGTTGCTGTCGGCGCGTTGGCCGATCCAGACTTCCCGGCTCCAACCCTTTCAGTATTTGAGCGCTATAAACATCATTGGGTTGTTCTTCCGCAAGATGTCGAAGGCTTCGAGGAAAATCTGGCAAAAGAGTGATCGGGGAACTTTAGGCCAGCTCACTTGTTCAACTTCCAATAGGAGAATGAACAAATGGCCAATGAACCTCGGACCAACGATAATGTCGGCGAAACCGCCAGGGAAGCAAGGCAAGGTCCACTCGGCAAACCAGTACTGCTTGTCTTGGTGGGTGGATTGCTACTTGCAGCCGTCGCGTGGGGCGGCGCTGAATTGTTTGGTGAAAGCACCGACAACAAGGCAAACGTAACCCAACAGGAAAACTCTGCGCCCGATCAGAACAAACCTTCTGATCAGGCTACGCCGCCCTCCGGTGACCAGCCGACGACCAATGCACCCGCTGAAAATACGACACCGCAGAGCGGCTCCGGCGGCGACACCCAAGCAAATCCACCGAGCAACACCTCGCAGTAGGTACCTTCTCGCAGGGCCGGGCTAAATATTCAGCAGCAGCTCAACCTTCCTCGATGATGTGTTTATCGTATTGCGGCAGGTTATCGGTGATCGTGAACCATGGCGCCTTGGAGCCCACGAAGATGTGCGCACTTGGGCGAATGGTCGGATCATCCACAAGAGTGCCCATAGCGATATGAGCGAACTCGCCGCCATCAACGACCGCAAAAAGAAATGAACCGCATGATTTGCACCGCTCATCATGCCAATCATCGGAGCCGATGATCCATGTGTGCTCCTGCCCATTGGTGAGGCGGAGTTTGGTGCGCTCAATTCTTGCAAGCGACTTGAATGCTGCGCTGGTTGTGCGCCGGCAGCTTGAGCAATGACAATTCACGGCAAAGATGAACTCGTCCGCTACTTCATATGTGACTTCGCCGCACCGGCACGATCCCCGCAAAGTGCGGGACTTGTCGGGTCCCTGCTGTGTCATATTGCTTGCTCCTGTCGATGCAGTAAGTGGATTGGGTAAACCATCAAACCTCGTATTCGTGTTCCAATAGCCCCATGATGATATCGTCGTGCCATGTCCCGTTAACATAGGCCGTGTCACGCTCGCGGCCCTCAATGACAAAGCCACATTTTTGGTAGGCGCGGATCGCACGAGCATTATAGGCGAGAACCCGAATACCAATCCGATGGAGTGCCATGGTGCCGAAGGCATGAGCCAGTACAAGCTTGATGGCTTCTGTGCCCAAACCACGTCCTAGAGAGGACGGATCATATATAGCAATGGCCATTGAGGCGCGCCGGTCCTGCATGTCGAGCCGGTCAAGCCGTATTTCACCGATCAAAGCTCCACCATGCTCAATGATCCATGCGTTAGGATGTGTCGCAAGGTTGCGCGCCCATTGCTGGCTCTTTTCGAGGGTGAGTGGTTTGATGTCAGCCGCGCTTACACCAAACATAATTGCGATCTCGGGCACCGTTCCCCATGAAAATCGGGCATTCGCATCAGAAATGACCGGGGAACGAAGTTTTACATGCGCGCCCGTAAGGACAGGTGGCATAGGGACCTCCGAAAGTGGATGGAGCATTATTCCAGTGAAAACATACCCGATAGACTTTGCCATAGCCAAGGGCATCGGCCTAGCTGACCGCTTTTAACGGCTTCGCCAATTCGCCTCGTTCCGACGGATGAAGGTCATCCAGAAGCATATCAAGGAATGCGCGCACTGCGACAGGCAGAGTGCGATCCTCCATGGTCAGTATATGCAATACGCTGTCTGTCATGACCTCATCATCGACAGGAACGGCGACAAACTCCCCGACAATAGTGCGTCCGGGCGTGCGGATGGCGCTCGTAAAGTGGATGCAATCGGCCGCATCGGAAAAGCGGCGCAGTGCGGAGATGCAGTTGGTTGACATGACGGGCTCTACGACAAATCCCTGCATTGCAAAGGATGCGTCGATCAAATGGCGCTGCGTGCGCCCTTTATCCGGCAAGGCGACAGGATATTCCAGCGTTTGCGCCATTGTTACAGTCTCAAGACCGGCGAGCGGCAGATGTTTCGGGATAAGGGCGTGCATCGGGCGACGGATAACCTGCTCGATCTTGACGCCGCGTGGCGGCGCGAGATTGAATGTCGTGCCTATGTCGGCTTCACCATCCTGAATGAGTTGCGCAACCTCGACAGAGTTTCCAACCCAAAGATGGAACGTTACGCGGGGAAAGCGTTTGCGAAACCCGGCTATTGCTTCAGAAAGAATATCGACGGCAAAGCCTTCATAGCTGGCGAGGCGTACAAAACCACGATCAGGCACCTGTAAAGCCTTGATCTCGGCAGTCGCACGTTCGGCATCAAGCATTGTGCGCCGCGCATGGGCAGACAAAACCTCACCTGCCGCACTCGGGACCATGCCGCGAGGTCGCCGCTCGAACAGCTCCACTCCCAATTCCCGCTCCAGTTTGGCAATCTGCCGACTGATGGCGGAGCTTGCGACGTTCAGCCGATAGGAAGCATCGGCAATAGAACCCGACTTCACAACCTCAAGAAAATAACGAAGCGATGTACTTTGCATGACGTTTCCTGCCTTGCCATTTCGGCAACGGTTTATACGAATTAAAGCGATTGTGGCATGTTTGTGACGCTGATATCAACGTCAAAAAGGCCAGTCAGGCCATGCGGAACATTGAAATGGGAGTATCGATGAACGCGTTTTCGAACGAAGCGATTCAATATGCGACGGAAACCCGCCGTCACATTCATGCAAATCCTGAACTGAAATATGAAGAACATGGCACCGCCGATCTGGTGGCAAACCGTTTGCGCGGCTTGGGATATGATGTTGTCACGGGCCTGGCAGAAACGGGTGTTGTCGCAACGCTGGATACCGGACGCCCCGGCCCTACCATCGCATTCCGTGCCGATATGGACGCCCTGCCGATCATCGAGGAAACGGGGTTGCCCTACGCCTCAAAGAATGCCGGGAAGATGCATGCCTGCGGTCATGACGGGCACACGGCCTCGCTGCTTCTGGCGGCCGATGGGCTGACAGGCATGGCGGATCGGCTTTCAGGCCGGATAAAGCTCGTGTTCCAGCCTGCCGAAGAAGGCGGGCTTGGAGCCGCACGAATGATCGAAGTGGGTGCACTAGAAGGTGTCGATGCCATTTACGGCTATCATAATCGTCCGGGCTATCCGCTCGGCCGCGTCTTCGCCAAAACCGGCCCGACCATGGGCGGCAGTTCGCTCTACGAAATATCGATTTCCGGAAAAGGCGGTCATGCCTCGCGGCCCGATCTGGCCGTTGACCCCATTTTCGTCGGAACCGCCGTCGTGCAGGGATTGCAAAGCGTGATCTCCCGTCGCCTCTCGCCGTTGGAATCGGGCGTTGTGACGGTCACGCAATTTCATGGCGGAAACAGTCACAACATCATACCAGTCAGCGCATCGCTGATTATCAATACGCGCGACGGCTCTCCCGCAGCTTATGCAGTGATTGACAAGGAGCTACGGCTGGTTGTGGCGCAGATATGCGAAGCCCACAACGCGACAGCCACGATCAACCAGCTCATGCGCATTCCCGCTGTCGTAAACAATGCGGATGAAACCGAGTTCGTGATTGCAACAGCCATCGAAACGATGGGGGCTGAAAAAGCAGGCAGGATCGATACGCTTCCGACCATGGGCGCTGAAGATTTTGCGTTTTATCTCGAGCGTATACGCGGCTGCTTCTTCTTCGTCGGCAATGGCGAGGACGGTGCCTATCTGCACCACCCACTTTACAACTACCGCGATGAAATACTCCCCGTGGCAGCAGGCATGTTTACGGCCATAGCAGAGCGGCGTCTCACGCGCCGCTGATCCACTCTTTCCATCCCGATTGAAGGATATTCGCCATGCAGCGTTTACTCAGCATTATTGAAAGGGCTGGCAATCGCCTGCCCCATCCATTCATTCTCTTTCTGATCCTCTGCGTTGTCGTCGCTATCGTCTCCTGGCTCATGGCCATGGGCGGCGCCAGCGGTATCAATCCCAAGACCGGCAAGGAAGTCTTTGTACAAAGCCTCATTTCGGGCGAAGGGCTGGTCTTTGCCCTCACCTCAATCGCCAAGAACTACGTCATGTTCCCGCCGCTCGGCGTGATCCTCGTCATTATGCTGGCCATAGGCGTGGCTGATCGCGCCGGTCTCATTGCCAGCCTGATGCAGGTGAGCGTGATGAAAGCACCACGGCAATTGACGACATTCGTGATCTTTCTCGTTGGCATGTGCAGCCATGTTGCCTCTGATGCGGCCTATATTGTGCTGATACCGCTCTCTGCGATGATCTTTCAGGCTGTCGGGCGCAATCCGCTTGTTGGTGCTGTAACGGGCTATGTGGCGGTGGGTGCAGGATATGATGCCAGCCTGCTGATTACGCCGGTGGACGTGATCCTTTCGGGCATTACGACCAGCGCCGCCCATACGATCAATCCGCAGGCCTATGTATCGCCGCTCGACAATTATTACTTCATCGCATGCTCGGCAATTCTGCTGTCTCTGGTGGGTACATTCGTGATCGAACGCATCGTCGAACCGCTGGCCGGTAAATACGATGGCGACGTCATGCTCAATCTTGAAGCAATCGGCGCAACTGAAATGCGCGGACTGAAACTTGCAGGTTGGGCAGCACTGGCATTCGTCGTTGCAGTTCTTGCCATTACCCTTCCATCGGGTTCGCCACTGCGTAATGAAACAGGCGGGCTCGTACCGTCGCCGCTGCTTGAAGGCATTGTTGCGCTATTGGCTGTGTTCTTCCTGCTGGTCGGCTGGATTTACGGTAAAGCCGTTGGCAAAATTAAAAACGCCCGTGATGCGGTTAACCTGATGACGGAAGCGCTGAAAGAACTCGCGCCGACCCTGGTGCTGTTCTTTGCGATTTCACAGTTTCTTGCGTGGTTCAAGTGGACCAATCTTGGCGAATGGATCGCCATCAGCGGTTCGCATGTGCTCGACGCCAGCGGCTTTGCAGGTACGCCACTTGTGCTTGCCTTCATCATGCTGGCGACAGTCATGAGCATTTTCATCACTTCCGGTTCAGCCCAATGGTCGCTGATGGCACCGATTTTTGTGCCGATGATGATGCTTGTCGGGCTGGAGCCAGCGCTGGTGCAGGCAGCTTTCAGGATATCAGACTCTGCTACCAACGTCATTTCGCCGATGAGCCCATACTTTGCGGTCTGCCTTGCGTTCCTGCAGCGCTACCAGAAAGATGCAGGGATCGGAACGCTGGCGGCAATGACGCTGCCGATATCCATAGGTTTCCTCGTTGCCTGGACCGCCTTCCTCGTCTTCTGGATCGAAGTCGGACTGCCTCTGGCACCGGGTGTTGGTCTGTTCATAAAATAAGCCGACTGGAGAGCGGGCAGCAGCAGCTATTCGCTCTCCAGCATTTCCTTGACGGCGGTTGCCAGTTGCTTCAGCGAGAACGGTTTAGGCAGGAAGCCGAACTTGGCATCTTCCGGCAGGTTCTTGGCAAAAGCGTCTTCCGCATAGCCCGAAACGAAGATGAACTTGATATCCCCATAGTCCTTGCGCAGCTCGCGCAGCAATGTCGGACCATCCATCTCCGGCATGACAACATCAGACACCACAATGTCAACCTTGCCATCCAGCTCTTTCATCACTTCGAGAGCCTCGACACCACTGGACGCTTCATGCACCGTATAACCGCGTGACTGGAGCGCACGCAGGCCACCCATGCGCACTGCATCTTCGTCCTCAACCAGAAGCACGGTTGCCGTACCGGAAAGATCGGTCGCTTTCTCCTGCTTCTTTTCTTTCTTCGGCGCTTCGATCTGAACGACTTCGCCCTCGGCATTCAGTACCTGCGGCTCGACGCCTTCAACAAAGCGCGGCAACAGGATGCGGAATGTGGAACCTTTGCCAAGCTCGGATTCCGCATGGATGGAGCCACCCGTCTGCTTGATAATGCCGTAAACCATGGAGAGGCCGAGGCCGGTGCCTTTGCCCACTTCCTTTGTCGTGAAGAATGGCTCGAAAATCTTCGCGATGGTTTCCGCCGTCATGCCCGTGCCGCTATCGGCAACCTCAACCACCACATAATCACCGGGTACGACATCGCGGTAATTGAGGCGTGCAGCTTCTGCCTCGCCCATATTGCGGGTGCGGATGATCAGATCGCCGCCTTCCGGCATGGCATCGCGCGCATTGACGGTGAGATTGACGACGACCTGCTCGAACTGGCCAAGGTCGGCCTTCACCTGCCACAGATCGCGGCCATGCTCTATCTTGAGGTTGACCTGCGTTCCCGCAAGCCGGGTAAGGAGCATACGCACATCGGCGATGACATCGGTAAGGTTCAGAACCTCGGGGCGCAGCGTTTGGCGGCGCGAGAAGGCCAGAAGCTGCCGCACCAGCGAGGCAGCGCGGTTGGCGTTCTGCTTGATGTTCATGATATCGGCAAAAGACGGGTCCGATGCACGATGGTTGGTCAAAAGCAGGTCAGACGACATGATGATCGCCGTGAGCACATTGTTGAAATCATGCGCTATGCCGCCAGCAAGCTGACCGACCGCCTGCATTTTCTGGCTTTGCGCCATTGTGGCTTCAAGCGCCTTCTGCTCGGTGGTTTCCACCACAGAGACAATCGCCGCCTCCTCAGAGCCGTCCTCTGCACCGGCATCGAAGACAGGGCTGATATAGAACCGCAAATGCCGCTCTTCATTGCCGGGGATGACCGTATCCACCGGCGAAATCTCAGCTTTTCCGGCAAATGCCGAAGCCAAGGCACGATCAAACGCCTCACGATCACGCTCGTGTACAACGGTTTCGAGCGGGATACGCCGGTCGATGTCATCACGGTCAACCACCGGTGCGAACAGACCCAGGAAGCGCGCATTGGTGCGCAGAATCTTGCCGGTTGAATCGACAGCGGCGATAGCCATCGACGCGGAATTGAAGAAACGCGTGAAACGGACTTCGGCGGCGCGCAAGGCGGCTGAAGTGTCTTCGCCCTCGGCCCGATCAAGGACTATTGTTCTTGTCGGCCCCCGCTTGCCATCGCGCTGCGCCTGAACGCGGTGATAAAAGCGCACGGCAAGGCTTTGACCATTCGCCTTCGCCAGATCGAGATCGATAACCGTATTGCGGCTTGTTCCCGCTTCCGTCTTCACCGCATTGATAAGCGCCATGCCATTGCCTGCGACTATCTCGCGGACAGTCATGGAGCCGGGCGTAAACCGCGTGAGGTCAATACCGAGCCATTCCGCCAGCGTCGCATTGATGTAAATGATACGGCCATCGGGATCAGCCGAAAAGAAACCGGCTGGCGCATGGTCGAGGTGATCGATTGCTTCCTGGATATCCTGAAAATAACGCTCCTGCTCGGCACGCTCGGCGGAAATATCCGAAATCTGCCACGCATAGACAGGAACGGTCTGCTCGGGGATACCCGCAACAGGCCGCGCCTTGACGCGATACCACGTGGGCACAGGCTCGCGGGACGGATCGAGCGGGCGCGAAAGCCGCAGCTCTTCCTGACCCGAGATCCCATCGCGAAGACCATTGGCAAGGCGGTAAATCGGGTCAGACGCAGCAGCTTCCCCGGAAAGAATGTGCTCGATGGGGCGAACATCATTCGAGCTTGTAACGCCGGTCATCTCCGCATAGGCGCGGTTTGCGTAAACGATGCGGCCTTTCTGGTCACAGACAACCGTACCTTCCGGATAGGTATCGACAAACGCACGCGTAAGCTCATCGCTTGTACCGCGAGGCGTGAACTGGATGACATTGATGGCAGAACCGAACAGATAGAAAACACCGGTCATGGCGAGAACGCCGAGAAGGCCAAGCAGGAATTGCTGGCCCAACTGATCGCGGTAGATGAAATACAGCACCGAAATGCCAACGAGCACGATGCCAAGCAGAATGAGGCGCAAGCCTGCCCTGTTCGATTTTGTGTTCGCGATGATCGGTTCCGGATAAAGATCGCTGTTCGTTTCTTGAGACATACGTCCGCTATTTGTTTCTTGAGACATACGTCTACTGTTTGTTTCTTGAGACATACGTCTCAGGCCCCTTGTTCATCGTCAAACCGGCTGCAACTCTTAAGCAGCGCCGCTTGCGTCGTCACTTCTCGAATCGGTTGGATCATATCTTTGACCGGCGTTAAACCCTATCCTTTATCGGATAAGCTTTATTCCACGGCTTATAGGCTAAATATGTTTAGGAATCATCAGGGTTGCGACTGCGAAGCCCACTCGCTAATGGAGTGAATTTGACATTTGCTTCCCGATCAGTCGAATGCTTTGATACAAATGTCAAATTCGTAAACTCCATTAGAAATATATGCTTACTAGTGGTCCTATTATTCTAACATTCGCTACGAGCGTGATCGAAATGGATACGAATGTTAGAATAAGACCACTAGTGTCCCCCGAGAATATACTGCGAAGCCCTTGTCGGGGAACAAGTTTTCGGGCTTGGTGGATGTTATAGAGGAGAGTTCGTCATGAATGCATGGCTTGCCACAGTCGTTGGCGATACCGCCGCCCCTATCGTGGGCTTCATCCTGCTGTTTGCCCTGGTCATCATTTTGCTGCTGCTCGTCTTTGCCGTATTGCGGCGGGTCACGGGCGGAACATTTGTGGCCGGTGGTCGAAACAGGCAGGTTCGGCTCTCTGTTACCGATGCTGCTGCTGTAGACAACCGCCGACGCCTGGTATTGGTGAGACGTGATGATGTCGAGCATCTCATCATGATTGGTGGCCCCAGCGATGTCGTTATCGAGCAGAATATCCGGCAGTTTGCCAAGCAACCGTCCCGCATCGAACCAGCCGCCAACGGCATCTCCGAGCCGGACGTGAAAAACGAGCGTAAGCCGGTGGAACCACCACGGGCCGAGCCGGTTTCACCAGCACCACAGGCAACAGCGCCAGTGGCACGCCCCGCTGCGCCTGTACAGCCAGCGCCGCAAGTGCCGCTGCGCACGCCAACGCCTCAGCCAGTTCCCCCTCGGGATGTGCCGCAGGCTCCACGCCAGCAGACAGCGCCAACACCATTGCCGCCAATCCCGCCCATGGCGCCCATTCCACCAATTACAGCAACCCCGGAACCGGCACGTACGCCGCACCCTTATGTGGCGCCCGTTATCACGGCAGCCGCAATAGCAGCAAACGAAGCCCCAACCATCACCGCCCCCGTGCGTGACTCCAGCAATAGCTGGGAGCGGACGGCTTCGCCATCTTTCGGCAGCGAGACACGGGCAGAGCCAGTGATAGAAGCACCGGAACCCGAAATCGTGGCTCCAGAGCCGGCCAGGCAGTTTTCAGGCGAACAAAGGGCCAGCACGGCGGCGGCATTCCCGTTTGCAGCACGCAATGAGCCTATCTATCGCGAGCCAACGCTCGACAATATCGAGCCGGAGGAAACTTCAGAGCCGGAAATAACGTTGAGCGATGCCGACTTTTCCGATGCTTTCGATCCGGAACTGACGAGCGAACTCAACATCACGCCCGGCGGAGAGGTCGACAGAGACGAGCAGCCCAAAAAGGCCGATGACATTGAAGATGAAATGGAACGCCTGCTGGGCGACCTTTCCCGGCCGGACCGCTAGAGCGTACGGTTCGATTGCATAAGAGCACCTGCGTGGTTCGACAAGCTCACCATGAGGAAACTTGTTTGGCTGCAATGATGCGGTAGGCGCATGCGATAGTAACAAACTCCCTCATGGTGAGCTTGTTGAGCCACGCACAATATATCTTATAAAAAAAGCCCGGTTTCCCGGGCTTTTAATTTGAAGATTTAAGCTCAATCGTCGCGATAAACTTTCTCGCGTCGTTCGTGACGTTCCTGAGCTTCAATAGACAATGTTGCAATCGGGCGGGCGTCAAGCCGCTTCAAGCTGATAGGATCGCCTGTTTCTTCGCAGAAACCATATGTACCATCATCGATGCGCTGCAAAGCAGCATCAATCTTTGAAATCAGCTTGCGCTGACGATCACGAGCACGAAGCTCGATGGAGCGGTCTGTTTCTGAAGAAGCACGATCGGCGATGTCCGGCAGGTTTGCATTTTCCTGCTGCAAGATTTCGAGCGTTTCGCGGGCTTCCCGCAAAATGTCGTTCTTCCAGTCGATCAGTTTTTCACGAAAGTAGGATTTCTGCCGATCACTCATGAAAGGCTCGTCATCCGTGGGCTTATAGTCAAGATCGATAAGTTTATTCATCATTGAATCACCCTGCACCTTTGAGACGCGAGGAGGCCTATATAGGTCGTGTCACATGGCGGCACAACTACAAAAAGACATAGCAAATCAATAAAGAAGACGGCCAAAATCGCTTAAAATAATGGCATTCCGGGCAGATAATTGGAATTTTGACTAGCCTGTTAGCGGAAAATGCGGCCCAAAATTGGCATTTTCAGCCGTTCTGGCTCTACTTGCGGTTGCGTTTTGCCTTGCAAAATTGCGGCCTGCACAGAATATTCGCAGACCGGTTTTGCACACTTATTTGATAAATGACGCATTTGCCGCATGGTCCAGAATGGCAAATTTGCTTCGAAAGGTGAAGCATGGCACCTTTCCAGACCTCTTTCAGAACGGAGATAAGTAAATGAGTCTCGTATTTCTTCTCCGTCATGCCAAAGCAATCTGGCCAACACCCAGCCAGAAAGATTTCGACCGTACACTCGACAAGGACGGTACGGAGGCCGCCAAAATCCTTGGTCTGGAGTTGAAACGGGGGAAACTTAAACCTGACGTCGTTCTATGCTCGACTGCAATCCGGGCGCGCCAGACACTTGAGTATGTGGCGTTGGAGCCGCCTTTCATCCTTCAGGAACTCGAAAAACTCTATTCCGGCGGTCCCGATACCTATCTGATGGCCATTCGGATGGCAGGTCTGGAGCATGAAGGCAGCCAATCGGTCATGCTGGTCGGGCACAATCCCATGATGGAAGAGGTTGCAATGGCGCTATCCGGGCGCGGTGATCCGCCCATACATCCAACATTCGTCTCCGGATTTCCCACGGCAGGGCTGGCGGTGATAGAGTTTGACGAGCCATTGGCGGAAATCCGACCCGGAAGAGGTACGCTGCGGGAGTTCTTTTCGCCATCATCGCATTTATGATGTTGGAACCACGCACGGCAGTTCTGCCAAACAACTTCACCTTGAGTTTGACACATGCAGCACCCAAATGGGTGCAAGCAGAATGCCGCGAATAGGATTGTCGATTGGCTACATTGACCACAGGACTGACAAGCTGGGCTGATGAGGCGAGGATTGCACTCGATACGCTGACCGAGCGAACAGTGTCGCTGGCTTCTCCCTCCGTCCGCATCGGCGTCACTGGCCTATCTCGTGCAGGTAAGACGGTTTTCATCACGTCATTCGTTCATAACCTCATCCACGGCGGACGCTTGCCGTTGTTTGAAGCGCAAAAGTCGGGCCGCATCGCCAAAGCCTATCTGGAACAGCAGCCGGACGATGCAGTTCCAAGATTTCAATATGAAGATCATTTGAAAGCGCTGATCGAAGATCGCATTTGGCCGGATTCTACCCGGGCGATTTCCGAATTGCGCCTGACCATCGAATATGAATCTGCGTGGGCCTGGGGCCGCATGTTTTCCGGTGGCAGGCTTTCGGTCGATATAGTCGATTATCCGGGCGAATGGTTGCTCGATCTGCCTTTGCTCGGCAAAAGCTACAATGAGTTTTCGCGCGATTCCTTTGAGCTTGCTCAATTGGAAAGCCGTCACGACCTGGCAAAGGATTGGCTCAGGGCTTCGCTGGATGTGGACGCGACAGCGAGCGCTGACGAGATGACCGCTCAAAGGCTTGCAAAAAGCTTCACCGCTTACCTGAAAGCGGGAAAGGCCGATGAACGCGCGCTGTCAACGCTACCGCCGGGCCGCTTTCTCATGCCGGGCGATCTCGAAGGCTCCCCGGCACTGACGTTTGCGCCGCTACCGGGCCTCGGAGACGAAAAACACAAGCCCGGCTCGCTCGGCGCCATGATGGAAAGGCGTTATGAGGCTTACAAGACGCATGTGGTAAAGCCTTTCTTCCGCGAGCACATTGCACGGCTGGACCGGCAAATCGTGCTGGTCGATGCCATGCAGGCAATGAATGCCGGTCCCTCAGCGGTGGCTGATCTTGAGCGCGCCCTCACTGAAATCCTTTCATGTTTCCGTCCCGGTAGCACAAACTTTTTGACCGGCCTCGTGCAAAGGCGCATCAGCCGCATTCTCGTTGCCGCAACCAAGGCAGATCATCTGCACCATGAGAGCCATGACCGGCTGCAAGCGATTGTGCGCCGTCTTGTTGACCGCGCCATCAGCCGCGCAGATTTTACCAGCGCCAGCGTCGAAGTATTGGCAATGGCTGCGGTTCGTACGACGCGCGAGGCAACCGTGACCCAAGGCAAGAATATCTTGCCTGTCATCGTTGGCACACCGCTCAAAGGCGAGACAATCGACGGCGAGAAATTCGACGGCAAAACTGAAACGGCCATATTTCCCGGTGACTTACCGGAGAAACCGGATTCAATATTTGAAGGACCGGAATCGGTTTCTGAAGACCCGGCAATACGCTTTGTCCGCTTTCGTCCACCCAAGCTTGAAAAAACAGCAGAAGGTTTTACGCTTTCCCTGCCGCATATCAGGCTCGACCGGGCAATACAGTTCCTCATTGGAGATCGCCTCGCATGAGTGAAAAACGCAAGCCAGCCTCGTTCCGCGTGGACCAGCCGGAAGCGGCAGAACCTGCATTGGCAGAGGCTGTACACACGCCAGCACGCAAGCCAACGGCGATAAAGGACATTGCAGTCTTAACGCCCGCAGCGATTGATGTGTTCGATCTCGATCCTGAAGCGGCCAATGAGCTTGATGCACTCACACCGCCTCCGGCCTTGGCAAATAAAAAGCGCTTCTCATTTGCTTCGGTCTTTACCGCCGCACTTGGAATACTCATATCGCTGGCGCTTGGGCTTTGGGCAGACAATCTTATCCGGACACTTTTCGAGCGCGCGCTCTGGCTTGGCTGGGTGGCGCTTGGGGTGACAATCCTCGGCGCCTTGGCACTGATCGCCATTGTTATTCGCGAAACGCTGGCTCTGCGACGGCTTTCCTCGGTGCAGCACCTGCGTGATGAAGCAGCCAAGGCAGCAGCGGAAAATGATCCTGTTCAAGCAAAGGCCGCAGTTGCAAAGCTGGTAAGCATAGCCGAAACGCTTCCGGCAACTGCAAAGGGACGCGCCCTGCTGCACGATCTGCGTGACGATGTGATTGATGGCCGCGATCTTATACGCCTCACGGAAACCGAATTGCTGCGCCCGCTCGACCGGCAGGCGCGCGAAATGATCCTCGCCGCCTCCAAGCGGGTATCGATCGTCACGGCGGTCAGCCCGCGCGCGCTTGTCGATATCGGCTACGTCATTTTCGAATCAGCCCGGCTTATCCGCCGCCTGTCGGAACTCTATGGTGGCAGACCGGGAACGCTCGGCTTTTTGAAGCTTACACGCAATGTTATTGCCCATCTGGCAGTGACAGGCACTGTTGCCATGGGGGACAGCATCATTCAGCAGCTGGTAGGTCATGGTCTTGCTGCACGGCTGTCCGCACGGTTGGGCGAAGGCGTCATCAATGGCCTGATGACCGCTCGCATTGGTATTTCGGCGATGGATCTGGTACGGCCCTTCCCGTTCAATGCCGAAAAGCGCCCGGGAATAGCCGACTTCATCGGCGATCTGGCAAGGATTGGCGGCACGAAAAACCAATGATTGACATTTTCTCCTTACAATGTAAGGAATGACTTTGAAGGAAATGATCATGATCACGAGCAAAATAACCAGCAAAGCCCAAACGACTATCCCGCAACCGGTTCGCGCCGCACTACATTTGGCCGAAGGTGATCACCTCGAATACAGAATAGAAGGTGGATCAGTTATTCTTTTCAAACACGAAGCCGAAAAGCCGGTTGATAATCCCTTCGCAACGTTTGAAGAATGGAACTCCGAGGCTGACCGGAGAGCCTATGGAAAGCTTTAGAGCCGGTCAGGTTGTAAGAGTCCCATTTCCTTATACCGACAAAGATACGAGACAACACAGACCCGCCCTGATTATTTCGCGTGGTGGCATTGGGCAAACAGGCGCACTTCTATGGGTCTTGATGATAACAAGCGCCGAAAACAAAAAATGGCCGGGTGATATTGTTGTTGAAGACTTGCCCGCCACCGGCCTGCCGATTGTTTCTTTGGTCCGAACGTCGAAAATAGCGACGATTGAAACAGGTGATGCAGAAGTAATCGGGCAGATATCCGATCCGCTTCTGGCCTTAGTGACCGGCGAGGTTATCAAAAATCTTACCAGCTCAACGTCTTGAGCACTGCTTTTCATTGCTTTAAACGACTACTGGCAACCATCCGTTAACCATTCCAACCCATGATTGGTTCGAAGCAGACATTCCAATGATTAGAGTTTGAGTCCGTGTTGATGAAAACAAGCGCAGCAGTCGCCGCCCTGTCCCTGTTCGCCTGCGCGCTATTCGCGTTGCCGGCGCAAGCCAAGGATAAAGACGCGGAATTTTTCCAGAATGTTGAAGGCCAGTGGGTTGGCCCCGGCGAAATCGTCGCGGGTAAATACAAGGGCACGAAGTTTACCTGCACGCTTGATGGGTCAACTCCAGCTAATGCAACTGGCATGACGCTGGACGGAAGCTGCCGCGTCGGTATCTTCAATCAACCGATGAAGGCAACGATCACCCGCAGCGGCAACACTTACAAGGGCACCTTCCTTGATGGCTCTGCCGGCAAGGGGCTGGATATCACCGGCGGCAATGTTTCGGGCAACCGTGTTGTTCTTGCTATCAACCGCAGGCAGCTAAGCGGTGCCATGCAGGCGAAATTCAACAATGACAACAGCATGAATGTGACAATTTCGGTTCATCTGGAAGACCAGCTGATCCCTGTCGTCGGCATGTCATTGAAGCGCGTCGATACAACAGCCGTCGGCAGCGTTGCGAAGAACTGAGTGCAACTAACCCAGTGCGTGGTTCGACAGGCTCACCATGAGGAAGACGGGTTGACTGCAAAAGCGATCTTCTCTCCGCTCTGATTTTGCAGTTCGTCAACTTCCTCATCCTGAGCTTGTCGAAGGACGCAATATATTGTTGCAATGAGCTATTGAGCCCTCCACCAGCCCGCGTCATCGCGGGCTTTTGTCATTCCGGTACTGTCAGCGAGCTTCGCCCAGCGCGATACGCTTTTACCCTCAATGACGAGTTCCGGCGCAATATCCGCCAATGGTATCAGCACAAAGGCGCGCTCTGTTATGCGCGGGTGAGGCAGGATCAGTGTCGGACTATCCAGTCGATCAACGCCCTCATAGACCAGTACATCGATATCGATGATACGCGGTCCCCAACGCTCCAGCCGTTCGCGTTTCATTTCCAATTCAATATCGAGGCAAGCCGCAAGCAGGGCTTCTGGCTCAAGTATCGTCGTAACTTCTGCGCAGGCATTGAAAAATGAAGGCTGATCCACCTTGCCCCATGGCGGCGTATTGTAAACGGAGGAGACGGCAACGACCGATGTGTCGCTCCGACTATCCAGCGCGTGCAATGCCTGCCCCATCGCCGCCACCGGATCGCCGAGATTTCCGCCGAGCCCCAGCCAAGCTTTTCTGGTCATTGACGATTACCACGCGCAGACAACATAGCGTCGGCGAGCGCCAGTGTGCGGCGGCTCATGGAAACGTCGTGAACACGGAAAACATCAGCGCCTGCAAGGCGGAGCATTGCTGACGTTGCAGCGGTTACAACGTCGCGTTCCTCTGCCTCCCCGCCAGAAACAGCACCAAGGAAGCGTTTGCGTGATGTGCCTGCAAGGAAAGGATAGCCGAAGGCGGACAGTTCAGAAAAACGATCCATCAAAGCAATATTCTCGTCCGTATCCTTGGCAAAGCCAAAGCCCGGATCAAGCACGATCTGATTATCGGAAACGCCCGCAAGCCTTGCTATTTCCAGCGAGCGGTTGAGAAATGCAAACTGATCGACGATCACATCCGGGTCGCGCTCGCGTTCGCGACCGGTGTGCATGATGACGAGCCCCGCGCCGGTATTTGCTGCAAGATCGGCAATTGCCGGTTCGCGCTGCACACCCCAAACATCATTGACGATGTGCGCGCCTGCCTCAATGGCAAGCCGGGCTGTCTCCTCGCGGTAAGTATCGACGGATATGATGATATCCCCCTGCTTCGCGAGGGCCGCAATGACCGGCAATACGCGCGATTGCTCGACGGAAGGTTCGACGCGCTCGGCGCCCGGCCTCGTGGATTCGCCACCCACATCAATGATCGAAGCACCTTCTTCAATCATCTTGCGCGCACCCTTTAACGCCTGATCCAACGAATAATGGACACCGCCATCGGAAAATGAATCGGGTGTCACATTAAGGACGCCCATAATCACAGAGCGCGGCCCCAGGGTCAAAGTCCTGCCATGTGCCAATTGCCATTCCCGATGCATTCATGCGCTCCCGTCGATTGTCTGCTGTTCCGTTTTTTAACAGAATGTCCGGAACGTCAATTCATCAGCAACGTTTTTGACGATACTGTTTCGATGATGCACACTGGCCGATGAAAAAGGAAAAGCTGAATGCATATTTTGGCCAGATTAGCCGCCAGCACGATTTCGATAGCTATCGCTTCAATGATCACTGTACCAGCTGCCAATGCGACAACCGTATTGCGGAAATACCAGTATTTTACATTGAGTGCGCACAACGCGGCAGAGCTGGATAAAGAGCTGAGCCGCCGGGGTCCAATGCTGGCTAAGACCGGTGCGAGGCACCCCGGCATGACGCGGATGCGCTTCGACAGCAAGGTCAAGTTCGGCTCCAACGGCAAAAGCTGTCAGGTGGTGAATGCAGATATTGTTGTGCGCGCCACAGTGTATCTTCCCCGCTGGAAACAGCGCCGCACGGCAAAGCGTGACCTTGCAATGGTCTGGGACACATTGTCGGCCGATATCAAACGTCATGAGGAAAGCCACATTGTCATCGCCCGCACAGCTGCCGGTGACATGGAACGCCAGATCAAAGCACTGCCATGGCGCAGCGATTGCGTGAAAATGAAAGCGGATATCGACGCGCTGACAGCAAAACTGCTCAAGAAGCACGATGCGGATCAGGTGCGCTTTGATCGGATTGAGACTGTAAATTTCGATGCGCGCTTCGAGAGGTTATTGACTTATCGCATGGTCAGGGAACTGGCCAAACCTTGAGCTGCTGCAGTTGTTTGTGCGTGGTTCGCCCTTCGACAAGCTCAGGATTGCTCACCATGAGGTAGATGGTGGGCTGCAATCCCGTGATTTTCTGAGGACGTAGCCTCAAAATGCAATCAAACCACCTTCCTCATGGTGAGCAATCCTGATCTTATCGAAGGGCGAACCACGCACAAGATAATTTGCCGCCAATTAACTCAGTTCACGCCCAGCTTTTTCTGAAGGCTGGTTGAGGAGGTTGTGTACTGGAACACGACGCGTTCACCCGGATTGACAATGCGTTTTGCCGCTTGCGTCATCAGGGCAGCCTCGTGGAAGCCGGAAAGGATGAGCTTGAGCTTGCCCGGATACCAGTTGATGTCGCCAATGGCGAAAATGCCGGGTTCCGATGTTTCGAACGTTTCGACATTCACCGGAATGAGATTTTCGTGCAGGTTCAGGCCCCAATCGGCAATCGGACCGAGCTTCATGGTCAGGCCGAAGAACGGCAGGAGGCGCGTAACGGGAATTTCGATTTCGCCCTCAGCGGCCTTGATAACCGCATGGGTCAGTTCGCCGCCTTCGCCCTTCAGGCCGGAAACCTGCCCGAGTTCAAAACGAACGCTGCCGCTCTCGACCAGCTCGAACATTTTCTTGACGCTGTCGGGTGCAGCGCGGAATTCCGCACGGCGATGCACCACGGTCAGGCTGCGCGCTATTGGTTGCAGGTTGAGCGCCCAATCGAGGGCACTATCGCCGCCGCCGACAATCAGCACGTCCTGATCGCGGAACTCTTCCATGCGGCGCACGGAATAAAACACGCTCTTGCCTTCATAGGCTTCGATACCCGGAACCGGCGGACGCTTTGGCTGGAATGATCCGCCACCGGCAGCAATCACCACAACCTTTGCTTCGAAAACTTCCGCATCATCGGTCTCGACGCGGAATGTACCGTCTTCGAGACGTTCGAGCTTGGTCACCATGCGGTTGAAATGGAATTGCGGCGAGAATGGCTTGATCTGCTCCATCAGCTTTTCGGTCAATTCGTTGCCGCTGATGATGGGCCAGGCCGGAATATCGTAGATCGGCTTTTCCGGATAGAGTTCGGCGCACTGACCACCCGGGCGGTCAAGAATATCGATGAGATGGCATTTCAGATCATAAAGGCCAAGTTCAAACACTGCGAACAGGCCAACCGGGCCTGCGCCAATGATGACAACATCGGTTTTGATAGTCTCGCTCATCGCAAATTCCTCATGCCGGACGGTCTGCATGCCGTGCAGATAGAAAAAGGGGTAATGGCTGGCGTGTTCAGGACACACGGGCTGCCATGCGCGTAACGATTGCTTACCGCAAGGTCAAGACAATGCAGCACTTCAAGCGATGAAAAGCGCTTCTATGGTTTGTTTCTAATAGGTGGATGAGAAAATATCAGGGATACGCGATGACTTTACAATGATTGCTTTTCTGTACTGCGTGGTTCGACAAGCTCACCATGAGGAAAGTGTGTTGTTTGCAGAAACACTCACCAAGCTAGCAGAATGAGACTCCCTGCAATCAAACCCCTCCTCATCCTGAGCTTGTCGAAGGGCGCACGACACTACTGCAAAGTTAAGACTGGCGCTCCGGAACGTGAACCACAAGGCCGTCGAGTTCATCGGAAACACGGATCTGGCAGGACAAACGCGAATTTGGGCGCACGTCATAGGCGAAGTCGAGCATGTCTTCTTCCATGGCTTCCGGTTCGCCGGCAGTCGTCGTCCACTCTTCATCCACATAGACATGGCAGGTGGCACAGGCACAGGCGCCACCGCATTCGGCGTCAATCCCAGGCACAGCAAAGCGAATGGCGCTTTCCATAACGGTCGAGCCATTTTCGGCTTCCGCATCAATGCGTTCGCCGCCATGTGTGACAAAGGTGATTTTTGCCATGAATAAAGCCCCAGTGATCAAGTTAACGCTGACATAGGGCTTTAAAGGCGTAAGTCAATTGTACGCCCTGACGCAGCCTGTACTTCAGCGGGTGATCGCTGCGATATAATCCCGTGCATCATCAATCGCCGGACGCAGATCCCTGACCTTCTTCGTATCGCTGGGCGACTGTTCGACTGCTTCTGCAAGTTCGGCAACGCGAAATGCGCCGATTGCGTTGGCCGATCCCTTGAGAGAACGGGCAAGACGGACGCGATCATCCGGATTTGCGTGGATAAGTCTGTCCACGATGCCGCAGGTTTGCCGGGAAAACAGATTGAGGATTTCAGTTTCGAGCGCACGATTGCCGAATGTTTCACGCGTAAGATGTACAAGATCAATCGGACGCTTACGTGCTGGCTTCGATCGCTCGCCACCTGGCGAAGCAAATGCCATCGATGCCTGTTGGGCCATTGGTATTCTCCTGAACGCTTTTTACATTTGAACAAACAAGGCTAAGCTGATGAGCCTGATTCAAGGTTAAAACGAGGCAGGAACCCTGCTTAAATGCTGCCTTATGGTGAACGCCCGGTAAATTTTTGCCTACAATTGAAATTTCCTGAGAGGCCCAAAAATTAACCTTGTGTTTAAACTTTTAAGCATTTCCCGAATCCATTGTTTCTTTCCAAACCATGTGCCAGTACATTAGAGTAGCGGCGTAAAGAGTATGGCGCGGTTAGCCCCACATGTGGCGACCGCCCAATATTGTGAGGAAAACATGGCCACAGCCCCGAAAAGCAAGGCTTTCAAAGCCGAAGACGAGCTCGGTGAAGCCCTTGAAAAGGCTCTAGAAATCGATTTCGACGAGTCGACGCTCGGGATGGATATGGATCTGTCTCCAATTGATGACGATCTGTTGTCCCTGAACGATCTTGAAGCGCAGATTTCGCAGGCAGCCCAAGAGCTTGCTGCTGAAAAATTCGAGACACCCGCTGCGGCCGAACCCGTAAAATTGCCCGAACCGGAGGTAACCGAACCTCCCGTTGCTGCTATTCCATTGCCCGCACCCAAGCCGCAAATCAAGGCAGCCAACCCGATTCCAGCGGCACCGCCCGCCCCGCCGAAGGCTCCGGCCGTACCATCGCAGCCGTCTTTCCGCCCGGCGAATGACGATCTGCTGCAAACATCCAAGACAGCGCACTCCACAAGTTCTGTTGCGCAGCCAAAATCCTATGGTCTGATCACAAGCATCGTCAGCGTTCTTTGGGCTGGCGGCGTACTTGCGCTCGGCAATGCTCTCTACGGCCCATCGCTCTGGTCGATCCGCTCATTCTCCGATTTTGCCGCCGCGCCCTATGCAATTGGCCTTGCCGTCGCGATTGTCGTCCCGATCATGCTCTTCTGGGCATTTGCGATCATGATCCGCCGCGGTCAGGAAATGCAATATGCAGCGCGCTCCATGGCAGAAGCCGCAATGCGTCTTTCCGAGCCTGAAATGCTGTCTTCGGATCGCGTTGCCTCGCTTGGTCAGGCTGTACGCCGCGAAGTTGCCGCTATGAGCGAAGGCGTTGAACGTACGCTTGCCCGCGCTGTTGAACTGGAAACTTTGGTTCAAACCGAAGTAAATCAGCTTGAGCGTGTTTACACGGACAATGAATACCGTATCCGCACCCTCGTTGACCGCCTTGGCGGTGAGCGTGAATCGGTAATCGGCCATGCCGAACGCGTACGCGCATCGATTTCGAGCGCGCATGAACAGTTGAAAGACGAGTTGTCACTGGCTGGCGAGTCGCTGCGCGAGAATATCTCCAGCGCATCGACAAATCTGAGCATGTCCATCAACCAGTCCGGCGAGTCGCTCATTGAACGGCTTACCCAGAGCGGTCAGGTTATCTCCGAGCAGATCGTTTCCCGCTCGGACGACATCTCAAACAAGATCAGCACTTCCGGCGAAGCCTTTGCAAATCTTCTGGAAATGCGCATTGCAGCTTTGTCGGAACAGACAGATTCTGTAACGATGAAACTGGCCGATACGCTTGACAGCCGCACCAACAGCATGTTGTCGCTGCTGGGCAATGCCACGCAAACATTGGTAGGCGAATTCGACACGCGTCTGGCTGGCCTTGACACGACAATCAATGAACGGGGCCGTTCGCTGCTGGCAGAGTTTGAAACCCGTGCCCAGTCGCTGGATACGAGCACCGAACGTCTTAATTCAGCTCTTGAGGCCCGCGCACGCCAGATCAATGAACAATTGATCGAACGCACACGCGATATCGCCAAGACCTTTACGGATGGCCGCGCTTCTATCGATGGTATTGTCGATGAAACAAAGGCGAAGATCGGCAACGATCTTTCCAGCCTTTCCGATCAGGTGGGCAGCCTGCTTTCAACCAATGCTGCTGCCCTCTCCGACCGTCTTGTCGAAAGCCGCGAGGCTCTTGCCGCCAAACTTGCCGAAGAACGCGAAGCACTGGCTGCCACACTGGTTCAGGAAACCGACCGTGCTGCCATCGTTATCCGCGATCAGGCCGGACAGATCGGTGATCATACATCGAACCTCAAGACAATTCTGGAAAGCAGCACGGCTGCAATCGGTCAGATCATTGAAGGCCATGGCTCCACGCTGGAAGAACGTGCCGCCAGCCTGCGGTCTTCGCTTGAAGACAATGATTTCCGTATTGGCGCAACGCTGGACCAGCATGCCAAGGCTATTGAAGGCCGCACAGCCGGTATTCATACGCTGCTTGAGGATAATGATGCCCGTATCGGCGCCACGCTTGAACAGCATGCCAGGGCTATTGAAGACCGCACAGCTGGCATGCATGCTGCCTTTGCAGATACAGACACACGTATCCGCGACACATTGGACGAGCATGCTCGCAACATCGATCTGCGTAGTGCAAACATTGAAACAGCAATCAACGCAACTGATACACGCATCGGCCAGACGCTTGACGCTCATGCCAAGATCATTGACGAGCGCACTATCGGAATGCGTGCAGCATTCGTTGAAACGCATGCCAAGATTGCGCAAACACTGGATCACCACAACAAGGGTCTGGACGAACGCAATCAGGAAATCCAGCTGGCCCTTTCCGGCAGCGATGCCAAGCTTGGCGAAACACTTGCCGCGCATACGCAGGCCATTGATGCACGCAATGCCGAAATTCAGGCCACCCTGCTCAATAGCGGCACGCGCATCGACGGTACATTGAGCGGCTTTATCGACAGTGTTGATGACCGCACAGGCCGTATTGAACAGGCTTTGACCAGCAGCGACTCCCGTATCAGCGATGTTCTGGCTTCTCATGCCAGTGCAATCGAAGAGCGTACTGCCGGCATCGGTCAGGCACTGGTCGATAGTGACTCGCGCATCAGCAATATCCTGTCCTCGCACGCAAGTTCGATTGACGATCGCACGGCGGGAATTGAGCAGGCGCTGAGCAATAGTGACCAGCGTATCGGCCAGACTTTGGCCTCGCACGCTTCCTCGCTGGATGAGCGCACAGCCGGTATCCAGGCAGCGCTTGAAAACACCCATGCCCGCATTGGTGAAACGCTTGCACAGCATGCCAGCGATATCGAGGAGCGCACCGCAGGTATCCGCTCTGTTCTCGACAGCAGCAATATGCAGATCGGCGATACGCTGGCTTCGCATATCGGAACGCTTGATGACCGCGCAGCCGCTATCCGCACGGCACTGGCAGACAGCGACACCCGCGTCGGCGAAACGCTCAACGATCATGCAAGTATTCTCGATCAGCGCATTGCAGCCATTCGCGCAGCTATGGACCAGGGCAATGCTGCTCTCGGCCAGACACTGGACGACAAGGCTGGCGCTATCGGCGACCGCACCGTTGCCTTGCAGGCAGTTCTGCAGGACAGCGCGGATGTGCTTGCCAAGGCTTTCGAAAACCACGGCGGCACAATCGACGAGCGCACATCAACCATGCAGAACGCATTGGCCATCGGTGTCGATAATGTCCGCAAGTCGCTCGAACAGAGCGCTTCGGTTGTTGCCCGCACATTGCGCGACAAGATCACCGAAGCTGCCTCCACCCTTACGGGTGAAGCACAGAAGGCAGGTGAGGCTCTCGACGGTCACGGTGAGGCATTCAGCCTGCGCATGAACGAAAGCCTTGCGGAAACTGAAAAGCGTCTTGGCCAGCGTGCGACGGAAGCCGCAGCGAACCTCGAAGCATTGGAAGCCCGCTTCTCCGCAGCGACCGATACAACAGCATCGAAGCTTGCAGAAAGCACCCGCGAACTGAACGAGGTTCTCTCGGCCCGCTCGCAGGAGATCATCAGCATTCTCGACAATACGGCTCAGCCGCTGGTCGAGAGCCTTGCCGATAATGGCCGCACGCTCGCCTCGCAGCTGGTGGAAGCAACGACATCCGCTACCGAACGCCTGCGCGTTGAAAATGCGGCTCTGATCAATGCAATCGCCAGCCGCACAGCGGAAACGATCACTGCGGTTCAGGCAGCCAAGGCCGGTCTGACCGACGACGTGAGCAACCTTATCGACCGCCTCTCCTCTTCCAACGCGAAGCTTGGTGAGCTGATCGACATGGCGACCAAGAACCTTGGTGACATTGATGGACGTTTGCTCGACACGACAACTGCCTTTGCTGAAAACGCAACAAAGGCTGCTGAATCGTTTGAGACATCAACCCGTCTGATCGACGGCAATCTCGGCAAGCTGTCGCAACTGTCGAACAGCACGCTGACCGATATTGCTTCCATCGCCCAGCGCTTTGATGAGCATGGCAACATGCTGAGCAAGGCTTCCGATCTGATCAACGCATCGCAGACCAACCTCGCCTCGACATTCGATGAGCGTCAGGAGGCTTTGCAGGCACTGGCATCAGGCCTTATCGCCAAGTCGGAAACTATCGAAAAGACCATGCGTTCGTTTGAATCACTTGTCTCTTCGGCATTCGACCGCGCCGAGGGCCGGGCAAACCAGACAACGGAGCAGATTCGCAATTCGATCTCCGAAGTGGTCGAACAGGCATCACAGAAGTTCGCCAACGCGACTGACGAAATTCGCCGCTCATCCGCAGCGATCCGTACGGAACTCGAACAGACCCGTTCCGAGTTGCAGCGCGGCGTGATGGATATGCCGGAAGAAGCCAAGCAGTCGACGGCCCAGATGCGCAAGGCTGTTTCCGAACAGATCAACGCGCTGAAGGAACTGTCGGAAATCGTTCAGAAATCCGGGCGCCTTACCGACGTTGGTGAAGCTCGGGCACAGCGTGCAGCACCGGCTCGCGCCAGTGCAGCAGTTGCCGCACAGCCGCAGCGTACCGAAGCGGTTGCTCCGGCACCACGGCCTGCTGCCCCGGCACCTCAGGCTCCGGCAATGCGCGGGACACTCGATACACGCGGCAATGCTGAACAGGCCCGTCCTGCAGGTAATGGCTGGGTTTCCGATCTTCTTCGCCGCGCTTCGACCGATGAGGCCGAAGCAGCTCCCAAGGCACCGGCAGGCCGCTCGCCCGGCCAGGTTGTTGAATCGCTCAACTCCCTGTCGATCGACATTACCCGTGCTATCGATCACGAAGCTTCCGTTGAACTCTGGCAGCGTTATCGTGCCGGTGAGCGCAATGTATTCACCCGCCGCCTCTACACGCTGAAGGGCCAGCAAACCTTTGACGAGATCAAGCGCAAATATTCGTCGGACAGTGAGTTCAAGCGTGCTGTCGACCGTTACATGGACGATTTCGAGCGCTTGCTTGAGGACGTGACACGCAACGACCGCGACAACACAACGACGCAAGCCTATCTGACTTCAGACACAGGCAAGGTCTACACCATGCTTGCCCACGCAAGTAATCGCCTGCGCTAAGAGCGAATTGAAATGACAAAAAACGCGGCCTTGGTGCCGCGTTTTTTATGTTGTTTCAGATGCCCAGTTGCTTGATGCCGTGAGTGAACATTGCGTTCAACGTAATTTGCATCCGGTTCATTGCGTGGTTCGCCCTTCGACAAGCTCAGGAGGGCTCACCATGAGGAAGGTTGTTGTTTGCAAGGAGTTATTTCCAGCAAGGTTGGCGACAAATATGCAATTGTCTACCTTCCTCATGGTGAGCCCTCCTGAGCTTGTCGAAGGGCGAACCACGCATGAGCTATCTGCCAATTATCTCTCCTCATTGTGGGAAATAGGAGATGGGCTGTGCGAACCTCAAGCCTCTTCCAACTCCGGCACTTTTCCGAACATATCCCGATACGCTGTTGGTGTCGTAGCCAGTTGCTGGCGGAAGTGATGACGCAGGGTAGCTGCTGTGCCAAAACCCGTATTCGCGGCTATCACCTCGACAGAGAGCGAGGAGTTTTCCAGAAGATCCCGTGCCCGACCCAATCGCTCTGATAAGAGCCATTTGGCCGGCGTCATGCCTGTTGCAGACTCGAAGCGGCGCAGGAATGTGCGTGGGCTCATACCGGCAGCCTTGGCGAGGCTGGCGATGGAAAACTCGTTCTGGATGTTGTTGCGCATCAATTCCAGCAGCGGAGAAAGCCGCGCACCCTCATGCGCCGCAGGCACCGCCTGCTCGACGAATTGCGCTTGTCCGCCATCGCGATGCGGAGCAACCACGAGCCGCCGCGCCACCTTGTTGGCAGCATCCGTGCCGAAATCACGACGGATCAAATGCAGGCAAAGATCGATGCCTGCGGCGCTCCCTGCAGAGGTCAGGATACTGCCCTCATCCACGTAAAGCACATTCGGCTCGAACTCGATATCGGGATAGCGTTCAGTCAACAGATCGGCATAGCGCCAATGGGTTGTCGCACGGCGACCCGACAACAGACCAGCAGCAGCAAGTACAAATACACCGGAGCAGATCGACAAAATGCGCGCACCATTGGCATGGGCTTTTTGCAGTGCCTGCACCAGAGACTCAGGCACGGAATGCTCGACGCCGCGCCATCCGGGCATGATGATCGTGCCTGCCTGCTCGAAAAGGTCGAGGCCACCATCGGCTAGAATACGCACTCCGCCAGTCGCCCGCAGTTCGCCCATCTCAATGCTGGCCACTGCAAACTTGTACCAGTCGTCACCCATTTCAGGTCTTGGCAAGCCGAACATCTCGACAACAACGCCAAATTCGAACGTGCAAAGGCCGTCATAGGCGACCGCTACGACAAGCGGATTATTTAGGCGGGGCGTATTTGATACCTTTGACATGATCTTGACGATATATGGCATTCTTGCCAACTACCAGTGAATTATCGTTTGTTCTAATTCTTGCTCACCAACAAAAGGAGAGCGCAAATGAGCTACGTAACCGAAATTGCACCGGCATCACCCGATATCGTCATTGAGCATTTTTCGAAGCGATTGTCCCTCGAGACTGATTGTGCCGATGTCGCACAGGCACTACAGGATGGGCCGGATTTCGTGCTGCTGCATGTGGTGGGCACCAGCGCGGCCTATGAACGCCGCCATATTCCGGGTGCTATCCATCTGAACCATCGGGAAATTTCAGCCGAGCGCATGGCAGAGTGGCCGCAGGACACTATTTTTGTTGTCTATTGCGCCGGGCCTCACTGTAATGGCGCAGATCAGGCAGCACTGAAGCTCGCGCGGCTTGGCAGGCCGGTTAAAATCATGATCGGCGGAATAACCGGCTGGGCAGATGAAGAATTGCCATTTGCAACCGGACCAGAAGCTGGCGATTTCCAGCAGGCGGCTTGAGGTGATTGGTAGTTGGCACCTGAGTTGTGCGTGGTTCGACGGGGCTCACCATGAGGAAGGTTGGTGGATGGCACTTTCGCCCTCCACCGTTGCGGTTTCGTGGCTCTAGACGATCAACTTAATGGCCTACATTCCATAACTAGCTCCCTGCAAATCACAATCTTCCTCATGGTGAGCCCCGTCGAACCACGCAATGAATTAGATGCCAATTAGCCGGTTAATGAGCGTACCAGTCTAAATAACCGAAAGCGTCCAGGTAACGATATCGCTGGTGGTATCGTCAAAGGCGCTATCCAGCGCAGCAATATAAGATGCACTGCCAGCACCGCGTACCGCAGTAGTCGAGCGGAAGACCTTGGTTGCGCGCACTGTGCCATTCTTGTCATTGAGTATCTTCACGGCAATCTCGACAACTGCTGTTTCATTGCCTGAAGCATCGATATTAAACGTGCGGATATTGCTGATCACCTGATAGTCGATGGCGAGACCATCGCCCGGACGACCAACACCGCCGAGGCGTCCAGTGCTTTCAAATGCCTGTGCCAGACGCGACTGCACAATATTCGGCAGGCGATCTGCCCACTGCGCACCCTTCAAAAACGAGATCGAATTCGGGCCGGAGCGCACGACGACATTTTCGCCATCCAGCGCTTTCAATGCGGAGGGAGCGGCAATCAGAATCTGACGACCCTGCTTCCGTGACGAGGTAACTTCCGGTGAAGGACTGGAAAGATCGAACGTGTCGAGCTTCTTTGAACTGGCGCAGGCCGACAAAGACAATGCGAGAACCAACGCAGCGATTACTGTTTTCGATTTTACCACTTAACCAATCCCGACGCGTAACTATTCATTAACTTTCATGCGGTGCGAATACGTCAAAGTCAACGGCGCGTGCGTCCGTCATATTCCGGAACATTACCGCCGCCACCGAAAATCACCCGTTGCGGGTTTTTCTCAAGATCGGTGATGGCGCGTTCAATACGCTGAACCGACTGCCGGCTTTCATTCACGAGTGACTGCACATCACGCAATCCCTGCCCCGAAAAGCGGTTGAGATTGTCTGTGATCGGCCCAAGTCGCGCATTCAGATTATCAGCCACTGAACGGTAAGACTGCAAAGTCTGACGTGCTTCGCGAACGACACTGCCATCCTCATCGGAGAGCTGTTTATCGAGCTTGGCCAGAACACCATCGACACGGGTAGAAGCATTGTTGAGCTTGGCCATCATCTGACGAGCCTCACTAACAACAACCTGAACGTCTTCGGCACTACGGCTGAATTTCTCGATGACATCAGAGTTCTTGGCAAGAGCGTCCGTGAACTGCTTGGTATTGTTCACAGTATCAACCAATGGCCCCTTCACTTCCGTAATAAAGCTTTCAATCGACCCGACCGCGCCATCAACACGCTCAAGGATCGTTTGCGCCTTCTGCAGAAGATTGTTCACCACTGAGGGATCGGCATCGATACGAGCTATCGAATCTTCCTTTGCCGCCTCTTCAAGCAGCATCGGCTCGTATAGCTTGCCGCCCTTCAATTCGATGAAGGCCTGTCCCGTAAGACCAGCAAATCCAAGCGTGGCCTGCGTGGAACGTGTAATCGGCGTCGTCGCATTGACTTCGGCCTGCGCGATAACGGCATCAGGATTGTTGCTATCGATCGACAAGCGCCGGACAGTGCCCACCTTGATACCATTGAACAGCACTTGACTGCCCTCGGCCAAACCCGTCACCGAGCCAAGAATACGGATTTCCAGCGTTGCAGTCTCGGTCTTATCGCCATAACGCGCGATCCAGTAAACGAATCCGAAGGCGAGCACGCAGACAGCAAGCGTGAAAATACCGACCAGAACATAATTGGCTTTGGTTTCCATAGACTACTCTGCCCGACCCTGTTGTTCCGCTGGCCTGTTCTGCGGTTGTGTATTTGGCGCTGGCGCGGTTTCCTCGCGCGCCGAACGCCGCCTGTTATCGCCATTGGATACAATTTGACGAGCACGCTTTCCACGGAAATATTCTTTGACCCACGGATCGTCAAACGCCAACATGTCCTCAATGGTTCCTTCAATGAGAACCTTCTTGTTCCCCAATACCGCGATTCGGTCGCATACGGCGAACAGGCTATCGAGATCGTGGGTCACCATATAGACGGTCAGTCCCATCGTATCGCGCAGATCAGCGATCAACTGGTCGAAATCCGCAGCACCGATAGGATCAAGACCCGAGGTCGGTTCATCAAGGAAGACGATTTCCGGATCAAGCGACAAGGCACGGGCCAAAGCCGCGCGCTTGATCATGCCGCCTGAAAGTTCGGAAGGAAACTTGTCGGCCGTGTCAGGTTTCAATCCAACGAGCTCAATCTTGAGACGCGCAAGTTCATCCATGAGCTTGTGCGGAATGTCGAGATATTCACGCATCGGTACTTGAATGTTCTCAAGCACCGTCAATGATGAAAACAGCGCACCATGCTGGAACAGCACTCCCATGCGCATATCGACAGCCAGCTTATCCTGATCGGTCGCCTCATCGATATCGTGGCCGAAAATACTGATCTTGCCCTTCTGCTTCTGATTAAGCCCAAGGATTGTCCGCATCAAAACAGACTTACCTGTACCGGAGGCCCCGACGAAACCCAGAATCTCGCCCCGATAGACATCAAGGTCAAGATTGTCGAGCACCGTCGAGCGGCCGAACGACACGCTGACATCCCTTACGGAAAGGATGATATCATCAGCCTTTTCGTCGGTGCTCTGATTGTTTTGTTTCGGGTTCATGCGCCTCGGTTCTGAAAGACTTAAAAATTGATGGACGCGTAGAAGATGGCGAAAATACCATCGACCACAATGACCACGAAAATCGATTTGACCACGGATGCCGTCACCCGTTGCCCCAGCGATTCGGCGCTGCCGCCAACCTTCATGCCTTCAACCGAAGCCATCACGCCAATAATCATGGCCATGAATGGTGCTTTGATCAAACCGGCAAGATAGCTCGAAAGGTCAATGGCATCGCGCAAACGCTGGATAAAGGCATCCGGCGGAATTCCTGAATAGGCCCAAGTGATTGCCATAGCACCAGCGAGAGCGGCAAAATCTGCGATAATCGTCAGCAATGGCAGCGAGATTACCAGCGCGACGAGCCTTGGGAAAACAAGGACACCGACTGGATTAAGGCCGATTACGGTAAGCGCGTCGGTTTCTTCACGCATTTTCATCGAGCCGATTTCGGCGGTGATGGCACTGCCTGAACGACCTGCGATCATGATAGCCGTCAAAAGCACACCGATCTCGCGCAGCACCAGAATGCCCACAAGATCGACAACAAAAATTTCCGCGCCGAAATAACGCAGCTGAAAAGCACCTTGTTGCGCGATGATCGCGCCGATAATCGTCGACATGAGCACAACCACCGGCACGGCGCCAATACCCATACTGTCGATCTGGTGCACAATAGCCGCCGGGCGAATACCACTGCGGCTGCCACCCTTCATTTGCGCACCGCGCACTGTAGCGCCCAGAATATGCATCGCCTTGATGAAATCATCGCCGAAAGCATAGACCGTACGGCCAATTGATTCGAAGAACCGGGTTACCAAAGGTGGACGGTCGATATGAACGACTTCCGGAGGTGTCGCCGCAATCTCACCAACGGCTTCAAACAGGGCACCCCAGCTTTCCGACTGGCCCTCAATCGTCACTTGCTTGCCAGATTTCTCCAGCGCAGTCCGCAGGCGCTCTATCAGCCAGGTACCGGCCGTATCCAGCAATTCCACGCCGGAAAGGTCGATAACGGCGCTTGTAAAGCCGTTATCACCACCAATGTCACGCATGGCTTCATCCACGCGGCGAACGTTGCGTGTGGTCCAGGCGCCGGTAAGTGTAACTGTTGCGCGGTCTCCATCCTTGCTGAACTCAACATGTGGAGGCGCTGCAGTAGAAGCACTTGAATTGTTTGCTCTATCGGTCAACATCACCAACACACATATCGAGTCTCCGGGCCGATGTCACTTGAACAATTAAGGCGTAAATCATGTCAATTAATCTGGATATTGCGGTAGAGCGCTGGCCCATTGCCGGAACGTTTACAATCTCCCGTGGTTCCAAAACGGAAGCGGCAATTGTCGTCTGCACGTTGACCGATGGTGCTTATAGTGGCCGCGGTGAATGCGTACCCTATGCCCGTTATGGCGAGAGCATAGAATCCGTAGTCGCCGAAATTGAAGCTTTGCGTGGTGCTCTGAAGAATGGCGCGACTCGTGACGGTTTGGTCACGCTGATCCATGCGGGCGCTGCACGCAATGCGGTGGATTGCGCCCTGTGGGATCTGGAAGCGAAACGTAACCACAGTAGCGTAACGTCAATACTGGACATGCCAGCCTTGCACGACCTGACAACTGCTGTAACCGTTTCATTTGGCGATGCTGCAACCATGGCGGAGGCCGCGCGAAATTTCGCAGACAGGCCATTGATCAAGGTCAAGGTTGGTGGCGAAAACGATGCGGAGCGGATACGCGCGGTGGCGGAAGCTGCACCTTCAAGCCGCATCATAATCGATGCCAATGAGGGCTGGACTGACGCCAATATCGTTGAAAACATGCTGGCATGTGCCAAGGCGGGCATTGTGCTTATCGAGCAGCCTCTGCCTGCCGGAAATGATGCGATTCTCGCGAAGATACCTCACCCCGTGCCGATCTGCGCTGATGAAAGTGCCCACGGAACCGACGATCTGCATACGCTGCTGGGTCGCTATGACAGCATCAATATCAAACTGGACAAGACCGGCGGCCTGACAGAGGCGCTGCGCATGCAGAAACGTGCACGCGAACTCGGCTTCGGTATTATGGTGGGGTGCATGGTGGGCACATCATTGGCCATGGCACCTGCGGTTCTCGTTGCGCAGGACGCAGATTTCGTCGATCTCGATGGCCCGCTGATCCTTAAAGAAGATCGGGCGCCCGGACTTGAATTCACAGGAAGCCGTGTTTCGCCACCAAAACCCGAACTGTGGGGCTAAGCCTCGCGCTGCTCAAGCTTCAGCGAGACCACTGCTAGTGCAAGGCCAATAGCAGCGAGCACCACCATCGCGTAGAAGCCGTAAATTCCCGTCGCCGCATAAAGCGGGCCTGACGCCATGGTAGCGATTGCCAGCGACGTACCAATAAAGAAAGTCGATAGTCCCTGCGCCGTGCCCCCGCGCTCTTCGGGAATGGTCAGCACGATCATTTTCTGCATACCAAGAAATGACAGGGCGAACGAAAAGCAATGCAGACATTGAACGACCAGAAATCCACCAACACCAAGCCCGAAAGGTTCGATGAGCGGGAACACCGCCCAGCGGAACATCGCGATGGCAGAACCGATCATCAGCACCTTGGCAGGATGAAAATTGCCGAAGATGCGGCGGAAACAGGTGAACATGATCACTTCCGCAACCACCGAAATCGACCAGAAAGCACCGATAACGGTTTCTTCTATGCCAATTGATTTCCAGTAGATCGCTGAGAAACTGTAACCATAGGCATGGCTAGCCTGAGTGATGCCAGTCGCGATCAGAAAAGTCACGAAAGCCGGTCGGCGCAGTGCCCTGCCCGCATCCGCTATATCCACGTCGGAAAGCGGTGACAGACGGCGTGGCTTGCCAATCCGGGGAACGATGAAACTCATACCGCAGGCAAGCAGGAGTGCGCCAAGCAAGGCCCAGGGAATGATGTGCTCGCCAAACCGCTGGATGAACATGCCGGCGACAAAGGATGTGAGCAGGAACGAGATCGATCCCCAAACCCGCATCTTGGCAAAATCGGCTCCATAACGCCGAACGCCTGACAGCGCGATTGTGTCGGCCACCGGCACTTGCGATGTCCATGGCGGAGAAAGCAGCAGCGATACGGCAAGAATGCCGACAAAACCAAATGGCACGAAATAGAATGCCGCAACAATAACTGCCAGAACTGTACACAGCGTAAGGATATGCGCGCGATCATTGGAGCGGTCTGCAAGCATCGAAACCAGTGGTGCCGCGATAACCCGCACAAACAGCGGCATTGACAGAACAATGGAGATTTCCGTCGGCGTCAGTGAACGGTATTCAAGCCAGAGCGGGAAATATGGCAGGTGCAACCCGCTGGACATGAAAATAGCAAAATAGGTCAGTGCAATCCGTAGCTCGAAGCGAGACGGTTTGCCTTGGCTTAAATCCGCAACGGCGGCTGTCATTGGTGGAACTTTCGGAAGTTCGGAGCTGCTCAGGCAGAATCGCAACCATGCGTTGCCTTGAGATTCGCAATTATCATGAAATTCAACGAGTTCATAGAATTAGAGGCGGACCATACGCACAAATTCATTGTGTTCCCGGCACGCACGAACGATGATTCACAATATCTAACGAACAGAAATAGTCCGGCTGGGTTTGACCACACGCCCGGGCACTTCGCGGGAGACGCCTATCTTCGTCAGAATGCTTTCGAATATATCGGCACAAGCTTTCCAGCTGAATCCTTCCAAGGTGGTTTCCGGATCAACATTACCCATGGCCAGTGCCGCCAGTGCAGCCTCGCCCAAATCTTCCGATAGAACACCAGCGCCGGTCGCGTCGATAACATCTTTCGACCCCGGTACAGGATAGGCCGCAACCGGCAATCCGGAGGCGATGGCCTCCAAGAGTACCAGCCCGAACGTATCGGTGCGGCTCGGGAAGACGAAGACATCGGCCCCGGCATAGTATCTTGCCAGTGCTTCACCTTCATGTTTCCCGGCAAAGACAGCCTTTGGATATTGGCGCTTCAGATTGTCGAGGTCGGGACCATCACCAATAATCAGTTTCGTGCCCGGCAGATCCAGCGACAGGAACGCTTCGAGATTCTTCTCGATGGCAACACGCCCCACACAAATGAAAACAGGATGCTGCAAGCCCAGATCAATGTCCGGCTGTGGCCGGAACAATTGCCGGTCGACGCCTCGCGTCCACACTTTCAGGGTTTCAAAGCCGCGTGCAACCAATTCGTCATGGATCGACTGCGTCGGCACCAGACAGGATTCGGCGGCATTGTGAAAGCGGCGCAACCAGCCATAGGACCAGGATAGCGGGACCGGCAGGCGCTTGCGCAGATACTCGGGAAAACGGGTATGGAAGCTGGTCGTAAAGCGCCAGTTATTCTTGATGCAGGCGCGCCGTGCCATCATGCCAAGCGGCCCTTCGGTGGCGATATGCACATAGGCAGGCTGTATGGCCTCAATGCGCGCCTTGACGGCAGAGGGCAAAGTCAATGCAAGCCGGATTTCCGGATATGTCGGGCAAGGTGCTGAACGGTAGTCCGCCGGGGAAATGATCGTCACCTCGAAGCCCCGCGCTTCCATTTCCTCGCGCACCTTGGTCAGGGTCCGCACGACGCCATTCACTTGCGGATGCCAAGCATCCGAAACGATGACGAGCCGTTTTACCTCGTCACGCCGCATTCGCCGCCTTTGGCCGCTTGTCGGCAATCTGGATCACGGGAGCAAATCCTGCCTGTTCGCCGATGAGGTGAGTCCATGAAAGGAGTTCCATCCGGCCGTCGAAATGTTCGACAATTGCCGTGCAGCTTTCCACCCAATCTCCGGTATTGATATATTCGATACCGTCGATCTGTTCGATGGTGGCGTGGTGAATATGGCCGCAAATGACGCCATCCGCTCCGATACGGCGTGCCTCGTCGGAAACAACGGTCTGGAAAGAGCCGATGAAATTGACGGCTTTCTTGACGCGGAACTTTGCCCAGGCGGAGAACGACCAGTAGCGCAGGCCAAGGCGGCGGCGCACCTTGTTCATCACCGTGTTGATGGCCAGCGCCGCGTCATAGGCCCAATCACCAAGATATGCGATATGACGGGCGTTACGAACAACCACATCGAACTGATCGCCGTGGATCACAAGGAATTTACGGCCATCGGCCGTTTCGTGCATCATGCGGTCCGTGACTTCAATGCCGCCGAAATGCGTACCCTGAAAGTCACGCAGGAACTCGTCATGATTTCCGGCAATGTAATGAATTGTCGCGCCCTTGCGGCTTTTGCGCAGGAGTTTCTGCACAATATCATTGTGCTCCTGCGGCCAATGCCATGAGCGGCGCAACCGCCAGCCATCAACAATGTCGCCGACGAGATATATGGTTTCGGCGTCGTGATACTTCAGAAAGTCCAGCAAAAAGCTGGCCTTGGCACCTTTTGAACCGAGATGGATATCGGACAGAAACAGCGTGCGAAACTTTTTGGGTTCGGTCTCGACCATGATGCGGATCTCCGTATCGCGCTGACGCATATGCGTCTTTCTGCGCGACACAAACCCGATTCATGTCACAGTCTTATGACGGCAAGGAAAAATGCAGACTTACGCGATAAAGACTTGTATCAAATCTGGGTTCATTTAAGCCTCAGATGGACAGTTGAATTTTAGACCAAAGACGCAGACCGATACTCCGGAAGGAACCAATTCATGGCTCAGGACAACACACCCGGCAATTCAGAACTTGATGAAAGCGCGCTGTTTTACCATCGCTTTCCGACGCCGGGTAAGCTGGAAATTCAGGCGACAAAGCCGCTTGGCAACCAGCGCGACCTTGCCCTCGCCTATTCTCCAGGTGTTGCCGCTCCCTGTCTGGCCATCCACGCAGACCCGTCCAAGGCTGCCGATTACACCAGCCGCGCCAATCTGGTTGCAGTGGTTTCCAACGGTACTGCCGTGCTTGGTCTTGGCAATATCGGACCACTCGCTTCCAAGCCTGTAATGGAAGGCAAGGCGGTCCTTTTCAAGAAATTCGCCAATATTGACGTATTCGACATCGAAATTGATGCGCAGGAAATCAACAGGATTGTCGATGTTGTTGCAGCTCTTGAGCCAACATTCGGCGGCATAAACCTTGAGGATATCAAGGCACCGGAGTGCTTCGAAGTCGAAGAGCAGCTTCGCGAGAAGATGAACATTCCGGTGTTCCACGATGACCAGCACGGCACGGCCATCATCGTCGCAGCCGCCATCATCAATGGTATGGAGCTTGCCGGCAAAGACCTGTCAAAGGTCAAGATCGTTGCTTCCGGTGCTGGCGCGGCAGCGCTTGCCTGTCTCAACCTTCTCGTCAAGCTTGGCGCAGATCGCAAGAATATCTGGGTCTGCGACCTTGATGGTGTGGTCTATGAAGGCCGCAACACACTTATGGATCGCTGGAAGTCCGTTTATGTACAGAAGACCGATGCGCGTGTTCTGGCCGATGTTATTGGCGGAGCAGATGTGTTTCTCGGCCTGTCAGCAGCAGGCGTGTTGAAACCTGAACTGCTGAAACAGATGGCGCCAAATCCGCTGATTATGGCGCTCGCCAATCCTAATCCGGAAATCATGCCGGAAGTAGCGCGCGCTGCACGCGCTGACGCGATGATCTGCACAGGCCGGTCGGACTTCCCCAATCAGGTCAACAACGTCCTTTGCTTCCCCTATATTTTCCGGGGCGCGCTGGACTGCGGCGCTAGTGCCATCAATGAAGAAATGAAAATGGCGGCGGTTCAGGCCATTGCGGCGCTTGCCCGTGAAGAGCCGTCAGACGTTGCCGCCCGCGCCTATTCCGGCGAAACACCGACATTCGGCCCAAACTATTTGATCCCGTCGCCTTTCGATCCGCGTTTGATCCTGCGCATCGCGCCAGCTGTGGCAAAGGCTGCAATGGAAACTGGCGTTGCCGAACGCCCCATCGAAGATTTCGACGCTTATCTCGACCGGCTAAACCGCTTCGTTTTCCGTTCCGGCCTCATCATGAAGCCGATTTTCACTGCGGCAAAAACCGCGGAGAAAAAGCGCGTCATCTATGCCGATGGCGAAGACGAGCGCGTGCTTCGTGCAGCTCAGGTCGTGCTGGAAGAAGGCATTGCCGTTCCAACCCTTATCGGACGTCCGCAGGTCATCGAAACGCGGCTTCAACGCTATGGATTGAAAATCAAGATCGGGCAGGATTTCGATGTCATCGATCCGGAAGACGATCCACGTTATCGCGATTATGTCGATCTGCTGGTCAGTCTTACGGGGCGGCGTGGCACCACACCGGAAGTTGCAAGGACGATGGTTCGTGCCAGCGGCACGGTGATTGCTGCGCTCGCGATCGTACGCGGCGAAGCCGATGCCATGATCTGCGGTCTTGAAGGTCGTTTCGAGCGGCACCTTCGCAATGTCGAACTGATTATCGGCAAATCGGAAGGTATTCGTAACTTCTCCGCGCTCAGCCTGCTTATCTCGCAGCGCGGCGTGCTTTTCCTGACCGATACCTATGTGAATATCGATCCTACTGCGGAAGAAATTGCCGAGAAGACAGTGCTTGCAGCAAACGAAATCCGCCGGTTTGGTATCGAGCCCAAGGCCGCATTGCTCTCGCATTCGAATTTCGGTTCGCGCGATTCCGAAAGCGCCGCAAAAATGCGCAGTGCCTCGGAAATCCTGCGCGTGAAAGCACCAGAGCTTGAGCAGGACGGTGAAATGCATGGCGATAGCGCACTCTCGCAGGTGCTGAGGGAACGCGTGCTGCCGCACTCCCGCCTGACGGATGAAGCCAATCTGCTGGTATTCCCCAATCTCGATGCCGCCAATATCACGCTGAATGTCGTCAAGACTGTTACGGATGCGCTGCATGTTGGCCCGATCCTGCTCGGTGCAGCCAAGCCAGCCCATATCCTGACGCCTTCGGTAACATCGCGCGGCATCGTCAACATGACAGCGCTGGCTGTTGTAGAGGCCTCGCAACGGGTTGAATAGGCCTTCGTCTTATTGCTGCCGCACGAGCGTGGATGGTTTCATCGACATTTTAATATGAGACCATCCATGCTCCGGACACCCTTGATTATCCTTGCCGCATTTGCCGCTCTACTGGCGGTAACCGGGTTGTCTCATGCGCAGAGCGAGAGTTGCGCGCGCATGCAAAGCCGTCTCGACAGGTTGAACAATGATCCGACGCTGGACGAATACGAGTTCAATTTGCGTCGTGATCGCATTGAAGCGGCACTCGATGCCAATAATTGCCCGATAAATGACTATCAGTATCGCGATCTGCCGCGACTGGACGAAGAAGAGCCGGGTTCATACGAGATTTACGGAGGGCGCGAGCCGCAACCTGTCGGCCCCGGTTCAATCCCGGTTCCCATCGAGGGTGGCCAATACCAAACCATGTGCGTGCGCACATGTGACGGTTATTATTTCCCGCTGACCTATGAGACAGGGGCGGAAAACTTTCCCCGCGATCAGGCGCAATGTCAGGCACAGTGCCCCGGAGCGCAGCTTTTCTTCAAGCCAACAGGGGAAGAGCGGCCCGAAGCAATGATTTCGCTTGGTGGTCAGGCTTATCGGGATATGCCGAACGCGTTCAAATTCCGCAAGGCTGGCGCCAATGCTACGCCGCAATGTACATGCCAGAAAACCGCCGGCAATTTCTCGACCATGGGTAATCCGCGCGAACTTGCAAAACAACCGCCCAAACCCACGTCACCGCCCGCACCGCCTTCTCAGCCCAAAACGCCATCGATTATCGCGATAGACCCTCAACAACCTGCGGTGACGAAGCAAGAGCCTTTGCCGACTACGCCAGCACCAACCGAGCCCGCAAAGCTGCCGGTAATCGAACCGGCAAAGCCCACAGTGACAGAACCGGCTAAGCCAAAAGAGCAACCGGTTCAGACAAAGGCAGAGCCCGCCCCGCCAGCTCCAAAGGTAGAGGAAAAGCCCTCTTCGATCATTGAACTGGGCAAACCGGCGACCGAAGCGCCATTGCCAAAACCCTTGAGCGAGGACAAGCCTATCGATCCGAACCGAAAGGTCAGGGTCGTCGGGCCAACGTTCCTTCCCGACCAAGGAGGGGCAAAAGATCCGCAAGCTCAGGACCGGAAGCCCGGCCCGTAAGCGCAATACGCAGAGGCATGAACAAGCCTTTGCCCTTGCGGCCGCTTTGTGTCTTCACAGCATCCGTCCACTCTTTCCAGGTCTCGCGGCTCCATGGCTCCGACGGCAAAATGTCGAAAGCTGCATTGATAAACTCACGATCTTCATCAGCCAAAGCCTCATCGGCAGCGGGGCCATTTTTGACAATTGCCCACCACTGGGATGCATCTGATACGAAGGTCAGATTGCTGCGAACGGCCAGCCAGAATGCTTCTGCATCGCTGCCTTCAATGCCAAGAGCCGCAAGCCTCTCCTTCGCGTCAGCAAAAGACATGGCATGAATCAGCGTGCGATTCAGCGCGTCGAGATCCGCCGGATCAAATTTCGAAGATGACTTTGATGTAGCCGCCGGATCAAAGATTGCGGCCAGCGTGTCCATGTCAGGCACGGCCACCACGTTTTCCGAAGTGCCGGTCAGTACCGCAAGGCTTGCAACGGCCATGGGCTCATAGCCAGCGCGGCGAAGACTGCCCACCGACAATGCGCCTGTACGTTTCGAAAGGCCCTCGCCTGTCGCAGTTGTCAGCAGATTATGATGGCCAAGCTGCGGTGACTTCGCACCCATTGCCTCAAAGATCGAAATCTGAACACCGCTATTGGTGACATGATCGTCACCGCGAATAATATGGGTGATGCCCATGTCGATATCATCGACCACCGACGTGAATGTATAAAGATACGTGCCGTCCTCACGGATCAGCACAGGGTCTGACAGTGACGCAAGATCGACAGTTTCCGGACCGCGAACCAGATCGTCCCAATGCACTTCGGTGCGCACAGGAGCGAAAGGATCACCCTTGAAATTCGGTAGGAGAAAACGCCAATGCGGGCGCTTGCCTTCAGCTTCCAGTTTCGCCCTGTCTTCGTCAGATAATTTCAGCGCATCGCGGCCATAGACCGGCGGCAGACGCCGTGCGAGACGAAGCTTGCGCTTCAGGTCAAGCTCCTCGGCAGTCTCGTAGCATGGGTAAAGCAGACCGGCAGCCTTCAGCTTTTCAGCGGCCGCAGCATATTCGGCAAAGCGCTTCGACTGATATTCCACGCGGAAAGGCTTGATGCCCAGCCATTCCACATCTTCGGCTATCGCCTCGACATATTCTGTCTTGGATCGCTCAACATCCGTGTCGTCAAAACGCAGGACCATTTGCCCGCCATTTTTCAACGCGAACAGCCAATTGAACAAGGCCGTGCGCGTATTGCCAATATGGATATAGCCGGTGGGTGAAGGAGCAAAACGTACGATTGGGGTCATGGTGGGGGAATATCGGATGCGGTGGGGAATGGCAATATGGATTGGCATCTCCCACTGTGTGAGTGGCATAATCTGCATTCCGGTCGTTGCGTGGTTCGACGGGGCTCACCATGAGGAAAGTGGTTGATTGCACATTAGTCGCCAACCTTGCAGAAGATAAACTCCCTGCAAGTAACAACCTTCCTCATGGTGAGCCCCGTCGAACCACGCTTTGAGCCAAATGCAAATTTCGATGCACTTACTCTCTCTTGCGCTTTCTCTCCCGCAAGGGAGAGAGATAAGAGGTCGCCGCAGCGAAGCGTCCTAGTCGTCCTGAAGCATCAGGCCCTTGGTCAGTTCCATCGCCTGCAACTCGAACAGGCCGCGATAGATACCGCCCTTGAGCCCTATCAGGGCCTCGTGGTTGCCCTCTTCCGCGATACGGCCATGGTCGAAGACCAGCAGCCGGTCGAGGGAGCGAACGGTCGACAATCGGTGAGCGATCACCAATGTCGTCCGGCCGAGCATCAGGCGCTCCATTGCCTGCTGGATCAGCATTTCTGACTCTGAATCAAGGCTGGAAGTCGCCTCGTCCAGAATAAGAACCGGGGCATCCGCAAGGAATGCACGGGCAATGGCAACGCGCTGGCGCTCACCACCCGAAAGCTTCACGCCACGCTCACCAACAAGCGTGCCGTAGCCCTTCGGCAAGCCCATGATGAAATCATGCGCACTTGCCTGCCGGGCAGCTTCCTCGATCTCGGCCTGCGTAGCACCAGGCTTTGCATAGGCAATGTTTTCAGCCAGCGACCGGTGAAACAGGATTGGCTCCTGCTGCACAATGGCGATTTGCTGGCGTAACGATGCCTGCCTGACATCGGCAATATCCTGACCGTCAATGCGGATCTGGCCCGACTGCACATCATGCAGGCGCTGGATCAGCTTGACGAAGGTGGTCTTGCCTGAACCCGAATGTCCGACCAGACCAACCCGCTCGCCTGCCCGGATCGTTACCGAGAACCGGTCGTAAAGCGGTAGCCTGTGTGCACCATAGTGGAACGTCACATTGTCGAACTCTATCTTGCCATTGGTGATGTCGATCGGCTTGGCGCCGGGACGATCATCAATGCCAAGTGGTTGACTCTGAATATCAACCAGCTCTTCCATGTCATTGACAGAACGCTGCAAATTGCGAATGTCCATGCCAACTTCACGCAAGTAGCCCTGCAGGATAAAGAACGATGTGAGTACAAAGGTGATATCACCCGCACTCGCATGTCCATTCGACCAAAGCAGCAATGCTGCGCCGATCATCGAGCCTCTCAGGATGAGAAGCATCGAACCCTGTGTTGTTCCATTGATCGTACCGCGCCGCCATGTGCGGGCTGTACGGTCACGCCATTTCGCCACAACCTTGGCAAGACGGGCATCCTCGCGGCTTTCCGCACCAAAGCCTTTGACGACCATGTTGCAGCTGACCGCATCGGCCAAGGCACCGCCAAGCTTGGTATCCCAGCGATTGGCAAGGCTTGCCATTGGAGCAACAAAGCCAAGCGACATCAGCACCGTGACCACCACGAACAGCAATGATCCCAGACCGACAATGATACCCATGACCGGCCAGTACCACGTCATCAGCGCTGTCGAGCCGATGAGCATGATGATGGACGGAAACAGTGCCAGAAGCAGCGTATCGTTCAACAGGTCAAGCGCCCACATACCGCGCGTGACCTTACGCACAGTCGAACCGGCAAAGCTATTTGCATGCCAGTCAGTCGAAAAACGCTGGATGCGATAAAAGGCATTCGCCGCAATGTCGGACATCATCTTCAATGTCAGATTAACCACTGTCATGAAGATGACATAGCGCAGAACAATTGCCCCGAAAGACAGGGCAATCAGTGCGAAGAACGCCGTCATTGCGGCATTCCACGTTACTTCGTCCTGCGGACTGCCCTTGACGATGGCATCAACGAGCCGCCCGGAATAAAGCGGGGTCAGCACATCAGCCATTGTCGAAAACAACACGGCAACAAGCGTTAGTGACAGACGCACGGGCTGTGCCTGCCAATGTTTCCAGGTGAATCCAAGAACGCTGCGGAAAGCTCCGCCTCGGATAGCGAGTCGTAAAAAAGCCATGACGATTGTCCGGTACGCAAAGCACCGGCCTCAATAGGAATTACAGAAAGAAGATGCCGCGTAAAAAGAAAAGTGAATCAGTACGGCATTGTGGTGTGGCGACTTGGCCGAATACGGACAAGGCCAATGTCGGCGATGAGTTCTTGACTTGTGAAGCCAATAGGAAAGCTTGAGTGCTTTCCGCCATCACATATCAGGAACTGGCGCCGCCCCGTGGGGACATCATGAGAGCTACCATTCGTGAACCTCCCGGTCGTAATTGCCGGAGATTGGCTTATAGGCGAATCGGTTTGCCACGCCAAGCGCCTATTTTTTGTGCAAATGGCTTTGGTTTTGCGGTGCGGCCAGATTGCAACAGTGTAGGCACGGTCCCGCGCAACGTGGACTTGCAAATGCCAGCCTAGACTGTTTTTGGCAAAATCATTTCGAAACGCGCGCCAGCTTCAGAATCGATCAGCCTGATCGTTCCATTATGCGCCTTGAGCAGGGCCGCAATAATTCCGAGCCCAATTCCCGTCCCGCCATTCTCACGCCTTGTCGTGAAGAACGGATCGAAAATACGATCTTTGTTGCCGCTGGAAACTCCATTGCCATCATCTGATGCCGTTATGAGGATCGCCTCGACCTCAATTCGGGCATTGAGAATAAGCTGATGTGCGCCGTGCTGCACTGAATTCTCGGCAAGGTTGGTGAGAATGATCCCTGCATATTCGCTGGACATCTGGAATGGCAATTGTGCGCCGCTGGAAATATTGATGGTCAAGCCCTCGGGCGGTTTGATGCCGGGCAGCACCCGGGCGAGCGATGTAGTCTCAGCCGTGAGGTCGGCGCTTTCGGCGCGTGCAAGTTCGATCAGGCGGCGTACAAGCTCGTTGAGGCGATGCGTATCCGCAGCGATATTATCGTAGAAGCGTAGCCGTTGCGCCGTATCCATTTCGTCACCGGATTCACGCAGTAGCTCAGCAGCACCCTGAATCGCAGTCAGCGGGGATTTGAGCTCGTGTGAAACGTGGGTTGCGAAGGTTTGAATGGTATCTGAACGCGCCTGAAGCTTGCGCGCCATATCAAGGAAAGCCTCGGATAACTCTGCCATTTCCCGCGTGCCGTGATGGCTCAGCGGACGCATGGCTTCGCGGTCGCCAGCGGAAATTCTGGCAGTGCGTTCCATCAATTCGTAGATCGGACGACTGATCGTGCGCAGGAAAATCAATCCGATAAGAAGAGTGGCGCCTACTATGACGACCACCGCAAGCGCTGCCTTGCCGCGCTCGCTATAAAGATGTTTGACAATATTATTGGGCGTGCGCGCGATATAAACAACGCCCGCGACACGACTATCGAGAACAACAGGCATCGCCACGAATACGCGGATACGGGTGCCGCGGCTGATCGAATAGAGCGATGGTGCCGGTTCATCCAGAACGCGAGTCCGCATGACGCTGGAATATTGACCCTCCAGCGCTGTTCGAACCTCCTCAACATTGGCAAAGGAACTGCCGATATCACCCCCACCGGCAATCACTACACCCGTCGGATCGAGCAGGCGAATACCTGCAAGTGTCGTGTTCTTTGTTTTCTCTAGAATATCTGACAGCCCTGCGCCTATCGCCGTAAACTGAGAGTTTGCTGTCGCAGGAACGGCATCCGGGCGGCTGGGCAGGATAGGATCAGTCGCCAGATCAAGGCGTGGCTCGATAGGCGTGTAGCGTGCCTCCCGGGGATTTCGTGTACTGACGAGGGCACCGAATTCATTGGGTGAAACAGCCGCTTCCCGCAGATTATGGGAATAGACAGCTGCTATGACCACGCTCTGCGCGATCAGTTCGGCTTCGGTTTCACGCACCAGCTGGTTTTCATAAATGCGGAAGAAGAACAGCCCTGCCAGCGGTAACAGCATGACCGCGAGCAGCAGCGCCAGCACCACCAGACGCAGGCGGGGGCGAAGCTTGTCCTTCATGCGCCGCATCGGCCAAGCCGAAAACCGATACCATGCACCGTTTCGATTATATCCGGGCAGCCAGCAGCGGAAAATTTGGCGCGTATATTGCGGACGTGACTGTCTACGGTGCGATCAGACACATGAACATTTGCCGCGTGGCTTGCATCCAGTATCTGCACGCGATTGAGCACATGCGCCGGTCTCGTAAGCAGGCTTTTGACAATTGAGAACTCAATTGAGGTGAGATCAATTTCGTTGCTTGCAAAGCTTGTAGATCGCCTTATCGGGTCGAGTTTCAAAAGCCCATGGCTCATGGATACCGGGGCGGATTCAGGCTCGGCCAAAGGCCGCGCCCTGCGTAGAATGACATTAATACGCGAGGTCAGTTCGCGCGGGCTGAATGGCTTGGTGACGTAATCATCACCACCAATTTCCAGCCCGAGAATGCGGTCAATCTCATCGTCTCTTGCCGAAAGAAACAGGATCGGCACATCGGATTTCTTGCGCAGTTCCCGGCAGACCTCAAGGCCATCCATCTCCGGCATACCTACATCGAGAACGATAAGATCAGGTGCTATTTTCTCGAACTGACGCAGCGCAGTGATGCCGTCACCGGCAATTTCCGTGGTCATACCAGCCTTCGCCAATGCAAAGCATATGACTTCGCGGATATGCGGATCGTCATCGACGACTAGGATGCGATGGCTCATTACAATGTACTACTCATATTCATTGCGCCTGATCTTGGGCATTTCGTACACAAAGGGATGATCCCGTAGATAGCGGGAAAGCCGCCATCCGCGAAAGGTCCATTCACTCCAGTTCTCACCATAAGGCTCATGTACATAGATGATACTTGCCAATTGTGGTGGCAATTCATGGTTCCTGATTTTCCCCGAAGCAATAGCGTTCTGGATTGCCGGGATTGCGGCTGGCCCCAATTGTTCCAGATAATAAGTATCCAACGCTACGCCCTCTCCGCCAAGATCGCGGCTGTGCTGAATGTTGTAACTGGTAATCAAATAAGCAAAGTTCACAAAACAGCACAGATAAAGCGTTGCAGAAAGCGCCAGAAGATTGGCCGTGCAAAGCCATTCATTGGTTTTTCCAATTGCAATGCGGGCAAGGATCAGCAGAAGACCAGTTGCAACCAGCACCATCCATATGAATGCGGCAACACGCCAATAAGTCAGTGAATAGATGCCGACATAGAGTTGAAGCCGTAAAATCGAGGATGCGACCAGCACCACATTCTGGGCAATCCACACATAGACCAAGATACGGATACGTCGATCTCCAGCGCTGGCACTGCCCGGACGCATGGCAATGAGCACAAAGAGTGCAGCCAAAAGCGCGGTGACAATCAAAGGATAGGCACCACTATGGGCATAACGCGCATAGGACATGCCATCCGGCAGGGCGATGCCGCCCCATAGATAAGCTCCATCCAGCACTGTCTGGATTGCAAAAAGAACATTGAACATAAGCAGCGCGCGAAAGATGGCCGCCTTGCCGAATACAACATCCTCAATCGTGGTCACGGTTTTATACCTTGGAAGATTGATCTTGCGGCTCATGCGCTGGCGCAAGCGTGGGCGGATAAATGCCCAGCAGCAAACGATAGTAATAGTCCAGAATATGATGCGTATGATCTCGATACGCTCGAATATCACCCAAACATCAATCAGCGAAAGCCAATGTTCGATGACCGGATTAGCGAGCCCGAACATGCTGATGAAGAATGCCGTGAGCACAACAGGCATCAGCCAGATTGCAAGGCCAGCAAACCTGATCCTGCCGGAGCCTGTACGTCGGACCGCTTTTCGCCAACGGAAAAAATCGCGTATCAGCCTTGCAGGAACGACGATAAGAAACAAAATTACTTGCCTCACCGCCACATCGAAGCGGGAACGCAAACGCTTTGCCATCGACAGGGCAAAGGCGGCCAGCGAAAACAGCGCTATGAGCAGTGATAGTTCCGTGAGTTCCTCAAAAAGCGGAAGAAGACCGGCGAACAGCAAAGTGCAACGTACCAACAGGCCCCGCTGTGCGATTGTTCTTGCGTGAACCACGGTAATTGCCATAGCCAACAGGACCGCAAAGATAAACACCGATATGCCTGCCGAATGATCGTAAAACAGGAAGTCTGCCGCGACAGTCAGCAATATGACTATCGATAGGCGTGCAGGGAAACTCCATTTTTGTGCATAAACGGAAGCGGTCATTCTCTTATCCTGATTGATTTGTCTTCGCTGATTCTGCGCCGAAACGGAATTATCACCGCACTGGCATCCGTCTTTGGATCATCAATCCACCAGCCATCACGCAAAAGGCGGGAGGGCAAAGCGGGAAACGGAAAACCGGTGTTGGGATTTATTTGGCGCATGCCTCCTTATGCGGGCACATAAAGGATTCCCCGTGCCTAAGATGCGGAGGATTTCAGGAGCTTTGTGCAGGAATTGTGCAGATCGCGGTGCACGCCGCAATCTGCATCAGCTATGAAGCTATTGCAGCCTGTCACGGAAGCGATTGGTAATGGGATAGCGGCGGTCACGGCCAAAATTCTTTTTGGTGACCTTCACACCCGGAGCCGATTGGCGACGCTTATACTCCGCAATGTAAAGCAGATGCTCAATGCGTTCCACGATTGCACGTTCATGGCCACGCGCAACGATTTCATCAACGCCCATCTCATTTTCCACCAGACATTCGAGAATATCGTCGAGCACCGGATAAGGCGGCAACGAATCCTGATCGGTCTGATTTTCGCGCAGCTCCGCCGAAGGAGCCTTACTGATGATATTGACCGGGATCACCTCGCCCGATGGACCAAGCCCACCCGCCGGCACATTCTTGTTGCGCCACTCGGACATGGAATAGACCTGCATCTTGTAGAGGTCTTTGATCGGATTGTAGCCGCCATTCATATCGCCATAAAGCGTGGCATAGCCAACCGACATTTCCGACTTGTTGCCCGTTGTTACAACCATTGAGCCGAACTTGTTCGAGATGGCCATGAGGATCGTACCACGCGCACGGCTCTGCAGGTTTTCCTCGGTAATGCCTTCCCTGGTGCCTTCGAATGTCGGGCCAAGCGCCTTGAGAAACCCTTCAACAGGCTCAAAGATCGGCACGATATCATAACGGCAGCCGAGCAATCTTGCGCAGTCCTCTGCATCTTTCAGCGAATCCTTGGACGTATAGGTGTAGGGCATCATGACGGCGCGCAGGCGCTCCTCACCCAACGCATCGACGGCCAAAGCAGCACAGATCGCCGAGTCAATACCGCCGGAAAGGCCAAGCACAACATCCTTGAAGCCGTTCTTGTTGACGTAATCACGCAGGCCAAGCATGCAGGCGCGATAATTCGCCTCCTCACCTTCCGGAATATGCGACATCGGCCCCTCGCCGCAGGCCCAGCCATCCTTGCCGCGACGCCACGTGGTGACAATCAGCTGCTCTTCGAATTGCGACATCTGGAATGCGAGGTTCTTGTCGGCATTGAAAGCAAACGAAGCGCCGTCAAAAATCAGATCGTCCTGCCCGCCAAGCTGGTTTGCAAAAACCAGCGGAAGGCCAGTCTCGATCACCTGACGCAATGCCACCTGATGGCGCACATCGACCTTGCCGCGGTAATAGGGAGAACCATTCGGCACGCAGAGAATTTCCGCGCCGCTTTCCGCAAGCGTTTCGCAAACGCCCAGATCACCCCATATATCCTCGCAGATCGGTATGCCGATACGTACGCCACGAAAGTTAACCGGACCGGGCATTGGCCCCTGCTGGAACACACGCTTTTCGTCAAACTCGCCATAGTTCGGCAGATCGACCTTGAAGCGCTCTGCAATGACCTTGCCGCCATCAAGGACCATCACCGAGTTATGTAAACCGGTTTCCCGCCGCAATGGCGTACCGATAATGACACCGGGACCACCATCGCCAGTATCCTTGGCGAAATCCTGGACTGCCTTTTCGCAAGCCTCGATAAAAGCCCGCTTCAACACCAGATCTTCAGGCGGATAGCCCGAAATGAACAGTTCTGTGAAGAGTATAAGGTCAGCGCCCTGCCGGGTCGCGTCGGCTCTCGCCTCGCGCGCTTTGGCCAGATTGCCTTTGATATCACCCAGTACAGGATTGAGCTGGGCAATGGCGATACGCAGGATGTCGGTATTTTTGCTCATAATGAACATATATCGTTTCGTTGATGGGAAAACAATGTCGCCGCTGGGCGTATCATAAGAAAAATACGTGCCAGAGCGTGTAGAGCCAGATAGTCGCGACGAGAATAACCGAGATCAGCACGGCCAGCGAACCGCAATCCTTGGCAATCTGGATTTCCTTATGAAAATCACGGGAAACCGCATCGCAGGCCGCCTCAATGCCGGTATTCAAGACTTCAACCATGATGAGAAAAAGCAATGAGCCAGTGAGGAGGAGGAAGGAAAGACCAGTTGGCGCAATGAATGCGGCGACGGGAATAGACAGCAAAAACAGTACAAGTTCCTGTTGTACCGCTTTTTCATGGACGGCGAGGTGCCGAAGCGCCCGCATTGAATTTATGAATGCCATTACCAGTCGATGCATGCCCTGCCCCTGAATATCTTAGACAAGTCAGCTATAAGACCCATATGGCCTGCGTCAATGCTTTGGCGGTGCCACCACAATGCCGCTACTGCTTTTTTCATATTGCGGCAGACCATCATCGATTTCATAATAGTCACCCTTATCGGCAACAAAAATGTGGATGTCCCCTTTAAGGTTGGTTGGATTGTCGAAAGCACCGGCCATAACTGAAATATAATCAAGGTCATTATGCTTCCAGAACAACACTGAGCCGCAATGCTTGCAGAAGCCGCGCCGGGCAAATTCGCTGGCTTCATACCAACTGATGTTTTCCTGACCGGATATATCGATGCAGTCGTCCTGGACATTTGTGGCAGCGTAGTGATGACCCGATTGTTTGCGACATTGCGAGCAATGGCAATAGACAACGCCACGCAAAGGCCCGCGTGTTTCAAAATGAACATTTCCGCAAAGGCACGAGCCTTTATGCAATTCGCTCATAAGTCATTCCTCCCTCGCAGGACTGGAGAATAGGCAGTGCAGTCCGGCCTGCTTTCGCATTCACGCCTTTGGTGAACGTTTTGACGACAGCACCAGCAGGAGCGCACCAAACAGCGCGGAGAGCAGCGAGCCGAGCAGAACACCGAGTTTGGTTTCATCCTGAAGCATCGGTGAATTGGCATAAGCCAAGAGGCCGATAAACAAGCTCATCGTAAAGCCGATGCCGCAGAGAACAGAGACACCATACATTTGCATCCAGCTGGCACCGGCTGGTCGTTCCGCAAGACGCATTTTGATCGCCAGCCATGCAAACGAAAACACGCCAAGCTGCTTGCCCACGAACAGCCCGGCAGCGACGCCAAGCGGCACTGGATCAGCAAGATTTGAAAGTGACACTCCGGTGAATGAAACACCGGCATTGGCAAAGCCGAATATGGGAACAATGATAAATCCAACCCAAGGCTGGATGGCATGTTCAAGCTTGAGAAGCGGCGAACCTGCCTCCCCCTTCTCGCCCGTCATGGGAATGGTCAATGCAAGCAGAACACCTGCTATTGTCGCGTGAATACCGGATTTGAAAACCAGTATCCAAAGGATCACGCCAAGAACAATATAGGCCCAGAGCCGCACCATTCCGAGCAGATTCATCGCCATAAGAATGGCGAAGACCACCGCAACACCGGCCAGCGCCGGAACATTGAGACCCTCCGAATAGAACAGTGCAATGATGATGACCGCGCCAAGGTCATCGATAATGGCGAGCGCCGTCAGAAACACCTTCAATGAAAGCGGAACGCGTGAACCGAGCAACGACAATACGCCCAGCGAAAAGGCAATATCGGTCGCCGATGGAATAGCCCAACCACGTATGGTCTCGCCTTCATTAAAGGCAAGGAAAATAAGCGCTGGCACGACCATGCCGCCGACTGCAGCAAAACCCGGAAGCGCCCGCCGCGACCAGTTCGACAACTGGCCGCTGATCATCTCACGCTTGATCTCCAGACCAACGAGCAAAAAGAAAACGGCCATCAGTGCGTCATTGACCCAATGGAGAACGCTCAGTCCGCCAAGATCGATGTGCAGCAGATCGAAATAGGTCTGGCTTAGGGGTGAGTTGGCAACGATCAGCGCCAGGGCGGCAACCACCATAAGAATGATGCCGCCAGCGGCTTCACTCGCCATAAACGAACGGAAAGATGCGGACAGACGGACTCGGCGGGGCGCTTTCGTATTCATAGTGCCTTGATAGAATCCGAAAACCTAAAATTCCACCCCAAAGCCGTCGGTTATGACGTGATTGTGAGTGTTCGCATTATCCTCTGCAAAGCCGGATTACTTGAGCGGGATAAATTTCAAAATTCCTGCAAGTCCTGAGTCTGCACTATTACGTCTGTCGGAAGGATGAGAAGTTCCATCATTAACGGGCAATTCTTCAAAATCAAAAGGGCTGATACCTTCAAGACAGGCAGCATTAACGCCATATTCCTGCGGATTGGAGCGGCGCTGGTGGTGCGTATAAATCCCGCATTTCGAGCAGAAATAATGTTTGGCCGTGTTCGTATTGAATTGGTAGAGCGTGAGCGCGTCTTCGCCTTCGAATATTGCGATGTCCCCGATATCAGCAGTTACAGCAACTGCACCGCGCATACGGCAATAGGAACAGGTGCATCTTCGCGCGCCGTGCAAGCCATTTTTCAGGCGCACGTGAAAGCGGACAGCGCCGCAGTGGCACGAACCATCAATCTCTTCAATATTCTTGTCCATCCGCTCTCCTGACCCCTGAAACAATAATGGCGGCCACAAGGACCGCCATTAAATTTTTAAACGTCTGGCAGATCAGCCGTTTGCAGCCATTTTCTGCGGCTGGCTGTCACGTTCCTTCTTGAGCAGTTCGGCAACCAGAAACGCCAGTTCCAAAGCCTGATCGGCATTGAGACGCGGGTCGCAATGGGTGTGGTAGCGATCCTGCAAATCTTCAGCAGAAATAGCACGCGCACCGCCTGTGCATTCGGTCACATTATTGCCGGTCATCTCGATGTGGATACCGCCGGGATATGTTCCTTCGGCATGATGAACTGCAAAAAAGCCTTCGACCTCTTTGAGGATACGGTCAAATGGACGTGTCTTGTAGCCATTGGCAGTGATCGTATTGCCATGCATCGGATCACAGGACCAGACAACATTGCGGCCTTCCTTCTGTACTGCACGGATTAGCTTTGGCAGATGATCGCCAACCTTGTCATGTCCGAAACGGGCGATCAGTGTCAAACGGCCAGCTTCGTTTGCAGGGTTGAGCAGATCGATCAGACGCAGAAGATCGTCCGGCTCCAACGATGGGCCGCACTTGAGACCGAGCGGGTTCTTGATGCCACGGCAATATTCAATATGGGCATGATCCGCCTGACGGGTACGATCACCGATCCAGATCATATGGCCGGACGTGCCGTACCAGTCACCGGACGTTGAATCGACGCGTGTGAGGGCCTCTTCATAGCCAAGCAGCAATGCTTCGTGGCTGGTGTAGAAATCCGTCTCACGCAACTGCGCGTTAGTCTCGGCTGTAATACCGACGGCGCGCATGAAGTCGACCGTATCGGCAATACGGCGGGCAAGCATACCATAGCGTTCACCCTGCGGGCTATCCGCAACGAAGCCAAGCATCCACTGGTTGACGTTCTCAAGATTGGCATAACCGCCCTGTGCGAACGCGCGCAACAAATTCAACGTTGCGGCAGACTGACGGTAAGCCATTTCCTGACGTGCAGGATCAGGGATACGCGACTGCTCCGTGAACTCGGTGCCATTGATAATATCGCCACGATAGATTGGCAGCTCGATACCATTCTTGGTTTCCGTGTCCGAAGAACGCGGCTTGGCAAACTGACCGGCAATGCGGCCAACCTTGACGATGGGCTGCGAGGCACCGAACGTCAGAACGACCGCCATCTGGAGGAATACACGGAAAAAGTCGCGAATATTGTCCGCGCCATGTTCGGCAAAGCTTTCGGCGCAATCGCCACCCTGCAAGAGAAAGCTTTCACCACGGGAGACGGCCGCGAGCTGCTTCTTCAGCTTGCGTGCCTCACCTGCAAAAACCAGCGGTGGATATGTCCGAAGACGGGCCTCGACATCGCTCAGAGCTTGAGCGTCCGGATAAAAAGGCACCTGCTTGATCGGTTTGCCTCTCCAGGAAGTCGGTGTCCAGTTCTTGGTCATTATTGCACCTGTTACTTGCTTTCCACTTTGGTAGCGTTTGTTTGAGATTTTCCGGTCATGCCGGAAGGCGCTCATATAGTCCAATTATGCTTGCGATACCAGTCCTGTTAACGATTGTGCCGCACAGCCGATTTGGCCGTTGTGAGCGGCATCGCTTTGTATTACCTTAACGTAAAAGTAATTACGGGAGGCAGTGATGCAAGAGATTGCTTTTGAGGCGTCAGACGGTTTTCCCCTACGCGGCAATCTGTTCAGCGGAACAGGACAAAAACCTGCGGTCCTGATCTCATCGGCCGCCGCAGTCCCCGACAGTTTTTACCGGCATTATGCCAACCGGTTGCTTGATCTTGGCGCTTCTCACGTCCTTACTTATGACTATCGCGGAGTAGCAAAATCAACCGTCCCAAAAGGTTGGAAGCCTCGCTTGCATATGAAGGATTGGGCGGTATTGGACATGCCTGCAGCGCTTGACCAACTGAAAAAGACATCCGGCGGCAAGCCGATAGCAGGCATTGGTCACTCCTTTGGTGGCGTTGCAATTGGCCTTTGCAACCGCTCCGCCGATTTCGAGCGCTATACTACTCTTGCTTCATTATCGGGCTATTACCGCAACACTGCCGAACCGTTTGCCGTGTTTGCAAAAATGAACCTGTTGGGTGTGCCACTTACATATCCGCTCGGGAGACTCCCAAAGTGGAGCGGAATAGGTGAAGCACTACCCGGCAGCATTTTCCGTGATTGGGCACGTTGGTGCCGCAATCCGAACTTCCTGTTCGAGGACCCGAAAGTACCCGAAGCAAGGCATTTCAACGCGGTAAGGATACCAGTGCTTGGCGTGGGTATTGCAGACGATCCCTGGGGTACACCCAGGGCGGTCGGTTTATTTCTGGAAAGGCTGGCAAATGCCGATGTCAGCGAAATATGGCTCTCGCCTGACAATCGCGCAGATCAGATTGGTCATCTTGGTTTCTTCCGTAAAACCAGAGCGGAAACCTTGTGGCCGGATATTATGGGTTGGCTGCTGGACGGAAAACTACCGGAAGGTGCGATACGCCGGTCAAGCGTAAAAGCGGCCTGAGACTAAGGTCGCGCTATCAATCTGAAAGGCACTATTTATTATCGTCTCATTATTTTGATTTCTCTTATTTATTGTACGTACAATATATGATAATCATTTGGGACGAACCAAAACGTATCGCGAATATCGAAAAGCATGGGCTCGACTTTATGGCCTTAGATATCGATTTCTTTCTTGGTGCAGTTATTCGACCAGCCAAGAAACAACGGCTTCAGGCAATTGGGCATCTTCATAACGGGGTGATATCAGTTATATTTTTCAAACTCGGTAGTAAGGGCTGGTCCATAGTTTCCATGCGCCCCGCCAACCCAAAGGAAAGAGCGCTCATTTTATGACAGCAAAACAGAATATTCAGCGTGAATTCAAAGAAGGCAGAGGCTACTCTCAAAAGGATTGGGACGAAGTCTCCGACAATCCTGAATGGACCGAAGAAGACATTAAAAACGCCCGTCCCTTTCGCGAAGTCTTCCCCGAGCTGGCAGAAAAAATCCGCGAGGAAATAGCCAAACGTGGCCGACCGCATTCAGCCATTACCAAACAACCGGTCACGATACGCCTCGACCCCGATGTCATTGCGAAATTCAAGGCGACCGGGCGCGGCTGGCAGTCCAGAATTAATGAAGTGCTGAGACAAGCGAAGGTCTGATCGCCATTGCACTCAGTCGACGCGCTCGCCTTTCACAATGCGATAGGTTGGCTTGTACATGGTGACAAGTTCTTCTGAAGCGGTCGGATGGACAGCCATAGTACGGTCGAAATCGTCCTTCGTGCAGCCAGCTTTAATCGGAATGCCGAGAAGCTGCGCCATTTCGCCGGCATCCGGCCCAAGAATATGCGCACCCACTACCTTCCTGCTTCCAGCGTCGACGATAAGCTTGGTCAACATTCTCTCTTTCGATCCCGAAAGCGTGTTGCGCATCGGCCGGAAAAGCGCCCGGTAAACCTCGATTTCGTCAAACTCCTTGGCGGCTTCCTCTTCCGAAAGCCCAACCGTCCCGATTTCCGGCTGTGAAAATACGGCTGTGGCAATATCGCGGTGATCAGGCTTGGTCGGATTGCCTTTGAATGCCGTTTCGAGGAAACACATCGTTTCGTGAATGGCTACCGGGGTCAATTGCACCCGATTTGTCACATCACCGACTGCCCAGATATTTTCCACATTCGTGCGGGAATAGTCATCAACCTTGATAGCGCCGATTTCATCAACTTCAACGCCGGCCTGCTCCAGACCGAGCATCTTTGTGTTGGGTATGCGGCCGATTGCCAACATAACCTGATCCGCAGGCAGTTCATCGCCGGAGGACAATTGCACGTCGAGGCGGCCATTGGCATTGCGCTTGACCTCTTTCAAAATCTCGCCGCAACGGATTTTAATGCCTTTGGCTTCCATGGCTTCATGCAGCAAATGGCGCAAATCATGGTCGAAACGGGACAATATCTCCTTGCCACGATAAACCAGTGTTACGTCGACACCAAGCCCATGGAAAATATTGGCGAACTCGACAGCGATATAGCCGCCGCCTGCAATAATGATGGATTCAGGCAGCTTTTCGAGATGGAACGCTTCATTGGAACTGATGCAAAGCTCGTATCCCGGCAGTGCCGCGTGTGGATTAGGGTGACCGCCAACGGCGATCAAAATCTGATCGGCGGTAACACGCTTGCCGGTTTTGAGAATTTCAATCGTGTGAGCATCAATCAGCAGCGCACGGCTGTCGAATATTTCCACATGGGAATTATCCAACCCCTTGCGGTACAGTCCTTCAAGACGCGCGATTTCGCGATCCTTGTTTGCGATAAGCGTCGACCAATCGAACTTGGTTTCGCCGACGCTCCAGCCATAGCCTGCTGCGGCTTCAAAATGCTCGGGGAACTGGGAAGCATAAACAAAAAGCTTTTTGGGGACACAGCCACGGATCACACAGGTGCCGCCCATGCGATATTCTTCGGCAAGGCCCACCTTCTTGCCCATGGCGCCAGCCAATCTGCCCGCACGCACACCACCGGACCCTCCCCCAATAACGAAAAGGTCGTAGTCATATATTGTCATGGCAGGAGCGCTCCGAATCTGTGCGTGGCTGACATATATGGGCCCTATGGCACCAATTTAAAAGCACAAAGCCCGGCAAGAACCGGGCTTTGAAAATCAATAGACAATGATTGTCATAATTAAGGTTTTGGCGCTTCCGGATCAGCCGGTGCGTCTGGTGTTGCCGGAGCCGTTGCAGCGCCCGAAGCCACAATCTTTTCCGCTACAGCCTGGGCTAGATCGCGGGCAATACCACGCTGCCAGATACCGGCGGCCTTCAACACTTCACGTGTTACGATTGGACCTTCCGAAAGGAGTTTCTTTCCTGCCGGAGAATTATAAAAGCCGGTGATGGCGTTCAGATCTTCTTCCGTAAAAGAAACGGCATAGGCGCGCGCTGCTTCATCTTCCAAGTCACCGCGACGGGCAGCCAGGGTCAGAGCCTGCTCATCAACAGTTGAACTGATAATAGATTCCAGATTCGGGTCCTTCTGGATCAGTTCAGATTTCAACTGCTGGGCAACCATTGGCAGAATCGAGTCGAACTGATCTGTCGTCTTGATGGCGGTAACCGCGGCGCGTGCAGCAGCCAGATGTGATGGAGTGATCTCTTGCGCTTGTACAGAATAAACACCGCCCAGCATGATTGCGATGGACAAAGGTGCAATCAAGCGGCGAAAGCCAGTTGCTCGGTTCATGAATTTATCGCTCCGTTTTTCGTTGTATGCGTCTCATCCAAAACCATCTCCAAGTTTTCGGATGAAACAACCGATTCTAATGCCGCCGCGTGCCTAGACAGACTTATCACGCAGCAATGTTTGAATACCGTCAGCACCCGCCAGAATGGCTGTGTGCGCCAGATTCAAAAACAGACCATGCTCTACAACACCGGGAATGGTATGCAAGGCATTCGATAACGCTCTTGTATCTGGAATGCGGCCAAAAGATGCATCCAGGATTAAATGCCCCCCATCTGTTACGAATGGCTCTGTACCAAATGCATCGGCTCCCGTCACCCTTAATGTCACCGCCCCTGACAAACCCAACTCCACAGCGGCGCGCTCTATCGCCAGCGTCGTTGCAGCCAATCCGAAACGATTGACTTCTATCGGCAGTGGAAAGGCACCCAGAACATCGACAAACTTGGAACCATCGGCGATGACAATCATCCGGCTGGAGGCAGCGGCGACAATCTTTTCGCGCAATAAGGCACCACCACCCCCCTTTATGAGGCTGAGTTGTGCATCGACTTCATCCGCGCCATCAATTGTGAGGTCAAGTTGCGGCGTGTCTTCAAGGGTGGATAGCGGTACGCCAAGCTCACGACAAAGCTTTGCTGTGCGTTCCGAAGTGGGTACACCGATGACGGAAATACCGCCCTCGACCTTTTTTGCCAAAAGGCGCACGAACTCTTCCGCAGTCGATCCCGTGCCAATGCCAAGTCGCATACCATCTTCTACATAGGTCAATGCAGCGGCGGCAGCTTCGATCTTCAATGTTCTTGGGTCCATGAGTGATGCGCCCTCTTGTAGCTTTGACTTGCCATCTTTTTGCGTTGACATTGGGCTCCCTAACACGTCAGGCAAAAGGGTCAAGACTCGCCTGTTGATTTTTGGCGGGCTGGTACACCCATGAAGCGATTGCAGGAATAAAATGTCTCAACCAATTATCGTATTCGATCTTGATGGAACGCTGGTCGATACAGCTCCAGATCTTCTCGACAGTCTCAATCATTGTTTAAGTGCCGCAGGAATGCAGAAAGTCGACCCGGTGGCCTTGCGCCGCTACGTTGGTCAGGGGGGGCGCGTCATGATCGAGCGCGCTTTCGAGGCACAGCAGAAGCTGCTTAGCCCGGAACAGCTTGATTGGCTCCTCGGTCTTTTCATCGAGCACTATGGTGCACACATGCCCGGTCACTCTGCGCTCTATGAAGGCGTTGCACAATCAATGGACGACCTTGCCAAAGCAGGTTATCTGCTGGCCGTTTGCACAAACAAGTTTGAAGGACTTGCCACGTCACTACTTGATCATCTGGGTGAGACACGTCGGTTTGCTGCAATTACCGGTGGCGATACATTTGCTTTCCGGAAGCCGGATGCGAGACATCTTCTGGAGACAATCAGACTCGCAGGCGGTGATCGGGAACAGGCAATTATGGTTGGCGACAGCCATACAGACATCAACACCGCCAAAGCCGCAGGCATTCCGGTAATTGCCGTTGATTTCGGTTATTCCGACATGCCGGTAGCCACTTACGACCCGAGCCGCGTCATTTCACATTATCGCGAATTGAATGTAGAAATGGCCAGGTCTTTGATCGCAGCCGTGAATGCATAGCCAAACGTTTCAGTACTCATAAAACTTCAGGAACTAAACGGTTGACTGCGCGTTATAACTTTCCAATGATGCCGACAAATTTTGGTTGGTCATCAGAACGAAGTGTTTAATACTTCGGGAAACTCTGGAGGAATTATGAAAAAGCTCACTTCAATTCTGACAGCAATGGCTATGTCTGTTGGCATGTTATCAGCCGGTGCTGTTCCGGCTACCTCTGCTCCGCTGGCTCCTATCTCGATTGAAACAGGCACTCCCAACGTGCAAACGGTGCGAGACCGTGGCCGTCACTGGCGACATGGCGGCGATCGTGGTTGGAGAGGCAATCGGCACTGGCGCGGCGATCGCGGGTGGAGAGGTGATCGTCATTGGCGTGGTCATCGCGGATATCGTCATCATCGCTCGGGATATCGATATCACAATGGTGCATGGTTCCCATTGGCCGCATTTGGTACTGGCGTAATTATTGGCAGTACGGTCAATCGCCCCGCCTATCGTGGTGTCCGCTCGCACACGCAATGGTGCTATGATCGCTATCGTTCGTACCGTGCATCCGACAACACGTTTCAGCCCAATAATGGTCCGCGTCGTCAGTGTAATTCGCCATATTGATAATCGACGGTCTTGATTCTGCGGCCCGGCTTTCAATGAGCCGGGCTTTTTATTGTTAGTCGACATATCGTTGTGCCTCCATATTAGACGGAAGCCGCATTGCCTTTGCACAAGGCCCGTTATAGCTGCCTAGTTTTTAACCTGCACCGGTTTTGCTGCACACCAACGACGGAATGTGCTTGCATTTTTCCTCGAACGCGCTTGAATGACACTTATAAAAAGGGGGACATGAGTGAAGCCATTTGACGAGATGATCAAAACCGGCGACGAGGTCCGTCAGCCATATGACCAGTTGAAAAGCTGGCTAGATACACAGAACCCAGGCCGGCTGGCACAAAAAGCACTCGATGCCGAGAATGTTTTCAGGAAAACCGGTATTACCTTCGCTGTTTATGGCGATGAAGAAGCTGCCGAGCGGCTCATTCCCTTCGATATTATCCCGCGTATCATCACCGGAAATGAATGGCGCCGCCTTTCACAGGGTATCGAGCAGCGCGTTATGGCGCTCAATGCTTTTCTCGACGATATTTATCACCGTCAGGAAATCATTCGTGCCGGACGCATTCCGCGTGAGCTTTTTACCCATAACGACGCGTATCTACCCGAAATGGTAGGGTTTCGGCCGCCGGGCAATGTCTACACCCATATTATTGGAGTTGACATTGTAAGGACCGCCGAGAACCAGTTCTACGTGCTGGAAGACAATGCGCGGACACCTTCCGGTGTATCCTACATGCTGGAAAATCGCGAAACGATGATGCAGCTCTTTCCAGAGCTTTTCCAGCAGATCAAGGTCAGGCCGGTAGAGACTTATCCGAAAATGTTACGGCAATCGCTTGCTGCCGTGGCTCCTCCGGGATGCAATGGAACACCAACCATCGCCGTATTGACGCCCGGCATCTATAATTCCGCCTATTTCGAGCATGCTTTCCTGGCTGATCAAATGGGTGTGGAACTTGTCGAAGGCGGCGATCTGAAGGTCGAAAACGGCAAAGTTGTCATGCGTACCACCGAAGGCAACCGTGCAATCGATGTCCTTTATCGCCGCGTGGACGACTCGTACCTCGATCCCCTTACCTTCCGTCGGGATTCAGCGCTTGGCGTTGCTGGTATCATGGATGTTTACAGGTCCGGTAACATCACAATCGCCAATGCTCCGGGCACCGGAATTGCCGATGACAAGGCGCTTTATTCCTACATGCCGGAGATTGTCGAGTTCTATACAGGACGCAAGGCGATACTGGAGAATGTGCCTACGCATCGTTGTTCCGAGCCTGACACGTTGAAATACGTGCTCGAAAATCTGAGCGAGCTTGTTGTCAAGGAAGTACATGGTTCCGGCGGCTATGGCATGCTGGTCGGGCCAGCCGCCTCCAAGAAGGAATGTGAGGCTTTTGCGCTGAAACTCAAAGCCAATCCAAAGAATTACATTGCTCAACCCACGCTTGCATTATCGACGACGCCAATCATGACCGAGAAAGGCCTCGCGCCGCGTCACGTGGATTTACGCCCGTTCGTGCTTGTTTCTGATCGCATTCGTATCACACCCGGCGGGTTGACGCGTGTTGCTCTCAAGGAAGGGTCGTTGGTGGTCAATTCCAGTCAGGGAGGCGGGACAAAGGATACCTGGGTGCTGGACGACTAACATTCAGGCAACTGACAATAATTGCGGAAATAAGGGCCATCCATAAGGCTCCCGATTAATAAAAGAGGGAATTTATTAGAAAATGCTACTTGGGCGTACCGCAAACGGTCTTTACTGGATGTTCCGCTATATAGAGCGGGCCGAAAACATGGCTCGATTGATCGATGCCGGGTTGCGCATGGCACTTACAAAGACGTCCGATGCGCCGGAAGAATGGTCCTCCGTTTTGATGAGCGCCGGTGTAAAGATCGGTTACGATAATAAGTACAAGGAATACAATGCCAGCCTTGTCTCCGACTTCCTTCTCCGCGACCTGAACAATCCATCGAGTGTCATGTCCTGCGTTGAAACGGCTCGCTCAAACGCGCGCATGGTGCGTACCGCATTAACACGGGAAGCGTGGGAAAGTGTCAACGAAACCTGGATGGTGCTGAAATCTACCTTGGCGTCGCCCATTCCCGAAACCGACCTGCCCCGCGTTCTCGATCAAATCAAACGTGAGACCGCGATTATTCGGGGTGCTTTTCATGGCACCATGCTTCGCAATGAAATCTTCAATTTCGCGCGCATTGGCACTTTTATCGAACGGGCGGATAACACAGCGCGCATTCTTGATGTCAAATATTATGTGTTGCTGCCATCAATTTCATATGTCGGGACAACACTTGATAACTTCCAGTGGGAATCGATTTTGCGATCGGTTTCTGCCCATCGCTCTTATCGCTGGGTTTACGATATCGAATATAGTCCGGTTAACATTGCAGATTATCTGATCCTCAATTCCCGGATGCCGCGCTCGCTGAATTTCTGTTATTCGAACATTGTCGATAATCTGAAACATCTGGCCATTGATTATGGTGCCCGTCACGAATGCCACGACATGGCTGAGGGGATTATGACGCGGCTTGAGAATAACGATATCCGCACGATCTTCGACAATGGCCTGCACGAATTCCTGAGTGATCTTATCTATCAAACCACCGGCTTGAGCAGTAAAATTGCCAAAGCCTACAATTTTGATTGAGCGCCATGCTTCTGAATATCCAGCATAATTCTCACTACCGCTACGATGCACCGGTGCACTACGCTGTGCAGCGCCTGCGCCTTCATCCCCAGAGTTCCCCCGGGCAAAAGGTCATTGACTGGAATGTGACGGTTGAGGGTGCGACGCAGGAAGCGAACTATCGCGACGGATACGGCAATCGTACCATGCTCATTAGCGTTGATCGCGGAACAGAGGAACTCATTATCCGCGCCGCCGGACATGTCGAGACTGATGATCGCAGCGGCGTTCATGGCAAGGTCTATAATTTCATGCCGACATGGCTCTATGAGCGAGAGACCGAACTGACAGCGCCCGGTGAGGCTATCCGCGAACTTGTGGCAGGATTACCGGCAAAGTCGGACAGGCTTGAGATTCTGCATGAACTCATGGGCGCGTTAAACCAGAAACTGGTCTATACGCCCGGTTCGACAACAATCAACACGACCGCCGAGGAAGCGCTGCGTCTTGGAACTGGTGTTTGTCAGGACCATACGCACGTATTTGTCTCCGCTGCCCGGCTTCTGCATATCCCAGCGCGCTATGTTTCCGGCTATCTGATGATGAATAATACAATCGAACAGACGGCCAGCCATGCATGGGCCGAAGCCCATATTGACGGCCTCGGATGGGTCGGTTTCGATGCTGCCAACGATATCTGCCCCAACGAGACCTACGTGCGAATTGCTTGTGGTCTGGATTATCGCGAAGCGGCGCCCGTTTCGGGAATACGCTTTGGACCGTCAATTGAATCTCTTGCCGTCGAGGTCAATGTAGAGCAGTAATCGGCTCTGATATTCGAACTTGGGATTCGCTATGACTTATTGCGTCGGGCTCAAACTGGACCGTGGACTTGTGTTTATGTCTGACACAAGGACTAATGCGGGCGTCGACAATATTTCGACATTCAAGAAAATGTACACTTGGGCAAGGACAGGCGACCGGGTGATAACGCTTCTTTCCGCTGGCAACCTCGCCACGACACAGGCAGTTATCAGCATTCTTAACGAGCGGACCAAAACACCATCGGAACGCTCGCCTTCGATCTACGAAATGCCCTCGATGTTTCAGACTGCAAGACTCGTTGGCGATACGATCCGTGACGTGATCCATCAGGTAGATAGCGGTGGTCAGCGCGCCGACTCCTTCGGCGCTTCAATCATACTCGGCGGTCAGATAAAGGGCGGCGATCCACGCCTATTCCTTATTTATCCCGAAGGAAATTTCATTGAATCGACACAAGACACACCATTCTTCCAGATCGGCGAGCACAAATACGGCAAGCCGATCATTGTGCGGTCCTATGATCCGGCGATGACTTTTGAAGAAGCGACCAAGCTTTTGCTTGTTTCGTTCGATTCAACGTTGAAGTCTAATCTGTCTGTTGGCTTGCCGCTGGATTTGCAGTTTTATGAGTCCGACAGTTTCCGTCTCGGCTTTGAAAAGCGTATCGAACGCAATGACCCCTATTATGAGATCGTATCAGAAGGCTGGTCTCAGGCTCTGAAACTGGCGTTCCAGAGCCTGCCGCCATTCGAGATTAAATCGCGCGACTAGAGATTAGCGGTCTGCACGGTTTCTGCCTGACGCACAGAATGCGTCTTGCCAAGAGCCTTTTCGAGATAGGCATCGCGCTCATAGACATCATCATAATAATGAATTTGCCCTGTCGCCGCATCCGGCCAAGCCGTGAAGTAGGAAACGTAAACGGGAAGCTGTGATTTCACCTTCACGTTGCGTTCGTTCTTGCCAAAATACTGCTTCAACTCTTCCACCGGCATTTCAAGCACTGCAGCAGCCATATCGCGTGGCCGCTCCAAGCGAATGCAGCCATGGCTCAAAGCGCGCATATCCTTTTTGAAGTACGACTTTGCGGGTGTGTCGTGCATGTAGATGTCATGGCTGTTCGGGAACAGGATTTTCAGTTCGCCCAGCGCATTATCAAGGCTTGGCTTCTGGCGAATTCCGACGCCGCCGCCATTTGAAGCAACCTGCCCCCAATTGACTGAGCTGGATGGAACCACGCGTCCGGACTTGTCATAAACCTCATAGCCGCTATTTTCGAGATAGGATGGGTTATTGAGGATCTTCGGCATCATCTCATTGAGAATAATGGAGCGAGGCACACCCCACGATGGATTGAACACCACCGTTTCAATCGTATCGTTGAAGAAATAAGTCTGGTTGGTCGGCGATCCGACAACAACATTCATCGCGAGCTTTTCGGTGTTATCGCTGAAATACTGTGCACGATATGCAGGCTGGTTGATAAAGACATAGCGATTGCCAAAATCACGCGGCATCCAACGCATACGCTCCATCGAATACAGAATCCGGTCGCGCTTAGATGCGCTGCTTTCGCCCTGAAGCGACTTGATCGTGGCATTCCCAATAACACCATCAGCCTGTCGTCCCTGCGATTTCTGGTAGTCCTTCACCGCGTCGACGAGACTTAAATCGTAGGTTTCAGCAGTTTCGTTCGCCTGCAAGATTGCGTCGTGCTGGAGAAGATATTCCTTCGGCGCCTTGGCTCTGATGAGAGCGACAACGTTTTTCAGTTCAGGATTGCTTTCACCCGGGCGGATCAGGGTTCCGGGCGCGATGTGGACGGATGGACCGGCAACATCGGCTATTTCGTGCAGATTCTGCTTCAGCTCGGTGTAAAACTTGTTCTGCGGCTCAAAACCGGCCAGCACAGCACTTGCATCCTTGGTTGATGCAAGCTGATCGATGACGGCGCGAGGCTTTACATTATCGGTGTTCAGATCGTGGAACCCACTCAGGCGATTTGGATTTACACGACCATCGCCCTGATCCATTGCATAGCGGAGGGCGCGAGCAGAAAGCGAAAGCTCGAACTCGGCCAGTTCCTTCAAACGAGCAGGAATATCGCTTCGGTCATAATCATCGCTTGGAACTTTTACCGCGTAATCCTGCGGGTCCAGGCCGCTTTCGGCGGCCTTGGCGAAAAGCTCGACAACAGCCTTTGCCTTTGGCGTGACGTCATAGGATGCCGTCCAGATTGGATGTTGCCCGGATGCGTAGTAAGCAACAATCGCATCGGCGATGTCTTTCTCAGCTTTCACGTGGGCTTCGCGAAGGTGGTCAATTTTCAAGCCGAACTGATCCATTTCCATGGATGGTGCAGCGCCGATGCTGGGGTGGGAAGAAGCAGTTAGCTGCGGATCAACCTTTGTCAGATCGATCTGAACCAACGCATCTGGCTTGTAATCGTAATTCTTGGGTGCAGTCACGGTAACGCGCTTGATCGGGGCGCGTTGGGCGGGAGCAGAACTCTGACCAACTCCCACCGCTGGCTCCGGCGGCAAGACCGGCTGTGATTGAATGCGCCGATTGGGAAACAGGAGTTCCATCAGGTTATTGGCTGCCGATGCCTGTGGCACGGCGGTTGCCGTTGCCGACAGCATAGCTGCCAAGAAGAGTGCACGTTTTTTCGAAGAAGAATTCATGATGCTCGCCCAGCTGGAACAGTCTCGCCTGCGGTCAAATGCAGGCCGTCAATTTGGTGTCGTTCCAGTTTCGACGCATCTTGTTTAGAATGTTTTAACAATGCCCCGCCCCCGGCAGATTATTCTCTGGCGACGCATTTCAGCACGTTCGCCTTGGTTCAAAGGTTAACGTGATTCAACTCGAATTTCATTTTGATTCACTACACGACGAGTTGATCATAGGCGTTCTTTTCTCGAACATGCAATAATGTCACAGTACAAGCGGTCGAAACATCGAATTGGGGGATACGATGAGTAGATTTTATCGCATATTTTTACTGTGTTTTGGCGTTTTTTGTCTGAGTTGCTTCGGAGCAACAGCAAAACCGCAAGATAACCTTGGTAGAAAATTTTTCCAAAACGGAAAGCCACAAGCCCAATCCGCCAAATATCGATCAGATTTCTCGCCGATCACACGAAAAAGTGTTTCGTTTCCATCCAAATATTCAGCAGGAACAATCGTTATACGCACTGGCGAGCGGCGACTGTATCACGTGACATCTTCTGGCCGCGCCGTGGCCTATGGAATTGGTGTCGGAAAAAGCGGATTTACGTGGAGCGGCAGCAACAGGATTTCACGCAAAGCTGAGTGGCCGGGCTGGACACCGCCAGCACGCATGCGTGCACGCGAAGCCAAGAAAGGGCGCATTCTTCCGACTTACATGCCGGGCGGCCCAAACAATCCGCTTGGCGCACGGGCCATGTATATCGGCTCTACCATCTACCGCATTCACGGAACCAACCAGCCATGGACGATTGGTCAGGCCATGTCATCCGGTTGCATTCGCATGGCAAATGATGATGTGAAACATCTTTACGCCAATGTTAGCATCGGCACACGCGTCGTCGTCCTGCGGTAGAATTCAGGAGCGCTTCAGCCTTACAGGCTCGCGGGCAAGGCCTTTTTCCGCAAGTTCATCGAGATAGACCTGCCAGCGCACATCCTTGTTTCTGCCAAGGTCAATCAGATAATCCCAACTGAAAAGACCTGTATCGTGCATATCGTCGAAGGTGATGCGCACGGCATAATTTCCGATAGGCTCCATCTTGGCTATTTCCACGTTGAGCTTGCCGGGAACAGTTACACGCTGCTCGGGAGAATGCCCCTGCACTTCGGCTGACGGCGAAGCTACACGCAAAAGTTCTGCAGTCAGATCATACTTCTCGCCATTATCGAAGGTAATCGACAAAGATTTGCGGTCCTTGCTGACGCGCAATTCCTTTGGCCAGGCATCGGTCATCGTGTTTCCATCCTTGTTTCCTGACTGTGTAGGCCGTGACGCTTGCAGAGGCAAGCGTCAGCCAAGGCCTTTCCAGCGAAGTGAAATGCGCGCAAACGCCTCACTTCATAGAGTGCTCTGCGAAGACCCGATAACTGGACAAGTCTTTGATGCCGCACTATCTCTGAACGAGGAGGAAGCTCTTGGACTATTTGGCAACATTCGACCAGACACCAGCACAGACATCGATGATCGATCCCTTCGGGCGGACGATCAATTATCTGCGTGTGTCGGTTACGGATCGTTGCGATTTCCGCTGCACCTATTGCATGTCGGAACATATGACCTTTCTTCCAAGAAAAGAACTTCTGACGCTTGAGGAACTGGATAGACTTTGCACGGCCTTTATCGAAAAAGGCGTGAAACGGCTGAGGCTCACAGGCGGAGAACCGCTGGTTCGCAAGAACATCATGCATCTGATCCGTGAGCTTTCCCGCCATCTGCGTTCCGGTGCTTTGGAAGAACTGACCTTGACCACAAACGGCTCGCAGCTTGCGCGTTTCGCGCATGAACTTGCCGATCTGGGCGTCAAGCGCATTAATGTTTCGCTGGATACGCTCGACGCAGCAAAATTCAAGGCGATTACACGCTGGGGCGATCTTGACCGCGTGATGGAAGGTATTGATGCCGCTCAGGCAGCAGGAATCAATGTAAAGCTGAATGCCGTTGCATTGAAAGGCTTCAACGATCTCGAAATCCCGCACATGATCCGCTGGGCGCATGGGCGTGGCATGGATCTTACTCTGATCGAAACCATGCCAATGGGCGAAATTGATCTGGATCGGACCGATCAATATTTGCCGCTGTCACTACTCCGGGCAAGACTGCGTGAAGAATTCACGCTCAACGATATTCATTACAAGACCGGCGGTCCTGCCCGATATGTACAAATCGCCGAGACTGGCGGACGCGTCGGCTTCATCACGCCGATGACGCATAATTTCTGCGAAAGCTGCAATCGTGTTCGCCTAACCTGTACCGGCACGCTTTATATGTGCCTCGGTCAGGAGGATGCGGCCGACCTTCGTGCGCCCCTGCGGGCCTCCGAAGGAAATGATCTTCTGAATAACGCAATAGATGAAGCTATCGGCCGCAAGCCCAAGGGGCACGACTTCATCATCGACCGCCGACACAACCGTCCTGCGGTTTCCCGCCACATGAGCGTTACAGGCGGCTAAAACGCAAATATTCCGCATGCGCGATATTGTTTTCATTGATATATCAATGGAAGCGATTCTGGAGGAGAGTCGTTCCTGCCAGCGGAAGTGAATAATCTTGGCGCTATCTCCCAACTTGCGCGGAAGTCTGTCGATGGCCATCGGCATGGCTTGCTTCACATTCAACGATGCGACAGTCAAATTTGTCGCCGAAGAAATGAACATGGGTCAGGTGATGCTGGTCCGCAGTTCTATTGCCATATTTCTGATCGTTGCCCTGGCCTGGCATCAAGGTATGCTTATTCCCTTGGGTCAGGCATTGCACAAGATGACGATATTGCGCGTTATCGGCGAAGTTGTTGGCACCGTCAGCTTTCTTGTTGCCCTCGTACATGTCCCGCTTGCGCTGACATCTGCCATTCTTCAGGCTCTGCCCTTGGTTGTAACACTGGGCGCGGCACTGTTCTTCGGTGAACCGGTCGGCTGGCGGCGATGGGTTGCAATCGTCATAGGGCTTGCAGGTGTGCTGATCATTGTTCGCCCCGGCCAAAGTGGAATGAGCCCATACATCTTGCTGATCGTCATTACGGTGATTTTTGCATCGCTACGTGATCTTGCAACACGCAAAGTACCAAAAACCATTCCCGTTCTGATGATATCAGCGCTGACATCGGTGGGCGTGGGGGTCGCGGGTGCAGCCATGATTGTGCCTCTTGGCGGCTGGACACCAATGTCGAACACAAACATTCTGCTACTCGTCCTCGCCGCATGCTGCGTCATGGTCGCCTACCATTTCCTTATTCTGGCGATGCGGGAAGGCGAGATTTCCTTCGTTGCCCCATTTCGTTACACAAGTTTGCTTTGGGCGATATTGCTGGGCTTCCTATTCTTCGGGGACCTGCCGGACATGCCGATGATTATTGGTTCAATCATTGTCATTGGCAGCGGTCTTTATACGCTCTACCGTGAACGGAAGGTAAGCCGTATCAAGCCAGCAGCAACAGCAGCGGCATCCTCACCCGACGGAGTGTGATTGTGAACACAGCAGGAATCATTCTGGCCGGTGGGCAATCCCGCCGCATGAATGGGCCGGACAAGGCTCTAATGCCCTTTGGCGCCGCCAAGCTCATCGACCACATCGTCAAACGTCTCGCACATCAGCTGCCGGTGATGGCGCTGAATTCAAACAATAATCCTTCACACTTTCATCATCTCGACATTCCCGTCATCCCCGACGACATTACCGGCTATGCGGGGCCGCTTGCCGGCATACTCGCCGGAATGGAATGGGCTGCAATTCAGAGCGATGCCTTTTCGCACATAATGACTGTTGCGACGGACACTCCGTTCTTTCCGGATGATCTCGCCGAGAAACTCGGTCGGGAGATTGCTGGCCTCCCGCACACCATCGCAATCGCGTCATCAGCGGGGCGCCTTCACCCGGTATTTGGTTTGTGGCCAATTTCGTCGCGTCACGAACTGCGCAAATGGTTGGCTGACGACCAGAATCGCCGCGTCATGAGTTGGATTGAAGTCCAACCATACCGGAGTTTTGAATTTCCATTGACAGAGGCGCAAACAGGCCAGCCATTGGACCCGTTCTTCAACATAAATACTCAAGAGGATATTCTGGAAGCGCGACAACGATGGGCGGCCTCGACACGATGAATCGACTATTCGGCATAACCGGATGGAAGAACTCCGGAAAAACGACTTTGACGGTCAAACTGGTGGCCGAACTCACGCGGCGCGGCTGGAGAGTCTCGACGATCAAACATGCGCACCACGATTTCGATATCGACAAGGAAGGCACCGATTCCTACCGTCACCGCAAGGCAGGTGCTGGCGAAGTTGCAATCATATCCGACCGACGCTGGGCACTAATGCACGAGTTGAAAGAAGAACAGGAACCTTCACTGGCAGAGATACTGGAACAATTTTCGCCCTGCGATCTCATATTGGTTGAAGGATATAAACGGGAAGCGCACAAGAAGATTGAGACAAGGCGACTGGACGGCCGCGCGGGAGAGCGCTTGACCACCAATGATCCAACGATAGTGGCAGTTGCAAGTGATCATGCTCTTGCTGACGAAACGGTCCCGGTTTTTGATCTTGATGATGTTGCCGGACTTGCTGACATGATTGAACGTGAAACAGGCCTTCACCCTCAACGTGTTTGAATATGTCCTTTCCACTTATGAGGGCGAAACAAAAGTAAAAACGCCGAAACATTCGGCATTTTTTACAATTAAATTCGTTAAACGGCGCACGATTCCCGGTTGCTTTTCATTGAAAACTAGTGGGAATATCCGTGTCAGGAGCAGTGATTTAAACTGCTACCTTGTCCGGAAGGCTGTCCAGAAAAACAGGGGAACAGCCGGGCCATAAAAGAGAGGTTCAAATAAATGCGTACAACCAAGCGTCTCGCGATCGCGATTTCTGCTGCAGCCCTCGCCTTAACCATGGGCGCAGCTCATGCACAGGACGCGCTGAAGATTAAGATTGCTTCCGAAGGTGCCTATCCGCCCTTCAACAATCTGACGCCAGATGGCAAGCTTGAAGGCTTTGATATCGATATCGGCAAAGCACTCTGCGAGGAGATGAAGGCAGAATGCACTTTTGTCACGCAGGATTGGGACGGAATGATCCCGGCTCTACAGGCAGACAAGTTCGACGCTGTTATTGCCTCCATGTCAATTACACCGGAACGCCTGAAGCAGGTCGACTTCTCCAAGAAGTATTACAACACACCTCCAGCCATCGCTGTACCAAAAGATTCGGATATCAAGGATGTCACCCCCGAATCACTGAAAGGCAAGTCCCTCGGCGTTCAGGGCTCGACAAGCCATTCAAACTTTGCCGAAGCCAAGTACAGTGACTCGGATATCAAAATGTACCCAACTGCGGACGAGTATAAGCTCGACGTTTCGAATGGCCGTATTGACGCGGTGATGGATGATGTTGTCGTGCTCAGTCAGTGGGTGGATAGCGATGCCGGCTCATGCTGCAAAATCCTCGGCACAATTACACCCGATGTCGCCATTCACGGCCCGGGCGCTGGTGTAACTGTCAAAAAGGGCAATACAGCTCTTGCCGACAAGTTCAGCGAAGCCATCGCCGCCATCCGCAAGAACGGAAAGTACAAGGAAATCAACGACAAGTACTTCAAGTTCGATGTGTATGGTGCAGAAAACTAAGATAAAAAGTTGATTTGACATGCAGATGGCGGATAAAACTGCCATCTGCGAACCTACAAAAAATGACGGGTTGGGGAATTGCCCGCAAGATATGAAAGTTGCCTATGGAAGGCTCAATAGCGCTCTTGGGTTTTGGCGAAGGCGGATGGGGCCCGAGCATAGCCAGCGGAATACTCGTCACGGTAACATTGGCGCTTGCCACGTTGCCCTTGGGGCTGGCGATCGGGTTTTTCGTTGCTCTCGGAAAGCAATCCGAAGAACCGTCGGTCAAACTCGCTGCCAATATGTATACGACGATATTTCGCGGTTTGCCCGAACTGCTGACCTTGTTTCTGGTTTATTACGGCGGGCAGATCGGTGTTCAAAAGCTTGGTCAACTGCTTGGATATACCGGCGCTATAGAGATAAACTCGTTTATCGCGGGCATGTTCGCCTTGGGCACCGTGTTCTCATCCTATGCCAGTGAAGTCTTCCTCTCGGCATTTCGCGTTATTCCCAAGGGTCAGTATGAAGGCGGCTATGCGATTGGTCTTTCCTACGGGCAGACCATGCGAAAGATTATCCTGCCGCAGTTGATCCGTATCGCCCTGCCCGGTCTGGGTAATCTCTGGCTGATATTGCTTAAGGATACTGCGCTTGTCTCAGCCATCGGCCTTGCCGATATTTTGCGTCAGACATCCGTGGCAGCCCGCGTGACGAAGCACGCTTTCATGTTCTATGGAACCGCTTGTCTCATCTTCCTCATACTCGGGATTCTGTCATCCTTTGCCATCAACGGCATTGATCGCTGGGCCGCCAAGAGTGGAGCGAAGAGATGACCGATAATGCGATCTCCCCCTCCGCCGCTGCCGTTCGCCGTCCTCCAGCGCCACCGAAGCCATGGACGAAAACCCGGATTACCGGCCATATACTTGTAGGGCTTTGGACAGCATTGATCCTTGGCCTGATGTATTTTCTTTATACCGCCTGGGACAGAGAACTCATCGACAAGTACGCTCCAACCTATCTTTCGGGACTATGGACCACCATAAGTCTTGTCGTGGCATCGGTTATCATTGGGGCAATTCTTTCCGTCCCGGTAGCACTTGGGCGGATGAGTAAAAACCGGATCATCTCATCCATCGCCTACTTCTATGTCTATTTCTTCCGCGGGACGCCACTAATCGCGCAGGTGTTCCTGATTTATTACGGCCTCGGATCGTTCAGCAAAGAACTTCAGGCAGTTGGGCTTTGGGGATTTTTCCGCGAAGCATGGTATTGCGCGCTGTTGTCATTTGCGCTCAACACCGCTGCCTATCAGGCAGAAATTCTGCGCGGCGCTATTCGCAGCGTTTCCCCCGGACAGTGGGAGGGTGCGGCCTCACTCGGTATTTCCAAGTTCGTGACCTTCCGTAAAATCATCCTGCCTCAGGCGCTGATCGTGGCTTTGCGGCCCTATGGCAATGAATTGATCCTGATGATCAAGGGTTCGGCAATTGTGGCGTTGATCTCGGTCTATGATCTGATGGGCTATACCAAGCTGGCCTATTCACGCACGTTCGATTTCCAAACCTACCTTTGGACTGCAATCATCTACCTATTGCTGGTTGAAGTTCTGCGTCACCTATGGGACTGGATGGAACGTCGTATTACCCGCCACCTGATCCGTTAGAATCAAATCATAAGAGAGTTCTCATGCTCAAAATCTGGGGTCGAACAAACTCGACCAACGTCAAGAAAGTTCTTTGGGCTGCTGAAGAAACAGGCGTGACTTATGAGAATATCGCAGCAGGTGGTGCCTTCGGCATCGTTAGCGATCCGGAATATCGAGCCAAGAACCCGAATGGGCTGGTGCCGACACTGGAAGACGGGGACCTTGTTCTCTGGGAAAGCAATACGATTGTCCGCTACATTGCCGCGCGGTACGGCAATCCGGAGCTTTTCATCGCTGATGTGGGGCAACGTGCGAAAGCCGAGCGCTGGATGGACTGGGCGACATCATCACTGGCTCTGCCTTTCCGCGATGTCTTCTGGAATGTTGTTCGCCTGACGCCAGATAAACAGGACCTTACCGCAAAGGATAACGGCCTGAAAACATGCAGCAAGTTATTTGCCATGGTTGACGAGGCGCTGGCATCGCAACCTTATCTGTCCGGTTCAAAATTCGGTGTTGGCGATATTCCTGTGGGCTGTTTCGTCTATGCGTGGTTCGAAATGGCCATTGAACGCCCGGACCTGCCTCATCTCAAAAGTTGGTATGAGCAGCTCAAGTTGCGCCCCGCCTATCGGAAATCCGTAATGATTCCCCTCACCTGAGCAATCATTGCGGTTTCAAACGCCAGACACCTTGCAAGCCGTCCTGATAAACGGCCTCGTCGGTCGAAATCGTGATGGCTTCGATATTCGACCACTTTTCAGCAAAGTCACGATAGTTGGATGAAAAGACGTTACCCGACTGACCGGTGGTCTGAATATAGGTTGATTTGTTGAGGTCAGAGAGGTCGAACAACCCCCGATAGCTTGAGCCATGCGTGGCCCGATAGGGATTGCTCTCATCGGTGAACGTCGATTTGCCCCGATCCAGAGTATAAGCGCCACCCGAAGCAGGCACGGTGACATTAAACAACTTATCAAGCGGGCTCACTTGGGCAAAAGGACGGTGCGCGCTGTAAGCATAATGCAGCGCACCCCAGTTCCATTTTGCCCGGTCGCTGCCAAGTCGCGTTTCAATATCCTTGAGCGCATCGGCAAGAGACAGAGCGAGCACATCGCTGCAATTCTCTTTTTCCGGCGTGCGCCCGTCATCGCACCAGTTCCGCCCGGGATTTGGGCCAAGCCAGCGCAGCATCGCATCAACACGGCCCTGCCAATAGGATGGGAACGTATCGCCCAGATCATCCTCCAGAATGCGTTTCATGGAAAATCGCAACCATGCATTGAACAGAAGCGGCTCGGTGCGAGCGCGGTCTTCGATGTAGTCCCACTTTTTCAACTGCCCGACAGCCGCCAGATCAATGTCATCGCGGCCCTCAATGAGTTTCAGCATAATTGGGGCCAGTGCTGCATAGGCACCTGTGTAGACGTCGCCCTGAACGACACGATTTGTTTCCAAGGTTTGCTGATTGGCGTTGTAAATCAGCGACTTTATGCGCTCCAACCGCCATGGCTCATCCCAGTCGAAGGTCAGAAAATGCGGATAGTCCGCATCAACCATCTTGGTATTGGCAGTCGCAAGAACGTTCTCTGCCGGATTATAGACGCGCGGTAATTCGCTATAGGGAATATAGCCCTTCCAATCATAGGTCGCATCCCAGCCCGGAGATGGCGCACGTCCCATAATCCGGTTTGCCGGGTCACGGACAGGAACCTTGCCGGGCGCAATCATGCCGATATTGCCGTCGACATCCGCAATGACCATCGACTGCATCGGCGTTACATAATCGCCCATACCATTCTGGAAATCCGATACGTTCGCGAAATCCCAAAGCTTGAAGCCGGCAGCGATGGTCTTGTCGTCGCCCGCAAGCACCGTCCAGGAAAGCGATGCAACTGTGTCATCGGCCAGATAATGGTCAAGCCCGCGATATTCCGCCGGAAGAACCGGGCCATGCCGTGTAATGCGGCGATCAAAACTGACGGTTTCACTGCCTTTAACGCGAATTTCCACCCGCTGCTTCTCAAATGGACGGAAACCCTCCGGCGTCTGGTATTCATCCCGATTTGCAGGGTTCATTTTTTCGATGAAGATATCCTGGACATCAGAACCGGTATTGGTGAAGCCCCAGGCGATCCTGTCATTGCGGCCAAGGAGAACCAAAGGAGCGCCGGGCAGTGTCACCCCAACAAGATTTTTTGACGAGCCATCAACCTGTTTCACTTGAAGATGCGCGAGATACCAGATGGCAGGCGCTGTCATCCCCAGATGAGGATCATTGGCGAGAATCGGTTTGCCGCTGACTGTACGGACACCGCCTACGACCCAATTATTGGATGCCCCGGTAGACATGATCTCGTTGAGCGCGGCAAATTGTTGTTCCGCCTCTATGGCTCCAGTCTTGATGGTTCCGGTAGGTAAGCCAAGCAACTGCTGCAAATCCGGCAACGGCGGCGGTGCATCTCCAGCAACAGGAGGCAGCAGGTCAACGATCTCCTGCTCATTCATGCCGAGGCGGGCGAATTTCAGCCGCAGGACCTCGTCGTCAATATTAGCCGCAAGCGTAACCGACATCAGCTTGAGCGTGACGATAACGTCTGCGGCAGTCCATTGCTCTGGGAAATGCTGCAGAATAACGAACTCAGGCGAATATTTTGAGCCGAAGGAAGGTCCAGCCCCATCTATGAACGCATTGATGCCACGGACATAGGCATCGACTTTGGCGCGATCCGCTGGCGCAAGCGAATCAATCGAACTTTGTGCAGATTCGTAAAGACCTATTGTGCGGATGAACGTATCTGTCGAAATGGTTTTATCACCGAAAAGCTCTGACAGGCGTCCACGCCCCGCCATCCGGGTAACTTCCATTTGCCAGAGCCGTTCCTGCGCATGGACGAAACCGAGTGCGGTGAATACGTCCTCGACGGAGGTTCCACTGATATGGGGAACGGCATTCTTATCACGGGTTATCGTAACCGGATCTGACAGGCCCGCAAGGCTTGTTTCGCCCGTTGCCGGTGCAACCGAGCCCGCTAACCAGACATATCCGACGACAAAAGCAAGAAGAGCGAGAGGTATAAGCGAAAAAACAATCCAAAGCAGGCCTTTGATGATGCGCCGCAATATTCTAACCTCCGCAAATCGACCTGATTAAAGGCCATAAGACAGAGGAAATTACGGAATGGCAAGTGTTGCATTTATTGGTCTGGGCGTCATGGGCTACCCGATGGCGGGCCATCTGAAGACGCGTGGCGGTCATGACGTGACTGTCTTCAACCGCAATGGAGAGAAGGCCAGCAAGTGGGCAGAACAGTTTTCCGGATCGCAGGCCGCTACGCCTGAAAAGGCCGCAGAAGGCAAGGATTTCATCTTCTGCTGCGTCGGCAATGATGACGATTTGCGCTCGGTCACAATTGGTGAAAACGGTGCTTTTCACTCGATGAAGAAGGGCGCAATCTTTATCGATAACACGACTGCATCCGCTGAGGTCGCCCGCGAACTAAGCGCCGAAGCCGCCAAACGTGGCTTTCATTTTCTGGATGCTCCGGTCTCCGGCGGTCAGGCTGGCGCTGAAAATGGTGCGCTGACAGTCATGGTTGGCGGCGAATCGGCAGCGTTCGATAAAGCCAAGCCTGTGATCGAATCCTATGCGAAGATGGTCGGCCTGATGGGCGATGCGGGCGCTGGACAGTTGACCAAGATGATCAACCAGATTTGCATTGCCGGCATCGTCCAAGGATTGGCGGAGGGTATTCACTTCGGCAAACAGGCAGGACTTGATATCGAGAAAGTTATCGAAGTCATTTCCAAGGGCGCGGCAGGTTCGTGGCAAATGGAAAATCGGCACAAGACCATGAACGCTGGAAAGTATGATTTTGGCTTTGCCGTTGACTGGATGCGAAAGGATCTCGGCATCTGCCTTGCGGAAGCTGACCGAAATAGCGCGAAACTGCCGGTCACTGCGCTAGTCGATCAGTTCTACAAGGATGTTCAGGTAATGGGCGGAAAGCGCTGGGATACATCATCCCTGCTTGCGCGGCTGGAAAAGTAACCAGCCGCACTCAAGGAAATCAGTTCGATTCCTTGTCGATGCTCATATAGTCCAACGGCAATTCGGTGGTGTATTTGATCTGCTCCATGGCAAAGGCAGACGATACATCCCGAATGTCGATTTTGCTGATCAGGCGCTTATATACTGCGTCATAAGCCGCGATATCCGGCACCACGACGCGCAACAGATAGTCGACATCACCGCTCATGCGATAAAACTCGACTACTTCCGGAAACTCCTGGACAACCTCGGAAAAGCGTTTGAGCCATTCGTTGTTATGTGCGCCGGTGCGGATGGAGACGAAGACTGTAACCCGGGTATTGACGCGAACCGGATCAAGGATTGCGACCCGGCGCTGGATCACCCCATCCTCTTCAAGCTTCTGGATACGGCGCCAGCAGGGCGTTGTTGACAGCCCGACTTTCTTGGCAACATCAGCCACAGCAAGCGTGGCGTCTTCTTGAAGAAGGCGAAGAATTTTACGATCAAGTCTGTCCATTTGTCATCCCCTTGGAATGGGATACTTTATGAGCCGATAAACTACTATGGTACAAGAAAATTATTCCAATCTTTTGCGATTGTGAAAAATTTTCATCCGAAAACTGATCAAATTAGATTTTCAACCGTCTGTCGAAGCAAAGGTAGAACTTCTTGCGCAAACCACGGATTCTTTTTCAACCAGCCACTGTTACGCCAAGACGGATGAGGCAAAGGCAGTATGGCAGGCTTCGATTGATCGCTGAAGTACTCGCGCCAGCTGCGCACAGTTTCAGTCATGCCGGATTTGCGCCGTGAGCCAAGGTGGTAGGCTTGCGCGTATTGTCCAATCGTGAGGATCAACTCCACCTGCGGCATCGCTGCAAAAAGTTGGTCATGCCAAGTCTCGCGGCATTCGCGGCGCGGCGGTAGATCACCACCCTTTGCATCATAGCCCGGAAAGCAAAACCCCATCGGCACAATGGCGAACTTGTCGGGGTCATAGAACGTTTCCGGGGTAACACCGAGCCATTCGCGCAGACGCACACCGGAGGGATCATTGAAGGGAATACCGGTATTGTGAACTCGGATGCCCGGAGCTTGCCCGCAGATCACGATACGCGCAATTGCTGAAGTCACACAAACCGGGTTCGACTCGTGTGGTAAAGGCACCCCATATCGCGGATTGTCGTGGCATATCCGGCAAGCCTTAATATCCGTTCCCAGCCTATCGAGAGCAAAGGGATCTGCCACAGTGTTCAATATCAGGCCTTTGCACTTGGCCGGTTCGATACCGCTTCATGCCAGCGCCTCAGGTGCGTGAGTTCTTCTGGCATGGCTATCTTGGCGGGTTTCAAAAAGTCGACGCTGACAAGCAATGTTATATCGGCAATTGAAAACTGGTTTCCGGCAATGAATGTACTTTTTGCCAACTGGTCATCCAACACATTCATGAATGCTGCAGCCTTTGGCCGGTTTGCCTCCCCCCATTCCGGGATTTGCGGAACTTCCCATTCGACCATGGCCGGATGAGTGTGACGGAATGCTGCCGCAACGGGCCCCAGAAAATGCAATTCGACCCGGCGATTCCACATTTCGACGAGTGTTTTGCCTAAAGCACCTTCACCAAATAGCGGCGGCTCCGGATGGAGTTCTTCAAAATAGCGACAGATCGCAACAGATTCCGTAATCGCAGTTCCATCGTCAAGTTCAAGAACCGGCAATCTCTGCAATGGATTAAGTGACTGTATTTCTTGTGAGCGGTGTCCCAAGGCTGCCATATCCACAGGGACGAGCGATATGTTCAAGCCTTTCTCGGCCAAAAATATCCGAGCACGTCTCGGGTTGGGTGCGCGACCCCCATCATATAATTTCACCAGATACCTCCCAGTAATCCATTAACCCACTCTACAACCCCGTCGATAGTCTCCGATACAAGGCTCTGCTCCGGCTGTGATGTTTCAGTAGCTTGATCATGTGTTCTACGCCAATCCTGAGGCGTTTCAAATGCATCGGCCCATATACCAAGCTTACGTCCGCGAGCGATCACCTCTGCGTCACGATAATCGCCGTAGGCAATTGCCTGGCCGGTCTCGACCATTATCCGGTTGAGATTGGTTTGCCCGACGAAACAGGTAGCCAGCACACGGTCAAATTTGTCACGCCCCTGCTCCTCACAGTGCACTTCTGTTTTTGCAACCAGCTTTTGCAGGGCTTGCCGGGCCAGTTGCCCGCAATTACGCAACGCTGGGGGCCTGCCGCAGGTCTGAGCAAGCTCCGGTGCATCAATTCCCTTAAGTCGAATATGCTGCTGCGAAATAACCAGTGTGTCTCCGTCAATAACGTAGGCACTGCCAGACAAGCCAACTGCCTCGGGGTCCTGGTCAATCCGTGCGACAAGCAAAGCGACCAGTCCGAAGAAGATGAGCATCAGGCAGATATCGGCCAATTTACGGATGGCCGAGCGGGGAGCCGGTTGATTCACCGTCCGCCTTCTCGAGGGGCGAAAGCGTCCTCTCACCATCTGCCTGATTGATAAAGTTGTTTCATATTTGCCTTTATCGCCAAGAATAGATTCGCTTTTTTACCCGTAATCAACGCCACTTTAATCATTTATGAACGGGCTTGCGATGCAATGTGGGCACATGCCGTTTATCCATCCGGAATGAGGCCTATGGCACTACTCGACGCAAGCCATGCAGACAAGAACATAGTTGACCGGCGCAAGATGCCGCGCAACCGCGATATGTCTATCGTTGTTCGAAGCGCCCGCGACCGTCTCATGCAGCGTACGAAGATTGAGCATTTCGATCGGGAATTGCTGTTCATGCACACGCGCGCGTTGATTATTAACGCGGCTACTATTCCACTGCTTATCGCCATTGTTACAGTTACGAGCATTTTTGCCGGATTTGGTCAGCAAATGATCGTTTGGGCATGTATTGGCATAGGTCTTTACGCTTTACTGGGCCTTATGGCACGCCAGATCGACAGATCCGCCATTCGTGATACCCAAATCCGTCAGTGGCAGCTTGTTTATTTGCTTGGCCACTTCCTCACAGGCACAGGCTGGACATATTTCATATTCCTGCAATGCGAAGTCTGCGGAATTGGTCAGTTTTCAATCATCAAGGCTGTGGTCCTTATTCTGGCGATGGCAATCACTGCCGTGTTTTCCTCTGCCTTGCGTCTGGCAGTGCCGGTCGCATTCACGCTGCCAGTCGTTGCGTATATCAGCACCGTATCCGGCAGTCTTGCCGAGCCGGTTCAAGCAACCATGGTGGTCATGTTGCTTGCAGGCCTGACATTTTTCTATCTTGTTGCCACGCGCCTGAACCATTCGGTGGTTTTGACTTTGGCTCTCCAAGCCGAAAAAGATGCGCTGATTGCCGAGCTTGAGACTGCCAATGCCATGTCCGACGAAGGACGGCGGCGGGCGGAAGAAGCGAACCTCGCTAAATCCCGCTTTCTGGCTTCAATGAGCCACGAACTGCGTACACCGCTCAATGCGATTCTCGGCTTCTCGGAAGTTATGGCGAAGGAAGTTTTGGGGCCGATTGAAAACGGCACCTATCGCGAATATGCGGGAGATATTCATGCTTCCGGGGAACATCTACTCAATCTTATCAACGAGATTCTCGATCTAAGCCGCATTGAGGCTGGCCGCCATACATTAAGCGAAGAATCCCTGATGCTGACCGACGTTGCAAACGAATGCATTCGCATGATGTCGCTGAAGGCACGCAACAAGGATATAACTCTTATTCCGCAGTTCGAGTCAGGCATGCTTCCAATGATGGCCGATGAGCGTTCCTTACGGCAAATACTGCTCAACCTCATGGCGAACGCAGTAAAATTTACGCCATCCAATGGGAAAATTTACGTCAAGATCGGCTGGACCGCGGGCGGCGGACAATATCTTTCGGTTCGTGATACTGGCCCCGGCATAGCCGCGGATGAAATCCCTGTCGTCCTCTCCGCTTTTGGTCAAGGATCAATTGCGATCAAGACAGCAGAACAGGGTACAGGACTTGGATTACCGATAGTTCAAGCGCTTGTACACGTTCATGATGGCGAGTTTCATCTATTCTCAAAACTCCGCGAAGGAACTGAGGCACTTGCCACTTTTCCGCGTAGTCGTGTGGTTTCCACAAGCTTTAAGGGCAGAACAACAACACAACCCCAAAAAGCTGCCTAAAAAACTCAAGTTCAACTTATTGTTATTTGATAGTGGGTTAGCAGGTCTGCAATTGCTTGTTGCATTGCAACAATTCGGGGACCCGAAATCAATGGCCGTAAATAACCGCCCTCTTTTCATACCAGCGCTCGGCGCAATTTATTCAAACTTTGGTACGCTTGCCGAAACCTTGTTACGCGTAGTTGCAGGTGCTTTGCTCGTCGTTCACGGCTCAGGCAAGATTACCGACCCGTTTGGCTCCATTGAAATGGTGCAAAGCCTTGGTTTTTATCCTGGGGTTTTCTGGTCGCCGCTATTGGCCGTCACAGAATTTTTTGGTGGTATTTTGCTGGTGCTGGGACTGTTCACCCGTCCAGCCGCCTTTGCGACAACGATTGTCCTGATCGTAACGGTCTATTTCCATTGGGTTACAGCCGGACAAGGTTTCTTCGGTGCGGAGAAATCCATACTCTGGACTTTCGTTCTGCTGTTCTTCCTTTTCCGCGGTGCCAATGCGCATTCGGTTGATGCCAAGATCGGTAAAGAGTTCTAATAAAAGGCCCGTTTCGGCGGGCCTCTTACTTAATCGCGATTGCTGACGCCAGCCTGCTCGAATGTTGCCATACCGCTATGGCAAAGCGCGGCTGCCTTAACGATGCCGGCAGCAAGTGCAGCGCCCGTACCCTCGCCAAGTCTCATGCCAAGATCAAGTAAAGGCCGCTTTCCAAGCCGCTCCAGCACTTTGTAATGGCCGGGCTCGGCTGACACATGGCCAATAATGCAATGATCAATCGCTTCAGGGTTGGCAGCATGGAGAATTGCAGCAGCAGCAGTGGCAACGTAGCCATCAATGATAACCGGAATTTTCTCCACACGCGTCGCCAGGATTGCACCGACCATTGCGGCAACTTCCCGGCCACCGAGACGACGTAGTACTTCCAGCGGGTCCTTGAGGTGCGAGCTGTGCAACACAACCGCAGCACGTACCGCGTCAGCCTTGCGTCTCATGCCCTCGCTATTGGAACCAGTGCCCGGACCAACCCAATCTTCGGCTGTTCCGCCATAAAGCGCGTGGAAAATGGCGGCGGCAATCGTTGTGTTGCCAATTCCCATTTCCCCAATGCAAAGCAGATCAGTCCCCCCAGCAATGGACTCCATGCCAAACGCCATAGTTGCCGCGCAGGTCTTTTCATCCATTGCCGCATCCTCGGTGATATCCGCAGTCGGATATTCCAAGGCAAGGTCAAAGATTTTCAGGCCAAGATCATTGGCAATGCAGATTTGATTTATCGCAGCACCGCCCGCAGCAAAATTTTCGACCATCTGCGCCGTAACAGACGACGGGTATGGCGAAACGCCCTTGGCGGTAACGCCGTGATTTCCTGCAAAAACAGCGACCAGCGGTCGTGTAACCTGTGGCTGCGATCTTCCCGTCCAAGCGGCAAGCCACTCCACGATTTCTTCCAGACGGCCCAAAGCACCCGGGGGTTTGGTCAACATGGAATCACGCTTACGAACGGCGGCAACAGCCGCCTCGTCCGGTCCGGGCAAAGTTTCAATGAGGGTACGGAAATCGTCAAATGGCAGGCCAGTGGTCATGATGTTCCTTGCGGTCAACTCTTCATGGCAAATCAGAACTACCCGTCCTATAAGCGCTGTACGGGAAAACGCAAAGGTCAACATTCAGCGCAGAGTGTCGCGACCTGCCAACCAGGGTATGCCTCATGGACCTGATCACTGATACGATGCGTTCGCTTGCGTTTCTTTCCAGAATGAACGTAGCTCCAAAATGGTTCGAGGGGTCCGGCAGCACACTTGCCGCAAGTGTGCGTGGGTTTCCAGCAGCAGGCGTGCTGCTTTCCTTACCAGCTGCGTTTGTCCTCGTAGTTTGCTGGTTTCTCGACATCGGGGAAATCATTACTGCGATCCTCGTGGTGACCGCGCTGATCTTGACCACCGGCGCACTACATGAGGATGGCCTCGCGGATGTGGCAGACGGCTTCTTCGGCGGTAATACGCCAGAGCGACGCCTCGAAATCATGAAGGATTCGAGTATTGGTTCCTATGGCACGCTTGCTTTGATACTGACTGTACTTTTGCGTGTGACACTGTTGGGAAATATCCTTGATGAGGTTGGGTTGCTCCAAGTCTTGCTCGTCTTGGTCGGAACGGAAGCCGTCAGCCGGGGACTTCTGGTGAAATTCTGGCAAATGCTGCCTTCAGCACGTAAAGGCGGAGTTGCTGACGCAGCCGGTTTACCCGACGTGCAGTCCGCAAATTTCGCACTGATTTCTGCCACCATTGCCGGTATTGTAACCTTCGGTATCGCTGGCGGGCTGCTGGCTGTCATCCTTGCTGCCGTTCTGTCGGCCCTCATGTTTTTTGGTTTTTGCCAACTGTGCACGAGCAAAATCGGTGGGCACACCGGCGATACACTGGGGGCCGTACAGCAATTGGCAACAATTACCCTGCAGCTTGGACTTGTCATTGCCCTCTAACCATACCAAATTTGCTGTATGAGCATTGAGTCACCCTGCATCCTCGTGTGTGCGATCGATATAAAGACCGGATATTGTTTCGGTTGCGGTCGAACGCGTGATGAGATTGCGGGATGGATAATGATGACGCCGGATAGCCGCCGTTCCATCATGACATCACTTCCCGCACGGCTGGCTACATTGGAACGACGCCCCCGCCGGGAAACCCGCCGCACCCGTATGGCCCGTGAAAAGCAGGAACAATGATATGCGTCTGTTCTGGGTTGCCATCGCTCTTATAGGCATCGTTCTTCTGCTGCTGGTGTCAAATAACGATGCCGGCTCAACATTCGGAATGGCCAATGATTCATTCGCCCGCTTGGCTTATTTCGGCATATTGGGTGTGGTTGTCGGCTCTGCGCTATTAGGTTCCGGCATCCCGCTCAGTCATTCCCTGCGTAATCTCGCAGTATGGATTGTTATTATCCTGACCTTGGTGACCGGATATCAATATCGCTACGAATTGCAGGATGTAGGACATCGCATTACAGCTGGCTTGATACCGGGCAGCCCGATCTCGACACGGGATAATGACGGTCTGATTTCCGTGACTTTGGCCAAGGCGGAAAACGGGCATTTCGAAGTGCGTGGTCAGGTCAATGGAGAAACGGTGCCCTTCATGATCGATACAGGGGCGTCCTCCATAGTGCTTTCAGCCGATGACGCACGCAGAGCGGGCATCGAACCAGATAAACTGACCTACAGTACGCCGGTCATGACAGCCAATGGACTTGCAAATGCAGCAAACATTACCCTCGACAGCATCCGGATTGGCGATATTGAGCGGCGAAACATACGCGCTATGGTTACACAGGACGGCCGCATGGATGGCAGTCTACTCGGCATGAATTTCTTGAATACACTCAGTGGATTTTCGGTACGCGGTGACCGGCTGGTGCTTACCGATTAAGCTGCTTGTTCTACGACAGCAGTCTGCACGGCCTCATACGCACGGCGAATAACATCGCTGGTTGCGCCAGTCTGATTGGCTTCAGTCGACAGAATCTGCCTCCAGCGCCTAGCTCCGGAAGCGCCATGAAACAGTCCCACCATATGCCGCGCCACGTGGGACAAACGTCCACCAGCAGCAATATGCTCATCGGTGTAGCGGCACATATGATCGATAATGGTATCAATTGAACTCCGGCTATGCTGATCGCCATAAATGGTTTGATCAACGTCCGACAGCATCATCGGGTTATGATAGACAGCGCGTCCAAGCATGACACCATCAACGTGATTCAAATGCTGAAGGCCTTCTTCAATCGTCTGAATACCACCATTTATCCCGATGAATTGACTCGGATATTGCCGTTTGAGCCGATAGACACGATCATAGTCCAAAGGCGGAATATCGCGATTTTCCTTTGGTGAAAGCCCCTTCAACCAAGCCTTGCGCGCATGGACCCACAAGGCGTCAGCGCCAGCATCAAAGATACCTTCCGCTAGATCGCCCAGCGCTGTTTCCGTGTCCTGATCATCAACGCCTATCCGGCACTTAACCGTGACAGGAACAGAAACCGCCCGCTTCATGGCAGAGATGGCCTCTGTGACAACATCCGGTGTTTTCATCAAGCAAGCACCGAAAGTACCAGATTGCACACGATCAGAAGGGCATCCGACATTGAGATTGATCTCAATATACCCCATCACCTCCCCGATGCGGGCAGCTTCCGCGAGCTTGGCAGCATCCGAGCCGCCCAACTGCAAAGCGACAGGATGCTCCGCATTGGCGAAACCCAATATACGTTCGCGGTTTCCATGTATGGCAGCATCGGCTACTACCATCTCTGTGTACAGCAAAGCATTGCGCGTGAATTGGCGATGCAAAGTCCGGCAATGCCTGTCTGTCCAGTCGATCATCGGCGCTACCGCAAAGCGGTGATCACCATATGTACTGCTAACGGGCATTGTCTCGCCATTGTGTTGTTTCGGATAGCCGCTTATTCGCCTCACATAATACCCCATACCGCAATTGTCCACTTCAACGCCTTTGTCCAATGCAGAGTTGGTTGCGTGTTAAAACCGCAACACCCCTTAACGAACCGCCAGTTCGATTAAAGTTGGCTTTTGCAACCGACTACAAACAGGAATATACCTCGGCTCAAGAACATGAGTTTCTGAAACCAGTATTTCGAACGGAGATACAAATGAATATCAAAAGCTGCCTTCTAGCTTCCGCTGCAACGCTTGTTGCTTTCACCAGTGCACGTGCCGCTGACGCTGTCGTCGTCGCTGAGCCAGAACCAGTTGAGTATGTCCGCGTTTGCGATACGTATGGTGAAGGTTTCTTCTACATTCCAGGTACTGAAACATGCCTTCGTATCTCTGGTTATCTGCGTTACGATGCTCAGGCTGGCGACGACGTTTACAGCGGCGGTGAACTCGACACATGGGCAAAGCAATCACGCGCTACACTCCGTTTCGATGCCCGTACAGAAACTGAACTTGGCACATTGCGCTCTTACGCTGACGTGCGTTTCAACTTTACAGATGGCGAGAATGGCAGTGGTAGCGACCTTCACCAGGGTTATATCGAGCTTGGCGGTTTCCAGGTTGGTGTCAACGACCCGATCTTCGGCTCTTGGCTGGGCGATGCCGGCGACATCATTAACGATGACGTGATCCAGTACAGCAGCGACAGTTTCTCGACCAACGAGATTCGTTACACTTATGTCGGTGGAAACGGCTTCTCTGCAGTCATCGCTGCCGAACAGGGCAACAACGAAAACGACTATGATTATACAATCGACGATTACATGCCGCATGTGGCTGCCGGTGCAAAGTTCGAGCAGAACTGGGGATCGATCGGCGGTATCGTAGGTTACGACGCTGTAACGGAAGCTGTTGGCGTCAAAGCCCGTCTTGATGTGAAGGTCAACGATGTATTTTCTGTCTGGGCGATGGCTGGTTATCAGTCCGACTATGATCAGGATTCATTCGGAACGAATTCAAATCGTAACTGGTATGGCCAGTGGGAGGGCGATTGGGCTGCTTGGGCAGGTTTTGCTGCCAAGGTATCGGATAAGGCAACGATCAATGGTCAGGGCGCTTATGAAGATGAAGGCACTTACGCTTTTGCTCTTAACGTAGGTTATGAACTGGTCCCGGGGTTCACTATCACGCCAGAAGTTAACTACACCAAGTTTGATGGTGCACGTAAGGATCAGGCACTTGCTGACGGTGGAGACGATAACGCATTTGGCGGTATCATCCGTTTCCAGCGCGATTTCTAATTCCAGCTGTCAAGCGCAGAAACAAAAACACCGGCAATCCAGGTTGCCGGTGTTTTTTATTGCTCAAATTAAAATCACATTATACCTGTTCGGAAATCGCTACTCGCATCGCCATTTTCCTTAGAACCTCGACGAATTCGTCCCCGGCCTTTTCCATCTCACCTGAGTTATCGATCATGATGGCATCGGATGGATCGCAAGGATTATTACCGGCACGTATCAAGCGATGCTGGATCTCCTCGGCGCTTTCGCGCCCCCGCGCTGCGAGCCTTTTCGCCAACACCTCATGAGAGGCCGTTACGTGCACAACCACAAAATTTGCATAGGCTGTACGAAGTGCTGGAATAATGCCCCGCGAGACATTCGCAATCGCAACAGCACCATGCTCAATTTCGAGGTGTACTGATCTGGGCAAGCCGTAGCAAAGGCCGTGGGCTTCCCATTGATGGGAAAAAGCACCTGATTGCGAAGCTTTGTCGAATTCTTCTTCACTCAGGGTGTCGTGGTCCTCCGCATCGATTGATGACGGGCGGGTAACGACGCGGCGCACAAAATGAAATCCTGGCTGGTCAATTAATGCTGTTCGGGCATAATCGATAATCGTATCTTTGCCAGCACCGCTCGGGCCAACAACGGCAACAAACACCCCGTTTTCAACCGAACCAGCCGTAGTATCAAGCAAACGCTCTATAGACGCCGAAGCCACCATTACACCACTCTGCGACCTTCACGCCAAACCGTACGCACGACCGGAATGTGCTCATCAACACGCACACGAACAATATCCGCACGTTTACCAACTTCAATGACACCCCGGTCTTCAAAACCCACCGCTTTGGCCGGGTTCTTGGTAACCAGCTGAATAGCTTCTGGCAGCGTAATGCTATCGACAGCTTCGCTCAGAAAGAAAGTCGACTGAATCAAGCTGAATGGAATGTAATCCGAGGAGAGGATATCAAGGTGCCCATGCTCGGCAAGTTCGCGCGCCGACACATTGCCGGAATGCGATCCGCCGCGAACGACGTTCGGCGCGCCCATTAGTACCGAGAGTCCTGCCTGTTTGGATGCAGCCGCAGCCTCCAGCGTTGTTGGAAACTCCGCAACCTGAATACCCTGCTCAACAGCCTCATCGACATGGGCCGTTGTTGCATCATCGTGACTCGCCAGAACGATCCCACGTTCCCGGCAGAAATCTGCGATCGCTTTACGATGCGGACCAGAATTCTCTGCTGACTGCGCCATTCTCTTTTCGCAGAACGCGTTAAACTCAACATCAGAGAGTTTCAGCTTGCGCTGATAATAGGTTGCATAGGTTTCGAGATTTACGAACTGCCGCTGACCCGGAGCATGATCCATAAGGGAAGCCAAGCGGACGCGGCTATCATTTTCGAAAAAGGCGAACCCATCCAAACAGTCCGCCGCCGAGACCTCACAGCGCAGATGAAAATAGTGATCTGCGCGCAGACGATTCTGTTGAACGCTATCTTCAATTGCATCGGCAAGTTTACGAATTTCCTGCGGCGTCATTTCGGCATCTTCGTCCATGCCGACCCGTAGGGCATCAAGCACAGTTGTTATGCCTGACGTGGCAATCTGCGCATCATGAGCGAGCACAGAGGCAATAGGGTTCCAACGCACTTTTGGGCGCGGCATATAATGCCCTTCCAAATGATCCGTATGAAGCTCAATCAGACCAGGAATAAGGTAGTCACCCTCGAAATCTTCGCCCCCGGCAGCGGACTTGCTTGAGATATCGGCGATCTTACCGTCGCGAATGACAACAGATCCCGGCAAGACTTCGTTCTCGAGAACGATTTTAGCGTTGTTCAGTATAATTTCGGCGGACATCTTAAGCGGTCTTTCTTATGTTCGTTCCTGCCAAAGGGTGCAGGGAGTGTACTTCAAATGGAGCACTGGGCTCTGCCTCGATAAACAAAGCGATGTTGTTTATTTCAACTGGCTCTTCGAGTACCGGCTCGAGAAACTCGCTAAGCATGTGTGAAATCCTCTCCCGATCGGACTCGGCCACGGGATTGGTCAACGTCATGTGAAAACGAAAGTCTTCAAACACGTAAGGGTAGCCCCATTGCTCCAGATTGCGCCGCTCTGACGGGCTCATTTTCTCAGGATTTCGCCTTGCAATTTCCTGCGCGCTTGGAGGCGCCCGGAAACGGTCGAATGCTACAACGATATCATTAGCCAATTGGTTGAGTTTAGCGACAGGCTCTTCAGGAATCAGTGCGAAGAAGCCATCAAGATTTGCAATCTTCAATTTAGGAATCTCGACAGGATTCATCGAGGAGGCAAAGTGCATCAATGCCGACAACAGCTCGCGCTCTTCCAGCCCTTCAGCAAGGTAAAAAGGAGCTTTGAGCGTTGCGTGGAATCCATAACGACGGGCAGATTCCGTCAGTTTCGTTATTTCCTCATGCGCGAGATTGCGTATCTGGGGCGGCCGCACCGGCTGCCCGGTAAAGGCATTCCGGCCGAGCCAGTTAGCCGCAACCCTTAGCAAGGGATCACTTGAAGGCGGGGTGAAGTAAATCGCATAGCGCATTTTGATTCCTCCGGAGCAGTGTCGCGTTACGCTCCGATTATGACAAGCCTTTGAATGTAGCCAGCGTCACCTTGTCTAATGCTGTTTTCCCATGAGACGGGACCTCAAGGCATTGGATATTCCATCAAAGATAAAGATTACCGCCAGGATAAGCACGACCATATAGGCAACATTATGCCAGTTGGTATTGGTGCGCATCGCCTCCCAGAGCTTCAGACCGATACCCCCTGCCCCCACAGCTCCGATAATCGTTGCCGAGCGGGTATTTGACTCCCAGAAATAGAGTGCCTGACTGGCAAAGACCGGGAGTACTTGCGGCAGAACGCCGTAGCGCTGGACATTCACAGGTGCCGCACCAACAGACTTGACGCCTTCGCGTTGTTTGTCATCGATGTTCTCCAGCGTTTCAGAATAAACCTTACCGAGTGTGCCTGTATCGGTGAAAAAGATCGCGGAAATACCGGCAAGTGGCCCCGGACCGAAGGCACGGGTGAAAAACAATGCCCAGATCAGCATGTCCACCGAGCGCAGAAAATCGAAGAAGCGCTTTGTAATCTGATTGGCAAAGAAATTCGGCATGATATTGCGCGCGGCAATGAAGGCCAGTGGAAATGATACGAGCGTTGCAAGGAGTGTCCCGACGAAAGCCATCACAATGGTCTGCATCAACTTGGTCCATACATCGCCATGCTGCCAAGAGGAATTGTACCAGATATTGTCGAAGGCCAGAGCAGCATTGGACATCTCGGGCTTTATGCGCTCTCCACTCACGATCATGGATGTAACTTCGCCAATGGATTTGTTCCAGAATGGCGAGGCCGTATCAAAAATAAAATTTGCCCAGCCGAGGAAACGGCGGCTGATGACAACACGCTCTGGAATGATATCCGCCGTTCCGGCAAACCCGAAATTAACGGTGACCTGATCTTCCTTAAGTGTAGCCCAGTCCGGCAAGACCCCCTGAGGCTTCGCACCATCTGGTTCAATCCGAACGAGAAGCTCTTCTCTTCCACGGGTAGCGATTACCTGCGTTGGGCTAATTTCAAGTGATTTATCTGCACCGAATGTCACAGTGACATCGTTGCCCTGCTGTATAGCCCAGTCGGGCTTCGGATTATCGCCCAGCTCAGAAAACCGCGGATAGCTGATCGTTGTCCCTTCCGCACTCATTCGAACGGTAGTGCGGATCGCATAGGATACCCAATCGCGTGCGTAGATTTCCGCACGTTGCCACTGGCCTGTCGCAAGAACGGTTCCGATGGAAAAAAACCACCAGCAGTAGATCAGATAAAGCACTACGCCTGCCCCGATAATCAGAGGCATGAAGCGCTTTAATATGGAGGGATTAAAGACATCCGGATAGCGGGATTCGAAGTCAGCGATATTAAGGGAGGTTGTAGCGCTCACGACTGTTTACCTCCGAAAGCGAAAGCCTGATTACCGACCAGGCGTCGACGCAACCAAGCAGAGAATTGGTCAACGGCAATGATTGTGGCCAAGAGCAGCAGAACAATTGCCAGTGTCTTGGCCTGATGCCCGCGTCCAATTGACAATCGCAATTCTTCGCCGATCCCGCCGCCGCCCACAGCACCGATAATCGTCGAGGCACGAACGTTGATTTCGAGACGCAGCAAGGCATAGGACATGAAGTTCGGCATGACCTGTGGGACGATGCCAAAGCCGACCCGTTCGAACCAGTTGGCACCAACAGCGCGCAAGCCTTCATCTGCCTTCATATCCGCATTCTCGACCACTTCGAAGAACAACTTGCCGAGCGCACCGACGGTATGAATACCGACCGCGAACATGGCCGGGATAGGCCCAAGCGAGAGTATGGCAGCGAAGAACCCGGCAATGACGATTTCCGGAAAAGCACGCAGGATTTCCATGTAACGGCGCGCTGCAAACCTTATGAGTTTACTCTTCACAAGATTTCTGGCGGCCAGAAAGCAGAGAAGAAACCCGAGGAACGCTCCCACCAATGTGGATATGATAGCGATATTCAGCGTCTCCAGCATTTTGTAGAAGTATTCGGGGATGTAGAACGCGCCAAGAACATAAACTCGGCCCTCGGGGTAATCGAATTTCAAACTTCCATCGAAATATGGAGATGGCAAGTCGAAGAGAGCCCGCCAGACTTCCCAGCCATCACGCGGGATCAAATCACCAGCGAAATCGAAAAAATGCGGAAGGCGATCAAAGAACTTGCCTGCATTTGACTCGTTTGCAAACCAGAGCGAGCCGGAAACCGCGATAAGCAGGCCAATTCCAATCAGCCAGGAGTAAGCGCGACGACGGCCAGCGAGTTCCTGCCAGTGGCGTTCAATCTCAATACCTTCGGCTGTTAGTTCTGTTGAATTGGCGCGACTCATGAGCGTGTCCTTCCGGGACATAAAATCACGGCCAGATCAGATGACCCGGCCGTGACGAAAATGGTCGAATTAACCGCCGATCTGCGCTTTGCGGGCGTCAATAATTGGCTGATAGAATTCAGTATTAACTTCCGTATAGCTCTTGAAGTCGCCGCCCATTGTCGCCGCAAAGCAGGCTGGATCTGACTTTGGAAGATCCATCATGAAGTTCTTGAACTTTGTTTTGAGGTCACTGTCCAACGAAGTACGAACAACAATCGGACCGTTCGGAATGAGTGGTGACTTCCACACCTCAACAAAGTCCTTCATGTCGATGATGCCCTTGTCGACCATCTTGCGTAGATTGCCGGAAGTGTAGCCTTCGTCGAACGTGCCAACACCGGAACCGAATGTCGTGCCTGCGTCGAACTTGCCGTCCTTGACCGCGAGAACAAGATTCTCATGACCGCCGCCAAAACCGGTTTCGCTAAAGTATTCCTTCACCGAGGTTTTGATGTCTTTTGGTAAAGAAGTAACAGGAATGAGGTAGCCGGAAGTTGAATCCGGGTCAGCAAAGCCGAGCTTCTTACCCTTCATATCCGCAAGTGTCTTGATGCCGCTGTCCTTGCGGGCCACCATGATCGAATAATAGCCGGTGGCATCATCAGTCTGAACCGTGGTCAGGATTGGTTCAACAGCTTTGGGGTCTGTCAGATAGATTTTCGCAAAACCTGATGCACCAAGTTCGGCATAATCAAGTGTTCCGCCGAGCAGACCTTGAATAACACCATCATAATCGGTCGCCGGGAATAGTTTTACATCCTTGACGCCGAGAACCTTTGGCAGCTGATCAACAATGCACTGATAATTACGCAAACGGTCGGCTTCATTCTCACCACCGATAATGCCAACGCGGAATGTCTCGAGGTTTTCTGCACGAGCCATGGAACCGGCAAGCATTGCGCCGATTGCGATGGCACCGAGAAGGGCTTTTTTGAGCAACATTGGTCTCTCCTGTCAAACTTCTGTTTGAGTTTGTGATCTGTTCATGGTTGCCCGTGACGTGGGCTAGACGATCTCTCAGCGAGCGGCCAGAATGGCCTCAAGCTCGGGAATGGGTTTCGGCGCACTGCGCGAAATGCTTGTCGATGTAATAGCTTCGGAGAATGCGTCCTTCAGGCCATCCGCACCGTAAATCCGGCGCGCTGCCAGTTCTGTCAGGTCATCTGGCCCACCGTCGAAAACAACCTTTCCGCCCTGCATGCCGATGATCCGCTGGCAAAAATGCCGTGCGGTGTCGAGGGTATGCAGATTGGTAATGACGGTCAGGCCTTCTTTCTCATTGATGTCGCGCAGCGATTCCATGACCACTTGAGCGTTACGCGGATCAAGGGATGCAATAGGTTCATCAGCCAGAATAACCTTGGGATTTTGCATCAAGGCGCGGGCAATCGCCACACGCTGCTGCTGACCGCCAGAAAGCGTACCAGCACGTTGCAGGGCTGTTTTCGCTATATCCAAACGCTCAAGAGCGGCGATCGCCATAGCGCGTTCTTCACGCGAAAAGATGCCAAGCAGACTCTTGATCGTCGAGCGGTGATTAAGACGCCCCAGTAAGACATTGGTCAGCACGTCGAGGCGGGGTACGAGATTGAACTGCTGGAAGATCATGGCGCAATCGCGCTGCCAGTTGCGCAAATTACTGCCTCGCAGTTTCGCAACATCCGTACCGTCAAAAATGATCGATCCTTCCGATGGATCGATCAGCCGGTTGATCATACGCAATAACGTGGATTTTCCAGCTCCGGAGCGGCCGATGATGCCAACCATCTGACCTTGCGGAATTTCTACATTGACGTTGTCGATGGCGATATTATTGCCAAAGCGCCGCGTCACATTTTCGATTTTCAGCATCCAGTTAACCTCTGTTGGCGTCAACTTGTCGTAGAGGGATTGTGTGAACCTGCGATGGCAGTTTCGTCTCAGTTACGTGACAACTGTGGGTTGTTATTAAGTGCTGTGTTTTTCCAGGAATTCCTGAATGTCTAAACGGCGAAAATCCTCAAGCGTAGCGCGCAATTTGGCGTGATCCCAATCCCACCAAGCCAATTCTTGCAGCCGCTCTGCAATACTTGGATCAAACCGGTCTCGGATTTTTTTTGCCGGAACTCCGCCTACAATTGTGTACGGCGCTACATCTTTGGAAACGACAGCCCCGGCACCGATAACCGCGCCATCTCCGACACTTACTCCGGGCAGAACCGTTGCGCCGTGACCAATCCAGACATCATGACCAATGGTGACAAGATTTGACCGTCGCCAGTCAAAAAACTCTTCGTCACTATCTGCATCATCCCAATATTCGGCGGAGCGATAGGTAAAATGGTGCAAAGTTGGACGCCATGTCGGATGGTTGGTAGCGTTGATGCGAACACTGGCAGCAATATTTGCAAACTTGCCAATTTTCGCGCACCAGACCGCCCCGTCCTGCATGATGTAGGAATAATCACCCAGCGTGGTTTCACTGATGCGGCAACGCTCCGAAACTTCAGTATACCGTCCCAACTCAGAGGCCTGGACAGTAGCGGTTTCGTGTATGAAAGGCGCTTCGGACAAACGGCTCATGCTGCAACCCCATTTTGAACCGAAAACGCGGTCACATCGATAATCCGGTCAGCGACAGCTTCACGCACATCATCGTCATGGAATATGCCAAGCATAGCCACGCCAGCATTCTTCTTGTCGCGGATCATTGAAACAACGACATCACGATTTTTGGCGTCAAGCGATGCCGTCGGCTCGTCAAGCAACAGGATCGGATGATCCGTAATGAAACCCCGCGCGATATTGACCCGTTGCTGTTCACCACCCGAAAACGTAGCTGGTGGCAGTGACCACAGGCGCTCCGGCAAGTTGAGCCCGGCAAGCAGTACAGCAGCCTTGACCCGTGCTTCATCACGCTCGACACCGCGCGCAACCAGTGGTTCGGCAACCACATCGAGCGCGGAAACACGCGGGACCGTACGTAAGAACTGACTGACATATCCGATCAGGTCCCGGCGAATGCCCAGCATAGTGCGCGGATCGACGTTTGCCACATCAACCAGCTTGTCTCGGTAAGGCACGATAATCTGGCCGGTATCAACGGCATAATTGCCATAGATCATTTTCAGGATCGAACTTTTGCCTGCTCCTGAGGGGCCTCCGAGTACAGCGCATTCGCCCGCTTTTATTGAGAACGATACATTAGCAACCACCGGCAGGCGGATGCCATCACGTAGATGCATGGTGAAGCTCTTGGCGACATCGGAAACAACGAGGGGTGTCGGCATGATCAAACCTGTAAAATGGAGGAAACAAGAAGCTGGGTGTATGGTGCTTGCGGATCATCCAGAACGCGATCGGTAAGACCGGTTTCAACGACGTGACCATCCTTCATGACCATCATGCGATGCGAGAGCAGGCGGGCGACGGCAAGATCATGGGTTACGACGATTGCAGCGAGCCCAAGATCGCTTACAAGACCACGAAGAAGATCAAGAAGCCGTGCCTGCACCGAAACATCCAACCCACCGGTGGGCTCATCCATGAAAACAAGACGCGGGCTGGTAACAAGATTACGCGCAATCTGCAGGCGCTGACGCATACCGCCGGAAAAGTCGCGCGGTTGGTCATCGATACGATCACCCGCAATTTCGACACGGCCCAGCCAATCAGTTGCGGTAGCACGAATATTGCCGTAGTGCCGGTCACCAATTGCCATCAGCCGCTCACCGACATTCGCCCCGGCGGAGACAGTCATTCTCAAGCCATCAGCAGGATTCTGGTGAACGAAACCCCAGTCGGTACGCATCAGGAAACGTCGTTCGGCCTCGCCCATGCGGTAAAGATCACGGAAATTTCCATCGCGCGTGCGATACTCAACTGTTCCGGCGGAAGGAGCCAGCCGCGTGGCCAGACAGTTGAGCAAAGTAGTTTTGCCCGAACCGGATTCGCCAACGACAGCGAGAACTTCTCCCGGAAAGAGTTCAAATGAAACGTTCTGGCAACCAATGCGGCTACCATAAAATTTGGAAAGCGCCCCGACTTTCAAAAGAGGTATATCGTTCATTCTGCTGCCTCCGCTTGTGCTGCCGATAGGTGGCCGCGATGCCCCGCAACCTGCCGTTCTTCACAGAAATCGGTGTCGGAGCAGACGAACATGCTCCCGCCCCTGTCGTCGAGAATTACCTCGTCGAGATAGCTGCCCTTGGCACCGCACAGGGCACATGGCTGTGAAAATGTCTGGATTTCGAATGGATGATCCTCGAAATCGAGGCTGACAACCTGCGTATAGGGAGGGATCGCGTAAATACGCTTTTCTCGCCCTGCCCCGAAAAGCTGCAGTGCCGGAGAGTTATGCATCTTGGGGTTATCGAACTTGGGCGTTGGCGATGGGTCCATCACATAACGCCCCTCGACCTTCACCGGATAGGCATAGGTGGTGGCGATATGGCCATGACGGGCAATATCTTCATAGAGCTTCACATGCATGAGCCCATATTCTTCGAGAGCATGCATCTTGCGGGTTTCGGTCTCACGTGGCTCGAGAAAACGCAGAGGTTCCGGAATCGGCACCTGATAAACCAGTGTCTGCCCTGCCCGAAGCGACGTCTCAGGAATGCGATGCCGGGTCTGGATGATTGTAGCGTCAGTGGTTTTTGTCGTTACCGGAACATTGGCAACCTTTTGGAAGAACGCGCGGATTGATACCGCATTCGTCGTGTCATCTGCACCCTGATCAATTACCTTCAGCGTGTCCTTCGGGCCGATAATGGCCGCCGTCACTTGAACGCCGCCGGTACCCCAACCGTAGGGCATGGGCATTTCGCGGCTGGCGAACGGTACCTGATATCCAGGAATGGCGATGGCCTTGAGGATAGCCCGCCTGATCATTCGCTTTGTCTGCTCGTCAAGATAAGCAAAATTATACGTCGCAAGCTCGGTCATTCCGCGGCCTCATTGATTTGACTTTTTTGACTTTCATGTTCACCGCGCATGCGGCGCACGAGATCGAGTTCTGCCTGAAAGTCCACATAGTGCGGCAGCTTCAGGTGCTCGACGAAGCCGGTGGACTGGACGTTGTCGCTGTGGGAAATAACAAACTCTTCATCTTGAGCAGCAGCGGTAATATCTTCGCCAAGTTCCCTTGCTCGCAATGCACGATCGCAAAGTGCCATGGACATCGATTTGCGTTCGCTTTGGCCGAAAACGAGGCCATATCCGCGTGTGAATTGTGGTGGCTGCTTCGATGATCCCTTGAACTGATTGACCATCTGGCACTCGGTGAGACGAATGCGGCCAAGCGTCAGCGGAAAATCCAGTTCGGCGACCTCAAGTTCGACTTCAACTTCGCCGATACGGATCTCACCGGCAAAAGGATGGCTTCGCGCATAGCCTCGCTGGGTGGAATAGGCCAATCCCAGCAGAAAGCCTTCATCACCACGCGCCAATGCCTGCAGTCGCAAATCCCGCTCAAGGGGAAAGGTCAGAGGCTCACGCGTCAGGTCGCCCGTTTCAGCGCCATCCGGCATATCGCCATCGGCTTCGATCATACCGTCATGGCCGAGGATGTCTGTAACCCGCGGCGTGTGCTCATAAGCCTCGACACGTTGCTCAGCCACTTCTACAGGCGTGTCTTCAGCAAGTTCGGGATCAAGCAGACGGTGCGTATAGTCGAATGTAGGTCCAAGCAACTGCCCGCCCGGCAAATCCTTGAATGTCGCGGAGATGCGCCGTTCAATTGTCATCTGCGACGTTTCAACAGGCTTCGTATAGCCGAAACGTGGCAAGGTAGTGCGATAGGCACGAACGAGGAAAATCGCCTCTATCATATCACCGCGAGCCTGTTTTACAGCAAGCGCCGCAAGCTCCGTGTCATAAAGCGAACCCTCTGCCATCACGCGGTCGACCGCAAGGGCCAACTGTTCAACAATCTGATCCAGGCCAATGGCTGGAACCGAGCGATCACCGCGACGACGGTCAGCGAGAAGCTTGTGTGCATTGCGAATGGCTGCTTCGCCACCTTTGACGGCAACATACATGGCTCAAGCCTCCTTTTTTGAAATGCGGGTAGTACGTGGCAATGCTGCGAGTGCGTCGCCTCCGGCAAAAATCAGGTCGACGCCGCGTGGGAAAGCATCGCGATTTCCCACCCATTGTTCGACAAACAATCTTGGAAGTTGGCTGGGAGCAAACGTTTGTGAGTCTTTGATCCCGGGGCCCTCCAGCGTCAGTTCCTGCTGCCCATCAAAGCCACTGACCTGCAAGATGATGGTGGTCGAACGGTCGGGATATTCAGATGTGCCTTTAGCGAATGCATCAAACGACGGCATGCTCTCAATATCGCTAATCAACGCAAAATCAGCATTCGAGGGATCACCGGTCAGTTCAAGCCCGGTATGAAACTTCAACCAGCCAATTACGGCTTCCGATGTCTTTATCGGTTTGTCACACCAAACAGTGGCATCGTGATCAAACAATGTAGCAGCAATGGAGGCTGCAACCGATGACAGGGGCGACGGTGCAGCAGTCAGATCGCCAACAGATATAACGCGACCGGGATTAGCCATGGCATCCATCAATGCACGAAATACTTCCTGCGAATTGAGAACTGTATCAGTGAAACCACCTTCAAAAACCTGAGTTGCTGCGCGCATCAATCGTCTCCTCGCACCATAGTGAAAAAATCGACTTTGGTTGCAGCTATCTCGGCGCGCTTCTGCTCAGCATCTTCATTGAGACGCCGGGCGATGGAGGCGAGCACAGTATCTTCCACAGTCTGGCGATGAGCATGCTCTTGCCAAAGCGCATCAAATACTGCTGCCAACTTTACCTTTTCGCTTGAACGCCCGAGTGCATAGGCGTGGCCGACAGCACCGTTGCAAAGCCGCACAGTTGCCCGAGTTACCGTCGCCTCACCCAGATTAAAAGCAGAACCGCCACCGCCGATGCGCCCCCGAACCATGACCAATCCGGTTTCAGGCCCACGCAATGCTTCAACGGTCGGCTTGTCACTCCAGCTGTCCCAGAACTGCCGCATCTCCTGAACAGTTGCCTGCGCCAGAAGAGCCATAGCTGCTTTGCGGCCAGTATCCCCTTCAGGGTGCGTATCCATCTTCAAATTTGAATTGCTCATTGACACCTCGCAACAACTTGTCTATTTATCTATACAACTAGACAATAAACGTGGTTATAATACCCGTCAATGACAGGAGCATGACAAAGCATGCGCTCAAGCCATTTGATAACGAGAAACAGCGGCGTCGCTGTCTGGAGACAAATCGCGGATCAGATCAGGGGCGATATTTCTGCGGGCAAAATGGCCAGCGGTGTGCGTATGCCGCCCGAAATCGAACTTGCAGGGCGATTTGCCGTTAACCGCCACACAATCCGTAGTGCAATAGCAGCACTAACCAAGGAAGGCGTTCTTCGGGCCGAACAGGGACGAGGTACTTTTGTAGCGAATGCCAAGAAGCTCACTTACCGCATCGGCGAGCGCACAAGATTTTCGGAAATTTTATCGACCCAAGTGAGAAAAACAAAGGGGATACTCCTTGGATCAAGCCTAGAGCAACCAACCTCTGAAATTGCGCGCGCACTAGGGATAGAAGACGGCATGGTCATCAGGATTGATACGATGCATACGGCGGATGAAAACCCGATTTCCTGCGCCACATCTTGGTTTGACGCCGCGCGTGTACCAAATATCGTAGAGGATTATAGAACGTCAGGTTCCGTCACCACTGCATTCAGACAGGCCGGGATTGCCGATTATTTACGTAAATCAACAATTATTGGTGCCCGTCACGCTGACGCGGAGGATTTACGGCATTTGAGACTGTCGCCCGGTGCCATCGTTCTCGTGGCAACTGCCATAAATGTCGACATGGCGGGGCGTCCGGTCGAATATGCGATAACCCGATTTGCTGCCGACCGCATGGAAATCGCAATCGGCAGCAATACAACCCTATGAGCTACCACATTGTTTTTGCGGCCCGTTCCGGCCACTCACGATCATACGTGTCGCCATCAAAGCGGACCTCGCTCAATGCAGCCAATATCTGACCCGGCGTTGGAAATTCCTTTGCCGAACGTTGCTTTGCAGGATTCCAGAGTTCAGACCGAATGATTGCGCGGGCACATTGGAAATAAGCTTCTTCGACCTCAATCACAGTTACGGAACGAGGCGCTTTACCATCGACATTGAAGCTCTCAAGCAAGACTTGATCGGTCTCGATATAAGCACGCCCATTGACGCGGAATGTCGTCGTTAATCCCGGTATGAGAAAAAGCAGGGCTACGCGCGGATCACGAACAATATTGCGCAGCGAATCGATGCGGTTATTACCGCGACGATCCGGCATCATTAGTGTTCGGTCATCATGAACTCGAATGAAGCCAGCCAGATCACCTCGTGGCGAGCAATCGAGTCCTTCCGGACCACTGGTGGCAAAAGCGACAAACGGCGAAGCCTCGATTAGCAAGCGGTAATCCGGAGTGATTCGGTCAGCCACTTTGGCAGTCGAAGCTTCCGATACGCCGCTATAAATGTTTTCAAGTTGTTCTATCGAGGTAATTCGGGTCATCATTTTCTCCTGCATAGGCGTTCGCCGACTAACATGCCATGGCGAAACGTTTATGACAGCTATCACTTTCGAAATGACAGATCGGACTCACTAGTATATCAGTCGCGCAACCAATGATTGGGAGAGACGGCATGGGCGGGTTTGCGGCGATTGGCGAGTGTATGATTGAACTTTCCGGTGCCAATGGCGACCAATGGCGGATGGGTTTTGCCGGCGACACACTTAATACCACTTGGTATGTCCGCGCGCTCACCAAGCCCGAATATCCAGTAGATTATGTCACGGCCTTCGGCGACGACCCCTTCTCCGTCAAACAACGCGCATTTCTCAGTGAAAATGGTATCGAGACCGCCAATAGCCCCATCATTACAGGCGCACGACCCGGGCTGTACGCCATTACGCTGACGGGAGCAGAGCGCTCATTTACCTATTGGCGAAACGACGCCGCTGCTCGCCAACTCGCAGACGATACGGATGCATTGGCAAAGAGCCTTGATGGAAGGGAGATCATTTATTTTTCTGGCATCACCATGGGAATTTTGAGCCCCAAGAACCGCCAGAACGTTCTAAACGCAGTCAGCAATGCGCGCAGGCAAGGCTCCACCATCGCCTTTGACGCCAACTACCGCCCTCGCCTCTGGGAAAACGCAGAAACCGCCCGTCAGGTGTTGAGTAATGCATTCCACGTCGCAGACATCGCATTACCAACATTCCCTGATGAGAATGCACTTTTTGGCGATGCTACACCAGAAGATACGGCCAACCGCATCGCAAGCTATGGTGTGCGGGAAATTGTTGTCAAAGATGGAACGGAACCGGCGCTTGTTGTCGCCGAAGGTAATCGGACCAGCGTACCGGCGGCAATCGCAAAAGCAGTCGACACGACGGGCGCAGGCGATAGTTTCAATGGCGGGTATATTGCTGCACGTCTGGGTGGTCTCAATCCCGTCGAGGCAGCCACGAGCGCCCACAAGGTAGCCGCCCGCGTGGTTGAATTCCACGGCGCGCTTGCCCCCATGAGCGAGGCGCGTGCCGCATTTATTGCTTAAGATTTTTTAAAACTGTACTTGGTCATCTGACTGTAGGTTTCGTCCGGCCGTAGGATCGCCTGTGGGAAGTACGGAAAATGTGTTGAGTCTGGCCAAGTCTGCGCTTCAAAACATAGCGCAGCGTAGTTTTCATAGGTTCTGCCGGTCAGCCCAATGGCAGGCTTTCCGCCGAGCGTGTTGGCCGCATAAAGCTGAACGCCCGGCTCAGTTGTTGATACAGTAAGTTCAACGCCTGAGCGAGCACCCTTGGCTGATGCGACATGACATAGTGGACGACGCTGGCTCGCCAGACAAAAATTGTTGTCATAGATGACTTGTTTGCCATTCTCCTCGCGTCTGACGGTTCTGAACTCGCGAAAATCATGTGTAGTACCGGCGACTGGCAATACCCGCCCATCGGGCAAAAGATCTGCGTCTGTGGGTAGATAAGCCTGCGCATCTATTCTGACCTGGTGATCCAGTGCGTCTGTCGCCCCGCCATCATCGAGATTGAAATAGCTGTGATGGGCCAGATTGCAGATCGTTGCCTTGTCTGTGACTGCATCCATTCGAATAGCCAGAGTGCCCTTCGACTCAAGCATGTAAGTACATGTAATATTCAGATTGCCGGGAAAGCCCATTTCTCCATCAGCCAACTGGATTGTCAGCGTGACGTAATCCGGACCGACCGCGACCACCTGCCAAAGACGTTTGCCTGCGCCTTCCGTGCCACCATGAATATTGTGCAGACCACGGAAGTTCTTCTGCAGCTCGTAGGTCTTTCCATCAATAGTGAGTTCACCGTCACGGATGCGATTGATGGAGCGCCCGATAGTGGCGCCAAGATAGGGCGAATAGGCCGGATAGTCCGCAAAGTCCTGATAGCCAAGCACCAAAGGATGCTCATGCCCTTTTAGCCGCAGGTCCTGAATAACTGCACCCCATGTCAGTATTTTGGCTGTCAGACCGCCGCCAGCTATCGTAATGCGGTGTACCGGCTCACCTGAATCAGTATGACCGAAAACTTCCGTATCCATTTGATTTTGAAAACCTTTGTCTGCTGAATGACCGGTAGCGAAGGTTTCAGCTAATCCTTCACTTTGGCGAAACATGCGGACACGTTGCTGTTCCGCATGCTTCTTATATGATTACCGTTGATTAGAGACCAAGCCCGCCAATGCAGACATACTTTGTATCCAGATAGTCTTCGATCCCCTGATGTCCGCCTTCCTTGCCGAGCCCGGATTCCTTGACACCACCGAAAGGAGCTTCGACTGTCGTGATCAGCCCTTCATTCACGCCCACCATGCCATACTTCAAACCTTCGGAAACGCGAAAAACACGTCCAAGATCCTGTGTGTAGAAATAGCTGGCAAGCCCAAACTGAGTGTTGTTGGCGAGGTCAATGGCTTCCTGCTCTGTCTTAAACTTGTAGATCGGTGCAACAGGGCCGAAAATTTCTTCAGTGGTGAAAAGCATGTCCGGTTTTGCATCGCCGATCACTGTCGGTTCAAAGAAGCTTCCACCCAACGAATGGCGCTTGCCGCCGGTGATGACTTTCCCGCCCTTCTGCTTTGCATCAGCGATAAATTCTTCGACCTTCTCGACAGCCTTTTCATCAATCAACGGGCCCTGTTCGGTTCCGCTTTCAAGACCATTGCCAATCTTGAGCTTTGCGGTTTTTGCAGCAAACTTCTCGACAAAACTGTCGTAAATTCCAGCCTGAACCAGAAACCGGTTGGTGCAAACACAAGTCTGGCCGGAATTACGGAATTTCGCCATGATCGCGCCATCGACAGCACGGTCAACATCAGCATCGTCGAACACGATAAACGGCGCATTTCCGCCAAGCTCCATCGATACCTTCTTGACTGTATCAGCAGCCTGCTTGATCAGAATTTTGCCGATCTCCGTAGAACCCGTAAATGTTATTTTGCGAACAATAGGATTGCTGGTGATTTCGCCGCCGATCTCGCTGGCAGAACCTGTAAGAATATTCACCACACCCTTGGGAATACCTGCCTGTTCGCACAAAATTCCCCAAGCCAGCCCGGAATAAGGTGTCTGCGTTGCAGGTTTGACGACGGCTGTACAACCGGAAGCAAGAGCAGGACCAATTTTACGTGCCAACATGGATGATGGGAAATTCCAAGGGGTAATCGCACCGATAACACCCACGGGTTCTTTGGTAATCATGATTCGCCGGTCAGCCCAGGGTGATGGCACGGTGTCGCCATAAGTGCGCCGCGCCTCTTCGGCATACCAAAGGATATAAGCGGCAGACATACCAACCTCACCCTTGGATTCAGCCAGCGACTTACCCTGCTCAAGCGTCAGCAACTCAGCTAGCGCATCCTGATTGTCGATTATGGCATCGTGCAGCTTTCGCATAAGCTTGGAGCGTTCCAAAGCCGATGTTTTGCGCCATGTCTTGAAGGCCTCAGCCGCAGCGTCAATGGCGCGCTTGGTTTCGGCCTTACCGGAATTAGGCACTGTACCGATGACGAGCCCCGTCGCGGGATTGATGACATTGATCGTCTTGCCCGAATCTGCTGCGATCCACTCGCCATTGATAAGATTCGCCTGCTTCATGAACTGGCTGGATTTCTGCAACATCATATTCTCCCTGTGTTCGAAGGGTTATGCTCTTTTGGTGAATTCCGTGAAGGATAACCATATTGCGCTTGGCAATTGAGCCTTGAGTAAGGCCGTGAGCACACCCTGCTCCTTTTTGGTAAAAGCTGCAACGGTGCAGCTAGCCAAATATATAAGTAACAACTGAGACCCAGAATGCGAGGGTTAGCGCTGATAAAGCGGTAGCCATAACCATCGAGTTTGAAGCCAGCGCCTGCCCTGTACCGAAGCGTGTGGCAATAAGGTAAGAGTTTACACCAGCAGGCAGAGCAGCCGACACAACGGCAATCTTGGCAGTAAATGGCGCAAGTCCCAACAGCCACACAGCCCCTAAAACGATTGCAGGCATCAGCAACAATTTGATGACAGACATGACGAGTGCCGCAGCTATATTGCCTGACACGCCAAACTTCTTCAGACCCATGCCCATTGCGAATAGTGCGACGGGGCCAGCGACACTTGCCAAGGTTTGTATGAGCGCATCAGCCGTCTGCGGCATTGGCAGACCAACGAGCCGCCAAATCCACCCGGCCAGAATCCCAAGCACGAACGGATTTCGCAGCAGGCTTTTGAAAAACGACAGCACAACCGCAGTTAAATGGCCCTCACCACTGAATACGCCATCCCGCCGCATTGCGATCTCGTGCAAGCTGATCGAAGCAGCCATCATGATTGGCATATGTATGGCGACGATAAGCGAAAGTATTGCAAAGCCACTTTGGCCGAAAACCCCAAGAACAAGCGGCATTCCCAAAAAAACCAGATTGGAGAACGATCCGGACACTCCAGCGACGACACCCGCTCGATTGTCCCTGCCAAACATATATTTGATAGCCAGATCAGACGCAGCCCACGCAACAATGACACCTGTGAAATATGCAATCCACAGCGTCCATGGTGCGGCACCGTGAAAATCTGCGGTCACCATAGTTCTGAACAACAGAAGCGGCGCGGCGATCATGAAAACAAAATCAGAGAGCCCATCCCCCACCCGCTCATCAAGCAATTTGAAATGCGCTGCGGCATAAGCGATAGCGATGACACCAAAGACGACGATGATTGTTTGAACAAGACTCATGATCTTCCCGAATAAGCCTCGAAGTTTCCGGGGGCAAGTCCAGAACACGATCACTTTATTTTTGCGAGCCGAATCCCCATCTGCCTGCTAAGGAGAATGAATGATACATCAAACAGGTCGTTCGCTATTATCTATGCTGTTGCTGATATCGGGATTCGTTCTTGTGACGTCGCCCGCTAACGCTACAGATGCTGCTTGGGCAAGAGTTCAACGCGGAGGCTATACCATTCTCATTCAGGGCGGTGACGCTTCAGGTGCCCAAAGCCCCGCAACTGACACGTCTACTGATTGTACGGCACGTACGCTATCTGATCGCGGACACCAGTTGGCCCAGAAACTCGGTGCGCGATTTGCCGCAAGAGGCGTTCGGATCGACAAGGTTTTAACCAGTTCCACCTGCAATGCGCGTGAAACAGCCCGCCTCTCCTTTGGGTCAACTCCCGCAGAAATATTTATCCCTCTTGATCCGGCTCCCAGCGACGGTGCCGCACGTAAAACCCAACTGGAACAGATTCGAACCGCTATCCTCTCTTTTAAGGGCTCCGGTAACCTGGTGTTGTTGACAGATCGTACCAATATAATGGCCCTGACAGGGGTTACACCCAGACCTACCGAAGCCGTTGTAACAGCACCGACCGAGGACGGAGAAACCATTCACGTTGCCGGAAGAATCATATTCGACTAATCACCACTTACTGTTGGGTCTTTCCCTAGCTTGCGAAAAAAGCTAGATACCGGCTCATCAGATAGCAGTGTCTTAGACGAGACACCGGAAACAAAAGGAAAATCAATTGTCCGATACATTTGACAAAGTCGCCGACATCATTGCTGAAACCAGCGAAATTGATCGCGACAGCATCACGCCGGAAAGCCATACAATCGACGATCTTGGCATCGACAGTCTGGACTTCCTCGATATCGTTTTCGCAATCGATAAGGCATTCGGCATCAAGATTCCACTTGAACAGTGGACGCAGGAAGTCAATGACGGCAAGGTTCCGACCGAAGAATACTTCGTGTTGAAGAATCTCTGCGCCAAAATCGACGAGCTCGTCGCTGCCAAGAAGGTCTGATCCGCAGAACGTCGTGGAAGCTGAATATACCTATTAACCGGATGCACCGTAACAACGGTGTTGCGAGACAATGCAGAACAACACCGTCGTTATCACAGGCATCGGACTGATTTCCTCGTTGGGTGAAGGCGTTGATGCCCATTGGCAGGCTTTCAACGATGGAGCAAAACCACGTATAGATGGTGAGCGGTTCAAGCCATACACCGTGCATCCGCTCGGTGAAGTAGACTGGAACAGCCAGATACCGAAGCGCGGCGATCAGCGGCAAATGGAAACTTGGCAGCGTATCGGCACTTATACTGCCGGACTTGCCTTGCAGGATGCTGGCATCAAGGACGACGAAGCCCTCTGTGCGACAATGGATATGGTTGTGGCAGCGGGTGGCGGTGAAAGAGATGTCACAGTAGACACTCAAATTCTCGCTGAAGCACGCGTTCGCAACGATCTCGGAACAATGTTGAATGAAAAGCTGTCCACGGAACTGCGCCCGACGCTTTTCCTCGCGCAACTTTCCAATCTGCTCGCCGGTAATATTTCGATTGTTCACAAGGTAACAGGGTCTTCGCGCACTTTCATGGGTGAAGAAGGTGCTGGTATTTCGGCAATCGACACGGCGGTGTCGCGTATCCGCTCCGGTCAAAGCACACACGCTCTTGTGGGCGGCTCGTACAATGCCGAACATCCCGACATGTTGCTTGGGTTCGAACTGAACCAGATGCTGAAGACCGATGGCTGGTCTCCCGTTTGGCAAAGAGACAGTTCGGCGGGTGGTGGTATAGTCACCGGCTCAGGCGGTGCTTTTCTCGTCCTTGAAAGTGCAGATCATGCGAAGAAGCGCGGCGTTCGCGCCTATGCAGCTATCGATGGCATCTACAGTTCGCAGATTCGCCGCAACCGTGAAAATCTTGGTGAAACAATCGCCAAGCTTCTAGGTGCCGCGAGCGCCGACCAGCCAGCCGATCTGATTGTTTCAGGTGCGACTGGTGCAAAAGCAGCCACTTCTGCAGAAAAATCAGCGCTTGATACTTTTGCCAGTTCCACCATACGTGGACTTTCAAGCAAGACAGGACATTTGCGCGAGGCGCAGTTCCCTCTCGCTGTTGCCATTGCAGCCCTGAGCGTTTTCAAGGGAACAGCCTTTCCGCCACTCGATAGCAAAGACGAGAAAGCTGGTCCTGCGAGTATCTCCAGCGCACTTGCCACATCCATTGGCGCGACCCGTAGTGAAGGCGTTGCTCGCCTGAGCAAGGTTTAAAGGATATACCAATGTCCAAATATACTGATCATCTAGGTCGTCCACTCGTCGCCATTACTGGTCTAGGCGTTGTCTCTTCGCTCGGACAGGGCAAGGAAGAAAACTGGGCGGCGCTAACCTCCGGAACTTCCGGTATCCACACTATAACGCGCTTTGCGCTGGACAATCTGCGTACGCAGATTGCTGGGACTGTTGATTTTCTTGAAGAGAGCAATCAAGGCGCATCGGCACTTTCGCAGAAACTCGCGTCACTCGCAGCAGAAGAAGCAATTGCACAAGCCGGCTTCCCAGTTGATGACTTTGGCGGGCCGCTTTTTCTGGCAGCACCGCCTGTTGAACTCGAATGGCGTAATCGCTTTGCGCTCGATGCATTGGTGAAATCTGAAGGTGAGCCCGGATACGATCTGTTGCTGGCTGCCTGCCGAAAAGCTCCGCAGAGCACCATGTTCAATACCGCAGAGTTTGGTTTCATCGCCGAATGCATCGCCGACAAGTTTGGAACGCGCGGACTGCCGATCACATTGTCAACCGCTTGTGCATCCGGTGCAACGGCAATTCAGCTTGGTGTGGAAGCGATCCGGCGCGGTGAAAGCGACCGCGTTCTGTCAATCGGAACAGACGGCTCGGTTTCGGCCGAAGCTCTGATCCGCTTCTCACTGCTATCGGCGCTTTCAACTCATAATGAGCCTGCTCACAAGGCAGCAAAGCCATTCTCCAAGGACCGTGACGGTTTCGTCATGGCCGAGGGTTCGGGAGCACTTGTTATGGAGTCGCTTGAAGCTGCCGTTGCCCGTGGAGCCAATATTCTTGGCATCATGCGTGGTTGTGGCGAAAAGGCCGATGATTTCCATCGTACGCGGTCAAAGCCAGATGGCTCGCCAGCGATTGGCGCCGTCCGCGCCGCTTTGGATGATGCGGGCATCAAGGAAGACGCTATTGATTATATCAATGCACATGGCACCTCGACTCCGGAAAACGACAAGATGGAGTATTTGGCTCTTTCGACAGTATTCGGTGAGCGCATCTCATCGCTGCCGGTTTCCTCGAACAAGTCGATGATTGGCCATACACTGACTGCTGCTGGTGCTATCGAAGCAGTCTTTTCTGTTCTGACAATTCAGACCGGAACGATCCCGCCAACCATCAATTATGACAACCCGGATCCTGCAATAGTGCTCGACGTTGTTCCCAACGTGAAGCGTGAAGCAAGCGTTTCGGCGGTGCTTTCCAGCTCTTTTGGGTTCGGCGGACAAAATACATGTCTTGTCATGACGGCAGAACCGAACTAATCCGGGGCCTGAATTAGAGCAATTCCAGAGAAAAGGCGAAAATCGCTTTTCCAGACGGAAGTGCATAAACCAAAAATGAGCGGCCCACTGCCTTTCCAAGGCAGCGTCGTTCCGGGAAACGGACATGCGTGCATTACAGCTGATCGAAGATCGCAAACTCGAAATCGTTGATGTTGCTCCTCCGCCTCCACCCGGTCCCGGCGAAGTGACAGTCAACATCAAAGCGGTTGCACTCAACCATATCGATGTTTGGGGCTGGCGTGGCATGGCCTTTGCCAAACGGAAAATGCCCTTGACTATCGGAGCGGAAGCATCCGGCGTGGTCGACGCCATTGGCCCAGGTGTCAGCAATCTCCTGCCCGGGCAACTGGTTTCGATTTATGGCGCACAGACCTGCGGCCTTTGCCGCGCTTGCCGCGAAGGTCGTGACAATCTTTGCGAGCATGTTTCAGGCGTTCACGGCTTCCATCTTGATGGTTTTGCTCAGGAGAAGGTGAACCTCAAGGCGCGGCTTCTGGTTCCCGCACCTCCCGGCGTTGATGAAATCGGCGCAGCCGTTGCTCCGGTCACATTCGGCACGGTTGAACATATGTTGTTTGACAATGCGAAACTTGAAGCAGGTGAAACCATTCTGGTGCATGCTGGTGGATCGGGCATCGGTTCTGCCGCAATCCAGCTTGCCAAGAAAATGGGCTGCACGGTCATCACGACTGTTGGTTCTGACAACAAGATCGAAAAAGCCAAGGCGCTTGGCGCGGATCACGTCATCAATTACCGCGAAGACCGTTTCGAAGGCGTCGTGCGTAAACTTACCAAGAAAAAAGGTGTTGATGTTGTTTTCGAGCATGTTGGCGCCGATACCTGGGCTGGCTCTATGCTGTCACTTCGGCGCGGTGGTCGTCTCGTTACCTGTGGGTCAACGTCAGGCGTGTCAACAAGCATGAACCTGATGATGCTATTCCAGCAGCAATTGAAACTGCTTGGTTCATTTGGTTGCCGCATGGAAAACATGGCAGATGCGATGCAGAAGATGGCGCGCGGTCTGGTCCATCCTGTCATCGATACGGAAGTCGGTTTCGATGATATTGATACAGCCCTAAAGCGGATGGAAGGCCGGGATGTTTTCGGCAAGATCATTTTGCGCGTTAACTGATTCCGTATGAAACTCGACAAAAAACTAGCGCTGTACCGATGGAGCCAGAGGTTGAAGTCGGTCAACTACTGGCTCTCGGCGAATATTATTTTCGGCACACTTTGGCTTCTACGCCAGTTGCCAGCCAAAGCAGCGATGGATTTCATTGATGCTTCCGCTCGCAAGATCGGTCCCCTGATGGGTCGACACCGCGTAGCCATGACCAATCTGCGCAAAGCCTATCCGGAAAAATCTGAAGAAGAGCTACAGCAGATAGCGCGCGACATGTGGGGAAACATGGCACGGCTGACTGCTGAGTATGTCTTTCTTGATGCAATCTTTGATTACGACCCTCATAGCGACAAGCAAGGACTGATAGAAGTTCAGGGCCGTGAAATCTTCGAGCGTATTCGCGATGAGAAAGACCGTCCCCATATTTTCTTTACCGGCCATACCGGTAACTTCGAACTATTGCCCATCTGCGCCGCAACGTTCGAATTGAACGTAACGGCTCTTTTTCGCCCGCCGAACAATCCTTATGTCGCCAAAAAAATTCTCGGCGCACGACGCACGAATATGGGTCATTTGGTGCCATCAAAAGCGGGCGCAGCGTGGTCGCTTGCCAGTGTTTTGAACGCAGACGGTAATGTTGGCATGTTGGTCGATCAAAAATTCCACCGTGGCATTCCAACGACTTTCTTTAATCGTCCCTGCAAGACCAATCCTCTATTGGCCAAACTTGCACGCCAGTATGAGTGCGACGTCTATCCAGCTCGTTGCGTGCGTCTGCCGGGCGGACGTTTCCGTCTGGAACTTGAAGAAAAAATGGAACTGCCGCGCGATGAAAAAGGCGCTATCGACCTCACTGCAACAGCACAGGCGCTGAACGACAAGGTTGAAAGCTGGGTTCGTGAATATCCCGGTCAGTGGATGTGGTTCCACAAACGCTGGAATAAATAGCAACTTAGTAATAGTTCATGACTGCATGCTTTGCTTCGGCAAAAAACAGCCAACGCTCAACAAAAATACCCAACGCATGACTAGCAACAGCAACGCTCATTAATACTTTTTCTGTCAGGCCATTGCCCAACGCCATAGCTGCGAGCAAAGCTATGACGGGTAAAACTACCCCGCTTAGTAACGCAATAATCCAAAGCTTGGCAGCATGTTTGCGAGCAATGCGAAAACCCATCTCGCGTGTGAGATAATTGTCGAGGGAATGTGGCCGTTCAAACAACCGCACCTTACCGATGAAACCAAGTCCGGTGGCGCTCTCAGGTGTCGATAGGGGTGTAAGTGTCCCGCTGCGATTGCGCCAGATCATCTTGGCAATCAGCGCCATAAGCAGGAACACTATAGCCAACAACTTCAGCACCAGCGCTCCGGAGAAAGCACTTGCCAGCAAAAATCCACTGGCTAGTGAAAACAGCAGGAAACAGATTGGCGTGAGCTTCGTATGCCAAGAATCTACGGTCTTGAGTGAGCCATATATCATTGATGTGCAATAGACTGTGATCAGTGATCCGAGAATACCAATCAAGCCCAAAATCAAATCAAACCTGTTAGCGAAAATTGCCAAACCGGCACTCAGCGTTAAAGGAATGAACGTGGTGATAGCCATAACGCCTTCGCGCGATAACCAGCTGGAGCGCCATTGGCTCAACGCCCGCCATGCTCTCTGTGGATTGCCCAGATGGAAAAGCGATGCAATCAACCCTGCTCCAATCAGGGTAATGGACATCAGATAGGCAAGCTTCGTCGCAATCACAGGTGGATCGAGAAAACCAAGCCCGAGCACGACCGCAAGACCGTAGCCCATTCCCGACAAAGTCGTAAAAATGATCATCGAAAAAGCCGGATGCATCAGATTCTATCCAGCGTCTTATCTAACCACGCAAAGAAACCGCGCGCACCTTCCGTATTTTCCGCAAGCGGAATGATTGGCGCGACATCGCTAAGCGAGCGACGCGGACGAGGTGGCAGGTACTTATTTGTCGGCCTCGTATCTTGCTCGGGCATGAGATCAAAACCACCTCGTTCAGCAACCATGATCGATACATCCGAAAGCGGATCGCCAAGATCGCCAAAGTGCCGGGCATTGACTGGGCAGGTTCTGACGCAGGAGGGAATACGATCCTCTTGCTTCAGGGTTTCATTGTAGACCCGATCAACACATAGCGTGCATTTCTTCATCACTCCTGCGGCCAGATCCATCTCGCGTGCGCCATAGGCGCAGGACCAAGCGCAAAGCCCGCAACCGATGCACTTTTTCTCATCGACCAGAACAATGCCATCCTCAGCGCGCTTGTAGGAGGCCCCTGTCGGACAGACTGTCACGCAAGGTGCATCCTCGCAGTGAAGACAGGATTTCGGAAAATGCACCACACGTGCTTCTCCCGCTTCGCCGATGATCTGCCCACCTTCGGGAACCACTTCGAAGCTGTGGATGCGGTTAAGAAATGTGCCTGACACGTCAGCACCATAGGCATGCTGGTCGGACAAGGCATTGCCATAACCGCCAGTATTCCATTCCTTGCAGCTGATCACACATGCATGACAGCCTACGCAAACATCAAGATCGATAACCAGACCAAGCTTCTTCGAGGTACGGTTGTGCGGCAGGCTTGTCATTTCGCCCACTCTTGTCCATACCGCAACTCATCTGCCGCCGGATTCTGACTACCGGGACGATTTATAGCCTTGAAATGCGGCTCGCTGATCCTCTCACCCGCTTCCGCCTTTTCTATCCGCACCCGCAAATCATACCATGCTGCCTGACCTGTAACCGGATCAGAATTGGACCAGCGCATGCCGTCGGATTTTGGCGGCAATAACTCGTGAATGAGATGATTGAGAAGAAATCCCTTCGTAGCTTCAGGTGCCTTGGGATCAAGGGCCCAAGCGCCCCCGCGTTTACCGATCGCGTTCCATGTCCACATGGTTCTACCGTTTACTGCATCAGTTCGAGCGATTTCGCATTTGATCCGGCCGTGATGCGAGATCACCCATACCCAATCGCCATCCCTCAGTCCAAGCTCATCACAAATTCCACCGGGCACATAGAGCGGGTTTTTCGTATGGATTTGCCGCAGCCATGCATTTTGCGATCCCCAAGAATGATACATAGCCATCGGACGCTGTGTAATGGCGTGGTAGGGAAATTCAACCGTGTTAATGCCCTGCTCTTCAAAGGGGCGGTACCAGTCTGGCAGCGGGTCGAAACAATCCAGCAAGCGTTGCCTGTATTGCTCAGGTGCGATAGGTTTTCGGATGCCTTGCGCTGACAAGCGGAATTTCTGCAACGTCTCGACGTATAATTGGATCGTCACTGGCTGCGGCGTATCGAAGAAACCCATATCGATTGCAAACTGCTGATACGCGGCATTGTGGTGTTTGAAGTAAAGCGCTTCCTGTGGAATATGCTTTGTCCAGAATGCTCCATTATCAATATAGTTTTTTATCTGATCCTGATTTGGGTCGCCCCTACCCTCGCTATCAGCTTTCTCGCCACGCCAACCGGACAATGGCCCGATTCCCGGCTTGCGCTGATGATTGACGATATAGTCCGCATAATCTTTATAAAGCGCCTCGCCCCGTTCATTTACAAAGCCTGGCAATTTCAATCGGGCTCCAAGATCGATCAGCACCGATTGAAACCCGCGTACATCGCGATCAGGTTTTATGACAGGCCAGCGAATTGCATCGCATACAGCTTCCGGCTCGGAAATCGGCCGGTCCAGCAGAGAAATACAATCATGGCGCTCAAGATAAGTCGTGTCCGGCAAAATAAGATCAGCGTACGCAACCATCTCCGACGAATAGGCATCTGAGTAGATAATTTTCGGAATCTTATACTCGCCAGTTGCCTCATCGCGCTCCTCCAACATCTTTATCGTGCCGCGCGTATTCATCGAGGAATTCCACGCCATATTCGCCATATAGAGGAACAAGACGTCGACTGGATAAGGGTCGCCCGCGTGAGCATTGGCGATGACCATATGCATCATTCCATGGGCAGACAGTGGAGCCTCCCACGAAAAAGCCTTGTCGATACGCTGTGGCTTGCCGTTAGCGTCAACAAGCAAATCTTCCGGCCCAAGCGGATAGCCGAGATGCGGCCCCGCCAAAGGCTTGCCAGGCACGACATGCTCGGGGCGGCCATGAGGCCGTGGATGTGCTGTGGCCGGTTTGGGGTATGGCGGCTTGTAACGATAGCCACCTGGACAATCGATTGAGCCAATTATCGTCTGCAAGACATGTAGAGCGCGGGCCGATTGAAAACCGTTCGAGTGGGCCGAGATACCACGCATGGCATGAAAGCTCACGGGACGACCGATCATAACCTCATGCTGTTCACCTTTCATATCGGTCCAAGGCTGCTCGACAATGATTTCTTCTTCAAAGGCAACACGGGCAATTTCTGCTGCCAGTCCGCGAATTGTTTGTGCTGAGATTCCGGTTTCAGCAGCGATTGAATCCGGTGCATATTGGGAATCCAGATATTTCTCCGCCATCAAGCGCAGAACACTACGCACCTTTACTCCATCCGGTGTGACGAAATCGGCGTTAAGATCGGCGATATAGCCCGGTGCGTCAAAGCGTATAATGGCACCGGACTTCCGGTCTCTTACCAACGCCTTACCAAGATCATCACGCAGAAACAGGCCATGATCTTCATGCCCTTCTTTATCTATAACGAGCCAAGGGGCATTGGTGTATCGGGCAAGATAATCGAGATCGATTTTGCCTGTGCGGAAAAGCTCATGAATAATACTGAGCACAAGCAGCCCGTCGGTACCCGGCCTGATTCCAATCCAATTATCGGCTATGGCGGAATATCCCGTGCGAACGGGATTGACTGAAACAAAGCGCGCGCCCCGCTTTTTCAGCTTGGAAATGCCGATCTTGATAGGATTGGAATCATGATCTTCTGCCACGCCGAAGAGCACGAACAGCTTCGTTTTATCCCAATCCGGCGCACCGAACTCCCAAAAGGCTCCGCCGATTGTATAGATACCGGCAGCGGCCATGTTAACCGAGCAGAAGCCGCCATGCGCCGCATAATTGGGGGTTCCAAAATTCTGCGCCCAGAAGCTTGTTAACGCTTGGCTTTGATCTCGCCCGGTAAAGAAAGCGAGCCTTTGCGGTGCAGTATTGCGGATTGGTTGCAACCAATCTACAGCCAGTGAAAGCGCTTCCTCCCAGCTGATTTCCTTGAATTCGCCCGATCCACGCGGGCCGGTGCGCAGCAACGGTGCACGCAATCGAGCTGGCGAATAATGCTGCATAATTCCGGCAGAACCTTTAGCGCACAGCACACCCTTATTGATTGGATGATCGCGATTGCCCTCGATGTAACGGACTTTACCATCCTTCAAATGGACATCAATTCCGCAGCGGCAGGCACACATATAACAGGTGGTTTTGGCAACTTCGTCACCAACCGGCAGCGACAAGGCAAGGCGTGGTTCGGAATTCATGTCTTGTTGCCCCGCTTATTATCAGCTTCAGCTCCTGTTTTATAAGAACAATTCCAATCTACCAAACACTCAAACGACATCTCACCAAGAAAGTGGCATTTTGCCATCCGTTAGAAACTTGCCTCTTGCCAAATCAGGATACCGCCTGATTTGATGTCCAGATGGACGAAAAGCTCTCCCGCGCAATCGATAAACGACGTGATGACCTCATTGCGTTGACGCAGGATCTTATTCGATTTCCAACGATAAACCCGCCGGGTGAGGCTTATACACCCTGTGCGGAGTATATCGCGCAGCGGTTGCAAAAGGTTGGCTTCGAGACGCAATTGATTCGCGCGGAAGGATCGCCCGGTGATACAGACCGATATCCGCGCACCAATGTCGTCGCACGTTTCGATGGCCGCACGCATGGCCAAACGGTACATTTCAATTCCCATATCGATGTCGTTGATACGGGTGATGGTTGGACCGTTGATCCATTTGGAGGAATCGTCAAGGATGGCAAGGTCTACGGCCGCGGCGCCTGCGACATGAAAGGTGGATTGGCAGCTTCAATCATTGCTGCCGAGGCTTTTCTGGAGGTCTACCCGGATTTTACCGGCGCCATCGAAATTTCAGGTACCGTTGACGAGGAATCCGGCGGATTTGGCGGCGTTGCTTATCTTGCCAGCAAAGGTTTTTTCTCAAAGCCCCGAGTTGACCATGTAATCATACCCGAGCCACTCAATAAGGATCGTATCTGTCTGGGCCATCGGGGCGTTTGGTGGGCGGAAATCGAAACCAAAGGAGAAATTGCTCACGGATCAATGCCCTTCCTTGGCGACTGTGCAGTTCGTCACATGGGTGCTGTGTTGGATGCATTCGAGAAGGATTTGTTTCCAGCCCTCGACCAAAAACAAACACGCATGCCCGTGGTGCCGGAAGGGGCGCGGCGATCCACCATGAATATCAATTCGGTTCATGGTGGGCAGACCGATGATTTTACGGGATTACCTTCGCCGAATGTGCCGGATTCCTGCCGATTGATCATAGACCGTCGCTTCCTTCTCGAAGAAGATATCAACGAGGTCAAGCGCGAGGTCACCTCCATTCTCGACCGCTTGAAATGGGAGCGGCCAAAGTTTCACTATAAAATTCGCGACATCATGGAAGTACAGCCATTGATGACCGAACGCGACGCTCCCGTGGTGTCTGCCGTCGCGCAAGGGATTAGATCGGTATTCGGTAAAGAGCCTGACTATGTGATCTCGCCCGGCACTTACGATCAAAAGCATATTGCACGCATTGGACTTTTGCATGATTGCATTGCTTATGGCCCCGGAATTCTCGATCTTGCACATCGACCGGATGAATATGTTGGAATTGAAGATATGATCGAGTCAGCCAAAGTCATGGCTCTTGGCTTGAAGATATTATTGTCCGGTTCGATTTAAGGGGAGACGTCGAATGAATATCTGGAAGTCATTTCTAATTGGCACAGCAATTGCGTTGCTTCCGGCGACAACATCCTTTGCGGCAAAGACTGATCTCGTGCTCGGCATAGTTCTGGAGCCACCCCATCTGGACCCTACAGCGGGAGCAGCGGCTGCTATCGATGAGATTGTATATGCAAACATATTCGAAGGCCTGACGCGGATTGGGCCAAAGGGTGATGTTTTACCTGCTCTGTCGGAGAGCTGGATTCTATCAGACGATGGCAAGGTCTATACGTTCAAGCTGCATAAAGATGTAAAATTTCATGACGGCACAGGCTTCGATGCGGAGGATGTAAAGTTTTCGCTCGACCGGGCGCGCGGTGACAAATCGACAAATGCCCAGAAAGGTCTCTTCGCTGCGATAGATACTGTCGAGACTGTAGATTCGCTGACAGTTAAAGTGACTTTAAAACAGCCCAGCGGTGATTTCCTCTATAATATGGCTTGGGGTGATGCGGTAATTGTCGCTCCGGAAAGCGCCGATACCAACAAGGACAAGCCGATAGGTACAGGTCCTTTCAAGTTGGAGAATTGGGAAAAAGGCTCGCAAATTGTTATTGCGAAAAATCCGGATTACTGGGGAACGCCTGCGAAGCTCGAAAAAGCAACATTCCGCATTATTCCCGATCCAGCAGCAGCAACGGCAGCTTTACTGGCCGGAGATGTACAGGCATTTCCGGTTTTCCCAAGCTATGAAACCATTGCACAGTTTCAGACTGATCCACGCTTCAAGGTAGTCATTGGCACCACTGAAGGCGAAACCGTCTTGGGGATGAATAACAAGAAACCGCCATTCGATAATGTAAACGTGCGGCAAGCCATTGCGCACGCCATCGACAGAAAGACAGTTATCGACGGCGCCATGTTCGGATTCGGCGCACCGATTGGTTCATTCTTTCCGCCGCATCACCCAGCTTATTTTGACCTGACGGCAGAGACAACCTATGATCCAGAGCTTGCCAAAAAGCTTCTGGCTGAGGCAGGCCATCCTAATGGCTTCAAGACGACGCTAAAACTGCCACCTCCTACCTATGCGCGGCGCGGCGGTGAAATTATTGCAGCAGAGCTACGTGAGATCGGTATTGATGCAGAAATCATCCCGGTCGAGTGGGCACAGTGGCTCGATCAGGTCTTTAAAAACAAAGATTATGACATGACGATCGTTTCTCACACTGAGCCGAACGATCTCAACATTTTTGCGCGCGATGACTATTATTTCAATTATGACAGCGCAACATTCAAAGAACTGATCAAGCAGATTGAAGCGACTTCCGATGGTCCAAAGCGTACAGAGCTTTACCAACAGGCGCAGAAGCTCCTTGCAGCCGACGAGCCAGCGGCATTTCTGTTTCAGTTGCCGAAAACTGGAATTTGGGATGCAAAGATTGAAGGTCTTTGGGAAAATGGGCCGATTCAAGCCAACGATCTTACTGCTGTCAAATGGATCGATTGAAATGCTAGGCAGCTTGAGCAAAGGAATCACATGCTGAGTTACGCGTCAAAACGCGTGTCGGTTGGCATAGTTACATTGCTCGCAGCATCAATCATTGTCTTTGCCGTTCTCGAAATTGTACCGGGTGATCCGGCGCGATTAATGCTGGGTATGAATGCCACCGAGGATGCTGTCCGCACCTTGCAGGAGCAGATGGGATTTAACCAGCCGCTGATTTCGCGGTATTTCAGTTGGCTTGGCGGCTTGCTCACAGGTGATTTTGGCAAGTCCTATACCTATTCAGTTCCCGTATTTGATCTTATCAAGGAAAGAGTGGCTGTTTCTTTGCCTCTGGCATTGATCTCATTAGCGCTTTCCACTGTTATTGCCATTCCGGTCGGTCTGTTTTCAGCGTCAAGACGTGGCAGCATTGCAGATACCGCCGCGATGGGAGCAGCACAAATCGGCATAGCGATTCCGAATTTCTGGTTCGCTCTCCTTCTTGTCTACGTATTCGCAGTTATGCTGCGTTTGTTGCCGGCTGGCGGATTTACAGGATGGGAGAATGGCCTTTGGCCAAGTATCAAATCTCTGATTTTGCCATCTATCGCGTTGGCCCTGCCTCAGGCTTCCATTCTTGCCCGGGTAACCCGTTCGTCTTTGCTCGACGTGCTCGGTGAAGATTACATCAGGACTGCCCGCGCTAAAGGACTATCCCGCCGCCGGGTGCTTTATCATCACGCTTTGCGCAACGCGCTAATACCGGTCCTGACAATTCTGGGCATGCAATTCTCCTTCCTGCTTGCCGGTACAATCATTGTTGAGAATGTCTTTTATCTCCCCGGCCTTGGACGGCTTGTATTCCAGGCTATTACCCAGCGGGATTTGATCGTTGTAGAAGGTGTTGTAATCCTTCTTGTTGCCACTGTGATCATCGTCAATCTGGTTGTCGATCTTGCTTATGCCATCGTCGATCCACGCTTGTGGAGCCGTAGATGAGCACCAGGGCAGACTTAAGGAACGTACTCACCAACAGATCATTTTTGATTGGTGCCATCATTACGTTGATTATAGCGATTATGGCAGGCCTCTCGTTCATGTGGACGCCCTACAACGTCTCCGCTTTAGATGTCGTAGCCAAATTAAAGCCACCGTCCATGACGCACTGGCTGGGCACGGATCATTTCGGCCGTGATATCCTCTCGATGATTATGGTCGGCAGCCGCGCGTCAATTCTGGTGGCATTTGTTTCAGTAGCAATTGGCGCGGGTATCGGCATTCCGCTAGGTCTTTGGGCTGCTGCCAGCGGTGGTGTTGTCGATGAAATTCTTATGCGCTTCAATGATCTTGTTTTTGCTTTCCCCGCTCTCCTGTCGGCAGTTATGATCACCGCAATATTTGGCCCCGGAGCAATCAACGCAATTATTGCTATCGGAATTTTCAACATCCCGGTTTTTGCGCGGGTTGCACGAGGTGCGGCCTTGTCACTTTGGGTGCGGGAGTTTGTTCTGGCGGCTCGTGCAATCGGCAAAGATGAGGGGCGCATAACCATAGACCATATCCTGCCAAACATGGCCAATGTCCTGATCATCCAAGGGACTATCCAGTTTTCACTTGGTATTCTCGCCGAAGCTGGTCTGTCCTATGTCGGTCTGGGCTCTCAGCCGCCCATGCCAAGCTGGGGACGCATGTTGTTCGAGGCACAAACGATGATCAGCCTTGCACCACACATGGCACTGTTTCCAGGGCTTGCCATCATGATGACTGTGCTTGGACTTAACCTGCTGGGTGATGGCTTGAGAGACCTTCTCGACCCGAAATTGCGGTACATGCGTTAGAAGAATAGTCCAGCCGCAAAGAAAATCAGGACCACTATCGCGAAGATTGCGGTTGTTGCCCGGAAGATATGAAGTGCATCTTCGATATTTTCCGATCCCGCATCGCGTCGCCCCGCACCATTCAACATCGGTTCATTGGCTATAACGCCACCATAGATACGTGGCCCCGCCAATGCCACATCGATTGCCCCAGCCATTGCAGCCTCCGGCCAACCCGCATTTGGCGATCTGTGCAGTCGGGCGTCCCGCATCATGACATCAAAGGATTGCTTTGCAGCACCATACCCATGAAAGGTCCACGCCGCGCTTGCGATCAACAGGCCGGTCAACCGTGCAGGTATCCAATTTGCAACATCATCAAGCTTTGCAGCAAAACGACCAAAATTACGATGGCGATCATTCAGGTGCCCGATCATTGAGTCAGCCGTATTCAGCATTTTATAAACGAACAGGCCCGGCAGACCCAGCAAGGCATACCAGAACGCCGGTGCAATGATGCCATCGGAAGTGTTCTCTGCAAGACTCTCAATTGCAGCACGGCTAATAGCAGATTCGTCGAGAACGTCCGGATCACGACCAACAATCATGGAAACGGCGCGCCGAGCCCCAATCAGTCCCTCTTCCCGCAATGCCCCCGCGACCCGCTCCACATGCTCGCCAAGGCTTTTCTGGGCTAAAAATACCGCTACGATAATAGCTTCGATAAGCCCACCAAACGGCGGAATTGTCCGTAGCGCGAGATGAACAAAGAACCCGGCGGCGGCAGACAGTAAAAGCAGTACGAGTATAGCCAGAAAGCCGTCACGCCGTCTCTGCTGGTCCGAATTGGTTGCTTTATTGAAGCGCTTGTCCACATATGAAATAGCTTTGCCAAACATAACGACAGGATGTGGAATTTTTTGCCATAGCCATTCTGGATCACCAAAATAGCGATCCGCCAGCAACGCAAGAAACAGGATCAAGAGATTGATTTCCATATAGATTCTATCCTGTTGAATCAAACATCAGCTTTGAACTGCGCTTATTGCGAGAACAAGGCGCTTATGCAAACGGCTGGCGGCGGACTCATCCAGCGGGAGTCCAAATCGTAGCCAGTGTGGTGCATAAGCAAATTTTCGTGTCAGGACATGTTTCTGGCAGAGTTCATCATGGAGTTTGTGAGCTTGCTCGAACTCAATGAGAGAAAATAGCATTGTCCCACCAATCTCAGTTAACTTTACCTCGGCTAGAACATCTGCAAGCAATTTGCGGCGAATCTTCAATCGAGACGTGTAATCGTCTAGTCGTTTCGCATCGGAAAAGGCATGAGCTGCAATGACCAGCGCCGGTCCCGATACAGCCCACGGACCAAGCCGTAGCTTTAATCGTTCAGCAGTTCCTTGACTGGTCAGAGCAAAGCCGAGACGCAAGCCACCAAGACCAAAGAACTTCCCGAATGACTTGAGAATAATAAGTCCGTCCATACCCGCATGGGCAGCCAGGCTTGTCTCTGGATGCGGGTCGGCGAACGCTTCATCGACAATGAGAAAACCACCTCTACCGTGCATCTTTCTAGCAAGATCGACCAAGCTTTCCACAGAAGTAATCCGCCCATCAGGATTGTTCGGATTAACAATCACCGCAACATTTGCCGATTCAGAAATTTCTTCGATGCTGGCACAATGCGAAACGTGCCATTTCGCCTGCTGGAATGAAAACGCATGCTCCTGATAGGTCGGACCAAGTATTGCCACCTCACCCACCGTCTTCAGTTCCGGCAATATCTGGATCAAAGCCTGAGTACCGGGCGCGGCAACAATGCCTGCCTCGCTTCCAACACCATAGTAGATTCTTGCCGCCTCAACTGTTGAGGCCAACAGCATCTGGTCCGGCAACCGATTCCAGATTGCCGTTGAGATCACGGGTAAGGGAAAGACCTCCGGGTTGATACCAGTCGAAAGATCAATCCAGTCTGCAGGCGGACCACCAAAATGCATCACAGCGCGGTCAAGCGCACCACCATGTTCAATCTGCATTACCCAACCAAATCAATTATGTGCATGTAAGAGCCACTGACCGAGCCTACGCGCAAGCCAACCTCTCCAAGATCCTCGCCCAACGCATCCCTAACGCGGAAGAGGCGTTTGGCCTCTCCCTCGCGTATAATACTGGCATAGTGAAACTCATGAGCAGTCAAAGGCGCGTTGAAGAGTGAGCCCTCGAGAGGTTCCAATCGGCGATAGCCCAAATGCATTTTCCGTTTCAAAAAGCTCGTTTCAACGGGCAAAAGGCCTAGCATCTTGTGCGTGATGCCTGCGGCATCTTCAATGCTTTCGCCCAAGACCATGTACCCGCCGCACTCACCATAGATTAACGTGCTTTTACTTGCTGCCTGAGCGATGCCTTTAGCAAAGCCACCCGCTGCAGCCAGTTGCCCCGCATAAAGCTCAGGATAACCACCGGGCAGATAGATCGCATCGCTATCAGCAGCAGGAGCTTCATCGGCAAGCGGGGAAAAGAAGTTGATCTCAGCGCCACGCCTGCGCCAACCATCAAGCAAATGGACATAAGAAAAAGCAAAAGCATTATCTCGCGCCACTGCTATTCTCTGCCCAAGCGGTGGGATACGCTTAATATTAGCCATGGATTCCGTCGAACCATACCGCCCTGCAATATCAAGGATGCCATGAATATCCACTCGTTCCGAAATCGTGGAAGCAGCACTTTCAATGAAACTCTCGAGGTCACGGTGTTCACCCGCTTGAACGAGACCGAGATGGCGCTCAGGCAATTGCAATTGTTCGCTTTTGGGCAACGAGCCAAGTATCGGGATGCCCACCGGGCTCAACGCAGAGCGCAGCATCATTTCATGGCGCGTGCTACCCACCCGATTAAGGATAAGTCCGGCAATCATGACATTTCGTCGAAAATTGCGGAAACCGCTGACGAGCGCTGCAATTGAATGTGATTGACGCGCGCAGTCGACAACAAGCACGATCGGCAAAGACAAATGGCTCGCCAGATCAGCTGCAGAGCCTTTCCCATCCAAAGCACCGTCAAACAGTCCCATCATCCCTTCAACGATCAGCGTTTTCTCGCCTTCAGTATGACGGGAAGCAAGTGCGCTAATCAAGTCGGGTCGCATCGCCCAAGGGTCAAGATTCAAACATGGAACGCCACTCGCAACCGTATGATAAGCTGGATCAATATAGTCGGGTCCTGCCTTCGCCGGCGCGATATTTACCCCAAGATTGCGTAATGCCCGCAACAGACCCAGCGTAACAGTGGTTTTTCCGCTGCCTGATGACGGCGCGGCGATCAGCAAACCTTTCATCCTGCGTCCTTTGCCCGCCGGGTACCTAACGGGTCCTGTTTAAGGACACGGCCTTCAAGAGCGCCCAGCCAATCCAACGCGCCGCGTAATCGCACAACCTGCCCGACAACCACGATAGCTGGCGGTTTAAGATTGGCTGCCGCCACATCGGACGCAGCTTTTTCAAGTGTCGTTTCCAGAACTTGTTGATGATCCGTGCTGGCGTTGCAAACAAATGCTACAGGCTCATCGTGCGAGCGGCCTGCATCCATCAAGCGGGAGGCGATAAGACCAATATGTTTCATGGCCATATACATGACGATGACAGCAGAGCCCTTTGCAATACTCTGCCAATCCATTGAATCTGGGACAAGGCCGGTTGCGTCATGCCCTGTCAGGAAGGTTACACTCTGGTTGGTTTCACGATGTGTTACCGGAATACCCGCATAGGCAAGACCACCGATGCCCGCGGTTATACCGGGCACGATCCGGAAAGGCACATTGTTTTCCATCAATGTCAGCGCCTCCTCGCCGCCTCTGCCAAACACGAATGGATCACCGCCCTTTAAGCGTAGTACCCGATTTCCTGCACGAGCGAGTTCTACAAGTCGCAAGGAGATATCGCGTTGCTGTGGCGACGGTTTGCCGCCACGTTTGCCAGCATACTCCAGAACTACGGAGGGATCGGCAAATGAAAGGCATTCTTCATTGACAAGCGCATCGTAGACAATGACATCGGCCTGTTCGAGCGCATTGACCGCATGTAATGTCAAAAGCCCTGGATCACCCGGCCCCGCTCCCACAAGCCAGACATGTCCGGCCTCAAATTTCGGTAACTTGTTTCGCTTTGCGCGCATTGCTTAACCCCGCTCATCTGCGCATAGCACAATTTTTCTGTCTGCAAGAATGCACCTGTCGGAAAAATCATGCAACGATTGCGCAAGCTGGTCTATAAGGTCGGAATGAATGAAGAGCCTGAGACAGCTTTGCGCAAACCACAGGAAGCGGATGGGCCACCATTGCGACGTGGCTGGACCACTGGCGCGTGTGCGACTGCGGCCACAAAAGCTGCCTTACTTGCCCTGATTACCGGTGAATTTCCCGATCCGGTCGCAATCATTCTGCCGAAAGGTGAAGTTCCGCATTTCCAGCTTGCCATAGAATCGATTGGAGAAGGTTATGCGATGGCGGGTATTGTCAAAGATGCCGGGGATGATCCTGATGTTACACATGGCGCGACCATAATCTCCACGGTGTTTCCGGCACCGCCGGGAAGCGGCATACAGTTTGTTGCTGGCGAAGGTGTCGGCACAGTTACCCTGCCCGGCCTCCCCATTCTTCCCGGCGAAGCTGCAATTAACCCCGTACCTCGAACGATGATGACGAAGGTTTGTGAAGAGATATGCGCACAGTATGATTTGCCCGCCGACTTGCTAATTGCAATATCAGTTCCCGAGGGTGAGGAACTGGCGAAGCAGACCTGGAACCCTCGCCTTGGTATTGTAGGGGGTATTTCCATATTGGGAACAACGGGAATAGTTCACCCCTTTTCGTGCGCGGCGTGGATACATTCCATCCATCGCGGCATTGATGTTTCCCGCGCGGCAGGATTGAAGCATGTACTCGCCGCGACTGGTTCGACATCTGAGGACGCAGCGCAGGCGATCTATGATCTGCCGGAGATCGCTCTTCTTGATATGGGCGACTTTGCTGGTGGGTTGCTCAAATATCTGCGTGTTCACCCAATCGACAAGCTCACAATTGCAGGCGGGTTTGCAAAACTGACAAAACTTGCGCAAGGCGCGCTTGATCTTCATTCGGGTCGCAGTCAAGTCAATATGGCTTTTTTAGCGGATGAAGCCGAAAGTCTCGGACTTGATGGGGCCGAGAGAAGTCGGATTCTAAATGCGAACACAGCTCAGGAAGTGCTTGAAATAACTCAGAGCCTTGAGATTGATCTGGCAAAGTCAATTGCCTTGAAAGCTAAACAGACTGCAATTCACACGCTGAAGGGCGCGCCAGTTGAAGTAGAGGTAATCGTGACTGATCGCAAAGGCATAGTGCTCGCCCGTGTCTGAACACATAATTCTCATTTTGGGCGGAACGGCGGAGTCATCGAAGCTTGCATCCCGGCTGCAAGCCCCAGATCGCCGTGTAATTTCATCGCTTGCCGGGAGAACTCTCGCACCGGCTGAAATCGAGGGTGAGGTTCGTGTGGGCGGGTTTGGAGGATCGAAGGGATTGGCTAATTATCTCAGCCTTGAGAAAATTACCCTGATGATCGATGCTACCCATCCCTTCGCCACGCAAATATCAGACAATGCAATTAATGCGGCAATTGCAGCAAATCTTCCGTTCGTGAGGCTTGAGCGTCCGCCTTGGCAGGCCAAGCCTGGTGACAAATGGACTTTAGTTGGCTCTTTGCAACAAGCGGCAGAAATTATTCCATCAAAGGCACGCGTCCTGCTGGCTCTCGGCAAACAGCATATCTCCGCATTTTCCGAGCGAAACAATGTGCTTTTCATTGTGCGTATGATCGACCCGCCGGAGACCCCTCTCGACCTTGTTGATTTCGAACTTGAACTGTCAAAACCTGGTACAGTCGAACGTGAAACTCATTTCCTTGATACTAAGAAGATCAGCCATATTGTCTGCCGTAATTCTGGCGGAAAGGCTTCCTACGCGAAGATCCGGGCGGCGCGAGATCTGGGCATTCCAGTCATTATGGTTGAACGGCCGCTTCGTCCTAAAATCCATACGTTACCGGACATAGAAAGCGTTACTCACTTTGTCGAAGAAACACTGAACTTACTCTGAGCCGGAGCGCAATGTGTGGCTATGGCTCTTGTGATAAAGCGCGGAATCTCTGAACCCGTCAGCCGACAATCCTCGCCCGACGAAAATCATTGCGGATCGGGTCAAACCGGAATCTGCGACCTTGCTCGCAATATCCGCAAGCGTTCCGTGAAGAAATTGTTCATCCGGCCACCCTACCCGGTAGGCAATAATGACGGGACAATCCGCGCCGTAAAGCGGCGAAAGTTCTTCCTCGATGCGCTTCAGATTACGGATCGACAGATGGATCACCAGTGTGGCACCAGACTTACCCAGCGTTGACAGCTCCTCACCTTCCGGCATGGCGGACGATTTCATGGATGTGCGCGTAAGGATAATGGTCTGGCATATTTCTGGAACTGTGAGTTCCTTTTTAAGCACAGCAGCGGCAGCAGCAAATGCAGGTACTCCCGGTGTCACATCATATTCAATGCCAAGCGCATCAAGACGACGCATTTGCTCGGCCATGGCTCCATAAATCGAAGGATCACCGGAATGAACACGAGCCACATCTTTGCCTTGTGCATGCGCCATCTCAAACTCAGCAATAATCTGGTCAAGATTCAGCGATGACGTATCAACGACTCGCGCGCCTTCCGGCACCTCTGCAACCATCTCCGGCGGAACCAGCGAACCTGCATAAAGACAAACGGGACAAGACTGAATAAGCTTCAATCCCCGCACTGTTATAAGATCCGGTGAACCGGGACCCGCACCAATAAAATGAACAATCATCGAAACTCGCTATGGATTCGTGTCACAAACCGCAAGTGCTGCAGTGGCATGAGCTGATTTTGTTTTCCCGACAATAAGACGTGAGCCAAGGCCCGCGCCTGCCAGAGCTGCCGCTTCTGCCACACCATGACACCCGACAAGCGCAAAAACCCTTTTGGAAGGGTTCAGCAGACGTGGCGTCATGGCCTCAAGTGTAGTTGCGTCAAATGTTCGTAAAGGAACACCAAGACTAGCGGCTACACCGCCTATGGCTGGCTCATCCCTGCGTTGGTCTATGGTGAACACACCAGTCAGCTGCGAATGGTCCTGAACAACCTCACTCAAGACCTGTTCCACGAGAACGAGCAACTCGGATGGAGCGCATCCCAGCTCGCAGCCAAGGCCAAGGGAATAGACCGTAACCATCAATGAGGCTTGTGCAGTTCTTCCGGAGTAACGCCCAACATCTCTGCTGTTTTTCGGATAAGGTTGGCTTCCTTGGGATCAAGCTCATTATCCGCGTTGGCAATCGTCAGAAGATGGCGCAACAATTGCACCTTACGCTCAAAAGGAACATCGGCGAAGGCTAGAGCTGCCTGACTGCTCGTTGTCTCGTAACCGAAGTCTTTCAAATACTCAGCAACTTCGCCAAACTCATCAGGTGAAATACCAAAATCTGTCGATGCGATGCGCATAATCGCAGCATATTCTGCCTTTTCTGTTTTTCCATCAGCCAAGGCTACATGCAAGAGCAGCAAAAGCTCTGCTGTCAACACCGGATCATCCGCCACTTTCTGTACAGCACTTTTCGTGCCCAGAAATGCTGTAATCCGATCAAAAATGCTCTCGCTCATTGTGCCCCCAAAGTGATTTACCTGATTGATTGCAGCGCAATCCCTCAAATTCAAGTGCGCAAACAACACAGCAGCGGGTTATTCGTCCCGCTGGGGGAAAACCTTGCGCAAAACCACTCGCCAAACAACGAAATCCAACTATTGTCCGCGTCGTTCCAACGAGTCTCCCGCAATGCCCACGTTCTTCGACAATGTTCATCTGATTTTGATCGCTGCCGCGTTTGCAGCAGGTTTCATCGACTCTATTGCCGGAGGCGGTGGACTGGTGACTGTTCCAGCATTGCTACTGACCGGAATGTCGCCAATTGAATCGCTTGGAACCAACAAGCTGCAATCAGTCTTTGGCTCGGCGTCCGCTACAATCGCCTACGCTCAAAAGGGTCACGTTGATCTGAAAAAACAGCTGCCATCAGCTTTGATGTCAGCTCTTGGTGCAGTTGGCGGCGCTTTGCTGGCAGGCTTTTTGCCCGGAGATGTATTGCGTGCCTTTCTGCCATTGTTGCTGATAGCCATTGCGATTTACTTCGCGGTGAAGCCGAATATGGACGATATAGACCGAGCACAACGCCTAACACCCTTTGTCTTCGGCTTCACGATCGTACCTTTGATTGGTTTTTATGATGGGCTCTTCGGACCGGGTACTGGTTCATTCTTTATGCTGTCATTTGTTTCCCTTGCGGGCTATGGCCTGCTGAAAGCAACAGCCCATACAAAGCTGCTGAATTTCTCATCTAACGTTGGCGGTCTCCTCACCTTCGCGTTTCTTGGGGCAATCAATTGGAAAATAGGCTTGATGATGGGTGTTGCGCAATTTATTGGCGCACGCGTCGGCGCAGGCATGGCAATGAAAAACGGAGCAAAGATAATCAAGCCGCTCCTTATAGTCGTCTGCTTGGCTCTGGCCACCAAGCTATTGCTTGATAGTGACAATCCAGTCCGGATTTGGTTGTCACGCCTTTTCTAGAGTCGGAGGCTCAAGAGAATAACACCGCCAGCAATCAGAATGACGCCGAGCCAATTTATGGCCGACAGCCGCTCACCCAAGAATACTACACCGAATATAGCAACCATAACGATTGATAGCTTGTCGATTGGTGCAACACGCGCTGCATCCCCAATCTTCAATGCCCTGAAATACGCGAGCCACGATGCCCCAGTCGCCAAACCTGACAGAATGAGAAACGTCCATGTCTTAGTTGAAATGGTCGAGAGTCCCTGCCATTGGCCGCTCACTGTAAGAAAAAGACAGAGTGCTCCAATAATAACAAAGGTGCGTATGAGGGTGGCAAAATCGGAGTTAATGTTTTCAATGCCGACCTTGGCAAAAATGGCAGTCAAAGCGGCGAAAACCGCCGAAACGACTGCCCAGAATTGCCAGCTCTCGGCCATCAGAACTCAATACCCTTTTGCGCTTTAATGCCCGCGCGGAAAGGATGCTTGATCATTTCCATCTCCGTAACAAGATCAGCAAACTCAATAAGTTCATCCTTGGCGTTGCGACCTGTAATAATGACGTGTTTCATATGCGGCTTCTGCTTCAACACCTCGATAATCTCATCCACCGGAAGATAATCATAGCGAAGTGCAATGTTCAGCTCATCGCAAAGAACAAGTTCTGTCTCATCGTCAAGAATTAACGACTTGGCCTGTTCCCACGCGTCGCGCGCCATTGCTATGTCGCGGGCACGATCCTGCGTTTCCCAGGTAAAACCCTCACCCATGGCCGAGATTGTCACCTGCTCAGGAAATTTTTCGAGAACCCAACGCTCACCGGTATCCCAAGACCCTTTAACGAATTGGACGACGCCAATCTTCATGCCATGCCCCAGTGCGCGGAAAACAACACCGAAACCGGCCGTCGACTTACCTTTTCCTTTACCGGTATTGACGATCACCAAACCTTTTTCGTCGGTTTTTGTGGCTTGTATCTTGTCGCGCACAGCCTTCTTTTTACGCATTTTGTCAGCGTGACGCTCGTTGATCTCTTCTTCGGTCAAATTCTGCAATTTTTGTGATTTTTCAGCCATTTGGCGTCCCCTTCCGAATCATATTCTCAAGCTGCAAGCTTGCTCAGTTCAAATCGCGCCGAATTGGATCGTGGCGACCAAAACCCGCGATCAACCGCAGCTTCCAGTTTCTCGGCGATATCGCGCAAGGCATTGGGATTTTTTTCAGCGAGAAAAGCCCGCACACCATCATCCACGAGAAATGCCTGATAAACCGCTTCAAAATGGTGGTTCCCCACTGCACCAGTTGTGGCTGCGAAGGCAAACAGATAATCGACTGTAGCAGCCATTTCGAAAGCACCTTTATAGCCATGTCGCATAACACCGGCGATCCACTTTGGATTGGTTACACGCCCGCGTACAGTTCGCGCTATTTCTTCTTCAAGAGTACGGATGATCGGTTTTTCTGGGCGGGAATGATCATTGTGGTAGATTGATGGCCGCTCGCCTGACAGAAACTCGACTGCTGCCGACATCCCGCCTTCAAACTGGTAATAATCGTCAGAATCGAGCAGATCATGCTCGCGATTATCCTGATTTTGGATAACGGCATTTACTGTCCGCAACCGCTCTTCAAGGAGTCCCTGCTCCGCTACCCCCTCTTCGCCAGCGCCATAAGCGTAACCGCCCCAGACGAGCCAGGCCTCCGCCAGATCATCGCGTTTGGCCCAATCATTCTCATCCATGAGCGCTTGCAATCCCGCACCATATGCTCCGGGCTTTGAGCCAAAAACACGAAATCCAGCACGTTGTTTGGCAAGCTTCTCGTCAGTACCTTCCGCAATCAACCGAGCCTGCTCCCGACGCATACGCGCTGCAATGGGATTATCGTGTTCGTCTTCGTTTAAAGCACCAACTGCTCGAACGGCTGTATCGAACAACGCAATCTGGTCGGGGAATGCATCGCGGAAGAAACCGGAGATACGCAAAGTTACATCGACGCGCGGACGGCCAAGCATAGCGATCGGGATAATTTCATATCCGGTAACACGCCGGGATGCCATGTCCCACACAGGCTTTGCTCCGATAAGCGCCAATGCCTGTGCTATATCATCGCCGCCAGTCCGCATGTTCGAGGTGCCCCAAGCGGTAAGACCAAACGACGTCGGCCATTCGCCGTGATCTTGTGTATAGCGCCGGATTAAAAGCTCAGCAGACCTTTGGCCAAGCTCCCACGCTGCCGGTGTTGGTACAGCGCGCGTATCGATCGAGAAAAAGTTACGCCCGGTTGGCAAGACGTCCGGGCGCCCTCGCGTCGGTGCACCGGATGGTCCCGGTGCCACAAAGCGCCCATCCAGTGCGGTCAGCAGCGCATTCATCTCCGCGTCACCGCATGCGGAAACAGCAGGATGCAGATTGTCGCGAATGCCTTTCATGACTGCCATGGTAGCAATCCAGTTCTCAGGACATTCTGTTTCGCCTGCGACGAGCTTTGCAGCAAGTATCTCGATACGTTCCACCGCGTCGCCAGCAATGCGCCAAGGTTCGTCGGAAACAGTCTCAAGGATTTCCGGACGCAAGCCATTCCATGGCACGGCCATTTCACAATCAAGTGGATCAAAGCCATCAAGCTCAAGATCATTCGCAATGGCGCGCTGCAGGCTTTGGTCAGATCCATGCCCTGAGCCACGCGGCACACGTGCCAACGCCACGACCAGGTCAGTCAGTAACCGCCCCGATGGGGACTGGCCGAAAATATGCAATCCGTCACGAATCTGCATTTCCTTCAGATCGCAAAGGTAGGCATCAAGTTTTTGCAAAGCGAGGTCATCCGTATCGTGATCGTGGATACCTGCATCGCTATCGAGACCTATGTCACGGACCAGATCAAGTATTTGCACCTTGAGGCGAACCAAGCGGCGTGGGTCAACGCCCGATGCTTCGTAATATTCATCAACCAGCGCTTCGAGGTCCTTCAATGGGCCGTAGCTTTCGGCGCGCGTCAGTGGCGGCGTCAGGTGATCAATTATAACAGCCGATGAGCGGCGCTTTGCCTGTGTGCCCTCGCCCGGATCATTGACAATAAAAGGATAGATATGAGGAATCGGCCCCAGTACGGCTTCAGGATAGCACACCTCTGACAGGGCAAGAGATTTACCGGGCAGCCATTCGAGGTTTCCATGTTTTCCCACATGAATAATGGCATACGCTCCATAAACATTTCGCAAGAAGGCGTAGAACGCGAAATATCCGTGGGGCGGTACAAGATCAGGCGAATGATACGTCTCTTTAGGATCAATGTTATAGCCGCGAGCGGGTTGAATACCGACAAGTGTTTCGCCAAACCTAGCCAACGGCAATGCAAAAGCGTTATCACCTTCCATGAAATACGGATCAGCTTCGGGTAACCCCCAGCGTTCCATTACCGCCGACTGAATCGACTGCGGAAGTTTTTCAAAGAAGTCTTTGTAATGACTCAGGGAAATTGTTTCGCGCACTTCGCGACCATCATCAGCAGCATTGGTTGGCCCCGCCATCAGATAATTGATCAGGGTGCCGCCATCGGCAGGAACATCTGCAACCGAGTAACCCTGCTCCCGCAATCTTTGGAGTATTTGCCATGTGGCAGCTGGCGTATCCAAACCGACACCGTTACCAAGCCGGCCATCGCGATTTGGATAGTTAGCCATGATCAAAGCAATCAAGCGTTTCTCGGGATTCGCGCAGCGAAGTCGCGCCCAATTTGCGGCCAACGCCGCAACGAACTCAACCCGGTCGGCTAACGGTTCATGCGTAACGATATTCGCCTGAACCGCTTCATCGTAATGACGCGCTGATTTGAATGACACTGCCCGGGACAACACGCGGCCATCGATTTCCGGCAGCGCTACATTCATTGCGAGATCGCGTGCTGAAAGACCCTGATCGGAACTGCGCCACTGATCGACGCTTGATCCGGAAAAGACAACCTGAAGGACCATTGCTCCATCGTGCTCAAGGACAGTAGCCTTGCGGGATGCACCTGGCACTGAAACTGCAAATCCGGTTGCATTCAAGACAACTGCAGGCGCGGCTTCGCTAAAAATATTTGTCAGTGTCGCGACTGAAACTGGATCTTTCAGACTGGAGACAAAAACAGGTAAAGGATTAAGACCCTTCGCCTTCAGCGCATCGATTAGTGCTTCTACCGGCTGCATTTGCCCGCTTTGAACTAAAGCTCTGTAAAAGCAGATAGCAACAATCGGTGCATCCACCGCCCATCTGGATCGCAATTCATTCAAAGAAGGAGCAGAGCTTCCCGGCCACCAAAGACCGGACTTCAGTAATGGAGCAGCGTCTTGCGGTTTATCTCCGCCGCTAATCATTGCCGCGCAATAGTCAAGAAAGCGTTGAGCGTTTTGTGCCCCCCCTTCCAGCAAATAATGCCAGAGGGCGTCACGGTCTTGACGCGAGATGGTAGAAAATCGATCAAGGCCGGGATCAGGTTTGTCATCGCCAGGCAGCACTGCCAGCCGAACTTTATGATTGACTGCACAGGCGTGGAGAGCCTCGAGCCCATAGGGCCAGTAGCTCTCGCCACCGATGATCCTGACAACTATGAGCTTGGAGTGCTGCGCTGTCCGCTCAACATAGGCGTCAACCGACATGGGATGAGCAAGAGCCATCATATTAGCCAGACGCAACGACATGCCATTTGTAGCTCGCCGTTGAGCCATACCCAAACTTGCAAGCTCGGTGTCCGCAGCAGAAAGAAACAACACATCTCCTGGCGTCTGGCCGAGGTCGATAGCCTCAGTACCTTCAGCGATCGTGCCTTTTTGGGCAAGCAGGAGATGCATTCAATTTCCGATCAGGCAGCAGCAGCATTAACAGCAGATGTAATTGCTGTAGAATCTATATCATGCAGACCAATCACAACCAGCCGTGTCTGGCGTTCTTCACCCGGATTCCAGCTTCGGTCAAAATAGTGCTCGATGCGCGAGCCGACAGCTTGAACTACAAGTCGCATTGGTTTTCCGGGTACATCGACAAAACCTTTGAGCCGCAGGATGTCATGATCAACGATCACACGCTTCAGCTTCTCGACAAACGATTTTGGCTCGGTGATAGGACCCAGACCAACGACAAAGCTCTCAAACTCGTCGTGATCATGCTCTTCACCTGCCTCATGCTCCATCTCATGATGAGATTTCCGGTTGGCAATATCTTCCTCGGTTCCGATACCGAGGCCAAGCAAAAGTTCATTGCTGAGTTTACCAAAACTTGCCGAAACCATGTTGAGCGAGCGTGACGAGCGACTTTGCACATCACTTTTAACGCCAGCAAGCTGTGCATCGTCAATAAGGTCGGTTTTATTCAGAACGACGAGATCGGCAGCGCGTATTTGGTCCTCGAACAATTCCTCAAGCGGGCTTTCGTGATCAAGCGACTCATCCTGCTCGCGCTGAGCGTCGACCTTGTCATGATCATCAGCAAAACGGCCTTCCGAAACAGCAGCAGCATCAATAACTGTCACCACACCGTCGACGGTAACCTGTGTCTTGATTTCCGGCCAGTTGAACGCTGCGACAAGTGGCTGAGGTAACGCAAGACCGGACGTCTCGATGACAATGTGGTCGAAGCGTTCAGGCCGGTCCAGAAGCTTGGTCATGGTCGGGATAAAATCATCGGCCACCGTGCAGCAGATGCATCCATTGTTCAGTTCGATCATATCTTCATCGCGGCAGGCTTCGATACCACAGCCTTTGAGCAGATTGCCATCGACGCCAAGATCACCAAATTCGTTGATGATCAGCGCAATGCGCTTTCCATTGGCATTTTCGAGCAGGTTGCGGATCATCGTCGTCTTGCCCGAACCGAGAAAGCCAGTGATGACTGTTGCCGGAATCTTGTGACCCTGCATTTTGTTATCCCTTCATTTTGAGTGGCAGTCCTGCTGCCACGAAATAGACTGTTGCCGCAGCAGTTGCCACGGCTTGATGCAACCGGCCTGCATGATCGCGAAATTCACGCGCCATGCGATTTTCCGGTACAATTCCGAGTCCGACTTCGTTGGAAACCAATATTACGGCTCCGGAAAGATTACTCAGCATATTTGTGAGGCGCGCCACTTCGATATCAATGTCCCGTTCGGCAATCATCAGATTGGTCAGCCATAATGTCAGGCAGTCAACGAGAACCGCTTTTTCACTGCCTGCCAAACTCTTCAACTTCGCCGCCAGATCTATTGGCTCTTCAACTGTTACCCATTGAGATCCCCGCCGCGCCTTGTGATGTGCGATACGCGTCGACATTTCATCATCCCATGCCCTGCCTGTGGCAAGATAGATCGCATCCAGTTTGGACGCTTCTACCAAGCCTTCCGCAAAGGAGGATTTACCGGAACGCGCGCCTCCAAGAATAAAGGTGACTCCGCGTTCCAGCACATGCATCAGGCGTCAAGCTCCGATGAGGCATAATTCTGGATTGCCCAACCCAGCGCAGTTCCGAGCACAACCCAGAAGAAGAGATTGGTTGTGAGGGTTGAAACTGCAAATTCCGAAGCAAGTGTTGGAGGAACAGCCGAAGTCAAATCTCCAGCCTCTGGCGCACCATAAACATGTGGAGCGACGATCAGCACAACACCCAGGATTCTTGCCCATACTTGCTCGCGAAGAACGATCAAGTAAACACCGCTGGCCGTTAGAACCACCGTTATCAACCACCATGCTTGGCGTGTGGCCAAATCTGCTGCCGGCATCGCTGGCAATTCCGGTGCGAGGCTAAATGCTGGTGCGAAATTGAAGATGAAAAAACCGGCAAGCCCCCAATAGATGCCGTTTTGTAGTGTGATGCGACGGCCAAGAAAAAGTGCTGCTGCACCGGTAATCAACGCAAACCCTGCTCCAGCAACGAGGTTAATCAGCAATGTGTTACCAAAACGGCCAAATGGCAGTTCAGGGCCTGCTTCTTCCTCGTGCTCGTGCGCTGCTACCGCTGCTGGAGCGCTTTCTGTGGTAGCGGCTGGAGCATCATGAGAATGACCTTCCCCGCCAGCATTTTCATACTCCTCAGCATGCAGAATAAGCGGCACATTTTTTACATACATTGCCGGTGTCAAAAGAATACCTGCAAACAGACCGGCTACAATCGTAGCCAAAAGATACTTTACCAACATGGATTAGCTCCCCCAATCTCTAAAAGCGAGACGCCGGGCACCTGAACAGGCCCCGGACCAAACAAACTACAATTTTTCAATGCATAAGACCCTTTAGCTGATTCAATCACTCAGCTAATTGAAGACTCAGTGGCAGGGAAATCCATATGAATGGCGGGTGTCGTGCGCAGTGTCGTGCAGCGTTTCGGAATGCGAAAGACCAACGCCATAAATAATGAATACGCCGAGCAGCAATGAAACCACAGCAGTCGTCAAACGGGATGCGAGCGGGAGAGAAATCGTATTTGAAGTACGAGTGGTAGCCATAACAACCTCCGTGCAGGGCCAGAAGGGACAATCCCCTTCGGTTTTGGGCACTATTACCCTATGACTGGCAGGTCTCCTGGCTCGCGGATCGCCAGATAAATGCCGCCTTCCCGGTTTCCCAGTGACCGCCTTCGGCTTTCGCCTCCAGCATTGGCATTCATCCTAACCGCTCTACAGTCGCGGGGTCGGCTGCGGTAGGATCGCCCTGATGGGTACGACCGTCGCATTCCCTTTTGATCCCTTAGCCTTTGGCCAATTCGGGAACCAATCATCTACTCAACGTTATTCACCAAGCGCCAGAAAAGTCAAACGAATCTGCGACACCTTCAACGCTGGCCACGTCAGCGCGCATGTTTAAGTGCAAACAGTGCCTCAATGTCCAGAACAGACTCCAGCTGCGCTGCAATGGCATCAAGCGCCGCATCTACCCCCGCATGATAATTGACCGTACTGGCAGAGATTCCCATGGACTGCAAAAATGCGGCCCGGAACCCGTCGGTGTTGAACAGACCGTGCATGTAAGTGCCAAAAACTTTGCCGTCAGCGGATATTGCACCATCGGCTACGCCATTAATATTCACCGCCGGACGAATGCAATCCGGGCCATCTGTCCGGCCAAGATGAATCTCATAACCATTCAAAGGCAAATCGAACTGCAACGAATGTGCTTGGACATTACGTACGGTCTTTTCCGGCTCCATTATCGTATCGATATCGAGATAACCCAAGCCTTCGATTCTTCTAACATTTCCTTCGATTCCTTGAGGGTCAGAGACGGTTTTGCCAAGCATCTGGTATCCCCCGCAGATACCGACAATATGGCCGCCACGACGCCTGTGCAGATCAAGATCACGATCCCAGCCATTTTCGCGAAACCGCTGCAAATCTCCAATCGTTGATTTGGAGCCGGGAATGATGACCAGCCCTGCGTCAGCAGGCAATTTTTCACCGCTTTTGACCATGACAACATCAACCTGCGGCTCGGCCAAAAGCGGATCGAAATCGTCAAAATTCGCAATACGATCAAGTACAGGTATTGCAATTTTTAGTGCCCGCCCTTGTCCTTCAACCAGCCGGTCCAGTACGACTGAATCTTCCGCTGGAAGACGTGACGCATCCTTCAACCAAGGAACAACACCGAAGGATTGCCAGCCTGTAAATTGCGTAATGGCCTTCAAACCCTCATCGAACAACGACACGTCGCCTCGAAACTTGTTGATGAGAAAACCAGAGATCATACTGCGATCTTCCGGAGAGAGAATCGTGTGTGTGCCAACGATTGAAGCGATCACACCGCCTCGATCTATATCGCCTACAAGAACAACTGGCACATTTGCTTTAATCGCAAACCCCATATTGGCGATATCACCCGCCCGCAGATTGATCTCTGCAGGTGAACCGGCACCTTCTACGATGACTATATCAGCGTCAGCGCGCACAATATCCCATGACTCCATGACCGCATTGAGCAATTGGACTTTGAGTTTTTGATAGTCTCGACCCTTGGCTTCACCCCAGACTTTGCCTTGCACGATGATTTGGCTGCCTGTTTCTGATTGAGGTTTCAATAAAACAGGATTCATGTGAACAGACGACGGCACACCAGACGCTAGAGCCTGCAACCATTGAGCTCGGCCAATTTCACCGCCATCGTCACTAACGGCTGCATTATTTGACATATTTTGTGGCTTGAAAGGTACAACCCTCAAGTTGCGATTACGCGCCAACCGGCACAAACCCGCCACAAGAACGGATTTACCAACGTCAGAGCCTGTTCCTTGCAACATGATTGCGTGTGTCATGGCCTTTGAGTAGCGGATATGTCTTTCTCTTCCTAGCCCCGCTCAAGCCGTTGCGCGCTCGTGTGCATTCGATACAGTAATATATACAGATATTCGGGAGGAATTATAATGGATGCAGTCGTGGATACGGCGGCCAGCCAGTTTGAGCTCAATGAGGATCAACTGGCGATTCAGAGTATGGCGCGAGCCTTCGCGGCTGACCGTGTGGCACCGAAAGCATTGGCATGGGATCGCGACAAGCATTTTCCCGCTGATGTTATTCGCGAAACGGGCCCTCTTGGCATGGGTGGCATTTACGTTCGCGAAGATTTTGGCGGGTCGGGTTTAAAGCGGCTTGATGCTGTTCTGATATTTGAAGCGTTGTCGGCAGCCTGCCCGGCATTTTCCGCCTTCATATCCATCCACAATATGTCAACATGGATGATTGATCTATTTGGAACGGAAGCTCAACGCCAACAATTCGTACCAAAGATGACGACTATGGAATGGCTTGGCAGCTATTGCCTGACCGAGCCAAATTCGGGTTCGGATGCAGCAGCACTGAAAACAACGGCTGTCCTTGATGGCGACTATTATATTTTGAATGGTGCCAAGCAGTTTATATCAGGTGCAGGTGACAGCGATATTTATGTAACCATGGTGCGGACAGGAGAGTCCGGCCCTAAAGGTATCTCCGCGCTCATCATCCCCAAAGATGCCCCCGGCCTGTCGTTTGGGGCCAATGAATTCAAAATGGGTTGGAATGCCCAATCGACGCGTACCGTCATCTTCGATAATTGCCGCGTTCCGGTTGCAAATCGGCTTGGCGCTGAAGGCGATGGATTCAAAATTGCGATGGGTGGGCTTGATGGAGGTCGTCTGAACATTGCAGCGTGCTCTCTGGGAGGAGCCCAATCGGCGCTGGAAAAAGCAATTAACTACGCTTCGGAACGCAAGGCATTCGGCAAAACCATCAATCAGTTTCAGGCGTTACAATTCAAGCTTGCTGATATGGAAACCGACCTTTCCGCAGCACGTATGCTGTTATATACCGCTGCATCCAAGCTTGATGCCAAGGCTCATGACGCATCAAAATGGTCAGCAATGGCAAAGCGCTTTGTGACGGACAAAGGCTTCGATATCGCCAATGACGCGCTCCAGATACATGGGGGCTATGGGTATCTGCACGATTACGGGGTTGAAAAAATCGTTCGCGACCTGCGTGTCCACCAGATATTGGAAGGAACGAACGAGATTATGCGAGTGATCATCGCGCGGCATATGATCAAACATTAGAGCAGAATATTCAGGGAGAGCGCTGCGATGACGACAATCGCCTTTATCGGTCTGGGAAACATGGGAAACCCAATGGCTGCAAATCTGGTCAAAGCCGGACACACCGTCTACGGCTTCGATCTATTACCGGATAATCTGTCCGTGGCAAAGGCCAATGGATTGTCGGTAGCCTCCAGCGCAGTGGCCGCTGTCGCGGAAGCAGATGTCGTCATAACCATGCTGCCTGCCGGAAAACATGTTCTGGCCGTCTACGAATCTGTAGCGAAAGCTGCAAAACACAACGCACTCTTCATCGATTCATCAACTATCGATGTGGAGTCCGCACGCAAAGCCCATGAAATCGCCAAACAGCACGGACTACTTTCCGTTGATGCACCAGTTTCTGGAGGAATTGGTGGAGCTGCGGCAGGCACGTTGACCTTTATGGTTGGCGGAAGTGCGGATGCCTTTGCCAAAGCCGAACCAGTGCTAAAGCATATGGGAGCTAGGATCGTACACTGCGGTGAAGACGGAAACGGGCAAGCAGCCAAAATCTGCAACAACATGATCCTCGGTATTTCAATGATTGGCGTCAGCGAAGCCTTCACACTGGCAGAAAAGCTTGGCCTGTCTCACCAGTCGCTTTTCGATGTTGCATCCACCTCTTCCGGTCAATGCTGGTCGTTAACGACGTATTGCCCGGTTCCGGGCCCTGTTGCCACATCTCCAGCCAACAATGACTACAAGCCGGGATTTGCAGCAGCATTGATGTTGAAGGATTTGCGGCTTTCACAGGATGCTGCAACGAGTGTCGGCGCAGCGACACCGCTCGGTGCTCACGCTGAAGCCATCTATGCCGAATTTAGCGCCGCCGGGAATGAAGGCTCTGATTTCTCAGGTATCGTCAATTATCTGCGTATAGCCAAACGTGAAAACTGAGACTGCAAATTATAGGCTGAAATCTGTAAAATTTAGGTTTGTTTAAGTTCTCGATAACCTAGCGGTAACGATGTCCGGGTAAAACTTTACAGGTGAGTAGATCAAGACCCTGCTCACCGCTCCGGATCAGGTACTGCGTACCGGGGTGGTATCTTCTGCCGACATTATCAATCGGCAGGTGCCATGCATAATTTGGCAAAAAACCGCGCTGCTCCATAATGGACAGGGCGGTTTTTTGTTTGCCGATAACTGACCTTCAAACGCGAAAAAGCCGTCACCCGGCAGGGCAACGCCTTCGCATCAGCAATGAAACTAGCAATTAGCCTGCAGACCGTGTCCAAATGAACGACATGGCCGAAGCAATACCGCTCTTGGCATTGGTGCGTGGCGTATCGCGCTTTTCCGTTGCATTCCATGCAATGTGAACACGGTTATTACGGTTAAAAATGTAGAGCATTTCTGCACCTCGAAAAGGAACTGTTGTTGCCCTCCAAATGCGCTTATTGCTTAAAGTTTGATCATGGGAATTCGTCATGCCTTGTCGCATTTGCGTTAGTAACCACGGCAAAAATGCATGGCTGACATGAAAAATAGTGGCAACTTGGCTTTCATTTGGCCTTTTTCAACAGAAAATCCATCAAAGCGAGCATGGCGCTAACAGGAAAGGCTATAACCATTACAGTCTCTAGGTTTAGCGCCACATGTCGTTGCTGCTAAAAAAACGTAACCGCATGATATCGACGCATGCTGACATCAACTTTCTAAAGAAAATCACTGAAAGCGTTGATCTTTCATCTATTGGTTTGTTACGATGCCGACATGAGCATTGTTATTTTGGCACCTCATTCATTTTCCCGGCGTCGTTTTATCGATAAGCCTTGTCGCGATACACCGCATTTATTCAATCAAAGCATTGCATTCTGCCGGGATAAAGATGCCAAATGGCACATAAGCGAATGACTGGGTAATGGCAGTGCCCGGTAAACTCGCATTCGGGTGAACTGTCAAAAAAGAGTGGGAGACTAAAAACATGAAGAAGCTACTCGCTTCAACTATATTGGCCGCTGGTCTTTTCGGTTACGCTGGATCAGCTTCGGCAGCCGAGGATTGCGGTACAGTTACCATCGCAAACATGAATTGGCAGTCAGCAGAAGCATTAGCAAATCTCGACAAGATTATCTTGTCCGAAGGCTATGGCTGCGATGCAGAATTAGTCGCTGGCGATACAGTACCAACCTTCACGTCAATGATCGAGAAAGGCCAGCCTGACATCGCACCAGAAGGCTGGTTGAATGCTGTCCGCGAGCCTCTCCAGAAGGCTGTGGAAGAAAATAAGCTAGTTTATGCAGCCCCGGCCATAACCGAAGGCGGGACGGAAAGCTGGTGGGTACCGAAGTATTTCGCCGAGGCTCATCCGGATATCAAAACCATTGCTGATGCAATGAAGCACCCTGAACTTTTCCCATCACCGGAAGACCCGAAAAAGGGCGCTGTTTACAATTGCCCGTCGGGTTGGGCCTGCCAGATCACGACGACCAACTTCTACAAGGCCTATGAAGGCGACAAGAATGGCTTCACGCTTGTCGATACAGGCTCAGCAGCTGGTCTTGATGGCTCAATTGCAAAAGCCTACGAACGTAAAGAGCCTTGGCTTGGTTACTATTGGGGCCCGACAGCAATTCTCGGTAAATATCCAATGGTCAAGCTCGATAATGGTGTCGAATGGGACGAAAAGGAATGGAACCGTTGCAACGCGATTGCTGATTGCCCGGATCCAAAGCCCAACGGTTGGCCCATCGCCGATATTTTTACCGTCGTCACCAAAAAATTCGCTGACAGAGCTGGCCCTGCTTTTGAATACCTGAAGAAACGCCAGATATCGACTGACGATGCCAACAAGCTTCTCGCTTGGATGGTCGACAATCAGGCAACCGGCGAAGATGGTGCCAAGTACTACTTGCAGAACAACGAAGCGACCTGGTCGAAATGGGTTTCGCCGGAAGCAGCTGAGAAAATCAAGGCTGCCGTTCAATAATCAAATTGCGGCGGGGTTTACCCCGCCGCATAAAATCTGGAACAGGCGGGCGTCGAAGCGTTCAGCCAGCAAGGTCGTATGAAAAAGCAAAGCTTTTTCTGACTTTAGAAGGGGGTACCAACGCATGGATTGGTTCTACTCATTCCCGAATATGAATGATGAGACGCTACGTAACCTTAAGAAAGCCATGGACGAAGGCTTCAAGGCTTTCACGCGAGAATATGGCGACATCATTGAATCATTCTTTCAGCCCCTGCAGTACTTTCTGATTCAGGCAGAGAGATTCATGACAGGCACACCCTGGCCAATAATGGTTCTGCTTATTGCAGGTATTGCCTGGGTTGCCAGCCGCAACTGGAAAATCGTTGCTGGCACAATAGTTACACTACTCCTGATCGGTTATTTCGACATGTGGAGTGACGCGATGAAAACCATCGCAATGATCTTTGTCGGCACGGTAGTCTCGATTGTTGTCGGCATTCCGATCGGCATTATCATGGCCCGCTCGGATGGATTTCAGCGGATTGTCAATCCAATCCTTGACGTGATGCAGACGATGCCAAGCTTTGTTTATCTCATCCCGGTTGTCATGTTACTGGGTATAGGCAAGGTACCGGGTCTTATCGCCGTCGTTATATACGCTATTCCACCCATGATACGTCTGACCAACTTGGGTATCCGGCTAGTCGACAAGGATGTTCTTGAAGCAGCCGATGCGTTCGGCTCATCCAGTTGGCAGCGATTAAAGAACGTTCAGATTCCCCTAGCCCTGCCCACGATCATGGCAGGTATCAATCAGACGATCATGATGGCGCTGGCAATGGTGGTTATCGCTTCCATGATCGGCGTACAGGGACTGGGGCAACCTGTGCTCCGCTCGGTCAATGGTCAGTTCTTCTCCCTTGGCCTCTTCAACGGCCTTGCCATCGTCGGCATTGCCATCATTTTCGACCGCGTTAGTCAGGCCTATGGCAAGCGTCTTCAAAAACATCAGGAGGTCGTCCATGGCTGATCAAAGCGTTCAAGGCGCAGGCATCAAGATCAAGAATCTTTACAAGATTTTTGGCCAGCGCGGATCTGCTTACGTCGAAGCAGTGAAGAAAGGTATGACCAAGACCGAGCTCAACGAAAAGCATCACCATGTGCTTGGTCTACGTGATATCAATATTGATATGCCTGCGGGTGGAATTCAGGTCGTCATGGGGCTGTCGGGTTCTGGTAAATCTACCCTCATCCGGCATATCAACCGCCTGATTGATCCAACGGCCGGCGAAGTCATCATTGACGGCACCGATGTCTGCCAGATGAACGAGAGCGACTTGCGCCAGTTTCGCCGGCACAAGACTGCAATGGTCTTCCAGAAGTTTGCACTCCTGCCTCACCGAACAGTGCTCGACAACACGGTCTATGGCCTGGAAATTCAGGGGCTTTCCCGCGAAAAGCAGGAAGAGCAAGCACGCCGATGGATTGAACGTGTTGGCCTCAAGGGCTTCGAAGATAACTATCCGAATCAGCTCTCAGGTGGCATGCAACAGCGTGTTGGACTTGCTCGTGCACTAACAAACGATGCGCCGATCCTTCTTATGGATGAAGCATTCTCAGCGCTCGATCCCTTGATCCGCATGGATATGCAGACCGTGCTTCTTGATCTCCAAAAGGAAATCAAAAAGACAGTTGTCTTTATTACACATGATCTCGATGAGGCACTGCGCCTTGGTGATCGGATCGCAATTCTCCGCGACGGCGAGGTTGTCCAGCAGGGAACCGGACAGGATATCGTCCTGCAGCCCGCCGATGAATATATCTCGAGCTTCGTCAAAGAAGTGAACCGTGGACGCGTCATCATGGTTGATACCATTGCGACAAAATCCGGTGCACCAGCAGATGCGGGAAATGTAACGGTTGCCAGCGGAACCACCCTTGAAGAAGCCGCCAAAACAATGACTGACGCCAATCAGCAATATGCTACAGTCGTTGACGAGAATGGGAAATCGGTCGGCGTGCTGAGCATGAACAATCTCATTCAAGCCATGGTTACTCCGATCAGTCATCTGACCGCTGCAGCCGCCGAGTAAATCATACGACATATGAGAGCGCTTCCATTAGTTGGAACGCTTTTTATAACCACGCATGTCGTTTACTTTGCCCAAGAAGTCGCTCACGCGGCGCACCCTTTTTTAGCCTCTGGCGATAGTGACTCTATCGCCCGTCAAGGGTGTCACAGAGGGCATGCATTATGAGCGAACCTGCGATCGAAATCGAAACGACTGGTTCATCGCGAGATCATGGCAGACGCGGTGGACGGTCTCGTCCACGCAGTATTGAAAGCGGTGCATTCGATCAGCCGCCATTCCGTCAGCTCAAAATTCCGCTCACACCAACTAAAATCGTTTCTGATGACGAACTGGAGTCAATCCACAACGCTTCGCTAAAAGTATTGCAGGAGATTGGCGTCGATGTTTTGCACGACGGCGCTCGTGAAATCATGAAGCAAGCGGGCGCGGATGTTCGGCCCGGCACAGCCCGTGTGCACTTCGACAAGGACATGATCCTCGAATATGTGGGGCATGCACCATCCGAATTCACATTGCATGCCCGCAACCCTGCGCACAATGTTCGGTTTGGTGGCAATAATCTAATCTTCGCGCAAATGGGTTCTGCACCCAATTGTTCCGACATGGATAATGGCCGACGCTCAGGCAATCAAGCTGACTTTCGCAATTTTCTGAAACTCGCGCAGATGCACAATATTATCAATGCGACGGGCGGGTATCCGGTCGAGCCGATTGATATCCACCCCTCTGTGCGCCATCTTGAATGTATTCGAGACCTCGCGACGCTGACCGATAAGCCATTTCATATCTACTCTCTCGGCAAGGAGCGTAATGAGGATGGTATTGAGATCGCGCGCATTGCTCGTGGCATCAGCCACGAACAGTTACAGCAAGAGGCATCTTGTTATACGATCATCAACACCAATTCTCCACTCAAGCTCGACATTCCAATGATGGAAGGCATCATCCAAATGTCGAGCAATGGCCAGATTGTCATCGTCACGCCGTTTACACTTGCCGGAGCAATGGCTCCCGTCACCATAGCTGGCGCTCTGGTTCAGCAGAATGCCGAAGCCTTGGCCGGCATTTCCTTTACGCAGATGGTTAGGAAAGGTGCTCCTGTCGGCTACGGCGGCTTCACCTCCAACGTCGATATGAAATCTGGAGCACCTGCCTTTGGCACCCCTGAATATATGAAAGCACAAATGGTCGGCGGACAACTGGCTCGCCGCTACGGAATTCCCTATCGGACTTCCAATGTCTGCGCAGCCAATACGGTCGATGCGCAGGCAGCTTACGAATCGGTATTTTCGCTATGGGGTGCTATTCAGGGCGGTGCCAATTTCATGTTGCACTCGGCAGGCTGGCTTGAAGGCGGTCTCTGCTGCTCTTACGAAAAAATGATGCTCGACTTCGATCTGTTGCAGATGGTCGCTGAATTCCTGACACCATTGGATTTATCCGATGATGCACTCGGTGTCGATGCGATGCGCGATGTCGGACCGGGTGGGCATTTCTTCGGCACAGCACACACGCAGTCGCGCTATAAAACAGCCTTCTACGCACCGATCATTTCCGATTGGCGCAATTACGAGAGCTGGCAGGAGGCTGGCTCGCCGACTGCAATAGAGCGCGCCAACCGGGTCTGGAAGGAGCGGCTGGCAACCTATGTCAAACCGGCCATTGATCCGGCCATTGAAGAAGAAATCGACGCCTTTGTTGCTAGACGCAAGTCTGAAGGTGGCGCACCAACCGATTTCTGAACGGTTGAATCAGTTTCTGAATACATTGAATCATATCTGCATCTAAGAGGCTTAATTGCATGAAATCGCACGTTAAAGCAGTTGTCATAGGCGGCGGCGTTGTCGGATGTTCCGTTCTTTATCACTTGGCTCGCGCCGGTTGGACAGACGTCCTGCTGATTGAACGTTCCGAATTGACGTCGGGATCTTCATGGCATGCTGCCGGCGGTTTTCATACGCTGAATGGCGACCCGAATGTTGCAAAGCTGCAGGCCTATACCGTCAGCCTCTACAAGGAAATCGAGGAGCTTTCCGGACAATCATGTGGCCTGCATCTGACTGGCGGTGTCATGATGGCCGACAGTCCTGAACGTATGGATTTCCTGCGTCTCGCCCATGCCCGCGGGCGTTATCTTGGCATGGATACAGAGCTGATAACGCCCTCAGAAGCGAAAGCAATGTTCCCTTTAATGGACGAAACCAATTTTGTTGGCGCCATGTGGGATCCAGTCGAAGGACATCTCGACCCATCGGGGACTACACACGCTTATGCCAAGGCAGCGCGCAAGCTGGGTGCGGAAATATCCTTGCGCAATCGCGTCATCGAATTGACGCAAGAAACGGACGGTACATGGAACGTTGTCACTGAACAGGGAACTGTTAAAGCCGAGCACGTCGTCAACTGTGGCGGCCTTTGGGCCCGGGAAGCTGGACGCATGGTCGGACTGGAACTGCCGGTTCTCGCAATGGAGCACATGTATCTCCTGACAGAAGACGTCCCGGAAGTAATGGAATTCAACCAGAGTACGGGCCGAGAATTAATTGGCGTCATGGATTTCAAGGGCGAAATATACACAAGGCAGGAACGCAATGGCATCCTGCTTGGCACCTATGAAAAGGCAGCCAAACCGTGGTCACCCGTTAATACGCCCTGGGATTTCGGTCACGAACTGCTTGCGCCGGATATCGATCGCATCGCTCCGTCACTTGAAGTAGGTTTCAAACACTTTCCCGGCATCGAGAAAGCCGGAATCAAACAGATTATCAATGGGCCTTTCACATTTGCACCCGACGGTAATCCACTGGTTGGGCCCGTACCAGGCTTGACCAACTACTGGACCGCATGCGCAGTCATGGCAGGCTTTAGCCAAGGCGGCGGTGTCGGTCTGGCGCTCTCCAATTGGATGGTGCATGGCGAACCCGGATTTGATGTCTGGGGCATGGATGTCGCGCGCTTCGGCGAATGGGCAACCTTGCGCTATACCAATGCAAAGGTTCGTGAAAATTACTCACGTCGGTTCTCGATCCGCTTCCCCAACGAGGAGTTGCCAGCCGCCCGCCCGCAACAAACCACACCACTCTATGAAACAATGCTTTCGCAGAATGCTGTCATGGGTGATTCCTGGGGTCTGGAAACCCCGCTCTGGTTTGCACCAAAAGGCACGGAAGCACGAGATATCCTCTCTTATCATCGCTCCAACGATTTTGAGCATATTGGCAATGAAGTTCGCGCGACGCGAGAGCGTGTCGGTGTTACCGAAATCGCCAACTTTGCGAAATACGAGATTACAGGAACTGGTGCAGAAGCGTTTCTTTCGCGACTGATGACCAATACCATGCCAAAAATTGGACGGCTCGTGCTGACACCCATGCTTAATCACGAGGGTAAGCTGATCGGCGATTTTACTATCGCCAAGGCAGCAGATGAACGCTTCGTTATCTGGGGATCATCTGCAGCGCAGCGTTATCATATGCGCTGGTTCCAGAAACAGCAGCCGAAGGATGGCTCGGTCAGCATTCATCGCTTTGATCAGACTCTGGTCGGTCTGTCGATCGCAGGGCCGAAAGCCCGCGATCTGCTCGCCAAACTTGTAGATGAAGACGTTTCGAACGCTGCATTCCGTTTTATGGATTATCGGGAGATGGCAGTGGGCGGAGCCCCTTGCAGAGTTAACCGTATCTCTTACACGGGAGATCTAGGATATGAAATCTGGATGGAGCCATCTTATCAGCGGATCGTCTACAAGGCGATAAAGGATGCCGGCGCAGAATATGATATTGTCGACTTCGGTATGCGTGCCCTACTTTCGATGCGGCTCGAGAAAAACTTTCCGACATGGTATCGCGAGCTACGTCCAATCTACGGCCCTTACGAAGGATCGATGGACCGCTTCATCAAACTCTCCAAGAATGATTTCATAGGTCGTGACGCCGCCTCGAAGGAAAAAACGGAGTTTGACGCGGGCACGAGTACCAAACTACGCCGCGTCTCGCTCATCATTGATGTTCCATCAGGTGACGATGCAGCCGATGTAATGGGTGATGAGCCTATCTGGGCAAAGGTCTCCAAGGATTACGGCGTTGTTCAGGCCAGTCATGGCGTTGGGGCACCTCGTTTCAATGAGAAAGGCGAGGTCGTAGCGAATGCTGGTGACATTGGTGCAGTACAAGGCGAATGGCGCGTTGTCGGGTGGGTTACATCCGGCGGCTATGCCCATTATGTTGGGCATTCCATGGCACAAGGCTATGTGCCTGCGGAACTGGCAGATAATGAGAGCCAAGGCCTTTTTGAAGTAGAGATTCTTGGCCGTCGCCGTGCAGCCCGCATCAACATTGAGCCGCCATTCGATCCTTCAGGCGAAAAGATGCGCGGGTAGTTTTTGCGATGAGATAAAGGGCAGGCCTTTTCGCCTGCCTGTCCAACCTACGACGATCAAGGCGCTGGCTGCCTCATCATAACCCTGGGCTAGTTCCCACGATTTGCAATCTATGGCCGCAACATCGGCGCGCCCTACCGCTACAGCGTGGATAGAATTCCGGTGTCCGCCAGTCTGATAATGACTAACAAAAATATCCAGCGTTTCGTCCAATGCCTCAAGATCACGTTTCAATGAGAGATAGCCAGACATTGAATCGTGACTGTTAAATGCCAGACGCTTCTGTCTCATGACATTTAAAGGCAGTTGTGGTTGTCCGTCAGTGGGGGCCGAAATGGCGGGACCCTCGCCTCGTCTCATCACGATAGGGCTTGAATAAAATGCTTCCTTGCCGCCCTCAACGCCTGAATAATCATCCTGCCCCACGACATGGACATGTTGCTGCAACCCGAGTTCCATCGGTCCCCAACAGGTCTGTGCCAATAAAAGATCTGGATGGCGCCAAAGGGTTGGGAGATCGAACTCATCCGGCGGTAGCGTTGCGGGATCAGGAGCGATTACATTCCCTGCCGCGTCTTTGATCCCACCCGGGACTGCCGGCATGTCAGCATTGCGTCGTGCAAGATAATCGGGTGCATCAAAACCACTGGAACGCAGGGTATCACGCAGCTTGAACCATTGCGCATCCACTTCCGCGCGCCGCTCCGGCCAGTCATACATCGGCAAAGCCGCAATCAAGGTCATGCGCTATACTTAGTCTTTTGGCGGCTCTGCTGGAATAGGCAAAGTGGTACCGCCCTGTAAACTGATGCCATGGCGGCGCGGACGGAAAGCGCGTGCAGTTGCTGGTTCACGACGTAACACCGGATGGACGACTTCCTGCTTGCGGCGGAACGCATAGGCACGCAGAATCTCGAAATAATTGCGGAACACATAACCGCCATTCATCCTCTGCCATTCCTCGCGTTGTTCATCATAGATTTGCGGCAGATCATACCACGGAGCAGTTGGACGCTTATGATGGACAAAGTGCAGATTATTATTGAGGAACAATAGTGCTAGAGGCGACTTTTCTACAATTATGGTCCGTCCATCCGGGCGCTCAGACCATTGGTGTTCGCAGTAGGTTCGAATAGCAATGATCGACAATCCCCAATAGGCTGCGGTGAGAGCGTAAATCCAGATCTGGATACCGAATGCGAACCAAACTACAATAAGCATGGGAACAAGACCGAGCAGGTGTATTAGCCACGCGTTACGTGTCTTTCGCTCACCTCCTGTAATCAGCCTGAATTCGCTTATGAGAAATCCGACCACCATCAAAGCAGGGCCAATTATGATGCGACCTATAAGAGTATTATTCCAGTTCAACAGAGTTTTCAGTGCCTTCGGTAATTTGTCCCAATCTCCCAGTGCCCTGAAATAACTCTCCGGATCATCATAAGGATCTGTCAGGCGCTCATCAGCATGATGCTTCAAATGCAAATGCTTGTACCGTCTGAAAGGGTAAAACAGGCCGAGCGGTATTGAGACGAGTAATTCGTTGATTGTCCCATTGCGCGTAGGATGACCATGCAGCGCTTCATGTTGCAATGATGAATGAAACGCAACGGCGATGGCCATGAGGAAAAGTGCCAAAACGGGCAGGATCGCGTAAAGATAAAGTCCGGCAAAAAACCAAAGACCGTAGCACAGAACCATCAGGGCAACTGTTGGCCATTCAATGGAGCGGCGTCGCTTCTGATTTGCCGCCGTTGCTGATGCTGTTGGGGTATGTCTTTCTGATTCCATGTTTTTCATGGTCTCACTGTCAGGAGCTGTCAGCAATGATACAATTGCGTATAAGTGTTGATTTTGCGCACCAAATAATGCAATTGTTGCATATTGTAAATAAATGGCAGCTATCATATGGATAAGCGAGATCTTTCGCGCTTGTTTCAAACGCGAATAAAAAGCCTTCTTAGTCGTAGCGGCGAAAACCAATCTGCGTTTGCCAACTCCGTCGGAATTGATAGATCGGCGCTCTCCCAACTCCTGTCAGGCCAGTCGACACGTCTACCCAGAGTTGAAACCCTACTTAATATTGCAGAGCGCCACTCTGTTTCCTTGGATTGGCTACTTGGGCTTAGCCAAGACGAGGGGATCACCGGCGAATTACGTCCAAGCATGGAGATCGAAGAGGGACCTGACAATTTCGAACGCACTCTTCTCGTCCGTTGGCACGCTGAAGCCACGGGTAGCAAGATACGCTACGTCCCGGCACGTATTCCAGACTTGTTACGCACACCGGCGGTCATTGCCTATGAAACATCGATGGTTCATCGTGATCCCGCCGCTCAGATGAGCGAAACCGCCTTTCGCCTTGATTACAATCGCCAACCAGGCACAGATATGGAAGTCTGCATGCCCTTGCAGACATTGAATGACTTTGCATCAGGTAACGGCATCTGGAATGATTTGACCAAACAAATCCGTGCCGAGCAACTTGCACATATATCGGCTCTTCTTGAGGAGCTTTATCCCTCATTCCGGCTTTATCTTTTTGATGGCCGCGAACGGTTTTCGGTGCCCTATACGGTATTTGGGCCTTATCGCGTCGCACTTTTTGTCGGGGGTATGTATCTCGTACTCAATACGACCGAAGCTGTTTTAACAATGCAACGGCACTTCGATGGCCTTATACGCGTTGCCAAAGTTAATGCCCATGAAATCGCGAGCTACGTTTCATCCTTGAAGGTCGAATAGTTATCGCGTCAAGCCTTGTCGCAAATGAGAATTGACCACATATAAAGATTTCTTTATATCGACATACTATCGATCGAGAGGACAATATCCATGACTGCAAACCCGCTTGCTGATCTGATTGCCGAAAAGGGCGTGCTTTTGGCAGATGGCGCCACAGGAACAAATTTGTTTGCTGCAGGCTTGGAAGCAGGTGAAGCGCCAGAACTCTGGAACGAGGCACAACCTGAAAAAATTATCGCTCTGCATCAGGGTTTTATCGATGCAGGCGCTGACATCATTCTGACGAACTCGTTCGGCGGAACACGCCATCGTCTTAAGCTGCATCATGCTCAGGATCGCGTTTTCGAATTGAACAAGGCCGCGGGAGAACTCGCTCGCAATGTTGCTGACAAAGCGGACCGAAAGGTCATTGTCGCGGGCTCGGTTGGCCCCACAGGGGAGCTACTGGTTCCGCTTGGCGCACTTACTGAAGAGGACGCTGTAGCTGCCTTCACAGAACAGCTAGAGGGCTTGAAGGCAGGTGGCGTTGACGTTGCCTGGATTGAGACAATGTCTGCTCCGGGGGAGATTCGGGCAGCAGCAGAAGCGGCAGTCAAGGTTGGCCTTCCCTACGTCTATACGGGCTCTTTTGATACAGCTGGAAAGACCATGATGGGTCTACCGCCTAAGGAGATACACGGCGTTGTAGATGGCCTAGCCGAGCGCCCGGTAGCTGTTGGGGCGAATTGCGGCGTTGGCGCGTCGGACATATTGGCATCACTGCTCGATATGAGTGAGGCCGATCCATCTGCAACTATTGTTATCAAGGGCAATTGCGGTATTCCCGAATTTCGGGGGGCTGAGATTTATTATTCTGGTACACCGGAGCTTATGTCAAATTATACGCGTCTGGCCATTGATGGGGGCGCAAAAATCATCGGCGGTTGCTGTGGAACGTCATTCGAACACTTGGCAGCGATGCGCAATGCGTTAGACGGGCATAAGCAAGGTTCCCGCCCCACTGTTGAAGAAATCATTGAAGTCATTGGACCAATGCGCAACAAACTTGCAGCGCATGCGGACGACATTCCGAAGCGTGAGCGACGAGGCCGTCGCGGCTAATTATTACGCAAAAGCAGCCATGTGAAAGCGTTGCTGATCTTGCAAATAGGTATGTTCCTGGCCAACAGGACATGCAAGTCTCGCTTTACAGCCGTTTTCCATACACTCAAAGCCTTCGCTCGATAGATAATCGCGACAGCAATCGACTGCAAAGTCAGTCCCGTTAAATGCATTGACGGGACAGGCAGAAAGACAGGGTTTTTCCAGACAAGTATCGCATGGATGGCTTGCTGTACTCTGTTGCGAGAACTCAATCTCGCAATCAAACAATAATGCGCCTCTGAACGCCTGCCAAAGGCCGTACTGCGGATGGATTAACAACCCTAGAGGAGAAGCGGAAATTCCCTCAGCACGCTTTGCCCATTGCTGAAATGGTTGATACGGCCGATCTGATGGAAAGACGGCTACAGCTCCAAACTTCATGGCCACGCGGTTCAACACGTGCTTGGACCACGCGTCGAGTGGATCAGTTACCCCAGATTGGAGTTGTTGCCACTTAATGAAGTGCGGCCATATTGCCGACCCGAAATGCCCGATCATAACTACGCTGACAGGCCGAGCTTCACTCGCAAGATTTGGCGGTAGAGTTTGTCGATCAAACACAAATCCGCCGCGCGGAACGAGACCGAACGGCCTCAATCCGGCGGCAATATCTTCCAACGTTACATCAACACTCATCGCCAGATACCCTACCCCTTCACTGCCGAGGCCCAGACATCCTTATGGATAAGATCGGCCACTTTAGCCCGGCCGTCTTCGGGCTTCTTTCAGGTGAAAGCGTCGGGCATTGATGCCTTTTTCTTGGCAATGAACTCTTTCAAAGATTCATCAATCGCTGGATCTAGGTATGGCGCTTCATATGTTTCCAACCAGCGGCGGGCAAGTTCATTGGCGCGTTGGTCGGCACGTTTCTCGCCCTCTGCAAGCCATTGCTCGTAGGAATTATTATCCGCGATGTTCGACCTATAAAAGGCTGTCTGGAAGTTCGCTTGTGTATGGTCGCAGCCAAGATAGTGGCTTCCAGGTCCGACTTGCCGGATAGCGTCCATAGCCTGACCATTTTCAGAAAGATCGACGCCTTCCGCAATTTTCTGAGCCATCCCAAGCTGATCAATGTCCATCATGAACTTTTCATAGGAAGAGACTAGGCCGCCCTCAAGCCAACCGGCTGCATGCAACACGAAATTTGTACCGGCCAGAAGCGTCGAATTAAGCGTGTTGGCGCTTTCATAAGCCGCCTGCGCGTCGGAGACTTTCGAAGCGCAAAGTGAACCGCCAGTACGGAATGGCAGGCCGAGCCGCCGTGCAAGTTGTGCTGCACCATAAGACACAAGGGATGGTTCAGGGGTGCCGAACGTCGGCGCCCCAGATTGCATCGAAATTGATGATGCGAAAGTTCCGAAGATAACAGGCGCGCCCGGACGGATCAGCTGCGTGAACGAAGCACCAGCCAAAACCTCCGCCAGAACCTGCGTCAAAGTTCCCGCCACAGTTACCGGGCTCATCGCACCGGCAAGAATGAAAGGCGTGACAATGCAGGCTTGATTGTTGCGTGCATATACTTTCAACGCACCCAACATGGTCTCGTCAAAAACCATTGGTGAGTTCGCATTGATAAGGCTGGTCAGCACAGTGTTCTGATCTAGATAATCATCACCGAAAACCAACTTGCACATGGATATCGTATCTTCCGCCCGCTCAGGGGCGGTGACAGAACCCATAAAGGGTTTGTCAGAGTACTTGATATGAGCATAGATCATATCAAGATGCCGTTTGTTTACAGGCACATCCACGGGCTCACAGACCGTACCGCCCGAGTGATGGATTGATGGCGCCATATAGGCAAGTTTCACAAAATTCTGGAAATCGGCGATGGTGGCATAACGGCGATTGCCATCGAGGTCGCGGACGAAGGGCGGACCATAAACTGGTGCAAAAACTGTTGCCTTACCACCAATCTGAACAGAACGCTCCGGGTTACGCGCATTCTGCGTATAAACAGAAGGGGCTGTTTTCAGGAGTGATCGCGGCAATCCTTTCGGAAAGTGAACACGTTCGCCTTTTACATCGGCACCAGCTTCTTTCCAAAGCGCCAAGGCTTCGGCATCATCGCGAAACTCAATGCCTATTTCTTCAAGCACTGTGTCGGCATTGGCTTCAATAATAGCCAAGCCTTCTTCATCCAGCACTTCGTAGGTATTAATCTTGCGGGTGATATAGGTCAGCGATTTACCAGGACCGCCACCGGATCGGGCTGCACGACGCGCAGCAGCACCCGCACCAGCGCCCCGTCCGCGACGACCACTGCCTGTTTCCGTTTCTGCGGGAGCATCAACTGACGTATCCTCACTCATTTTCTTCTCCTCAGCGCTTCATAAACGCAGATTTTTCTTCAACACGCCAAATCCTAGCGGCACAGCATGCAAGAGCGTTTCCGTGTGCGGCACCGGGTGGCGCATCGGAGACAACCAACAGTCGTTTTCGTCATTTACGAGGTCGCATTTAAGCAATGTGTTTTCAGCAACTTGCCCGATATGATAGATAAACGCCAGAACCGTTGTTGACATCTGCATGAGGCGCGAAAGGAAGCATAGAAATGGCCGACGATGAAATCATTCTTTCGGAGCTTTCAGACGACGAACTCGTCGAGCAAATGCATGACGATCTTTATGATGGTCTGAAGGAAGAAATCGAAGAAGGCACCAATATTCTGCTTGAACGCGGATGGGTGCCTTATCGAGTGCTCACCGAGGCATTGGTGGAAGGAATGCGCATTGTCGGCGAGGATTTCCGTGACGGCATTCTGTTCGTGCCGGAGGTTCTCTTGTCGGCCAATGCAATGAAGGCTGGAATGTTTATCCTACGCCCTCTTCTGGCTGCTACAGGTGCTCCCAAACAGGGCAAGCTGGTTATCGGCACTGTCAAAGGCGACATTCACGATATCGGTAAAAACCTTGTTGGCATGATGATGGAAGGAGCCGGGTTTGATGTCATAGATCTCGGTATCAATAATCCCGTCGAAAATTATCTGGCTGCCATTGAAGAACATAAGCCTGATATCCTCGGCATGTCAGCACTACTTACCACAACAATGCCTTATATGAAGGTCGTTATCGATACGATGAAGGAAAAAGGCATTCGCGAGGATTATGTCGTACTTGTCGGCGGCGCGCCGCTGAACGAAGAATTCGGTAAGGCGGTTGGTGCAGATGCCTATTGCCGAGATGCCGCTGTGGCCGTCGAAACTGCGAAATCATTCATGAAACGTAAGCACAACCAGATGTCTGGTGCATGATACAACGAAAACGGCCACATGGTGGCGTGGCCGTTTTCGTTCTTGGGAAAGGCTTTAAGAAGTGCCCTTACTGGGCGGAATTGGCAACCCGCTGACCCGCATTCTGAGTAGCATTGACCGTATTTGCAGTATCCGCGCCGACGCCCCGAATAGTATTGGCGCAGCCTGCAAGCGTTACAACAGCAAGGACAGCTGCAATTGGAGCGAGGTGTGATAGTTTCATGGAAATGTCTCCCGTTCTGATAAATTAAATCCAACGTTCGCATAACGCGATGGAGCAACATCGGTTCCATGAATGTTAGCCGAAACCAGAAAATTCAACCTGAGACCGTAAGGATCATTGCTTGCGGTATGATCGCGCGCGAAATTCTGGCCATTCGGCAGCGATTTGGTCTGGAACATTTGCAGCTGACCTGTCTACCTGCTGAGTATCACCATCATCCCGACAAGATCGCACCGTCGGTGGACCAAGCAATTCAAAAGGCCAAAGCCGAAGGCGTAGCAAAGGTTTTTATCGGTTATGCGGATTGCGGGACCGGCGGTTTGCTGGATCGGGTGTGCGAAAAGCATGGCGTTGAGCGAATTGCCGGTCCTCATTGCTTTTCGTTCTATGCTGGTAATGAGCTTTTTGCGGCGCAATGGGATGATGACATGACATCATTCTTTATGACCGATTTTCTCGCTCGTCATTTCGATGCCTTTATGGTCAAGCCTTTAGGTTTGGATCGTCATCCCGAATTGCGTGAAATGTATTTCGGCAATTACAAAAAGATGATTTATATGGCGCAAACTGACGATCCGGAATTGAGCATCAAAGCCGAGAAGGCCGCAGAGTTTCTTGGACTAGTCTATGAACGCCGCCTCACTGGCTATGGCGATCTCATCCCTGCCCTCACCGCCGCAGCCAACTACTGATCCATCTGCGTGCCATAATATGGGCGATTTCAAATCGTTTTGTCTTGTTCGATTCAAACAGGAATATCCCCATGCGCATTCCAATTTTGACAGTTCTTTTGATCTGTGTTGCAGGTTCTGCCCATGCAGATGGAACGATAAACAACATTATCACGGCTTCTGACAAAGCACGTCTTGAAAGCTACGAGACGATAAAAAAACAAGCATTGGATGAAGCAAAAACAGATGGTAATGCCGCTAATGTTGCTGAACTAGACAAGATATTCACGGCTGCTGCACTCAGTTTCAATGAAGACTTTGACATGACTGGTGATTGGCAGTGCCGAACTACCAAACTGGGGAAAACTACGCCGCTGGTAATCTACAGCTGGTTTAAATGTCGCGTCACAGACGACGGATCGGGCTGGATGCTGGAAAAGATTAGCGGATCACAACGTACCAAGGGTCGATTCTTTACTGAAAGCGATACTAGGTTAACATACCTCGGAAGTGGCTATATTGCTGGCGACCAACCAAAGAAGTATGGCGCTGGCGCTGACACGGATGAAGTAGGTTATACCTATAAAACTTCGAAAGATTCATTTCGGATCGAGTTTCCGGCACCGGCACGTGAGTCACTTCTCGACGTTCTGGAATTGAAACGTTAAACCCCTTTCGTCATTGCAATGTCATTAAGCTCACGCCATATGCGTCGAAAGCATATGCAAAGACGAGACGATGACTGTTACTGACGCAAACGAAAAGCTGAATCCGGAGGAGACAATCGAGAGTGTCAACACGGACAATGATCCGCGTCCGCTTTCGCAAGTCTTCAAGGACTTGTCTCTCTCCGCAACGGCTCCTGTTTCATTCACCGAACTCGAAGATGCATTTACGGATCGCAGCTTGGCGGCATTGCTGACGTTCTTTGCAATTTTGAACCTTTTACCGTTGCCGCCCGGCACTGGTATTGTAACGGGTATCCCGCTGGTTCTCCTGTCAGTTCAAATGGTTATGGGGCGTGATTCCGTTTGGTTGCCAGCATTCTTGCGTACCAAATCAATCTCTCCTGAGCGTTTCAGGCAGGTTTCGGATAAAGTTGTACCTTGGCTTCAATGGCTCGAACGTTTCATCAAACCACGTAATTGGCCTTTTGGCCGCAAGCAAGGTGATCGCTTGCTTGGCGCATTCACCACGATCCTAGGCATGTCAGTCGTCTTACCTATGCCGCTTTCAAACTGGTTGCCCGCACTGGCAACGGCTATTATCGGCATTGCCTTGTGCGAACGCGATGGACGCCTACTGTTTGCTGGGCTTACGATAGGCGTTATCTCTATCGGTATCGTTGCCGGTTTTGCGTTCATTGCCGCCAGTGTAATTACCTACGCTGCAAGTTTTTGGCCCTTCTAATTAATTTGTCGCAAAAACACTACCTCACCACGTCGCATTTGAGTGCCCGGGCGTCGTGAGATAGCTAGCTCAACCCATTATTTTCCGGCAAAACGGTCCTTGTCGGAGGATAGATTGCATGGCTGATCTCATTGTCGTTTATTGGCGGGACATTCCCGCCCAAGTAACCGTCAAAAAGGGCCGTCAGGCAGCCAAGCGCGAGCTTCCCCTTCGTTTTACTGAAGCCATAGACATGTGCGCCATGCGCATAGGTGCCAAAGATTCCGACGCCTATCTGGCGGAATGGCGCCGCGGCACGCCAGTGCCTGTAAGTGATGATCTTGAGACTGAGGCTGATGCAGCCCTCGCCCGCATTGACAGTGATTATGACCGGGAACGCCTTGTGGCGCTTGTAAAGGCAGGTGGACATGACAATTCATGAATTGAGAGCGAAGCCAATGACCAAAATTGCAGCATCAATCGAAGTCGCGGCACGCCAAGCTATTGAATCACAGGATCTCCCGGGGCTTTTTCCGGCAGGTACACGCGTTTATATCACTGACATGGGCAGCGACAGCGTTGATACATTGACGGCGGCGGCAAAGCGTATCCATGATCTTGGATACAAACCTGTTCCACATTTTGCTTCGCGCCGTCTTTCAACGAAAGCGGCGCTGGAAAATCGCATTCGCCGCGCCGCACACGAAGCCGGCGTAACAGATGTTCTGGTCATCGGCGGTGGACTGGAACGGCAAGCTGGCGAATTCTCTTCGACGATGCAGGTTCTAGAGACTGGTTTTTTCGACAAGTACGGTATCAATGAAATGGGCGTTGCCGGTCACCCGGAAGGCAGCCCTGAATTTTCCGAAGCAGTCGCTATTGAAGCCCTTCGCCTGAAGAAGAACTTTGGTGAACGTACTGGAGCTCGTCTTCGTGTTGTCACGCAGTTCGGTTTCGATGCGGATCGCTTCATCCGTTACTCCGAAGCTCTGCGGGAGCACGGTATAGATCTGCCAGTGCATCTTGGCGTGGCAGGTCCTGCCAAAATCACTACGCTAATCAAATATGCGGCCATGTGTGGTGTAGGCAACTCCATCAGCTTCTTGAAAAAGAACGCGCTTTCACTGACTGCACTTGCAACTAGCCATTCACCAGAAGGCGTAGTTGGGCCAATCGAACAACACGCTATCGGCAATTCAGCATCAGCGATCAAGCAGATTCATGTCTTCCCGTTTGGTGGTTTGAAGAAATCATCCGAATGGTTGGTTGATCGTGGTTCGTGGAATTTGAACACTACCCAATATCTGGCAGCAAACTCAGCCGCGAATTAAGGATCTCTGCATGACCCGTACGATTGTTGCTTCGGCAACCAGAGAAATCATCATCGGTTTCGATCAGCCTTTTTGTGTGATTGGCGAGAGGATTAATCCTACGGGCCGCAAGAAGCTTGCAGCTGAAATGGTTGCGGGAAATTTCGATACTGTCATTAAGGATGCGCTTGAGCAGGTAGCCGCTGGTGCAACCATGCTGGACGTAAATGCAGGCGTAACGGCTGTAGATCCAAACGCCACAGAGCCAGATCTGTTGGTCAAGACGCTTGAAATCGTACAGAACCTTGTCGATGTGCCGCTATCCATCGACAGTTCGGTTACCGCAGCGATCGAAGCAGCATTGCGTGTGGCCAAAGGTCGTCCACTTGTAAACTCGGTCACCGGAGAAGAGGAAAAGCTTGAAGCTATTCTTCCTCTTATTAAGAAATACAATGTTCCGGTCGTTGCCATCTCAAATGACGAGACGGGCATCTCGATGGATCCGGATGTTCGCTTCGCCGTCGCCAAGAAGATCGTTCAACGCGCTGCTGATTTTGGCATCCCAGCCCATGACATCGTGGTCGATCCGTTGGTGATGCCAATCGGTGCGCTTGGGGATGCGGGACGTCAGGTATTTGCATTGCTTCGCCGCTTGCGCGAGGAATTGAAGGTTAATACGACCTGTGGCCTTTCAAACATCTCGTTCGGCCTTCCTCACCGCCATGGAATCAACGCTGGCTTTATTCCCATGGTTATCGGTGCGGGTATGACCTCGGCCATCATGAACCCTTGCCGTCCGCAGGAAATGGAAGCTGTCCACGCGGCCAACGTGCTTAACGGTACAGATGCCAATTGCACTTACTGGATCAAAAAATATCGCGATCATCAACCGGCTGCTCCTGGCGCAACAGCGGCAGTTTCTGTTCCTGCCGATTCAACCGGTGGTGGCCGTCGTCGTGGCGGACGTGATGCGCGACGTGGCGTCGCAAGCTAAGCGTTCGCGCCGAACACTCTGCCCAGCATAGGAAGGTGAGTGGCGTCCACGCCCCTCACCTAAAAGTTTTGGAGCACCGATTTTGAATGCACCTGTGAAAGCGCCCGAAACTTCGGCAAAAGAAGCACTCGTTCTTTTCATGCCGTCGGGAAAGCGTGGGCGTTTTGCTGTTGGCACACCTGTACTTGAAGCGGCACGTACGCTGGGAGTTTATGTCGAAAGCGTTTGTGGCGGCCGCGGTATTTGCGGGCGCTGTCAGGTGGAGGTGCAGGAAGGCCGCTTTGCCAAACACGGCATAACTTCTTCTAATGAGCACATTTCCGAATTTGGTCCGAAGGAACAGCGATATGCCGAAAAGCGCGACCTGAAACAAGGTCGACGGCTGTCTTGCTCTGCAACAATTCTAGGTGATCTTGTCGTCGACGTACCGCAAGATGTGCAGGTCAATGCGCAGGTTGTGCGCAAGGACGTAGATACACGTGTTATTGAACGAAATCCGGCAGTCCGCATGTGTTACGTTGAGGTTGAAGAACCCGACATGCACAAGCCGCTTGGAGATTTGGATCGCCTTAAGATTGCTCTGGAGAAAGAATGGGGCTTCCATAATATCGATGTGGATACCTATCTTCTCGCTGATGTGCAGAAAATATTGCGTAAAGGACAATGGGGCGTCACAGCAGCTATACATCACGATGAAGAGACAGCACGCCCAACCATGATCGGCCTTTGGCCTGGCCTGAAGAACGAGGCTTACGGTATTGCTTGCGACATTGGCTCGACGACAATTGCCATGCACCTGTCATCGCTTTTGTCAGTCCGCACCATTGCCTCTGCCGGTACGTCCAATCCGCAGATACGTTTCGGTGAGGATTTGATGAGCCGCGTGTCCTACGTGATGATGAATCCTGATGGGCGCGAAGGTATGACGACTGCAGTTCGCGGAGCCATTAATGAATTGATCGACAAGGTCTGCACTGAAGGTGGCGTAGCGCGCGAAGATATTCTTGACGCCGTTTTTGTTGGCAACCCGATCATGCACCACTTGTTCCTCGGGATTGATCCGACTGAGCTAGGCGGAGCGCCGTTTGCACTGGCTGTATCGGGAGCAGTGCATCTCAAATCTTCGGATATCGGCCTCCCGATGAACCCGGGGACTCGCGTTTATATGCTGCCGTGCATTGCGGGACATGTTGGTGCCGATGCCGCTGCTGCCACGCTCGCAGAAGGCCCACATCGTCAGGATGAGATGATGCTACTCGTCGATGTTGGCACCAACGCGGAAATCGTGCTTGGAAACCGCCATCGCACTGTTGCTGCATCCTCGCCCACTGGCCCCGCATTTGAAGGAGCAGAGATTTCCGGTGGTCAACGGGCAGCGCCCGGTGCTATCGAGCGCGTGCGTATTGATCCGGTTACTCTTGAGCCTCGTTTCCGTGTTATAGGGACCGAACAATGGTCCGATGAGCCGGGCTTTGCCGAAGCAGTGAAAACAAGCGGCATTACTGGTATATGCGGCTCGGCAATCATCGAAGTTGTGGCCGAGATGTATCTTTCCGGCGTAATCTCGGAAGATGGTGTCATCGACGGTAGCCTTTCTGCAAAATCTCCCCGTGTCATGGCGACTGGACGTACATTCTCCTATCTTCTCCGCGAGGGCACACCGACGATCACCATAACCCAGACAGATGTTCGAGCCATTCAATTGGCCAAAGCAGCACTTTATGCTGGTGTTAAATTGCTCATGGACAAGCTGGGCATCGATCACGTAGATCAGATCAGGTTTGCTGGCGCCTTTGGTTCTTTCATTGATCCGAAATATGCCATGGTACTTGGCTTGATCCCAGACTGCGACTTGGACAAGGTACTGGCAGTCGGTAACGCCGCTGGTACCGGTGCACGAATGGCTTTGCTCAACCGCAACTACCGTCGCGAGATAGAAGATGCCGTTACCAAGATTGAGAAAATTGAAACCGCGCTCGAACCCAAGTTTCAGGAACATTTTGTCTATGCAATGGCCATGCCGAACAAAGTAGACCCGTTTCCGAAACTGTCCAAGGCTGTCACCTTGCCGCCACGTAAGAATGTCAGTGAGGATGGTGTAGCCGGTGACGCTACGCCGCGCCGTCGCTCTCGTGAAGATCGCGCTGCACGTCGCAGCCGCGATTAGCTTTGTGCCTTTGCCAATTTCCGCTATCAAACAACCTAGATGATTGATTCTGGAAATAACCACCCATGATAGCCTGTTTTGATATTGGCGGCTCGGCCATCAAAGGTGCAATAGCCTATTCACCTGGAGATATAAGGCCGTTACCGAAAGTCGCGACACCGCTGCACGATTTTGACCTTTTCGCTTCATCCATAGAACGAATTGCAGCGGATGGTGGTGCCGACCCGGCAAGTCTTATTTCTATCTCTATCGCAGGCGTAGTCGATTCTGATACCGGCAAAATTACCTGCGCCAATATTCCTTGCATTCACGGTCGTCAGTTGGTGCGAAATCTCAACAAAAAATTGCAACGCCCCGTGCTCGTTGCCAATGACGCTGATTGTTTTGCCCTTTCAGAAGCTGTTGTCGGTGCAGGGCGTGGACACCGTGTGGTGTTCGGCGTTATTTTGGGAACCGGAGTTGGTGGAGGACTGGTAATCAACGGTAAAATTCATGAGGGAGCTGGTGGCTTTGCAGGCGAATGGGGCCATGGTCCTGTTTCAGCTACACTTGCAGGGAATCCGCCTGTTGCCATCCCTCGCTATGCCTGCGGCTGCGGTCAAGTTGGTTGCGTTGACGCCGTCGGTGCTGCCCGTGGTATGGAACGGCTCCATCACCACATCCACGGTATTTCTCTCCCCAGCACGGAAATCATTGCCGCTTGGGACGCCGGTGATCAGGCCGCCACTCGAACCATTGATGTTTATATCGATATGGTGAGCGGCCCCCTGGCTATGACAGTTAATATCGTTGGTGCTTCAATTGTACCTGTCGGTGGAGGGCTTGCAAACTCTACGGCACTTATTCGCCGACTGGATGAAGCGGTGCGTGCGCGGATTTTGCGGCAAACTAACAAGCCATTGGTTATCCCGGCAGAGCTCAAAATTGAGCCAGGATTGATTGGTGCCGGTGTTCTCGGATTAATGGAAAAAGCGAAATGACTGTTTTACTTGAAGTTTGTGTCGATAATCCCGAGGGATTGGCAGCAGCAATCGATGGTGGCGCTGACCGGGTTGAACTCTGTTCCGCTCTCGATCTTGGCGGCTTGACACCAACACCAGGACTTATCGAGCAAGCGACAGCTTCACCGATTCCCGTCTACGCGATGATCCGCCCAAGACCTGGGAATTTTGTTTTCAGTGATGCTGATCTTGATGCAATGCTCTATGAGATCGATACCGTACGCGCAAGTGGCCTCGCCGGCGTGGTTTTTGGCGCAAATCTTGCCAGTGGCGAATTAGACCAAGCCACCCTTGCTCGTTTAATCGGTCAATGTGATGGGCTAGGCATTACACTACACCGTGCATTTGATCTCGTACCGGACATTACAGGGGCGATAAACCAAGCTGTCGAACTTGGTTTTGAGCGAATTCTTACATCAGGCCGCGCCCTTACATCTGTCGAAGGCATTGATGATCTGAAACAAATATTTGACCTTGCCGAGGGTAGAATAAAGATCATGCCGGGATCGGGAGTTAATATCACCAACGCCGGCATGCTGCTTGATCGTATTCCTTTTTCGGAAATTCACTCATCGTGTTCTGTCGCTTCGCCGCCGATAAGTGAAGGCGCAAGAAGGCTTGGTTTTGAAACTCTCTCGCAGAAACGGACCAGCTCCAATCTCGTCAGAGCACTAAAAGACTACTGCCTCAGCAGGTAAGCTTACCCGTGCGTTCATAACCTTCGAAATAGACCCGAAGATGCTGCGCCACAGCTTTGATATGGGCTCCAGCATTCTTTGTAACAAGCATACCGAGCTTGGATTCTCCAAGTTCCGGTAATCCGTGTTCCGGCCCCAGTTGCACCATATTATCATCCAGCAAAAACTTGGAGAAAGGCGCGACAGCAAGATCGGCAACAATGGCGGCGCGCTGTCCCATCGTATGGGCGCTCATATAGGCCACACGATAATCCCTACCCATGCTTTCCAACGCTTCAATCGCATTCGCGCGCCAGATGCAGCCCTCTTCCCACATCGATAGCGGCAGCGGCGTACGTTCATGGGCATTGCCGCATTTCGCTCCTGCCCAGATGATCTCTTCCGTCATCAGGACTTCGATTTCATCGTGCTTCGCCAATGTTTCGTTAACGTTCACCAATGTTACATCAAGGCGCTGTTCATCAAGACGCTTGCGAAGATTATTACTCTGGTCGATGACCACATCGACTGTTACGTCCGGATGTGACTCAGCGAAACGCTTCAGCACAAATGGCAGGACCCGCTCACCTACATCATCAGGCGCACCAAGGCGAACAACGCCAGAGACAGTAGGAGCGATGAATTTGGCAACCGTCTCACGGTTCAGTGAGAGCATACGCTTGGCATAACCCAGTAATATCTCACCGCTTGGTGTCAGCTTCACTGAACGCGCATCACGTTCCAATAATACATGACCTAGAATTTCCTCCAGTTTCTTGATCTGCATCGAAACAGCAGAGGGCGTGCGAAAGACCGCATTAGCCGCACTAGAAAAACTACCGGTCTCGGCAATCATCGCAAATGTGCGCAAGACATCCAGATCAAGGATCGGAATGGGATGATGCATTGGTGCTGACATGTGATCGCCTTCCTCATCAATTTTTCTTAATCATATCATTCTCTAATTTCGTTTGATTGAACATCAAATAGAGCCGATAGTCAAGCTTACAGAAAGGTAAGCAACAACGCTCCTTTCTTTCGAGAAGGAAAAGGAAATGAGTACTTGCGATGAAAGCTACAACAAGGGTGAGATTGGGTTCTCAGGGCGCATTACAGCTTCTATCAACGAACAGGCTCAAAGCATCGCTCGAACAGTCTTGAAAGCGCGCAACTCAATTGCACGTATCCGTAGACTTCATGCGACGGAAACCGCTCTCGATTCCTTGCCTGAAGGTATCCGTGAAGATATTGGCTGGCCTGATCTTTATGAGCGTCAGGTTCGGAAGTGCAATGAGTTGAAGCATCGGCCAAATTAAATGAGCGATTGTTCGAAAAAGGGAGCAGATAACGAATTGTCTGCTCTCTTTGATATTGGTGACACCTGCGCTTTTGCGACACAGGGTGGGCCACTTCCATTTAGAATAATTCTATGGTTCTATCTGAAAAAAAGCTCTAAAGACCACGCCCGATGCCTGAATCAACTGCTTCAGGTGCGACATGGCCTTAAAGTCAGATACGGGAACATAGGTCAACATGGATCAAGTCGGTCTCACCAAGCGGTCTTTCGTATTTTTTCTCGTTCCTAATTTTTCGATGATCGCGTTCGCGACAGCGATTGAGCCGCTGCGCATAGCCAACCGAATGTTGGGTTATGAGGCTTACCGCTGGCGTCTTGCATCGGTGGACGCAAAGCCGGTAACAGCATCCAATGGCGTCGAATGCGCAGCCAATTCCTCCCTTGAGGACGAGCGTCGTTATTTGACCGGCGAAGAACGCCCATCAATGGTGTTTGTTTGCTCCGGCGTCCATGTCGAAAAATTTCAAAACAAATCGGTTTTTGCCTGGCTTCGTGAGGAATTCAATCGTGGCGTAGCCGTGGGCGGCCTTTGTACGGGAGCGCACATCCTGGCAGCAGCCGGATTACTTTCGGGCAAGCGCTGTGCTATCCACTGGGAAAATCTACCGGGCTTCGCTGAAGCTTTCCCAAAAGCTGATGTCTACGCTGATCTGTTTGAAGTTGACGGCAATATATACACTTGCGCAGGTGGCACTGCCGCACTCGATATGATGCTCAAACTTATCGGTGATGATTTCGGCGATAATATTGTCAATCGGGTTTGTGAGCAGGCTCTGACAGATCGTGTCCGGAGCCCACATGATCGTCAGCGCCTGCCACTTCGTGCACGTCTCGGCGTGCAGAATTCAAAAGTGTTGACCATTATCGAGTTGATGGAAGCACGATTGTCAGAGCCATTATCATTAATTGAAATTGCCGATCATGTTGGGCTGTCGCGCCGTCAGATCGAACGGTTGTTTCGTCAGGAAATGGGCCGGTCACCAGCCCGTTATTACCTGGAAATCCGGCTTGACCGCGCGCGGCATCTGTTGATCCAGTCATCAATGCCGATCGTCGAGGTAGCCGTGGCCTGTGGGTTTGTTTCTGCCTCGCACTTCTCGAAATGCTATCGCGAGCTATATGGACGCTCGCCGCAACAGGAACGTGCAGATCGCAAGCAACTAATGGCAGCATAAATTTAGCGTACTTCCCAATCTTGCATGCGCCTCTGCCATATTCTCTCGCCGGACATGCAATCATAATTCCCTTTGTTTTGCGCAAGCAAAACAGGCGACTTATCCGACATGCGGTAATTTACCTTGTGCATCTCAGGTATATTCCCCGCCAACTCGAGAACGAGTTTGCGCCTTACCGCTTCGGGAAACTGATCCCAGGAATTGACTGGGATCATAAAAGCACCTGGTCCGCCAATCACGCAGTTGGTGTAGTAGACGTCCAAATCCTCTACCGCCCAATCAGAATAAAAATCACCGCGGGTCATGAGTGGCAGGCCATTTATCGTTATACCTTTTGCAGTAGCCTGCTCTCTAGCTTCCAATACAGAACGCCCATTATTGTTTGCCCCGTCTCCTGAAACATCGATAACACGCCGCAAACCTCTAAATCCGTTATCGTCAAACAGACTGCTGCCGAAATCGATTGCACCGGAGATCGATGTCCTGCTCTGCGTCGATGGAATAGGCTCAGAAAGCAATGATGCGAATCTTTCTGCTGTGTCTGCACCGTCCACTATCATCCATGGAACAATGACGCGCTGCATCGTGGAACCAGCCCATTCAACGTAGGTTATGGCTACCCTGCCATGGACACCTTCTCGAATGGCGCGGACCACGTCCTTCTGGCGGAGAGCAGCGACATAACCATCGCGCTGAATTTTTTGCTCAAAGCTTTGCATTGAACGCGATGCGTCGACAGCCAGAACCAACTCCACGTCGACATCAATTTCGTTTGATTGTGAGCGCGCCAAAGAACTGGCCAGAAACGTCGCCAGTATCAGAAAACTACCAAGAGCTCTCTTTTGCGATGACATGCATAAAGTGTACCGGAAAACATGGTAACGCAAAGCAGGTTTACGCTTGTTCACGCGCAGTTGAATAGGCACAAAAGAAAATGGCGCCAAACCGGCGCCATTTTAAACACTTCGACGAATAGATCAGGCCTTCAAACGTTCATTTTCCGTATCGAAGGGCGATTCTGGAATAACAGTTGCTTTATGAGTCTTACCCAAAATCTTGATCTCGAGTTGCGTACCTAAAGCTGAGTGTTCTGGCTTGACCATGCCAAGAGCAATACTCTTGCCCAATCGCCAGCCATAACCACCATGAGTTGCGCGGCCAACAAGCTCACCTTTTAGGTAAATCGGCTCACTCCCACGCGCATCTACGTCTGAAACACCGGGAACATGCACTTCAAGTGTTACGAAATTCCACTTGAGACCATCTTCCCGAGCCTTAACTACTGCATCGCGGCCGATGAAGTCACCCTTGTTGGGATGCACAAAGCGATCCAGACCACTCTCAAACGCGTTATATTCAATAGACAATTCGCGCGGGATCAGCCGATAGGACTTTTCGACGGCCATTGCCGTCATCGCCCGAATACCGAAAGGCTTTATGCCAAACTCTGCACCCGCATCAAGAAGCATTTCATAGATCGCACTTTGTTGCTCAATTGGATGATGCAACTCCCAGCCAAGCTCACCAACGAAATTTACCCGTAAGGCATGTGCTGTTGCTGTGCCGACACTGATTTCCTTACCTGATAGCCATGGGAATGCTTCATTGGAAAGATCAGCACGAGTCAGCTTCTGCAAGACTTTGCGACTGTTCGGTCCTGCGAGAACCAGCACACCGTAGGTCGACGTTATGGGACGTAGCGACACCGAGCCATCTGTCGGGAGGAGCTTGTAAAGATAATCGTGATCATGATTCTCATAAGCACCTGCCGAAACAAGATAGAACTTACCAGGGACCCATTCATATACTGTGAACTCAGAGCGAACACCGCCCTCTTTCGTAAGCAAATGGCAGAGCGCAATTCGCCCCTGCTTCTTGGGAATGCGATTGGCCAGAATTGAGTCAAGCCACTGACGCGCACCGGGGCCGGATACTTCCATCTTCGCGAATGCGGACATATCGAGAAGACCAACATTGCTGGTCACATTTTTGATCTCATTACCAACATGTTCAAAGTAATTCGAACGGCGGAAAGACCATATTTCCTTGACTTTGCCGTCCACCGGCTTCGGATGATTGTGATTCATCAGAACATCCGGCTTGTCGAGCTTCGCGACATCCAGCTCGTAGCTTTTCGGTGCAAACCAATTGGCACGCTCCCAGCCGTAAACAGTCCCGAATACGGCTCCCAGTTCCTTCTGGCGTTCATATGTTGGAGAACGCTTCAATGGTCGCGCTGCGCCACGTTCTTCATCCGGATAGTGAACAGAAAATACCTCGGCATACGCCTCTTCGTTCTTTTCTTTCAGATACCCTTCAGTTGCGTAAGGACCAAAACGACGGGGATCGACGCCCATCATATCAATGGATGGTTCACCTTCGACAATCCACTCAGCCAATTGCCAACCGGCACCACCTGCTGCGGTTACGCCAAAAGAATGGCCTTCATTAAGCCAGAAGTTTTTCAGACGCGGCGCAGGCCCGATAATCGGAGAGCCATCCGGCGTATAAGCAATGGCGCCGTTATAGACCTTCTTGATACCGACTTCACCAAAAGCAGGAACGCGCGCAATTGCTGTTTCAATGTAAGGTTCAAGGCGGTCAAGATCTTCCTGAAAAAGTTCGTACTCACTGCCGTCGGACGGTCCATCGACATAACAAACCGGCGCGCCACGCTCATATGGTCCAAGCAGCAGACCGCCATTTTCTTCACGCATATACCACGAACTATCACTTTCTCGCAGAACGCCCATTTCAGGCAGGCCCTTTGCCTTGCGCTCTACGATAGCAGGATGTGGCTCTGTCACGATGTACTGGTGTTCCACTGGAATAACCGGGACATCAAGTCCAACCATTTTACCGGTTTTACGGGCGAAATTGCCTGTTGCAGAAACGATATGGTCGGCCGTGATGTCCCCTTTGTCGGTCTTGACCAGCCATTTATCTGACGGCAGTTGCTCAATACCGAGCACGGTAGTGTAACGATAGATCGACGCGCCGCGATCACGCGCACCTTTTGCAAGCGCCTGCGTCAAATCTGCTGGTTGAATATATCCGTCATCCGGATGCTGGATCGCACCAAGAATACCGTCAATCTCCGCCAGCGGCCAAATTTCCTTTACTTGCTCGGGGGTAAGCAGTTTGACCGGAACGCCAATCGTCTCAGCGACACCTGCATAATACATAAATTCGTCCCAGCGATCTTTGGTGCGGGCAAGACGGATGTTACTACAGTTGGTGAAGCCGACATTCATGCCGGTCTCTTCCTGAAGTTCCTGGTAAAATTTGACTGAGTATTTATGAATTTGGCCTACCGAATAGCTCATATTGAACAAAGGCAACAAGCCAGCAGCATGCCAGGTAGATCCGGACGTAAGCTCTTTTCGCTCGATCAGGACAACGTCGCTCCAGCCTTTTTTTGCCAAGTGGTAGAGTGTCGAAACACCCACCACACCACCGCCGATAACGACAACACGCGCCTCAGTCTTCATTTCATACTATCCTTTGGTATCGATCGATCGCTCGAATGGCATCTGCGAATTTTGTGCACTATGCCGTTCAGCATGCCTTTTGCTAAGGCCTGTTTGCGACATGCCCAAAACACGCCGCGACGCATAGTAAACACTGATTGATTCAACTAAAAAACATGAGAATTACATGTTCAATTTAACGCAATATGGATAACTGCGTACTAATCATGAAGTCGACACGTGAATTAGCTGAATCGGAAGCAAATGGCAGACGTAACATTTAGCAGCAAAAGAACACTTTCATGGCTTCTTTCGCCATTGAGCTTACTGGCCGGTGCTCTGCTTCTCCTGTGCATTCTTTTGAGCTTGCCGCTCACTCTTCCTATCGGCCCCATGTATTGGGATACCTATATATATCTGGACGCAGCGCAACGGCTGAAGCTTGATCAAATTCCTGCCGTGGACTTTCAAGCACCAGTTGGTGCATTAGAATATTATCAGTTCTACTGGTTGCAGACACTTTTCCCGGATGGGCAGCCGACATTACTCGCACAATGGTCCGTTCTGATATCCGCAGCACCTTTGATGGCGGCTGTAATTGCTGTTGTCGAAAAGAATAGTCGCATGACAGCAATGGCTGTTCTCATACCATTTCTGATCTTTGCACTCTGCCCCATGAATACTCAGGCCTTCCACTCTTATCCGGGTGTAAGTGGATTTGGCATTTATAACCGCCATACCTCACTTTTGCTTTATATCCTTACGAGCGCCCTGATATTTATGCCGAGAGGCCGCGCTTTAGCGATCGTGGCGGCACTGACAATGTTGGCATTGTTTCTCACAAAGATTACCGGTTTTCTGGCGGGCGGTCTGATTGGCCTATACGCGGTGATTACCGGACGATTCCTTCTACGCCACCTTTTGCTGGCGCTTGCGGTTTTCGTCGTCGCTCTGGCTGGACTAGAGTTAAATAACAGCATGATATCGGCGTACATTGCCAGCATAATTACCCTCGTTAATTTGAATGAAGGCCTGCTGATCCCGCGTTTTCTTACAGTGTTTTCGATCAAACTTGACGTGATACTGGCTGCAGCAAGCCTGATACTCTTTCTATTCTGGCTTGATTGGCGTGGCCATTACAAGCACTCAGCATTAGGGGATCGCGCATTCATTTTGGACAGGGATTGGCTGTGGGCAAGCGTCGTAATGGCCGCCGGCACCTTCCTTGAGACACAAAACACCGGCAGCCAGGAGTTCATTTTCATCTGGCCGGTTTTGCTGACTGTGCTTTACAAGACAACGGTTCTGACCGAAAGACACCGCCTGATTGTTTATTGCCTCGTCGCCCTTACCGTAATTCCTACGACGACCAAAGTAATACACGGAACCCTGCGGTTCATTGCCGTTGCTCCGCACTACGTCACTGCGCCCGTAACCGATCTGAAGACGATGGGGCTTGTTTCGACGCGCGCGGACATAATGGATCGAGTGCTTCTGCTGGAGAACCATTATATCCAGAATGTTGAACCTTACCGGCAGTTAGCTATTGAAAGGCAGTTGCCAAGCTGGCGATTTTACGCAGAACTGGACTACCAGATGTACTGGCTCCTATCTGTCGATCATGCCATTAAAGCTATCAAACAGTTTGAAACTACAAATAATATCCACCTCGGCAGCCTGATGAATCTTGATTTCACAGACCCGTTCCCATGGATATTGGATCGTGATGCAACGCGCCACATTCAGATCGGCGCCGATCCCTTCCGTACCGTAGAAAAGCTCACGCCTGTCGTCGAAGCTTCGGTTCGTGCCACCGATGGCGTTTTGCGTCCCAGCTGTCCCATAACGACTGCACGACGTTATCTGCAAAACGTTTATGCAAAGGCATTGGATGATCGAACAGTCATCAAACTTAATGATTGCTGGGACTTATTGCTTAGACCGGGGATCAAATTGTCAGGTCAATAAAAAAGCCGGACAACCGGCTTTTTTACATTCAATAACAATTTACTTCACTTGGGCTTTCACGAAATCTTTCACGATTCGTACAATGCCGCGCGACAGAACCTCATCTAGCGCTTTAATGAAATCGTCGACATTTTCCCGTGCGCAGATCAGCGGAGGCTCCAGTCTTACCACGTTGCGATTGTACTCCGTAAAGGCAACCAGCACGCCATGGTCACGCAACAAATGACTGCCAATGAAGCCAGGAAGTGAGCCTTTAAGCTTGTCGTCAAGAACCGCCAATACTGGGCGTAATACCATGGGAACAGTTTTGGAAAAGTCATGAAACTCAAGGCCAACCATGAGCCCCTTGCCCCGGACATCCTTTATCATTGCCGGGTGCTTGGCCTTTAGCTCTTCCAGCTTTCCCAAAAGATAATCACCAATTTCAGCTGAGTTATCAATTAGATGCTCATCGTAAAGAATATTGATCGCTTCGATCGATGTTACACACGCTTCGCCAATACCACCGAAAGTAGCCATAGCGTGAATCATCGCAGTTTTCGGCGTGCCATAAGCTTTCATATAAACTTCGCGTCGGGCAATCATTGCACCGACTGCAGCCTTGCCGCCTCCAAGTGATTTTGCCAGCGCAGTAACATCCGGCACAACACCTGCGTGTTCAAAAGCATAGAACTTACCGGATCGCCCAAAACCGCACTGAACCTCATCGGCAACCCAAAGCACGCCGTATTGATCGCAAAGTGCGCGCAACTTCTGCCAATATTCGTTTGGCGCCTGAATGATGCCACCGCCGCCCTGAATAGTTTCCAGAACAATTACGCCAATTTGCGGATCGCTCTTGAACGCAGCCTCCACCGCATCGATATCACCGAAAGGCACACGGATCGTGTTGTCGACTAATTTGAAATCACCACGATAAAGAGAGCCATCTGTGATTGACAGAACACCCTTGGTCTTACCGTGAAACGAGTTCTCGGCATAAACAATCTTGGGCTTCTTTGGGCCTGCCGCACGTTCGGCAACCTTGATGGCTGCTTCCATTGCCTCGGAACCAGATGAGCCAAGAAACACCATGTCCAGATCGCCAGGAGAGCATGCTGCCAGATTGTAAGCTAGAGCGCTGGCATACTGGGACATGAAAGCAATCGCGATTTCCTGTCGCTTCTCATCCTGAAATTTCTTGCGTGCCTCTACAATCCTTGGATGATTATGACCAAATGCAAGCGATCCAAATCCTCCGAAAAAGTCGAGGATCGCTCGCCCGTTTTGATCATAATAATACATCCCATCTGCCCACTCGATCTTCACTTTGTGAAAACCTAAGAGCTTCATGAAATGCAGTTGGCCTGGATTAAGATGCTTTGTGAATATCTCGGTCATCCGCGGCAAGGTCATTGCCTTTGCGTCATCGACCGATAGTAGATTTGGCCGGGCAACCGGCGCGCTAGCTTTCGTCATTTCCTGAACCTTGCTCATCGCCATTCCCCTAGTGCTCCGTCAAAGGAGCCGCTGTGCCTTCTTTGACAAGCCGATACTCTTTGTAGGCAGCAATCAACATGTCTTCATCGCGATGTTTCGGTATCCAGCCCAATTGCCTTTCAGCCTTTGATACATCCAACACACACATCTCATCGGCAATCAAATATTGTTCCGGATCCATAATAGGCATGTTTATCATGTCGAAGAAATCGAGCGTGCGTTTCACCGCCCAAGCCGGTGTCGGCAGGAGCAAGGATTTAGAACCAGCAAACTTCACCAAATCGCCCAAAAGTTTACGGACTGGTGGCGGGTTGAGCGAACCTAGATTGTAAGCTTCGTTAGGAACACCCGCTTTCCAACCAGCATAAGCTGCGTCCGCGCAATCAAACACCGAGATGAACTGGTAAGGGTTTTTACCAGAGCCAATCATGGGGACCGGTAGACTGTTATCAACCAGCTTGAAGAGCTTTTCGAGAATGCCAAGTCGACCAGGGCCAATGATTAAGCGGGGGCGAAACAGCGAAATATCCATTCCACGCTTGCGCCACTCGGCAGCCAATTCCTCGGTTTTCCATTTTGACAAACCATATTCGCCAAGCGGCGCCGCAGGGTGCTCTTCGGTCTGTGGCCAAACATATGTATGACCGTAGATCATATCTGTGGTGTAGTGTACCAGCTTGTTTGCACCGGCACTGTCCAGCGCCTTGATAATATTTTCCGTGCCGTAATAATTTACAGGAAAGAAAAAATCGTGGCGTTTCGCCCTGACCTGTAGCGGTGACAGCATTTTCGCTGACAGGTTGTAGACCATGTCGTCGGCTTTGATGCCAACATTTGTTATTGCTGCAGGATCGGTAACATCACACTGCACGAAATGCACATCGCCATAATGGGCCAGTTTGCTTTTGACGATATCCGCAACGATCACTTCCTCACCTTCAGCGGCAAGCTTTGGTGCGAGATGCCGCCCGACAAATCCGTCACCACCAAAAATTATATGTCTCATTACTTTGGGTCCACTTATGACGGAGTATTTAAGGTTGAGGGGGTCGTAGACTCAGTCGCCGAGCTATCATCATGACCGCTTTGCGCGATCAAAATGGTGCCAATCATGATAAAGGCGATCCCCGCAATTTTGTATGCTCCCAGTTCTTCCTTGAACAGCGCCCAGGCCACCAGTGCAACGACAACATAGGCCAAGCTCAGGAATGGATAAGCAAAAGAGAGATCCACTTTGGAGAGCACAAACAGATGTGATGCCATAGAGATGACGAACATGAAAAGTCCGGCAAATACCCACGGATTAAACACTATCTGAAATACGCGCTGAATTATTGTATCGCTACTGAAGCTGATAGGTCCAAGTGTTATCATACCATATTTCAACATGACCTGCGCCGCAGCGTTGGTCATCACCGTAAACAGGATGAACGGAATATACTTTGTCATTTTAGCTCGCCCCTTGAATTCGCCAACAAATAACAACCCTGCATTGAAAATACACCAAGCACATTATTAAAATTCGACGCTTCGGTTAGATTGTCTCTGCTAAAGCTGTCCGTCGCCAAAAGTTAGAATTAATCGCCGGATCACGCTCACGTTCAAGCTCTGACCATTGCGGAAAGCCAACCTTGAAAACTTCAGCACTCATACGCTGGTCTTTATAGGGATTTACCCTGCCACCATTGGCAATGGTCATCCGATCAAGTTCTGTCAGCAGCGCAAGCGTTCGTGATCCACGATTTGGAAAATCTACTGTCAGGGTGTAGCCGGCCTGTGGAAAGGACAGGACGCCAGGCGATCCTGTATCTCCAAAGCGTTTCAGCACGGTGAGAAACGAGCTTTGCCCTGCATTGCGAGTAACCTTCAGCATTTCCGGTATAACCTCATGCGCGGCATCTTCCGGAATAATGCTTTGATGCTGAAACAAGCCAGATCGCCCATACAGCCGGTTCCAATTGGACACTTGATCAAGCGGATAGAAGAAGCTGCCGTAACCGCTGAGATGCGGTTTCTGGTTACGGCTTTTGAGGTTGTAATAGGCCGCATTGAACAGTTTGAGGCTTGGATAGTTCAGCGCTGATACTGGTAAATCAAAAGGAACGCCCAATTTGCGTGCCTTTGAGCTTACTGAATAATTGCCATTATCCGAATGATTGCCGCTAAGCAGGACACCCCGCCCGGCATCCTTTCCTGCCGCAAGTTGATCCACCCAAGCAACAGAATATTCATTGTCGTTATCGGTGGTCGGCGCGAGCTCGAAATAATCTTTCAGACTTGTGAAGGGCTGTATGTGCTCAACCACATCCAGCGATCCTACTTTCATAAGTTGGATCGTCGCCTCAAGGATAATCCCTGTCAGACCCAAACCGCCGATTGTCGCATTGAAAAGTGAGGAATTTATCCCCGAAACACACTCGGTTATGGACCCATCGGAACGGAGAAGCTCAAACCGCTTTACATGACAGCCAAATGTTCCACGGCGGTGATGATTTTTTCCGTGCACATCGTTGGCAATCGCACCGCCCAGTGTCACAAAGCGTGTGCCCGGCGTAACGGGTAAAAAGTAGCCATGTTCTGCTCCGATCCTTATTATTTCGGAAAGCAGCATACCCGCTTTGGCGGTAAGCAACCCGGTTACGGGATCAAACGCAACAAGTTCGTTACTGTTGCGCATATCAACCAGCGTACCTTCATCATTATGACAGGTGTCGCCGTAAGATTTTCCATTGCCAAAGGCTAGGAAACTGCTTCGACTAACAATTGGTTTGGTAAAAATCTCACGCGCCTGCTCTAGCTGGACAGCCGCGCGTGAATGCCTATCGATCAACCCGAAACTATCGTAATTTGCACTCACGAGCGCATGCCGCCATAAAGAAGAAGTGCGGCTCCGATAGCTATAACGATCTGACTGCGCCAGTCTGAGATGATAAACACAACCGGATCATCGTGCATTTCACCTCGGTAAGCCAATATCCAGATACGAATGTTGAGATACAGCACGATGGGGCAAAGCGGCCAGATCATCCAAGGGTAAGCGTAAAGGCTCATAACTGCTTCACTATCGACATAGAGAGCTAGAACCAATGCTGCCGCAAAGGCCGATGCAACGCCACATTGTGCGATAATTGCACGGTCCGCAGGCCGATATCCTCGGCCAGCGATGCGATTGTTATCTTCGGCAATGGAGTTTTGCAGCTCCACATAACGCTTGACCAGGGCGAGCGATAAAAAGAAGAATGAGGAAAATGCAAGCAGCCAAAATGACCCCTCAATCTGGTTGGCTGCGGCGCCGGCCAGGATACGTAAAGTATAAAGCCCGGCAAGGGTAAACACATCAATCAGCAACATTCGCTTTATAGAAAGTGAGTATGCGGTAGTCGCAATCAAATAGCCGATAAGCACCGCACCGAATGTCCAATGCAACTGCAATGCAAGCAAAGCTGCGATCAGAATAAGCGTTAGCGAAACAATAAGGCCGAAACGGATTGAAAAGGCCCCGCTGGCAAAGGCACGGTACTTCTTGCGAGCATGCTGGCGGTCAAGTGGAAGGTCTAACAAATCATTTATTATGTAAATTGCTGAAGCTGCAGCAGAGAAGGCAAAGAAAGCAATAACCGCATTTATAATGACCGGCCACTCCATCAACATATGATCCAATGTTGCAGGAACGAAAATCAAGGTGTTCTTCATCCATTGATGCACTCGAAGCATTTTCAGGAATGTCTTGAAGTTAGTCTTGGGCGCTTCAAAAATGCGGGCAGAATGCTGTTGCTGCCATTTTCGTGCTGCCCGGTCGGGCGCCACCACTATGGCTTCGCTTGCCGCGTCGAAAACGGGTATATCGGCACGGCTATTTCCAGCATAGGCAAACGGCAGATTGCCATAAGTCTCAAGTAAAAATGCCGTTTTATGGGCTGTCAGGTTACGGCTGTCGTCTGTGGCATACACCGCATCAAATATCTCAAGATGGGCAGCAATACTGTCAGCAAGTCTACGAGCAGATCCTGTTGCAAGAACCAATCTGCGACCTTGATCGCGTTGTTGTTTCAGATACTCAACGAATTCTTGTCGATATGGTAATGTTGCGGGATCGACAGTAACGCGAAGCGATATCTGATGTTTCAGATTAGCTTTCCCTTTGAATAACCAGAAGGGCAGAAGAAAAATATAAAACATATTCTTCTTCAATAACTGAAACGCACTTTCCCAAAGAAGATCTGTCGCGATCAGCGTGCCATCAAGGTCTACGATCAGATCTGGAACGTTGCTACTCGAACGAGAATTCACCACGACAAATCCCTAAAGTCCCATAATGATCGGACCAGCGCCATATTATCTATCAGTGCAGTGCTTATCGGAAAAGAAGAAATGAAAAATGAAATTATTGATGCTGGTAAGGAAAGTAATAACCTAAGTAAATTAACCATTAAAAAGCCGGCTGACAGGTGCAGCCGACTGAGAGAATTATAAAACTATGAGTTGAAAGTCTTATTTGATCGTCGCCTTGCCGCCTTTAATCTCGACGGTTTCGCCACCGGTCAATGCTTCACGGTCGCCATTTGAGAATGTGACAAAGCAACCATTGCTGCAAAATTCGAGAGTCTCCCCCGCTCCCACCTGAAGCTCCGTTTTGCTGGAGCCCTCAGTGACAACGATAGTCTGCGCGGATGCATCGCCGTTCGTAACACTGGCGGCGAATGCAGATCCGGCAGAGATGGCACTCATAAGAACAGCAACAGCAAACTTGTTCATATCCATTCCGGTGTCGCCACCGCCCCTGTTATCAAGAGCCAATATTGCCCTTTTCATAAACAGTTATAGCGGCAACAAACTGAACGGCAACTGAACACTCCGTTATTTTGCCTTCATTCAACCAAAGTCTAAACGGATTTGGTTTTTGGCTTCTTTGCATCTCCAGCTATTTCAGCCTTGATCCTACTGGTCAACGCTTCGATCAGAACATCAGCCTCTTCCAGATTAAGCTGCACATCGCGCGCAGGGTAAGGAATCTCTATCCCCTCTTCCGCGAAACGATCAATCATCGCAAACCGGATATCATTCTGAACGGTCCCGGAATTTGATAAATCGGCAAGATGGATACGCAATTCAAAATCCATTGTGGAAGACGTTAAAGCCTTGAAGGCCACGAATGGTTCAGGGTTTTTAAGGACAAGCGGTTGCGCCCGTGCGATTTCCATCAACACATCGTAAACGCGCTTTGGGTCTGATTTGTAGGAAACACCAACAGGGATTTCGACGCGGCCCAACTTGTTGCGGTGGGTCCAGTTGCCGACATTACCGTTGATGAATGACGAGTTTGGAATGATAATCGACTGACGCTGGAAGGTTTCTACCTCTGTCGCTCGCACACTGATCTTCTTTACAATTCCTCCAACGCCAGCCGTTTCAATCCAGTCTCCCACCTTAAATGGGCGTTCAGCCAGAAGAATAAGGCCGGAGACAAAATTAGACACGATTGCCTGCATGCCGAAACCGATACCCAATGAAAGACCACCGGCGACGAGGGCAAGGCTTGAAAGATTGATGCCCGCAGCTGAAATACCAATGACACCGGCTATACCAAGACCAAGATAGCCAACAGCTGTACGGATAGAATTGCGCACGCCTGAATCAAGCTTGCCCCGAGCCATGACTTTTGTATCAAGCCACCCCTGGAACCAGCGGGTAAAGGCATAGAACAATGCAAACAGCAGAATGCCGATGGCAATCGCCACAAGCGAAATATTGACTGAGCCAATCTGAAAACCGGTAGCGACATTCAGGAACCACGCGGTCATCTCACTCCATTGAAAGCCCCAAAGCAGCAGTATGACTGGTATACCTAATAGAAGAACGAAGGCGTAAATGACGATACTCGCCACAAGGCCAAGCTGATCCAGCGTTGTTTCATCCATGCCGAAACGAGTTTGGATTGCCCGCCCAAACACTGTTCCTGATAACGCGTTTTCATCTGACACTGCACGTGCGGTGAGAAAACCCAGATACATCGTGACAACGACTGCGCCATTAATGACAACCTGCTGGGAAACGAAACGAGCAAGTCCGATATAACCGAGCAATGCAGCGGCTACCGGCATCAAAGCGATCACATATAGCGAGAATCTTATTGTCTTCGGCCATGGCTTAACCTTGCCGGTTTCCTGATTTTCCAACGGCTTGAGCAGGGCGATTGAAAAGATCAAAAGGCCCACCAAAATTGTGGCAAACAGGCTTTTGGCAACAGTTAACGATAAGGGAGAGGTCGCAATCTGGTTGATTGTGTCTGCCAGATAGTCAAGACCTGTAATGGTAGCCGTTGCCGTGATCAGTACCATCAGAACTCGTCCTGGCCGAGAAGCAACGCGTACCAGCCGCCAATTGGGTGCGCCTGGACAGATAACTGCCTGCGCAAGAGCATGGACGAAATAGACAATCCCGATAACACTGAACAAAGTATAAAATAGAGAAGCTATATCCGCTCTGAGGACATTGAAATAATCCAGAAAAAAATAAGTCGTGGCGAGAAAAACTACCACTGTGAGTGAACGCATTAGCGTTGACCAGAATGCCACAGCCAAGCGGCTAAGATAAGATGGAGCTTCCACCGTTGAATCGCGCAGATAAAGGTGCCCTAGCGCGCGCTGCCCTCCAATCAACAAGACCAACGCTGCCACCACGGCCATTGCTGCAGCTGCCAGCATGGACTGCCACTTGAATGCGATAACAAAGCGCCACCATGATGATATGCGCTGGTTCATCGTTTGTATTTCGCGCCCGTAAGCCTCCGCTACTTCGCTTCCAAGCGAATAATTTATGTCCACACGTTGAGACAAAGTATTTGCAAAAAGCTCACGCCGGGCATCTCCAATGGCGTCAACCATTTTATTGACCGCGATCAACTGATCCTCCGTTTCTCCAAGGACTGCATTGATTTCGGCTTTTTCGGTTGTCAGCCTGGTACGCTCGTCAGTGACGATCTGTGCCTCGGTGGGCTGTCCCTGAGCTGGCGGCTGTCCCAGTTGTTCCAGCCGAGAATTGATCTCGGTCAAGCGTGGACGAAACGAAACGCCAATTTCCAGTAGTTTCTTTGCAGTACCTTCGAGATCAAGACGCAGATCCGCCAAAGCAGCATCCGCATCGGCCTTGTCTTTGAATTTCTGCTGATAAGCCGAGATTTGCTTCTTCAGATTATCGATGAGCGGTCGTTGTTCGGCAACAATACCAGAGGTAACAACTGGAGCAGCGGCAGGCTGCTCGGTAGCTTGCGCCCATGTCGGATGGACTTGCATCGCACCGAAAAAAAATAATGCGAAAGCGAGGATAATTTGCCGAAATGGAGAAATCACAGGTTTAAATCCATAGATGGAGAGTTTCATTTTCGCCTTGCCCGTTCATCTCGGCACAATCAAGGCATGATCAATAAAACCGGGTCGGTTCAATGACAGTGATCGCCGCTATACTGATGATTGTGCCCGGCTGACAATAGCATATTGTTAGGAAGTGCTGTTCGTGTGTTTGCAAAAGGCTGCATATCCTGTCTTCTGTTTAAGCACGATTCACGCCACCATTATACCGCAACCCCAACGATTCGCTCATCGGACAATGACACCATGATTATCAAATGCCCTTATTGTGGTCCGCGCGATGTTATAGAGTTTACTTATCAGGGCGACGCTACGCGCGTAAGACCAGATCCAGCATCAACAGATGAGAACATCTGGAACGCATATATCTATGATCGTTCCAATCCTGCAAAATCACATCGAGAATTCTGGTTGCACGGAGGTGGGTGCCGCCAGCATCTGATCGTCATACGCGATGTATCAACCCATATGATTTCATCAGTCAGCTTTGCTCGCGACAGCCAACGAGGAGACGACCAGCGATGACAAGTTGGCGACTTCCCAATGGCGGACGCATAGAGCGCGCCAAAGTGATCCGGTTCATATTCGACGGCAAGGCCTATGACGGACACCCGGGCGACACACTCGCATCTGCTCTTCTTGGCAGCGGAGTCACGCTTTTTGGGCGTTCTTTCAAATATCACCGCCCTCGCGGTCTGCTCGCAGCAGGTAGTGACGAACCCAATGCACTCGTCACCGTTATCTCAGGTGATGTCCGCGAGCCAAACGTCCGCGCAACCGAACTTGAGATTTATGATGGCCTTGTTGCTCAAAGCCAGAACCGTTTTCCATCGCTCGAACATGATTTGATGGCTGTCAACCAATTGGCAGGCCCGCTTCTCTCAGCTGGATTCTATTATAAAACTTTTATGGGCCCAGCGATTGGTCCACTAAAAAACACTCGTTTCTGGATGTTCTGTGAGCACTTCATAAGGCGCGCTGCAGGCCTTGGCAGAGCAGGTACCGCTGCCGATCCTGACCGCTATGAACGCATGAACGCATTTTGTGATGTTCTGGTTGTGGGTAGCGGGCCTGCAGGGCTTATTGCCGCCGAAGCAGCGGCATCAACTGGGGCACGCGTGATCATTGCCGAAGAACGGGCGATAGCCGGCGGCTCCCTTCTGGCCTCCAGCGAAACACTCGATGGTCGCAGCCCAGCAGTATGGGCACGTGAAAAGGCCGAGGCGTTGGCCAATCTTCCTAACGTTCGTTTTCTGGTCCGCACGTCTGTTTGGGGCTACTACGATGGCAACGTGTTGACTGCTGTCGAGCGTGTTTCGGACCACAAGCCAAACCGAACCCACGGTCAGCCTCGGCAGCGGCACTGGGTAATCCGTACGGGTAAAACCATTTTATCCACAGGTGCGTTTGAGCGACCAATAGTCTTTCCAGGCAATGATTGCCCCGGCGTCATGCTTGGTGATGCAGTCCGTCGATTTGCAATCGAATATGGCGTCGGCGCGGGCAAGAATGTTACCTTCTTCACCAATAATGACAGTGCCTATGATGCAGCTCGAGCTTTATCCATAGCTGGCGTCAATGTAGTAGCCATAGTCGACGTTCGTTCCGACGTTTCGGGCACTTGCAATGATATAGCCAATGTCATTGGTGCCGAGTTACTACTTGGGTCGGCGGTCACTGGCACCCACGCAGGTAAGACTTTGAGTTCTATAACTGTCCAGCATTTCAATGCGGAGACTGGACGTATATCCGGCGCGCCGCGTGAGATAAAAACTGATTGTTTGGGCGTATCGGGAGGTTGGTCACCAGCCATTCATCTTGCCAGCCAAGCCGGTGGCAAGCCTGAGTGGGACGAGGAATTGCAAGCTTTTCTTGCACCAGAGCCAAACCAGAACTGGGTAGTCACCGGGTCAGCTGCCGGCTATATGGATACAATCAGCGTTCTTTCCGATGCAGCCACCAAGGGCTCCGCCAAGAGCAGAATTGTTTTACCTTCTGTAGAAGCGTCTATGCTGGATAGTTCTCCAGCGCCAATCTTCGAGATCGAACCCGCTGGAAAGTCTCAGAAAGCTTTTGTAGACTTTCAACATGACGTGACTGCAAGTGATATCCGCCTTGCTTATCGCGAAGGTTTTCACTCCGTAGAGCATCTTAAACGCTACACAACGCTTGGCATGGCGACTGATCAGGGCAAGACTTCAAATGTACCGGGCCTTGCAATCATGGCGGACATTCGCGGCATCTCAATTCCTGAAGCCGGCACCACACGGTTTCGCGCACCCTTTACACCCGTATCCATGGGAACCATTGCCGGAGAACGTTATGGCGATCTGCGCCCTCACCGACTAACTCCAATGCATGACTGGCACATTGCCAATGGTGCCAAGACCTACGAAGCGGGACTTTGGCATCGACCCATGATTTACAGCAGTCACGGTGAAACCATTGAACAAGCGTATGCACGCGAAGCTCGTGCTGTGCGCGAAGGTGTAGGCATTGTCGATGTTTCCACACTGGGCAAAATTGATATTCAGGGCCCCGACGCGGCAGAGTTTCTTGATCGCGTATATACCAACATGTTCTCAACACTTCCTGTAGGCAAGGCACGCTATGGACTTATGCTACGCGAGGACGGAATTGCTTTTGATGACGGCACTACCTGGCGCCTCGGAGAAACTCAATTTTTGATGACGACCACAACGGCTAATGCGGGCCCGGTAATGCAGCATTTGGAGTATTATCTTGACTGCGTTTGGCCAGATTTGCGTGTTCACCTTACGTCAGTAACCGATGTTTGGGCTGGGGCTGCCGTTTCAGGCCCGAAATCACGTGCCGTACTTGAAGGATGTGTCACCGGAACCAAGGTGGACAATACAACCTTACCATTCATGGGTATTGTCTACGGTCGCATTGGCGATATTCCCGTCATGATTTGCCGCCTCTCCTTCTCAGGTGAACTCGCTTACGAGGTTTACTCTGGAGCAGGACACGGAATACAAGTTTGGGAAGCTCTGCTCACAGCAGGAAAAACATTCAATATCCTTCCTTATGGTTTGGAGGCACTTGGAACATTACGCATTGAAAAAGGCCACGTGACAGGCGCAGAAATCGATGGGCGCACGACAGCCCATGATCTTCACCTTGACTGGATGCTATCAAAGAAAAAAACCTATATCGGTTCAGCCATGATCGAGCGTCCGGGTCTCAAGGATGAACATCGTTTATCTCTTGTCGGGCTTATTTCATTGGACAATCAGTCGATTAATGGAGGCAGCCATATTGTCTCCGACAAGATACCACGTGAGCCCGCTGACAGTTTCGGCCACGTGACTGCTGCCTGCTACTCACCCGCTCTTGGAAAATACATCGCGTTGGCTTTGGTCAAGCATGGATCATCAATGATCGGAAAACGGGCTTTTGCCACCGATCTTTTACGCGACAAGCATGGTGCAGTGGAAATAGTGAGCCATCATATGTTCGATAAGGATGGGAGCCGGATGCATGGCTGATTTTCAATCGCCACTTGGTCTGGCATACCGCCCAGGTGACCATGGCAATGCGGCTGGCGGTGTCGGCGTTACAATACATGAGCGCACCGATATCTCGCTCATTCAGGTTACCGCTTGGAGCGATGCCATTCCAACGGTTTTAACTGCGATCGGTAGTGCAACTGGAGTGATCATCCAGAACAAACCCGGGAATGGCAGGGTTGCAGGTGAAAAGACGGTTTTCGGCTTCGCGCCGGGACGCTTCATGGTTGTAGGAGCCACTCCTGATCTCGAACAGCGTTTGCGAGCCGCCATCTCACCTGATCTTGGTACAGTGGTTGCGCTAACTCACGGACGTACTGTCATCCGCATAAGAGGGACACATGTAGAGTGGGTATTGGCAAAATTATTCGCCATCGACTTCTCTGAGCACGCTTTCCCTATTGGAGCCGGTCGTGCAACCCTCCACCACGATATTCACACTTTGATCCAGCGTATCGATAGCGAGACTTTTGACCTTTACGTTTTCCGAACATTTGCACGTTCCTTCTGGTTGACATTGGGTCGCGCGGCTGAAGAGGTTGGCTATCGAGTAAAATAGCTTATCTGAACGCGAAGATATTTTCATCCGGGTCACCGGTCCCAGTTATCAGGCCCCGCACGAGTTGCGAAGCAACCATTGAAAACGTGATGCCATTGCCGCCATATCCAAGAACCGCATAGCAACGATCCATACCGGGTATAGCCCCGATAAACGGCAACCCCGTCGTGCTCGAGCCAAAACTTCCCGTCCAGGCATAATCGGCTTCTGCAGTAATTCGAGGGAACATCTTTTTGAGCTTCTTCAAGATTGCATTGGTCTTGGAAGTCAGTTTGGCATCGCGTTTCTCTTCGTCTTCAAATTCTTCATCTTCGCCTCCGACGATTATCCGCCCGTCCTGCGTCGTACGCATATAAAGATACGGATCGGAGGCCTCCCAGATCAGGCAACGTTCGGGCCAAAGTTTTTCGCGTTGAGGTACTGTCGTAAGCGCCCATGTCGAAATGATCTCGTGGCCTTTTTTGGGGACATGCTCTGGCAGCTCGTAACCGGTGGCGGATATGAAGTATTTACAGCGAATTTTTCGACCCTCTTTGGTCGTCGCCAAGACATCCCGCGATCTTGGCTCCACAGTTGCTACTTCGACAGGGGCGTAGATGCGCGCACCGCGATTAATGGCAACATTTAGATAACCCAGCGCCAACTTACGGGGATTAGCCTCGATATTATCGAAGCTCATGAGTGCCGCGCCGCGATCTATTCCAAATCTCGACTGAAGATCGTCGTGAGACAGATATCTGGTTTCAAATCCTGCCCGCTGACGGGATAGAAACTCTCGCTGCAAACCTTTCTCATCTAGCAGATCACCAGCAATGTAGAGCGAATCGCGGTCTTTCATTTCACATGCAATACCAAGATCTCGAGTTCGCTCCCGCAATGCATCCACGGCAAGCTTTGAACGCTTCCACGCACGCTCGGCATCGTTCAGTCCAATTTGTTTTGCCAAATGATGCAACGGCGTATCAATCTCGAACTGCAATAACGCGGTACTGGCTGGAGTTGAACCCATTACAGGTTTGCGCCGGTCGAGAACGGCTACGCTATAACCCGCCTCGGTTAAGCTTTCGGCCATTAGCGCACCACTGATTCCAGCTCCGACAATAGCAATGTCGATGGTGATATCATCCATCAAGGCATCAAATTTGACGCTCGGTGCCGCTTTCCCCAACCAGATAGGCTGGCCGGTTCTCAAGTTTCGGTGTTGTGTTGTCATGAAGAATCCCAGATCGAGGCATTGACGCTTCGAAACGGGTCAACTCACAGCTTCGTTCCATCAACAAGTAGTCAACGTGCTTTTCGACGGGCTGCCAGCAACATATACTTCGGCGATACAGCGATCATCGCCCATCGTTTGCAACAACATCAACTCTTCAACCAGCGTTTCAACCGTCTCCATCCGCACACGCATGGCAGGTGTGGCTCTTGCATCCAAAATGACGCAGTCAGCCTCTGCCCCCGGTTTGAATGAACCGATAACGCCATCAAGAGACAGCGCGCGGGCGTTGCCAAGCGTCGCCTGATAGAATGATCTTAGAGGATGATATCGCTGCCCTTGAATATTGAGGATTTTATATCCCTCATCCAATGTACGGAGCATAGAGTAGGATGTGCCCCCACCAATATCCGTGGCGATTGCAGTGCGAACGTCCGCATCCCGCAGTCGGGCAAGATTAAAAAGGCCGCTGCCTATAAAAAGATTTGACGTTGGGCAAAAAACCGCAACAGATTTGCTGCTGGCAATTACTGAAATCTCTGCATCGGTCAGATGAATACAATGACCAAGCAACGTCTTTGGCCCGAGCAAGCCATAGTGCCGATAAACATCAGTATAATCGCGGCTCCAAGGAAAAAGCTCCGCAACGAAGGCGATTTCGGCAGCATTTTCACAAAGGTGCGTCTGAACATGCAACTCTGGAAACTCGCGCACCAAGGCACCACTCATCTCCAATTGCTCCGGCGTCGATGTCGGTGCAAACCGCGGCGTTATTGCATAAAGTTGGCGGCCTTCACCGTGCCATTCATCAATAAGTTCCCTGCTTTGGTCGTAGCCTGACTGCGGGGTATCCAGCAGACCGGGCGGTGCATTGCGATCCATCATCACCTTGCCTGCGATCATCCGCATATTGCGCTTGTGCGATTCCGCGAAGAAGGCTTGCACCGACCCCTTATGGACTGAACAATAGGCTGCGGCAGTCGTTGTGCCGTTTCGGATAAGCTCATCGAAGAAGGCCGAAGCGATCCGTGCTGGGTGCCCTTGGTTTGAAAACTTCTGCTCTTCAACAAAAGTATATTTGTCCAGCCATTCCAGCAGCGCACCAGCGTACGATCCGACTACCTGCATTTGCGGATAATGAATATGGCAATCGATGAAACCGGGCATAATAAGGTGCGGTCGATGGTCAATGACCTCTACACTACCCCCCTCGCCTGATTGCAAGACTGTATAATTGTCCATAGCGACAATCTTGCCATCACGGATCAGCAAAGCCCCATCTTCGATGTATGTGAATGTCTCGGTGCTTGCTTCACCCATTATAGGTTCGGCGTGAAAAGTCAGAACACGTCCGCGTAGTAAAATTTCAGTCATTTGCTGGTTTGCTCAATGTCCCATCACGATACCACGCAACAATTTGCGCACGCTCTTCATTTGTTATGCGTGTTACATTGCCGGGCGGCATCGCGTGACTGACTCCCGCCTGAATGTAAATCTCATTTGCATGGGTCGCGATCAATTCCGCTGTGTCGAGACGTATACCCCTTGGAGGAAGAAGTATTCCGTCCCAAGCTGGTTCAGCTGAATGGCACATTGAACACCGGCCCAGCACTGTATCCTGAACCTGCTTGAAATTACTTACTGCAAGAAATGGCTCTGCAGCGCGCGAGATTTTCTCGTCACCGGTCAGAATTTTGGGAACAGTTGACAGCCAAATGATCACAATAAAAAGAATGGTGCTAACAAGCCACGTCCAATGCGGATTGCCCGTTCCTGCATGCTTGGAGTTGAAATAATGGCGGATGAGAACGCCTATAATGAAGATCAGCGCAGCAATAACCCAATTGAACTGTGTGGAATGTGCCAGAGGATAATGGTTTGACAACATCAGAAATATAACTGGTAGCGTCAGGTAATTGTTGTGAGTTGATCGCTGTTTGGCTTGTTTACCAAGCTTAGGATCTGGCGTTTCACCGGCGATCAGATCTGCAACCACGATTTTCTGGTTAGGGATGATCAGCAGGAAAACATTGCCCGACATAATTGTAGCTGTAAATGCACCAAGGTGCAGGAACGCAGCCCGTCCTGTAAATAAATGCGTGTACCCCCAAGCCATGAAAACGATTACCCCATAGAGGACAATCATTAGGGCGGTATCGTTCGAAGCGAGTGGCGAACGGCAAAGCAGATCATAGACTAACCAGCCGAGTGACAACGAAACAAGCGATATCAAAATGGCAACAGGCGTTGAAACGTCCAGCACATTGGGGTCAATCAAATAGAGGTCGGCCCCCGCATAATAGACAATGCAAAGCAAAGCAAAGCCCGAAAGCCAAGTCGCATAGGACTCCCATTTGAACCAGATCAGATGTTCCGGCATATTTGGCGGGGCGATCATATACTTCTGTATGTGATAGAAGCCACCTCCATGGACCTGCCACTCTTCACCATTCACGCCTTGGGGAAGCCCGGAGTGCCTGCGCAGGCCAAGATCAAGCGCAATGAAATAAAACGATGATCCTATCCAGGCGATGGCTGTAATTACGTGCAGCCATCGCGCGGCGAAACTCAACCATTCCCAGAAAATCAGATAATCCATCGAAACCCCATGCCGATTCCGTCACACAATGCTGTCGTTCCAAGGTTGATGCAACTCCTACTGTTATTTCGAATCGTGGAAAATAATTCCCAACGTATTTCGCCTCCCACTGCGCACGCGGCTCACACCGTGTCGCATGTTCACGCGATAGTGTCCGCGTGCTCCTTTGACTGGGCGTTGGCTTACTGGAAATACGACGGCATCGCCTTGACGAAGCGGAACGATTTCAGCGCGGGATTGCATCCTGGGCCTTTGCTCTGTGAGAACGAATTCGCCGCCACTGAAGTTATCCCATGGCTGCGATAGCAGGATCGCAACCTGTAGGGGGAACACGTGTTCGCCGTAAATATCTTGATGCAGACAGTTGTAATCGCCTTCGCCATATTGCAGCAGAAGCGGGGTGGGGCGATCTTGTCCCGCGGCGTGGCATCGTTCAAGGAATTCATCGTGCCGGTCAGGATAGCGAATCTCAATTCCCATCAATTCATTCCAACGATTTGCAGCCTTTGCTAGCGGCGGATAAAGGGCTAGGCGCAACTTCTGAATGATTTCCGGTAGCGGATAACTGTAGTACTTATATTCACCACGCCCGAAGCCATGTCGCGCCATAACAATGCGCTTTCGGAACTGACCATCATCCGTGTAATTAGCAGCTATCTCAGTCGATTCTTCACGTGTTAATAATCCGGGCAGAACTGCACAGCCGAACTTATCAAGTTCCGCCTCTACGGAGACCCAATCTATTTTAAGCGTGTCAGTTTGGTGCATCATACTGCATCTCCTCCGTCAGATTTGAAACCAGCGTGCCGTTTTCTGAGTATTCTTCCACCCGTTTCCTGCGGAGCGCCATATTTTGCAGACATTTTCACAATACACGACGATTTTAAGTGACTCAGGGGGCCAGACTTCATAAATAGAGTCGCAACGAGGTGCATCGCGCCGCGATAAATTTGCATGGGAATAACTTATGGGTTTGTTTGGAAACAGAAAGACAGGAAGGCGCGGCCCTGCTCCGCTTCTGATTTCTGTTTTCTGGCTTATTTCCACTCTTAGTGCGACTTTGGCTGCTGGATATATAGCTGATCGCGATGCGAACATCGCGTCAACTGATGTTGGTAATCCGATAAAGAATGAAACACGGATCGCCCGTGAGCCTGATAGCTCGTCAGTGCCAGCGCAGAGACCACTCCGAGTTGCTGCTCTTGAAACTCTCCATCTGAAAATCAAAAGCGGATTGCGTGCCGATGCTGGCGCCCAAGACGGACTTCTGCCCCATGAAGTCCAGTTACTTACATTTCAGAAATTTACGGCGTTAGCGGAACAATTCGGGTCCGACTTGATATCGGACTACAATTCATCCTTCAGTGCCAGAGCACCGCCGCTTGCGGCTTAGTATCCCCGTTTCCTGCCAGGAGGCGACGATAGTAAATTCCGGCAGCAAGCTGCTCCCAATGTGGCATGCCCGCTTTTCATAATGGAACACAGATATGCGTACTTCGAGATGGGTTCTCTGGACCTATATATTTATCATTCTTGCGGGCATTGTCCTTGCTTTCCCCAATATGTTTACCAAGGCTCAGCTCGATGCGTTGCCAAACTGGCTTCCCAAGAAGCAAGTGGCTCTCGGCCTAGATCTTCGCGGTGGTTCTTATCTTGTACTTGAAGTTGATGCAGCTGCTCTGAAAAGAGATCGTGTACGTTCCATTCTGGATGACGCGCGCGGTCGTTTGCGTACAGCAAAGATCCAACCACAGTCAGTGCGCGTGGCTGGCGACAGTGTGGTTGTCACAATTCCAGATGCTACGCAGCGTGATGCAGCGGTCACTGCACTCCGTGAATTGACTACCCAGGTTGCCCAAATCGGTTTTGCTGCGCCCGTCAGCGATATCGATATTTCAACGAATGAAAATCAAATCCGGCTTACACTGACCGAAGCTGGCATGAAGGACAAGCTCGACAACGCGTTGACTCAGAGCCTTGAGATTGTTCGCCGCCGCGTCGATCAGGTCGGTGTGGCCGAACCATCCATTCAGCGCGTTGGATCAGATCGCATCGTCGTTCAGCTGCCTGGCCTGCAAGATCCAAGTCAACTCCGCGCATTGCTCGGCAGTACTGCGAAGATGACGTTCCACATGGTTGCGGATCGCAATGCCGGTGAAGCACCGACTCCCGGCATATCCATCCTGCCCGACGCCAAGGAGCCGGGTGTGACCTATCCGGTTGAGGATCGCGTAGCACTTAGTGGTGAGCGATTGACCGATGCGCGCGCAGCATTCGATCAACAGACCAATCAGCCCATCATTTCTTTCCGTTTTGACAATATTGGCGCGCGTCAGTTTGCCGAAATAACCAGCCAAAACGTTGGTCGTCCTTTCGCTATCGTGCTTGATGGAAAGGTTCTCACGGCCCCCGTTATTCAGGTACCAATCACCGGCGGTTCTGGTCAGATAACCGGTAACTTTACGGTTCAGGATACGGTCACCACCGCTGCCCTCCTCCGAGCCGGTGCCTTACCCGCTCCTTTGACAGTTATCGAAGAGCGTACGGTTGGTCCAGATCTTGGCGGCGACGTCATCAAGATGGGTCTTTTAACGGGCCTGATCGGCTTTGCGCTAGTGGTAGGTTTTATCTTCATTCTCTACAGCGGATGGGGCTTGATCGCGAATTTTGCGCTCGCACTGAATATCATTCTGACATTCGGTATTTTGAGCTTGATTGGTGCAACTCTAACCCTCCCCGGCATCGCCGCTATCATCCTCGGGATTGGCTTTGCGGTTGATGCTAACATTCTTATCAATGAGCGTATCCGGGAAGAAGCGCGTAAAGGCATCGGCGCAATGGCTGCGGTGGACCGCGGCTTTAAGTTGGCCTACTCAACCATTATTGACGCCAACGCGACGCATCTTATCGCAACCTTCCTGCTCTTCCTTTTCGGCACCGGACCTGTACGCGGCTTCGCCATCACAATGATCATTGGCGCACTCGTGTCGCTGTTCACAGCGGTCACAGTCGTTCGTATCATCACGATGGCTATTGTTCGCCGTCGCAAAATGAAGACAATTCATATCGAACACCTGTTCAAGCTCGTTCCTGAAAACACCAATATCTCGTTCATGAACGCTCGGTTCTTTGGCATCGGTGTTTCAATCTTTCTGTCCATTGCGTCAGTCATTCTGTTTATTCATCCCGGTCTCAATTATGGCATCGACTTCAAGGGAGGGATTCAGGTCGAAGTCAACACGTCCAAGCCGGCTGACCTTGCTTCCATGCGCGAAAAACTGGAAGGATTGGGGCTTGGCGAAGTCGCACTACAGCAGGCCGGTGGTGATAGCCAAGTACTGATCCGTGTGCAGCGACAGGAAGGTGGTGAAGAAGCACAAACCATCGCTGTCACGAAGGTCAAGGCCGCTGTCGAGGAACTTGATTCAGGCGTGAAGATTGAGCGTTCCGAAGTTGTGGGACCGAAGGTTAGTGGAGAATTGGCTCGTTCAGGTGTCATCGCCGTCGTTCTTGCCAGCCTTGCCATGCTACTCTACATCTGGTGGCGCTTTGAGTGGCATTTTGCCTTGGGTGCCATAGCAACACTGATCCTCGACACTACAAAAACGGTCGGTTTTTTTGCGCTGCTGGGACTTGACTTCAACCTCACAGCCATCGCCGCATTGCTGACGATCATCGGCTATTCGGTGAACGATAAGGTTGTCGTGTATGACCGAATGCGCGAAAATTTGCGCATACACAAGAAGATGCCTCTGCGCCAGATTATTGATCTGTCGATCAACCAGACGCTGGCGCGTTGTATCTATACTTCCTTGACCGTGTTTCTCGCTATGCTTCCAATGGCAATCTGGGGCGGCAAGGCAGTGGAAAACTTTGCACTGCCCATGTTGTTCGGCGTTATTATCGCAACCAGTTCCTCATTGTTCATCGCGGCACCGATCCTGCTTCTTCTCGGAACGTGGTGGGAAAAGAACCACGCCCACCGCATCGGCTCCACGGAAAAGGCTGTGACGCAGGGGTGAAAATACCAAACTTAGCATTTGACGCTAAATATTTGCGGCGCATAGGAAAAATCGTCTTTCTTGCGCCGCAAACTGATGAAAACGGTTTGCAAGCCAAACTTGGTAGGCAATACTGTTGAACGACATGATTGTCAGAAAAATACAAATCCATCCGTAAACAACCTCAAGGGGGAGAAGCCGACATATGCCTCATGAAACGCCGCTGATTGCGACAATCGTCATAGGCCTTGTATTAGCCTTCATTTTTGGCGCGATTGCCAACCGCCTGCGTATTCCCCCCCTTGTCGGTTATCTTGTTGCCGGTGTACTCGCCGGTTCTCACACCCCCGGTTTTGTTGCAGATCAGGAACTGGCAGCCGAGCTCGCCGAAATCGGTGTCATTCTTTTGATGTTCGGTGTCGGGTTACATTTTTCCCTTAAAGATCTTCTGTCTGTCCGGGCAATTGCTATCCCCGGTGCAATCGTACAAATTCTTGCCGCAACGCTTCTTGGCATGGGTCTTGCTTGGGTCTTGGGGTGGGACATGCAGGCAGGTTTCGTTTTCGGTCTCGCCCTTTCTGTTGCAAGTACCGTTGTTCTTCTACGGGCAATGCAAGAGCGCCGGCTGATCGAGACCGAACGTGGACGCATTGCAGTTGGTTGGCTTATTGTTGAAGACCTTGCAATGGTGCTGGCTCTCGTCCTGCTTCCTGCAATTGCAGGTGCGCTTAATGGCGGAGACACGCCTAGCGGGCCAATTCATGCAAATGCTGATCCGATAGCAGCTTACTTCAATCTGGGGATCGGCGGTGTTATAGCCCTAACCCTTGGGAAAGTTGTGGCCTTTGTCGCCGTCATGCTGATTGTCGGGCGGCGGGTCATTCCCTGGACTCTCCATGCCATTGCACATACCGGCTCACGTGAACTTTTCCGGCTCGCTGTCTTGGCAATTGCACTTGGCGTGGCCTTCGGCGCGGCAAAGCTGTTTGGTGTGTCGCTGGCCCTTGGTGCATTCTTCGCCGGTATGATCATGAGCGAGTCTGAACTCAGCCACCGCGCTGCAGAGGAATCACTGCCGCTACGCGATGCTTTTGCAGTTTTGTTCTTCGTTTCAGTCGGTATGCTGTTCGATCCGATGACCATTATCAACGACCCGCTGCCATTACTCGCAACACTGGCAATCATCGTGGTAGGAAAATCGCTCGCCGCCTTCTTCATCGTACTCGCATTCGGATATCCGACAGGAACTGCTCTTATCATTTCGGCCAGTCTCGCACAGATCGGCGAGTTCTCCTTTATTCTTGCAGAACTTGGCGTCGGGCTGGGCATGCTTCCTGAGGAAGGCCGCGATCTCATTCTCGGTGGTGCGATTCTTTCGATCCTGTTGAATCCTCTGGTTTTCGCCGGGGTGACCTACTTGAAACCGTGGATGGAAAAACGTGTACCAACAGCCGCAGAACCAAGTGCCGAGACCGACACTCCGACGGAAGAAATCGATGTAGAGGAAATTCGTCCCACATCACTTACTGATCATGCCGTACTTGTGGGTTATGGGCGGGTTGGCAGTCTGGTTGGCGATGCCTTGAAAGAAGTCGGCAAGCCTTTTCTCGTCATCGAAGATGCGGATAAGACCGTCGCGAGATTGCGGGATGACAACATTGAAACGATCGTCGGCAATGCCGCAAATGGTGATATTCTGGCTGCCGCAAATTTGGCTGGCGCAAAGCAATTGATTCTTGCCATACCGAATGCGTTCGAGGCAGGCCAGATAGTGGTCAAGGCTCGTGCAGCTAACCCAGTCATCAGCATTTTGGCTCGCGCTCACTCCGATGCGGAGGTACAGCATTTACAGGATCTGGGCGCCGATGCCGTAATCATGGGAGAACGTGAGATAGCGCGTGGAATTGTTTCGCATATACTCAATCTGGACGAGCCGAAGCCAGAGGGACCACTGACCGAAACCTGAAACTAAAAAAATGATGATTGATAAGGCCGGGCGGGGAAAAATATGAAGCTCAAGGACTACATTTGGCCGGTCGTCGGACTGGCTGCTGTCGGCATTTCCGCATGGCTTCTATACAAGGAGCTACGGAGTATTTCTCTGGACGATGTAATCGACAGTCTTAAAGCTATTTCGATGCATCGCTGGGTGTTGGCTGCTTTGGCTTCTCTAATTGCCTATGCCGCTCTCGCTGGCTACGATCGCATCGCACTTTTACATTTGCGTCGCAAGATTTCATGGGTGTTTATTGCCCTGTGTTCTTTCACGACTTATGCACTGTCGCACAATATAGGTGCTTCCGTTCTTTCAGGTGCAGTCGTGCGCTATCGCGCCTATTCATCTCAAGGAATGAGCGGTCCCGAGATAGCGCTACTGATCGCTTTCTGTTCGTTCACTTTTCTTATTGGTGTGATGACTTTAAGTGCCATTGTTCTTTTGATCGAGCCAGAAATTCTACAGCGATTCAATTCCGAGTTGCCTCTTTCACTAGGCTACATCCTGGGAATTGGCTCACTGGCGCTTATCCTGCTTTACGTTTTTGGCAGTTGGCTTCACTTCAAGCCCTTACGTATTCGTCAGTTTACTCTTGAGTATCCACGGCTGCCGGTGGTTGCACAGCAACTGATTGTGGGGCCTCTGGAACTTATTGGCGCGGCCGCAATCATCTATTTCACGTTACCAGCGGCTGGAAATCCTGGGTTTATGATTATCCTCGGCATATTTTTGGTTTCATTTTCTGCAGCATTAATATCGCATGCACCCGGGGGATTAGGGGTTCTCGAACTGGTGTTCCTCACTGGCTTACCGGACATGAATCAAGCCGATGTACTTGCCGCCCTCATCATATTTCGTTTGTTCTATTTGCTGATTCCATTTGCCCTTTCACTTGTGATTGTGCTTGTTTTCGAGCGCTCGCAATTGTTGCTGCGTTGGTACAAAAAAGACGAGTGAGCGCCCGTTCAATTTCACCTCAGTGCTCATTCACGCAGGAAATATTTTCCAGATATCCCGGACTTTAGTGCACAGTTTCTTCAAGAGCGTGGCTCGACACTCTATTTTGAACACAGACTTCAACATGGAGTGACGCAATGACAACATTGATTATTCCGGGATATCGCGGATCGGAAAACGGACATTGGCAGCGCCAGTGGCTCCTTGAGGATGAAACATCGCGCCTTATTGAGCAGGATGACTGGAACAATCCGGTTCTTTCGCAATGGCTTCATGTGCTCGAAGCTGCACTCGCCGAGACGCCCGGAGCCATTTTAGTTGCTCATAGCCTTGGATCCATCCTGGTTGCGCACCTCGCAAGCCGACCTTCGGCTGCACATGTGGCAGGTGCAATTCTCGTAGCGCCAGCAGATGCCGAGCGCATGGCCACATGGGATGAAAAATTTCAGAGCTTCGCGCCCCTACCCCGTCATAAGCTATCCTTCCCATCAGTTGTCGTCGCAAGCCGCGATGACCCATATATGTCATTCAACAAGGCACAGGCACTCGCGAATGTTTGGGGTTCCGGCTTCGTAGACATGAAGAACTCCGGACACATCAACATTGAAAGCGGTTTTGGCTCATGGCCGGAAGGTCATATCCTCGCAGATTCAATGCGCAGACCTCAGCAGATTTTTGGCAGGCAACACGCCGCTTAGCTTAGTTGTTTTCGTTCAAGGATGTATTTGAGAACCAGCGTTATGACAGCAATCAAGGCCAATGTTGACGACGCCGCAAATGCCCCCGTTACATTGTAGTCATTGAACAGCAATTCTATCTGCAATGGCAACGTATTTGTTTGCCCACGGATTGCGCCGGACACGACGGAAACAGCGCCAAACTCGCCCATTACGCGGGCGTTGCAAAGCACGGCACCGTAAAGAAGGGCCCAACGAATATTCGGCAGCGTAACATAAAAGAAAGTCTGCAGCCCGCTGGCACCTAGTGTGATCGCCGCCTCCTCGTCCTCGCTACCTTGCGCCTGCATGAGCGGGATCAATTCGCGTGCAACAAATGGGCTGGTAACGAAAAGGCTCACCAGAAATATCGCTGGAACGGTGAACATAATCTTGATGTCGTAGCTCTCCAGTAATGGTCCAAGTAGCCCTTGGCTACCATACAGAAACAAATAGGTCACACCCGCAACGATCGGAGAGACTGAAAAAGGAATTTCGATAAAGGTGATCAATAGGCGGCGCCCGGGAAATCTAAAGCGCGTTACCAACCAAGCCACGCAAATCCCAAACACCATATTGATTGGGACAACAACGATTGCCGTGAGGACTGTCAACCATATAGCGTGCAAAGTTGCCGGTTGGCTTATCTGGCCTAAATAGACGGCCATCCCTTCCCGAAAGGCATAGGTAAAGATTACCAGCAGGGGCACGCCTATAAGCACAAGCGACAAAAGCATTGCTGCAATAATCAAAAGCCATTGCGAAAGCTGCCCTGGTCTTTTGCCGTGCCGTTTCGAAAGCTGCAACCCTGCCACGGGTGCAATCAGATTAGTTGCGTTCTGCATATCTGAGCTGCCAAGCCTGTATGGAGTTTGTAACGAAGAGCATAACGAATGCGATGAACAGCATGACTGTGGCGATCGCCGCGGCGGCCGGATAGTCATATTCGTCCAACCGGATGAAGACGAGAAGAGACATTACTTCGGTTTCAAATGGCAGATTACCCGAAATGAAAACGATGGCGCCAAATTCTCCCAGGCTACGTGCAAATGACAGGCTGCATCCGGCAATAAATGCCGGCAAAATAGCTGGCCAAATTATATTGGCAAATATTTGCCAGTTCGTAGCGCCCAATGAACGGGCAGCCTCCTCAACATCTGTCGCCACATCTTCCAATACCGGCTGAACTGTGCGGATAACGAAGGGAATACTGGTGAACATCATGGCAAGTGCTATGCCAAGTGGTGCATAGGCCACCTTGATGCCAAATGGTTCCAGATACCGACCAAACCAACCATTGGCAGAAAACACAGTTACCAACGCCAGCCCCGCAACCGCTGTAGGTAGTGCAAAGGGCAAATCAACTACAGCATCGAGGAGGCGCTTCCCGGGAAACTCATAACGCACTAAAACCCATGCGAGTAACATTCCGAACATCGCGTTCAGAAGAGTTGCCAGTAAAGCTGCACCGATCGTTATGCGATAGGTAGCGACAGCCCTGTCAGACGAAACGATAGACCAAAAATCAGCCCAACCCAGATTGAAGGACTTATAGAGCATTGCCAGAAGCGGCAGCGCAACAATGATCATAAAATACAACAGCGTCACTCCGAGAGTGAGACCGAAACCCGGCAAAATGCCGCGCTGACTGGATTTCGAAAACAATGACATGAAGGTTTCTTAGTTCATCCGGGCTTTAACGCAAGCGATCTATTGAACAGAAAATGGCGCGGGCAACTGACCGCGCCATTTTCTCAAAGTACCGACAGTATTTGCCTCAACGTTTGGTAAATACCTTGTCCAGAATACCACCTTCCGCCAAATGATCCTTGGTGACTTTACTCCAGCCCCCGAATACATCCTCAACCGTCAAAAGGCGGGTGTCCGGAAACTGCGATGCATACTTCGCTTTAATGGTCTCGTCGTGGACGCGGTTATAGTTCTGCGCGAGAATGTCCTGTCCTTCGGGCGTATAAAGGAACTTCAAATAGCTCTCAGCAATGGCGCGAGATCCTCGTTTATCAGCAACCTTATCAACTACCGATACCGGAAACTCGGCCAGAAGGCTCACCGGCGGGACAACCGCTTCATATTTATCTTCACCAAGTTGCTTGCGGGTGCCCAGTACCTCAGCCTCAAAAGTTACCAGCACATCTCCGATACCACGTTCAGCGAAAGTCGTGGTCGCCGCACGACCGCCCGTATCGAACACCGGAACATTGGCGAGCAGTTTCTTGGCAAATTCCTGCGCCTTTGTCTCATCCTTATTGTTCGCTTCAAGCGCATAGGCATAAGCAGCCAGATAGGTATACCGCCCGTTACCGGAAGTTTTTGGATTTGGGAAAACAACCTTGACATCATCGCGAACGAGGTCATCCCAATTCTTGATGTTTTTTGGATTGCCCGCACGCACCAGAAAAGCCGGAAGCGAATAATATGGAGATGAGTTGTTTGGTAGCCGCGACTGCCAATCAGCAGGGATCAGGTCGCCCTTGTCATGCAGCACCTGCACGTCAGTAACCTGATTGAAGGTTACTACATCCGCTTCTAGTCCTTCCAGAATGGATCTGGCCTGCTTGGACGAACCAGCGTGTGATTGATTAACAGTAATATCCTTGCCCACCTGCGCCTTGTAGGCGACGCTAAAGGCCTTATTGATCTGCTCATAGAGTTCACGGGAGATATCGTAAGATACATTGAGGATTTCGGTAGGCTCATCAGCTGCCTGTGCCGGAGTCAAAACAAATCCTAAAGCCAACGCCGCATAGGCAACCAATTTTTTCATTAAATTCTCCCCGGCCGAGCACAACTTGCGCTCCGCATTTCTAGCCACACCCAGTCCGCTCTACTTTTAACTTAACGAACAATTTTTGCGAGATTGACGGGAATTGCGGCCAGAAGGAAGATTTATATTGTCAATAAATCCGGCCAGCCAGGATTCAAATTCTATAAATTAATAAAATGCGAGAAAACGCCAAATAGCATTCTGTCGTTTTCCGATGCGAGTGAAAACGGATCAGACTGGACTCGTAAATTTACCAGAAGCCACGATGCTGCCAGCACCATAGAAAGTCTTCTTCTGTCCAGTTGCGGCGCTTTTTTGCTGAAGCCTCTTCCTCATCGCGATTCTGCGAGTCGCGAGCAGTAAACTCAAGATTTTCCGACGTGAAAACTTCCCGCCACAGACGCTCCGCGCGATTAAAAATGCCTGATACTTCACTGTACATTGCGACCTCCTGAAATGAACTCGGTTGCAGAGTGGAGTTGCCATTTACGGTCAACGGATACCCAATGATGACGCCTTGAAATTATTTGTCAACAATCACTACTGTTTTAATCGTGTATCGGAAGAGTGGCTTATCGAAAGTCAGAGACCTCGCAGATATTAATGATTTATTATTTTTCAGCGGCTTACCCGCCATTATGAAGACATTTAGCTGCCACAAAAAAACTCAAATTTTTAACGTTTTTACACTAGAAAATGTCTAGCGAGGGACTATGACTGCATCCAACCGGTTGTCAGGCAAAGAAGAATGATATCGCAAAAAGCCAAATATGCCCTGCGGGCACTAGTCGTCCTTGCACGCGCTGACTCCGAGAAAGCTCTTTTCATTTCGGATATTGCGGAAGAGCAGAACATTCCCAAAAAGTTCCTTGAACAAATCCTGCTAGACCTCAAGCGCGAAGGCATTGTCACGAGCCGCCGCGGGAAGATGGGAGGCTATCTTCTTCTCAAGGGAGCCGATGATATTACGTTCGGCGAAGTCCTGCGTTTGATTGATGGTCCTATTGCTTCTCTTCCCTGTCTTAGCAAAATCGCCTATCGACGTTGCGAGGATTGCACCAGTGAAGACACGTGTGAAATTCGTCATGTTTTCAACGAAGTAGCAAACGTAACTCGGGGTGTTCTCGACGGAACAACAATTGCTGATTGTCTTGTTCACGGAGAAAAAGGCAAAATACCCGCGATCCTGGATATGTGATTGTCATGAGCGGCGAAGATCAAGATACGCAGCGATTTTACTCGGAAAATGCTGAGGCCTATGCCAATCGCGACCATAATCGATCTTATGAACAACTGGATTCTTTTCTTACTCGCCTCACGCCCGGTTGTTCGATTCTGGAATTAGGCTGTGGCGGAGGTGATGACAGTGCTCATATGTTGGCACGAGGTTTTGACGTTACGCCGACCGATGGAAGTCCGGAGCTTGCTTATCAGGCGCAAAAGCGCCTTGGCGTTCCTGCAGAAGTAATGAGATTCGATCAAATTGTGGACCGCAGCAAATTCGATGCAGTTTGGGCTAATGCCTCTCTCCTGCTGTTCCCCGAGCAGACTTAAAAGCAGCTCTTCAACGCATAGAACGAGCGCTCAAGCCTAATGGTTGTTTTTTTGCAAGCTACAAGGTCGGCGAGCAGGAAGGCCGCGACGCGTTCGGTCGTTATTATAATTATCCGTCACCGGAATGGCTTCGGCAGGCTTACGGCCAAATCTGGTCTTCGGTTGAAATCACCAGTCTTATGGGTAGTGGTTATGACAATGAGCCTACCGAATGGCTCCACGTCATCGCGACTAAGGCGTCATAATTTTCCATCTTATGTAAAGACAGCTTTGCCTATAACCGGCGTAGAGGGAACAGCTAGATCGCGTGGTTCAAGCATGCCTGCTTGATATGCCGAGCAGCCTGCATCAACAGCTTTGGCAAAAGCGTCGGCCATCGCAACAGGATTACCTGCCTTAGCCACCGCAGTGTTCAATAAAACAGCATCAAATCCCAATTCCATTACCTCGGCTGCATGCGATGGGCGCCCCAATCCTGCATCGACGATCATAGGTACTTCAGGAAAATGCCCGCGCATGGAACGTAATGCATATCGATTTAACGGTCCCATTGCCGAACCAATAGGCGCGCACCATGGCATGAGAACCTCACACCCGGCTTCCAGCAGGCGTTCTGCTACAATCAGATCGTCTGTTGTGTAGGGAAATACCTTGAAACCTTCTTCGGTGAGAATCCGTGCCGCCTCCACAAGCGCGAAGACATTCGGCTGCAAAGTGTCGTGATTGCCAATGACTTCCAGCTTGATCCAGTCAGTCGAAAAGACGTCGCGTGCCATATGTGCCGTCAAAACGGCCTCTTTTACTGTGTGACATCCCGCTGTATTGGGCAGTACGCGCAAATCCAACGAACGGATTAGAGACCAGAATCCTTCACCCGATTTCGCCCCGGACATTTCTCGTCGAAGCGACACTGTAACAATCTCTGTTTTTGATGTTTTGATTGCATCAATGAGAATTGCAGGAGACGGATACTGCGCCGTGCCAAGCATAAGGCGGGACGATATCTCCTCGCCATACAATTTCAGCATGTCATCCACCTTGTTTGGGTGTTAGAATCTCGATGCGATCACCGCTCTTTAAAACGTGATTCTGCCTCTCCGTTGCACGCACCAATTCACTGTTCACTGCGGTTGCAAGCCATTCACCTTCAAAGTTCAATTCAAGCAACAATGCGTCAAGAGATTGCGCCACGACGTCATGCGCTTCGCCGTTCACGATGAGTTTCATGATGCATGCTCCTTTCCTTCACGATCATATCAGCAGCCTTTTTTGCCATTGTGGGTGCGAGCAGAAAGCCGTGGCGGTAAAGTCCGTTAATGCTGATTATATTGCCAGACTTGACCACACGCGGCAGATTATCAGGATAGGCTGGGCGAACCCCCGCTCCGGTCTCTATGACTTCTGCTTCGCCAAATGCGGGATGAACACCGTAGGCAGCGTTCAACAATTCCATTATTGAACGCGCAGTTATTGGTCCGTCTGCATCGCTCTCAATCATCGTGGCTCCCACCATGAACATATGGTCCGGTCGGGGTACGACATATAGCGGAAAGCGCGGATGCAAAAGACGCACCGGACGTGCCAACTGAATATCTTTCGTCCGTAGGATAAGCATCTCCCCACGCACTCCCCGTAATTCAGTGTCCGCTGCTGCTATTCCGGTGCAATCAACGATCCAGTCAAAGCGGGAAGCCTCAACATTATCCAGGCTTGTCTCAAAGCGGGTACTGAAAGCGACCAACTTGGTCTTCAGCTCAAACAGGGCAGCACGAGGGGATAAATGTGCTTCGCTTTCAAAGAAAAGCCCCTTCTGGAAAGCCCCAGCAAGATCCGGCTCCAAAAGCGAAATTGCTTCATCACCGATATGCACAAAACCGGATGTACGCGAACCGAATCGATCCAGATCTTTCGCATCTCGCGAGGAAGCGATTACCAGCGTGCCTTTGCGCGTTACCGAGCCGGGAAGTGTTGCCTCCCACCAATCCGCCGACCGTAGTCCAAGTTCGACCACCGTTTGTTCAGCGCTTTCCCGTTCACACCACGGTGCCAACATGCCACCGGCATACCATGAGGCGGCAGCCTTTCCGTCTGGATAGGGTTCAACGATGGTAACCTCAGCGCCGCGTATACGAAGCTCATAGGCAACTGTGAGGCCGGCGACGCCAGCCCCTTTTACCAAAACGCTTACCACGTCATTCTCCAGCGGTGAGCGGCAAGTAAAGATCGCCGCCAACGCGGAATTTTTCCGCCATCGCAGCCATGCCTTCTTTTTGTGCTTCTGCCCGAATGTCATGTGAAATGCGCATCGAGCAGAATTTTGGTCCGCACATCGAGCAGAAATGAGCTACTTTATGCGCTTCCTTCGGTAGGGTCTCGTCGTGATAAAGCCGTGCCGTTTCGGGATCGAGCGACAAATTGAACTGGTCTTCCCAGCGGAACTCAAAACGCGCGCGCGACAGTGCATCATCGCGCAATTTCGCGGCCGGGTGCCCCTTGGCAAGGTCCGCCGCATGAGCGGCGATCTTATAGGTAATGACGCCAACCTTTACATCGTCACGATTGGGTAATCCCAAATGCTCCTTGGGTGTAACGTAGCAAAGCATCGCCGTACCAAACCAACCGATCATTGCAGCACCGATACCAGATGTAATGTGATCGTAACCGGGGGCAATATCGGTGGTGAGCGGTCCAAGCGTATAGAAAGGTGCCTCGCCGCAAACGGCAAGCTGCTTGTCCATATTCTCCTTGATTTTGTGCATCGGGACATGGCCTGGCCCTTCAATCATGACTTGGCAATCTTTGGCCCAGGCAATTTGTGTTAGTTCACCTAAGGTCTCCAACTCGGCAAACTGCGCTGCATCGTTTGCATCGGCTATTGAACCTGGACGCAAACCATCTCCAAGGGAGAAGCTCACATCATAAGCTCGGCAGATATCGCAAATCTCATCAAAATGTTCGTATAAAAAGCTTTCGCGATGATGATGTAGACACCATTTTGCCATTATGGATCCGCCCCGCGAAACAATACCTGTGACGCGGTTTACAGTCAGAGGAATATAGTGCAGCCGCACACCCGCATGAATGGTAAAATAATCAACTCCCTGCTCTGCCTGTTCGATCAGCGTATCTCTGTAAACTTCCCACGTCAGGTCTTCCGCGATACCTCCTACTTTTTCCAGCGCCTGATAAAGCGGAACTGTTCCAATCGGTACGGGCGAATTACGAATGATCCACTCGCGAATATTGTGAATATTACGACCTGTCGAAAGATCCATCACAGTATCGCCACCCCAGCGAATGGCCCAAACCATCTTCTCCACTTCTTCTTCCATCGAAGATGTCACGGCCGAATTACCGATGTTGGCATTAATCTTTACCAGGAAATTCCGGCCGATAATCATTGGCTCAAGTTCGGGGTGATTTATGTTGGCCGGTATAATAGCCCTGCCTCGAGCTATTTCTTCACGGACGAATTCTGGCGTTACATGATCCGGTACTGAAGCACCGAAGGACTCACCATCCCGCACTATGTTTCGGGCCACGTCACGGCCAAGATTTTCCCGAACTGCAACGTATTCCATCTCAGGCGTGATAATCCCGGCGCGAGCATACGCAAGCTGGGTTATGGCTTTTCCATCACGAGCCTTGCGGGGTTGATGCAGTATGGGGAATTCTCGGGTTAGTCGCTCACCAGTGGCGAAACCATTGTCGGCGGATTGGATCAGCCGTCCTTCGTAGGAGTAACTATCGGCCTGCTGCCCAACCTTCCATGTCTCACGGGTGCGTTCGATACCTTTATTGATATCAATACTTCTGGCTGTATCGGTGTAAGGGCCAGATGAATCATAGACAGCAAGATTTGGTTCACCCGCAGTAGGATGAACGGAAATTTCACGTAAGGGAACGCGAATTTCGGAATGAATGTTTCCCGGTTTATAAACCTTGATCGAAGCAGGAAGCGGCCCCGTTGAAACCTTTGGGGCCTCGATAATTTTTGTTACAGCAGTCATCGTCAGGTTCCTTTGCGTTATTGCAGGAAACCCAGTTCTGTGCCGGAAGGATGAAAGAAGCTTCGCGAATCCAAAAATGGATTCAGTGCCAATGCACCATGCGCGATAACCTTTGCACCGTCCCTACGCCAGTGTGAACTGGATCAGGTTCAACGGGTCACTGCGCTTGGCTATGCCTGAAGCAGTATCTCAGCCCCTTGTCGGGACTCCCCTGGTGAATGGCTTAAAGTGAACCGCTGGACACGTTATTGTCAAGCGGCTCTACAATCATGAATTCCGAAGCGGCTTCAACACACCGGCCCACTTGGCCAATTCTGTCAAAACAGTCGTAGCGCTGGTCGCGACAAGTTCGTTTGGTGTAAACACGCCATCATCATTGATAAACTGCTGATAGGAAGGGATTGGAACACTCTCGCCAAGCGGCACCATGCGGAGTGCCGACAATAGACCCTTGACAGATTCCGTGGCGCGCAAACCGCCCGAAACACCGCCATAACTGACAAAGCTTGCAGGCTTGTAGTTCCACTCATTCCACAGGTAGACCAGCGCATTTATCAATGACGGTGGGGCGTTATAGTCATATTCCGGCATAACAAAAATATAAGCATCGCCCGGCTCGATGGCCTCACTCCACTTCTTGGTGTGTTCATGCTCGTACTTTTTCATGCGAGGATGATTCGGCTCGTCGTAGATTGGCAGATTGAAATCAGCAAGATCGATCAGCACAGGCTCAAACTTGCCATCCTGCTTGGCAAACTCATTAAACCATTTTGCTACCGCAGGACCGCCGCGGCCTGGGCGCGTGCTTGCGATGATAATATTAAGCTTCAGTGCCATAGCGATCATATCTCCAAAAATCTGCGATGATCGATAAGTAAATACATTAATGCTTCGTGCAAGAAGGCACTTTTTTGAAACCGCACGATGCTGAAAGTACAATAAAACGAAACCCGCTACGGCCTTTCAGCCATGCGGGTTTGTCGTCACGATGAAAGGCAACAAAGGCCTATCAATATTTAGCGGTTATTGTAGTCGTTCCCTGCTGGCGCACCAGGACGTACAATACGTTCTTTCTTTTTCGGGCCGGGTAACAGACCCTCACGCTGAGCCTGCTTGCGTGCTGCCTTGCGGGCGCGGCTTACAGCTTCAGCTTTTTCACGAACGCGGCGTTCGGATGGCTTTTCAAAAGCCTGACGGGCTTTCATTTCGCGAAATAGACCTTCGCGTTGCATCTTCTTCTTCAGAACCCGAAGGGCCTGTTCAACATTGTTATCACGGACGAGAACTTGCAATCGTTTTCCTTACTCATGCTTGCCTCGTCTTGCGGAGACGAAAATGACCACAATCAGACAAGCGTTTTAAAGAATTGCCCCTACGGCAATCCGGAGAAGCGCGGACTTTATTCAACCCCGCGCCAAAAATCCAGTGCACCCAAGCAATTAACTTGGTGCAGTCCCAATGTAGTTGTTCAAAACACTACTTTCGTAATCATTACATCAGCAGCCCAAACACCGGCCGGCAGGCTAAATCCCGACGCTTGGCTCACAGGAAATTACTCATCATGTTTATTCGCACCCGTCGTCACGGGTTGCGCGCCGATATGATCTGCAAATGTCGCGCTTGTAAATCCATAAGTTTGGCTTTCGTTCGTTTCCGGCAGCATGCCACGATTCCATTTGAGCCATTCAAGTCGGATGCTTTTATAAGTATCCGGTAGTCGATTTTTGAGATTTGCCCGCTCTAACGGGTCATCTACAACGTTGAAAAGGAACTCATTCGCTAGAATCTTGAGATATTTATAGTTTCCGATACGTGCTGCACGCTGAGCATTTCCCTTGTAGCGCCAAAACACATTGCGCGATTTGACCTGTTCGTTTCCTGTCAACACAGGCAAAATGGATAGGCCATCCGGCTGGTAGGTGGGATTAACATTTGTTTCTGCAGCTTCCAGCAATGTGGGCAGCCAATCCATGCTCAAGGTGACTTGCTCACTGGTTTGTCCGGCGGGTATTTTCGCTGGCCAACGTATGAGGGCGGGAATCCTTATACCGCCTTCAAGCAACTCGGATTTTTTGCCGGAGAAAGGCCAAGTATTTGAAAATCTTTCGCCACCATTGTCGCTCGTAAAAATGATGATTGTATTTTCACTGATGCGATTGTCAGAGAGGGCTTGCAGTATTCTACCAACCTGAAAATCCAACCGCTCGACAATTTGACGATAGACATCCTGAGTACCCGCGTCAAAAGCAGCCAAACCTGCCTTTTTCCGAGCGGACTCCTCTTGTCCTTGTATTCCCGGAGCCTCCCATGGCCAATGTGGGGCATTAAAATGCACGCTTGCAAAGAATGGCCTTTCACAACTATCGCTTTTTTCAATCAGCTCAACAGTCCTGTCACCAAGAAGATCCGTAAGATAGCCAACCTCATTAATCTGAACATCATCTTCCCAGAAGTCCGCACCATGATTGTAATAATCGAGTGCTGGCCCTCGAAATCCGTAGAAATGATCATATCCGCTCTTCAGTGGACCATAATTGGGATAAGCTCCCAAATGCCATTTCCCAATCAATGTTGTCTCATATCCGGCCTGCTTTAACAGAGACGGCAATGTTGTCTGGGAGGGCGGCAATCCTACATTGCGCCCCGCAAGTGGCTCTTCCAAACCAAGCGGCAATCGATACTGGTACTGGCCGGTCATAATTGCTGTTCTGGTCGCTGAGCAAACCGACGAGTTGGAATAGGCCTGCAACAGGCGAACACCATCATTTCCAATCTTATCGATGTAAGGCGTTTTTATTGTCGGATGCCCGTAAGATGAAAGGTCGGCGTATCCAAGATCATCAGCAAGAATAAAAATGATATTAGGTTTTTTGTTGAGATTGAGCGCCCCTTTACCGCTTGCAGCTGTCGCCAGCATCGTTCCAATGGCTGCACCCTGCAGCACCTTACGCCGCGTTATATTTGTCGCCATAATCAATGCCCTATAAATTATAGTATAAAATTCTCAATATCGTCGCTGTGATAAAGGCTTAAACCGATGGACGGGATATTGAGCTAGGGATGGGGTGTAATTCAAGAAAACCGATGCTGGTATTAAAGAGATTCTAGGAAAAATAATGCATCTTGATGACTTATGGTCCCAACGGCCCATCCTATTGACGGCTCTGTCTCCCTCTGAACGAGCCATCATGACATTGACAATAAAAAAGCGCGGACACACGTGTCCGCGCTAGTTCCGAATGCTGGAAGAGTTATTGGCTAACTCTCAAATTGCAGCAGTAATGATAATTTCTACTTTATACTCTGGTGTCGCAAGCTTGGCTTCGCCGGTTGCACGCGCTGGAGCATTTGCCGGATCAACCCAAGCATCCCACACTGCATTCATCTCACCAAAATCCTTCATATCATCGAGCCAAATAATGGCCTGCAACAGCTTGGATTTGTCGGTGCCTGCTTCTTTCAGCAAACGATCAACGGACGCGAGTATATCTTTCGTCTGATCAGTTACGCTCTTGCCGGGGCCACCGACTTGACCAGCCAGATACACCGTATTGCCATGAATGACGGCTTGGCTCATACGCGGCCCTGCTTCAATACGACGAACGCTCATGAAAATCTCCTCTGGAAGGTTTCAGAACAAGCGGATGCTTGTTTGAGTGCAAGAAAAAAGGGCCATATGGCCCTCTTTTCAGAATAAGTGGTGGGCACAGTAGGGATCGAACCTACGACCCGCTGATTAAGAGTCAGCTGCTCTACCAACTGAGCTATGTGCCCGTCAGCCGCTTCCGCGACGACAGTGAGCGCTCTATAACGGGGCAAATCTTGCCTGTCCAGCCCTTCGCAAAACTTTATCGCGTTGATCGCCAAGAACGTGAGTTTTTTGCTCTCAGACAAACAATCTACCTTCCGCCACCCTGATCGCGGAGCCACCAATTCTTGCGCCGATTAACTTTCTATCTTTGACATCAAGTTCCAATTGCAGGTTAGAAGGACGGCCCATCTCGTACCCCTGCTCGATAGACAGGCGAAGCAAGCCGTCTAGCGGCTCGTCGAACAAATGAACAGCTCCGGCAAAGGCAGCAGTGGCTGATCCAGTTGCGGGATTTTCATAGGTCCCATCGTTGCTCACGAACATACGTGAATGAAAGCTACTTCCATGCTGCATGGTTTCCCGGCAATAAGCATAGACCGGCAATTGGCGATGACCGATACGCGGTGCAACCTCTCGTATCGCAGTCTGGTCAATATGAATACGGGCGGCTGTAGCCAGCCCATGGATCGGCACTAACAGGAATGGAACACCTGCATCCCAAATACTTGGGACGTGATTCTCGAAACCGATTTCATCGGGCTCAAGCCGCAGCGCTTTTGCAATTGCCACTTTATCATAATTGTAACCTACCCTTTCAGGCAATTTTGGAAGGTCGAATTCAGCAAAAGTCCCATCCTTACTCAGCTTCACGCCGCAACGCACAGGACCAACTTGCTCCTCCAGGATGATAAGCACGTCCTGACTACTTCCCGCATCGCCAAATCGCTTTTGTGCAAGCGACACCGCCGTTCCGACTGTCGGATGCCCGGCAAAGGGCATCTCATAATCCGGGGTAAAAATACGAATCCAAGCTGTATGAGAGGCGTTTTGGGCTGGCAGTACAAAGACCGTCTCCGAGAGATTGAACTCGCGTGCTATCCTTTGCATTGCCTCATCATCAAGGCCGTCCGCATCGTGAACGATCGCCAACGGATTTCCCTTCAAGACTTCAGAGGTAAAAACGTCATATACTTCATAATGGCGATCAGACATTGACAATGCTCCTGCTAAAGCCAGTGAAAATAGAGCAACACCCTAGTCGTTCAAGCCAAACCTTGTAACGGTTACATTTGGCTGAAATGCCAATCACCAAAGGCTCGGAATGTGGCAGGTGTCGTATCGCTCATATCGGCCGGCGACGTCACAGCAATTACATCGTCTAGCTCCGAATTGATCTCACCCGCAATATGATGGCGTATACGAGCGAGCAACTCTTGCGAACTCAAATCAAAATAATAACGGCGGAACAATGCAATACTGCAATCTGCGGTAACAAGGTAGATATTGCTATCGAAGCGGCGCGCATCCATTAGATCGATTGCCGTTTCCTCCATAACCTCTCGTTGCATGTTGCCGTCAATATCGATGCTCTCATTGCGAACATCGCCTTCATCAAAAGACCCAGCAGGGAAATAAACTCGTCCCGCAGCTGCTGTCGAACTCGCCATTCGTCCCGCAATCAGCGCATTGTCACTGGAAACGATCACACCTACCGCGAAAATATGCCAAGGCTTGAGCGATGCATTATTCCGCTTCCAATGCATCATCGTCTCGAAACGCGTTCGCTTATAAACTGCTTCAAACAAGCCGCGAGCGATATGTGCTTGTTCGGCCATGAAGAAATCGCCATTGAAAAGCGCGGGATTTGCTTTGCGCTCTGCTTCCCAATTTGCCGCAATTTCTGATTTGTTGTCCAGTACGTAGGCCAGGGTGCCGTCTTCTATTCGAATCGAGGCATCTCTAAGCTCAATCACTGTCTTCTCGGGAAAGGCTTTCATTTGTTAAACCACGCCAAATGTAACTGCGACGGGGCAATGATCGCTAGCCTTGGGGCGGTCCCAGCCGATGCGTGGAAAATGCTCAACCTTTTGATCCGGCGGAAAAACCGTACGAAATGGCTGTCCCTGCCGGATAATGTCCGGAATAGTTTGTGTATTGTTTCGCGCCAGCGCCGGTGAGGCCAGAATGTAATCGAGCTGGCACAAGTGCCGTTCCTCCGGTCCACGAGTATGATAAAGTGTCCAACGGTCCATAACAGGACGGCGCTCAACGAGATTTTCGCAAAATCCACCCTCTAATAGAACATTCACACTGCTCTCAGCCTCACTGACAGGTTCGAACCGATATCCGGCCAATGTATCGCCTTTGATCAGAACGCGTTCACGATAATCATTGAAATCGCCGCAAACGACCCAGCTTTTATCGGCCGAGCCACCGTTCCCAGCAAACTTGTCTTCGATTATCCGGCGTACCGCCTTGGCCTCCGCCACTCGAACGGGCATGGACGCAGTGCGACCATCCATACCATTGCGTGGCGTACCCATTGATTTGAAGTGGCTAACAAAAAGCGTCAGCGGCTTACCATCAATGCGCACGTCGATCTCAAGACAATCACGCTTGAATATTCGTTCGTACGCCTCGATACCCAGCAATGCCAACTCTGAGTTGTGAATTCCGAAATCATTATATGTGATGTGGGCATGACTCGTCATCGCAACGAATTCGATTGGCAGGCCATCGCGTGTCTGATCTCGCATCAATACAGCCACGTCAATCCCGCGGCTATCGTTTCCTTCGACCATATATTTATGGCGATATCCTTCACCAACCATTTTGAAGAGGTAGCCAAACTCGAAAGCATTCAGCGCCCCGATATTATCGACTTCCTGAAGGCAAAGAATGTCGGCGTGAGTTTCAGCGATCGCTAAAGCGGTCAACTGACGTGTGTCGTCGGCGTGAGCGATTGCACGCGCTTGTTCCAGTTGCCGGTATTGCGCCTCATCCTGTATCTGGAAAAGCTGCAAGGTCCTGTCTTTATTAAGATTATTCTTGAAACCGGAAAAATCGAACCGGTTCATCAGATTTTCGACGTTAAAGGTAGCAATGCGAACTGACATGCAAAATCCCGAAATGGAGGCCAGGAAGTATTCACTACAAAGACCCTACCCGTATTAACCTGCCGCTGCCAGTAGCGATCAGCGACGTAAGCGCCTATATCAAACACATGGACAACCGGAACCGCGAGACTATGAAACTTCTTAAAATTGCACTGGCCGCTTTGTCTTTGACGATCGTGGGACAGATATCCATCGCCTCAGCACGCGAAATCCAAACGTACCGCCCTGCACCACGTGGACTTGATGTAGTCCCACGGGCTCCGATCATCCTACGTAACAATAGTCCTTACCGGGACAGCTTGCGCGATTGCTCGAGCGGAAACTGCTATAATGGGCGAGCCAATCGGCCAACGGGTAACAGTGGCCCTACACAAACAGAAAAATGCCGCGCGGCCTATCAATCCTACCGGGCGTTCGACAACACGTACAAGCCTGTCAATCGTCCAAGGCAGCGGTGTGATCTTTGATCTGCCAAAGTGCGACGCTTTGGGAAACTAAATCCGGGCAACTCACATAACAGTTCTTGATACAAAAAAGGCCAGTGGTTCTCGTCACTGGCCTTCCATTTTTGGATATCTTAGTTCTTCGCCTTGTCAACCAGCTTGTTGCTGCCAATCCAAGGCATCATGCCACGCAGCTTTTCACCAACTTCTTCGATCTGATGCTTATCGTTGTTACGACGGATAGCCTTGAAGCGCGATGCACCGGCCTTGTATTCCTGCATCCAGTCGGAAGTGAACTTGCCTGTCTGGATATCCGTCAGAACGCGCTTCATTTCTGCCTTTGTCTCGGCAGTGATGATACGTGGGCCAGATACATATTCGCCCCACTCTGCGGTATTCGAGATCGAATAGTTCATGTTGGCGATGCCGCCTTCGTAGATCAGGTCAACGATCAGCTTAACTTCATGCAAGCATTCAAAATAAGCCATTTCTGGCGCGTAACCGCCTTCAACCAGCGTTTCGAAACCAGCGCGGATCAACTCTACCAGACCACCGCACAATACGACCTGCTCACCGAATAGATCAGTTTCGCATTCTTCACGGAAATTGGTCTCGATAACGCCTGAACGACCGCCACCAACGCCACAAGCATATGACAGAGCAAGATCATGGGCGTTACCTGATGCATCCTGATGAATGGCGATAAGGCAGGGTACACCGCCACCCTTCTGATATTCGCCGCGAACCGTATGACCTGGGCCTTTCGGCGCGATCATAACAACGTCAACAGTCTTCTTTGGCTCGATAAGACCGAAATGCACGTTGAGGCCATGAGCGAAGGCAATCGCTGCACCATCACGGATATTGGCAGCAATATGGTCCTTATAGATATCAGCTTGAAGTTCGTCAGGAGTTGCCATCATCATCAGGTCTGCCCATTTTGCGGCTTCTGCAACATTGACGACTTGAAACCCATCAGCTTCTGCCTTCTTGGCAGTTTCTGAACCGGTGCGCAAAGCAATGCGCACATCCTTGGCACCTGAATCTTTGAGATTAAGCGCATGGGCACGGCCCTGAGAACCGTAGCCGATGATGGCAACCTTCTTCGACTTGATCAGATTGATGTCAGCATCCCGGTCATAATATACGCGCATTGGTTTATTCCTTCCTATGTTTCAATCAGTATTGTTTTTCGGTCATTTCCTGACCGATTTTCCTTAGGGTTTGTAGAGAACGAGAAATTGTTCGGTGGCCCGTTTTGCGTCACGCTCGATTGCTGTCTCGCCGAGTTCGAAATGATCTCCCAGCAGCAGGCGAATTTGCACGTCGCGCACGACCAAACCAAAAAATGTACGGAATGCTTCATCGGTCTGTTCAAATTGTAACAGCCCTGCTTCGCGTCCAAGCAGCAGAACGGGCTCAAGCCTGCGAGCCATGGCAAATGGGCCGTTCTCTAAAACGATACCGCCAAGATCGCGACCAAGCCCGTGCTTATCAGTACCGGCGTGCGTCACCGCTACACGATTCAATGCGACTGAGATTTTACCCGACAGAACACGCAGCCAATCGGCTGCAAAGCGCTCTAAACCTGCTACCAGTGCATTGCGATCAAACGCATCTCGGCTAACAGGAACTCCGCGCACCTTGGAGGCTTGCCACTGAACGGTTGCTGTCAGCAGTCCATCACGGTCACCAAACCATTTGTACAGGCTTTCCTTCGAGCAGCTTGCGCGCCGGGCAACGCTTGTCATTGTGAGCTTGTCACCAGCCTCAACCAGAAGCGCGAGTGCAGCATCCAACACGTCTTTCTGACGCTCGGTTAATGCAGTTTCGCTAATTTCCAGTTCTGACTTCAACGCGTCCTCCAACCGTACCGTACCGTACGTTACGGTTGGCTTTCTAATATACGTGCCGAGGTTTGACAAGCGGTGCTGGAAAAAATTTAGCCCCAGATTTTCTCACGCAGACCTATCGGCCCGAACGGATCGATCAAGGTACCGGAGACCATTGATGCCAATAGTTGTGGCGTGGGAGGAATGCGGGAGACTATTGGAACAACATGGTCGCGAATGAAGGGCAATACCCTAGAATCAGACTGATAGAAGGGCGTAAAGGCGCGCGAGAGACTTTGAAACCCGGCTACGTGCATGCGCCTCGAAGATGCGTACTGAGCTAACGCAGCGGTCAGCTCAGTTGATGTATCCAGGGCATGGGCCAGAGCTCTGGCATCCAGCAATGCCATATTAGCGCCCTGCCCCAACTGCGGGCTTGTGGAATGAGCGGCGTCACCTATTACAGAGAGGTGGCGTCCAATTGGCATCGGCAATGTATGGTGACCATACCGCGCCAGTGTCATATCATCAAAACTATCGATTTGATCGAGGTAGACCGAGCATTCCGGCCAAAGCGAAAATACGCGATCTTTCCAGTGAGCTATTCCCGCGTCGCGCAACTTTGGCTCTTCCTCAGGCTTCGTGCTCCAAAAGAATGCCGCGGTTTTCGGACCGTCAGCGCTTGCCTTACCTATTGGCAGAACACCGATCATCACTCCCGCTTTACGATAACGCTGCAATAACGAATGTTCGTCAAAACCTTCTGGATGCCATTTAAGCGACACCCAATAAGCTCCATAGGTCAGCGGCTTCGGTTCCCGACTTTTGTATGCAAAGCTCCTGATCTTTGATTTTGATCCACTGGCATCCACTACCAGATCAAAAGCTCCAATACGGCGACCAGTATCCGTTATAAGCCATGAAGAACCTGCGCCAACGTCAAGGGATACGATGTCAACGTTGGTTTCAATATTGATGCCCTGACGTAACACCGCATCGTAAAGGACATCGAATAGAGCTGCCCGATTAACTGCTATACCGTGCCTTCCACCCTTGAGCGCAGAGTATCTCACATCAAGAACAGTACGACCGGAAAGCGCGTCCGCACCATATAGCCGGTCAATCCGGTTACCCAAGACTTGAATCGCCTGAAACAACCCGAGATCATCGAGTACAGTCAGTCCGGTCGGTTGAAGGATCAGCCCTGATCCAACCGGAGACGCAGAGGAAAACCGCTCAAATAGCGTAACATCATGATTTGCGCGTTTGAGATAGAGTGCAGCAGCAAGTCCAGCTGGTCCCGCGCCCACAATCCCGATCTGTAATTTCCTCATTGCCACCAGTTTTGCTCGAGAGGCTAGATGTTGACCTGCGTTCCAATTTCAACCACGCGCCCAGTCGGGATTTGGAAATACTCTGTGGCGTCACTAGCGCTTTTTGCGAGAGCAATAAACAGGCGATCCTGCCAGTGCGGCATTTCAGAGCGCGCCGAGGCCTTCAAAGATCGCCGGGACAGGAAGAAGGAAGTCGTCATAATGTCGAACTTCCACCCTTGCTTACGGCAGATAGCCAGCGTCCGGGGAATATTGGGCCGCTCCATATAACCGAAGGTCAAAGTTACCCGCATGAACAGGTCGTTGATGGGTTCAATCCGGACCCGGTCACTCTTTTTGACCAATGGTGATGGTGCAGTAATTACCGTCAGGATGACGTTGTTTTGATGCAAGACCTTATAGTGCTTAAGGCTATGCATAAGAGCAGTTGGCGTACTTTTGGGATCACCAGTCAGAAAAACTGCTGTACCAGGAACCAAAGTCGGTGGATTTTCAGCCATCTTCTTTGATATCAAAGCAAGCGGAACTTCGCCCTTTCGGGTCTTTTCGAAAAGCTTGCGGCTACCGCGAACCCAAGTAAACATAATAAGGACAATGAGGAAGGCGACAACCAGCGATGCCCAGCCACCATCGACAACCTTGATCAGGTTAGCGCTCACAAAAGTAAGGTCGATGATGAGGAAGCACCCCGTTAGAGTGGCGGCCAACCACAGGCTCCATTTCCAGATGCGGGTCATGACGATGAAAAGGAGTATCGTCGTTACGAGCATATTCCCGGTGACCGCAATACCGTATGCAGATGCCAGATTTGACGAGCGTTCAAAGCCCAGCACAAGCAGTACAACAACGATACCAAGAAGCGCATTGACCTTTGGCAGATAAACTTGCCCCGACTGTTTCTCGGAAGTGTGTTCGATATTCAGCCGCGGTAGAAGATTGAGCTGCACTGCCTGACGCGACAAGGAATAAGCGCCGGAAATAACTGCCTGACTGGCAATGACTGTCGCCATAGTTGCCAGCAGCACCATCGGCAAAAGAGCCCAGTGCGGGAACATTTCAAAAAACGGATTCTTCGCCTCATCCGGATAGGCTAGAATAAACGCGCCTTGTCCAAAATAGTTGAGCAACAAGCAGGGGAAAACAACCCACATCCAAGCTGTGGCAATTGGCTTACGACCGAAATGGCCAAGATCGGCATACAGCGCTTCCGCACCGGTCACCGCAAGAAACACGGTACCGATCGTCGGGAATGCGGTTTGCGGATTGTTCATAATATACTCAAACGCATAATAGGGATTCACGGCCGCAAAAATGCTGAGGTCATCGGCTATATGCAATAGCCCAAAGAATCCGATAGCAAGAAACCAGATCAACGTAATCGGCCCGAATATCTTAGCTACGCTTGCTGTCCCAAACTTCTGAATGGAGAACAAAGTCAGAAGAATTACAATCGTTATGGGGACGATAAATGGTTTCAGGGTCGGGGTTACTATCTCGAGCCCTTCAACAGCAGAAAGCACCGAGATCGCGGGGGTAATCACTGCATCGCCATAGAATAGCGAAGCTCCGACAATACCTAGCCCCAGGATAAGTTGTGGCCGTGATTTAAAGCTCGACCGAGCCAGCGCCATGAGGGACAGTATTCCGCCTTCCCCATCATTATCCGCGCGCAATACAAAGATGACGTATTTGATGGTGACGATCAGTGCCAATGCCCAGAAGATCATGGACACGACGCCAAGCACGTCTGTACGGCTCAAGCTACCATCCAATGAAGCCGCATGCAGTGCTTCGCGGAAAGCATAGATCGGGCTGGTTCCGATGTCGCCATAGACAACACCCAAGGCGCCCAGAACCAGGACTGGGAAAGCTTCTTTGTGATGCGGCTCCGGCTCATAGCTGACAGAGCCATTATCGCAATCATCACCGACCGCCTGGTGGTCATTCATAAAAATTTTTCCCTCGCTCGTACAGCGTGGGCGGACGAGTTAGTCGTGTTGCAGCGCAATATCAATCGCCATTTTAACATAACTCACCATTTTCGTTATGCAAAAATGCATGGCTAGAGATTATTCTGCCAAATCAAAGCATTATACTTTGAGTGCATCCAAAAATCTTTCTACAGCTCCTGCCATTCCATGTATTAAAGCGTCAGCTGTAAGGCCATGTCCAATCGAAACTTCAACAAGGTTTGGCATTTTCTTGACCAAGGGGGGTAAATTGGCAACCGTTAGATCGTGTCCGGCATTCACTGCAATACCAATACTTGCCGCTGCAGAAGCCGTAGCTGTCAGCTTTTCAAGTTCGATCACAGCACGCTTCGCATCATCATGCATTGCTCCATATGGACCGGTATAAAGCTCGACCCGATCTGCACCCAATTTCTTTGCCGCATCGGGTGCTTCCGGATTTGGATCAATAAATAAGGAAACGCGCGCGCCTCGGCTTTTCAAACCTTGAATAATTGGCATCAGGAAATCTGCATGTCGTTGCAAGTCCCATCCGTGATCCGATGTGGATTGAGCCGGATCATCGGGCACCAATGTCACTTGCTCCGGCTCGTTTCTGGCGACCAACTCCAGAAATTCGCTGGTTGGATAACCCTCAATGTTAAACTCTGCTTCAGGAAACTCGTCATCGATGAGCGCGCGAAGGTCCGGGAGGTCTGAAAAACGAATATGCCTTTCGTCTGGCCGGGGATGCACTGTCAACCCGGATGCACCCGCGGCCAGTGCAATGCGGCCGATACCAATAACATTCGGCCAAGGCAAATCACGACGATTCCGCAACATGGCAACGGCATTTAGATTTACGGAGAGTGACGCAGTCATGAATGGTATCCGCCGATGATATGAGTTGGTTCGTTGTACATGAGTTCAGCGACGCTAGACATGGTTATTTCATCCACGCGTTCCTGATATCGCGCTTTAATGCCGGTGTACCAAAAGTGAAGAAGTCGATCTGGTGAATCCCAGCTTTTCATAGAAGGGAGCAATGTGATCGGGACAATAAAGCTCAAAACTTCGAACGCCATTCAATGTTTCGTGGTCGAATATCCGTTTGACTATCCTTTGTCCCACTCCCAGTCCGCGAAAGCTCTCATGGGCAATTACGTCGAAAATAAACGCCTTGAATGTATAATCCGTAAGCACCCGGGCAAACCCGATCAGTTTGCCATTTTCGGTGCAACATCCAAGCGTTAAATCAGAATGCTTGAGCATTCGCATCATATCATCAAATGATCGTCCCTTGGTCCACCATTCCTTGCTGTACAGATCATGGAGTTCCACTGCGCGTTGTCCTTCGAACGCTTCTATCCAATGAAAATTCATCTCATACTCACACGGCAAGAGTGAAACTATCTTACAACGGTCAATCGTTCGGCAGCCCGGGTGATCGCCGTATAAAGCCATCGATCGCGCGTATCCCGGAAGGCATAACTCTCATCGAACAAAACAACTTCATTCCATTGGGAACCCTGCGCCTTATGTGTAGTCAAGGCATAGCCATAATCGAAATCATCAAAACGCTTCTTCGTTTGCCAGGGAATCTCTACATCAGGATCATCAAACTGAGCTTTCAAGAGCTTGATTTTGGCAACACCACGCCCTGGCTCTTCATCTTCCGGCGCAATCAATAGATTGATGCCAGGCTTTACGGTTTCACGGGAAGAAGTCATCACCTTCCAAAGGGAGCCGTTAAGCAGCCCCTTGGCGGGATCATTTCGCAGACAAACCAGCTTATCTCCTGCTTGGGGAAAGGCGGCAGAGAACCCTTTCAACTCCCTCAAGCGCTGGTTATATCGCTTGCGGGTTCGATTGGTTCCGACCAGAACTTGATCTGCGCCAAGTACCAACTCCTGAGTTACATCAGATTTGGAAATCACCTTGGCAGCACCATAATCGCCAAAGTCAAAGTCGCGACCTTCACGAACATCCAGCGCCAGCCGCAGGATTGGATTATCGCGCGCCTGCCTGTGAATCTCGCTTAACAGAAAGTCAGGTTCATGCTCGGTGAAAAATCCACCGCCGGATATTGGCGGCAACTGCCCCGGATCACCGAGCACGAGAATTGGCGTGCCGAAACTCATAAGATCGCGACCAAGCTGCTCGTCAACCATGGAGCATTCGTCAACAACAATCAATTTCGCCTTTGCTACGGGGCTCTGACGATTAAGAGAAAACGTTGGTGCTATACTGGTTTTGCCGGTGGTTTCATTTTCAACAGCTTCTTCACCGCGCGGCCTGTAAATCAGCGAATGTAGCGTTCGGGCGTTTCGGGCGCCCTTCGAACGTAATACCTGCGCTGCTTTGCCTGTAAATGCAGCAAATTGGACATCGCCTTCAATATGCTCGGCAAAGTAGCGCGCAAGCGTCGTCTTGCCAGTGCCGGCATAGCCAAACAGCCTGAAAATCGGACTCCGCCCGCCTTTCAGCCATTTTGAAACGGCCTGTAAGGCCTCATCCTGTTGTGGTGACAATTGCATGATCCTGAGAGACAGGATTCGTAATCAAAGGGCAAGGAAAATGCTGCCCAAGCATATTAGACTATAGGTTATCAGGGTTACCTGAACGGATTTGCCCTTCACCCGCAAGTCCGAATTGCTGGTCCAACATGCGAAAACGATCACCCTTGACCTGCAACTTCCAACAGATCTTCTTTTCTTCGCCTTCATAGGTGAAACACAGGCTGCCCTGATCGAGTGCCCACTCCCCTGAATAGGACATCCCTTTTGTTGCCAACTCTTCCGGCTTGCAACATTCGATCATCTTGCCGCGTGACGTGCCGTCAGCGCCAAGGAATTCACTGAAGTTAAACGGCGGCTGAGCTTTCACCTCGCCGGTCAGGGTCGCCCCTGTAATGATTTTGCGCAGCTCTTCTTCGTTGGGTGCGGGCCAAATATCTGCTTGCGCAAAGGCCTGTTCCCCTGCAAACCCCAAAAAGATCAAAGCGAGAAGAGAGGTACATCGTATTGCTGTCAGCATAGTATTCATACCCGGTGAGGATCATTTTCGAGCCTGATAGGCTGCCCATGTGGCGTCGCCAAGGCAGCGCGTTGCCACGCTTCCGCCAGCAAGTCTATATCAGCCTTTGGTGTAATATTTTTCTCAGTTATGAGTGATTCCAGCGCAGCGAGCCAGCATCTATAATAATCGCTGGCATCCTCCATTGCTTCCGGCTGTTTCAGCTGTGATGAGAGAGCCCGTGCCCACTCTTCCCAGGTGAATAGTCCTTGCGCATGCAAGGCAACCACTATGGCAAACGCCTCAGCCTGCCATGGTTCCGCAAAAACAGGGGGTTCGCCTGCCAAGTCAGTGGGGACATTAATCAGGTCACGCAGGTTCAAGATAGCTCTCCCAGGCATCGATACTGATCGTCAGTGTCGGATCTGCGGTCTCACCCCAAATTTCTGTGGCCGGAAAAACCACCGTATAAACATACTGAGGATTTTCGCCTCCACCATGCGCATTGGTATCAGGAAATACAAAACCATCGCGAACAGCCTCGATTGTACCGAACTTGTTGCGCGCGTATCTTGGCAGACGTGTATGCGTCTGCGGGTTTAAATTGCGAGTGCGGATATGATCGCCAGCAGCAAAACGAGGGATAGTAGTCATCTCCCGATCACAAGGGCCTCCTTTCGCAAGAACGGTCGACACATTGTTTGCTGAGAGAACGCGCCTTGGGGGCGTCCCTTCGATCAGGGAGCGACCTGTCGTCAGTTCCTCACCGGAGACAAATCCATGCCGCTCCAGCAGCACTTCCAGAGCCTTGATCCAAATTTCGTAATAGGTCGACGAGTAGTAATCAGCGGGATGCAGGCTTTCGCGAGCATGACGGCTTTCATCTATATTCCAATGGCCCATGCCGCCCGCCGCGAGCGTCAAACCTAATGCTCTTTTTTCCCAGTCTGCATGAAATAATGGTTCATCAGCTTCCGGCGCTACGGGGCCAAATCCCATTTGCCCACCGAGGTCTTGTGGTCCGTTCATCGTTGCACCAGTGTCGAAGCCAGCCCGGTACCAATCATGGAATTACGCGTAACCAGTTCAGCCAGTTGCTCTTCATTGAATTTATCCGAGCCTTCGGGACGTAAAGGCACCACCAGATACCTCAGTTCGGCAGTGGAATCCCATACGCGAATTTTAGTGGTCTCAGGCAGGATCAAGTCAAATTCAGCCAGGACACCGCGTGGATCGACAACGGCCCTCGACCGGTAGGGTGGTGATTTATACCAAACCGGCGGCAGCCCAAGCACCGACCAAGGGTAGCAAGAACAAAGTGTACAAACGACCAGATTATGCGTGTCGACCGTATTGAATACGGCTTGCATATGCTCACCTTGGCGGCCGGTAAATCCAAGTGATGCAATAGCTGCCGTTGCATCACGCTTGAGCCATTGAGAAAACTCGGGATCGCTCCAGGCTTTCGCCACGACCTTCGCGCCATTTCGTGGCCCAACCTTGGTTTCATACGTTTCAACAATGGCATCAATCGCCAGCGGATCAATGAGTCCCTTCTGCGTCAATATTGTTTCCAGCGCACGTACGCGCGCAGCCATTGGGTCAAGCTCATTATCATGGTGGTGGTCATCGTGATCGTGTGGCATGGCAAAAATCCTATGCATCTACGATCGTGGACGCAAGCCTACTTCAACATTGGCCAGAGGCTGGCGACCAAGAGAAGAGCCATCGTAATATTAAACCATTTGAGCCTTACCGGATCGGCAAGCCAGTTGCGCATTATCTGACCAAATGCTGCCCAACTCGACACTGAAGGTATATTGACCACCGCAAACGCAAACCCAACGATAAACATCGTCGTAAAATATGCATCGGCAGAAGTGTAGGTAGCCATGGCAGTAACCGCCATCACCCATGCTTTGGGGTTGATCCATTGAAAAGCTGCAGCTTCCAGAAATGTCATCGGACGTGCCTTGTCATCAACGTTGCTGATTGATCGTGACATCGCAATTTTGTAAGCAAGATAAAGAAGATAGGCCCCGCCAGCAAACTTCAGGATCGTATAAAGCAGGGGCACAGTTTCGATTAATGCACCAAGCCCGGAGCCGACACCAATCAACAAAGTAAAGAAGCCAGAACCAATACCGAGCATGTGCGGAATCGAGCGCCGAAAGCCGAAATTAACACCGGATGTTAGCAGCATCAGATTATTCGGCCCCGGTGTTACCGAGGTTACAAAGGCAAAGAGCAGAAGTGTCAGGAAGACATCAAGCGTCATCTAAAGAACCAACCAATGAAAATTCGACGATAGGATTGGCACCGTAACCGCTCAATATCGAACTTGTCAGGGATACAATTCCGCCCTGACAAGAAGAAAATTGGCGCTTGGAGAGATCACATCCCCAAAGGGCCGCGGTTCATCGCAGCCACGCCAGTCCGACAAATCTCAACAAGCCCGAGTGGCTTCATGATCGCAATGAACTGGTCGATCTTGGAACCTTTACCCGTGATCTCAAAGATAAAGTGCTCGGTTGTCGCGTCAGCAACCTTTGCATGAAAGGCGTCTGCAAGGCGCAACGCTTCATTACGATGGTCGCCAAGGCCAGCAACCTTCACCAAGGCGAGTTCACGCTGAATTGGGCCAGCTTGACCAAGCTCATCGGCACGAACCGATAAGTCTACTACGCGATGCACCGGCACAATCCGCTCTAGTTGATGACGTATCTGATCGAGAATATGCGGTGTGCCACGCGTCACAATCGTGATGCGCGACAGATGCTGCTCATGTTCAGTTTCAGAAACCGTCAAACTCTCGATGTTGTAACCACGGCCGGAAAAGAGCCCGATAACGCGTGCAAGTACACCAGGTTCATTATCAACCAGAACAGACAGGACTGTCGTGACAGGTAGTTCAGTCTCCTTGGCAATGAAATATGCCGAGCCGGAGGCTAGATTTTGAGCGTTCATACTATTTCTCCGGGTTCTTAAACGAGCTGTCTGCCCTTGGCATCGATAGCATTGGCGACGGCTTCATCAGTAGCTTCATCTGGCAAAAGCATTTCATTGTGCGCTTTGCCGGATGGGATCATAGGGAAGCAGTTTGCCAGATTAGCCACGCGGCAATCGAAGAGAACGGGCTTTTTGACATCAATCATTTCCTGAATGGCATCATCGAGATCGCCCGGCTTTTCACAGCGAATACCGTGACCACCATAAGCTTCCGCCAGTTTGACAAAGTCCGGCAATGCTTCCGTATAGGAGTGCGACAAGCGATTGCCATGCAGCAATTGCTGCCATTGGCGGACCATTCCCATATATTGGTTGTTCAGAATAAAGATTTTGATCGGCGCTTCATACTGCACCGCTGCGCTCATTTCCTGCATGGTCATTTGAACAGAGGCATCGCCAGCAATATCAATGACCAGCGAGCCAGGATGGGCGATCTGCACACCTAGTGCTGCGGGCAAACCATACCCCATGGTACCAAGCCCACCAGAGGTCATCCAGCGGTTTGGCTTTTCAAAACCATAGAATTGTGCAGCCCACATCTGGTGCTGACCGACTTCCGTCGTGATGTAGGTGTCGTGATCCTTTGTCAGAGCATAAAGACGCTCAAGCGCATATTGCGGCATGATAACGTCTTTGTTGCGCGTATAGGATAAGGACTTGCGACTACGCCATTTATCGATTTGCAACCACCAGTCATCAATTGCTTTCGCATCGGGTTTGGTGGACGAAGCGCGCAACAAGCGAATCATATCTTCAAGCACAGAGGCCACATCACCGATAACCGGGATATCAACACGAACGGCTTTGTTGATCGACGATGGATCGATATCGATGTGGATCTTCTTCGAATTCGGTGAAAATCCATTCAAACGCCCGGTAATACGGTCATCAAAACGCGCGCCAATATTCACCATGACATCGCAATCATGCATGGTCATATTGGCTTCGTATGTGCCGTGCATGCCAAGCATTCCCAGCCAGTTCTTGCCAGAAGCCGGATAAGCACCAAGACCCATCAATGTCGATGTGATCGGGAAGTTGGTCAATTGCACCAACTCACGCAGCAACTTGCTTGCCTCATCGCCGGAATTGATCACGCCGCCGCCGGAATAAATTACCGGGCGCTTCGCAGTCAACATCAGCGCGACGGCGCGTTTGACAGCTTCGAGATCAGCTTGAAGGGTCGGGCGATAACTTGTGCGTGGGCTTGTTTCAGGTGGTGTGTAGATGCCCGTCGCAAACTGAACATCCTTAGGCACATCGACCAGAACCGGACCAGGACGCCCCGTGCGGGCGATGTGGAATGCCTCATGCAATATCCGGGAGAGGTCGTTTACATCCTTCACCAGCCAATTATGCTTGGTGCAAGGGCGGGTGATGCCAACTGTATCGCACTCTTGAAAGGCGTCCGAGCCAATCAAGCTGGTTGGAACCTGTCCGCTGATACAAACAAGCGGAATGGAATCCATCAGCGCATCTTGAAGGGGAGTAACAGCGTTTGTCGCACCGGGACCGGAAGTCACCAGCATGACACCGACTTTACCAGTGGAACGGGCATAGCCTTCGGCGGCATGACCAGCGCCCTGTTCATGCCGGACCAGAACGTGATTAATCTTGTCCTGCTGGAAGAGTTCATCATAGATCGGAAGCACAGCACCGCCGGGATATCCGAAAATATCTGTCACGCCTTGGTCAATAAGGGCCTGTACAACCATTTCGGCGCCGGTCATTTCACGTCGTTGCGAAGTTTTACTGCTGTCCTGTTTATCTGCGGTCATCGGTCTCTTCCCGTCTATTCTGCGGCCTGTAGCCTTCCAGAAGGTGCTTTCGTTTAGCTGAGATGTAGAAAATAAAAAAGGCCCCCGAGGGAGCCTGTGTTTCGCGCATGGGAGCTTTCGCCGGGTGCTTACAACACCCTGCCCATACGCGGTCCCACGACAATAAGAACTGTTTTCATGGTCGCGGACGATAATTTAGCGATTTCAATCCGTCAACGGCAAAATGCAAATGAGTGCAATCAAAGCATTCAATCGCATGGACGCTAAGGTATTTTCAATTCCTTGCGTGCAAAATGCCAAACTGGCGCTCTGTCATCCGACGGGCAATCAACCTTGGGAATGAAACAGCCGATGAGCGCTGAAGCCATGTCTGCCGAAGAACCGAGGCCATTTGTTCGTAATAGAACTGATGGGCATGTGATTGAATGCAACGGTGAAACGGCCATCATCTATGGCCAGACCGGTCCGTCGATAAACGCGTCTGACGACTACTGGACCATAGGGCAACTCATCTCCATTCAGGTCGACAAAGCCCGGGTCGTCGGACTTATCTTCAAGGTTGATCTGCCGGAAACGCGATGGGTATCAGGAGTCGATCAGGATGTTCATGTGCATGTCGAACTTGTCGGACAGGTAAATGTCGGTGCAAACGAAAAACTAACATTCTCTTCGGGCGTCGCCAATTATCCCCACATGGGTGCAATCGCACACCGTATTCGCGCGACGGATCTGGCGACGATTTATACAGCCAGCCTTGCGAATGCAGTCTCGATAGGACACCTGTCGCAAAACGCATCGATTCCCGCGCTCATTTCCATTGAAAGTTTGATTACCCGCCACTTTGCAGTTCTTGGAAGTACAGGTGTCGGAAAATCCAGCGCGGTATCGCTGCTTCTGCGCAAAATCATCAGTCAGCGTCCTGACTTGCGTGTTTTGATACTTGATCCGCACAACGAGTTTGCCAGCGCATTTCCCAAACATGCGATTTCTATAGATCACAATACATTTGATCTTCCGTACTGGCTGTTCAGGTTGGAGGAATTTGCCGAAGCTGTTTTCCGTGGAAGACCGGTTATACCCGGCGAAGTAGACGCATTGCGGGATTTGATCCCCTTGGCGAAAGAACGCTTTGCAAACGGGGAATTATCAACAGCACCTTCCCTTCTGAAAAAAGACCGGGACTATTCGTCAATGACGGCGGATACACCTGTCCCCTATCGGATAGCCGATCTGATCAAATTGATCGATGAGCGTATAGGCCAGCTTGAAGGCAAGACTGACAGACCGGTTATGAAAGCATTGAAGCAGCGCCTGCAGGCTCTTGTCGCCGACCCCCGCTATCGCTTTATGTTTACTGCGCCAACGACGATGGACACCATGCGGCAAACGATTGGCCACATCTTTCGCGTGCCAATCAACGACAAGCCTATATGTGTTTTTCAGTTGGCTGGCCTGCCGTCTGAAGTGGTCAATTCTGTTGCATCAGTGTTGTGCCGCATGGCGTTTGACCTTGCTGTATCCAGCGATGGACGCTTGCAGACGTTGGTCGTATGCGAAGAAGCACATCGCTACATTCCAGCCAATGCCGATGCGGGCTTCTGGCCGACAAGACAGGCAATAGCCCGGATTGCAAAGGAAGGCAGGAAATACGGCGTCTACCTCGGAGTTGTTACACAGAGACCGGGGGAACTCGATTCCACCATCCTGTCACAATGCAGCACCGTATTTGCCATGCGACTTGGTAATGAACGGGATCAGGAAATCATTCGCGGTGCGATCACAGGCGCTTCAAAGAGCACAGTGGGCTTCCTGTCATCCATTGCCAACCGCGAAGCGATCGCTTTCGGTGAAGCTGTTCCCACCCCTATGCGAATGGTTTTTGAAACGATTGCACCAGCTGATCTTCCGGCTGCCCATGTGACGCAGCAGGAGTTGGCAAGGCTCGGTGATCAGCACTTAAGTCTGGACATGGTTTTGATGCGCATGCGCCAATTAAGTGTTGCAGAAAGCACTGTAAAAGATGACGCCAGCTTGCCATTCGAAACTGCAAGTTCGCCAGCTACAATGCCGAAACCGCAACCGTCAGCGGAGCGTTTACCGGAGAAGATTCAATGGCGCAGTACACCATCTTCCCAACCACAGCCTGATCAAAGCCAAGCCACGGTTGAGGGCTTCCGCGCCAGTGATCTGATACGGAGCTTTCGCAACGACAAAACCTGACAGATCAGGGATACGGCAGTCTTTCCCAATCATCACCAAGCTGGTTGCGAAACCACGTCATCTGGCGTTTGGCATATTGACGTGTTGCGATTGTTGCCAGTTCAACGGCCTCCTCCCTCTTTGATTTGCCTGCCAGCACCTCAGTTATTTCCTTGACTCCTATCGCGCGCATGGCTGGCAGTTCATGCGAAAGGCCTAATGATAACAGAGCCTTGACCTCTTCAATCGCGCCCTCCCCCATCATTGCTTCGAACCGTTTGGCGATGCGCGCGCCCAGCCACTGACGGTCTGGCTCGATGACGATTTTCTTCGCGCTGGCCGGCTCGATCAGTGCCCGCCCGGTTTCCTTTTGCCATTCGACAATGGAGCGGCCCGAAGCATCGAAAACTTCAAGCGCCCGTACAATTCTCTGGCTGTCAGTAGGACGTAGGGACGCGGCAGCCAGAGAATCTTTCGCCGCTAAAATCTCATGGAGCTTTTCGGCTCCCAACTCCGTATCCTGCTTGCGCCAAAATGCGCGGACATCATCCGGAATTGGCGGCATGATCGAAAGACCACCGAGGAGCGCCCGGAAATAAAGCCCTGTCCCACCAGCAAAAATCAAAGTCTTTTCAATAAGTTCAGGCCGATTCAATATATCTTCAACATCCGCAAACCAGCGGCCCGTGGAATAGGCCACGGAAGGTGCCACATGCCCATAAAGGTAGTGCGGAACACGCTCCAGCTCTTCTTTGCCGGGGCGCGCAGTCAGGTATTCCAGCACGTTATAAACCTGCATGGAATCCGTGTTGATAATCACGCCCCCGGTTTGCTCGGCCAAACGAAGCGCAAGCGCCGACTTGCCGCTGGCCGTCGGTCCGGCTATCAGGATTATCTGTCTCATCAAATCACTGCCCAAATGGAAATCGCCCCATGCCACTGATGGCTACGCTTATTGCAAACCCTGCCGCGCCAAGTCTAACATCATCGCTGGGGATTAAAGCCTCGGCGGCAGTCAATGCAACAGGTCTTTATTGGCTTGCCGACGGAATCGCATGCGACATCACCCTTAAAGACGCGGATAATCCTGATGAAGTCAGAGCAGTGCTAACGAGAGCACTCGATGGCGCAGCAATCGATATTATCATTCAAAATCAAGATACTAGGCGAAAAAAAGTTCTGATAGCGGACATGGATTCCACCATGATCCAGCAGGAATGCATTGACGAACTGGCAGAGGAAGCAGGTTTGCGCGATAAGGTCGCGGCAATCACCGCACGGGCAATGAATGGTGAAATCGAGTTCGAGCCTGCACTTCGCGAGCGCGTTGCATTGCTGAAGGGTCTACCCTATTCGGTCATCGACAAAGTGATCGCCAGCCGCATCACCTTGATGCCCGGAGGTCCGGAACTGGTCCGGACAATGAAGAAACACGGTGCTTACACGGCATTGGTGTCCGGTGGTTTTACAGTGTTTACACAGCGCATTGCCGAAATGATCGGCTTCAATGAAAACAGCGCCAACATATTGATAGATAACGGAAAAACGCTTACGGGCGAAGTCAAGGAACCTATTCTTGGCCGTGCTGCGAAAGTCGCTGCCTTGAGCAGTATCTGTGAACGTTTCGGCCTTGCTCCCGAGGAAGCAATGGCTGTCGGAGACGGAGCAAACGATCTCGGCATGCTGCAACTAGCGGGCACAGGAGTCGCTCTACACGCAAAGCCAGTGGTTGCAGAACAGGCCAAGGTGCGTATCGATCATGGTGATCTGACCGCCCTTCTCTATATCCAGGGCTACAGGAAGACAGATTTCGTTATCTGAACGAAACTCGCCTCCCCACAACCATTTTACACGCTTAGATAGCGAAAATGCTCGCATTTTCGTCTGTTTTTCTGGAACCTTGATTAATTTCTACGGATAACGGGCTGAGCTTTCCGAAATTGTCTTCGAGATTGCCCTTTTATTTCGCCAAGCAGATTTCAGGTCAATCAATCCATTTGCAAAGTTACAAATCGCAACTCGCCGGTTTTTGATGCCAACATCAAAAGTGCATTCTTGCGACCCTCATCACGCAATTTTTCGATACGTGCCGCTACATCTTCCGGAGTTGAAACCGTTTCCTGCGCGATGTCGACGATTACATCTCCAGCTTGTATCCGCTTGTTTCCTGCAACCGAATCGTCCTGAACTTCCGTCACCAGCACACCTTCGACTTCTTTGGAGATACCGAACGACTTGCGGGTATCTTCATCCAAGGTGCCGAGGGTCATGCCTAGAACATCGACGCCCTGAATCGCTCCGTCTTCGTCCTGATCCGCGTCAGCAGGTTTTTTTGCGGTTTGTTCGCTGTCCTCTAGGCGGCCAAGCGTGACCTTCACAGTCTGCTCCTTGCCCTTGCGGACGACGACGACATCCACTTCCTTGCCAACCGGACTTTCAGCGACGACACGCGGCAGGTCTTTGACAGTCCCGACCTCTTTGCCATCGAAACGGATAATCACATCGCCAGCCAGAATAGAGCCGTTCGCTACCGGCCCACCATCGATAATGCCGGCAACCAGCGCACCCTTGCTGGTGGTCATGCCAAGACTTTCCGCAATGTCATCGGTCACAGGCTGAATGCGCACACCGAGCCAGCCGCGACGCGTTTCACCAAATTCGCGCAGCTGAGCGATCACGCCCGATGCAAGTTCGGCGGGGATGGCAAAGCCGATACCAATTGAGCCACCAGTCGGTGAGATAATGGCAGTATTGATGCCGATAACCTGACCGTACATGTCAAACAGCGGACCACCGGAATTGCCGCGATTGATAGCAGCATCAGTCTGGATGAAACTGTCATAGGGGCCGGAATTGATGTCGCGGTTGCGCGCCGAAACAATGCCTACCGTTACAGTACCGCCGAAACCGAATGGGTTGCCGATTGCCATGACCCAATCGCCGATACGCGTTTTTGAGGAATCGCCAAACTTGACGGCAACAAGCTTATGCTTTTTCGGATCAACCTTGAGAACGGCAAGATCGGTCTTTGTATCCTTGCCAACCAATTCTGCCTTCAGCTTGGAACCATCGCTGAAATTGACTTCAATTTCGTCTGCGTCGGCAATCACATGGTTGTTGGTGACGATAATGCCCTCGACGGCATCAACTACAAAACCCGAACCCAGTGACTGCACCTGCCGTGATGGGTTATTTTCGCCCGGCTTCTGCTTGCCGAAATAGTCATTGAAAAATTCCTGGAATGGCGAGCCATCCGGAACTTTCGGCATGGGGATAGGGCCTGAATCACCATCCTGTCCCTTGACGGTCTGCGAGGTGGAGATGTTCACAACAGCGCCAAGCAATCCTTCAGCAAGGTCGGCTACAGAAGCCGGTCCTTGTGCTCGTGGCTGCGCACTGTTGGGAACAGCCGGTGCCTGCGTCTGAGCCTTGGCTGGCGCAATCAGCGCCGGGGCAAACCCGGTGGCTGTCAAAGCCGTCAATGCAATTGCAGCTGTAGCAGAACGAAGAGCAGTGCGAGCGGTGCTGGAAACCATGACAACAGGCCTTTTCGATAAGGTCGGAATATTTTGAGCCAGCAGAACCATCACTATGGTCGAAAGTATGGCCGAGTAGAGCAAATTTTGTTTATATAAAGCCAATTCTGTTTCACGGATGATGAGACAATCCGCGCGGAAGGTAGCGAGGCCGATGTTTACCCATCGGGCGAAACCAAAGACCGATGGATTTGGCCCGAATTCCCTCCGACAGAATGGCTGTATATAAACAAAAACTTGCTCTCGCTATTTCAGCTTTTATTTCGACAGAGTTCAACTCAAGTTTTGATGATTGCATGCTGCAAAGCGACGACAGCCCTGTCACGCAACTCTTATCCGCGAACGAGCCAGATCACTGCTACGCCAATTGCAACAGACGCAACGCCGGCAACACGCAGAAAACCATCGGGCTGCTCGCTCACATCGCGGGCAACCTTTTTGGCTACAATCGGGAAACAGCCGTAGAGCAGTCCCTCAAAAACGAGGAACAGCCCTACAGCATCCAGAAAATCGGTCATACGAAAGTCCCGCCCCTATTGTGGGGCGGGCGTTGTTGCGGCAGGCGCAGGCGGTGTTGCACCGCTAACCGGAGGCAATGTTCCACCGGCATCCTGGAAATAGCGGAAGAATTCGGAATTTGGTGAAAGCACCATCGTTGTTCCTGAATTCTCCAGTGCCGTGCCATAGGCAGACATGGACCGGTAGAACGCGAAGAAGTCCGGGTCCTTGGAAAACACATCGGCAAAGATACGGCTGCGTTCGCCTTCACCCTGACCGCGGGCGATTTCCGATTCCTTGCGGGCTTCGGCGACGATCTCGACAACCTGACGATCAGCAATAGCCTTGATTCGCTGGGCTGCTTCACGGCCACGGGCACGCAGACGTTCAGCTTCAGCAAGACGTTCGGCCTTCATGCGATCAAAGGTCTGTTGTGAAACTTCCTGTGTAAGATCGGTACGGCGAATACGCACATCCGTAATCTGCAATCCAAGGGACTCAGAATCCGGACGCAGTTGCTCGCGCACTTCACGCATCATACCTGCACGTTCATCCGACAAAGCTGCTTCAAAGCCGCGCAAACCATAAACACCGCGCAAGGCAGCATCGAGACGTGTGCGCAAACGGGCTTCCGCCAACGTTACGTCACCCGAAACAGTCTGACGGAATTTACGAGGATCGGTAATGCGATAAACGAGAAACGCATCGACTTCATAGAACTTACCGCCGGAAACCTGAACACGGATGTTATCCAGTTCAAAGCTAAGCACGCGGTCCTCGATCATCTGGACATTGTCGGCTTCAAGAAAGCCGAAAGGCAGCTTGAAGTAAATGCCGGGTTCCGATTCCACATTGACGATTTCACCGAAGCGCAAGACGATAGCCTGCTGGCCGGCACGTACAACGAAGATTGATGCATAGGCAAGCAGCCCGATGAAAACGATCAGTCCAACAAAAACTGGGAGGCGATTCTGGTTCATTACTGTGCCCCTCCAGTTGCTTGCTTCGCTTGCTTGTTCAGTTCCGGCAATGGCAGATAAGGCACAACGCCCTGCCCGTTCTGATCAACGATCACCTTGGTAGAATCTTTCAGCACACGCTCCATGGTTTCCAGGAAAAGACGCTTGCGGGTAACTTCCGGCGCTTTCACATATTGGTCGTAAACAGAGGTGAAGCGCTGCGCCTCACCTTCGGCTTCCTGAACGATACGGTTTTTGTAAGCGGCAGCATCTTCTCGAATCTGCGCGCCCTCACCGCGAGCCTGACCCAGCTTCTGGTTGGAATACTGGTTGGACTCTTCAACGAAGCGGTCTTCGTCCTGCTCGGCACGCTGCACTTCATCAAACGCATCGGCAACTTCGCGCGGTGGTGCTGCGTCTTCGATTGACAGTGCGTTGATAGCGACACCAGCGCCATATTCATCAAGCGTCTTCTGGATAATGGCGCGTACGTCATTGGCGATGCCTGCACGGTTATCACGGAAAATGTCTTGGGCAGGGCTGCGACCGACGATTTCGCGCATGGCGCTCTCGGAAACCTGCTGCACCAGATTTTCCGGATTCTCGACCTTGAACAGATAAGAAACAGGATCGGAAACGCGATAAAGCACAGAGAACTGAACATCAACGATGTTCTGGTCACCCGAAAGCATCAAGCCTTCCTTGGCTCCGCGTGTACCCTGACCACCGATATTCTTCTGCTTTTCGACAATCTCGACCTTTTCGTAGGATTCGATTGGCCAGAAGTGGAAATGCAGGCCTGGTTCGGAAATGTCTGTCTTGGGCTTGCCGAAGCGCAGTTCAACAGCGCGTTCATCAGGCTGAACAGTATAAACCGACTGAAAAACCCAGAAAGCTACGACCGCAAGTCCGATCAGCCCCCAGATTGCGGGGCTACCACCACTGCCACCGGGAATGGCTTGCCGCAGACGATCCTGACCGCGACGGAAAATATCTTCAAGGTCGGGAGGTGTCTTGCCTCCACCACCACCTTGCGGTTTTTGACCCCATGGGCCTCCACCGCCGCCATTATTATTACCGCCGCCACCCCAAGGGCCGCCGCCACCGTTCTGATTACTCCAGGGCATTCCTACCTCTTAATTTGAACGAAAATCACCACCCTGTGGCTACCCCTCGCAAGTCTAATAACCCGTTTATAGGGATGGCGGGGTTCGCTTTCAACGCACGCCGCCGTTTTTCTAAGCCTTTTGCTGAAAAACCAAACAATTATCGCCGGTTATCACAATATTTTCATAATATAAGTCTCGTGAACAAGGTTAATGGCGTCGTTCGTAGACAACATAGCGTGTCGGATAATTATCTTTTTCGCCAGCAGGGTATTCTTCGCTGGACATTTCTGACCAAATTGCAGGGTCGATGTCGGGGAAATGAACGTCACCTTCGATATTCGCCAGCACCCATGTCACATAAAGCCTGTCGGCGCGACCAAGGCTCTGACGGAAGATCTCACCACCACCTATTATACAGATTTCGTCAGCTTGATCAGCAGCTGCATGACTACCCGCAATGAGCAGTGCCTCATCAAGCGAGCGGGCAGAAACCACACCATCTACACCGAACGCAGGATCGCGGGTAATGACAATATTGGTACGCCCCGGCAGTGGCTTGCCCAAAGAATCCCATGTCTTGCGACCCATAATGATAGGTTTGCCCATGGTAACGGCCTTGAACCGCTTCAGGTCCGACGACAGACGCCACGGTAGGTCATTGTCCCGGCCGATAACGCCATTCTGCGCAATAGCAACCACAAAGCTGATCATTCAAACTTGTTCCTTTTCATAAGGAGTATTTCGAGATCTCACTCCAGCAGAGCGAAATAAAAAACAAAGAACAGGCTTCAAACGATCAGTCGTCACCAGTCCTGCGTGCGAAGGAATTTTCCGGACGTGCCAGCCCCAGACGGTCACGTAGCGTGCCCGGCTCGTACTCCGCCCTGAACAGCCCACGTCTCTGCAATTCCGGAACCACCTTATCCATGAAATTCAACCAGTCTTCAGGAAGCAGTGGAAACATCAGATTGTATCCATCAGCCGCTCCGGAGACAAACCACGCTTCCATCTGATCGGCAACTTGCGTTGCAGTTCCCGCAACAAGCGGAACAGAACCTGTGTTTGCGATCTTGCGTGCGAGCTGCCTTATCGTCAGGCCCTTGTTGGCATCATCTTTCACGAGAGCAAGCCAGGTGCGCCAGCCATTGAATGTGCCTTCATCAGGCAAAGACGGTATAGGACCGTCAGGCGGATAGACAGACAGATCAAGCCCGGCCCAACTTGAAAGAAGATCAATCGCAACCTCATCAAGCATCAGCGTCTCAAGAATTTCGTGCTTTTCCTGTGCCTCGGATGCAGATTCGGCGACTATCGGAAGGATTCCGGGCAGGAGTTTGAAGCTTTCCGGCGCTCGGTCATACTTTGCCAGGCGGCCATTCATATCCGCACGATAAGCCAAACCTTCCGCCTCACTGCGAAGGACAGCAAAATGCACATCGGCATGTTGAGCGGCAAGGTTTTTGCCGGCGTCGGAAGATCCGGCCTGAACGATCACAGGATGGCCTTGCGGCGGGCGCGGCACGTTGAGCGGGCCTTTTACCTTGAAGTGCTTTCCATGGTGATTGAGATAATGGATACGCTCGCGGTGAGCAAAGAGACCGGAGGTTTTATCGATGACGAGCGCATCGTCATCCCAACTGTCCCATAATGCCTTGGCAACATCGAGGAACTCTGCTGCCCGTTCATAGCGTTGCGCATGATCGATATTGCTATCGCGCCCGAAATTCGCAGCTTCCTCCTCCAATGCCGATGTCACGACATTCCAGCCAATTCGACCATTGCTTACGTGATCAATAGAGGCAAACAGCCTCGCCGTGTTAAACGGCTCATTGTAGGAACTCGATGCCGTAACCATGAAACCAATGTCCCTGGTAACAGCCGAAAGCGCGGACACCAGCGATAAAGGCTCAAGGCGGGGGTTTGCATAATGTGCAAGCCCGCTGCCGTAACCGTCCCAAATGCCAAGGTGATCAGCAATAAAGATTGCATCCAGCTTGGCACGCTCTGCCGCTTCCGCCAGCCGGCGATAATAATCCAGACCAAGAAACTCCCGATCAGGCGCTCGCGGGTGCCGCCATGCCAGACGATGATCGCCTTGAGGATTGAGAAAGAAGGCAGCTAAAATCATCTGTTGACGCAACATGCCAACTGTTTCCTTATCTGTTTCGCTGGAGATGTAATCGCAACAAATAAAACTGTGCGTCTACCGACCCAGAGGCGGCGAAAACCGGTCAGACAGCGATGGGTGCCTTGATGCCGGGTTCGGCTACATAATCGACAAGCCGGAAATCATCATATTTGAAGGCGAATAGATCAGTCACCTCAGGATTGATCTGCATGATCGGCAACGGTCCCGGCTTGCGGGCAAGCTGCAATCGCGCCTGCTCGAAATGGTTCGCGTAAAGATGCGCATCGCCCAGCGTATGAACAAAATCACCCGGCTGCAAACCTGTCACCTGCGCAATCATCATGGTCAGCAATGCATAGGACGCGATGTTGAAAGGCACACCAAGAAAAATATCCGCCGAACGCTGATAAAGCTGGCAGGATAGCTTGCCGTCAGAGACATAAAACTGGAACAGGCAATGACAGGGCGGCAGGGCCATCTCATCGACGAGCGCAGGATTCCAGGCGGAAACGATCAGCCGCCTCGAATTCGGATTGGTGCGTATAGCATTGAGCAATCCGGCAATCTGGTCGATATGCCCGCCATCCGGTGTCGGCCATGAGCGCCATTGATAACCATATACCGGCCCGAGATCGCCATTCTCATCGGCCCATTCATCCCAGATCGTTACACCGTTTTCCCGCAGATAAGCGACATTGGTGTCGCCGTTCAGGAACCACAGCAACTCGTGAATGATGGATTTGAGGTGCAGCTTCTTCGTCGTGAGAACAGGAAAGCCTGCCGCCAGATCGAATCGCATCTGGTAGCCGAAAACCGAACGTGTGCCTGTACCTGTGCGGTCGCCACGGTCAGTGCCATTGTCCAGTACGTGCTGTAGAAGGTCGAGATAAGTGCGCATCGTTCCTCTTTAACAGATTCTGGTAACGAAGCAGTAAAACTTGTGCGTGATCCACAGTGCTGAAAAACAAAAAGCCCCGCGATAAACGGGACTTTTGTTATCGGAATGACGGGATCAGAGGCTACCCAGCGCTCCAAGCGATTTCGCTGTCAGATAATAAAAGGTAACGCGGCTCTTGGTGCGGTCTTCTTTCATTGTCGCGCAGACTGCCTCAATGGCAGCATCAGCTTTGGCAGCATCTGTCAGGCCAAGCTTTTTTTCCACCCAATTGGTACGAACGCGCGCCAATTCTTCAGGGTCAGAGCATGAAACCAGCGAAGAATCCCGGTTGCGAAGGGCAATTCCAAGGTGTTTGACGATTTTTGCCACTATAGCTTCGTCTGCCGCAGCATCGTAATGACGAACATCGGTTAGATAGTCACTCATGTAAAAATCCCCTGATTGTTAGAGCAAATTTTGTATATATAGAGCCAATTCTGTTTCACGGATGACGAGACAATCCACGCGGAAGGTAGCGAGGTCGATGTTTATCCATCGGACGAAGCTGCCTGACAAAGTGGTTGGCCGTCAACCGGAAACCCTAAGGGCCGGGTAAATTCGGGCCAACTCCATCGGGCTTTAGTCTCGTCCGATGGATAAACATCGGCCTCCCTAAATCCCTCGACCTTGTCCACGAATTCTCTCCGGCAGAATGACTCTATATAAACAAAACTTGCTCTAGGTCCAATGCGTGGCATTGCAACCTCCCTGACAATGAAGACATGGCAAAATGCAGTAACCTGCCTCGCCAATGTCCACGCTAGACAGAGTGAAACATTCCCCAGCATTACCTTCAAGTCAATCCAATCTTTGTTTTCCGGCCGCCACTCATGTAATCCAATGCCCGATCTATCAGGAAAGGATATCAGCATGGACACTGTCGAGATTACAACGCGGAGTGATTTTGCCTTATGGGCAATTGAACGGGCGCAGGAGATCGTTCGGCTTGAGGGATCAGCACTTGCGCTGGCCGCGCGGGACATGGATGAAGCGGGGCTGAAAGAGTCCGGTGCAGCGCTTGGCAAGGCAATCGCCGATGCCATGCTGGAGGTATTTGACGGCCTTGTTCCCGAGTGATCTGGGTCGGATCGACATTCAGGATTGAACGAAGCCACCATCAAGGCGATTGGAGCTGACTATGACCGGGTCTGCTGACTGATTCGAGGTGGCGTTGCCCTTCTCTTTGAACATGAGCCCGATCCGATCTCGTGCATCCGGTCTTCCAATCGCGACGATTCCAACGTGGTGCCTTAGGCGCATTAACAGTCTTCACCGTATCCGTTACCAAAGCCGCAGGCATGGCCCTTGTTTATTGCATTGACATATCGGTATATCTCGATATTATTCGTTTATGGACTTGCTCGAAATATTCAAAGCCCTGTCAAACCGTACCCGCCTGGAAATCTTGAAAGGTTTGAAGGACCCCGCGAGGAACTTCCCTCCACAGGATGAAGGTGACGTTCTAAAGGTAGGAGTCTGCGTCAGCAGCATTCAAGAGGGCGTCGGGCTGTCGCAGTCGACGGTGTCGGATTATCTTGCAACTCTGCAACGGGCAGGTTTGGTCGAAGTCAGGCGTATTGGTCAGTGGACCTACTATAAACGGAACGAAGCAACAATCAGTGCTCTTGCCGGGATCATAGGCAAAGAACTGTAATTTTTTACCAGATAATATCGATAATTCACGATATTTCTTTTTACCGAAATGAGGATGCGCAATGAAAGCCATGACACTTAACTCATTTGGTGGCCCGGAAGCGTTCGAGCTTACCGAAGTACCAAAGCCTGTTCCGCACGCTGGAGAAGTCCTGGTCCAGGTCCATGCAACCTCCATCAATCCGTTGGATTACCAGGTCCGACGTGGCGATTATTCCGACTTGGTACAACTACCGGCTATTACCGGACACGACGTATCTGGCGTTGTCGAAGCGGTCGGGCCGGGTGTGACTACGTTCTCTCCAGGGGACGAAGTCTGGTACACCCCGCAAATTTTTGACGGGCCGGGAAGTTATGCCGAATACCACGTTGCGAAGGAAAACATTATCGGAAGAAAACCTCGCACTTTGAGCCATCTCGAAGCAGCAAGCCTAAGCCTGGTTGGTGGGACGACTTGGGAGGCCCTTGTGTTGCGTGCGGCTTTGAGAGTGGGAGAAAGTATTCTGATCCACGGCGGCGCCGGAGGGGTCGGTCATGTGGCGATCCAGGTCGCGAAAGCAATCGGTGCGAAGGTATTCACGACCGTACGCGAAGAAAACTTCGAATTCGCACGAAGTGTTGGTGCGGATGTCGTCATCGACTACAAGAAAGAAGACGTTGTCGGCGCCATCATGCGCGAAACGGATGGTCGCGGGGTCGATGTCGTGTTCGACACCATCGGTGACGACACATTGTCCAGCAGCCCGAACGTGCTCGCGCAACTTGGCCGCGTTGTCTCGATCGTGGACATCGCACAGCCACAGAACCTCATTGAAGCGTGGGGTAAGAACGCCAGTTATCACTTCGTGTTCACGAGACAGAACCGCGGCAAGCTTGATGAGCTGACCACGTTGGTCGAGCGCGGTCAGCTACGGCCACATGTTGGCGCTGTCTATGCGCTCGCTGACCTCTCTCAAGCCCATGCGCGGCTTGAGACCCCGAACAACGGTATCCGGGGGAAAGTCGCCATTGCAGTGGCACCGTCGGCTGACACTACGCGTGCAAGCTCATAATCGCTTCAACTCACTTTAAAGGAACGCCATGATTTATGAAATCGCTCAACTCCCGGTTCACAGAGAGAAAATTGAAACGTTCAGAGGTGCATTCGCCGAAGTCGCTCCGTTGCTTAGCCGCGCAGAGGGTTATTGCGGTCACTTCCTCGCGCAAGGGATTGAAACACCAGAACTATTCCACCTGATCGTGCGATGGCGGTCACTCGAGGACCACACGCCGGGCTTCGAAGTGAGTGAAGACCATCGCATGTTCATGATGGGCTTACAGGAGTATTTTTCGGAGGAACCGAGGGTTTATCATATTGAGGGGAGCAGCTTTTTTGCTGAATGTTGATCCGGCCCAAGCGTTCCAGCCGTCAGGAGCGATAGTCAGGCTGCGGACCTGCCCATCTCCAGTTCCCGCGTCCGGCCAATGCGTGTCATCAGTTCTTCGAACATGGTGTCGCGCTTGAGCTGCAATGCATAATGACGCTGCAATTCGGCAACAAGCCTGCCCTTGCGGTTGAGCTGTTCATCGGCATAGCCAACCATGAGCGAGTTCGGCCAGGCCTGTGGCCGTATTTCCCGCAATCTTGCAAAGAGTTGCTCTTCCGTTGCATCCGGAGTGGCCTGCGTCATCAGCGTCAGCATGGCGGCGGTCGAACGGGAAATACCCATATGGCAATGAACAAGCAGATGCCCTTCAACGCGATCCTTCGCTGATTGAAGCAGACGCGACCCGAAATCCAGTATCTGCGTTACGTGCTCCGGCTGCGGCATAATACGGTCCGGTGCGGCGTCGATAATGTCGTGAAATTGCAGGATCGTGCGGTCATGAGCACCATAGGACAGAAAAGCTTCCAGCTCCGGCCAATTCGGGTCCAGGATTGAAAGCACATGGCTGACGCCGCGCGTTCCCTGCCCCGGTAATTCATCAATGCCGCATATTGTGAGAGTGGATATTCTAAGTGACTGCATGACCTGACCGCTTTTCCTGTAATTGTACGGCCTGCTTATAGGATAACAAAGCCGCAATCGCTACCCGTATCAATAGTTTGGAGCAGGCCAGAATGCCTGCGGATAATAGTGGACGAACCAAGAGCATTGAGCCATTTGTAGCCCATGAGCGATACGGCCAATCATGGACTACACATATTCGCAGATGGATGTTTCGATCCCGTTTCACGACGAGGCGGATGGGCATTTGTCGTCTATCGCGATGGAGCGGAAATCGCTTCAGACTTCGGCGGGACAGCAAATACTTCGAATAATGCGATGGAAGCGGCCGCACTCCTGAGAGCCATCATTTGGATCGATTCAAATGTTGCGGGAGAGAATCCCGTTATATGGTCTGACTCGTTCTATGCAGTTATGGGCTGCAACGACTGGCTGCCGATTTGGAAGGCCAACGGTTGGAAGAAAATTGATCCAAACCCGAATGCTCGGCGCCGGACTATCACCAACATGGAAATCTGGAAGGAGATCGACACCCGGCTATGCCGGAATCCGCCAATCAAAATACTGTGGTGCAAGGGCCATGCCGGTATTACGGGCAACGAACGCGCCGATGATCTGGCGGATCATGGATGCAAATCCATAGCTCATGCGCAGCTATCGAAGTAGCCTGTCTGCCCATGTCGCAGCGTGTGCTGCCAAGGTTTTCAAATGATCTGCCGCAACGAGACCGGACACGTTTTTGCGCGGTCTGAAATCGTGATCTCCATCCTCAAGCCAGAGAATTTCGATTTTGTCAGAGAGCTTATATTCCGCGACCTCGGCCTGATTACCAAACTGATCGCGACTGCCTTGGACTATGAGTGCCGGTGTCTTCATCTCCGCAAGATGCGCAATACGCAATTGCTCCGGTTTACCAATTGGATGAAATGGATATCCAAGGCACAAAAGCCCTGCGATTTTACCGGATGCGTGAAGATCATCAGCAACCATGCTGGCGACCCGACCACCCATGGACTTGCCACCTATGAACAACGGCCCTGGCGCATCAAGTGCCTCTATCGCAGCAAGATATTCGGGAACGAGGCTTTCGGCACGAGGTGGTGGCTTTCGTCCGGCTGAAGTCCTCCTGCCCGCCATGTAATTAAACTCGAACCTTGCTACCCGAAAGCCGGATGATGCCAGCGAAAATGCAAGTGCTGTCATTGAAACCGAGTCCATCGGAGCACCGGCACCGTGAGCCAACAACACTGTCTTGTCAGCGTTGTTGTGGTCATCAAAAAGAAAAACTGGTTTCATCAAAGCTACTGCAAATGAGGCTTTCTGAGAAAGCTGTCACGATCAGCAGTTTTTATGCGCAACCATGCTTCGCGTCCATTGCGGAGAACCCTGACGGGTATTTCTGATCCGGCCGGGCCACTCTTCCAGACTTTCCGGTAGAAATCGGCCAAACCATCGATTTCGCCACCCTGAATTTCGGAGATGATATCACCTTCGCGCAAGCCAGCCTGAGCAGCCGGGCCGACATCCGCAACGCTCATGACCATGACTTTGCCGTCGCTCTCTGCCGAGAAAGCCCCAAGCCATGGGCGCGGTTGCTTGTTGACTTTCCCCCGGGTAAGCAAATCGTCGAGGATGGGCAGCAATATATTGATCGGAACGACCATATTTATGTTGGTGCGATCGCCATTCATCATCATTTGCAGATGCAAAGAGCCGATACCAAGGAGTTTTCCTTCAGCATCGAACAGCGCAGCGCCGCCCCAAGAAGGATGGGCGGGCGCAATGAAGATCGCTTCGTCCAGCAGATATTCCCAATATCCGGCAAATTCCTGCTTTGCGACAATATTTGACCGCACAGATTTCCCCAGTCCGTCAATCAACGTTACGGGACTACCAACTGACGCCGCGTCCGCATCGCCAAATTTCACTGGAGGAAGTTCAAGCGGGGCCATTGGCATGACAAGCCCGAACCCGGTTTCCTGATCGTAAGCGAGCGCGTGTCCGGGCACCACGTGCCCGTCATGGCGGGTCAGCCAAATTTCTTCGGCCTCTGTGATCAGGTAGCCTATTGTCAGCAGCAGGCCATCTTCGCGGATAACCACCCCGCTGCCCTCTCTGATTGTCCCGAGCGCAGGCGCGGTAAACGCATCATCCGGGATAACAGATCGAACTGCTACGACAGATTGTGAAAGTGTATTTGTCATCATGGCAATCCATCCAACTGCGAGGATATTCCTCTAATAGGTATGAAGTCGGTCCAGTAGGCACAAGGGCAGCCGTGTTTATAAGAACATAACCCGATTATATTAGGTAGCCACCTTTATAATAAGCGGTAGCCAGACGGCATGGCATCAGGCTGCCGCTCCCGGAAATGTTATTCAGATCAAACCCGTAGCGCTTAGGTGTAAACTGTAATGAGCGCATTTAACGGCAATGTGGTAGTTGATTTCGAAGTACCGAATGCTTATGTTCCCCCTGCCGTCGCAAGACGGCTATGGTGATAAACGGACGATGAAATAAGCCTTTTGGACCCGGGGGCGGTACCCGGCGCCTCCACCACAATGCAGCAGGTTATCGCTGCCTTGTGGCGGGGGCGAAATAGGATCGACAAGGGTGTAAAGATCGAACTTTTGCCCGGCATTGTACCACCGTTATCGGGCTAACTCAGTAGTTGCAAACGACAACTATGCGGAAGCACGTCTCGCTGCTTAATGCAGTGCGATAGCTTCAAATCAAGTCCTAGGGGTTCGCACTTCTAGGCGGGGTTCGGAGGTACCTGGCAACAGAAACCTCCACTTTCCCAGCACATTCACGATACAAGCTACCGCAGCGGTGCCTTCGTGAGCTGCGCTTCTCGCTGTCAGCTTCGTTTGCAGTAGCAGTTGCTACTCCCTTCTCCCCCACTCTCCCCTGAAATTTTCCCAATAAGGCGACGTACTTCGTCTGCTGTCCGTAAACTCATGACGCTGGCACCAGTGTCGGCAGGAGCTATCCATGCGCATATTAAATGAAAGATTTGTTGTCCTCACCGGTGGTCCCGGATCAGGCAAAACCACCATCATCAATGAACTTAATCGACGCGGCTATACGTCGTCCGTCGAGGCCGGGCGTGGAATTATTCAACAGCACGTGAGCATTGAAGGGCCCGCACTACCCTGGAACGATCCCGCTCTTTTTGCCGAGCTGATGCTTTCATGGGAATTGCGCTCTTACGAAATGGCCCGCGAAAATGAAGGCATCGTTTTCTTCGACCGCGGCGTGCCCGATATTACAGGATATCTACGCCTATCAAATATCTCTGTGCCGAGCCACATGAGCGCCGCTGCAGATCATTACCGCTATAACCCGCTGGTCTTCATCCTGCCACCTTGGGAAGAAATCTTTGAGCAGGATACTGAGCGAAAACAGACGTTGGATGAAGCAGCACAAACTTACCATGCGATGGTAAAGGCGTATGATGATTATGGTTATGATCTTATCGAAGTTCCTAGATTGACGCCGGAAAAGCGCGGCGACTTCATTCTGGAACATCTGGAATAAAGAAGGCCCGGAATTAAATCCGGGCCTCTTCCTTGCACATCTGATGGAGGATCAGATTTTATTCGGCAGCAGCACCGACTTCAACGGGACGGCGGCGACCGATCGTAAGTTGCGTGATTGCAAGTGCCACCACCGCACAGGCGCCAATACCCGCCGCCATCGGTACGGGACCACCAGTGAAGAACAGCGATGCAAGACCCATGGCGATGATCGAAATGACGAACTGCAATGTGCCCATCAGTGCAGAGGCAGAACCTGCAATCTCGCCGTGCTCTTCTAGAGCCAAGACGCCTGTTGTCGGCAGGACAAGGCCAAGAAAGCCATAGCCGATAAAGAGAAACACCGCCAAAACCGGGAACTGATCGAAGCCCGCACTCATAAGCACGACCATTGCGGCAAGTGACAAACCAAATCCCGTTACCGCCATGCGCATGACGTGCAGCAGCCCAAAGCGGCTGCCAAGCCAACCGGTCAGCTGTGACACGGTGAAGAATGAAACGGCATTGATTGAGAAGGCGATGCTGTACTGCGTCGGCGTCAAACCATAGTGATCGATAAGCACGAATGGCGAATTGGCAAGATAGACAAGGAAGCTCGCCAAACCGAATCCGCCGATGAAAGTCAGCGTCAGGAAATTGCGGTCACGCAGCAATGTGCCATAGGCCTTGAGTGCGCTGCGCAATCCACTTTCCGCGCGCGCTTCCTTCGGACGGGTTTCTTCCAACTGCGTTGACAGCAGAACCAGACCTATGAGGGCAGCGATCATCACAGCCCAGAACACACCGCGCCATCCGAAGAAGTGGATAACGGCGCTACCTGTCAAAGGCGCAAGGATCGGCGAAATGCTGAATACCAGCATCAGCAGCGACATAAGGCGCGCTGCCTGAACACCTGTATGCATATCACGCACGACAGCGCGCGGAATAACCATGCCGGCCGCACCGCCAATGCCCTGCAAAAAGCGGAAGGCTATCAGTGTTTCAACATTCGTTGCTACCGCACAACCGATACTTGCTACCGTAAACAAGCCGATACCGAGATAAAGCGGCAGCTTGCGCCCCCACATATCCGACAGCGGACCGTAAACGATCTGAAACAGCGCAAAAGACAGGAAGAAGGCGAGAAGGCTCATCTGCACCGCGTTTTCACCGGCTGCCAGATCAGCACCGATGAAAGGCAGAGCAGGAAGATACATGTCGATCGCAAAAGGACCGATGGCCGACAACAGCCCTAAAATGATTGCATAACGAAGGAAGGACGACTTCATGATGATGCTCTTTCACGCAATCGCGGCACATAAGCGCGTTGCATTTGCAAATTGAACGGCCTTGATAGAGCAACCCCGTTCAATTTCGAACAAATGGCCACCCTACCCTTGATCTTTTTCACAATTCCCACGGAAAGCCGGAATTCGGCCTACCGTGAAACTGCTCGGAAACATGAAGACGACTGCTTGGGAGGAGCGTGACTTTCATGTAAAAATAGATTGTCAATAAATTTGGACAGTTATGTAAAATTAGACACTATTGTCTAACTCGTCAAGACGCATTATCTTGGCTTCATGAAAAATCGCACGATGGCTGTAAGCCGATCATCAACACGCAAAGACACCGGCCCTACGCAACGCGGTCAATGTTCAAAACGTATTTCTATTCTGGACGCCGCAGCAAATGTCTTTTGCCGGGAAGGCTTTTCCGGAGCCAGTATTGATGAGATTGCGATTGAGGCATGCGTCTCGCGACAGACAATATATAATCACTATCGTGAAAAAGAAACTCTGTTTGTGGCAGTAATCGAAGATGTCATGGAGCGGGCGAATGCTATGCTTTTCTCGACACTCTCGACCTTCCCCGATAAGCCGGATCATCTGCAAAGGGATTTGACTGACTTTGCCATACGGCTGACCACAAATTGCATTTGCAACCAAGACGGGAAATTCCTGCGCAGGCTCGTGCAGTCGGAAGGTGAAAGATATCCGCATCTGTTCGAAGGCTGGCGCCAGCAGGGTCCGTGCAAGATCAGCACGACGCTTGGTGCGCTGTTTGCAAAACTTTCGCACAAGGGCGCCTTGCGAATCGATGATTGCGATCTAGCCGCCCGGCAGTTTCTGGCCTTGGTGAATGCTGACCTCCAGATGATTTATCTCTTTGGCGGCAAACCGACGGAAGAAGAGTTGCAAACCGCTGCAAGCAATGCCGTCGAGACATTTCTTCGGGCCTATGCTCCGCACCAACAGCAGAATGCTGCCCAGCCCGCCCCTGTTCTGGTGGCTGTGAGCTAAATTTCCTACTTGTAAATCCCGATATAAAATTTGCCGCAAACTGCACCGAGATTGCATTTTGCGGCTATCGATTTTGCCCGTCTCGGATAAATTTGATCCCGTAGCTGACAATCGGTCGTAATTGCGCTAGCGATGCGCCATAATGGCCGGATACGATTTCCATCTCCGCTTGACAGGCAGGGGTGAATCCATGGGATAAGAGTGCATGCCACAAGATATGATCCGTTACGATATACTGGCCCAGGAAGCGCTTCGCGGTGTGATCCGTAAAGTGCTGGGTGAAGTTGCCAAGGCAGGACTGCCGGGCAACCATCATTTTTTCGTCACCTTTTTGACTGGCGCTCCCGGCGTACGTATTTCCACACGGCTGCATGAAAAATACCCTGAACAGATGACGATCGTTCTTCAGCATCAATTCTGGGACATGCAGGTAACCGACACCCAGTTGGAAGTCGGACTATCCTTCGGCGACGTGCCGGAGCGGTTAGTCGTTCCCTTCTCGGCGATTCGCGGTTTTTACGATCCGTCAGTGAATTTTGAACTCGAATTCGATGTCGAGGTTGAAGAAACCGTTGGCGACAACGATCAGGGCATAACCAGCATTGGTCCGGCAGAAGTTGCCGATGGTCCCAAGCTGGCAAGCACGAGTGCCAAGCCGAAGCCACCGGCAAAACCTGCAAAGAAACCGGCAAAAGCTTCCAGCGGAAAATCCGATGCAGCTGCTGACGCGGATTCCAGCGGCGAAAAAGGCTCTGCCTCTGTTGTCTCGCTCGACTCCTTCCGCAAAAAGAAATAGCAGGCGCTGTGGCCGAGATCGTCAACCTCCGGCAAGTCAGGAAACGCAAGGCCAAGGAAGCCGATGAAAAGGTTGCGGCCCAAAACCGCACCTTGTTCGGGCGAACCAAAGCAGAGAAAAAATTTGAAACCGCTGTGTCACGCAAGGCAGAGCGGTTTTTGGATGACAGGCGGCTGGAAAAGCCCACGTCCGACAAGTTGGGCGACAAGTGAGCCTTGTTCACAAACGCTCGGTGACGATCCATGGTCACCGCACCAGCTTTTCGCTTGAAGACCCCTTCTACCAGATCATCACCTCCATCGCAGAAAGCCGCCGGATGACATTGGCAGCACTTGTTGCCGAAATCGACAAGGAGCGAAATCGCGATTCCAGTTTGTCATCCGCATTAAGACTCCATGCGTTGGAGTGGGTGCGCAATGCCGGACATCAGGAAGCAAAATAATTCTCGGCATGGTGTAGGGATGGCCAGATCCCATTCGTCTTTCAGTTGGTTCAAATCGCAATGAAAGGGAATGAAATGCCTGCCAAACAGAAAATTACTCCATGCTTGTGGTTCAGCGGTAATGCCGAAGAAGCGATGGAATTTTATTTCTCCATTTTCAAGGACGGAAAGATTCTTGAAAAGACCTACTGGAAGAGAGGAGCAAACGCCCCTGAACTATCTGTTCTTACGGCACGATTCCAGATCGGAGGTCAGGAATATATTGCTCTGAACGGGGGGCCGGAATTCAATTTCAATGAAGCAATCTCCCTTACCATTGATTGCGGTTCCCAAGAAGAAATCGACGACTTCACCGAAAAACTGATCGCTGACGGCGGCGAGCAAGGTCCGTGCGGATGGGTAAAGGACAAGTTTGGACTGTCATGGCAGATCGTGCCCTCCATCATCCCGGAAATGCTGCAGGACAAAGATCAGGGTAGGGTCGAGCGTGTCATGGATGCAGTCATGCAAATGCGCAAACTTGATGTTGCCAAGTTGGAAGCGGCCTACAGGGGCTAGTGGCTTATCTATTGCAACTTAATCAGATTACTGCGGAACAGTCGGCTCGATGGTTTTCAGGAACTCGTCGACCGACTGCCTGTTGATGGCACCTTGAGGTTGCGCTGGCGGATTGGATTGCGCAGGCAGCGCTTCAAGGGCTTTACGCGCAGCTTCTTCCGCCGCTTTTCTTTCTTCCGCCTCGCGTGTTTCCTGCTCTATCTTCAAGCGGGCCACTCTAACACGGTCGTCCGCCAAAGCCTGATAAAGCTGCGCTTCACGGCGAAGGCGTTGTTTTTCCACCAGCGATGCCTGCAATGTCTCTACGCGCTGTTGCTCCCGCTCCAATGCGCGCTGTGTCAAAAACTGTTCGAGCGGCTGGCGGTTAAATGTTGCAGCAGGACTTGCCCACGGGCCATCCAGCGTAAACTCGACCACGGGATCTGCGCCGACAACAACAGCCTTGCCCGGCTCGAACGTGAACTTTCCCTGGGAGGACAAGGACAATTCCGGGAAATTGATCCGCAAATCCGCAGACAGGCGGGCATCCTCATTGCTCAACTGGAATGTCGAAGTGCGGGCGACCCCACCGGCAATCGTATAGGGAATCTCAGATGCAGTTGCGTTCAATACACCAGCATACAGATATTTATTGATGGTCCCATCAATGGCGGCAGTTGTAACAGGTCCTTCCGCAGCATCCACATTTGCTAAAATGGGCACAAGTGCACCGGGATTGAGGGAGTTGATTGCAAGGTCGCTGACCGAGACAACACCGGAACCCGCAATTGATTTGACGAGTTCACTCATTGAAGCCCCCGTTGCGTTTACTGATGCTGATATTCTGGCTTTTCCATTTACCGGCGGAATGCCCGATTCCGGCTGGTAAAGCCCATCGATTGCCGCCTGATCCAGCGTGAACTGGCCTGTCGCCAAGCCGGTTCCGCTTGTATTGCGAAGCTCGAACATGCCTTCAAGCTTTCCACCAAACAGATCGCCCTTTGTATCATCAAGGCGTAGCGCGCCATTCTTCAACGAAGCCGTCGTCTGAAAATTGCTTATTTCACCGATGGCACCTGCATCCGCATCATCCGCACGCAGCTTCACATCGAAACTCATCGGGAAAAGCGGACTGGTAAGGAAGGTTTGTTGTGGCCACTGTGACTTGCCGTCACCATCCGTTGTACCCGTACCCAAAATGAATTGCGTTACCGCATCAAGGTTCACTCGCGCAAGCGTCAGATCGCCTTGCGCATTCGGCACGCCGTTTTCCAGCACAAAGCCAAGCCGCCCGCCGATTTTTGTATCGCTTACCTGTCCGCTCAGATCGGGAAGCATGAGCTTTCCTTTGCTCAGCGAAAAGCTGCTGGCAGCGTCAACCGGCGTACCATTGCCAAAGCCGGGAACCGAATAGCCGGCCGTGGCGAGATAGGCATCAATATCCGTGCTTTTCAACGATGCACGCCCTTCTCCACTCAGACCGCCTTCAGCATAACGGAAACTGCCGTCGAGCAGTGCGCGTCCATCGGGAGCTTTTAAAGCAAGCTGCGTCTGGAACCCGGCGTTTTGATTTCCTTTGAGGGCAATGTCTGCTTCAAGCTCACCTGCAAGCCCGAGAGGCAAGGCAGGCAGGCCGATAAATGCCATTAAACTCTCCGCATGATCGGTCTGGGCATTCATGGTCAGTTCGAGCGTGCGAAGTTGCTCCTCATTCATCTCGTTTGTGCCAGATAAGGTGATGTTCATGCCACCTGATTTTCCGGCTGCACTCAGTGAGAACTCATTGGCTCCGGATTTACCCTGCAAGGTATTGGCAAGAAGGCTCAGCTGCGTTTCTTCGAACAGTCCCGGAAAACGCGAAGCTCGCTCTTTCATGGCGGTAAGAAACGGAAAATCCGGAAAACGTTGTGCCAGAACATCGACAAATGGTGCCATATCGTCAGACAATAAAGTTGCATCGACAGAACCAGACGGCTCGGCCTTGAAAGGCTCCAGTTTGCCCGTGGCGGTTATTGTCGTTCCCGCAACATTGCCGATGGTCAGGCGATCAATATCAAAGATTCCGTCACGCAGGCGGAATGCAGTATCCACGGTTTCAGCAACGAACCCATCGTGCGTAACCGGCCCGGCTTTCAGGTCCACGTCGAGATCCTGACCGCTCAACATTGCAGAACCGGTATCGGATGCATTGCTGCTGAACAGCGCAGAAAACGCCTGCAACGCATCTGCGTCCAGCGCACCGCCTTCAAGCTTCAGCTGGGTCAAAGGCAATGAATCCCCTCTGGCGCTACGAACCAGCGATCCTTTGAGTGACGCTCCGCCCAATGCCAATTCAAGATTATCAACCTTTTGCAACTCATCGTGCAGGCTCACATCACCCGAAAAGCCCGCCCCGCGAATACGGCGGATAGCGTCGTCAACGGAGTCAGTGAGCCAGGCAGCGAGACCTGAAGGCTGACGCGATGCCAACAGCAGCTTGCCGTCAAAGCCGAAATTATTGCCGACCTGTAAAACGCCCTTTGCTTCAAACTGGGTACGCCCCGGCAGTTCCGCCTTAAGCTGATTTATCGCCCAGCTACCGTTTACCGGGGCCGCATCGATTGTCACCGCGCGGATCGTCGTATCGCCAGCAACAATGGCCGGCAGTTTCAAATCTATTCTTCCCGGCACTGTGGGCACAGGAAGCTGATCCATCAACCGCCGGAATACGCCAAGACGTTGCGCCGTCGTTTCAGAGCTTGCCTTGGCATTTTCCTGCTCCTGCTCCGGACTGCCGAAGGTGACTTGCTGGCCATCGGCAGTCACTTCAAATCGCGGATTATCGCCATAGTCAAAATGAGCATTTCCGTTAACCACGTAGGGGTCAGCTACCGGCCCCTGCTCCATACGGAACTCAGGTACGGTTATCCTTGCATGATCCGCCTCAAACTGCCCGGACAAGCGAACGCTGGAAAGTAGCGGCTTCTCCGCCGGATTGGCTTTTTCTCCAGGTTTAACAACAAGTTCGTCGCGTGAGCGAACGTCGATCCTGCCAGCATATTTCAGGGCACCCTGATCCAGCGTTATTTGCCCGTCAGTTTCCATTGCCGCCGGAATACTGTCCGGTATGACGCGCGCGTGCATCTGCAATGATCCATCTGGCTTCAACGCGCCGGTTGACGACGAAACGGACATTTTCTCGCCATTGAAGAACAGGCTCCCGTCGAACTTCCATGGTCCGGAAAGATCCTCGGCAGACATAGTGGCGTTTAAATCGGAGATAGAGCGGGTAGTGCCTGTGGAAGCATCGCGGATAACCACGGAGCCATTATTTATCCTAAGATTTTCCAGCTTGACCTGCGTTCTCTGGAAAGGGGTACGCGGGCGGATTGCCCAATCGACGACACCGCCTTCATTGATCCGAACCGTCGCAGTGGGCTTCTCCAGCCGCATGTCAAATATGAGAATCTCACCGCGGAGAAATGGTGCCAGCTCTGCGTCCATCGAAAACTTCTCAATGGTCATCACCGGCTCTGCACCGGGATCACCAACCCGCACATCGGAAAAGGTTACTGAAGGAAACGGTAGAAGTTTCGCACTGGCACTTCCTGCAACAGTTACCGGGCGGCCGAGCAAGGCGGAAGCCTCACGCTCGAATGAAGAGCGATAACCGGCCCAGTCGACGAAATATGGCACGACCAATGCTGCCGTCAGCAGCAGTACCAATAATCCGCCGATGAAAACAAACAGGCGTGCCAGTGTCTTACTCCGATAAGTTCGCGCGGATCACCATTGAAACGTCTTTATGGCAGTGCCGAGACATGACTGGCTTTATGCGCGATTTGCAATGCTTACACCATGCTTTAGGAACTGGAATCAAAATACGAGCCTAAAGGCGTAAGATCTTGCCGGGATTCATGATATTCCCCGGATCGATCGCCCGTTTGATTGTTTCCATCACATCCACGGCACCGCCAAGTTCCGCACGAAGAAACTTGATCTTCCCCTGCCCGATACCGTGCTCGCCGGTGCATGTTCCGTCCATGGCGATAGCCCTGAGATTCAGCCGCTCGACGAATGCCTCGACATTCTCGATTTCGGCCGGGTTCTTCTCGTCAAAGAGTACCAGCACATGGAAGTTGCCGTCGCCCGCATGGCCAACAATGGGTGCAATCAGACCACTTTGCTCGATATCTTTCTCGGTTTCGACAATACATTCCGCCAGACGCGAAATCGGTACGCATACATCAGTCGAAAGCGATTGCTTTCCGGGCGCAAGTGTCATGCAGGCAAAGTAGGAATTATGCCGTGCCGACCAAAGCTTTTCGCGCTCTTCAACATTGGCAGTCCATTTGAACTCACCACCGCCATTGGCGGCAGCAATTTCGCCGAAAAGCTCCGCCTGCTCTGCCACACTTGTTTCGCTGCCGTGAAACTCAAGAAACAGATAGGGCGCCGGATCATAATCGAGCTTGGAATAGGTGATCATTGCCTTCATTTCCAGCTCGTTCACCAACTCGATACGTGCAACGGGAATACCCATCTGAATCGTTTCGATAACTGTATTGCAGGCGCTTTCCAAATCAGGAAAAGCGCAGATGCCGCCGGAGATTGCCTGCGGAATACCATACAATTTCAAAGTCAGCTCAACGATAATCCCGAGCGTTCCTTCCGATCCGATCAGCAATCGCGTCAGATCGTACCCGGCTGACGTCTTCTTTACCCGCTTTGAGGTAGTAATCAGCCTGCCATCGGGCATGACGGCTTTGAGCGCCAGAACATTTTCCCGCATCGTTCCATAGCGAACGGCATTTGTGCCCGAGGCGCGCGTTGCGGCCATACCACCGAGGCTGGCATTGGCACCCGGGTCTATCGGGAAAAACAGACCGGTATCGCGCAGATACTCGTTAAGCTCCTTACGCGTGACGCCAGGTTCGACAACGACATTCAGATCTTCGTTATAGACCTTGAGAATGCGGTTCATCCGCGAAAGGTCAATCGATATGCCACCCGCAGGCGCATTGACGTGACCTTCCAGCGAAGTTCCGGTTCCAAAGGCGATGACGGGAACCTGCCATTCACCACAGAGGCGAACAATCTCCTGCACGTCTTCAACGGTTTCCGCGTAAACGACCAGATCAGGCGCCTGATTGGGAACATAACTGGTTGTGTGAGCATGCTGCTCACGGATGGATTTCCCACTTTGAGCATTCTCGCCGAAGCGCTTCTTGAGGATGGATACAACGGTCGCTATGCCGTTTTCGTTGCGCAGCAATGCACCTGCGTCTGCCAATGCCATTCCAGTTTCCAGCCTTTTGTTGGATTCTCTTCAGAATGGCATTTTCAGGGAATACACGGCTCTTGTCCAGTTGTAACTCTGCGTTACACGAAAGGCCGCAGGACTTCCGATAAAACTGCGTTAGTCCTCATCGTCCTCGTCATCATCATCTTCACCGGGCGACCAGTCGGTTACCGCAACAAAGCGTTCCTGCTCTCCTGTCTTCTCAAAAACACTGCCGACAGGCGAATCCAGAAGGGGAATGATGCTGGGATCATAGTTGGCGATCGTATTTACGTCGAAGATACCGCTGTTTTCCGGATCTTCCATGTAGTCATCACTCTCAAAGCCGGAAAGAAAGCGCCAACCACTATCAAGGTCGTTGTCGGGGTCTTCGCGATACATGAAACGCACGGGATACCCGTCAATCGTGATCGTGTCGGTGGCAATGCAACCACCATAATTGCGTATCAACGGTCGTATTTCTTCCTTGGTGAGTCGGTAACTTTTATCCATACCCAATTTTAGTTGATCGTCATGGACTTGGCTAGCTTTCGGAAGCGATCCGCATATTTGTCTTTCTCCGTAGCCTTAACGATAAGGATAGCCCGCACATATCGCGTCTCCTCAAAGCGTGCGATTTGAGCAACATAAAGTGCATCGCCGCTTGCCGCATCCGTTGCGGTTCCATCGATTTCAATCCACTCCGCATTGTCCGAATGGCTGCTGGTTTCGTTGTCTGAATGAACGTCCTTAATTCCAGTCAGCGATGCAAAAGCCTTTTTCGCAAACTCAAGGCGTGTAGCAGCTTCCGGGGCCGTATTGAGGTTCGATGCGATGACAATCATCGGCTGCGTGGAGTTGGCGGCAACATCATTCGGCCCTTCGGTCAAAAGGAGAGTTGCTCCAGCTATGACGCGCACCGGGCGGAAGTTTGCACTGTCGGCAACCTTAAAGGGCAAGGATGCTATCTGGTCCGGCAGGCTTGCAGGAGCACGAATGGCCAAGGTTCGCAAAGCTTTTTCGACGTCGGCATCAGAAAGGCCGCCCGTCACCCCTTCAGGAATTTGCACTGTTACCATTGCAGTCGTGGTTTCGGCTCCGACAAGCACAATCCACTTCCGGTATTTAACCCCGGCAGCAATTTGGCTTCCGCGTATGAGTTTGGATACCACAGCACCCTCGACCGGCCATTCATCCGGTCCCGAAATTGTTTCGATACCTGTTGCCAACAGATCTTCCTTGTTGAAGCTGGCGGCAAGTGTAGCGTAAGCATCAACAGGCATCTCGGTTACAACAATCGACGTTCCCTTGGCAGAATCTTCAAAACCGCTAAAGCTGGATGACGGAACAAGCCCTGCAGGCGGTATCAGACCAATACCAGACCCGTTCGGAAACACGACTTCCTGAGCAAGTACAGAGTGGCTGAAGATCACCAATAAAAATAGAAGGCCAAAGACCCGGATAACAAACCGCATAAACCAATTCCCGTTCATTTCATGCAAAAGTAATAAGCACAAAACGATCCTGCAAGCGATTGGTTTCGTTTATTCTTTGCACTCAGGCTTAGCTCAAATTCTTCTTGAAAAACTCGACTGTGCGGCTCCATGCAAGATCAGCGGCCTTCTTATCGTAGCGAGCTGCCGAGGTATCATTGTTGAAAGCGTGGTTGGCGCCTTCATAGATATGAATCTCGAACGCTTTTCCGTCAGCTTCCAGCGCCTTCCTGTAATCGTCAATTCCGGCATTAATCCTTGTATCGAGCCCTGCATACTGCAAAAGCAATGGTGCCTTGATCTTGGCGACATCCTCCGATTTAGCCTGACGACCATAATACGCGACACCTGCGCCAAGTTGCGGCGCATTGACAGCCAGATCATTGACCATGCCCCCACCCCAGCAAAATCCAACAGCTCCAACCTTGCCATTGGATGACTTCACTTTGGCAACGTAGTCTATTGAAGCGATAGCTTCTGCAATCGCGGTCTTTGAATCGAGAGCGCTTATCATACCCCGGGCCTTTTCTTCATCCGTGGGTGTACCACCTGCAGAAGAAAGCAGATCAGGTGCCAGCGCCACAAAACCCTCTAGAGCCATGCGGCGGGCAACATCGCGAATATGGTCATTGAGGCCGCGATTCTCATGGATGACTATAACGGCCGGGAGCTGGCCCGAAGATTCTGCAGGACTTGCCAGATAGCCTTTAATATCGCCGGAAGGCCCGGAAAAGACGAGATCTTTGGTCAAGAGCCTTTTATCATCTGGAGTGATTATGGCCGCCTGAGCGGAGTTTGCCGCCAGCATGGGCGCAATGACAGCAGCAGCGGTGGCTGAGCCTGCAAGCTTGGTGAGCTTGTCCATGAAACCGCGACGGTCGAGCGTAAGATGAGTGTACTCATCAAACGCATCGACCATTTGCTGGGTAATATTCGGATGCTTTGTCGGTTCGCTCATTTTACCAGCCTTTCGAGGGGGGCAAGCGCGCGCCTCTATCAGCTTCTGGCGCGATGCGACAGGATGCCGGTTGAGAGAGCAACGCCCAGTCCCGTGATAATTGCTGCTGCAATTTCCCAGACACCGATCGGCTCGTCAAGGAAGATAGAGCCGCCAATAGCTGCAAGGACCGGAGTAAGTGCACTAAACGCGGCTGCCTGACTGCCGCCGAGCGAGCGGACTACTACACCATAGGCCAGCATTGCAGCGAGGCCGGAGAGCACACCCTGAGAAAGGAATTGCAGGCCAAGTTCAGGCAGCGGAACTTCCATAATCGTGGTGCCATAGAAGGCAGCGAGCATAAGATGAATTATGAAAGACCAGACTGCAATCAAAGCACCACCCTGCAATGCGGTTAGTCCCGAACGCTTGAATGCATGGGTATAACCAGCCCAAAGCAATGCGCCGAGCGGCAGAAACACAAAGCTGATCCATGAAACCTGATGGCTGCTCAGGGCAAGTGTCAACAGAATCGCCAAACCCGCAACGATGGCAGCAAGGCCGAGCCAACGGGTCAGGTCGGGACGCTCGCCGAACAAGACGACACCGATCAGGGCAGCCGCAAGAGGCATCGAACCACCAAGCAAGACGCCAACGGCAGCGGCTGGTGTCGAGTGAATGGCAAAGGTCGTGATCTGGAAAAACAAAACGCGAGCGCCGCAGACCATGATCGCAAGCAATAAGAGGGGTACATTGCGTGGCAGCAGCCCGGTCTTCAACCAGACAGGAGCGAGCACCAGTGCCGGAATGCCATAGCGAATAAGCCCAAGATCGATTGTGCCAAGATGCGTGCCGCTGGAGTGGCGTGTCGCTATGATCCACGTAGCCCAGATAAAAACGGTCACCAGCGCGCCGGTATAGCCGGGTGCCAGAGAGCTTGACTTGTTTATTTCCGGTGAGATCGCAACCATCGAAGTATCCTTTCAGATTTAACTGAATGTGTTTCCGTGGAAGCAATATATGGCGAATGGCACTGGCATGTCCTTGCAAGTTGATGCCACTCCAACTATAGTTTCAGCAACTTTCAATAAGATATTAAACGTAAGAAGGCAGATTATGCCAAATCTTGATAAATTTGATATTGGTATCCTTGAAGCGCTTCAGGCTGATGCACGCGCGACTAATGTCGAGATCGCGGAGAAGGTGAACCTGTCACCCTCGCCCTGTCTGCGGCGCATCAGAAACCTCGAAAAGTCGGGTGTCATCCGTGGATACCGCGCGGACATCGACCGGAAGGAAGTCGGGCTCGGGCTGACTGTTTTCGTGGAAATAAAGGTGGGGCAGCACAGCAGGGAAAATTCAGAACTCCAGCAGGCGGCATTGATCGCCATGCCGGAAGTTACCGGAGCTTTCCTGATTTCAGGAACGGCAGACTTTCTTGCTGAGGTGGTGGTGGAAGACCTTTCGGCCTATGAGCGTTTTCTCACAGAAAAACTGCTGGTCCTGCCCGGCATATCCGACATCCGGTCAAACTTTGCCATTCGCACGATCAAGACCAATAGTCCTTTGAAACTACCGCAGCGCTGAGTTTGCAAGAGACCTGCACTATCGTTTTACGTGGTTCGACGGGGCTCACCATGAGGAAGATTGGTGATTGCATTTAACGTGGGAACAGAGCAAGCGCGGCGCAGCCTGATCGGCTACCACAATGAGAACCTGCAAATACTGGCTCGCTCCCTGCAATCATCGACCTTCCTCATGGTGAGCCCCGTCGAACCACGCGTCAACAATAGTGCAAGCGTTTATGCTGGTTCACCTGAGCTCGCAGAAGGGCGAACCACGCATCAACAATACTGCAAAACCACACGCGATTGTCATCAGGATTCGCAAAAAGTAATCCTGTTGCTGAACGGGTCTGTAACCGTGACCTCCCGTCCCCACGGGGCTTCTTCAAGCCCCGGCTTCATGAAGCGGTAGTTTTTGGAATGCAGCTCTTTATGGAAAGCTTCAATGCCTGTCATGCGGACAAAAACCCTCGCGCCGGGACTGGCATCGCCTGAATGCTCGCTCAGATGCAGCGTCAGACCTGAACGTGAAATCTGACAATAAAGCGGGAAATTATCTCCAAACCGATGCTCCCAATCGAGCGTGAAGCCGAGAAAATCGAGATAGAACTCCCGGGCTTTGGCCACATCAAAGATACGCAGGATGGGATTGGCCGCTCCGATGGAAATGTCCTGCTTCGCTACGGGCTCATCGGCAATTTTGGCAGCAAGCACATTCCAGTTGTCGAAACCGAAACCGGCAGCGACAAGTTCAAGTCCCTCACTATGGGAGATTTCGATATTCTTCTGCTGCAGTGCCTGACGCAGAGATTTGGCAATAGCCTTGGCGTCATTGAATGTACGCATGATCGATCCTTCGTTGACGGTGAACCAGGAAAGTCAGTGCCCGCATTGCCGACCCGTTCACCACTCAAAGGATGAAGCGAAGTTTTGCCCCGATACATTCACCATAGCCCGAAGGCCGCGAGCGGCTGGCTGTATCAGCCCCCCGAAGAAATATTACCGCTGCTGTCTGCCGTCAATCTGTTTTGGCCCGTCAATCTTACTTCGGCCCATCAAACTTACTTCGGCAATGTATAGGCGATAACGTAATCCCCCGGCTTGGTGCCTACCGAACCATGTCCGCCCGCAACAATGACGACGTATTGTTTGCCATCGTCCAGCGAGAAGGTCATCGGGGTCGACTGGCCACCAGCAGGAAGACGAGCTTCCCAAAGCTGCTTGCCGTTGGTTACGTCATAAGCGCGGAAATAATCGTCAACCGCCGCGCCGAGGAAGGCTACACCACCCGCTGTAATAATCGGACCGCCAATACCCGGCACACCCACCTTGAATGGTAGTGGCAGTGGCGAAGAATCCCGCACGGTACCGTTACGATGCTTCCAGGCGATCTTACCCGTGCGAAGGTCCGCACCAGCGACATAGCCCCATGGCGGCGTCTGGCAAGGCAGGCCCAGCGGAGAAACGAATGGTCCCATTACCACCGCGTAGGGTGCGCCCTCATTGCGGTTGAGTCCCTGCTCGCTACCCTTCGTTCCCGCACCGGGCGCAGGAACGTCGGCGCGCGGCACGAGACGCGATGTGAATGCAAGATAGGTCGGCATGCCGAACATTATCTGTCGCTCCGGATCGACAGCCACGCCACCCCAATTGAAGACACCGAAATTGCCCGGATAGATCAATGATCCTTGCAGCGAAGGCGGAGTGTAACGCCCTTCATAACGCAGCTTGAGGAATTCGATCCGGCACACGAGCTGGTCGAACATCGACACGCCCCACATATCCTTGCCGGTAAGAGGTGGCGGCGAGAATGTCAGATCGGAAATGGGCTGCGTGGGCGAGGTAAAATCACCTTCGATTGCGCCTGACGGCGCTGGTATTTCCTTAACTGGAATGATGGGTTCGCCGGTACGGCGGTCCAGCACGTAAATGTCGCCCTGCTTGGTTGGCCCCACCAGTCCGGGGACAGTTCCATTGGCGGTATTGATATCAACCAGCGTCGGTTGCGAAGGCACATCCATGTCCCAAAGGTCATGATGGACAGTCTGGCGCACCCAGCGCATCTGGCCGGTATTCAAATCAAGAGCGACAATCGATGACGAGAACTTCTCGACATTGGCCGAGCGCCCTGCTCCAAGCTGGTCGGGCGTCTGATTGCCCAGTGGCACATAGAGCAAGCCGAGTTTTTCATCGGCGCTGGAAACAGACCAGCTATTGGGTGAATTGTGCGTGTATGTCTGGCCCTCAGGCAACGGCGTCGTTACATCCGGATTGCCTGAATCCCAGTTCCAGACAAGAGCGCCGGTATTGATGTCAAAGGCACGGATAACGCCGGATTGTTCCTGCGTCGAGTAGTTATCGTTGACCGCACCACCAACAATAATCTTGCCAGCCGCAACAACGGGCGGTGACGTGGAGTAATAATAACCTGCAGGATTGTATGGCATGCCTTTTTCAAGATGCAGCGTGCCCTTATCGGCAAAGGACGGACAGACCTGACCGTTTGCAGCATCCAGCGCAATAAGACGGGCATCGGAAGTCGGCAGATAGACCCTCTCGGCGCACGGCTGTCCCGGTGTTGCAGCAGGATCGGCATAATAGGAAACGCCACGGCAGGTTTGATGCTGACGATCCGGATTCATTCCGGAATTCGAATCGAATTTCCACTTTTCCTTGCCAGTGGCGGCATCGAGCGCGATCGCCCAATTATGCGGTGTACAAATGAACAGCGTATCGCGAACCTTCAGAGGCGTAACCTGATACGTCGTTTCGCCGACATCTTCCGGCAGCTTCACGTCACCTGTCTGGTAGGTCCAGGCAACTTGCAGCTTGTCGACATTGTCCGTGGTTATCTCCTTCAGCGGCGAATAACGCTGGCCGTAGGGCGTGCGCCCATATTGATGCCAGTCGCCAACAGGCATGTTGCCGCCAAGATCGACCGCATCCGAGACGATTTCCTTGCTCAACTCTCCCGTAATCTGAATTGGGTCCTGGCTCATCGAATAACCGGCAACAACCAGCGCGGCCACCACAGCAACGGACAGTGCAGCAGTCGGGCCGCCAGATGTTGAGGTCAAACCTCTTCTTATCCATGGTGTAAGCAGCCAAAGGCCGAGAACCATGATGACACCGCCACGAGGCGCGAGCTGCCACCAATCGAAACCGATTTCCCATATGGCCCAACCGAGCGTGCCTATGACCAGCAACGCGTAAAGCAGCAGCGCGGATGACCGCCTGCGGAACAGGAGCAAGGCAACCACAAGGAACGCGAGTGCGGCGATAATGTAATACCAGCTGCCACCGAGAACCGCGAGCCAGACACCGCCAACACCAAGCGCTGCGCCAATGAGAAGGAAAACAAGTGCCGTGAGAGTGATTGCCATGGGGAGAGTCCCTTTCCAAGCCCAATCAAAACTGATGGTCCTGACATGAGGCAGCGAATGCGCCAGCGGCTGTCAAAACCTTGAAGTCAACGAGTCACTAATTAAAATGGGTAAGCTCATATATCGGGCGACGCAATATGAAGACTTGATATTTCAACCGCACGCTTCAACTGAAAATCGCGCACCAATTGTAATTGTTCTCTTTTTGTATCGCATTTTTCTGGTTTTTCGGTACCGAATCACTACATTGGGTTCAAATGTCTGGATTGCCTGACGATATTCCATTTTTCGACGAACCTGATGTGCCACGCCAGCCTTCGGGAATAGCTGCGCGCGCCATGCAGGCCCGTAGCGCGCCATCCTATCTCAACGGCCTAAACCCGGAACAGCGACTGGCGGTTGAAACAACCGAAGGACCGGTACTCGTCCTGGCAGGGGCAGGCACCGGCAAAACCCGCGTTCTGACCTCGCGTATCGCGCATATCCTGTCTCTGGGCAAAGCCTGGCCAAGCCAGATCCTCGCCGTTACCTTTACCAACAAGGCGGCGCGAGAGATGAAGGAACGCATTGGCGTTCTCGTCGGCGGCGCTGTTGAGGGCATGCCCTGGCTGGGTACGTTCCACTCTATCGGCGTTAAACTTCTGCGTCGTCACGCGGAACTGGTAGGCCTTCGTTCCGACTTCACCATTCTGGATACGGATGATGTCATCCGTCTCATAAAGCAGATCATACAGGCCGAAGGTCTGGACGATAAACGCTGGCCGGCCAAGCAGTTTGCCCTGATGATCGATGGTTGGAAGAACAAGGGTCTTGGACCTTCGGAAATTCCTGAAGGCGACGCACGCTCCTTTGCCAATGGTAAGGGGCGCGAGCTTTATACCGCCTACCAGAACCGCCTGAAGACATTAAACGCCTGCGACTTCGGCGATCTGCTTTGCCATCCGATCCGCATTTTTCGCGCCTATCCCGACATCCTCAAGGAATATCACGCGAAATTCCGCTACATTCTCGTAGACGAGTATCAGGACACCAATACGGCGCAATATATGTGGCTTCGCCTGATCGCGCAGGGCTCGAAGAATGTTTGCTGTGTCGGTGATGATGACCAGTCAATCTATGGCTGGCGCGGGGCGGAAGTCGATAACATCCTGCGGTTTGAGAAAGATTTTCCCGGCGCAGTGGTTATCAGGCTGGAGCGTAATTATCGCTCAACAGCCCATATTCTCGGCACGGCGTCCTATCTCATTTCGCATAATGAGGGACGACTGGGCAAAACGCTTTTTACCGATGCGCCAAATCCGGAAGATACCAAGGTCAATGTTCACGCCGGTTGGGACTCCGAGGAAGAGGCCCGCGCCGTCGGCGAAGAGATTGAGCAAGCTCAGCGCAAAGGCCACAACCTCAACGATATTGCCATTCTCGTACGCGCCTCGTTTCAGATGCGTGAGTTTGAAGATCGTTTTGTCACGCTTGGTCTGAACTACCGCGTTGTCGGCGGCCCGCGCTTCTACGAGCGCATGGAAATTCGCGATGCGCTGGCCTATTTCCGCGTCGTCGCCCAAGGTTCGGATGATCTGGCGCTTGAGCGCATCATTAACAATCCGAAGCGCGGTCTCGGCGAAGCTGCGATAAGACAGGTACATGATTATTCGCGGGCCAAGGACATCAGCATGCTTGATGCAGCCGCGGACCTTGTTGAAACGGAAGAACTGAAGCCCAAGCCGCGTTCCGCTATGCGCGAAGTGGTGGAAAATTTCCGGCGCTGGCAATCGCAGATCGATTCAATCCCCCACACGGAACTGGCCGAGAAAATTCTCGACGAGTCCGGCTATACGGCCATGTGGCAGGCTGATCGTTCCGCCGAAGCTCCCGGACGGCTTGAAAATCTCAAAGAACTTATCCGCTCGATGGAGGAATATGAGTCACTACGTTCGTTCCTTGAGCACGTAGCACTCGTCATGGATGCTGAGCAGAACGAAAATCTTGATGCAGTGAACATCATGACGCTGCATTCAGCAAAAGGTCTGGAGTTTGAAACGGTCATCCTTCCCGGCTGGGAAGAAGGCCTGTTTCCGCATCAGCGCGCGCTGGATGAAGGTGGGCGTTCCGGGTTGGAAGAAGAGCGCCGTCTCGCCTATGTCGGGCTGACGCGCGCCAAGAAAAACCTGCATATATGGTTTGTCTCCAACCGCCGTATTCACGGTCTGTGGCAGTCGACCATTCCTTCCCGCTTTCTCGAAGAACTGCCCGAAGACCATGTGGAAGTCGTCGCCAGCGGCGATAGCTATGGCGGATATGGCGGCCGCGGCAGTTACGGCCAGTCCCGTTTCGACCGTGCCGATCCATTCGAAAATACATATTCCACACCCGGCTGGCAAAGGGCCCAACAAAACCGCTCCGATGCGACCCGCAATAATTGGGGTTCACGGTCGGGCGCACGCGTAGAGCGCATTGGTTATGGCGAGACCGACTCTGGCCATGGTGCGGGGCGTGGTTCGGTCAAAGGCCGCACTATTGATGGTGAGCTTGTCGCCAAGTCCGTGAGCGAAACGCCTTCGAATTTCGACGTCGGCGACCGTGTGTTCCACATAAAGTTTGGCAATGGCAATGTTTCATCCATTGAAGGCAACAAGCTGACAATCGATTTCGACAAGGCCGGACAAAAACGCGTGCTGGATAGTTTCGTGAAAGGGATTTGAGCGTTAGCCCGCTAGATCGTCAAGCGTTACATTCAGGATAGTGGCGATACGTTTCATGACTGACAAAGAGCCATCTTTCGAGCCGTTTTCAATTTCTGACAGATAAGGTTGCGAAATACCTGCTGCCTGCGAGAGCGTTACAGCAGTCATCCCGCGCCATTTGCGGAAGACACGAACCGGATTGTTACCTTCCACCAGCGCGACAACGACATCTTCGGGAAACGTCTCCTCTTCACCTTTCACAATCGCGTCCCGAATTTTTAAAGCCTCCATTATTGATTGGTTATCATGATCAAGTTTCGCACCGTCCAGTTGTTTCAAGGCTGTGTTAATAGCAATGAAATCATTTTCTAAAATCATAGCGTAGCGCTGATCGCTGCCTGGAGGAATGATATAACTCACCTTCAAATCGCCCATTTAATTACCTCAGTCATAGACGCTGCCTCGCGGTCCAATTTTTAAGATTGTAAGCACGTTTCCGTCTTCATCGAAAATTACCCGCCACTCGCCCACACGCAGACGTTTCAACCCCAAGCCTTGCAAAGCTTTCACATTATTCTGCAAGCTTGCAGGATCATCCGCGTAAGCTCGGATTTTCTTGATAATTCTATCTGCTTCGTTTCTCGGAATTCGCCGCAATAACTGCGACGAATCTTTGCTATATGCAATGTTTTTCATTATAAATATTACCAATAGCTATAAAAAACAATAGATTCTAATCCGTTAATTGTACCTGTACTGTTTCTCCAAACAAGCTATTGCCACGAGATATCTGAGCCCTAACGCTCGCCTTAAACGCCTTCATATCCCAGGCAGGACCCGGATCTGACTTCCGACCGGGCGCAATATCGTCATGGCCCACAATGTCTTCGATTGCATAAGCGGCACAGATCGCGCGGGCTGCCGCTACGGTTGCCGCAATCTGGGCTTTCGTAAAAATTTCCCATCCACAGTCGGGAGTACCAAACTTATGTCGCGCTTCCATAACTTTCGAGCGGCCAACGTTTGTGCCTCGCCAAGAAATCCAGCGGTCTCCAGTTCTCTGCAGCGGCCCCCAATTCTCAATTTCTATTCCAATTGAAGAGTTGTTCAGGCTGGAATAATGGGTGCCATTCTTGCCCGTCCATTGACTTTTCCCCGCATGCCACGCCACCCTGTTAAAAGCCACGCATTGCTTTAATGATCCATCGCGGCGAACAACCAGATGTGCTGAAACATCGGCTGACTCTTGAGCAAAATAGCTGGCAACATCTGACGCGGGCCCGCTTGCCGTGTAATGGATGATCAGAAATTTCGGAGAAAATATCCCTCCAGTATTTGGTGATGGCACTTGAGGTATTTTGCTGGAGCCGGAATAAAGCAGATGGTTTCTAACTGATAGAATCATGATAAAATTCCTTAAACCAAATTAATTATCCTCATAATAAGTTTTTATTCCTATTCGTCAACAGGAATAATGCCGCATGATGCGGCACTATTCAGTCCGTCTTTGACTATTCCGGCTTGCCTTTTGTCCACGTAACATTGCCCGCAAATAGCGGAATCGTCGAGATGGAGGTTTTTGCTGAACCGTCCTGCACTTGGCTGGCGTGAGCAAGATAGATGAGCGAATTGTTCGCCTTGTCGTAAATGCGTGTAATGATCAGCTTCTTCCAGATCAGGCTGGTGCGTTCGGAAAACACCCGCTCGCCGCCTTCATCCAGTTCAATATCGCCGACGACAACCGGACCTGTCTGCTGGCAGGAAATCGAGGCGTTGGACGGGTCTTCAAACCAGTTGCCCTTTTGCAACCTGTCGATGACGCCGCGGGAGAAAGAAGCAAGATGGCAGGTTATGCCCTGCACTTTCGGATCAGTGACGGCATCAATAACAATATCATTGCCCAGCCAATCCACGCCAACCTTACCGACCTCCTCCGCGTGGGCAGGTAAAATAGCAGCGCCCAAAAGGGCCAGTGCAGCAAGAGTACGCTTCATCGAAATCTCCGGATTGTACGATTGTTACCCGCCACAAGTGGATACCGGGCGGAAGGAATGCAACCAGAACGGCGATATTGCTCTAACGTTCCCATTTGGAGAGAAAATCTTCTATATTTAATGATTGTATGTCGGCGATGGCGTCAAACAAGACAGTATGTGGCCAATCCCACCATGCAAGCTTGATCAGGCGCGCGGCGATCTCTTCTGAAAAGCGACGACGCAGAGGCTTGGCCGGATTGCCAGCCACAATTGTATAGGGCGCTACATCCTTGGTAACGACCGCGTTGGCCCCGATGACCGCACCATGTCCGATACTGATTGCAGGCATGATAACGGCGCCGTGGCCGATCCAGACATCATGGCCGATGCTGACACGCTTTGCCTGCCTGCGCGCACGAAACTCCGCATCAATGCCCTGAAACTTGAAGAATTCATTGGGGCGGTAGCTTATCTTATGCGTCGTTACACGCTCCATTGGATGTTCAAGCGCATTAACGCGGACATTTGGTCCAATCGAGCAAAACCGGCCGATATCCGCATAAATTCCTTCGCTATGGCGCTCAATGTAAGAAAAGTCGCCGACAGTGACATCGCGCAGGATAACGCGCTCGCCTACTTCCGCATATTTGCCAAGCTTGACACCCTTCAGATGCGCACTGGGATGAATGCGCGGCTGCGGATTGAGGAAGCGGGGATCGTCAGTTTCAGTCATTATGGTTTTCCGGATAAGCACAGCGCATCTTTCGCACAAATGATGCACCGTTGCCTATGGCGAAAATCCTGATAGGGGTAGCCAACAAACGCCTTTCCGAAAGCAAATCCTCATGACGACCCAGACCCGACTCTTCCTCACTGCCGGCAAAGCCGAAGCCGAACGTCTGTTTACTCTGCTGGAAAGCGCGTTTGAAGATGACGGTTTGCCAATCTCCTCGGCGGAGATCGATGAAGACCTGGAGATATTTGAAGTCTCTGTCTACACGTTCGAGCCCGAGGAAATCGAAGCTCGCATGATTGATGCGGTAGGTAGCCATTTGCCTGTCGAACGTGAGCAGGTGCCGGATATTGATTGGGTAGCCCATTCGCTTGAAGGGCTAAAGCCGGTACGCGCCGGGCGCTTCTTCGTGCATGGCTCGCATGACCGTCACAAGCGCCGCGTCAATGACCTCGGCATTGAGATCGACGCCGGACAAGCCTTCGGCACCGGGCACCACGGTACAACTTCAGGCTGTCTCGATATGATCGGCGAAGTGATACGGCGCGAACATCCACGAAACGCGCTTGATCTGGGTACAGGTTCCGCGGTTCTCGCCATCGGCATTGCAAAACTTGCGCCTATTCCCGTGCTGGCAACCGATATCGATCCCGTTGCAGTCGACGTCGCACGGGAAAACGTTGTGAAGAATGGCGTCGCAGCCCGTATCCGTACCGAGACGGCAACCGGATTTCACCATCCGGCTATGCGGGCAGCGGCCCCCTTTGAGCTGATCGTCGCCAATATTCTGGCCCGCCCGCTAATGATGCTTGCTCCCGAAATGCGCAAACATCTTGCATGGGGTGGATCATTAATCCTTTCGGGCATTCTGGAAAGCCAACGCGATAAAGTGCTCGCAGCCTACCGCGTCCAAGGGCTCTTTCATGTGAAGACCCTGCGCCGCGAAGGCTGGGTGACACTGCATCTAAAGGCACGAACGACTTACTAAAGCTAAGGGCGGAATGCTTCTTTGGTATAATTGACAGCGCTATCTTGTTATAGGAATATATTCTTTTAACAAGAATTTATTTCATGAATAGCTTATTTCCCTACACTTCTGAAATTCATTACCTGAGACATCGCATTGCTGCAGAAAATGTTGAATTCAAACATTTGCGGCTCGCACCACGGAACACTTATCCCCGCACGCAGCTTCGCCAGCTTGAGCTTGGTCTGGATTTCCGTAAGTCCCGGCTGCGTTTTCTGGAAGCCGCCGAACGCAAATTCAACGCCAATCAGCCACGCGTATCAGCTGGCAATTCAGACGGTGGGCAGTGGACTGATGGCGGCGGGGGATCGCCGTTGACGAGTGAAAATGCCAAGCCAAGAAATATCGACTTTTCTGGTGTCCGCCCGACTGCAGAAACGCAGCGTCTTCCACTTAATCCGGCACCGTATCTGAAGCCCCGCTCTCGTTCGGGCAGAGGTGGAGCACCGGCAATGGGCGCTGACGCTCTGCGTCAGTTTCTACAAACCGACCCGCTCATTTCATCATTCCGGGGAACGACCACCGAGGCGGTGGAACGCTACAACTGGCTTCTCAAGAATGCCCCCGACAATACCGTCCCGGCACTGCACTTTACGCCACACGAGTTTCGGACAGGGGCAAGGCCCCAAACTTGAAACAGTCGTTGTACCAATGCTGCGCGAACAGGTAGAAGGTGCCTGTCCACTCTATAAAGCAGTTCAGACACAGGCAAACCTTGCAGCGCAAGCAGCAGGAAAACCTTCAGATTATCGCTCAGCAGCTGATTATGGCACAAGGGTGCATAAGATTTTGAAGAATAACATTCTCCACAACTACTACGGACGTCTAATACCGGAACGATCTTTTTTAAAGTATGCTCAGGAAATCGCCGAACAAAGTTATAGTAAGAATGGTGTACGCTACGGTCTTCCGGGCTCTCTTCGCCTGGATGTTTTGGAGAAAGTAAAGAGTGGCGTTATCTGCGTTTATGATCTTAAAACCGGGAAAAGCGGGTTAACGCCTGCAAGAATGCTTGAGATTGGCCAATCAGTGCGCAAGAACTTTTCTAACGTATACCGCATTTTCGTTATCCCGATACAACCCGGATTAAATATGTGACGACAGCTACACATGTAAAACAGGCAATGATGCCTTTACTCGAGCGCCACTCCGATCTGGCGCTTATTGGGCGCTTTCTATTTCTAAAACCGGTGCGTCATATCCTTTGTTCAGTGTGCCTTGATCGTAGATCGAGCCCCAACATTTTTGCAGTCTCCACCTCGGCAAACATATCATTTGGAACTTTTGCTGACTGGCCGTTGGGATATGGCGAAAATCTCTATCTTCATAGGCGCCTTTGGGATATTCGCGATGAAGAATCCATCGAATTGTTACGCGATAGGCTTGAGCAAGATGTTCTTCCTGCGTTTCGCCAAATCCAATCACTCGATGACTTTTTGCTCTATACCCAACCATACTCAGATGTTTGGCACTATCATTACACTTCAACAGGCGTCGCGATCGCGAAAGGTGATTTTGACGAGGCAATTTCGATAATGAAATCCGCGTTTGCCGATGGCAGATTAACTGAAAAACCAGACTATTATGATGTATTACTGACACGCGACAAGTCGGCGCTGACAGAATTTCTGCATCAATCAGAAGCATCAACGATAAAACAACTCAAGCTGGAAAAATACTGGCAGCCCACGCCCTTCCCGCTTGAGCTTTCGGATCGTTGACCAGCTTATTGCAACTACCGCAGGTTCCGGAACCAGATCAGGTGCTCGCCAGCCACAATGCCAGCGAGCGAACGGAGGCCGTAAACGCACGTTGTGCGGCCGGTGTTTAAGCCGCTGCCCGTCTCTCAATTGGGTGCCGACGCAGCGATATTTCTTTGAGGGACGGAGGGACATAGGCAGCACCTTCCAGCGGCGCTACATCGGTTCCAGGTGGCACGATAGTGTCGATTTTATCAAGAAGCTCGTCATTCAACACCACCTCGGCACCGCTGAGATAATCTTCCAACTGTTGGGGAGTTCGTGGACCAATGATAGCCGATGTAACAGCGGGATGGGCCACCACGAAGGCAAGTGCCATGTGAATCAGCGATATTCCCGCCTCGTTGGCGAGTGGGATAAGTTGTTCGACTTTATCGAGGCTTGTCTCATCCGACATCGCCTTCGGGAAATAGTTCGCGCGCAAAGAGTCGGGCGTCTGCTGACCCTTGCGGTACTTCCCGGTAAGCATGCCTTTGGCGAGCGGACTCCATGTTAAAACGCCCATACCGAAACGCTGGCAAGCGGGAAGCACCTCACGTTCAATCGAGCGATTCAAGATCGAATATGGCGGCTGTTCGGTGCGGAAACGAGCCAATCCACGACGCTCGGCGACCCACTGTGCTTCAATGATATCGGATGCGGGAAAGGTCGACGCGCCAAATGAACGTATTTTACCTTCGCGCATCAGGTCAGTAAGTGCCGACAGCGTTTCCTCAATATCGGTGTCCGGTGTTGGCCGATGAAGCTGGTACAGATCAATGTAGTCGGTTCCCAGCCGCCGTAATGAATCTTCTACCGCGAGGGCAATCCAACGCCGCGAACTACCGTTTTGATTCGGATCATCTCCCATAGGATGATAGAACTTGGTGGCTAGTACGACACTGTCACGTCGACCCTTCAGAGCTTTTCCGACGATCTCTTCTGATTCACCCTTGCTGTAGGCATCAGCTGTATCAATAAAATTCACGCCGGCATCAAGCGCACGATGTATCATTCCGGCACATTCATCGTGATTGCTATTGGCTAGTTTCCCGAACATCATCGCCCCCAAGCAATAGGGACTGACCTTGATGCCTGTACGGCCAAGTGGACGATAGTGCATAATAATCTCCTGGAGTGGTTCTGGTAATTATCCGCCAAGCAAGCTATGTTCAAAAGCGGAACGTTCGTCCACTTATACGGAACAATGTTCCACTTAGCAAGGAAAGATATTCTTGGTGAAGACAGCCGACACTGACAAGGAGATGACCAGCGACGCTCCTTCTTCCATGCGGGCCGATGCGCGTCGAAACGTTGATGCGTTACTGGAGGCGGCGCGAAGCGTATTTACCGAATCCGGTGTGGACACACCCATACGAACAATTGCAGCGAAGGCTGGCGTAGGTGTCGGGACGGTTTATCGCCATTTTCCCCAGCGTTCCGATCTTATAAAAGCGATAATCCAGCGGGAAGTTGCTGCTCAGGTCGAGGCCGCAGAAACACTGTCTAAGAACCACAAAACGGGCGAAGCACTTGCCCTGTGGATGAGCCGTCTCATTGAGTTCGTTGGCACCAAGCGCGGTTTGGGTCCGGCACTTCACTCTGGCGATCCCGCCTATCAATCGCTTCCGGATTTCGTTCTCGGCCAACTCACGCCAGCACTTCATCGTCTATTGAAGGCTGCTGCCATTTCGGGCGATGTTCGGGATGATGTGGATGCCAACGATCTTTTGAACGCGGGGCTACGGCTGGCAACGCCAACGAACGACGGTGATACAGCACAGGCAAAACGGATGATAGCATTGCTTGTTGACGGTCTGCGATATTCCCCGAGCGGCACGTCAGGGGAAGTTTGAATTTTAGAACCCACGCCCTTCCCGCATGAGCTTCAAAGCTAAACTACAACCAGCGATTAAACCGGTTGCTAAATTCAATGTTCCATTGCGTAGAACAACTTGGGAAGCTAGGTTTCGACCCCAAACAAAAGAGGTCGATATCATCATGTTCCAGTCGTTTGAGGTGTCCAGCAATCCTGCTACCGGTGCACCGCGCGTCGCGAAATTGCGAGCAGAGCTTGAAACCCTGAAGTTGGACGGCTTTCTAGTACCGCGCGCCGATGAGCATCAGGGCGAGTATGTCCCTGCCCGTGCGCAGCGATTGGCGTGGTTGACCGGCTTCACTGGCTCCGCGGGTGTCGTACTCATCTTGAAGAACAAAGCGCACCTTTTCGTTGACGGGCGCTACACCTTGCAAGCGGCCGACCAGACCGATCCATCTGTCTTTACTATAGAAAGTCTCATCGAAACGCCTCCATCCGTCTGGCTGCGCAATGTCGACCGCAAATTGACGATCGGCTTCGACCCTTGGCTCCACACGATAAGTGAAACCAAAGCACTGCGCGAAGCACTGGAAAAGAACGGTGGCAGCCTTGTCGCCGTAAAGGATAATCTGGTTGACCTTATCTGGGATGATCAACCTGCTCCGCCTCTTGAAGCAGTGACAATCCAGCCGGATAAATATGCCGGCAAGCTTGCCAAGATAAAATTGCAGGAACTTGCCACGATTGTCGCCAAAGCCAAAGCCGATGCAACTATTTTGACAGATCCCTCATCCATTGCATGGGCCTTCAACATTCGCGGCAACGATGTCAGCAATACCCCTCTGCCATTGGCTTTTGCGCTTATTCCAGCCAGCGGCGAGCCACTGCTTTTCATCGACAAGCGCAAGCTGCCGATGGAAACAGAAGCCTATCTGACTCAGCTTGCAACGCTGCGCGCTCCATCCACGCTTGACAATGATGTTGCGGATTTCGCTGCGAAGGGTCACACGGTCATGCTTGACCCAGCGCTTGCAGGAGAAAAGCTGCGGCTGATTATAGAAAAAGCTGGCGGCAAGGTTCTCGAAGGACTTGATCCCGCCCGCCTTCCCCGCGCCATCAAAAACAACACTGAGCTTGAAGGTGCCCGCAAATCGCACGAGCGCGACGGTGTAGCCATGGTCTCGTTCCTGTCCTGGATCGACCAGCAAGCGCCGGGCACTATCGACGAGATCGATGCGGCAACGAAGCTGGAGGAAACGCGGCACGATATTGCACAAGGTTTCCAGATGCCTCTTGAGAATTTGTCTTTCGACAGCATTTCCGGTGCTGGGCCAAACGGGGCCTTTGCGCATTATCGCGTCAACACTGAATCCAACCGCAAGCTCCAGGATGGAGAGCTTTACCTGATTGATAGCGGCGGCCAGTATCGCGATGGTACGACCGATATTACCCGCACCTTGCCAGTCGGTCAGCCGACCGAGGACATGAAAAAGAAATTCACGCTCGTCCTGAAAGGCATGATCGCGATTTCTACAGCCCGGTTTCCCAAGGGAACGCGCGGCATGGATATCGATGTTCTCGCCCGTATAGCCCTATGGAAGCAAGGTTATGATTATGGCCACGGCACCGGGCATGGCGTTGGCTCATTCCTGTCAGTGCATGAGGGGCCGCAAAGCATTTCAAAACGCGGCACGCACGAGCTGTTGCCCGGAATGATCCTTTCGAACGAGCCCGGATATTACAAGCCCGGTGGCTACGGTATTCGTATTGAAAACCTGCTTATCGTCACCGAACCGGAGGTACCGGAAGGTGGGGACTTGCCGATGATGGGTTTTGAGACCATTACCCTATGCCCCATCGACAAACGCTTGATCGATACGAGCTTGCTGGTGCGTGACGAATTGGTCTGGTTCGATGCTTACCACGCAAAGGTTCGTGAAAAACTTCTGCCTCATACCACTGGTGAGGCATGTGAATGGCTGGTCAATGCGACCGAACCATTCGGTCACGAAGGATAGAGCAAGTTTTGCTTATATAGAGCCAATTCTGTTTCGCGGATGACGAGACAATCCACGCGGAAGGTAGCGAGGTCGATGTTTACCCATCGGACGAAGCTGCCTGACAATGTGGTTGGCCGTCAGTCGGGAACCTGAAAGGCCGGGTTAATTCGAACCAAATCCATCGGGCTTGAGTCTCGTCCGATGCATAAACATCGGCCTCGCTAAATCCCTCGACCTTAGCCGCGAATTTCCTCCGGCAGAATGGCCTTATATAAGCAAAACTTGCTCTGATCAGGAAAACTGGCGCAGGAGGATAATCATTGCTGCGCCGGCCAGAAACATTGTCAGCGCATTGAAGCGCAACGATACCAACCCAGCAAAGCCTAGAGCTATCAGACCACGCCAGTCAGCAGTCGCGGCGGCAGGTGCGACAAGCGTGGTCAGTACTGCTGCAGGCACAGCATTCAGCGCGACTTCCACGCGCGGATGAACACGCTCGAAACGTGAAAGCACGAGATGTCCGCCGATGCGGGTCAAAAAGGTTGCCACTGCACCTGCAATGATGATCCAGAAAATCGACGACATCAGCGTTTTTCCTTTGCAGTTTCAGGCTTGGCAAGAATGACGGCGACCAAAATGCCAGCCACCGCGCCGATGCTGACATGCCATGGAGACCCGATAGTCTTGGAGGCGATAATTGATGCGATTGCGCTGCCGATAACAATCGGCCCCCAATTTGATCGGCTGCGGAAACCCATAACGAGCCCGAGGAAATAGATGGGTAGAAGCATATCAATGCCAAGGGCGTGGGTATCCGTAATAAGATTGCCGAAGAGTCCGCCTATAAAGGCCTCAACTACCCACATAACGTAAATTGGCGTCGCAACACCGAGATACCAGATGAATGTCACTTGCTTACCGGATTCCGCGCGTTTTTCCGTTTCGGCATATTGCGGGTCCGTCAGCACAAAATAGCTCAACATAGCCTGCAATGGTTTGAAATGGCCAATACGACGACCAACCGCTGCGGAATAAAGCACATGGCGAAAATTCACCGCGAAGATTGAAAACACAATCAGCCACGCGGGAATGTTCTGGCCGAACAGTTCGATACCGACCATCTGGCTGGCACCGCCAAAAATTGCTGCGCTCATGAGCACGGCTTCGAACAGGCTGAAACCCTGATCGATTGCAAGAGCGCCAAACAACAAGCCAAAAGGAGCCGACGCAATCATGATCGGCAGCCCTTTGGCAAAGCCTTCCCAAAACTGCGTGCTTTTGCTTGATGGATCGGCCTGCATAGGCTTCTGCTGATATATATGTTCGTCCATGGCCATCATCTAGGCCAGTCAGCCTGATCTGTCACGTAAGATTTGTTGATGGGTATCATCAATTCCGCGCACATGTTGCAGGTATTGCTGTACGGGCGTTGCCTGTTTAACTTCCTCCCCGGCACAACCGAAGGAGGGATAATGGCACATATTATTGGCCGGGAAGTGTGGGAGGATCGTCCGCTAAGCTGGCATGGGGAGATCACCGGCAAGCCTTATGGCACTAATGTATCGATCATATTCAATTGTCAGGAACGTGTGGGCGCAGGGCCGCGATTGCATAAACATCCCTATACGGAAACCTTTATCATTCGCCGCGGGCGGGCCCGCTTTACGGTGGGTGACGAGACAATCGATGCCGAAGAAGGACAGATCGTTGTTTGCCCTGCGAACACACCGCACAATTTCAAAAATCTGGGACCGGGAACACTGGAAACGATCGATATTCACGCCAACGAGGTGTTTCTAACTGAATGGCTTGAATAAGGCGATCCGGCCCCTCGCCTTGTGACGAGAGGCCGGATTATTTTTGACTAGAACTTCTGTGTCAGCGAAACGCGGAAGCTGCGTCCAACTTCAGAATAACGATCTCCGATAAGAGGATTGATACCGTCCGGAACGTCAGTTGCATTCCAATACTTCTTGTCAAAGATATTGAACACGCCAGCCTGCAGTTTCATGCCCTTGGCAAACTTTGGCTCCCAGTAGGCGGTGGTGTCCACAATACCGTAGCCCGGAGCAACGAAACCTCCATCGCTCACCTTGTCGCGTCTGGCGGCCATCGTTAGAGAAACATCCGCACCCCAGCTGTCAGCATTGTAGCCCAGGCCAACGATAGCTCTTACTGGAGGAATAGAGTTCAGGTATTCATCGGTCTTTTTGTTCTTGCCTTGAGAAACGGCTACCGACGCCCACGTGGTCCAGTTATCGGCAAAAGTTATACGCCCGCTTAGCTCCGCGCCATAAATCTGAACACGATCAAGATTTTCATAACCGGTTATACCTCCCACCGGGTAATCTCCGCCCGGAGGAGCAATCACGACATCATGAATAAAGTTACGGTAGTAGTTGTTGAAAATGCTGGCAGACAGGGCTCTCGTGCCATCGTCATATTTTGCACCGACCTCGAAACCATTGCTGGTTTCCGCTTTCAAATCCGGATTGCCAATTCTGGCATAAGAACCTGGTGCGCCATAGTTCTGATATAGCTCCATCGCCGATGGCATACGGAAGCCCTGTGCCCACTGCGCATAGAGGTCGAGATTATTGTTTGCATGCCAAGTTGCACGCAGTTTAGGCGTAAAGCGCGAATCACTGTTTGACGCTGGCAGACCGCCATCATAGTTTGGTCCACGCTCATAGGCTGCAGTTGATTGCGGGCTATGATCGTACCAGTCGAAACGACCGCCCGGTGTCAGTGTCAGCTTACCGTTGAGAAGCTCTATATCGTCTTCTACATAAAGCCCGAACCCTGTCGTGTCCACGTCAGGCATATCGGACGCATTGCTGTGCAACATCTTGCAAGACTGCGGGCCGAATGGTGAAGGAATCTTGGTCCAATCCACATCCGGGCAATTGTCTACTCCGGCCGAATATTGATGCAGGTCCTGACGGTAAATCTCAGCTCCAACACGGAATTTATGCTGGATATTACCGATTTCAACGCTCTTTATAGCATTACCCGTGAAGCCATAAGCATCAAGCCTTAGTTCATTGTCACGCTTGTAGACACCGAAAGGATATCCATAATGAAATGGATCGCCCGGTATAATGAACGCTCTGCCATCCGGGTTACGGATTGCATCGGTGGTAGAATTCAACGTCTGGCGAGTCCAATAGGCGATCACATGGGCTTCATCAAGCCAGCCCGTTTTATCCGGGGCAACATAATCATAGCTGCCGGAAATTCGTATCCGCTCGGATTCCTCACCGGACTGGAATTTGCCCGGAACATATGACGACGTTGTACCGATAAGGTTTTCGCCATCCTGTTCACGGTTAGAGATTTCTCCGGTCAGGCCGAAACGATGACCGCCATCGACATTTTGATAAAGCTTTACCAACAGATTACGCTGGTCGAAATCGAGCGGATTTGGTTCTGTGCGTCCGGCACCTAAACCACCGATATCGCCCATCCGGTCCTTCTCGTGGCCGGTTGTATAGCCGCCTTGCACCAGCAATTCCGTATCGTTGATACGGGTGGCTGCCGCAACGGTCGTACGCCAGCTACGATTTGAATCATCATAGGTGCCCTTGCTCCAGACACCCCAGTTTTTATCAGCTCCAATCACGTCTGCCGGATCAAGCGTATAAATCTGGATCACACCACCAAGCGCGCCGGAACCATAGCGACTGGAATCGGTTCCTTTGGTAATGTCGATCTTTGAAAGGCCGTCAAAACCAAATGTATCCAGTCCACCCTGCGTACTGCGCGGATCGGAAATCCACGGCACACGAATTCCATCGAGGATCGTCAACACGCGATTCTGATCCAGCCCGCGAAGATTGATACTTTTTGAGGTCGAGTTGTAGTTCACACCCGCATCGACCCGGCGACCAAGATCCTCAAAGTCCTGCACCATGCGGCTTTGGATTGCCTCGCGATCAACCGTATTGGTAAGGACAGTAGCTTCCTCGCCACCCTGTTTGCCCTTCACGACAATCGGGGCAAGTTTGATGTTCTCGCCTTCTGCCGGAGCAGCACTTTGTGCTGCTGCTATCCCGGAGCCCAACCCGAGAGCTAAAATTGTGCACGCGCTACCGCACATAAGGCGCGCAAAGAGAGTCCTACCCAAAGCCATAACAAATCCCCGTGAGAGAATGCTTGGCTGGCTTGACTTGCCGTGCGATCAATCGTGGCGTGTCGGTGGCTTGCTGAGCGAAAAATGAGCGCGAATTAGCGCTGTATGCACTTTGAGTACAAAAACCTTACTATTAAAGTCAACATTAAATGCACAGAATATTTCCATATGTTTCACGGCAAAGACATATGTGACAAGAAGGACACAACTTAGCCCTACTACAGAATAATGAAATATAATCACGCAGGTATCGTGCCTTGGATTGCCCTGCCCCAATCAATCAATGGCTTTGCCCGCGAAGCAAAATCGAACAGATCATCTGCCAGTTCTGGCGATGTCAGTCTCGTAGGATCGATTGCATATCGAACGGCGAAATGACGGTTACGAAGCGCTTCAATAAGATCAGAATCAGTCACATCTTCAAAACCGCGCGGGGTACGCTTCAGGCGTTCAATATCGCCAAGCTCCAAGCCATTTTTAGCAAGCGCCTTGACCATCGCGCGGTATTTCTCCGGCTTGGCGACAATAGCCTTGCGCATGGCCAGCAAAAGCTCAGGCTTGCCCTGCCAGAAGGCAACGGCTGCATAGCAGCCTCTATATTCCTCAAGACCAACACAAACATAGAAGCAGCCGCTTTCGCTCCATTTGCTACCGTCCGGCGAAAGCAATGCCGAAAGATGCCTATTGTAAGGGCTCTTGTCCTTGGCAAATCGCGTATCGCGCTTGATGCGGAATTGCGACTTCTTGCGATCGCCCTTGAATGGCAGCCCCGCCTTTTCAAAACGCACGATCAGATCATCAACGAGATCACCCAAGGGTTCATAAAGATGGGCTTCAAACAGGTCCTTGTTTTCCAGAAACCATTCACGATTTTGATGGAAGTCCAGCGCTTTAAGAAAAGGCAGAGCCTTCTCACCAAAACCTTTGAAAACAATCTCGCTCATGCACCCACCAATGTGAACCAGGCATCTTCATCAATAACTTCAATGCCCAATGTTTGCGCTTGTGTCAGTTTCGAACCTGCACCGGGACCGGCCACGACAAGGTCGGTTTTCTTTGAAACGGAACCCGCCGTCTTGGCGCCATAGCGCTCTGCCATCGCCTTGGCTTCATCTCGCGACATCCGCTCCAGCGACCCGGTAAACACAATTGTCTTTCCCTCGACAGGTGAATTGCTGACCGTCCTCACCTCTTCATCAATCGGGGTAACTTCGGCAAGCAGTGCAGTGAGGGCATCGCGATTATGCTCTTCCGCATAAAAATCCACCAGCGCCTCAGCCACAATGCTGCCAATCCCCTCGACATCATTTAACTCACGCCAGGCATCATTGCCTTTATCGCCCTTATCCTTCGGAGGAATCGCGGCGATCGCGGCATTAGCAAGAGCATCATAGGAACGATAGGCTTTCGCCAGCCGTTTGGCATTGACCTCGCCTACATGGCGAATACCCAAGCCAAAAATGAAGCGACTGAGTGAAACTTCACGGCGTTCATCAATGGCGTCGTAGAGTTTCTTGACCGACGTTGTGCCAAAGCCATCGATATTTTCGAGCTTCGCCAGCGAACCCGCCTGACGCTTCTTCAGGGTAAAAATATCGGCGGGAGTGCCGATATGCAGCGCCGGATCATCCGATTTGAAGAAAAACTCAACCTGTTTCTCACCGAGACCCTCAATATCGAAGGCATTGCGCGAAACAAAATGGCGGATGCGTTCAACCGCTTGAGCCGGGCAGATCAACCCGCCTGTACACCGCCGCACCGCCTCTCCCTCTTCCCGCACGGCATGCGAGTCGCACGCCGGACACGTATCGCGAAAGACGTAAGGCGTGCTACCACGGGGCTTATCGGCAACAATATCCACAATTTGCGGAATAACGTCACCTGCGCGTTGCACCACGACCGTATCGCCAATACGCAGATCACGACCCTCGCGTATTGGCTGGCCGTTCTGGCCGATCCCCTTGATATAATCCTCATTGTGCAGCGTGACGTTTGTCACCACAACACCGCCAACAGTAACAGGTTCAAGCCGCGCTACAGGCGTCAGCGCGCCAGTACGACCAACCTGAATATCGATACCGCGGAGTATAGTCATGGCGCGTTCAGCAGGAAACTTATGCGCAATTGCCCATCTCGGGCTGCGTGAAACAAAACCAAGCCGCTGCTGCAGGGCAAGGTCATCAACCTTATAAACCACGCCATCAATGTCATAGCCGAGCAGAGCGCGCTGCTCTTCGATTTGATGGTAATGTTTCACCAGATTTTCGACATTCTCAAAGCGCTGCATAAGTGGGTTGACCCGAAACCCATATGATTTGAACGCTTCAACCATACCCATTTGCGTAGAGGCTGGCATCTCGCTTACCTCACCCCATGCATAGGCAAAGAATTGCAATGGCCGCGATGCCGTGATGGTAGAGTCAAGCTGGCGCAGCGATCCGGCGGCCGCATTGCGCGGATTGGCGAAAACCGGCTTGCCATCTTTCACCTGACGCTCATTCAACGCGGCAAAATCTGCGTGGCTCATATAAACCTCGCCGCGCACCTCAAGCACCTCGGGAGGATTGCCATCCAGCACATTGGGTATGCTCGCGACGGTACGCGCGTTCAATGTGACGTTCTCGCCCGTTGTGCCATCGCCGCGTGTTGCAGCCGTCACCAGCCGCCCTAATTCGTAACGCAAGGAAAGCGATAATCCATCAATCTTCGGCTCAGCCGTGATTGCCACGTTGGCCTCGGTACCCAGCTTGAGAAAACGGCGTATGCGGCCTACGAAATCTTCGACATCGCTATCGTGAAACGCATTATCCAGCGACAACATCGGTATCGAATGCGTAACTTTGCCAAACTTCTCCGAAACGCTCGCTCCAACCTTGTTTGAGGGCGAATCTTCACGTTTTAACTGCGGAAACCGTTGTTCGATTGCAAGATTGCGCCGACGCAACGCATCATACTCAGCATCCGAAATGATCGGAGCATCTTCCGTATTATAACGGTAATCGTGTTGGGCGATTTCCGCTGCAAGCTTACCAAGCTCCTCGGCTGCTTCCGCTTCGGTCAGTTGTTCTACTGCTATGTCTGCCATGGTTTGCCTGCTGCTGGATTCGGCGCGAGATTAGCCGAAAATCCGCCAATTGGCACCGTCTATGCAGCATTTTCCCTAAGCAGGCGAACCGCAGCAGCGCGGGCTTCGTCCGTAACGCTTGCTCCTGCCAGCATACGCGCAATTTCTTCCTGACGATCATCCGTTTCCATTGCCCGAATCGAAGTCGCTACGCGATCATCGCCAGCCGCAGATTTGGCAATGAGGAAATGGGTCTGCGCACGAGCCGCCACTTGCGGAGCATGAGTGACCGAAAGAACCTGAACAGTTGCCGATAGACGGCGAAGGCGCTGACCGATTGCGTCCGCCACTGCACCACCGACACCCGTATCGATTTCGTCGAAGACAAGCGTTGGAGCTGATCCGCGATCCGCCAGCGCCACTTTAAGTGCCAGCAGAAAACGTGAAAGCTCGCCGCCCGAGGCCACTTTCATCATTGGACCCGCACGGGTACCCGGATTTGTCCGAACCCAATATTCCACCGTATCGATACCTTCAGCGGTGCGATTATTCGCATCCGTCGTCATTTCAACGATGAATTCCGCGCGCTCAAGTTTCAAAGCAGGAAGCTCGGCCATGACAGCCTGCTTCAAATGCCCGGCTGTTTCGTGACGATGAGTAGAGAGAGCCAAGGCAGCCTCATCAAACGCATCGCGTGCGGCCAGCGCTTCCTTTTCCAACGCAGACAAACGTTCCGCGCCAGCGTCAATATCAGCAAGATCAGCATCCATGCGATCACGCAGCGCGGAAAGATCGTCTACCGGCACAGAATATTTACGGGCCGCGCCACGCAGCGCAAACAGGCGTTCTTCTGTCTGTTCGAGCACTCGCGGATCAAAATCAATGGCGCGGATTGCCTGTTCGATACCGTTTTGTGCCTCGGCCAAAGAGTTCAGGGCTTCATCAATGGCTTTGACAACTGGTTCCAGCAAATGCGGCGCTTCCGGCACTTTGCGTTCAAGGCGACGTACAAGACTGGCAAGTGATGGTACGGGTGACGCATTCCCTGACAGAATATCATTGGCCTCGTTGACATCGCCGGCAATCTTCTCTGAACGCATCATCTCCGTGCGTCTTATTGCCAGCAATTCTTCTTCCTGTGGCTCGGGATCAAGCTTGGATAGTTCCTCCACAGATGCGCGCAAGTAATCGGACTCACGCGCCGCCGCCTCAACCTTTGCGCGATGGCGAACCAGAGCATGCTCTGTCTCACGCCAGGTTTTATGCAGCGAACGGACGAGGTTGGATTTTGTTTCGAGCGCCCCAAAGGCATCGAGCAATGTGCGATGAATATCAATATCGATCAGCGCACGATCATCATGCTGACCGTGGATTTCAACCAGTCTACGCCCGAGCTCCTTGAGCAAGGTTACGCTGGCGGCCTGATCGTTAATGAAAACGCGGCTGCGGCCATCGGAATTCTGCACCCGTCGCAGGATGATGTCTCCATCATCATCAATATCGTTTTCCCGAAGCAGAAGACGTGCAGGGTGGCTACCCGTTACATCAAACACCGCCGTAACCTGCCCCTGCTCCGCACCGTGGCGAACCAGAGACGCATCGCCCCGCGCGCCAAGTGCAAGCGACAGAGCATCCAGCAAAATGGATTTGCCAGCACCGGTCTCGCCGGTAAGCACAGACAAGCCTTCGCTGAACTCGATGTCGAGCCGTTCAATCAGGACAATATCGCGGATCGACAGATGCGAAAGCATGATCGCTCAAGGTTGATTCTAGGTTCAGGCGCCTTCTTTGCTGCCAGTAATAGCAGAGGCGGCCTTCGAGAGCCAAGAGCCAGCATTTTCGCGCGGCTCAAGACCACCGCTCTGCAGCAGCTTGTAGCTGTCCTTGTACCAATCGCTGTCAGGATAGTTCTGACCAAGAACTGCAGCCGCAGCCTGCGCTTCGTTGGTGATGCCCAGTGCATAATAGGCCTCAACCAAACGCGCGAGCGCTTCTTCGACATGACGTGTGTTGGAATATTGCTCAACGACGCCACGGAAGCGCTTGATCGACGCAATATAATCTTTGCGCTCCAGATAATAGCGGCCAACCTGCATTTCCTTGCCTGCGAGCTGGTCGCGGCCGAAACGGATTTTCGCCTTGGAATCTTCAACATATTCTGAGTCAGGATAAGTCTGCACAACTTCCTGGAATGCAGCAATGGACCTGCGTGTCATGCTCTGCTCACGCGTTACATCGGGAATCTGGCGATAATAGCACAGGCCTGTAATGTAGTAGGCGTAAGCCGCTTCAGGCTGGGTTGGGTAAAGCGCGATATAGCGCTTGGTCATAGCAACCGCATCGTCATACTTGCCACTGCGGTAATTTGCGAATGCGCCCATGACAAGCGATTTACGGGCAAATTCCGAATAGGGATGCTGGCGATCAACCGCATCGAATTTCTTGGCAGCTTCATCGAGACGGCCGGAATTCAGGTTTGCGAGTGCCTGGTTATAAAGAACGTCAGCCGGTTCAATTGTATCTACATAGGCTGAAAGATCGAGATCATCATCTTTTGCTGCGCAACCCGAGATTGCAACAGCGCCCGCAATCGGCAGAAGTAGAAGAGCTAAACGGGCCTTCCCGCCAAACCCTGCATTCCCAAACCCTGCGCTGATAAGCGTTCTGCTATTCGCCATGCTGTCTCCGGCCCCACATTATAATTTAAGAGCATTGATCGCGAAACCCGATATCACGTTTCCGCGCCATGCTCTAGACATAGACAATCTTACCGTCGGTTGGGCGTTCATAAACCACAAGCGACAGGAATCAGCAATCTTATTGCCATGCAATCGTCCAAATTTATGGCGGAGCAGGAATTAGTCGGCTTTTGGCAACGATAGATGGCCAATTTTATAGGTTTGAAGCCCTGCATTATCTTTCAAAGGAGGCAATTTACCCCATAATCTGAATCGAATCCGGGTCCAATTGGTTGGATTAAAAGCCGAAACCGCAGCAACAGCGCCGTTATTTTTCACATCAGCAGCGGCTTTTTCACTTTCATGGCGTCTCAATTCTGCCATCGAGGTATCAGGTTCAATCGGCGATATTTCCCTTGTCGCAAAAACAGCCGATGATATGGCGACCGAGATTTCCGCCTGCCATACTATCCACGTTTTAATGCTTGGCCGACCGAATGATTGGCTTACAGCCGCAAATCCGGCACCGCATACAAAATCGTTCAGGCCTCTCTCGTGCCGCCATAGATAGAATGGGGCATAAAGGTTTTCCCGACTTTGGGTTTCATCCTCTCTACGCGCAGTCAGATAGGCCTTGAACGCAAGATTGGGGAAATTATCGAGCAACGGCCCCTTCTCTGTGATGCGCCGGTCAATAATTCCCATGTCGTAATCGGCAGGCAGTGTGAAACTATACTGCATCGCAATCATTGGCCGTCTCCACGTAGGACCGGCTCAAGCCATGAGACTGCTGTGCCATCCTGTGTCGCCTGAATGCTGATATAAGAAAATGTGCTGGTAGGACTTGCACCGTGCCAGTGACGCTCCTCCGGCGCAAACCAGACGCAATCACCCGCACGCAATTCGACTGGCGTACCACCATCACGCTGAGCGAAGCCAACACCTGACAATACATAAAGAAATTGCCCGCGCGGATGTGTGTGCCAATTGGTGATAACGTCCGGATCTACGAAGGCCCGCATAACATTATTTTCGCCATCGATTTGGCTTTCGAGCAGTATTTCAGCCCAGAACGGAGCAGTTGAAATGTTTGCAGGGCCACGCGCGATTGACTGTCCTGCACGCAGAACAGTCATCTCGCCGGGACAGCTCAATATTTGTTTCGTCATTATCGTTGCCTCTTCAAGCTGGTTCGACCATCTGCGTTTCCCCACTGCTGAACGACCACTCATCACGCGTCGATGTGCTGACTACGATCATGATGTCTTCCGGGCGAATGCCGGGCGATTTGCCGAGAAGATCGACAACCCGCTTGTAGAACGACTGTTTCGTGGCTGTATCGCGTGGCTTACCGATCGTAATTGTAAAGATCACGAAATCATCAGAACGGCCTTTGCTGAAGTAGGTCGGATCAATAATCAGCTCGTTTGGACGGTGCTGGTGAATAGCCTGAAACTTGTCCGTCAGCGGTACATTGAATGTCTCAACCATCGCCTGATGAAAACTGTCTGACAGCGCTTTGAGATATTCCGGCGATTTGCCTTCAAGTAGAGAAATTCGGGTGAATGGCATTTTTTCTTCCTTTCGCGAACTGCTTGACGACCTATCAATAAACCCTCACAATCATCCTGAAAATTGGATTATTCAGGATTGATTATCCTAAAAAAGTGGACGGTATAGAATGAGGAAAGTCACGCTTGACCTTGATGTGCTGCGAACCTTCTCCACGGGAATGGATCTTGGGAGCTTTGCCAAAGCTGCCGAGCGGCTTGGCCGCTCCACTTCAGCAGTGAGTGCTCAGCTGAAAAAATTGGAGCAGCAGGCAGAGACACCAATCTTTACCAAGTCCGGCCGTGGGCTCGCCCTTACAGAGGCGGGCGAAACCATGCTTGGTTACGCGCGCCGCATGCTCGATTTGAATGATGAGGCAGTCACTGCAATTCATGGCAGCGAATTGGAAGGATGGGTTCGATTGGGACTACAGGAGGATTTTGGTGAAAGCCTTCTAACTGAGGTACTTGGGCAGTTTGCGAGAGCCCACCCAAAAGTACGTATAGAAGCCCGCGTGACGCGAAACGCCGACCTTTTGGATCGGGTTACCTCTGGTCGCCTCGATTTGGCGCTGGCATGGAGCAATGGTGCAGCCACAACGCCATTCCATGAACATATCCTTGATGTGCCGATGTGCTGGATAGGACCCGCCAAAGCTTCACAAGAGTGGCAAAATTCGACAGATCCCTTGCCGTTAATTTCACTGGAAGCGCCCTGCCTTCTAAGAACCGCTGCTATTAATGCTCTGGATCGTGCAGGAATTGCCTGGCGACTGTCATTTATCAGTCCGAGCCTTACCGGGTTGTGGGCTGCTACGGCTGCGGGGTTGGGCGTGACAATACGAACACCCTTCGGCTTGCCTGCAACCGTGCAGCCTTTGGCACCGGCACAAGACGGGTTGCCATCCCTGCCCTCACTTGGCCTTGTCCTTCATCGTGCCGAAGCCCAACTGGAGCCCGCGACAGCCCGACTTGCAGAGATTTTGTTACAATCCGTCGGATCAATACCTCGGCTGATATGAGTTACATAATGGAAGGTGAATTGACAGCAGCCCGCAACGGCACCGGCGAAACACCTTGCGACAGTTCCACCATCTCGAATGCCGACGGATCGGCTAGCAACGCCTGAAGTGCGGTCGCGTTCAAACGATGACCACCACGATAAGAGCGGAAGCAGCCAATAAACGGTGCCCCAGCCAAGGACAAGTCACCTACCGCATCAAGCGTCTTGTGGCGAACAAATTCATCCGGATATCGCAGGCCACCCGGATTGATGACAGTATTGTCGTCGCCAATAACCAGTGAGTTATCAAGCGATGACCCAAGCGCAAGACCCGCAGCCCAAAGTTTCTCCACGTCGCGCATGAATCCAAATGTACGAGCGCGCGATATCTCCTTGCGAAAGACCGCTTCATCCATATCGCCAGCAAATTTCTGGCGGCCTATGACCGGAGTTTCAAAGTCAATTTCGACCTCGTAACGCGTCCCATCATAGGGAATGAATTCGGCCCATGACGCGCCAGACTCAACGCGCGAGGGTTTCAGAACGCGAATATAACGGCGTTTGGTTGTCTGCTGAACCAAGCCAGCCTGATCGAATGCATCAAGAAAGGCAGAGGACGATCCGTCAAAGATAGGTACTTCAGGGCCATCTATTTCCAGCACCATATTGTCAATGCCAGACCCTGCAATCGCAGCCATGACATGCTCAATCGTGCTGACTGTCACACCGGCGGAATTGGCAAGTTTGGTCGAGAGATCCGTGGCACCTACTTCAGAAACCAGAGCTTTTATGGGGTGAATAGTGCCTGTGGTGTCAATCACATTGAAAACAATTCCGGTATCTGTATCTGCCGGTAAAAAAGAAAGCGTTACCGGTGCACCGCTATGCACGCCCGCGCCTGACACCGATATGGGTGCTGCAATCGTTGTCTGGAAATCCCGCAACAAAAAACCTCTTAATCGTGAGTCTATCATCTGATTGCCGCGAAGATACAACTGGCCGCGTTCAAACAAAATCGCTGTTTCGAAAATAGCGTAACGAAACTGCTTCGTCATCAGCTAGGTCGTTTATGTTATTTTTCAATGGGTTGAATAAAAAATTCCGCCATTGAAACAATGGCAGAATTTCAGTTCGATTATATGTCGGAATAGATCAGTTAGCTTGACGGCGAAGGAATGCCGGAATCTCAAGCTGATCGTCTTCCGAGGTCTGACGTGCCTGTGGCTGTACGCGGCCCTGCTCATCAAGCTGTCCACGACGAGGAGCGTAGATTGACGCATCCTGCGAAAGCGGGCGGCGTGGTTCTGCCGGACGCATTGCAGGTTCGCGAGGCTGAGCTGGCTCAAGGCGCGCAGTCTCATCTTCACGGCGTGTAAGACCGGCCGTGAGGCGCTTGAGAAGACCCATCGGACCGCGATCTTCATGGGCTTCGTGGGCAGCCTGATCACGGGAATGATCACGCGACCCCATATCACGGGCGTTGAGTTCCGCCTGAACCAGTGGCGGGAAATCAGCAACATTAGGCATGCGCGGCGCAACAGGCTGCGGTGCAGGTTCAGCCATCTGTGGAGCAGGCTGCGGTGCTGGCTGGTAGACTGGTTCCTGTGGAGCAGCAGCGACCGGTGCATCGAAGACTTCCGGAGCAGGAGCCTGGAAAATACGGCTCTGTGGACGGAATTCCTGCTGTAGTGGCTGTGGAGCATGCGGAGCTACATCAAGTCCGGCAGCGCGTACTGCTTCAGCAACTGGAGAAGCTGGCTGCTGGACAGGTGGACGAGCCACTGTCTCAACCTTGGCCGCTACCTGTGGTGCTGGCTTTGCAATTGGCTTCATCGGTTGACGAAACTCGATCGGCGCTGGGGCCGACGCTCCAATCTGCTTGTCGATGCCGGTTGCCACGACGGAAACGCGGATGATCCCTTCAAGGCTTTCGTCGAAGGTCGCACCGAGAATGATGTTCGCATCCTGATCAACTTCTTCGCGAATGCGTGTTGCAGCTTCGTCAACTTCAAACAGGGTCATGTCACGGCCGCCGGTGATCGAGATCAACAGGCCCTTGGCACCACGCATTGAAGTTTCATCAAGCAGCGGATTGGCAATTGCAGCTTCAGCAGCGGCCATTGCGCGACCGTCACCGGAAGCTTCGCCCGTGCCCATCATTGCCTTGCCCATCTCGCGCATGACCGAACGAACGTCGGCGAAGTCGAGATTGATGAGGCCTTCCTTGACCATCAGATCGGTAATGCAGGCAACACCGGAATAAAGAACCTGATCGGCCATCGCGAATGCATCAGCGAAAGTCGTCTTGTCATTGGCAATGCGGAAGAGATTCTGGTTCGGAATAACGATAAGTGTATCGACATTCTTCTGCAGGTCTTCAATGCCCATATCGGCGGTGCGCATGCGGCGCTGACCTTCGAAATGGAACGGCTTGGTAACAACGCCAACTGTCAGGATGCCTTTTTCGCGTGCAGCGCGGGCCACAACAGGAGCAGCACCAGTGCCTGTACCGCCGCCCATACCGGCAGTGACGAAGCACATATGCGTGCCCTGCAGATGGTCATTGATCTCGTCAATGCACTCTTCAGCGGCAGCGCGGCCAACTTCCGGCTGTGAACCGGCACCGAGGCCTTCAGTGACCGAAGCGCCGAGCTGAACCAGACGCTCTGCCTTGGACTGTGCCAAGGCCTGTGCGTCGGTATTTGCCACAACGAATTCAACACCGCGCAAGCCGGCATTGATCATGTTATTGACCGCATTGCCGCCGCCGCCGCCAACACCAAAAACGGTGATCCGGGGCTTAAGCTCGGTAATGTCCGGCTTTTGCAGATTGATGCTCATTTGTCCGTTCCTTTTTGTCTTTACCGCGTCGCCGCTGCGGTAATTTCTTTTGGGTTTCCCCGATTAACTAGAAACTCTCTTTCAGCCACTGGCCGATACGCTGAAAACGCCCACCCGTACCTGTCATCAGCGATGATGAACCGGCCTTTACAGAACGCTCTTCGATGCCTGCCACCTGCGGATAGATCAGTAGACCAACCGCTGCAGAAAAAGCCGGACCCTTTGCCGCTTCGGGAAGACCCGTAACGCCAAGAGGACGGCCAATTCGTACATTGCGAGCCAGAATACGGCGGGCGACTTCTGGCAGCCCTGCCAACTGACTTGCACCGCCTGTCAGAACCACGCGCTTGCCTACAATCTGACCATAACCGGATTGATTGAGGCGATCGCGCGCCAGCTCAAGTGTCTCTTCGACACGGGCACGGATGATGCGCGTCAAAACTGCGCGCGGATATTGATTGGGCACATCGCGGGCATCGTTGCCCAGCGGGGATACGCTGATAAGGTCGCGGTCGTCTGCGGCGCTCGGCAGGGCCGAGCCATGCATGACCTTTAGCCGTTCGGCATCGTCCATATGAGCCGACAGGCCACGCGCCACATCCATGGTCACATGATTGCCGCCAATGGCGATGGCGTCGGCATGAATGAACTTGCCTTCGGAGAAGACAGAAATCGTTGTTGTGCCGCCGCCCATATCGATACAGGCAGCACCCATCTCGGCTTCATCGTCAACGAGAGCAGAAAGACCGCTGGCATAGGGTGTAGCGATCATCGCTTCGACCGAGAGATGGCAACGATTGACGCAAAGCTCGAGGTTGCGCAGCGGGGCGGCATCGGCTGTCAGCACATGCATATCGACTCCGAGCGTATCGCCGATCATACCGAGTGGATCGCGAATCCCGCGCTCACCATCAAGTCCGTAGGCGATTGGCAGCGAGTGAACGAGATGGCGCTCCGTTGCCAAAGCTTGCTTGGCACCAGCGGCGAGCACACGGCGGATATCGGCCTGATCGACCTCGTGACCGCCAAGGTTAATGCTTGCGGAAAAACTTTCACTCTTGAGGCGTCCGGCAGAAATATTGACGATCATCGAATCGACAGTCAGACCAGCCATACGCTCTGCCGCATCGACAGCCAGGCGTATAGCCTGCTCCGCCGCATCGAGATTGACGATGACGCCGGACTTGATGCCACGCGATTTCTGATGGCCAATGCCCAGAACTTCAATGCGATGCGTGCGACCCGGCAGGTGCGCACTTTCCTCGCGCGGACGCAGACGGGCAATGATGCAGCACACCTTGCTCGAACCTATGTCCAAAACCGTCAAAGAACGCGTCCGTTTTGCGGAAGACGTTCCTGATGATGCGCTTTTTCCGTTCAGAATACTCATACACGCTTCTCCGAACGCTTAGGCGCCTTATCACGCGCCTTCAGATACTCAACACGCTGCACCATTGCTTCCGGTGTCAGCTTCACAACAACCCGATCATCCAGCCGTAAATCGACGGATGCGATATCCCGGGATAACAGACCAGCCTTCGCCTCCATTCCAGCAACGTCGGCAAGGGCTTCGGAAACACCATGCTCAGGCAACATGAGCGTAACGCCATTCCTGAGAACCAGATCCCAGCGGCGATCACCCACTCGGGCATAGGCACGAACGTCTCCGGCAATCTGCGGATAGGCCGCCATCTGCGCCATAAGCAGCTTTACCTGCTGATCAGCACCCGCGCCGATGACAAGCGGTAACAAAGCACTGCGACCACCTGTGAAGGGAACGATGATCCGGCCATCAGCATCTATGACATTGAGTTCAACACCATTCTGCCAGACGGCCAAAGCAGTGCGCTCATGGATCGAAATCTGGATTGTATTCGGATAGACCTTGAAAACATCAACGCTTTCGACCCATGGGAGGCTGGCAACTGCCGCCTGCGCATCAGCAGCGCTCAAGCCAACGAGCGATGTTTCACCATCAAGGCCCAGCGCGCCCAGAACATCGATCTCAGAGGTCTCTTTATTGCCGACAATCTTCACATCTTCGATGGCAAAGCCGAATGTAGATGTAGTGACCTTAACGACCTCCGGAGCGTGACCGCCCAATATCGCACCGTAAGCGCCAGTCAACGCAAGGAAAGCAACAGCCCCCATTGTGCCAATATGATTCGGGATCGAGACTTCACCTTCGACCATCCGCGAAAATACGCGCACAGGCTTGCGCAGAAACTTTGGGAGGACCATGCGGAAACGGCCAAAAGCCACCGACCTGTCCGAAGACATCGGCGCAGCACCGCGGCGGTGCGTATTTTTGCCCTTCAACGCAAACACGATGCGTCCTCCACCATCCAACTCAACAATTCACCGAAGGTATGCCCCGCAGCTTTGGCGATATCAGGTACAAGTGATGTGGGAGTCATGCCCGGCTGAGTGTTCACTTCCAGCCAAATTAGCTCGCCATCTTCGGAAAACCGGTCGTCGTAACGAAAGTCCGACCGGCTAATCCCTTTACATCCAATTGCCTGATGCGCCTTGAGAGACAGTGTTTGTATTTTTTGGTAAATTTTTAGTGAAATTTTAGCGGGAACCACATGATTTGATCCGCCTGCAACATATTTTGAATCATAATCGTAGAACTGATGCCCGACAGGGATGATTTCACACACTCCAATGGCCACATCCCCCATCACAGCGCAGGTCAACTCGCGCCCATGAATGTAGCGCTCGACCATGACCGAGCCGCCATATTTCCATTCACTTGAGGTGACGACCTGCGGCGGATGCGATTGATCTTCCTTGACGATAACCACGCCAAAACTCGACCCCTCACTGACCGGCTTGATGACATAGGGCGGCTTCATCGGGTGCTTGGCCGTAAATTCCGAACGGTCCATCACTTTGGCTTCAGCGACGGGTACACCAGCCGCTTTGGCAACGATCTTTGCCTGCTCCTTGTTCATCGCCAGAGCAGAAGCAAGGACACCGGAATGGGTATAGGGGATCTGCAAATATTCGAGGATGCCCTGAATTGTGCCATCTTCACCGAAAGGGCCATGCAAAGCATTGAAGGCTACGTCAGGCTTAAGTTCCTGAAGGACATTTGCGATATCGCGGGACACATCGACACGGGTAACCTCGTAGCCCTCCGCCTCCAAAGCTTCGGCGCAGGAGTTTCCTGACGACAGCGAAACCGGACGCTCCGAAGAAAACCCTCCCATCAGCACCGCAACATGCTTCTTTGCCATAAAGGCATCCCCTCAAACTCATCCCCATCTGGCGCATAACCGAAACTACAACCGACAAGATTTTCGCGGCCATACGCGGGCGAAAAAAGGCATGAGTCATCGCACATCCGGCGGCAAGGACCGCAGATACCCAAGACTGGCAGAACCAGCCGACTCAAATCAGTTAACGCTTGCCCCTAAAGAATCAGAGAGTTGATTCGCTGACAAGTCCCCAATGATTCAACAATGATATTTAGTGTAAAAAAATGTGACGGGAGGGGGATTTAAGCAGCGCGAGCAGCAGCTTCGATTGCTTCAGCAACCCACTCATTGAGACTTTTATTTTCCGCTGCTGCGGCAAAAACAGCAGCTTCGTGCACTTCGGCGGCAAGACGGACGTTAAAACGACCCGAAAATTCGCGAAAAGGATGGATATTCTTTTCGGCACACATCTCAAGAAACACCTTGAGAGACTTTCGGCCTTCGCTCAAAAGCTCATCAACGCGTCCATAACCGTCAAGCCAAGGCAGGCGCTTCGCATTCCCGTTTTGCGTGGTTCGCCCTTCGACAAGCTCAGGACGGCTCACCATGAGAAAGGTTGTATTTGCAGGGAGTTATTTCCAGCAAGGTTGGCGACTAATGTGCAATCATCCACATTCCTCATGGTGAACCGTCCTGAGCTTGTCGAAGGGCGAACCACGCAAAATATTCGTGCCGGCTAGAGCAACTGCCCCATGAATTCATGTACTTCCTGACCCGGACGAAATAGACCAAGGCGCTTTATTTCCCAGTGCAGGCGAATTCCGGAGTTTTGCAGGACGCGGGAGCGGATTGTTTCGCCCAATGTCTCCAGTTCATAGCCATTGGCCGTCCCGGTATTGATCATGAAATTGCAATGCATTGGCGACATCTGGGCACCGCCAATTCTCAGGCCTCGCCCGCCTGCAGCGTCGATTTCCTTCCAAGCCGAAGAGCCTTCAGGATTCTTGAATGTAGAACCGCCCGTCTTCTCCCGAATAGGCTGGACAGTTTCACGGTGATGCTGAACAGCGTCCATCGCTGCCTGAATTTCGGTCCGGTCGCCCCGCGTTCCTTCAAAAAGCGCTGAGGTAAAAATCAGATCATTGCTGGCACCGGAATGCCGATAGGCATATCCCATATCGGCATTGGAAAGGATATGTAGTTCGCCCTTGCGATCCAGCGCCCGTACTTCAACCACGCGCTCACGCGTTTCAACACCGTTGGCACCGGCGTTCATGCGCAGTGCACCGCCAATTCCGCCCGGAATGCCGTGATAGAAATGGAAGCCGGCAATATCAGCGTCCAGCGCGGCTGCTGCAACACGTTTATCCGGTGTAGCTGTTCCGGCACGCAATTGCGTTTCGCCAACACGTTCTACTTCACCGAAGCCCTTGGCCGAGAGCCGCACAACAAAGCCGGGAATACCGCCATCGCGCACCAGCAGATTTGAACCGATACCGACAGTCAGGATCGGATATTCCGGCGGAACCGCTTTCAAGAAAGCTGCGAGATCTTCTTCGTCGGCAGGCTGGAACATCACCTCAGCAAGGCCGCCTGCGCGAAACCACGTGACTTTCTCCATGCCCATATTGGGCGTAAGCCGCCCGCGCAAACCAGTAAATCGGTCTCCCAGCTTCGATAGCAGGGCTTCGCCATTAACAAGTGAAGACATTGTATCCTTCCAGCAGTTCCACCCTCTCAAGGGCAACCGCCAAATCTAGAGCGCCGCCAGTTCCTTTGGCAAGGCATAGGCCCATTGCGTGATGTTGCCAGCCCCAAGAAAGATCACAAAATCACCTGGCTTGGCTATATCAGCGATCAATGGAGCGATTTCCTGCGGGCCCTCAATGTAACGCGCGTCCCTATGGGCAGCCGTTTTGATCCGTGAAACCAGTGTCTCCGACGTAACGCCTTCGATAGGGTCCTCGCCCGCCGTATAAACCGGGGCAACGACAACCGTATCGGCATCATTGAAGCATGATGCAAACTCATCGAAAAGGCTGGCAAGCCGTGTGAATCGGTGCGGCTGGACGATGCCGATAACGCGCCCCTTGGCGGAATCCCGAGCCGCTTTCAGCACGGCCTTTATCTCGACAGGGTGATGGCCGTAATCGTCGAATATATCTACGCCGTTCCACGAACCGGTATGTGTGAAACGCCGTTTCACGCCTCCGAATGACGACAGACCTTTTTTGATGTCTGTTGGTGAAATACCCAACTCGTGAGCAACAGCAATAGCCGCAGTAGCGTTTGAAACATTGTGCCTGCCCGGCATCGGCAGATGCAGATCAGTAATCTCGGTCATTTCACCCGTTTTGCGCTTGGCAATCTGAACATCGAAATGTGAGCTTGCTCCATCGACAACCAGATTGACAAAGCGCACATCGGCCTGTGGATTTTCACCATAGGTGATAACGCGACGATCTTCGATCTTGGAGACGAGAGACTGGACTTCGGGATGGTCCAGACACATTACCCCAAAGCCATAAAATGGAACATTTTCAACGAACTGCCGGAAAGCTTCGCGCACCCGGTCGAAGGTACCGTAGTGATCGAGATGTTCGGGATCAATGTTCGTCACAACCGCAATATCCGCCGGAAGTTTCAGGAACGTGCCGTCGCTTTCGTCCGCTTCAACGACCATCCAGTCGCCCGCGCCCATGCGAGCATTGGTGCCATAGGCATTAATGATGCCGCCATTGATCACCGTAGGATCGAGTTTTCCCGCATCGAGAAGCGTTGCAACCATCGACGTGGTGGTCGTCTTGCCATGAGTGCCGCCGATAGCAACAGCTTGACGGAAGCGCATAAGCTCAGCCAGCATTTCGGCGCGGCGTACAATTGGCAGAAGCTTTTCGCGCGCAGCGATAAGCTCGGGATTTGATTTCTTGATAGCAGTCGATACGACAACGACTTCGGCATCACCAATATTGGGCGCCGCGTGCCCGACGAATATCTCAATGCCTTTCTCACGCAAACGCTGCACATTGGCGCTGTCTGCCTGATCTGAGCCTTGCACCTTGTAACCGAGATTATGCAGCACTTCGGCAATGCCGCTCATGCCGATACCGCCGATACCGATAAAATGAACCAGGCCTATATTGAGCGGCATCTTCATGGACGCACTCCTTTTTTGAATTCTTCAACGCTTTGGCCGGTTGCAATAGCCTCTGCAAGATCGCCAAGCAACCTTGCTGCATCGGGTTTGCCAGTCGTACGCGCCTTTTCAGCAACAAATGCCAGCCTTGTGGGCTCATTCATGGCGCTTGTAAGGATCGCTGCGATGCGTTCCGGCGAAAGATCAGATTGCTTTATGACATCAGCGCCGCCTGCTGCTTGCAATGCAGCAGCATTGGCCGCCTGATCATGATCAAGTGCATGTGGGAACGGCACCAGAATGGCTGGGCGTCCGATTGCGGCAATTTCCGAGACTGTAGATGCACCTGAGCGTGACAGGACGAAATGCGATTCGGAGATGCGCCGCGCCATATCTGAAAAGAATACCGCAACGTCAGCTTTGATTTCCATCTGCTGATAGGCTGCGCGCACCTGCGCCTCATCTTCAGCGCGTGCTTGCTGCGTCACAATGATACGAGCCTGCAATTCGGGAGCCAGCAATTTTATCGCCGCAGGTATTGCAGTCGAGAAATACTGGGCACCCTGACTGCCGCCAAAAACCAGAAAGTTGAATGGCTGGTGGGCCTGCGATGCCTTGTATGGCTTGCCGACTTCCGCGAGCACTGCTGGTCGTACGGGATTGCCGGTGACAATGGTCTTGCCAGAAAATGGCCCGTCATCATCCGGTAAAAACCCGCCAGCAATGGCGTTTACGCGTGTTGCAAGTGCCTTGTTTGCACGCCCCATTACCGCATTTTGCTCATGAACGAGCGTGGGTATTTTCATTGCGGTTGCTGCATAAAGCGGCGGCAGTGTGGGGTAGCCTCCAAAGCCTGCAACCAGCTTGGGTTTCAGCGAGCGGAACAAACGTCTGGAGTCAAGATTGCCGAGCCAGAGCTTCCAGAATGTCCGCGCCAACGCAATTGGATTTCGCCCGCCGATCGTCGCAGACCGGACAACGTGAATCTGACTTGCCGGAAAACTGCCGGTAAATCGCTGCGCGCGATCATCAGTGACAAGATGGATATCCCATCCTCTATCGATCAGGTCATGCGCCAGCGCTTCAGCCGGAAAAAGATGACCGCCGGTACCACCGGCGGCGAGAAAGATAACCCCCTTTGACATCGCCTACCCTGCACCGACCATCGCAGGTCTTTGCGAGTTCCCTAACGTCGCAGAGCGTCGGCCTTCGGGTCTGCGCCGAGTCAATGCCAGCAAAAGCCCTGTCGAGATCGCCACGGAAATCAGCGACGAGCCGCCATAGGAGATGAATGGCAACGTCATGCCTTTTGCTGGCATCAGGTGCAGATTGACCGAGATGTTGATGATGGACTGGAAGCCGAACAGGATCACCAGACCCGATACCGCAAGACGGGTGAAATCATCACGTTCCTTCAAGGCAATCGACAGGCCGCGAATGACGATGAACGCAAAGATCAGCACGATCAACAGGCAAAGCGCGATGCCGTATTCTTCAGCTGTTACGGAGAAGATAAAGTCAGTGTGGCTATCAGGGATGATGCGTTTGATTGTACCTTCGCCCGGGCCCTGTCCAAGCCAACCGCCACGAATGATAGCCTCGCGTCCTGCATCCACCTGAAACGTATCGCCCTCACCTGTCATGAATCGGTCAATACGCCCGGCAACGTGCGGGAAAACTGTATATGCGCCGAAGAATCCAACGGCACCAAGACCGCCCAAGGCAATGATCCATATCCAGGGAACACCGGCCATGAAGAACATGGCGCCCCATGTACCGGCCGTCAGGATCGTTTGACCGAGATCAGGCTGCGCAACCAGCAGCGCAGCAACGACGCCAAATAAAACCATGGAAAAGAAATTGCCGGGTATGTCCTTGCGTCGTTCATTTTCGGCAAACAGCCAGGCACAGACGATCACAAATGCCGGTTTCATGAATTCCGATGGCTGGACTGATATTCCCGCCAGCGAAATCCAGCGCCGCGCGCCTTTGACTTCGATACCGAAAAACAGGGCGAGCACCATGGCAAACATCGCACCCGCAAGCAGGATGATCGCAAAGCGCCTGATTGTTCTGGGTGCCATAAACGACACCGCAAACATGACGATCACGGCTGGAACCATAAACATGGACTGATGCTTGACGAAGTAAAAGCTTTCAAGTCCGATGCGCTCGGCAACAGCGGGACTTGCTGCGAACGACAACAATATGCCGAGGCCCATTAGGCTCAGGCACGCTGCAAGAAGAAAGCGATCTATCGTCCACCACCATTCGGCAACGGGACCACGGTCAATGCGACTTACCATTAGCAGAGCCCTTTCTGACCATATTGGCCAAATTCTGTTTCTCGACTGACGAGACAGTCCACGCGGAAGGTGGCAAGACCGATGTGGTTCATCGGACGAAGCCGCTTGACAAAGTGGGTGTCCGACAGTCGGAAACCCGAAGGGACGGGGCCTTTTGCGCTAATTCCAGCGCAAAGCCAATCGCCCGCACGAAAAGTGCGGGTCTTCTTGTCTTTGCTTGATCTTGTCACAAACTGCCTCCGTCAGAATTGGTCTAATATGGTCATAAAGGGCTCTCACCCCCAATAGGTGACGCGCCATCAAGCGCTAGAACGGCAGAGCGGAAAGCTTCACCGCGTTTTTCAAAATTCTGAAACTGATCGAAACTGGCGCAAGCCGGCGACAGCAAAACGACTGGTTCGCTAGCATCGTCTTTGCTGGCATCAAGCGCAGCGTGCTTCACGGCAACGTCGATAGTGCCGGAAATCTCATACGGAGCAGCATCGCCAAGCGTGGCTGCAAATTGTGGAGCGGCTTCGCCGATCAGATAAGCTTTGGCAATACGCGGGAAGAAGCCTGACAGGGAAGCGATACCGCCCTCTTTCGGCAGGCCGCCAGCAATCCAGTAGATGCGCGGAAACGACGACAATGCGGGTGCTGCTGCTTCGGCATTCGTTGCCTTGGAGTCATTGACGAACAAAGCAGAACCCATCTTGGCCACCTGCTCCATCCGGTGCGCAAGGCCGGGAAACGTTTTAAGCCCCGCATTGATTTCTTCAACGGATAGGCCTGCCGCACGGCAGGCTGCAAATGCGGCCAGAGCATTTTGCGCATTATGTTCGCCGCGCAGCGATCCTATGCCTTCAAGCGAAGCAATCGGCGTTTTCGTACCGCCATGCGCGTGGAACAGCTCACTGCCATTGGCAAAATAGCCGTTGGCTATCGCCATTCGTTTGGAAATCCGCGCCACCGATGTGCCCGCACGTTCCAGCCGATCCGCGATTGCGGTACAGTAACTGTCATCAACGCCAATAATGGCCGTCTGGCTTCCCGCGACAAGCCGTTCCTTGATCTCGGCATAATGCTGCATCGTGCCATGGCGATCCAAGTGATCCGGTGTCAGGTTCAACAGGATACCCGCGGTCGGATTGAGCGATGGTGCGAGATCGATCTGGTAGGAAGAACATTCGACGACATATACGCGAGCATTTTCCGGCGGGTCGAGTGTCATGACGGCAGTGCCAATATTGCCGCCAAGCTGAACATCGCGGCCCGAGGATTTAATGATATGGGCAATCAGCGCCGTAGTCGTGGATTTGCCATTGGTCCCTGTAATGGCAATAAATGGAACGTATGCTGCTGGATTGTCTACCAATGCGAGATTGCGCTCACGCACGAACAGTTCGATATCGCCAATGATTTCTATGCCAGCAGCCCGAGCAAGGTCCACGCTCCAATGCGGGCGGGGATGGGTTAGCGGGACACCCGGTGACAGAACGAAGGATGAAAATTGCTTCCAGTCAACATTGCGCAAATCAGCAGTCTTAACACCAGCGCTTTGAGCACGGGCAACACTGTCAGGATTGTCATCCCACGCAACGATATTAGCGCCACCGGCGAGGATTGCCTGAGCAGTTGCAATGCCCGAACCGCCGAGCCCGAAGAGCGCGACGGTTTTATCCTTCATGGAACGGGCAGGTATCATGCTTGCGGCCTTATCTCAGTTTCAATGTTGAAAGGCCGATGAGCGCAAGTATCACGGCGATGATCCAAAAACGGATCACGACCTGACTTTCTGTCCAGCCCTTCTTTTCAAAGTGGTGATGAATAGGCGCCATCAGGAAAACCCGCTTGCCGGTCATTTTGAACGAAGCGACCTGAATGATGACTGACATGGCTTCCATAACGAAAACGCCACCAATGATTGCCAGAACGATTTCATGCTTCGTCGCAACAGCAACCGCGCCAATCAAACCACCAAGCGCGAGTGAGCCTGTGTCGCCCATGAAGATAGCGGCAGGTGGCGCGTTAAACCATAGAAAGCCGAGCCCTGCCCCGATTACTGAGCCAAGTACAACGGCAAGTTCACCAGTACCGGGCGTGAAGTGAATCTGCAGGTAATCCGCAAAGATCGCATTACCCGCCAGATAGGCGATGACCCCGAAAGAGGCTGCGGCAATCATGACCGGGACTGTGGCGAGACCATCCAGACCATCGGTAAAATTCACCGCATTGCCAGCGCCGACCATGACAAACGCTGCAAACGGTATGAAGAAAATACCGAGATTAACGATAAACTCCTTGGCGAACGGGAAGGTCAGCGATGAGGAGAACGGCTCCTGCCCCGCCCACATGATCGCAAGACCGGCAATGCCAGCGATGATAAATTCAATTCCGAGACGTGCCCGGGCGGAAAAGCCCTTTGATGCCTGCTTACTGACTTTCAGATAGTCATCATAGAAGCCAATGGCGCCAAAACCCAACGCAACGAGCAACACAACCCAGACATAGACATTGGACCAGTTAGCCCAAAGCAACGATGAGATGACGATGCCGGTCATGATCATCAGGCCGCCCATTGTCGGTGTGCCTGCTTTTTTGAAGTGCGTCTGCGGCCCATCGGCTCGAATGGGCTGGCCACGACCTTGCCGGACACGAAGGGAATCGATGATGCGTGGACCGAAAAGGAAAACAATGAGCGCAGACGTAATCAGCGCGCCGCCGGTCCTGAACGTGATATAGCGGAACACGTTGAGAAACTGCATCTGTTCCGCCAGACCGGCAAGATAATAAAGCATCGACTAGTGCCCTTTCCCCATCCCCGCAGGCTCACTCGGCTGGAGCGAGAGGTTCGGCGGTGTTGTATTTCTGCAAGAGCGTTTTGACGATCTGGGAAAAGCCGGTCCCCTTTGACGATTTGATCATGATCACGTCACCGGCTCTGATCGTATTCAGCAATTGCGGTTGCAATTCTTCCACGCTCTGCCTGTATTCGGCATGAATTTCAACCGGCATGGCCGCTTTCAGCGCTGCCATCTCCGGTCCTCCGAGAAAAACCATGTTGATATTGTTGGATGCGATGACTGAAGACAGCTCCGCGTGCAGCTTCGGCGACTGTTTCCCAAGCTCCAGCATATCGCCCAAAACAGCGATCCGCCGCCCCTTTCCAGTCGGAGTTGCAGCTGCCAGTAGTTCAACTGCTGCCCGCATTGATGCCGGATTTGCATTGTAGCTCTCGTCAATCAGCGTAAATGTGCCCTTAGCGATCTCAAGTGTGTGCCGCTCGCCGCGTCCACTCTCAGCCCTTAGCGATGAAAGCCCCAAAGTAACCTTGGCCATGTCCGCGCCGGTCAGGTGTGCAGCACCCAGCACCGCGAGAACGTTTTGCACAATATGACGTCCGGGCGCGCCAATCTTTGCGACGACCTCTTCCCCGGCAAGACGGGCGGTCATGCACGAGCATTCGCCGTGCAGTTTCAGTTTCATCAGGCGATAATCGGCGCGGGTATTCTCGCCAAAAGATTTGATGTGCTCAACACCAGCTTCGAGTGCGCATTTTTCCAGGAATTTATAGTGCTTGTCATCGCGATTGAGCAGCGCATAACCACCGGGCAGCAGACCTTCGAAAATCTCTGCCTTTGCAGTTGCGATTTCCTGCAGGCTTTTGAAGTGCCCCATATGAGCCGGTGCTATCAAGGTGATCAACGCCACATGAGGGCGCACCATTTTAACCAGCGGACGTATTTCATCGGGATGATTCATTCCGATTTCGAAAACGCCGTAATCCGTGTCTTGCGGCATGCGTGCCAGCGTCAGCGGCACACCCCAGTGGTTGTTGAATGAAGCAACTGAAGCATGAACCTTGCCCACTTCTGACAGGACATGACGCAACGCTTCCTTCGTTGTCGTCTTACCGACAGATCCGGTAACGGCAATGATCTGCGCGTGCGAACGGGCACGCGAAGCCAAGCCAAGCCGCGTCATCGCGGCAAGAACGTCGTCTACGACGATCATGGGTGCTTTCAGCTTGCCGAGGGCTGGCAACTTGGCCTCTGCGACAACCAGCAATGCAGCGCCCGCCGCAACTGCTGCCGTGGCATAGTCGTGACCGTCGAGCGCATCGCCCTTGATAGCAAAGAATGCCTCGCCATCCCGCAACGTACGCGTATCAATGGAAATGCCCGTAATGCCTTGCGGAAGCTCACCAACAGGCCTGCCATTCATGGCCGTAATCATCGCATCCGAGGACCACAGAAGGCTCATATACCGCCCTCCTGCGGAAGGCGATCTTTCAGTGCCTGAGCCACTTCGACGTGATCGGAGAAGGGCAGCACCGTATCGCCTACAGTTTGACCCTCTTCATGGCCTTTGCCTGCAACAATCAAGGTGTCACCGGACTTCATCATCGCCACAGCTTCGCGGATCGCTTCGCGCCTGTCTCCGATTTCGCGGGCACCCGGAGCGGCAGCAAGAATTTCAGAACGAACTGTTGCGGGCACTTCAGAGCGTGGATTATCGTCTGTTACGATCACAACATCGGCAAGCCGTGTTGCGATTTCACCCATCATGGGACGCTTGCCTTTGTCGCGATCACCACCGCAACCAAAGACAACGATAACGCGACCTGTTGTAAACGGACGGACTGACGTGAGCACATTTTCCAGCGCGTCTGGCTTGTGCGCATAGTCGACGTAAGCAGGCGCACCTTCCTCAGTTGCCCCTACGAGATCAAGCCGTCCGGGAGCGCCTTTCAAACGTTCAAGACCACGCATCGCAGCCGCGGCCGGGACACCCGTCGCGATGGCAAGGCCCGCAGCGACGAGCCCGTTAGCAACTTGAAAATCACCGGCAAGCGGCAATGTTATTTCATAAATCTCACCCGCAATGTGAACTTCAACATGCTGGCGGAAACGCTCATGCTCGACGCGCTTCAAAGAGATAAACTCGCCCTTGCGTCCAACGGTCAGCACGTTGCAACCGGCCTCAGTTGCAGCGGCAATAGTCGCCTTGGAAAACGGATCATCCGCAAAGATGATAGCTGGAGCACCTTTCGGCAGAAGCTCGGTAAACAGCCGCAGCTTTGCAGCATGATATTCTTCAACCGTCGCGTGATAATCCATATGATCACGACCAAGATTGGTGAATGCACCCGCCGAAAGCTTCACGCCATCAAGGCGGCGCTGGTCAAGACCATGCGACGATGCCTCCATGGCAGCATGGGTAACGCCTTCATCAACAAGTTCGCTGAGCAGCTTGTGCAGTTCCACCGGATCTGGCGTCGTCAGGGAACCGTAATCGTCACGCGTTGGCGAGACCACACCTGTTGTGCCAATGCTGGCCGATGCAAAGCCCGCCTGCGCCCATATTTGACGGGTAAACGATGCAACAGATGTCTTACCGCTGGTCCCCGTTATGGCGACCATTACGTCTGGTTGCCGCCCGTAAAAACTTGCTGAAGCGAGCGCCAGTGCACGGCGCGGGTCATCTACATAAATGATCGGTGCGCCGATGTTGCCCAGTTTTGCATCGCTGGAAGTGATGATAACTGATGCACCTCGTTTGACGGCATCTTGGGCATAGGCAATTCCGTCAGCCTTCACACCCTTGAGTGCTGCAAAAACGTATCCCTTCTGAACCTGCCGGGAATCCGACGTCAGACCTGTAATGACTCTGTCTCCTAATTCGGAGATTGCCAAGGCGGGGATGCCGTTAAGTTCTTTCAATTTCATGGCCGGACTGGAACCTGTTCTTTCCCGTGAATTCGGCCGGATAACGCTTCTTTCTGATTCGTTTTCCGGTACTTACTGATTAAAGTTCACCATCATTGGAGCAGATATTTGTTCTTCATTGAAATCCGGCTGCACCCCAAGGAATGAAGCCGAACGGCGGATAATCTCCTGAACCATCGGCGCTGCATTGAAGCCAGCCGTCGCACCGATCTTGCCTGCTTCGGCCTTCGGTTCGTCGACGATGGTCAACACAACATATTCAGGCTTATCGATTGGAAATGCGGCAACAAATGCGTTGAACCTGACATCCTTGGAATAACGGCCATTGATAACTTTTTCCGCCGTACCGGTCTTGCCGCCAACGCGGTAGCCCGGAACAGTCGCGCGATTACCGGAACCGCCAGAACCTTTTTCGGCATTCAGGCGATAAAGATAGCGCATGTCCTCGCTGGTCTTCTCGCTCACGACCTGCTTTGCAACTTTATTGGCTTCTTCAATGGTTCTTGGCAGGAATGTCGGAGGCATCAACCTGCCGCCATTCATCAGTGCAGCCGCACCTACCGCGGTTTGTAGTGGAGTGGTTGCCATGCCGTGACCGAATGCGATGGTGATGGAATGAACCTTCTTCCAAACCTTTGGCTCCATTGGACGAGCCACTTCCGGCAATTCCGTTACCATGCGATCCAATAGGCCCATGCGATGCAGGAACTCGCGATGACCATCAATCCCGACGACGTCCGCTTCCTTTGCCGATCCGATGTTGGATGAATAGATGAACACTTCCGGCAGGGTCAGAACACGGCCCTTGCCGTGGAAATCCCGGATCGTCTGGCGGCCAATGGTGATGGGCCGGCGCGCATCAAACGTGCTCTGCAGATTAACTTTGCCGGAGTCGAGCGCCATCGCAGTCGTAAAGCTCTTGATGGTTGAACCCATCTCGAAGGCACCCGCAGACATGCGATTGAGCCGATCTTTCTCCAATGCATTATATGGATTGTTCGGATCGAAATCCGGTGCCGAAGCCATTGCGAGAATTTCGCCGGTCTTGACGTTCAACACGACTGCTCCAGCTGCAATGGCGCTATACTTCTGCATGGCCTGAACAACCACATCGCGCACCACATGCTGCACACGCAGATCGATGGAAAGCTTTACCGGCTCCAGCGAGCGGCTATCCGCAAGACCCGCATCCCGCAAATCCGACAAGCCATGCTCGTCGATATATTTCTCCATACCGGCAATGCCCTGATTGTCGATATTTACCAGACCCAGAATGTGCGACGCTGTTGGGCCACCCGGATAGAAGCGCGCTTTCTCGGTACGGAAACCGATACCGGGAATACCGAGAGCCATAATCTGGCTCTTCTGTTGAGGTGTCAGGCCACGCTTCAGCCACGCAAACCCTGCCTTGCTTTTCAGGCGGCTGTAGGTCTGTTCGAAATTAAGATCGGGGAGAACTGTCGAAAGCAGTTCAATTGCTTCATCGGGATCAATGATTTTCTTCGGCTCAGCGTATAGCGAATTCGTCTTGATGTCAGTCGCCAGCACTTCGCCATTCCGGTCAAGAATGTCCGGCCGCGCAGCCAGAACTGTACCGGTTGGGCCGTTATAACCGGTCGTATCTTCCTGTATGCCGTAATAGATCAATCTGCCGCCAATGACACTGTAGATACCAACGAAGCAGGCTATTGCCATCACGACGCGGTTGCGCGCTCGGTTGCCTGACTTCTTCCGCTTTGCATCCAGCGCAAAAGCCGGCGCTACACCGGTTTCCAGCTCATTCTTCTTTCGCTTGATCCAAACAGCAGCCATTATTGTGCAGCTCCTTTTGGTGCGGTGTTGGATTTCTTGGCAACACTTCCGGTAAGTGTTGCATCAGGCTTCAGATCTTTGGCGCTGGCTTCGGTGATGATATCGGCAACAGAGTCGAAAACGACCGGCTTGGGTTGCGGGAGATCATTAAGGTTGATGATCTGATTGGCTTCAACGAGCTGCAGATCAAGCTGCCCCTGAAATGTCTCGACAAGTTTTTGCAGACGATTCGGCTGTGTAAGCAAGCTCCAGTCAGCCTTGAGCAGATCAATCGTATCGGCTTCATCCGAGATCATGCGCTCAAGCTTGGTCACCTGATTCATCTGCTTCTCAGCGTCGTGCTTGATTTTATAGGTTATCGACGCCGCCGCTATCATCAACCCGATCAAAATGATGTCGAAAGTACGCAGCACTGGTCAACTCCCACTTTTCTTTTGAGACTGGGTTTCATGAAATATGGGTAGGTTGGGCAGGCCATAAATCGCGTGATCCTCAGCAAGCGGCGCACTGTCTGTGCGAATGCCGGCACGAAGCTTTGCTGAACGCGCCCGCGGATTGCGTGCAGCTTCCGCCTCCGTCGGCGCAATAATACCCTTGCCGACAGGTGTGAAAGTTGCACGACGCTGTTCGACCTGCGGCAGGTGACGCGAACCACCGCCCGCGCCCGACCTATCCGCAAAGAAACGTTTGACGATACGGTCTTCCAGAGAATGGAATGTGACTACTACAAGTCGCCCGCCAGGCTGCAAAACACGTTCAGCAGCGTGCAATGCGCGTACAAGTTCACCAAGCTCGTCATTGACGAAAATACGCAGCGCCTGAAACACACGCGTCGCAGGATGGATCGGCACTTTGGGGTTCCTGCCGACCAATGCTTCAATCGCATTGGCCAGATCACGGGTACGATGAAAGGGCTCCGTTGCACGGCGCTTGTCGATCATGCGGGCTATGCGGCCTGCATTGCGCTCCTCGCCTAGAAAATTGAAAATACGCGCCAAGTCACCGATTTTAAAACGATTGACCACATCGGCCGCACTCGGGCCGGAACTCGACATGCGCATATCGAGTGGTCCATCTTTCTGAAAAGAAAACCCACGCTCGGCTTCATCAATCTGCATGGATGAAATGCCGATATCAAGAACGATACCATCAGGAGCGCCCAGAAGCGCCACATGGTCCAAGGTCGAAAAAGTACCCTGAACAAGTGCCAGCCTTCCCGCATATTCTTTTTCCATCGCGCGGCCAGCTTCGATCGCGGAAGGATCGCGATCAATTGCTGTTACATCAGCACCGGCTTCAAGGATTCTTCTGGTGTAACCACCGGCACCAAATGTGCCGTCAATGATCCGCTGCCCTTTTTCTGGCTGCAAGGCGGTAATGACCTCGTCAAGCAAAACCGGAATGTGGCGCTCGTCTGAATTTATCGAAGTTTTATTCTTGCCGGAACCGGTCATCAGTCTGTCTCCTGACGACGTTTCTCCGCCAGCCGAGTCCGAACTCTGCTTCGATGCGCTTCGAACTGTTCGGGTTGCCAAATCTGAAAGTGCGTATTCGCTCCCGCAAAGGTCACATCTGTTGAAATGCCCGTATGCTCGCGCAGAAAATCCGTCACTGTGATCCGGCCATCCGCGTCCATTTTCAGAAAGCTGCCATCCGCATGAAGATAGAAAGACATGTCGTCTGCTGTTTCCGCGAAAGGGTCCGCGCTCTCCAGTGTCTTGTCGAAGCGCGTCAACAGTTCCGGTCCGCCCACATCCAGAGCAGGCAGATGCAGCGAGCGCAGTGCGTAAAGCTCCGTGTGACCGGCTGCCTGCACAATCAGACGGAACTGAGCCGGAACGGAAACCCGCCCCTTTGCGTCGATCCTGTTCGTCATATGCCCGAGGAACCGGTTCAAAGCTCAACCCCGCCGTTCTGACCCCAAGGGTCCCTGATAGTTCTGCCCCTGCTTCACCCCGTGACCAAGGCGAGCAATTTTCGTAGGCGCGCGTCGAATCCCCGGCGAAATACCGGCCCTGCATGGCAAAATCCAATGTCGGGAAACACCGTGTCGACTGAACGCTACTGATGAAATCAATCGATATCATGGGGCACTATGGGCGTCAATGGGATTAGAGTACACAACATGGGAGTGCTCTACTAATCCGAGCACACTTCCGGCGATTCTGAATTTATCCCTCATTAAGCTTAATGAAGCGTTAGGAATCGCAATCCGCATCCCTCCCTTTCGGGAGAATGATAAATAATCGGAGAGTTTAAAGTGCCAGCTGGCCTGTAAGCCGGGTTCTGTATGGCCGGACTTACGTCCGGCGCGGCAGCCATTCATCTTGGGCGGATGTTGCCATCCGCCTCCTGCAACCTACCCGGACGACTGACCCGGAAACTGATCGCCCAGCTTTCGCTGGGCACGCCGTCCCTATTCGGTTTTGCTCCCGGTGGGGTTTGCCTTGCCACCACTGTTACCAGTTGCGCGGTGGGCTCTTACCCCACCCTTTCACCCTTACCCCGTCATTCCTTGCGTCCTGTCCATCGAGGACTCGACACAACGAAAGACGGGGCGGTTTCCTTTCTGTGGCACTTTCCCTGGGGTCGCCCCCGCCGGACGTTATCCGGCACCGTGTTTCCCTGGAGCCCGGACTTTCCTCACATGCCGCCTTTCGGCTTATGACATGCGCGGCTGCCCGGCCAGCTGGCGCCCGTATAAATGCTTATCTTCCAGAAAAGGCAAATGAAAAAGGCCGGATAATTATCCGGCCCTCCTCAATGTATCAGATTGGCTGCTTAATTGGCAGCCATCTGGGACTTTACCTTGGCGCAATAATTGGCCGAAATCGGATTCATCCGGGTAGCACCGTGACCAGCATTGTAACGCAGGATAGTGCCGCAAGTCGTCCCGTTGCCAAGCTTATGCGCTCCGGCAAGATATTTCATACCCCAGCGAATATTCGTATCCGGGTTGTAAAGTGCCTGACGGCTACCCGTATAACCCAAACCCTTCGCGGTGGAATATTTAATCTGCATCAAACCAACTTCACCTGCGCGGCCAGTCATGTCTGCGCGGTAGTTGCTTTCAACGCGGACAACCGCATGAGCAAGAGCAACCGGCACACCATATGACGATGCATAGGAAGTGATGATGCTCGAATACTTGGTTGAACCACCAGCAGCAGCGGCGGAAGCAACGCTGCCTGTTGTCATGGTATCAACGCGGCTGCTTACGGTAGTGGTTTTGACGCGAGCCTTGGCCTGCACAACCGGACGCTTGGAGCCCGAAGCTTTCTTGTAGCTACGCTGAGTTTTTACTGAAACTTTTTTAGCGGATGAAGCCTTGGCACCAATCTTCTTGCTCTGACCTTTTTCGTCGGCCTTCTTTGCAGTCTTTTCTGTTGCTTTCTTCTTGTCGGCTTCAACGCGCTTAGCCTTCAGATAATCAGCAAGGTTCGTCGGTTGGGCATCTGCCGGTTTACTGAATGCTGAATTTGAGCCAAACAAAGCCACCGCCCCCACAAGGGCGCAAATCATACCAAATCTATTTTTCATCGTTTTCCGTTTAATTGCTTGGGCCGCACGAAAGATGCGCGCCGGGATAGTTCCGAGCCCAAAATTTCAAAAGGGCATACCCGAAACACTGGCTAAGGATTTGACGGCCCAATGCAGCCGAATGGTGATCCATCAAATAACTTTGTGTAACCCATTGAAATATATATGCTGCAATGCACAAAATGATTCAAGAAAGAATTTAAACTTCAATAAGTTATGCGGACAGTGCTGGAAGTGCTAAAAGCAGTTTGTGCAGCGTTTCAATGGTTGACATGTCCGCGACTCCATCCACCTTCGTGGTCCGAAAGTGGCGCTGAAAGGCTAAAACACTCAATTCGGTCGCATTTCCGAAGACCCCATCGATGGGAACGCCATAGCCGTAAAGGGCTAACATTGACTGTAGTGCCTCAACTGGCTGTCCCTGATCCCCAGCAGAAAAGAACCGGCCACCGCGCACAGGTGCCGGATCGACCCAGTGTCCCACGCCGGAGTTGAACAAGACAGGCCAGGGAAATTTCTCGCCGGGATCAATCTTGCGTGCCGGGGCTACATCCGAATGGGCGAGAACGTTTTCAGGCCGGATACCATGGCGCGAGATTATGCCCTTGCAGAGGTCGATGACCGCATCGATCTGTTCACTTGGAAACACAGGGAATGCGAGCAAGGGGCCACCATTGACGATTTCAATCCCGACGGAGCAGGAGTTGATATCCGTCTCTCCCTTCCACGAACCCTTTCCCGCATGCCATGCGCGTTCACTCTCGGGCACCAACTGCACGATCCTGCCATCTTCGTGGACGACATAATGCGCGGAAACTTCACTTTCCGGATTGGTCAGCCAGTTTTCTGCGGCTTCGCCGGTCTCCATGCCGGTATAATGCAGGATAAGAATATGCGGACGTTTTCCATCCTTCCGGGGACCAAAATTTGGCGAAGCATGAACGGCAGCGCGCAAATGATCAGGCTTAAACGCGCTCATATGCCTTCAGGTCTTTTTCGACTTTTTCCCAAGCCGCATTGATAGCTGCTATTCGCTGATTGGCGATAGCAATAAACTCTTCCGGAACACCGCGCGCAATCAGCATATCAGGGTGATTTTCCCGTACCAGCGCTCGATATTGCTTGCGCGCCGTTTCAAAATTCACATTTCGGCCAAGACCAAGCACCAAATATGGGTCCGCCTGCCCACGGCCGACATGCCGCGCTAGAATGCGATCAAACTTTTCTTCGTCGAGAGCAAAGATTTCCGCTACGGTTCCAAGGAACGTCAACTCCTTGTCGTGCAAGGCGCCATCTGCTTTGGCGATGTGAAAGAGGCCATCCAGCACATCTTCCAGCATCTGGCAGTTGCGATGCCCGGAACCGCACAATGAAGCGAGCTGTGCCGCATAGGTCTCGTAACCGGCAACATCCTGCTTGGCCAGATTATAAAGCCGGGTGACCTGATCCTGATATTGTGAGGGAACATGGAAAATATCGTGGAACGCGTTGACTTCAGCTTGGGATACGACACCGTCCGCCTTTGCCATTTTGGCAGACAGGGCAATCATGGCTATCGAAAACGCTACACGACGACGCGTTTCAGGATCGCCCTCAAACGCGGTGCGCACGGCCTCGATGATGCTGGAGAAAGCATCGACTGCTGTAGTGGTGATAAAATCGCTGATGCGGCGCCAAATGGACATGCCACTGTTTTATTCAAATTCTTTCGCAATTGCGAGAGAGATATTCACGCATCAAAACTGTTTGATGTGAATGTGCGCAGATACGGCAAACACAAGGCCTGCCGTACCCGCAGATTAAATTTTATTGAACGCCAAGCGCGTCTTTAATGGCCTTTTCAGCTGCATCTGCGGCTGCCTTGATCTGATCCGCTGTCTGTCCAGCAGCTTTTGCGGCATCTTCAGCAGCCTTACGACCAGTTTCGATAGCCAGCTGCTTTTGCTCAGCCGTCATTGTAGCGGCCTGCTCCTTGATGGTCTTCATCGCATCTTCAGCAGTCATTGGCTTTGCCGGTTCATCTGCCGCAGGTGCTGGTGCTGGTGCTGGTGCCGGAGCTGGTGCAGGCGCTTCAGTGGTTGCCGGTGCCTGTTCGGACTTCTGTTCGCTTTCACCGCAACCGGCCAATGCGAAAAGTGAGACGGTCGCAAATGCGATAACAAGTTTATTCTTCATATGTTTAATCCTCTCCTAGGTACTCAAGTGGCCCCTCGCCTCCACTCTATCTGAAATAAGGCAGAATGGAGTTCTGTTTTTATTTTCAATCAACTCTTGTGTGGATAACTCTTTGTAAACATGGCGGCATTCGTCATTTGGCTGTCAAGAATATGCAACATTGCGGAGTTTGGCACATGACTATCCCCATCCGGATATTGAATAGTGACGATGCTGAGCGATTCCAGAAACTGCGTTTGCGCGGCTTGAAAGCCATGCCCGAAGCATTTGGCTCAAGTTATGAAGAAGAGGTTGATCTCGACATAAGCGAGATCCGCCGACGTCTTGATGCTTCGCCAAATGTCGTTTTCGGCGCATTTGCGGACGATATACTGGTCGGGGTTGCAGGTTTCGCAGGCAATCCTAAAACCAAGCAAAAACATAAAGGCCTCCTTTGGGGCGTTTATGTCGACGAGCAATGGCGTGGGCACCAGCTTGGAAAAAGGCTGACGCAAGCGGTAATTGATTACGCCCGGGATCATGTCGATACATTGCATGCCACTGTCATGGCTGCGAATATATCTGCCCGAACACTTTATCTCGATCTTGGCTTTACCGTGTTCGGTGTTGAAAAGGATGCCCTGCGTATCGACGGCAAGTCCTACACGGACGAGCTTTTGCGTCTAGATCTGCGTTAAATCCATGTCAAAGCCTTGATAACTCATTCATTTGAAGTTATATCGCGTATTAATAATTAGCAACCTACTTATTACATGGCTATCTATGGCGCATCGCGGTTTGCATTTCATTTTCGTGGACGAATTGAGCAGAGCCAGCAGAAAGCTGCGCACGCATTTTGATTCGCGTGTGAAAGAACTCGGCCTGACGCAGGCCAGAGCGCGAACATTGATGCTTCTGGACAGGTTGGAAGTTCTGAATCAGAAAGAGCTTGCGGAAGAGCTGGATATAGAAACACCAACCATGGTGCGTCTGCTTGATGGTCTGGAAGGTCAAGGCTTCATTCAGCGCAAAGAGGCGGAAGGCGACCGGCGCGCCAAGGAAATCCATATCACGCCGACAGGGAGGACACTGGCCAAAAAGGTTAATCACCTTGCCCAGAGACTTCGTGCCGACGTTCTGGCTGGTATCGGGGATGAGGATTTGCAGAAGACAATTGACGTTCTTCAGTCAATCAATCGCAATATTGGCGAACTCGACGGGAGGGATTGAGTTGCAATGATTCCCGAAGCTGAATTTGTTGGATATAATCCAATCAGAACCGCCTCACCGACACCTGTTGCCCCCGTTCCGATGCATCCGCTTCGCTCGGCAGCCTATATAGGTGCATCAACCCTGCTCTCTATGACGCAGGGTCTGGGAATGAATCTGATCGCGACCAACATCCCGCAGATTCAAGGCTATCTCGGCGCAACAAACACCGAAACTACATGGCTCGTTGCTGCGTATATGGCACCGAACGTCAGTCTTTCAATCGCACTCATTAAAATCAGAAATCAGTATGGACTGCGAAACTTCGCGCAGTTGAGTCTTGCAATTTTCGTGCTGGTGTCGCTGTTGCATCTTGTCGTTACCGATCTGCAATCGGCAATTATCATCCGCTTTGTCAGCGGTATCGCCGCAGCTCCGTTGTCAAGCCTTGCCTTCCTATATGCACTTGAGGCCTTTCCGCCTGCCCGCAAGTTGACCATCGCCGTATGTATCGTGCTCACCAATATATCGCTTGCTTCGCCACTAGCCCGTCTGCTTTCGCCAACTCTGTTGGACATTGGCCAATGGAGTGGGCTTTACACATTCGAAATTTCACTTGCCCTCATCGCATTTGGTGTCATCTACCTACTACCCCTAGCCCCTATACCAAGGGCTAAAGTTATCGAAAAACTGGATATAGTCAGCTACCTCCTCATAGCCATCGGTTTCGGCTGTACAGCAGTTACCCTCGTAACAGGTAGGCTGTATTGGTGGTTTGAAGCTCCCTGGCTCGGTGTACTTCTTGCCGTGGCGGTTACGACTATAACCGCGGCAGTCGTTATCGAGCTTAACCGCGAAAAGCCGCTGCTCGACATCCGCTGGATTGCCAGCAAGGAGGTCGTCCATTTTGCCGGGACCATCCTTCTATTCAGGCTTGTAGTCTCGGAACAATCAACTGTCGCAAATAATTTCTTCCAAAACCTCGGCCTGTTGAATGATCAGATCAGCATGATCTACATTGTTTCCATGGTTGCAATGATTGTAGCGGGGCTTTCATGTGCAGCAGTGATGACACCGGGCAGAGTACCCGCGATCCACGCGGTTGCTTTGATTCTGCTGATTGCTGGTTCCTATATGGATAGCCAGTCGACCAACCTGACACGCCCTGCGCAAATGTATCTCAGTCAAGCCTGCATTGCTGCGGCAACAGCCCTGTTCCTGCCCCCGGCAATGTCTGTCGGATTGAGTTCCGCACTAAAGCGTGGGCCCAACTACATTCTGAGCTTCATCATCGTGTTTCTAGCCACGCAGAGCCTTGGCGGGCTTTTCGGGCAAGCTGTTTTCGGTACATTCATCACCATACGCGAGAAATTCCATTCCAATATTTTGGCAGAGAGCATTGTGCTTTCTGATCCGCTGGTGGTGCAGAGAATTACCCAATTGACCGGCGGCTATAGCCGATCGATTACGGACAGCACCCTGTTAAATGCCGAAGGCATAGCCCTGCTATCACAACAGACAACGCGAGAGGCCAATATTCTCGCCTATAATGACGCATTTCTATTGATCGCAGCTATTTCGCTTCTGGCACTTATCATCCTTTTAACGCACGTTTCCCTGCGCGCATTTTTTCGCAGTCGGGAAGCGTATCTCACAGTTCAAACGAGTTAATCCATGACCAGATATTTACGCCACTCAGCAACAATAATTGCGATCCTTATCGGAATTGCCGGGCTTATCCTTGTTCTCTACTCCTGGAGATTGCCACCATTTCAAAGCAATGTCGAAACGACTGAAAATGCTTATGTGAAGGGTTACGTTACGCTCATAAGCCCGCAGCTGAATGGCTACATCGTTGATGTGCCTGTACAGGATTACAACAAGGTCAAGCAGGGTCAGCTTTTGGCAAAAATCGATGACCGCATATTTGCGCAGAAGCTGGATCAGGCAAAAGCCACACTCGCCAGTCAACAGGCTGCTCTTGACAACTCGACGCAGCAGCAGCGTGCTGCCGAAGCACGCATTGGTTCAAGTCAGGCACAACTCGACAGTGCTCAGGCCGTATTGAGGCGTGCGCAGGCAAATTGGGCCCGTATCGAACCTTTGGCCCGCCAGGGCGTACTGACAAAGAGCGATGCCGAGCAAAGCGAAACAGCGTTGGAGCAGGCTCTAGCTTCCGTAACGCAGGCAAAGGCAGCGCTCGAAGTGTCCAATCAGGACCTTGAAACGATCAAAGTCAGCCGCGGTTCGCTGGAAGCGGCTGTCGCAGGAGCAAACGCTTCGGTTGAATTGGCCGATATCGATCTGTCGAATACAAGAATTGTGGCTCCCCGCGATGGCACCATCGGTGAGGTCGGCGTCAAGCTCGGGCAATATGTCAGTGCGGGAACCCAACTGATGGCAATTGTTCCGAGCGAGGTCTGGATCATTGCTAACTTCAAGGAAACGCAGCTCAGCAATATCACCCTTGGCCAGCCTGTCAGCTTCACCGTCGATGCACTCAATCGCAAAAGACTGACAGGCAAGGTGGAACGGTTTGCACCGGCCGCAGGCTCCGAATTCAGCGTACTGAAACCCGATAACGCCACCGGCAACTTCACCAAGGTCGCACAACGCATATCTGTGCGCATATCAGTCGATCAGGGCCAAGACCTTGCACAATATCTGGCACCGGGCATGTCGGTAGTGGTACGCACAGAGGCACCGGAACACTGAAAGATACAAAGAACGCATTGTGGCATTTTGATTCGCAAGCCAACCGCTTATCTATAAAATTTGAATCAAATTGTTATGATCTTCAACCATTGCGTCATGGACGCGTCACTGACTTGTTACATCCGGGTGCTAGGCGAGCAGGAATTTCCAATAAAGGGGATTCGTTTGGATGCCAATTGCTCGACAGTCTGCAAATACGCCGCTCCCTCGCCCTCACGTCAAAAATGAGAAGCTGAATAGCGCCGTCCGGCAAAACAGTCTTTTGTCACGCGCTGGATTCTCCGAAAGACTGTTCGCTCACCTATTCAAAGGGCTGGTCTACCCGCAAATCTGGGAAGACCCTGAAGTTGATATGGAGGCGTTGCAAATTCGCTCGGGCCACCGGATCGTTACGATTGCATCCGGTGGCTGCAATGCCATGTCCTACCTGACCGCTGACCCCGCTAGCGTGGAAGCAGTCGATTTGAATACCGCTCACGTTGCGTTCAACCGCCTGAAGCTTGCAGCGGTTGTCAATCTTCCGAACTATGATGCCTTTTACCGCTTCTACGGAACAGCGGACAGCAAGGCCAATTTGCGAGCTTATGAACGCTTCATCCAGTCACACCTTGATGCAACCAGTCGCGTTTACTGGGAAAAGCGGATGCTTTCCGGACGGCGGCGTATCACTATTTTTTCGCGAGACCTTTATCGCCATGGCTTGCTCGGCGTGTTTATCGGCATGGGCCATCGCATAGCCAAGCTTTATGGCATTGACCCGCGAGACATATTGAAAGCGTCGACACTGGCTGAACAGCGGGTCTATTTCGACACTGCCCTCGCACCACTCTTTGACAAACGCATGATCCGCTGGGCAACCACCCGGAAATCCTCGCTTTTCGGACTTGGTATTCCGCCGCAACAATATGATGCGCTTGCCACCGCCGGAAACGGCGATATGGCAAAGGTGTTGCGGGGCCGCCTTGAAAAGCTCGCTTGCGACTTTCCCCTGTCAGAGAATTATTTTGCCTGGCAAGCCTTTGGTCGTGGCTATAGCGACGATGCGGAAACAGGGCCCTTACCGCCTTATCTTTCCCGCAATAACTTTGCTTCAGTGCGGGAGCGTGCCGGTCGGATGAGCGTCGTTAATGCGTCTTACACGGAATTTCTAAGCGCAAAGCCTGCAAATTCGGTCGACCGCTTCATCCTGCTCGATGCACAGGACTGGATGAACGATGCACAACTCAATGAACTTTGGGCCGAAATCACCCGCACAGCCGCCTCGGGCGCACGAGTGATTTTCCGCACTGCTGCCGAGCCATCCCTTCTACCGGGGCGTGTTGAGGACGCTTTGCTTGATCGCTGGGAATATCAGGAAGAACTATCGCAAAAACTTCACGCTCGCGACCGCTCTTCCATCTATGGCGGGTTCCATCTCTACGCGCTCAAGGATTGATTCATGTTTACCAAGATCGAACATGGTCCTCTCATGGATCGCGTCTATCGGCATCAGCGCCATTTTTACGATGCTACACGAAAATACTATCTGCTGGGCCGAGATCCGATGATTGCCGGTCTCAACCCTCCGGAACGCGGTTCCATCCTTGAGATTGGCTGCGGTACAGGCCGCAATCTGGTTCTGACCGGCGAGGCTTATCCCAAGACATCACTTTACGGCATTGATATTTCAAACGAAATGCTGGCAACCGCCCACAAGAAAATTGAAGCTGTCGGCCTTGGTAAACGTGTTCATCTCGCCCACGCTGATGCCGCCGATTTCAGTCCGCAAACGCTATTTAGACGTCGGCATTTTGATCGGATTTTTATCTCCTATGCCGTTTCGATGATCCCGCAATGGCAAACGGTTGTGCAAGAGGCAGTCAGCCATCTTGCACCCAACGGCTCTCTCCACATCGTGGACTTCGGCGATCTGGCTGATGTGCCGCTCATTGCTCGAAAAGCACTTTATACGTGGCTGGACTGGTATCATGTCACACCACGCAATGAACTATTCGACGTAGCCGATGCTGTGGCTGCAAAGAACAATGCCACAGTACACAAGCAGAGGCTTTACCGAGGGTTTTCCTGGATAACGACAATACGCCGAAAAAGCGCATAGACTTCAATTTTATGTGTGCCAGCGCGGCCCTCATGATCTGTTAAGCATAATAGTGCATCTCTAAGGCTGCACCCTTATGCCGACCAATGATCCAGCCGCGGAAAACCTTATATGAAACGCCTTGCAGCCGCTTTGATGACACTTCTTTTAACCGGCTGTACCACCGTCGATTATAACTTTCAGGATGCGAAGAAACCTGTTGCTTCCGGACAAATGGCCGCTCCAAGCGGCAAGGTCAGCGCACCGCGCTATGGTGATAGCGATCCGCATGAATGGACCGGCAAAACACCGTGGCATTATCCGGTTCATGGTACAGATGTTTCGAAATATCAGTCCACGATAGATTGGCAGACTGTTCGTTCAAACCGCATATCCTTTGCCTTCATCAAGGCAACAGAAGGTGGTGACCGGGTTGATGATCGCTTTGCTGAAAACTGGGCAGCAGCAAGAGCGGCTGGCGTGCCAAGGGGTGCCTATCACTTCTACTATTTCTGCCGATCAGCAGCAGATCAGGCCCGCTGGTTCATCCGCAACGTGCCGAATGATCCCGGTGCTCTGCCGCCCGTGCTCGACATGGAGTGGAATGCTGCTTCACCCACATGCAAATTGCGCCCGAATGCTGCAATTGTTCGCAGCGAGATGCGCACTTTCATGGACATGGTTGAGCGCCACTATGGTAAGCGTCCCATTATCTACACGACCGTCGATTTCTTCGATGATAATGATTTGCGCCAACTCGCCAATTATCCCTTCTGGCTACGCTCGGTTGCGGGACACCCTGATGAAAAATACGGGCCCCATCCCTGGACGTTCTGGCAGTACACGGGCACGGGCGGGATTCCCGGCATTCGCGGTGATGCGGATATTAATGTCTTTGCCGGAAGTGAAAGCGCCTGGAAACAGTGGCTGGTACGCAACAAGGTACGATAAAGCTCCACTCCCCGACTTTCTCTCTATTCTGTGACTTCACCTAGCGGGCATTATCGTGCATTAGGCAGGGAAAGTGCGCGTGCCGTTGGCGCGCCCGTCATTCAACGAGATTTCCCTATGAATAAAATATCGATTGCCATTGCCGCCAGTCTGTTTGCCGTATCGAGCGCGCAAGCGCTGGATCAGGTTGCACCTGCGCAACCCGTTGTCGCCAAGCCTGCCTGTGGCGGTGAACTTGAACCTTGGTTCAATGGCTTGATTGCCGAAGCGAAAGCAGCGGGCGTCAGCGACAAGGGCATCAGCGAGCTTTTCAAAGCTTCCATGGACGACAAAGTGCTGGAGCGCGACCGCGCGCAAGGCGTATTCAGCCAGACATTTCTGACATTTTCGTCGCGAATGGTTGCTGATTATCGCCTTAAGCAGGGCGCTGCCAATTTGAAGAAATATGCCGATACCTTTGCCAAGGCTGAAGCCGAATATGGCGTGCCCGGCCCGGTGATCTCCGCTTTTTGGGGACTTGAAACTGATTTTGGTGCCGTTCAGGGCGATTTCGATACGTTGAACGCGCTCCTTACGCTGTCCTTTGACTGCCGCAGGCCAGAGCTTTTCCGCCCGCAGTTGATCGCGCTGCTTAAGCTTTTCGATAGCGGCGTTGTCGATGCAAAAACCACTGGCGCATGGGCCGGTGAAATTGGCCAGATGCAAATGCTGCCCACTGATTATCTGGAACGTGGCGTAGACGGCGATGGGGATGGCAAGGTTGATCTGAAGGGCTCTTCACCCGATGCAATCATGACAGCCGCCCGCGTTATGCGCGATCTTGGCTGGCGTAAGGGCGAACCATGGCTTGAAGAAGTCAAGCTTACAAAAGAGCTACCATGGGAAAATGCAATCCGCACCAATCGCCTGCCTCACTCCAAGTGGGCTGAATGGGGTGTAACGGGCTTGAAAGGTCCGCTTGGTCCGGATGATGGCGATGCATCGTTGCTGCTGCCGATGGGTCGCAAGGGGCCAGCCTTTCTGTCCTATTCAAACTTTGACATTTTCGTTGAGTGGAACAAATCCATCATTTACGCGACCACAGCAGCGTATTTCGCCACCCGCCTTGCCGGTGCTGGTCCACTGGAGCAGACAACGCCTGAACAGGGTCTAACTCCGGAACAAATGAAGGAACTGCAGAACAAGCTTGCCGCGCGTGGTCATGATATGGGCCCGAAGATTGACGGCGTATTCGGCATTCTGACACGTGACGCAGTTCGCGAAGAACAGATGCGGCTTGGCCTGCCTGCCGATTCCTGGCCAACGCCGGAACTGCTGAACAAGCTATAATTCCTGCGAAGCGTATTCCATCGTCTCAAGCGAAGCAAAACCTTCCGGCCGACTTCCAGCATCAAACGGTGTTTCTACCTCGACAAATGTGTCCGGGTAGAAACCATTGAACCGCGTACGCAGCGACAGGGAATAAGCGCCGATATTGCCAATCTCGATCCAGTCCCCAGTATCTACAGTCTCCGGCAGCCAGAACGGACGCGACAGAATATCAACAGAGTCGCACGTCGCGCCGCAGACACGAAACGGCACAATGGTCTCCGGATTGCCATTTCGATGCTTTTTGGCTGGATCAGGGATGAAGCGAGCTGGCAGGGTGATTTTGCCGGTCCAAGAATCCGACAGTGACGCCCAAATACCGTCATTGATATAAAGCCGCCTGCCCTTGCGCAGAAGTACGCGAACAATCAATGAAAATGCTCTCGCAACGATCACACGTCCGGGCTCCGCGACCAAAGGTAAATCACCAAAGCCATATTCATTGATGTCCCCGCGCAAACGCGACATCAATTGACCCAGCGAGGGCATCTCAACCTGTTTGCGTTTAGGATCATGGCCATACTCGGCGGGAAAACCACCACCAACATCAAGTCCCGCCAATGTTACGCCGGCACGGTTTCTTACCCAATCCGCGGCGCGTAATGCGCGTTCATAAGTGTCTGGATCATCGATCTGGCTGCCAACATGGAAGCAAAGACCAACTTTATACCCGATCTTCTCGGAACGCTGCAGCAGTTCCACCGCATGCGCGGGAGCAGCACCGAATTTCTTCGAAAGCTCGTAGGCCGCATGTCCTTTCGTCTGCAATCGCACGTATAGAGTTATGCTTCCCGGATCAATGTCCAAAGCCCGTACAATGCGCGTTACCTTGGCAATTTCGTCTTCATGGTCCACGGCAAGGATGCGGATGCCGTATGTTTCGAGCGCCAAGCGGATATCCGACTGAGCCTTGATCGGATGCATGTAGAGCATATGCGCATTCGGCGCGACTTTTCGAACGGCTGCAAATTCACCCGGCGAAGCAACATCAAACGTATTGATGCCATTGCGCGCAAGCGTTTCCAGCACGAGGTTTTCGCCATTGGTTTTAACTGCATAAGCAGTCTCGCCGGGAAACATCTTCATGAAGTTATGAGCGTCTTCGACGAGTACCTGTGGCCGGAAGCAGTAGACCGGTTGATCCGGGCGTAGTTCAAGCGCTGCATCACGGGCGGTGGCGAATCGTTGCATCTGTGTGTTTTGCGTCATTACAAACTCTTAGCAAGGGAAAGTGACGGATGAAAGTCGCCTTCTTCCGCAAGAATCGGGTGGCGACTCACAATAAAAAGCATAAGGATTTGCACTCCACTCCACTCCGAAAGGGTCATTCCGTGTCCATTGCCGATGCCAAAACACCACCGCCCCTTTCAATGACTGGCTTCGTTTGGCTGCAATTGCTGCTGCTAGGCGCAATTTGGGGTGGTTCATTCTTTTTCGCACGTATCGCAGTGCAGGTGGTACCGCCCCTGACGCTGGTGTTGTTTCGCGTTGTTATCGCAGCACTGGCTCTCCATATCTATCTGGTCAGCCGTGGTGTCAATTTCTGGGACTATCGCCGTCATGCACTGGGCTTTGCCGGTCTTGGCTTGCTGAATAACGTCATTCCCTTTTCGCTGCTTTTCATAGGTCAAACAGCGCTCGGTGCTGGTCTTGCATCGATCTTCAACGCAACAACTCCGATCTGGACCGTAATCTTGGCAACTATCCTGACTGCGGATGAGAAAGTCACGCCTGCAAAGCTAGGCGGCATAATTTTAGGGATTACCGGGATCATCGTGATGATCGGACCGGGAATTCTTACAGGATTGGGCGGGCCGCTTTGGGCAGAGATCGCTGTTATTATAGCGACGCTGTCCTATGCATTCGCTAGCATTCTAGCCAAACGCTTCAAAGGAATACCACCAACTGTCACCGCAACAGGCCAGCTAACCGCCTCAACGATTGTGATGCTCCCCATCGTGATGCTTTATGACGGCCTTCCAGACCTAGGGGCAATTGCTCCAAGCATATGGTCGGCCATACTCGGGTTGGCGATTTTATCGACCGCCTTCGCGTATATTCTCTTTTTCTCTATTGTTAAGGCTGCCGGAGCTACCAATGCCTCGCTCGTCACGTTGATCGTGCCGGTTAGCGCAGTGCTGCTTGGAACAATTTTTCTCAGCGAGACCCTCGCCCTTCAGGACATTCTCGGGATGGCTCTCATTGCCTTCGGCCTGTTGATTATTGATGGGCGGTTTGTTGCATTGCTGCGATCCGACAGAAAAAGATAGAATTGTCATAAAATATCAATAGTTAGCCCGAAAACCCGAGGCTTAATCCTGTCAAAAATGTGGCAAAATAGCGCTCTAAGCCCCCAGCGCGACAATTTTGACGCGCTGCAAAATTTTACCGCACGCCGAGGAATTTTTCAGTTTTTTCGATATTTTTAAACGTTTAAATGCGTTTATTTTCAGAAACTTACCAATATAGGGGAAAAAAATTCCAACACTGGTGTCATGTTCCGGTAATATTTAGGCTTTTTCTGTGGCGAATTTGCGCTATGTTATGTGGGTTAACTGCAGGAGACAAGCGATGGGACTAACTCGATCGATGAATGTCCTTATGATCTGTGCAGCGTTCGCATTTATTGGTGCAATGGTCGTAGGACTGATACCTTGAATTGAATTATGAGCGCTACGGAGATGGTCTCTGACCGTTAAGCGATAAAACAAACGAAACGGCCCGGTTAAAGCAACCGGGCCGTTTCACCTTTTAGTCCCTTTAGGCTGCAGCGCCCGCCAGATTTGCCGCCAGCGCATTGGAGTCCGGGCGGATACCGATCAGATGACATATAGCGAATGCCAGATCGGCCCGGTTCATTGTATAGAAGTGGAAATCCTGCACACCACGTTCTACCAGATCGAGCACCTGTTCTGCGGCAACCGCTGAAGCCACAAGCGCGTGGGTCTGCTCGTCATTCTGCAACCCGTCAAACCGTTCAGCCAGCCATGCAGGTATGTGAGTACCTGCCTTGGAGCAGAAATTAGTGACCTGCGTGAAGTTGTGAATAGGTAATATTCCCGGCAAAATCGGAATGTATATGCCGGCACGACGAACTTTTTCGACATAACGCTCATATTGATCGTTTTCGAAGAAGAACTGCGTGATCGCACGGGTTGCACCATTATCGACCTTACGCTTCAGCATATCGATATCAGTTGCAAAATCCGGGCTTTCGGGATGCTTTTCCGGATAAGCGGAAACTGAAATATCGAAATCCGCGAAGGCTTTCAGTCCGGCAACCAGTTCCGCACCATTTTCATAACCGCCGGGAGTTGGCTTGTAGTGCGCACCAACGCCGCTTGCAGGATCGCCGCGTAAGGCAACAAAACGATTGACACCCATGGCTGCAAACTCGCGGATTACCGTATCAACTTCTTCCTTCGTCGCATCAACGCAGGTCAAATGCGCCGCTGCGTTCACCTCGGTTTCGGTGAGAATACGCTTGATAGTGCGCGCTGTACGCTCGCGAGTAGAACCACCTGCCCCGTAGGTCACCGAGACAAACTCCGGGTTAAGGGGTGCCAGTCGCGTTACAGTTTCCCACAGGCGCTCTTCCATCACCTCAGTTTTCGGCGGAAAGAACTCGAATGAAACCCTGATATTAGTACCGAGATCAGCACGGCGGGATTGGCGGAAGAAACTCATTATACACTCTCCGTAATGCGGGAGGTTGAAACAGGATCGGCAATAAGCAGGCGTGGGTCGCGTGCCAGCCACAATTTAACAGTCAGCTTGTCTTTATCTTTAGGTTGCAATTCCATGCTTTCTTCCAGCATCAGCCCGGCCTCGGTCAGCCAGTCCTTTATCTGTCCGTCATGAAAACCCAGCCGCAAATGAGCATGTCTATCGCGAAGAAATTCAAGCTCGTGCGGGGCAAAATCGACGATCAACATTCGACCCGAGGGCCGTAATGCCCTGGCAGCCTCGCGAATGGCTTCGGCCGGATTGTCAAGGAAGTGCAACACCTGATGGACAGTCACAAGGTCGAAAGACTCTTTATCGACCGGCAATGAATAAACATCGCCCTGACGCACCTGCGCATTCGCAACGCCCGATTTTTCAAGATTTGAGCGGGCAATCGTCAACATATCGCGATTGATATCAATCCCGACACCACGGACATACAGGGGTGCAAAAAGCTCAAGCAGACGACCTGTACCTGTTCCCACATCAAGCATTGCCTGAAAGGGCCGTGTACCTACGATCTTGGTCAGAGCCTCTTCAACAGCGCCGTCCGGAACGTGCAGAGAGCGGATCGCATCCCAACTCGAAGCATTTGCACTGAAATAGGCGGCCGCACGTTCACGGCGCTGCAGCTTCACGGAAGAGAGACGTTCAAGATCGCGTTCCAGCAGAGGATCGGAGCAATCCAGACGATCCAGCAGGGAACGGGCAATATCCCCGACGATCAGGGATTCCGCCAAACGGAAATAGGCCCACGAACCTTCCTGGTAGCGGTTAATCAGGCTTGCTTCAAACAGCAATTTGAGATGACGTGAAACGCGAGGCTGGGATTGACCCAAAATGGAAGTAAGATCAGAAACTGTGAGATCGCCACGTGATAGCAGGGCAAGAATACGCAGCCGGCTGGGTTCAGCCGCCGCTTTCAATGTATCAACCATCAGGTCCAGATTAAGATTGTGCCGATCCATAATCAATCCTCAAAAGATATAAAGATATGTTTATGTCATGACGGATAATTTAGCAAGAACTATTTGCCATTGACGACAATTTCTGGCGTGTCTGAAATAGATGGAAGAATCAAACAAGAGAGCTATCAATGAGTGCAGGAACGAACCGTCAGCGTTCCATCAACAAAGCGCTGACACTGCTTTTACCCGCTGTTCCCTACTCGGATTCGGAACCGATACGTGCAGCTGCAGGCGCACCCCACATGAAAACCTTGCCGCCGCCTATTGCTATCTGGCTCGCGGCGGTCGCCCATGTGCGACACCAGCATACAGACTATGACGCACTTCGCGACGAAGGTTACGATAAGGAGTCAGCCCGCTTTTTCGTCCTTGAGGCAATCAATCGCAAGCTGACGGAATGGCGGTCGACACGTCTTCTCGATCCAGATGAGGAAGACCCGAGTTGAAACCACGCCAGCCTTCTTCAAATATCAGGTTCTGAAGCGGAATCCTTTTGCGCCAGCCCTTTTTCTCCAGTTCCGGTACATCAAAAAGCTCTTCGACATAGCCAAGGCATAGGTAGGCGACGATCTCGATATGATCTGGAATACCCAGTATTTGGCGCATATCGCTATCGTGATATATACTTACCCAGCCAACCCCAATGCCCTCGGCACGAGCTGCAAGCCAAAGATTCTGGACAGCACACACAGTACTGTAAATATCCATTTGGCGATTATGCGTGCGGCCAAGCACGATCTTTCCACCGCGCGTGCGGTCGCATGTAATGCATAAATTAATTGGCGCTTTGAGGATGCCCTCAAGTTTGAGGGAAGCATAGAGCGCCTGGCGATCATCCTCGAACAAGGCCTTCGCTTCTTCATTGGCTTTAGAGAAAGCTTGATGCACCTGCTTCTTGCGGGCCACGTCCCGAATAGTAATGAAGTTCCAAGGCTGCATAAAGCCAACGGAAGGCGCATGATGCGCCGCATCAAGTAATCTCATCAAAACGTTGTCATCGATTTGTTTAGGCAAAAACTGATCGCGGACATCACGGCGGTTATAAATGACTTTATAAACGGCAGCTCTCTCATCATCAGAAAAATTAGCAGCTTGGACTAGGCCTTGCGAAATCTCGTGCATTGTTTGCTCCCAACAACGCTTGAAACCCTCACCGCTGTCCGCGCAGTTTGGGCTATGAGGTCCGGCCGGTCTTCTGACTCAGGTTCAACTGAACTGCGCGCCTTCCTGCAGCCTCTCGGCCACCGTGGCATAATGCGCAATCATCCCCGTTACAGCGTTGGGCACGTGCCGGATTTTCACCGGCTTCCCGATTCTCCTGCAATCTTCCAATTGCGGGCACCGGACCAGTTTCTATTCGCCACGAAAAAACTTGTCGCGCAAGCCTCAGGCTCTGTAAATCCATTGTTCGGGAATGCGAATGTCGACTTTTTCGCCAGCGCGTATAATGCCGGGCTTTTCAACCCAGGCCACGATGCCACGCGAGCGCTTTGACACACGTACGAAATCCAGCGCAGTCGTGGTCTCATCAGGCGTGTCGGCATGCGCAGCGATTGAACGACCAGCAATCTTGCAGGGAGCATTCTGTCCGTCGACCTTCAAGGTAACCCCACCTTCGAAAAACATGAGAGACCTCGGCGGCAGCATGGACAGTGACGGGATACCGGAAATGACCATGTTCCCGCCGATCCATTCGGCTTTAAGTTCCGGCAAGCCCATACCGGCGGCAACTTCTTCAAGCTCGTCAGTACCGAGAATTGAAAGATGCCGCTCATTGCGCATCACTGTTCCACGCGGATACCAAGGTTCGCGACCACCAGATTTGCGGGTTGGACCGGCATGGAAGTCACCTACGATACCCTCAAATGTTAGCTCCAGCGAATTCGTGGGCTTCGTAACAAAGTCATTCTCAAGCGCCTCAAACAGCCCGTTCACACGCCCGATGATTTTGCGTGATGGAAGTATTTCATCTTGATGGCCGAACAGATCAGTCATTGTTTGCTCCAAGGAGTTTTCTGCATTCTAGAAAAATCACTCGTCAAATCCAGCAAATATGTCTGATGCCAACGTCATAATGAATGATGGGAGAGCCTCTCGGCTCTCCCAGATAATCAGCGGGTCAATGGCTTGTAGCTGGGACGCTTGGGATTGACGCTATCCGGACCAAGGCGCCGAATCTTGTCATTCTCATAGTCTTCGAAGTTGCCTTCAAACCACTCGACATGGCTGTCGCCTTCAAAGGCGAGGATATGTGTCGCAAGGCGGTCGAGGAACATGCGATCATGGCTGATGATCACGGCGCAGCCTGCATATTTCTCCAACGCGTCCTCAAGGGCTGCCAAGGTTTCCGTATCCAGATCGTTCGTCGGTTCGTCAAGAAGAAGAACATTGCCGCCGGACTGAAGCATTTTGGCCAAGTGAACACGGTTACGCTGACCACCGGAAAGATTTCCAACCTTCTGCTGCTGATCCGTCCCTTTGAAATTGAACGCCGAGACATAAGCACGGGAATTCATCTCATGCTTGCCAAGCTTGATGATGTCAGTGCCGCCGGAAATCTCTTCCCAGACATTCTTGTCAGCTTTCAGATGATCGCGGCTCTGATCTACATATCCAAGGTTGACTGTCTCACCAACGCGAATGGAGCCGGAGTCTGGCTTTTCCTGACCGGTGATCATCTTGAACAGGGTGGTTTTACCGGCGCCATTTGGTCCGATAATCCCAACAATGCCACCGGGTGGCAGCTTGAAAGTAAGGTTTTCGATAAGAACACGATCACCGAAAGATTTTGTAAGGTTTTCAGCCTCGATAACAACCTGACCGAGGCGTTCGCCCGCAGGGATCAGAATCTGCGCATCCCCGGGCCGCTGGTCATTGGCCGCATCAACCAAGGCATCATAGGCTTTGATGCGCGCCTTTGATTTGGCCTGACGCGCCTTCGGACTAGCGGAAATCCACTCACGTTCACGTTCCAGTGCCTTCTGGCGTGAATCATCCTCGCGGCCTTCCTGCAGCATGCGCTTGGACTTTGCACCGAGATACGCAGAGTAATTGCCTTCGTAAGCAATACCACGCCCCCGATCCAACTCGAGAATCCAGCCAGTCACATTGTCAAGGAAGTAGCGATCATGCGTGATCAAAAGCACTGAGCCCTTATATTCACGCAGATGCTTTTCCAGCCACGCAGTTGTTTCCGCATCCAGATGGTTGGTCGGTTCGTCGAGTAGAAGAAGATCCGGCTGCGACAAGAGCAGACGGCACAATGCAACACGGCGGCGCTCACCACCGGAAAGATTGGTCACTTCGCTGTCACCGGGTGGACAACGAAGTGCTTCCATTGCCATTTCGACTTGTGATTCCAGATCCCAAAGATTCTGAGAATCGATGACGTCCTGCAACTTGGAGCCTTCATCGGCTGTCTCGTCGGAGTAATTCATCATCAATTCATTATATCGATCAAGGATGGCCTTTTTGTCGGCGACACCATCCATGACGTTACCCATCACGTCCTTGGTGGGATCGAGATGGGGCTCCTGCGCCAGATAACCGACAGTAGCGCCATCGGCCAGCCAGGCCTCGCCTGTAAATTCCTTGTCGAGACCCGCCATAATTTTAAGAACAGTCGACTTACCGGCACCGTTCGGGCCGAGAATACCGATCTTGGCATCCGGATAGAAAGACAGGTGGATATTCTCGAGAACCTTCTTGGTTCCATATGCCTTGTTCAGGCCGGACATGTGATAGATGAATTGGCGTGCCATAACGCGCGTCACTCCGATGCTCGGGATTTCTTTTGAATGAATTTGCGCCGTATGTAGGCGAAAGGCTTAGCTGTGGCAATGGATAGCCACGAATTTCACCTCCACCAAACGAGCGAAACCGGGCGCGGATATTTCCGTCACCCGGTTTCCCCTCTGGTGCCGCAACGGGAAGCGTCCTCTTCTCCCCAGTAACGGCCATGTAAACTAATTCAGTCGCCACATGTTTCCTTAGTGCGACTACACCATTTGATCCACGATCCACTAACAATTGTAATAATCGGGAACTAATGTGCTTTAGGTTTAAAGTTCTGCGGCAAGTTTAAGAGGTTTGCAAGTGCTTTTGCAAAATAAAATTGCATAGCAGGTATACTGGCTAATTATTGTGCATAATATTCCAAAATTAAGGGTATTTTGCAGATTGTTTTCAGCGTTGACTAATTTTGCGGCACGTTCTCAATTGGCATCTGCACAAACAGGTTCGCCATGACATTTGATAATCCGGAAATTTTATCTGCTTCCAGTGATACCGCTATTGCAGTACGCCACATGCCAGCAAAAGCAGATCCTCGTGCAATTATTCAGATAAACCACGGATTAGCCGAGCATTCTTTGCGCTATAAACGATTTTCCGAGCTTTTGAGCGAGAAGGGTTTTCATGTCTATGCGCACGATCATCGTGGTCATGGATTCACAAAAGCACTGGATGCGCCCATAGGTCGATTCGCGACGAGAGATGGTATGGGCGCGGTGTTGCGTGATGTAGATACTGTCAATAACCACGCTCGTGAGCGCCATCCTAATTTGCCTGTAATAATTTTCGGGCATTCGTTAGGTGGTTTGGTCACGTTAAACTACCTGCTAAAGCATCAAGAAAAAGTCGATGCAGCTGCAATCTGGAATGCGAACTTCTCCGGCGGTCTATTGGGTAGGCTCGCGCAAGGCATCATTCTGGCCGAACGCATGTTTTTGGGTTCCGACGTTCCGAGCATGCTACTACCCAGGCTCACATTCCAGGAATGGAATCGAAGCGTGGACAATCCACGCACAGCATTTGACTGGTTGTCGCGGGACCCGGCGGAGGTCGATCTCTACGTGAACGATCCATTATGTGGCTGGAGCCCGACCGTCAGCATGTGGCGAGACACATTCGATTTGGTATTCACAGGAGCCGACGATAGATTGCTGGGTAAGCTGCGTCGCGATCTACCGATCAATCTGGTGGGTGGTGCCAAGGACCCTGCCACAGCCAAAGGCACTTCCGTAAAAGATCTGGAACAGAGAATGCAAAAGCTCGGCTTTAGCGATGTTACGACCAAAATCTACGCACATACCCGGCATGAGGGTCTGAACGAAATTAATCGCGATCTCATCATGAGCGAATTTGCCGATTGGGCAATCCGCGCAACATCCAAGGCAAGCCAATGAGCAACGTTCAGGCGAATGCTCCGCTGAAGGGCATACGGGTCATTGAATTAGCACGTGTGCTCGCCGGGCCATGGGCCGGCCAAGTGCTTGCTGATCTCGGTGCCGATGTAATCAAAGTCGAAAATCCGGCAGGAGGCGATGAGACACGTGGCTGGGGTCCTCCTTTCATTACAAGCGCAGAAGGCGAGAACCTTTCCGCTGCTTATTTCCATTCCTGCAACCGTGGCAAGCGCTCCATTACAGTCGATTTCACGACTGTAGAGGGACAGGAAACAGTAAAAGCACTTTGCCAGAATGCGGACGTCGTTCTGGAAAATTTCAAAGTGGGCGGGCTAGCCAAGTATGGGCTAGATTATGCAAGCCTCAGCGCTGAAAATCCCCGCCTCGTCTATTGTTCCATCACAGGTTTCGGCCAGACCGGCCCTTATGCTGCCCAAGCAGGCTATGATTTTATCATTCAGGGAATGTCAGGCTTGATGTCAGTTACTGGTGACCCGAATGGGCAGCCCCAGAAAGTGGGCCTGGCGGTAGCGGACGTGTTCACAGGACTTTATTCTGTCATTGCAATTCAAGCCGCCCTCGCTCACGCCGCCAAGACAGGCGAAGGGCAAATGGTTGATATGGCCCTGTTCGACGTGCAGTCTGCAGTAATGGCCAATCAGGCGATGAATTATCTGGCGACAGGAAATAGTCCTAACCGCATGGGCAACGCCCACCCGAATATCTCACCCTATGAAGTTGTACCGACTTTTGATGGTCACATGATACTTGCGGTCGGCAATGACGGACAATTTGCCAGATTCTGTTCGATTATCGAGCATCCTGAATGGGCAAGCGACGAACGCTTTCTGACAAATCGCTCACGGCTCGAAAATCGTTCTGCATTGACATCAATGATAAGTACCGAAACCCTGAAACGAACGCGTGCGGAACTCCTTGATGCATGCGCGGCAAATGCGGTGCCGGCAGGACCAATCAACAAGATCGGCGAGATGTTCGAAGACCCTCAAATCGTGGCCCGCCAATTGCGGCTCGACCTTGAGGATTCTCACGGCAGTTCCATCCCCTCTGTGCGCACGCCGATCATCATGTCGAAAACACCACTGACTTACACACGGCCGTCACCTCGTTTGGGAGAGCACAGTGCCGATATTCTCCAACAACTGAAGGACGCATCCGATGAAGACAGGCGGTGAGTTAATCGTTGAGGCCTTGGCCGCCAATGGTGCGGAACGGTTGTTTTGCGTACCGGGTGAAAGCTATCTGGCAGTATTGGATGCGCTCTATGATGCAAAAATCGGCATAACGATTTGCCGCGCTGAGGGTGGCGCAGCTATGATGGCCGAGGCTTGGGGCAAGCTTACCGGCAAGCCCGGCATTTGCTTCGTTACGCGCGGACCGGGGGCAACAAACGCCTCACCCGGCATACACATCGCCATGCAGGATTCGACACCAATGATCCTGTTTATCGGGCAGGTTCAACGCGACGCTCGTGAGCGTGAGGCATTTCAGGAAGTGGAATACCGCCATTTTTTTGCTGATACAGCCAAATGGGTTGCCGAAATTGATGATGCCCGGCGTATTCCTGAATTTGTAACCCGTGCGTTCTCGATCGCAACATCAGGCCGACCCGGCCCGGTTGTTCTGGCACTGCCTGAGGATATGCTTACTGATACCGTTGAAACAGTTGCGGCCAAGCCTTGGCAACCAGTGGAAACTGGCCCATCCGCTGCCAGCATCGAAAAGCTTGCGGACATACTGCAGGGCGCGACTAAGCCATTCATGATTTTGGGCGGATCGCGTTGGAGTCCTGAAGCAGTCAAATCGATCACCCATTTTGCCGAGAAATGGCACCTTCCCGTCGGCTGTTCTTTCCGGCGTCAGATGCTTTTCGATAATCTCCACCCCAATTACGCAGGCGATGTGGGGATTGGCGTTAATCCGGCGCTGGGTGCACGCGTAAAGGAAGCGGATGTATTGCTACTCGTTGGTGGGCGGTTTGGTGAAATGCCCTCTTCCGGCTATTCCTTGATGGACAGCCCCTATCCAAAACAAACCCTGATACATATCCACCCTGACGCAAACGAGTTGGGACGGGTCTATCGCCCCGCGCTTGCGATCAATTCTGCTCCTGACGCATTCGCCGAAACGGTTGAGCATCTCGCGCCACCTTCACATATCAACTGGCCGGGCGAAGCTGATGCGGCGCATAAGTCGTATCTTGAATGGTCGACACCGCCGCAAAGCGGGCCGGGCAGAGTCGCGATGGGACCGATCATGTCATACCTTGAAACAGTTTTGCCTGAAGATGCGATCATGACCAACGGAGCGGGCAACTATGCGACGTGGCTGCATCGCTTCCATCGCTTTCGCCGCTATGCAACGCAGGCCGCACCCACATCCGGATCAATGGGTTATGGCCTTCCCGCCGCAGTAGCTGCGAAACAGCTTCATCCCGAACGTACTGTCGTCTGCTTTGCCGGAGATGGCTGTTTTCTCATGAATGGGCAGGATTTTGCTACCGCAGTAAAATACAATCTGCCGATCATTGTTCTTGTTATCAATAATGGCATCTACGGCACAATCCGCATGCATCAGGAACGAGAATATCCGGGCCGGGTGTCCGGCACGGACTTGACCAATCCCGATTTCGCCATGCTCGCCAGAGCCTATGGTGGCCACGGTGAAACGGTAGAAACAACCGCAGAGTTCGAAGGTGCTTGGCAACGCGCGCTGCAGAGTGGAAAACCGGCCATTATCGAAATTCGGCTTGATCCTGAAGCGATCACTCCGGCAAAAACATTGAGTGACTTCCGCAACCGCACATAAACCCGATGGTGTACGGGGGCATTCAGTGTTATTGAGCCCGCCCGAGAGGGAACTTCCCTGAATAATATGGAGATCAGCAATGGCTGAAGCATTTTCCAATTGGCTGCATACGGTTTTTATCGAACAGTTTGACGCTTGGATCTTGCTGGGCTTCTTCGCTCAAGCTTGCTTCACTATGCGCTTTGTCGTCCAATGGCTTGCTTCCGAAAAAGCAAAGAAAAGCGTAATGCCGGTGGCATTCTGGTTCTTCTCGCTCTTTGGTGGCGCCCTGCTTTTCGTTTACGCTATCGTTCGCAAGGACCCCGTTTTTATTGCAGGCCAAGGATTTGGCCTGTTTGTCTATGTGCGCAATTTATGGCTCATCGCCAACGAGAAGAAAGCGTTGACGATAGATACGTAAGTGATCACTTACCCAATCAGCGGCCGACCTACGGAGTGATACTCAAGACCTGAGCCTTCCAGTTCCTGTTCATTGAAGACATTACGCAGATCGAACAGAATATTGCCGCTCATCAAGTCTGAGACCGTCTTCAGATTGAGCGAGCGATAGGCATTCCATTCCGTCAAAAGCACAGTAATGCCCGCTCCCTCGATGGCGTCGTAAGCCGATTTGCACCAAGTAACACCTGTCAAAACCTGTTCCGCTGCGCTACGGGCTTCAGGATCGTGTGCCCGCACGGCAAGGCCTGCACTCTGCAAGGCGGGAACAATGTCCAAAGCCGGGGACTCGCGAATGTCATCCGTGTTGGGCTTGAATGCTATTCCGAGCACGGCAACGGACTTGGCACCGCTCCTCTTTGCGGCTTCCACGATCCGCTCAGCCATTGAACGCTTGCGCTGCTCATTAACCGTGACGACCTGCTCGATCAGTGTCTGAGGTGCATTCATCTTACGCCCCGTCGCGGCGTAGGCACGGGTATCTTTCGGGAAGCACGAACCGCCAAAGCCAGGGCCTGCATGCAGGAACTTTGAGCCGATCCGGTTGTCCATGCCAATCGCACGGGCAACATCCTGCACATTGCCGCCGCTCTTCTCACAAAGATCGGCCACCTCATTGATGAAGGTCACCTTCATCGCGAGGAAAGCGTTGGCCGCATATTTGATGATCTCGGCATTTTCCAGCGTTGTGACGATCATGGGTGTCTCGCGCAGATAAAGCGGACGATAGACCCGCTTCATTGCATCGGCGCCCGCATCATCATGCACGCCAACCACAACACGATCCGGCCGCAGGAAATCCTCGACTGCTGAGCCCTCACGCAGGAATTCCGGATTGGACACCATGGAGAACGGCACACCCGGCCGTGCCTTGGCGATGCGATCCCTCACATCGGCATTTGTGCCGACAACCACTGTGGATTTAATGACAACAACTGCGTTCGGCTTCATTGCCGCTGCAATCTCATCGGCAGCGGCATGAATGTACTGAAGATCCGCCTCACCATCACCGCGCCTTGAAGGCGTGCCGACGGCAACGAAAATCACATCGGCTTCAGCAACAGTTTCGGCAAGCTCTGTTGTGAACGTCAGCCGGCCATCGCGCGCATTACGTGCCAGAAGCTCATCCAGACCCGGCTCGAAAATGGTAACTTCGCCCGCTTGCAGGCGTTTGACGATAGCAGGGTTTTTATCTACGCATGTGACTGTAAAGCCGAATTCGGCAAAGCACACTCCCGATACCAGACCGACATATCCGGTCCCGATCATCGCAATCTTCATCGAAAAATTCCAATCCGCATCTTTTGGGCTGTATCAGTTTCTGGCGCAGACATTTCGCATAATTGGCGCAATATGCCAATCGCTTGCAACGCCCGGTGGCATTTAATGCCACCGGGCGTTGATAAGCCTGTATGATCAATCCAGTTTGACTGGCTTGCGCTCAGGACCCTTGCGTTCAGCAGAAGCAGCCCAGAGATTTACATTGGCGTCATTCGCATAGGTATCGATCTCGGTAAGCTCAGCGTCGGTGAACTCGAGATTATCAAGCGCCTTTACACAATCAACGACCTGTTGTGGTTTGCTGGCTCCAATCAATGCGGTGGTGATCCGGCCCTTCCTCAACACCCAAGCCAAAGCCATTTGTGCAAGGGTTTGCCCGCGCCGGGACGCAATATCATTTAGCGAGCGAATATTCGCGATGTTCTGATCACTAAGGAAGTTCGGGTTGAGTGATTTACCCTGCGCTGCACGGCTCTCTTCTGGAACGCCCTTGAGATACTTGTCTGTCAGCATTCCCTGCGCCAGAGGCGAGAACACGATTGACCCAATACCCAAATCTTCCAACGTATCAACCAGACCATCTTCCTCAATCCAGCGATTGATCATAGAGTAACTGGGCTGGTGGATAAGGCATGGCGTGCCCAGTTCTTCAAGAATTGCAGCTGCTTCACGCGTACGGTGGGAATTATACGAGGAAAGCCCGACATATTGAGCGCGGCCGGACCGGACAATATGATCAAGCGCCATCATCGTTTCTTCAAGAGGCGTGTCAGGATCAAAACGGTGTGAATAGAAGATATCAACATAGTCGAGCCCGAGCCGCTTCAGGCTCTGGTCACAGCTGGCGATCACATATTTACGACTACCCCATTCGCCGTAAGGACCGGGCCACATGCCGTAGCCTGCCTTGGACGAGATAATCAGTTCGTCGCGATAGGCTTTAAAATCTGTTCGTAGAATTTCACCAAAAGCGGTTTCCGCTGAGCCGGGAGGTGGGCCGTAATTATTGGCCAGATCAAAATGCGTAATGCCAAGATCGAAAGCCTGATGGCAGATGGCCTGCTTAACATTATGAGGCGTATCGTCACCGAAATTGTGCCATAGACCCAGCGAGATCGCTGGCAGTTTCAACCCGCTACGACCACAGCGATTATACTTCATTTTGTCGTAACGCTTGGAATCCGGGATATAGCCCATAACATTCGTCCTGTTTTCATCATTTCATAGGCCGCACACGAAGGCGACTCTTTGTGCGGCGGGACTATGACCCAAACAGTTTATGATGTCATGACATGAATCGTCACGCTTTAATGACTTTCCCATCATTATCGAAGCGATAGGTGCGCCCTGCGTCTGGCGTCGCGTAGAGGATGCCATCGACATCGTATTGGTGTTCTCCAAACAAACGCACAGTGAGCGGTCCGAAATCGGTTTGAAGATAGATTATCGTGTCGGCACCCAAATGCTCGACGTGGATGACAGAACCCTTCCACTCGCCGGATGTGGCGCTTACCTGAATATGTTCAGGACGAATACCGATGGTCTTCGCATCACTCTGGCCGAGCTTCGTCGCATCGATCAGGTTCATCTGCGGGGAGCCGATGAAACCGGCCACAAAGACAGTCTGTGGAGAGTTGTATAACTCCATAGGCGACCCGACCTGCTCAATTTTGCCCTTGTTCAAAACAACGATTTTGTCAGCGAGCGTCATCGCTTCAACCTGATCATGCGTCACGTAGATCATGGTTGCTTTGAGTTGACGATGAAGGCGGGCAATCTCAAGTCGCGTGTTCACGCGTAGTGCCGCATCCAGATTTGACAGCGGTTCATCAAAGAGAAACAGCTTCGGCTCACGCACGATAGCGCGGCCGATTGCAACGCGCTGGCGCTGACCGCCGGAAAGCTCTGAAGGGCGGCGTTCCAGATAATCATCCAGCGACAACATCGCGGATGCAACCTTGGTGCGCTCCTTAATCTCGTCTGCAGGTTTTCCTGCCTGCTTCAACCCCAAGCCCATATTGTCGCGAACTGATAAATGCGGGTAGAGCGCATAGGTCTGGAACACCATCGCAATGCCGCGTTTTGCAGGGGGCGTATTGTTGACCTTCTTGCCATCAATCAGGATTTCGCCGGAAGTTGCATCTTCCAAACCCGCGATTACGCGCAGCAATGTGGACTTTCCACATCCCGATGGTCCGACAAAAATGACAAACTCGCCATCCTCCACCTCAAGATCGATACCTTTCAGTACATCTACGTGGCCAAAGGACTTAACGATATTTTCGATCTTCAAAGAACCCAATGTCTTGTTCCCGTTTCTTGATTCAAATTTATAGGTTTACTGGCTGCCCGGTACGGACACTTTCGTCGGCAGCAAGGCAAACGCTCAGCGAGCGCACCGCATCCTGCATGTGACGCGTAAGATCGATATTCTCGCGGATTGCCTTCAGAACAAACGCCTGCTCGAGATCGCAAAGCTCCTGATGACCGGGCTCACCTGCCATATTCAATAGTTCGTCTGGTTTGGCGAAGCGGCCATCAGAACCCATTGCTGCCGAGTGCAGTTTTATCGTTGAAGTCTTGGTGTGAGAGTCGATGTCATCCGACTTTGCATTCTGATCCATGACGATGGACACGCAACCATTCGGCGATATGACGTCCTTAACGAAGAAAGCCGTTTCCGAAATCATCGGTCCCCAGCCTGCTTCATACCAGCCCACTGTTTTGTCATCGAACAAAACTTGCAGATGGCCATAATTATACATATCGGGCGCAATCTCGTCGGACAGCCGTACACCCATACCGCGAACCTGCACAGGCTTCGCATCAGTTATCTGCAGCATCACATCGAGATAATGCACGCCGCAATCGACGATTGGTGAGGTCGTCTCCATCAGGGCTTTATGTGTACCCCAAGTCGCGCCACTTGATTGCTGGTTGAGGTTCATACGGAAAACGTAAGGACCGCCGAGCTTGCGCGCTTCTTCAATCAGTCTGATCCATGACGGATGATGGCGCAGGATGTAACCGATGACCAATTTGCGGCCATGTTTTTTGGCAGCAGCGACGACGCGCTCCGCATCGGCAACCGTTGTGGCAAGGGGTTTTTCGACGAATACATGAGCTCCCGCTTCCATTGCCGCTACAGCGTAATCCGCATGGCTGTCGGAATAGGTGTTAATGGACACCAATTCCGGCTTGAGTTCCGTCAAGGCCTTCTCGAAAGATGGATGGATGGTGTAACCCGCAAGCTCCGGCTGCAACGAAACAACGGATCGATTTACCAGACCGACGATCTCAAATCCCGGATTTTCATGATAGGCGAGCGCATGGCTACGTCCCATGTTGCCGAGCCCTGCAACGAGGACTCTGATTGGCTTTTGTTCACTCATTTCACGGCTCCAGCGGTAATGCCGCGGATCAGTTGCCGCGAGAAGATCAGATAAAGAACCAGCACTGGAACGATCGCCAAAGTAAGCGCGGCAAGAACAGCATTCCAGTTGGTCACAAACTGGCCAATGAAAACTTGGCTACCCAAGGTGATCGTCTTGGTGCCGTCGCTTGGCGCAAGGATGAGCGGAAACCAAAGATCGTTCCAGATCGGTATCATCGTAAAGACGGCGACAGTCGCCATTGCCGGCCTGATCAGTGGTAATACCAGCCTGAAGAATATTGAATATTCAGAGAGACCGTCGATACGCCCTGCATTCTTAAGATCATCAGAAACTGTCTGCATGAATTCGGTGAGGATGAAAACAGCCAGAGGCAGTCCCTGTGCAGTGTAAACGAGGATCAGCGCGGTCAGCGTGTTCACCAGTCCTGCCGCAACCATCCCTTGGAGAATGGCAACTGTACCGAGGCGGATAGGGATCATGATACCAAGCGCGAGGTAAAGCCCCATCAGGGTATTGCCGCGGAACCGGTATTCCGACAACGCGAAAGCAGCCATTGCCCCGAACAACAGGACAAAGAAAATCGATACGGCAGTAACGATAAAGCTGTTCTGGAAGTAGAGCGTAAAGTCGCCCTGCTTCAACACTGTCTCATAGCCCACAAGGCTGAAAACCGATGGCGTCGGCAATCCCAAGGGATCTCGGAAAATCGAAGCTCGATCCTTGAAGGAATTGATGACAGTCAGAAATACCGGGAACAAGGCAATGAGAGTGTAGCTTATCAATGCCAGATGAACGAGACCGGTGCGGACAGGAGATGCTGTGGTTTTTGCCATGATCGTGATCCTAGAACTGGTACCGGCGCATGCGCCGTTGGATGGCAAACAGATAAAGGCAAACGCCCGAGAGGATGATGAGGAACATCACCGTCGCAATGGTCGCGCCCATGGATTTATCGCCGATCTGTAGCTGGAAGCCAAAGAACGTGCGGTAGAGCAGCGTGCCGAGAATATCGGTTGCGCCATCCGGTCCGGCCAGCGCACCCTGCACCGTATAAACCAGATCGAATGCGTTGAAATTACCCACGAAAGTCAAAATAGAGATAATGCCGATGGAAGGCAGGATCAGCGGAAGCTTGATCTTCCAAAACTGGCTCCAACCCGTCACACCATCACATTCAGCAGCCTCCAGAACTTCGTCAGGAATGTTCAGCATAGCCGCATAGATCAGCATCATCGGGATGCCGACATACTGCCAAACAGAGATCAGCGACACTGCAATCAACGCTGAGCCGGGTTTACCCAGCCATGGAGAGAACAGTGATTTGAGACCCACCAGATCCAGCAGGAAAGGCGAGACGCCCCATATTGGCGAAAGAATGAGTTTCCAGATGAAACCGACGATAACAAATGAAAGCAATGTCGGCAGGAATAGAGCTGTACGATAGAACGCACCAAAGCGCAGCTTGGGCACTGACAGGAGCGCAGCCAATGCGACACCGATTGGGTTCTGCACAACCATATGAATAACGAAGAAGATAAAATTGTTCTTCAGGGCATTCCAGAAGCTGGCAGCCCAACGCGGGTCACCGAAAAGCACGGCAAAATTGTCAAAACCCACAAATACACTCTGGCCATCTTTGACGTTGAAAAGCGAAAGGCGAAGCGTTTCGATGAGTGGCAGGATCATGACCGCCGTGTAGACGAGCAAAGCTGGCGTCAAAAAAACCAATATATGCCAGCGCCATGGACGCTTGTCGTTGCCGCTATCGGCCGATACTTGCTCGACTGTGCTCATGGATAAACAGAACCCCTGCTTTTGATTTTGGCCGCGTCACAATACGGCGCGCAGCTGCCGCTCAAAAATATTACGTCGATGCAATCGAACGTTGGTAAAGAAATGAACGGGGCATCGTGCGACGCCCCGTTCATTAAATGCGCTTACTTGGCTGGCTTGTACCAGCTGTCCAGACCGTCCTGCAGCTTCTTGGCCGCAACTTCAGGCGTATCCGTACCATTGATAACGTTGGCGGATTCTACCCAAGTCTCGTTTTCGAGGTTTGGAGTGCCGCGCGACAGAATCTGGTACGTTGAACGAATGGTTGGCTTGCACTTTTCGCGCCAGGAAACGAATTCCTGTGCCAACGGGTCCTGCATCTTTACCGGTGTCGAATTCAGGCTGAAGAATCCTGGAAGTGCATTGGCATAAATGTCCGCGAATTCCGGTGAAGCGACCCAATCAAGGAACTTCTTGGACTCTTCCGGATGCTTGCTCTTTGCGTTCAGACCAGCACCGATATCATTATGGTCGGAGATGTAGCATGCATCGCCCGCGTTCTTAACCGGCGGTGCGAATGCGCCCATCTTGAACTGAGCCTGCGTATTGAACAGGCCGATTTCCCATGAACCAGCAGGATAAATCGCAGCACGACCGAGCGTGAACAGGTTCTGGCTGTCCGGATAAGTCTGAGCTTCAAAACCGTCACCCAGATAATCCTTCCACTTCAGCAGAACCTTGTAAGGTTCTACCCAAGGCTCATCGGTCAGCTTTTCCTCGCCTTTGATCAGCTTGGCGCGACCTTCTTCACCCTTCCAGTATGTCGGGCCGATATTCTGGTAGCCCATGGTCGCGGCTTCCCAAAGATCTTTGGTGCCCATTGCCATTGGAATGTAAGTGCCATCAGCCTTGATCTTGTCAAGAGCTGCAAAGAATTCAGCTTCCGTTGCAGGGATAGCTATGCCGAGCTTGTCGAATGCATCCTTGTTGTAGATGAAACCATGAATAACCGAAGCCATCGGTACGCAGAATGCGTCCTTGCCATCGTCAGTTGTCCAGGCAGCCTTCGCTACATCGGAGAAATTCTTCATTCCAGCCAGATCGTTGAGGCTGGCGAGATTACCGCGCTTGAACTGTTCCAGCGACTTGTCGAAAGGGCGGCATGTAATGATATCGCCAGCGCTGCCCGCATCAAAACGCGCACCAAGAGCGGCGTCATATTCTGTAGGTGGCGTCGGAGCAAACTTGACCTTGATCCCCGGGTTCTTCGCTTCAAAGGCAGGGATCAGCTTTTCCTGCCAGATTGCAAGATCGTCTGTACGCCAGCTTTCAATGGTGATCTCCGTGTCGGCAGCATGCGCAAAACCGGCTGTAGCCAGAATGCTTGTTGCCATTAGCAGTGATTTTAGTGCCTTGCTTCCCATTTTAGTCTCCTGTTGCACCCTCATGAGCAGTGCCGTTAATGAGAACCCGGGCTCCTAGCGGGAGCCAAGGATCCCTTTCAGTTCCGAAAGCGACGGGCGAAGCCTCTGTTGATTGCTTTCGAGAATTCTTGCAGCCTTTTCCGTGTCCTGCGCACCGGCAGCGAGCAGTATTGCTGATTTGACCGAGCCGCCGCTGGCATCCAGCAACTTCATCGCTTCATTGAGATCGCACGAACTTACGGCCGAGACGATACGAGCGGCGCGCTCGCGTAATTTTACATTGTCAGCTACCAGATTGACCATGTAGCCGTCATGCACATGACCAAGACGGACCGCCATCAGTGTAGACAGCAAATTGAGCGCAATTTTTTGCGCCGTGCCCGCCCCCATGCGTGTCGAACCAGCAACCATTTCGGCCGGCGTTTCCAGTGCTATGGTAACATCGGCACCATTGAAGATCGGTACGTTTCGATTGTTGGCGATTGAAATAATGCGAAGGCCACGTTTTTTGGCCTCCTCGATTGCTGCCAGAGCATAGGGGGTTGTACCGCTCGCTGAAACTGCGATCAGACAGTCACCCTTTGCCAAACCTGCATCGGCAATGTCTTTTGCTGCTTGGCTGATATCATCCTCATATGTACCGGCAAGGCGATTAAGACTGGCGATGCCGCCAGCGAGGAGGATAACAATCTTATCCGGCGCGATACCGTAAGTGCCGGGTATCTCCAGTGCATCCGCCAGCGCCATAAGTCCCGAGCTACCGGCAGCTGCATATGCGAGCTTGCCACCCCCGGCGATTGTTTCAGCAGCTATACGTGCCGCATCGGCTATCGATTCCAGCTCGCTCGAGACGGCCTTCGCGGCATCGATTTGCGCCTCTAGCAGCAAACGCAGAACGGCATCCGGTGACTTCTCGTCAAGCCCGGTCGCTCCGTCATTGCGCTGCTCGGTGCGGATAAGTGCCACTCTGTTCTCCTCGTTTTCATAATTAATGCCAAAAAAATACCACTTGTCCAGTAAATCTTAAAAAATTCCTGCAGTCATTTACGTATAAGGAATTTTATGCATTAATAACAACATATTATAGGAAAACTTCAAAATGCGTAAATTAATGCTTGGCTATTGGTACTTTATTGGTATTCTATTTGTGGAGGGCAAATTGGCGTGACTTATCTCCTTGGAATCGATGGCGGTGGAACAGGTTGCAGAGCGGCATTGGCCGATCTGAGCGGCCGCATCCTCGGCGTCGGCAAGAGTGGTTCAGCCAATATCATGACCGACATGGAAACTGCCCGGCGTAACATTCTGAACGCAACTGAAGCAGCCTTCAAAGAAGCGGGTATCGCCAGTTCGTCTATAAGCTCGCTTTCAGCAGTTCTTGGATTGGCCGGTGCAAATGTTGGCGACAATGCTGCCAATTTGAAAGCTGCACTTCCATTCAGGAACGCTGTTGTTTCTTCCGATGGCCTTATCGCACTTCAGGGCGCAATCGGGGACAATGACGGAACGGTCATCATTCTCGGAACTGGCTCGGTTTTTATCACGCGGGATGGCGATGATGTACGCTATGCTGGCGGCTGGGGCTTCAAGGTCAGCGATCTTGGCGGAGGGGCACGCCTAGGTCGGCATCTGCTGGAAGAAACGCTGCTGACTTATGACCGCTTTCACATTGCCTCTCCGCTGACCGATACGGTCATTCAGCGGTTTGAAAACAACCCGCATAAAATTGTCCAGTTTGCGCATTCGGCCAGCCCAAGTGATTTTGGGACCTTCGCGCCACTAATCTTCGAATATGCCGCCAAAGAAGATGCAATCGCCCTTGCATTGTTGCAGACGGCGGTTGATCAAATTGAAGAAGGGCTCGAAGCGATCATGTCTGTTCGCCAAACGCGTCTTTCTCTTTTGGGTGGACTTGGGCCACTTTATGAAAAGCGGCTTTCACCTCGTTATCAAAGCAAGCTACAAAAGCCGTTGAATGACGCGCTCACAGGAGCGGTCCAGCTTGCCGTAAAAAACTTTGCTTCATCATCAGCGGAGTACACGCATGTCTGACGGCTTGATCGGCATACTCCCTACTCTGAATGATGGTTCGATTGCAGGCGGCCCTCTCTACGTAAAATTGCAGCGCCTGATTGAAAACGCAGTAATCGAAGGCATGCTCAAACCCGGGGATGCGCTGCCGCCTGAACGCGAACTTGCTGCAATCGCTGATATTTCCCGGGTGACTGTCCGTAAAGCAGTTCAGGGATTGGTGAATGACGGCTTGCTCGTACAGCGCCATGGCTCTGGGACTTTCGTCGCTCCACGCTCTGCCCGCGTCGAGCAGTCGTTGACGCATCTGACTTCATTTACGGAAGATATGGCCCGGCGTGGCATGGTTGTCCGCTCGACCTGGCTTGATCGCGGCATCTATTCACCCTCTCCCGAGGAAATGGTAACGCTGGGCCTGACCTCAGGTGAGAGAGTTTCACGGATCAGTCGTTTGCGTGTCGCCAACGATACGCCAATGGCTATCGAAAGAGCCGCGTTATCTGTCCATGTGCTGCCCAATCCGGAGCTGGTGACACTATCGCTTTATGCCGTTCTGGCTGCCAGCGGCAACCGTCCGGTTCGCGCAATACAGCGGATCTCCGCAGCGATCCTCAAGGAGAATGACGCCAAATTGCTACAGGTTCCCGCCGGATCGGCCAGCCTGAACATTGAGCGAATTTCCTATTTGGAATCCGGGAAAGTGATTGAGTTTACCCGATCCATCTACCGCGCAGACGCCTATGAATTTGTCGCCGAGTTGAAACTTGGCGACAGTTCGGAAATATCAGGAGCAGTACTTTGAGCAAGACAACATTAATGCGGGAAGAAATCTTGTCCATTCCCGATGTGACAACACGATTTCTCGATAGTTCCCGCGACACCCTTGCAGCTGCTGGCGCAAAACTGCGTGAAAAGAACCCGCCATTTCTCGCATCAATTGCACGAGGTTCATCGGACCACGTCACCGCTTTCCTCAAATATTCCAGTGAATTGACAGCGGGTATTCCTGTTGCATCACTCGGTCCATCGGTCGCCTCCATTTATGGCGTGACACTGAAGCTTGGTAGCGCGGCCACCCTGTCCATTTCTCAATCCGGGAAGAGCCCTGATATTGTCAGCATGACAAAGGCGGCACGCGACAGCGGCGCACTAACAATTGCCATAACAAACGTCATCGATTCCGACCTTGCCAAAACAAGCGACCTGTCAATTGATATCCTTGCCGGTCCAGAGCGAAGCGTCGCCGCGACGAAATCCTTCGTCAGTTCTGCGGTAGCCGGACTTGCACTTATTGGACATTGGACCAATGACCAAAAACTACTAGCCGCTATCGACGCGCTTCCCGAGGCAATGGCGAAAGCAGTGAACTGTGATTGGTCACCTTTCGCGGCTGCTTTGGAAAATGAGAACTCGCTTTTCATTCTTGGTCGTGGGCCTTCCCTTGCCATTTCCAATGAGATTGCCTTGAAATTCAAGGAAACCAGCGGCGTGCATGCGGAGTCTTACAGCGCCGCTGAAGTGATGCACGGGCCAAAGGCCATCGTCGGTGCCGGTTTTCCAGTTTTGGTTCTTGCTGCCCGGGATGCTGCCGAGGCGTCGCTTGTCGATGCAGCAGACCGCTTGGCTGAGCAAGGCGCTGCAGTCTTCCTGACATCAAACAAAACCTCGAAAGCAACAGCCCTGCCCTTTGTTGCAACATCGCATCCACTGACCGATCCGCTCGCGCTGCTTGTTTCATTCTATGCATTTGTAGAAGGGTTTGCGCGCAGCCGCGGCCTTAATCCGGATGAGCCGCCGCACCTACGCAAAGTGACCGAGACCACATGAGTACTGTTTACGCAATTACCGGCGCCGCTATTTTTGATGGCGAGAATTGGCACGAGGATTCTGCACTGGTTGTGGATCAAGGCGCCATCAAGAATATCGAATCTGCCAGCACTTTATCTGCGGATATCCGTCGGGTTGAAATGAATGGCGGCAAACTTGTACCCGGATTCATCGACGTACAGGTGAACGGCGGTGGCGGCGTATTGCTCAATGACGGGCCAAGCCTTGATGCCATCCGCACCATTTGCGATGCGCATTTTGCTTTCGGCACCACAGCACTGTTGCCAACGCTTATTACCGATACACCGGAAATCACAGCGGCTGCCATTGCCGCAGGTAAAGCTGCTGCACAGGAGAAGGTCGCAGGCTTCATAGGATTGCACCTTGAGGGGCCTCATCTTTCCGTCAGCCACAAAGGCACACACGATCCACAGCTGATCCGGCCGATGGATGATGCCGATTTGATAGCAATCATCGAAGCAGTTCAGGAAATTCCGGTACTCCTCACCACAGTCGCTCCCGAAACCGTCCCTCCTGAAAAGATCAAGGCGATGGCCGATGCCGGTGTGATTGTAAGTCTGGGCCACAGCGGCGCGTCCTATGAGACAGCCGTTGCCGCGCGCGAGGCAGGCGCATCAATGGTCACCCATTTGTTCAACGCTATGAGCCAGCTCGGCCATCGCAGTCCCGGTGTGGTTGGCGCAACTTTGGAATCAGGCGAGCTGTCCGCAGGCTTGATTGCGGATGGTTTTCATGTCGACAAGGCATCCATGTCTATTGCACTCCGAGCAAAACAGGGACCCGCAAGAATATTCCTCGTGACAGATGCGATGTCTACAATCGGAACCGATATTACATCGTTCACGCTCAATGGCAGGACGATAACGCGGGCGGGCGGGCGACTAACGCTTGATGACGGAACTCTCGCCGGTGCCGATCTCGATATGATCTCTGCAGTCCGCTTTGTGCACAAGGAGTTGGGGCTCTCGCTCAGCGAATCTCTGCGCATGGCCTCGCTTTATCCTGCACAGAGCATTCGTATTGACCATACTCATGGCCGTCTGTTGCCGGGTTATAGGGCTAACATTGTCCACCTGACAGAAAACCTTGATGTGGATCACGTCTGGATAGATGGTGATGTCCACTATGCGCGTTGACGCCAGAGCGTAATTCACTCTAGGCTTACATGCAGGAGACTTCAGCATGGCCAAAGACGCATTGATTGTTATCGATGTTCAGAACGATTTTTGCGAAGATGGCACCCTTGCTGTTTCTGGCAGCAACGAAATTGTCCCAATTATCAACAAGCTGATACTTCGCTTTGACAGGGTCATCCTAACGCAGGATTGGCATACACCTGCCCATTCAAGCTTTGCTTCCAGTCATCCCGGCAAAGCGCCGTTTCAAACCATCACGATGCCTTACGGTGAACAAACACTTTGGCCGGTTCATTGCGTCCAAGGTACGAACGGAGCTGACTTCCACCCCGATTTGCAATGGACAAAAGCAGAGCTTGTTATCCGCAAAGGGTTTCGCCCGCACATCGACAGCTATTCGGCTTTTTATGAAAACGACCATGTCACGCCAACAGGTCTTGCTGGCTACCTGAGAGAACGTGGCATAACCCACGTTACCTTTGCCGGGCTGGCAACTGATTTTTGCGTTGCCTATTCCGCCCTCGATGCCGTGGAGCAGGGTTTTACCGCTGAAGTCCTGCTCGATGCATGCCGGGCCATTGATCTCGGGGGCTCTCTTGCGGCCATGACAACGAGAATGCGCAAAGCGGGTGTGACCCTCATTTGAAAAGGTGAAAAGTGAACAGCTGCGCATTTTTTCCACAGGCATAATAGCCTGATTTGCCCAAAGTCAGAAAGTTGTTGTTTCTCTGTCACATAATGAGGATACTTAGCCCAAGCGCGCTAAAGACGACGCCTCATTATGGGAGATTGCAATGACTATTCACGGCACCAAACTCACTGTCGCCCTCGGCATTTTATTGGCCTCATCGACCGCATCGTTCGCAGTTACCGAAATTAGCTGGTGGCACGCAATGCCCGGCGCGAATGGCGAAGTAGTGCAGGAACTGACGAAAGAATTCAACGAAAGCCAGAGCGAATACAAGGTCGTGCCCGTGTTCAAGGGCACCTATCCGGAAGCGCTCAATGCTGGCATTGCCGCGTTCCGCGCCAAGCAGGCCCCGGATATTCTTCAGGTTTTTGATGCTGGTACAGGCGTCATGATGGGAGCGGAAGGCGCGATCAAGCCAGTTGCAGACATCCTGTCTATGGGTGAAACCAAGTTTGATAAGAGCCTCTACCTGCCGGGTATCGTTTCCTACTATTCAAAACCAGACGGCACCATGCTGTCATTCCCCTATAACAGCTCCTCGCCGATCCTCTATTACAACAAGGATATCTTCAAGAAAGCCGGTCTTGACGAAAACACTCCTCCAAAGACCTGGCCTGAAGTTTGGGACGCTGCAAAAAAGATCAAGACCAGCGGAGCAGCTAACTGCGGGTACACCACAGCTTGGTTGACATGGATTCACACGGAAAACTACGCTGCCTGGAACGACATTACCTGGGGCAGCAATGAGAACGGCATTGGTGGCGTTGATGTTGAACTGAAGATCAACTCGCCTCTCTTCGTAAAGCATTTTCAGGAGCTGGCTGATCTCGCAAAAGACGGCACTTTCCGTTATGGCGGTCGTACATCCGAGGCCAAGCAACTCTTCACCTCAGGTGAATGCGGCATCTACAATGATTCATCGGGCGGACTTGGCGACATCATCAAGTCTGGCATGAACTATGGCACGGGCCAGCTTCCCTACGAGCCGGAAGCAAAGAATGCACCGCTGAATACCATACCGGGGGGTGCAAGCCTTTGGGTATTTGCTGGTAAATCGGACGAACAGTACAAAGGTATTGCTGCCTTCTTCAACTTCCTGTCCAAAACTGAAATCCAGTCGAAACTCCATCAGGTGTCAGGCTATCTACCTGTTACTTTGGCGGCCTACGAAGATACGAAGAAGTCCGGATTCTACGAAAAGAACCCTGCTCGCGAAATTCCAATCCAGCAGATGATGGGCAAGGCGCCGACTGAAAATTCCAAGGGTGTTCGTCTCGTCAACCTGCCGCAGGTTCGCGATATCCAGAACGAAGAGTATGAAAACATGCTCGCTGGCAAACAGACTGCTCAACAGGCGCTTGATAATGCCGTAGAGCGTGGCAATGCCGCCATCAAGCAGGCCATCGGCCAGTAACTCAGCCATCGAAAACACCCGCCCGTATAATCTCATACGGGCGGGATTTATTTAAGCGAGGCACTCATGGCATCGTCAACGCGTGTCACTTTCCCCAACAAGTTTCTGCCCTATCTCCTACTGGCACCACAGTTGGCGATCACAGCAATCTTCTTTTACTGGCCTGCATCGCAGGCGATACAACAGTCGGTGTTGCGCGAAGACCCCTTTGGACTATCTACACAGTTTGTCGGATTGGCCAATTTCAAACGCGTTCTGAACGATCCCAACTACCTCAACTCGCTTCAGGTCACTGTCATATTCTCAATCGCCACGGCCTTGATTGCCATGGCTTTCGCTCTGTTGCTTGCAGTAATGGCCGATAAGGTCATCCGTGGCAAAGGCATCTATCGTACACTGTTGATATGGCCCTACGCCGTGGCTCCTGCGATTGCAGGCATGCTCTGGCTGTTCCTCTTCAATCCCTCAATGGGTACATTGGCATATCTTCTTCGCTCGACCGGATATAACTGGGACCCTCTGCTCAATAGCGATCAGGCCATGGTCCTGGTAGTAGCGGCAGCATCGTGGAAACAGATCAGTTACAATTTCCTGTTCTTCGTCGCCGGTTTACAAGCTATTCCCAAATCGCTGATCGAAGCTGCTGCCATTGACGGCGCGGGAGAAACGAAGCGCTTCTGGACTATAATTTTCCCACTTCTTGCACCCACGACCTTCTTTCTGCTCGTCGTAAATACGGTTTACGCCTTCTTCGACACATTCGGCATTATTCACGCTGTAACGGGCGGTGGACCGGGCAAGGCAACAGAAACCTTGGTGTACAAGGTTTACAATGATGGCTTCGTCAACCTGATCCTCGGAGACTCGGCTGCTCAGTCCGTTATTCTGATGGTGATCGTCATCGCTATGACAGCGGTCCAGTTCCGCTATGTCGAGCGTAAAGTTCATTACGGCTGAGGGAAAACGGACCATGATTCAAAACAATCCCATCGGCCGCATCATAGCCCATATCATTCTGATTATCGGCATTTTGATCGTTGCTTTCCCGATCTATTACACTTTCGTCGCTTCAACGCAGACCTTGCAGGACATTATTCGGCCACCGCTATCGCTCCTACCCGGCGGTCATTTCTGGGAGAATTACTCCAGCGCTCTTTTTGGTGGTATCAGCAAAATCGGTGGTGTCGGCGTTGATCGCCTTTTGCTCAACACGTTGATCATGGCGTTGGGCATTGCCATTGGCAAAATCATCATTTCCATATTGTCTGCATACGCGATCGTCTTCTTTCGGTTTCCGGGACGTATGTTCTTCTTCTGGTTCATTTTCATAACGCTGATGCTGCCCGTCGAAGTTCGCATTCTGCCCACCTATAAAATCATGGTCGACCTTGGTTTGATTGATACCTATACGGGCCTTATTCTTCCCCTTATGGCCTCCGCAACGGCGACCCTGCTGTTCAGACAATTCTTCATGACAATACCGGGTGAATTGGTCGAAGCGGCGCGTGTTGACGGTGCCGGACCGTGGCGGTTTTTCAAGGATATTCTCCTGCCACTCTCGAAAACGAACATCGCCGCGCTGTTCGTGATCCTCTTCATCTATGGCTGGACCCAGTACCTCTGGCCGCTGCTTATGACCAATCGCAACGATATGGCGACAATCGTCATTGGTTTGCGAAAAATGATCGACTTCACCGACGCCAACACACAATGGCATCTGGTGATGGTCACCTGCATTCTTGCCATCGTGCCCCCAATACTTGTGGTTGTTTTGATGCAACGCTGGTTTGTGCGCGGACTGGTTGAAACGGAGAAATGATATAATGGCAAGTGTAGAACTGACAGACGTCCGCAAGGTCTATGGAAGCTCCGTCGAAGCGGTAAAGGGCGTCAATATTTCCATCCATGATGGAGCGCTTTGCGTGCTGGTCGGGCCATCCGGCTGCGGAAAGTCCACCTTGCTGCGAATGATCGCTGGTCTGGAATCCATTACCGACGGCACCGTCAAGATCGACAGCACTGTCGTCAATGATCTTGGTCCAGCCGAACGCGACATTGCCATGGTCTTTCAGAACTACGCGCTTTATCCGCATATGAAGGTCTATGACAATATGGCCTACGGCCTGCGTAATCGTGGCATGCCCAAGGACGAGATCGACAAGCGGGTTAGAGATGCCGCACAAATCCTTGAATTGACTCAGCTTCTGGAGCGTCGTCCCAAGGAACTTTCCGGCGGTCAGCGGCAGCGTGTTGCAATGGGGCGTGCTATCGTTCGCAGCCCCAAAGTATTCCTTTTTGACGAACCCCTTTCAAATCTGGATGCAAAGCTACGCGGCCAGATGCGCGTGGAAATCAAGAATCTGCAACGCCAGTTGGGTGTTACCAGCGTTTATGTTACTCACGATCAGTTGGAAGCAATGACGTTGGCAGACATTCTGGTTGTCATGAATGGTGGTGTTGTGGAGCAGATCGGCGCGCCGCTGGACATATATGAGAAACCAGCCAGCACTTTCGTGGCGAGCTTCATCGGCGCACCGCCAATGAACCTTGTCCCTGTTACCGCAGACGGCTCCGGACTTATCTTGAAAGACGGCACGCGTATTGGTGCACAAGGTCTTGAAGTTCCCACATCAGGGGCCATTATCGGCTTCCGTCCCGAAGACCTCGAAGTGTCGGCCGGGACAAACACCCATGTCGGCGGATTGGCGCTTGATCTGAAGGTGCTTGGTGTCGAACCCGTTGGTGCCGAAAGTTATGTTTACGGCATCATTGGCGGCGAGCGTGTCGTCGTTCGCGTTGCCGGCCGCTCTACGTCAGAGACTGATGACCATTTGCGCGTGATCGTGCCAAAGGAAAAACTGCATCTCTTCAACGATGCAGGCAAGCGGATATAAAAAACCTCCCCGCTGGGGAGGTTTTTCATTTAAAGGACGATACTGATTACCAACTTGGAACAGCCGCGCCCTTATACTTATCGAGAATGAACTGCTTGACTGAATCCGAGTGATAAGACTCGATCAATGTCTTTACCCAAGGCTTGTCTTTGTCGGCCGTGCGGACAGCGATGAGGTTGATGTAAGGAGCCTTTTCACCCTCTTTGAGAATCGTATCCTTCATTGGGTCAAGGCCAGCTTCGAGCGCATAATTCGTGTTGATAGCGGCTGCATCAACGTCATCGATTGAACGGGGCAACTGAGCAGCATCAAGTTCAACAAATTTGAAGTTCTTGGTGTTTTCTGTCACGTCGGCTGGAGTGACTTTCAGGCCAACACCGTCCTTCAGCTTGATCGCACCCTTATCGGCAAGAATGAGCAAAGCACGCCCACCATTGGTCGGATCGTTCGGAATCGCAATTGTAGCTCCGTCCGCCAACTCATCGAAACTCTTCACTTTTTTCGAATAGATGCCCATCGGGAAGTTGACCGTATAGGCCACATCAACGAGATCGAACTTGCGGTCGGCAATCTGGTTATCGAGGTATGGCTTGTGCTGGAATGAGTTTGCGTCAAGCTCACCATCATTCAGCGCCTGATTTGGAACAACATAATCCGAGAACTCCAAAATCTCGATATCCAGCCCTTTTGGCTTGGCAACTTCCGCAACCTTCTCAAGAATCTGAGCATGCTCGCCCGGTGTCACACCGATCTTGATTGTTTCCGCCAGTGCCACAGTCGCGCTAAGGCTTAACGCCAAAGCGGCAACGCCAAGTATCTTTTTCAGCATTTTATACTCCTGTTCAAGAATGATTATTTGGGTCGATTACGCTTGTCGAATTGGCGGGCCAATCGGTCGCCAGCGCTCTGGACCAATTGTACGAGGATAATGAGCACCAGCACCACGATTGCCATGACATCCGGCATGAAGCGCTGATAACCGTAGCGAATTCCAAGATCGCCCAAGCCCCCGCCTCCGATCGCGCCAACCATGGCGGCATAGCCGATCAGACTGACAATGGTAAGCGTCAGCGCCGAAGCAATGCCAGGACGAGCTTCAGCAAGCAGAACCTTGAAAACAATCTGTATCGGGCTCGCACCCATGGCACGTGCAGCTTCGGTCAAACCCGGATCAACTTCACGAATTGCAGTCTCAACCAACCGGGCAACAAAAGGTATAGTTGCAATGGTCAGGGGTACAATTGCCGCGGTTGTGCCGATGGATGTACCAGCAACGGCTCTCGTAAAAGGTATGATTGCTACGACGAGAATAATGAAAGGAGTGGAGCGCGTCGCATTCACAATTAGCCCCAACACCTTGTTTACCGAGGGAGCCGGAAAAAGCTCACCGCGTTCGCTGGTCGCAAGAAACACTCCCAGCGGAATACCGAACAATGAGCCAATCAGCCCCGCTACCGCGACCATATAAAGCGTCTGCCCGGTTGCCTTGATCAAAAGCGCCAGAATATCAGCGGACATAGCCGAGCACCTCCGATGAAAGACCATGTTCAGCGAGAAAATTGCGCGCCTGATTGATCTTGTCTGCACCTGCCAGCAGCGAGACGACAAGCATCCCGAACGGCTTGCCTGAAATTTCGTCAACCGCACCTGCCATGATATTGACCTCGATTCCGAGATCACTGCCTAGCCGCGCAAGCATGGGCTCTGTTGCGTTCTCACCTTTGAAAATAACCCGCAGGATTGTCCGCGAACCTTGCTCTGGAGTGTCCGTCATACGGCTTGTCAAAAACTCAGGCAGATGCATTCCAGCCAATCCGCCCAGAAGTGCTTGCGTCGTTTCGTGCTTATGTTCGGTAAACACGTCAAACGTCGGTCCCTGCTCAACAATACGACCACCATCAATGACGGCAACGTGATCGGCAATGGTCTTGATCACTTCCATTTCATGCGTGATCAAAAGGACGGTCAGCCCAAGATCGCGATTGATTTTCTGCAGAAGGGCCAAAATGGAACGCGTCGTTTCCGGATCGAGCGCAGATGTAGCCTCATCTGAAAGCAACAGCTTCGGCTCAGTCGCCAAGGCCCGTGCAATACCGATACGTTGCTTCTGGCCACCGGACAGTTCCGATGGATAACGGTTGCGCTTGTCGGAAAGTCCCACCAGTTCAAGCAGTGGAGTGACTCTCTTTTCTATTGTCGGCTTGTCGATCCCGGCAATTTCCAAAGGCAAAGCAATATTGTCAAAAGCTGTTCTGGACGACAGAAGATTGAAGTGCTGGAAAATCATGCCGATTGAGCGGCGCACGGAACGCAGGCTCTTTTCATCCAGACCTGCCACATCGTTTCCGTCAACCAGGATATGACCGGAGCTTGGCTTCTCCAAGCCATTCACCAGACGGATCAGCGTTGACTTACCCGCGCCTGAGCGACCGATAATACCGGTCACCGAGCCGCGTGGTACTATCAAATCCACACTTTCCAGTGCAACAACTTCCGCACCGCCGCTGCCCGCGGCAAATCGCTTGGAAACCTGTTGAAATTCCACCATTGGAGTGACGGCATGGCCGTCACTTGGTCCATTACGACTTTGTGCCGTTTTATTCATAACTGCCATATTCATTTGCGGCGCTCGCACAACCGCCCTGTTGTCTGTTTGCGACCGTCTATATAGAGCATCCGCGATTTTCGATAGACCTTGACGACAGACATGAACATTTCAGCTCGGATTGTTGATGGCAGCGATATACTGTTGTCATCAACATAGGTGAGGCGCACCGGAGCCGACACGCAATTTATTTCTCATTCTAAGCTAGAATCGAAATCATCTTCTAAAGATTCTGGCCAAACAGCTAATTTGACCGTCGACTCACTGATTTATGCTGCAGTGCGATATCGCTCAAGCCAATGAGCATATGGCGCCGGCAATATCCACGATGGCTTTTCGACGCCTAACTCCCTCGCTGCGCGATATGGCCAATGCGGCTCATCCAGCAGAGGCCGACCAAGCATTACAAGATCGACCGATCCATCGCGTAGCAGACCTTCTGCCTGTTGTGGTGTGCTGATGTACCATGAGGTCGACGCCGGTAGCCCTGTCTCCTTTTTTACTCGTGCGGCAAGCGGACCGAGGAAAGCCGGCCCCCAAGGAATATTCGCTTTGCCGGTCGAAAAGCCCATGCTCACATCGATGAAATCCAATCCATCTGCCTTCAGCAACTTTATCAATTCGATTGCTTCCGCTACTGTTTCTTCGTCCTTACCATCATACTCGATCACACCAAGACGCATGGCCAAGGGTAGGTTCTGCGGCCAAACTCCACGCACAGCTTGCAATGTTTCGCGAAGGAACCGTGTGCGGTTCTCAAAGCTGCCGCCAGACTCGTCTGTGCGTTGATTGGAATGTTTAGACAGGAAGCTCTGAGCCAAGTACCCATGCGCGAAATGCAACTCCAGCCATTCAAAGCCGCTGGCTAGTGCCCGCTTTGTGCTGTCAACGAAGGCCTGCTTGATGCGTGCAATATCTTCAATGGTCATTTCGTGCGGAACTTTTGGTAATCCACCCCCATAGGCAATTGCAGACGGTGCAATTATTTCCCAGCCACGTGCGTCATCGGCAGCAATATGATCATCACCCTCCCAAGGCCGATTTGCACTAGCCTTACGGCCTGCATGACCAATTTGTATGCCGGCAACAGCGCCAGCTGCCTTTATTGCCGCTACGGCTTTAGCAAGCTCCGCTGCCTGCTCATCATTCCATAACCCGGAACAGCCGGGGGTGATCCGCCCTTCGGGAGTGACGGCCGTTGCTTCTACCACGACGAGACCGGCACCTCCTCTGGCCAATCCTCCTAAATGAATATGGTGCCAGTCATTGATCACACCATCATTGGCCGAATACTGGCACATAGGCGATACCGCTATGCGATTGCGTAAAGTGATGTCCTTTAGTGTGAAAGGGTCAAAAAGAGTCGTCATGGGCTTTCTCCAACATTCAATTGTTCGCTTGTTCGATATTATTCGAACAATAGCAATACACAAAATTTTGTGCTAGCAGGAATTCATGAGACAGTTTGTGCACCCTTCCTCATCCGATATACGGCTTGAATCAGTTCTCCACGCTCTGAGCGATCCTGTTAGGCTTTCAATCGTGCGGCAACTTGCCAGCGAAGGTGAAGCAACATGCGCTGCGCTCGATGGGGGGCGCCCTAAATCAAGCATGTCCCATCATTTCCGAATCCTGCGGGAGTCGGGCATTGTGAAAACGCGGAACGAGGGCACATCCCATATGAATGAACTTCGCTTTGAGGATCTTGATAATGTGTTCCCTGGCCTATTGGCTGCGATACTTAATGCCGCGCCAAGGGTTTGATTCATCGAACCCCTTGATTGATCGATGTGAATTGCAATCGGATCGCCAGATGGGCATACTTACCCGTTTTAATAACTCAAACAAGGGTTAATTGTATATAAACTATACTTTATGCCATTAGTATAGAGTAATACATGCGTGATTTTGCTTTGTTGAAGCTAATGCCATCCATACTTATAGTAACTTGACTGATAAATTTGTTGCGCTTGACATCTAAATTCAATTATCTAGATTTTTCTGACCTAAAGACATTGGTAACTAATACAAAAGATGTGAAGTATTTTAACGAATACAGAACTCAAAACAGCTAAGACTGATCGATACGTTTTATCTTGCTGAGGCCCACGCGTGCGATTGTCAAACTTTCATACTTTTGACGCTGTCCGATCCATGTTCGGAATGCGCGGGAACATAAACCCCGTTGTCAAACGGCGTGTGTATGCAGAGCAGATGGATGTCGCGCTTAGGTTGGCACCTTTCACGGTGCTGGTGGCTATGTGCGTTACGTTCGTTGTCACTTACGTTTTTTGGGACATCGGGCCCCGGCCCTATCTGGCAGGACTGGCAACCATCGTAGCTCTCATGACTGCAGTTTCCCTGCTTGCTTGCTGGCAGTGGTACAATGTCCCGAAGGTCAAAGAACTTGGCTTCGATGCCATAAAATACCTCATCATCGTGTCAGCGCTTTATGGTATTTGCCTTGCAAGCATACCCCTGATGCTTTTCTTGAATGCTGATGCATATCACCGGCTGCTGATTGCCTGTACCGCCGCAGGTTTAATGGCGACCGGCATTGGTGTAGCCGTGGTGCCTCTTGCAGCCATCGCTTATTCCGGCACGATTATTACGGGCTCATTTTTCGCGCTGGCCTCGACCGGTGAAGATTTTTTCCTTTTCATAGCGATTTTACTGGCCTTCTACGCTCTCTTCATTTTGTTCACGATTGTTCACATGAGCAATCTCATAGTCATGAGAACACTCGATCAGATCAAAGTGGAGCAGCAAAAAGAAGTTATCAGCCTGCTGCTCTATGATTTTGAAGAGAATGCCAGTGACTGGATTTGGGAAACGGATGCCGATCTTAAACTACAGCATACCTCACCGCGCCTTGCTCAGATCGCCGCAAAAACCATGCGGGAGTTACAGGGCATGCCCTTCGCGCAGTTGTTCAAGATAGATCAATCACATGCCGACGCGGCTATGAAAGTTGGTTCGATCTGGCAGGCAATCGAAAACCGGACAACCTTTCGTAATCACATTTTGCCCGTGAACATCAAGGGTGAAACACGCTGGTGGTCACTGACCGGCAAAGCAATTTTCGACAATGCCGGGCAATTTGTCGGGTATCGCGGTGTAGGATCGGACGTAACAGCTGCAAAACAGTCGGATGACCAGCTGTCTTATCTGGCGCGCTATGACGTATTGACCGATTTGCCCAATCGCACCCTGTTTAACGATCAGTTGAGCGAGGCAACGAAAAATCTGGAACATGGGCTGCGTAGCTTCGCAGTGTTTTGCATCGATCTTGATGAATTTAAAACCGTAAACGACAGTTTTGGCCACGGCATTGGTGACCAGTTGTTGAAGCAGGTCGCTGATCGTCTGCGTGAAAGTTCGCCATCAACCTACACTGTCGCCCGTTTGTCCGGGGATGAATTTGCCATATTGGCAACTGGCGCCGATCAAGCTGCGGCAACCGAGCTTGCGCAGCAATTGGTACATAGTATTTCGCAGCCATTTTGGATTGACGGAATACAGATCAATATCCACATAAGCGTCGGCATTGCGATTGCCCCAACTGATAGCGTCAATGATATTATGCGCTGCGCGGATTTGGCACTTTACCGAACCAAAAATGAAGGCCGTAACAGCTACCGGTTTTACGAAGTCGAAATGGATGCACGCATCGAAGCCAAGCGTGCACTTGCGATGGATTTGCGTGGAGCGTTGGCGCGCAATGAATTCATCCTGCATTTCCAACCAATCGTTTCCGCTTCGACGCTCAAAACGGTTGGCTTTGAAACTCTTTTACGATGGAAGCATCCGGTTCATGGCTTTATCTCGCCGACGATCTTTATTCCTATTGCCGAAGAAACCGGCAACATTATTCCATTGGGAGAATGGATCATTCAGGAAGCGTGCCGCACAGCGGTTAAATGGCCCACAGATATCAATGTGGCCATCAACATATCGGCGATCCAGTTCCGTCACTCCGACCTTGCTTCCATAGTGCGGGATGCACTCACGAAGAACAAACTAAACCCAAGCAGACTGGAACTCGAAATAACAGAATCTGTGTTCCTTGAGGCAAATGTTGCTGCAATTTCATTGCTTCGACAGTTCCGCGCCATGGGCGTTAGCGTAGCGCTTGACGATTTTGGTACTGGATATTCGAGTTTGAGCTATCTGCGAAAGATGCCTTTCGACAAAATCAAAATCGATCAGTCATTTGTTCGCGACCTTCCGCACAATCGTGGCAGCTTGGCAATTATCAGAGCCGTCATGGGCTTGGGCGCAAGCATGGGCATGAAGATTACCGCTGAAGGTGTCGAGACGCGCGAACAACTTGCTTGTCTTCAAAAAGAAGGCTGCGATCAGGTGCAGGGCTTCCTTTTCAGTCCGGCCGAGCCGGTGGAGAAAACTTTCGACCTGCTTGAATTTGATCGCAAACGATATCAGGTCGCAAGCTAGAAGCGGGATCTACCCAAGGCATCACCGAGTTATAAAACCATCTCAGGCTTGCCGTTTTGACTGCTCAATCGTCTTCGGGCGATAGCTGGGTGATAGGCGTGAATCTTTTGGCCAATAAGCCAGAAAACCCTTGATCACCTCTCCGGGGATATCCAGCGGGTTATAGTGTTCCCGATCAACAAACATCAAGGATTGTTCACCGTGGCCTAGCAATCCTTGTGTATCACTATGAATTTCATGACTTAAAGTCACGAATTTCCGGTTGTGGCGGGCAATTTTGATCCGCACACTAATCTGCTCAAACTCTTTTGACTCGCGGCGGTAGTCATGAGTGAAGGAACGCGTAAGAATATAGAAGCGGGTTGTTGCGAGATCAAAGTCAGGCATACAGACATTGAAAAACAGCTCTCTCGCCTTTCCTACCCAACGCACATAATTTGCAAAATATACGTTACCGACCGAATTGGTGTCATCGTAAGTTGGCACAAGCTGCATGACGAACCACTCGCCATCAAATCCATGCGATGGTGACATCTCTTCACCATTAGCCGCAGACGTTAAAGGCGTGGATGTCATCATACGCACAGGTTGATCGACGATATCGACGGGAATTGCCTTCGAGCGCGGGCCAAACAGTTCAATAATGACAGGCAACGCACCGATCAGCCCGATGAAGGGCGATATGATCAGAAAACCCGGAATAGGCTGGATGTAACCCATGATGAAAATCAGGGATGAGCCACAGCCGATCATAAAGCTAAGCACAGGATCGAATTTGGCTTTTGCTCCCAGCGATTCACAGACGAGATTTGCTGACGCACTGACAAACAGCGTGGCGAACGGCATCATGAAATACATGAGCGAAAAATTTGCCGGCACTGCCACGTAAGAAACCCAAGTCGCACCAATCAGCAGCCAAAGCGGAGAAGATGCAATGTTGTCGGGAATGAGAGCAAGCAAAGGACTGTTGCTGCGCAGATTCTTTCCCTTCAAAAACCACGACGTTGCGCAATAGAAGCTATCGACGGTCGAAGCCAAGGCAATTGTCGTCCAAATAACGAAAGCTACTGCAAGATAAGGCTGGCCATTTTCCGCGGCAAGCACAGTAGCTGCCGAAACAGCGCCCTGCGCACTTGGTAAGCCATCTATCGAAAGAATACTGCCGATAGGCCCGACTGCCGAGGCGGTTAGCGCATTAAGAAACAGGAAGCCGAAGAACATCAAGGCTCCAACGCCGTAGGCCAAGCCAACATTTCCACCTTCACGCTTGATGGTCACAGCGCGCTGCCAATGCTGTATATCAAGCCATGGCCCAAGCAGAAAACCGATCAATGTCGGCATAATCAGACCATAGAAGCGGGCATCAAAGCTCTGCAAAGGGACACCGGGATATGTCGATGTTTTCGCAAGCCCCAGGTAAAGCACGATACCGGCGGCAACACCGACGACTGTGTAAACAATGTGCAGAAGCTTTAGTTGCTGCAAGCTGAGTGCATGGCCAATCGCACAGGCAAACAAGAGCAGAAGCGCAACGCCGAGCCCCGATCCCTCACCAACAATCGGCTGCCAGAGGTAGGCGACAAATCCGAAAATCGTTACGACCAGAGCCGCCATTTGAAATAGCAGAAAGACACCGGCGTAACGGCCTTCAATGTCCTTGATAATCTGGTCTGGGGTACGTTTGGTTCGGCCAAGGATATAGCCAAAAAGCCAAAGTCCCCCGACATTGGCTATCGCAAATCCGAAAAAGCCCAACCACCCATACGTCAGCGTGACGTGGATTGAATAAAAGAAGCCCAGCCCCCACAGCCAAGACAGGCCAATCGTCGGCGCCCACAGTAAATCCCGCACAAACTTCATGATATCCAGCTTTTCCAGAACCGGTGACCCACACACCAACGTTAATCGATGTTATTTGCTGTGATAAGTCAATGATCTGCGCCTAGCGCCAGCACTATGAAATCATACTTTTTTCAACTTGCTTAATTTGCGCGCGGCTCCACTCATTCCAAGGGCCGCAATAGCCTCCTCAAGTGTACCATCGACTTAGGCGCCAGACCAACAACATATCTCAACAGGATGATATTACACCCGAATTTTGGCTCTTGGGCTATTGCCAGCATATCAACCAGATGATCTATACCTATAGTACTGAGTAGTATCTGGAAGGAATAACCATGAACCGTAATGTGCTTTTTCTTATTATTGGTGGCCTTATTGTGCTGGTTGCTGGTTTGGGATTCTACATTTACGATAAGGAATCAAAGCCCGATGGAATAGAGCTAAAGATTGGCGAGGGTGGAGTTTCCATTCAGGAAAACTAACAGGCAACTTACAGGTTTGCGATTGCCCGCAAATCACTGACAGCACCCGTGGCAGCAGCAAGCACGGGTGCACCCTTTGTAAGACCATCGCCTTTAACCGGAAATGGATGATGCCAGCCGCCTGCCTCTTTAACGAGGCAATATCCAGCCATGCAGTCCCACGCATGCATGTAGGGTTCATAATAACCCACCAATCTACCGGCAGCTACATAGGCAAGCATCAATGCGCCGGAACCGTTGCGGATAAAATTCCCGCCAGCATCGAGTAATTTTTCCACAATACGAGCAACAGACGCAGGGCTTACGTGGTGGTTGGCACCTATTCCGGTGACTGCATTACGTATCGTCCGCGCACTATCAAGTTTCAGCGTCTTGCCATTCAATGTGGCGCCCATTCCGGCCGCAGACGAGTACAGCTCGTCATTACAAGGAACATAAATCACACCGATGGCAATCTCTTCTCCATAAAGTGCAGCGATTGAAATGCACCAGCTGGGCATACCGTTGACGAACGGGCTGGTGCCATCGATAGGATCGACCACCCATGTGTAGTCAGAAGTGCCGGAGCTGACGCCGTACTCCTCCCCAAGTATCGCATCGTCGGGAAAGCTCGCCATAATCCGGGAGCGGATAAGCTCTTCTACTTCCCGGTCTGCAATGGACACTACGTCCTGAGGGTCCGCCTTTGTCTCTACAATCAATTGCTCTCGTGCATTGAAATATTTCAGAGCCAGAGCCCCGGCTTCTGTTGCCATCTTTTGAGCCAAGGCAAGGCGTTCCTCAAGATGGGCGGCATGCGATGTCATTGTCTGTTCCCCTGATAAAACTGGTAGGTCAATTATTGATGAGTGCGATGCCACGACGATGAAATCCGATACTGACATTTGTCCCGGGTTCAAGATGCTGATCCACTGCCGGATCAACGACAAAGAGTGCGCCGGCTTCAGTTTCGACCTCATATTCCACGTGGTCGCCAAGATAGGCAGCAAATTTGATTTTGCCGGGAAATGCAGCGCTTTCGGCAGCCTGCAGGGTGATAGCATTCGGTCGTACAGCTAGTTTGGCAGGTCCTGTTCCAACGTTACCGCGCGATGGAACTCCGTGTTCAAGTTGACCAATCTGGACAGTAGCTTGCCCGCCTTCACTTCGTAACACCTCGCAGGGGACGACATTTGCTTCACCGATGAAGTCTGCAATGAAAGATGACACCGGCGCTTCATACAATTCGCGAGGAGAGCCTTGTTGAGCGACCACACCGTCCTGCATGACGATGATGCGATCGGATACAGCGAGAGCCTCTTCCTGATCGTGCGTAACATAAACAGCTGTAAAACCGAGGCGTTGTTGCAGTTCGCGGATTTCCGTTCGCACGCGGCGGCGCAACCGCGCATCGAGATTGGATAGTGGCTCATCCAGTAGCAGCACTTGCGGCTCCAGAACCAGCGCGCGGGCAACGGCAACACGCTGTTGCTGGCCACCTGAGAGTTCCGCGGGTAACCGTTGCCCATAACCAGCAAGTCCGACCTGCTTCAAGCCCTCTTCTGCCCGGTCCCTCGCCTCAACCTTTTTCATCTTCGACGATTCGAGTCCGTAAGCCACGTTCTCCAGAACCGACATATGCGGAAACAATGCATAGGACTGGAACACCATGGAAACGTCGCGCTCATTGGCTGGAAGCATTGTAACATCCTTGCCACCGATCATGATACGGCCAGCGGTTGGGTGTTCAAGGCCAGCAAGCATGCGCAGTGTGGTTGTCTTGCCGCAACCGGATGGCCCCAGAAGCGTGACCAACGTTCCGGGCTCAATGTCGAGAGATAAATCGTGGATCGCCGTGAAGGTTCCGAACTGCTTCTTCACGTTGGAGAAAACAACTGATCCTGTGAGGTTGGTTGCCATTACGCGGCCTTCTCTGGAGATGCAGATGGTGCGAAAGCGGTTGCAACGCGGTTTTCGCGACGCAATTTCCTTTCTCCCACCAGAAGCTGGAAACAGGTGATGATGACGATCATGACAACGATCAGCATGGATGAATAAGCGACGGCCACGCCGTACTCGCCATTCTCCACGAGACCGACAATGTAGGCGGTTGCCATATTGTATTCGGCGCTGACAAGAAAGATGACCGCGCTAATGGATGTGATCGCTCGAACGAATGAATAGACAAGTGCTGCAACAATTGCCGGGCGCAGCAGTGGCAGTATTACCTTGCGAATAGTCCGGAAACTGGCGGCACGCAAAGTCAGCGACGCTTCATCGAGGCTCTTGTCGAGTTGGCTCATGGCCGCAACGCCGCCTCGTACGCCTACCGGCATATTGCGGAAGACGAAACAGGCGACAAGTATCAGCGCGGTGCCAGTCATTTCCAACGGAGGCAGGTTAAATGCCATGATATAGCTAATGCCGATAACCGTACCGGGTATGGCAAAGCTCATCATCAGCGCAAACTCGAATACGTTACGGCCTACAAAGCGTTGCCTGACGATGAGATAAGCCGTCAGGAGACCGACTGCTGCCGTCAGAGGAGCCGCAATCAAAGCAATTTTGATTGTAGTCCAGAACGAATTCCAGGCGACGCCGGTCCAGGAAATTCCCCCATCAGCAAACGTAAACGAGAATGCTCGTTGATAGTGCTCGAAGGTCAGTGTGTTATCGAGGCCCCAAGTACGAACGAAGCCGCCGAAGAAGATCATTCCATAGATGACCAGCGTGAATATGATCCACGGAACAACAATCGCATGGACTCCAATCGACAAAGATTTCGGAAGAGCGATGTGGGCGCCGGAATCGCCCTTGCCAGTAACAGTCGCGAAACTCTTGCCGGAGAGCCACAAACGCTGCGCCAGAAAGGCCGACAAGGTGAAGAACAGAAGTATTATCGCGAGAACAGCGGCTCGTGACGGGTCGTTTTGCGAACCGACAACCGCAAAGAATATCTCGGTCGAGAGAACGCCGTGACTGCCGCCAAGGACAAGCGGATTACCAAAATCAGCCATGCTTTCTATGAAACCAATCAGGAAGGCATTTGCCAGACCCGGCTTCATCAATGGCAGCGAAACTTTCCAGAATGTACGCCAGCGATCGGCACGAAGGGTCTGCGAGGCCTCTTCCATAGAAGGGCTGACGCCCTCAACCACACCGATAAGGACGAGAAATGAGATCGGCGTGAAGGACAACACCTGCGCGATCCATATTCCCGTCAATCCGTACAACCAGCGGCCGGGTTCAATCCCGAAAAGGCTCGATAGCTGCTGGGTAACCACACCCGCACGGCCAAAAAGCAGGATCAGCGCGAGACCGATCACGAAGGGAGGCGTGATGATGGGCAGGATGGTCAGAAGACGAAGTCCCTTCTTGAACGGAAACCGTGTTCGCGTTGCAACCAGCGCAAAGCAGAGTCCGAGCAAGGTGGACCCGAATGCCGCCAAGATGGCCAGAAGAAGTGTACGCCAGGCAATGCCGCAGCGATTTCCGCCCACAATACAATCCAGGCTCCAGATCGAAGGATCCTGAATGTTCCGGATGAACCCTGATGGATCAAACGACCCATCGAAGCTTTGAAATGCTCCGACAAGCATGCTCCCCACCGGGTAGAATACGAAGATCGCGACGAGGAAAATCAACAGTGCGATTGATGCAACAACAAATGCATCGCCCCTGAGCACTCCCCTCTCGGCAAGTCCAAACGAAAACATCAACACGAATGAGAGCGCAACCAGACCGGCACCAGCGCCCATTGACGGTTGTCCATCGGCAAGCGGACCGAACAGATTTTCACTTATCAGCCAAGTCCAGCCGGTAAATCCGATGGCCAGTCCCTGAAGAACCAGAAAGAGAACGCCGACTGCCCCAGCAGTGACAAGAATATTTGAACGAAGCTTTGAGACTGTAAGCGTGCGGGCGAGAATTCCTGCGGCAAAAATCGCAGCAATTATTGCCAATGTCCAACGCCCATAGGCGAATATCTGAACAAGTCCGGGTGCTTCAGCTGCTCCACCGGGAAAACCGCCAATCCAGCCAAAGCCGTAAAAGCCTGTTTCAATTCTGTACCACGGCACCAGCACAAGACCCGCAAGTCCAATGCCGAGAGCAATATTCAATCTCCGGTCACTGCGTTCCATCAGGCTTTCCGCGCGCTATTGTGAGAACAGGAATGAGCATGCCCGGTAGCTTATCCGGGCATGCATTGGATCGATCAGATGATCAGTTGGCGCTGGCGCCGATTTCCTTGTCCCAGCGCTCAAGCAACTCTTTGCGCTTGGCAGGATCACCATAAGTTTTGAAATCGTAATCAATGAGTTTGATGTCTTCAAACTTTGGTGCTTCCGGTGGAACAGTTGCGGACTTGTTTGATGGCAACTGGAAGGACTTTGCATCCTTCATGTGCGACTGAACTTCAGCGCTCAAAGCCCAATCATACCACTGCTTGGCTTCATCAAGATTGCGGGCACCCTTGATGATCGACATTGATCCGATCTCGTAGCCAGTCCCCTCGCAGGGTGCGACAGCCTTGATAGGGAAACCCTCGGATATCTGCGCCACTGCATCATGCATGAATACGATACCGAGTGCAGTCTCGCCGCGCGCGGCTGCCTTGACCGGTGCCGAGCCCGACTTGGTGTACTGGGAAACATTGGCGTTGAGCTGCTTCAAATATTCATAGGCCTTGTCTTCGCCCATGATCTGAACCAGTGAAGCCAAAGCAGTATAGGCCGTGCCCGACGAGTTGGGGTTCGCCATCTGGATTTCACCTTTGTAAGCAGGATCTACCAGATCAGCCCAGCATTTAGCCTCTTTAAGGCCCTTTTTCTTGACGATGTCGGTGTTATAGCCCCAGCCGAGAGCACCCGCATAAACGCCTACTGTCTTATAGCCGGCGCTTTCAGCCTGTTTCTTGGCCCAATCCTGCAATTGGTCAAGCAGTGGTGATTTGTATTCCTGCGTCAGCCCTTCGGAAGCCGCCTGAAGATGCGGATCGCCGGTCCCTGCCCACCAGATATCGGTTTTAGGATTGCGTGCTTCAGCGCGGATTTTGGCATAGGTCTCACCTGACGAGAGCCTCACCATATTGACCGAGATGCCCTTCTCTTTCTCAAACATGCCCTTCATCAACTCACAGATGACGACATCGGCAGAGCAGATCAAATTGAGATTCCCGGCAGCCTTGGCTTCGCCCGGCAGCATCTGAAAGCCCAAAGCAAAAGCAGCGGCAATTGCGAATACTGAGCGCATGAATTTCCTCCCTGGATAATACGGCACCTCCATGCCGCACGCATTTTGCAAGCGTGTGCAAAAGTTTCACATGCCCACTCACGTTGTCAAGTAAGGAACTTGATTACATCAGATAAATTTGCATATGAATGCGATCTTGATGTACGCAAGCGCGTGCAAGACCTGTCAGGGAGACACTGATTGAGCAAGTCATTTGTCAGCGCCAATGATGTTGCGCGACACGCGGGCGTATCGCGGTCAGCAGTTTCACGTGCATTTACACCTGGCGCCAGCGTCTCGGAAGAAACCCGCAAACGTGTAATGAAGTCGGCGCAAGTGCTCGGATATCACGTCAATCAGCTTGCGCGAGGGCTTATGCGCAGCGAGAGCGGCATTGTTTGTCTCGTGGTGTCCGAGATGGATACGCCATATCGCGCAAGACTTGTTCGCGCTCTCACACGTGACCTGCAAAAAGCCGGAAAAGTTGCAATGCTCATCAACACGGATCGCTCTGACGGCGGCGTTGACTTAGCTTTGCGTCAAACGTTGAATTATCGTGCCGATGCATCGATACTGCTCTCTGGCCTTCCCGATAAAGCTATCACCAAGTTGTGCCTTGATAGCGGGCAGAGAATTGTCCTGATCAATCGTGATGACGAAATCGACGGACCTTTTCATATCAATCTCGAGGATCAACAAGCAGCCAAGATAGCGGTCAGCGCTTTTCTGCGAGCGGGCTGCCGCTCACTAGCATTTGTCAATTCGGAAGTGAGAACGCCTAGCCTGATGGCGCGCGAACGAGGATTCCTATCTGCGGCAGCCAGCTTTGGCATTGATGTCGCAACCACCCACCATGGAAATACTGTTTACGAGAGCGGCAGACGCGCGGCACACTCTCTCTTGACCGGGTTAAATCGCCCGGATGCCGTTTTCTGTGTCAACGATTTGATGGCACTTGGATTTATGGATAGCGCCAGACAGGATTTTGGCATTCGCATTCCAGAGGATTTGTGCGTCATAGGTTTTGACGATATCGAGCAGGCTGGCTGGTCGTCCTACGAGTTGACTACCTTTGCTCAACCGATCGACCAGATTGTTCAGGCAAGCTTGTTTTGGCTAAACGATACGTTGGGCAACCAGAACGTCAAATCCGTGACATTCAATGCGCCTCTCGTCTGGAGAAAGACAATTCGGGGCAATCATCAGCCTACTTGAATGAACCCCAAAGACTGACTCTTCCACGTCCGTTTCGCTTTGACTCGTAAAGGGCGGTATCCGCCAGATTCAAAAGATCGTCTGGTCCTGCAATAGTCGGACTGTTATCTTCATTTAGTATCGCTACACCTATGCTTACAGATACCAGCCCACTTGGACTGGCTTCATGCATAAGCTTCATTGCGGCGACAGAATTGAGCATTTGCTCTGCTGTTTTCATCGCATCGTCCCGGGAAACGACAGATAAAAGTGCTGCAAACTCCTCACCGCCAAAACGGGCAAGGGATCCTCCCGTCTGTTTTATGACCTTGTTCAGGGCACGGCCAACCTGCACGAGACAATTATCACCTGCAAGATGCCCGTAAAAATCATTGTAGGTTTTAAAATGGTCGATATCGACCATTATCACCGCAAGGCTTTTGCGGATTTCGTGAGCTTCTCCAAATGTTTGCCTCAGAAGATGGCTGAATTTTCGCCTGTTAGGCAGATTGGTTAGATGATCCCGCTCCGAAAGGTTTTTCAGCTTGCGGTTTGCAGTTAAAAGCTTCTCTTCAAGCTTTAATCGCTGGTCAACGGTACTGGAAAGCTGCTCTTCAATACGCTTTTGCATACTGATATCGACACTGGTTGCCAGTAGGCGTACCGGAGCGCCATCAGGTCCGTATTCAACAATCTTGCCTCGGCTCAGAATCCATGTGTCGCCGCCATCAGGTCGTTTTATGCGGTAAATTGCTTCGAAAAGCGGATTTCTGCCACTCAAAGCATTATCGAATGCTTGCAGGGTATGTGCTCTGTCATCGGGGTGAAGAATATCCCAGGCCACACTTGGTTTTTCAACAGCATTGGGATCAAGCCCCAGCAAGACGCGATACTGCGGCGAACGCCACACCTGATTGGCTGGTATGTTGAGATCCCATATCCATTGACCAGCATTCTCAAGGGCATAAGCTGTTCGTTGTTCAGTTTCCTGTAGTCTGCGAGTTGCCCGATGCAACTCGGTAATATTGGTATAGGCAACCGAAATTCCTGCGAACTGACCGAGATCATTCACGACAGCAGCGGCAGAAACCATGAAGTTTTCGTCGCCTACCTCAACTTCGCCATCGGGGACGATTTTACCATCCCGTGCAGCTAATAATGCCATGTGCAGCAACGGCGCGTGGCGTGGAAAAATGTCTTCGATTTTACAGCCGACAGCCTTGTCGTTATCTATGCCAAGCAACCGGGACAATTGATCATTGATTGTAACGACCGCACCATCCTGATTGAGGTAGCAAAGCCCGACCGGCACCTTGTCATAAACTGCCTCAATCTGCAGTAAACGATCATCTCCACGCTCATTCGATGTGTTGAACGGTGATTTCCGCGACTTGCTGATTGGCATGACCCTAATTCCGCTTTGCAATCCACATTGCCGATGGATGAAAGAGACAGTCAAGAAGAATACTATCTGTCGAGGTTAATGATTTGTCATGAACCTGATAAGCTTGATTGCGATGAGGTATATGCAAGTCAATCGTCGGGATTGCTTCGAATCTTGTTGAAGCGCTTTACAATCCGATCGCGTCTTAGTTTGGATAATCGGTAAATCCAGAATATCCCATCAAGCTGATCGATTTCATGCTGCAGACAAATCGACAATAAGCCATCGGCATCCAGTGTGTTCTCACGGCCGGACAGGTCCTGATAGCGTATCCGCACCGAGGCGGGTCGCTCGATAGAATCTGTAACGCCCGGCATTGATATGCTACCCTCGTCATGACGCGCGGTTTCGCTGGATGAGCATTCCACGACGGGATTCACATAGATTGACGGTGCCACACTCCCGGGAAGTTCTATTGCAATGACACGCTTAAGTTCTCCAATATGAGGTGCAGCGATACCAATTCCTGGAGCAGCCCTCATCGTATCCACCAGATCATCTGCCAAAGCCAGCAAATTGCCGTCAAACTTTTCCACTGGCCGAGCGATTGCTTTCAAACCGGCATCGGGAAACATCAGAATCGTTCTTTTTGTCAACGCAGTTCTCCGGTAGGCAGACAGGCAAGGTATGCGCGGAATAAAGCCACCAGCTGCCTTAAAGCAAGGACTGAAAGGAAGCTCGCTTTACAAGGTGGACGGGGAGCGATAATCGACAATATCTTATGTTGCCGCTAACACAGATCGAGCGGCACGACGAGGCTGATGGATGCCGGACAGCAAAAATATAGTGAAACCGCAAGTGTTACCCAAAGGCGCGTTAGGAATGACGCTGCTGGTCTTGGCAACTACCATCGTTTCCTTCGTCGTCATGATGGGAATAACCGGCATCTCGCCGACAAAAGCGGTTACGCAGGTCATTATCGGCGCTAATGCCATATCGATATTGATTTTGATCTATCTGTCCTATGCGACCTTGAGAAAACTGATCTTCTTCAAAAGCAAGGAGAAGAACCGTGACCTGCACACAAGCATAACCATCATCTTCGCCCTTATTGCCTCGATCCCTTCAATCATCGTTGCGTGTTTTTCACTCATTGTTCTGGATAATCGCCTGAATTCCTGGATCAATCCTGAGAATAATCAGATTATCGATATGTCGATCAAGGCGGCTCAATCTTACACGGAAGACAATGCCCAGAGCCTTTTATCAACAACGCTGTCGATGGTCATCGAGCTTGACCAGCGGAGACTTCTCTACAATCTCGACAGAAGTGCATTCTCGGACTGGCTGACATATGACGCTGATCGAAATAACCTTTTGGGTGCGTCTCTCGTTAAATCCGATGGAGAAGTTGTCGTCAGCGCACGACTGTTCAATGACCTGACATTGCCGGCAGCTCCCCTCAAAGCAATAAGCGGCGCCGCTGGCGATCGTCCTGTGTTGATTCCACCCGGTTCGACCAACCTTGTTGGCGCTGTCATCAAAACTCAGGCACTACCTGGCCTATACCTTTATACGATACGCTCCGTTGACGCTTCGGCGCTCAATAATATGCGTATTATGACGGACAATAATACCGAGTATAAGTCACTTGCCAGCAATCGTTCCAATACGCAGATCGCCTACGCTCTGCTCTATACAGAACTGACACTCTTGCTTTTATTGACAGCGGTCTGGACCGGCATTGCAGTTGCCAACCGGGTCGTGCAGCCAATCCGTGTGCTCATTGGCGCTGCCGAAGAGGTAGCGACGGGCAACTTTGACGTCTCCGTCCCTGTTAAAGGCTCTGATGGCGACATTGGAGCGTTGTCGCAGACATTCAACAACATGGTTGGACAGCTGAAAACCCAACATGATGACCTCACCTCTGCGAAAGATGAAATCGACGAGCGAAGGCGCTTCACCGAGGCTGTACTCTCGGGTGTCACAGCCGGTGTCATCAGTGTAAATTCAAACGGCGAGATTGCTGGATTAAACCGGCCCGCTGAAAACATGCTTGACATTGATGTAGGCCAAACGCTCGGCAAACATCTGACGACCGTATTTCCGGAAATCAGCGAGATTTTTGCTCTTGCCAACGCAAATGACAGGTCCTCGAGCCGGAAGCAGATCAGTATCACCCGCAAGGGTGTTGCACGCTCTCTCAATGTTCAAATAACCCGTGAAAATGCTGATGCTAGAAACACTTCTTATGTCGTAACCGTCGACGATATCACGGACCTCGTAGCCGCACATAGATCCTCCGCGTGGGCAGATGTCGCCCGCCGGATTGCACACGAAATCAAGAACCCGCTAACCCCCATCCAACTGTCAGCCGAACGCATTCGGCGTCGCTATGGCAAAGTTATCGTTGAAGACCGTGCGATATTTGACCAATGCACCGACACCATCATCCGTCAGGTTGGTGATATTGGACGTATGGTCGATGAGTTCTCAGATTTTGCACGAATGCCGAAACCCCAATTCACGACCACCAATGTGGTTGATGTACTTAAAGACGCGTCATTTCTCGTTGAAATCAGTAACAACCGCATCACGTTCGAACACGACTTCGGCGATGAACCACTTTTGGGTAATTTCGACAATCGCTTACTTGGCCAAGCCTTTGGCAACATTATCAAGAATGCGTCTGAATCAATCGATGGCGTGCTCGAACAGGGCGTAATTGATCAAGGGCATATCCTTGTTCGTGCAACGGGCTCGGGCTCTTCAATCGTTGTCGAAGTATTGGATAACGGGAAAGGACTGCCTGCCGAAAACCGGCATCAATTGCTTGAGCCCTACGTTACGACCAGAGAAAAGGGTACCGGGCTTGGCCTGGCTATCGTCAACAAGATCATCGAAGACCATGGTGGCCGTCTGGAAATGCTCGATGCACCAGCAACCTTTTATGGCGGGCGCGGTGCATTGATGCGAATGGTCTTTCCGAGACTGGTAGAAACATCTGCAGCCTGACCTTCGCATCAAGATCTCTCATATCGCACATCAAAATGTGATGACACATGGGAGCAGCGAAAATTGAACAACACTCGTTAAATTGCTATAGTTGGTTTCTCTGGTAGCCGCAGCGCGAAAGCAATAGGTACAGCCGGACAGAGGACAGGATCACGATATCGACCAACGACATTGGTGCCAGCCAAGATAGTCCCGTGATCGTTGAGAACGCACTGGTTTTAATCAGTTACGCTCAGGAGGAGTCGATATGATGCGACACACAAAACAAAACGGTGATATTTCTAATTGGATGACCTGCTCAATGATTTTGTTCGGCACTCTGGCGGTGACGGCCATTCTGTTTGCTGTCTAGATCAGCGTGAGGAATTTCATTCTGCACAAAGCAGCGCTGTAATCTGCGGCTTGCTCGTGCGCGAGTTTGGTGACCTAGCCTGCTAATGAGATTTCCGCTTTAACTGCATCACTTGGTAGTTTGTCTGCGTGATTGCGATATCGAGAGTTTTTGCAATTTCCAGCAAGCTTGTAAGCAGCGCCAATTCCAGCAGAGCAGTTAGCTCCGTTCTGGTGTGCTCCAATACGGCCAATTCTTCTTCCACGCTGGGTGCTACTTTGCTCATTGCATTTATCGCCTTCACCTCTGAAGACAGCTAACACCAGCGAGACACGAATGTATCTTAGCCTTTGGTCGTATAGGCGGTAAGAAATACTTCCACCAAACGTAACTTTATGTTTTTGAACAGAAAAGTCAGAATTAATTCTGAGAAAATTACAAAGTTTTCGTGTCAACCGTGGCAGACTCGCTTCGATCGGCGGATCGGCCAAAACACCGGCCTCTATTTTGTGATTCGCGATGGAGGCAACTTCGAGAAAACCTTGAAAGTTCGATCCACGCAACTGGTTGCTTCGGAAGACTGTGTAAAAACAAAAGGCCCAGCGATTTCTCGCCAAGCCTTTGAAAAGAATGGTGGGCCCGGGAGGACTTGAACCCCCAACCAAGCGGTTATGAGCCGCCGGCTCTAACCAATTGAGCTACAGGCCCCACCTGAGGCAGCTTTGCGCCAAGGCGCAAGCCGTGCGAGGATCAATAACGGGAAAAATCCCGAATGCAATCCCCAGACTAACCAAACAGTTTGATTACCTCAACTTTTTGCCAAAGAAGCGTCCGCTCGAACCGTTTCATCGTCAGCCATGTTTAGCAACTGTCTGGCACTCTCCTCGTCCGTGATGAATACGGTTGGCCGGATAAGTTTCATGGCACCGTAGAGCGCGTTGACTTTTTCCCGCCCGCCCGACGTTAGAACACGTACAGGAACCCTTTGGATTGTGTCGATGCCAACCGACATGACGAGGTCATGAACCGGGTGGTCGACGAGGTTCCCCTGCTTGTCGTAAAAATGGAAAAGAAGATCGCCAACGGCTCCCCTTTCCGCCAAGGATGCCTGATGCCCCTCATTGAGAAACCCGATGCGGTATGGCGTGCTTGAAGCGGTTTCAATTGCGCCGACGCTGAGCAGCACCATGTCCAGATCTTCGGCCATTTCAAAGACGCTTTTTAACCCGCATCGCTCGATCAACGCCGTTCTGGTCTCGATGCTGTCTACCATTGCCGGAGCAGGAATAAGATACCCCTCCCCTTGAAAGAGTTGGGCGAACTGCCAGGCGAATTCAGCTGGATTGAAACGCCGCGGCTGGCTGATTCCGCCCAAAAGCGAAATAACAGTGAAGTCTTCAAGTGCTCGAGCCTCAAGAAACGAAAGAGTGCTGAGTAGCGTGCGCCCCCAGCCGACGCCGACGCGCATACCATTGCTTACAACATCTGACAGATAAGCACCGGTCGCAGCACTAATGGCTGGTATTGGATCGCTATCCGGCTGTGATAACGGCGCAATAATCACCTTATCCAAGCCGAACTGCTGCTCGACCTGGCGCTCCAATGCAATCAGATCGGAAAGATAGCCTTGAATACCGATCTTGACTTCGTTGCGTGCCCGCGCTTCTGCCAGCATCCGCACAATCGTTACTCGCCCGACCCCAAGCACCTCGGCAATCTCGTTTTGAGTCATCTGTTCAATGTAATACATCCAGGCGGCGCGCATGCGCATCCGACTGATTTTTGTATCGGGTTGGCCAACATCCAATGCAGCTTTTTTTGGGCTGCCAGCGGCACCATTCGGTCGCTTGCGTCGATCGGTCAATCGTTTCCCCCCTATGCCTGCGCATACAGACAAATCGCCTGCATGATTAACATTATACAACTCCACTAGAATGTTATTTAGCAAGCCAAGAAAAAAAGATACAAAGCCTTATCCACTTTCCTGCACGAGGCCACGAATATGCCAAGGGACATCCCAAACGACATCATCGTCAGTCTGAAAGACAGGCTTCGAGACGTACGTCATCTCATCAGAGCCAGCCGGCACAATGCGGCATTGACACCTAGGGAACTGCCGGAGTTCATGCTCGATAAGGTCGCGCGGGCAATGGATAAAGCGCTGACTACGGTGGAAACAGTCTCCATTTCGCTTATTTCGCAGAATCCTGCTGTGCATTCCGGACCACCCGAGGCTCGTAGTCTGGCTGTATATTTTTCTGAAGATCGCGATGCAGGCGAAGCGCTTTTTTGCCGCGACACCTATTACCTGACAAAATACCTTCTCAGCGAGCTTCAAGAGCCAAATCCGGTTGTTCATGAGGCGAGCTTTGCGGCTGTTCACGCTACGATGATTCGCCGCCATGCAGTCCTGCTCGCAGCAACGAGAAGTGGCAAGCAAAAGAATATCGGCAAGGCGTGTGCGGCTTTGGCCATCGAACTGGACGCACATTACCGTAGCACGGCATCATTTGCCCCGCTGGCAGCGGATCGGACAAAGACCTTGCTGCAGTTCTCGGCAATTGCGCTCGCAATGGGACTGGCAACCTATTCAAATCACGAGCCGGTTGGCGAGAAATTGGTGGAAACTGCTTTATTGGCGTTGCAGGCACGTCCGGAAAAGTTTGAGCAGGCGGTTACAGGTCGGGACAATCTTCATACATTGTCGGACCTGTTTGCCTTTCTGATACCGCATCTGCCTTAGGGCCTTATTGGCAGGCATCCCGTACGCATTTTTTCGCCCTTTGTATCGAAGCGGGGCTCATGCTGAGTTCGGTCAATCCCATTCGTATAAAAGCTGGTATTAGATCGGGGCGACCCGCCGCCTCGCCACACATACCGACCATTATTCCAGCCTGAACGCCTGCTGTCGCTGTCATCTCGATTGCAGTTATAACAGCCGGATGAGTTACATCATTGAGCTTTGCCACAGTCGGATTGAGCCTATCTGCTGCCATGACATATTGAGTGAGATCATTCGTTCCTATGGAGAAGAATGCAACTTCGCGCGCAAGCATGGGAGCGATCAATACGGCAGCAGGTGTTTCGATCATAACTCCCAGATCAAACAGCGCATAGTCTCTTCCTTCTGCTTTCAGTTCAGACGCGCATTCGTCAATCAATGCGCGGGTTGCAAAGACCTCTTCGACACTCGAAACCATCGGCAGCATGACCTTGATGTTCCCTTTGGCACTGGCCCTCAAAAGTGCGCGCAACTGAGGTTTAAACACATCCGGACGGTCAAGACACATTCGGATTCCACGCCATCCCAAGAACGGATTGTCTTCGTCAGGAAACTCGATACCTGAAATGGCCTTGTCACCGCCGATATCAAGCGTGCGGACAATAACCGGATAAGGTGCGAAAGCAGTTGCAAGTGCCATATAGGTTTCGGTTTGAAAATCTTCTGACGGAAGGTGTATATGCCGCATGAAAAGAAGCTCGGTCCGAAAGAGCCCGACACCCATTGCACCTGCTTCCTGCGCTGCTTCGATTTCCTCAAGCGAGCCTATGTTTGCGGCAATCTCGATGATGGTTCCATCAGCACGCCTCGGAATAAAATCTTTGAATGCACTCAGAGCCTGACTGTCCGCTGCAGCTTCCGCAATTTTGCTCTGGAAACTCGACGTAATCTCATGGTCCGGATTCTTGAAGACGTGACCGGTGTTCCCATCGATTGCAATCGTATTGATAGTCTTGAGTTGCTGCACGTCCGGCCCCAGCCCAAGCACCGCCGGAATGCCATGTGCACGCGCGATGATGGCAACATGCGATGTTGCTCCGCCACGACCGCATACAATACCAGCAATGCGTTTCAGCGGCGCTCGCGCCAAATCCCAGGCTCCGATATCGTCAGCAATAAGAATTGAACCCTGAGGAATTCCATCCAGATCGACATCGTTCTGTCCTAACAGCGCCAGACAAATCTGCCGTCCAACGGCATTCATGTCGTCGGCACGCGCATTCAGATAAGGATCGTCCAGTGAGGCAAAATCAGAGGCAATTCGGGAGGTTGCGCCGATGACGGCCGATACGGCATCCATTCCGCCTTCAACAAACTTCCTGGCACCATCCACGAGGTCATCATCGCTGGCAATATCCTTCAAAGCCGCAATAATCCCCCGGTCGCTGATTGCAAGGCCCACCGCCTGAAGCGAAGCATCCATGCGAGTTTGCACCGTTGCAAAAGCCTGTTCCAATCGGGCAAGTTCCGCCGGTATCGCATCCGCTGTGATAGTTTGATTTTTCTGATCGATCACCGGAGGGAAAAAGCCAAACGCCGGCCCCATTGCCAAGCCTTCGCTGGCTGCTACTCCCCGCAATTCAGATTTATCTGCAATGGTTGCAACCGGCGCTACCTTTGAGGGTTTTCCGGTTGATTTGATATCAGACGTACCCGAGAGGGGATTTTCCAGAAAACCTATAAGGGCTTCTACAGCCTCCGCCGCATCCGCACCTGTAGCCCGAACAGTAACTTCTTCGTTTTCCTTAACACCCAGCAGCATAAGCTTCACAGAGCTTTTGGCATTTATCGATCTGTCCGCCTTGATCAGTTCGACATCGCATTCGAAACCTTTGGCAAGGTTTACGAACCGTGTAGCTGGCCGCGCATGCAATCCCTCATGCACCCGCACAATAGTCGAGCGTTCCATTCAATTCTCTCTTTGGTATTCGATGTTTTTCCCGGCAATCACCCGATGGTAATCACGGCTCCGACCTTCAGTGCTGATACCAATCTTTCAGCAGATATCTCAGCGGCGCAAATTTCACCGGGCCGCTCCACCTTGCTGGCACCATTGAAAGTGATGACCACATGGCCAATTTCCTTGACCTTCTGCCACGCATACTCTCCCATACCTGTAATTTTCGCCGAGACATCGCCGATCTGGATCACCGATCCAACGGGAGGGCTTGAATCAGAAGGATCGCCTTCAGCACTATGGAGGATCGACACTTCGGCGAGTTCGGGGGGCGCGCCATCCGCAAACAGAATGACGACACCACCCTCTGCAAGATCCGCGACTTCAGGCCCTACGGCTGTTATCCGTGTTTTGAACTGGACTGACATAATGGCGAACCTCTATCTCTACTTTAGGTTTAAAATACGATCAGACTAACAACCCAAGCGATCAGCACAGATACGGGTCCCATGATCTGGCGACTGATCAGAACGGCGGGAACGCCAATTTCAATCGTCTTTGGTTTGGCCTCACCCAACGCCAAGCCGACTGGTACGAAATCGCAGCCAACTTGTGTATTATAGGCGAAGAGCGCCGGCAGAGCCATGGCGGGCGAAATTGTACCATTGGCAATCTGCGGACCGATAATCGCAACCCCGATAACCTGTGCAATAACAGCACCTGGTCCCAATATTGGTGACAGGAACGGCAAACCACAAATCGCGGACAGGATCAGCAGCCCAACGATGTTATTAGCAAGCGGCCCCATAGGCTGTGCCAGCACATCGCCAATGCCTGTGTACAAGATGAAGCCGATGAGCATCGTAACGAAGGCCATGAAAGGCAGAACATTACGAACGACCTGATCTATGGTGCGGCGACCAGCATTGAAGAAAATGCCGACGACACGGCCCATTACACGGCCAACTGTACTGATCAGGCCGATCAGGCCACCCTCGCCAGTCTCACCCGTATCGGAAGCACGCATAGACGCGGCCAGCTCTGCTGGTGTGGGTTGTGCAGATTGGGACGAGGAACTTCCTGCAACTGTGCTTGATTGTGATCCATCTGCCAGTTCAATGTTGGTTTCTTTCACTCCCGAAACATAAATATCTTCGGTGATGAATTGTGCCAGCGGCCCAGCCTGACCCACAGAGGTCAGATTGACGGTTGGAATACGCTTGCGCGGATAAACACCGCATCTTGCTGTGCCGCCGCAATCGACGACAACGACGCCCATTTCGCCTTCAACAGGCGGCGCCTTGAACCCATCTACGGCTTCGCCGCCGGTGAGTTCTGCGATCCTCCGTGCCACTGGATGGATACCGCCGCCAGTAACTGAGACAACCTTGTTTCGCTCCGGCGTCAACTGGATTACAAGCGGCCCGCCCCAACCATTTTTGCCGCGGGAAATTTTCACAGGTGTATATGTTTTTGCCATTTGTCGATTCCCCCCGGACCTAAAGCTCAATGCCCTGACGGCGCGCCATAATGACTGTTATCCGCTCAGTCAGCATACCTTTAAGCAGGATGACAACCAGACCGACGATCGCGTACCAGATCGCGACGTTGATATGATAACCTGCCGGAACAGCGCCTTTTTTCTCAAGTTCGAGAAGTGCCACGAGAATACCGCCCCAGACAAAATACTCGCCGGGATTGATGTGCGGAAACAACCCAAGAGGCGGATGAACGTACGAAACAGCAGCATCATAGAAGGCAGGCTTATGCTTCTCTTCAAGAAAAGAGCCGAATGTATAAGCCATTGGATTGGTAAGGAAAAACACTGAAAGCAGAGGCAATATGGTATATCGTGTCAACGCGATGCGCCCGGCACCGCGTGCGATCCCATGGACCCGTTCTTCTCCGACAAGTTCGGTCAGCGCATAGAACGCGGTCATCAATACGACAAGAGTGGGAATGATCCCGGTAACAAATCCGGCAAAAACCTCGCCACCCTTCTGGAAAATGCCGATAAAGTATTTGCCGATACTCGTAAGCCAGCCAAGCTGTTCTTCCTGCTGAACATTTTGCAGTTTCTGCTTGAACTCCTCGACCGAAATGTCACCGGTCGACTGCGCAAGAATGACAAGATCATTTCCTGCATGGTCCATGGCTTGTTTGCCATGCAAGGCCGCATCCGAAACCATTGAACCGGCTACCGTTAAATGGTGAGCGGCCAAATCCGCATGCTGTGCCAACATTGTTAGAATTGACATGTTTCCCTCCTCCTCTCGGCCACCCTTCGACCGCCCCTACGCGTTTGCAGCCTTTATTCCCACAAGGCCGATCTTTTTTGGCTCTGCCTTTGCTCGATCGATCTGAGCTATTGCAACTTCTGTCGCTTTTGCGAGTGCGCGATCTTCGTCGGTTGTCATCAAGGAACTCGTTCGCAAAGCTTCAATAGACATATTCTCGAATTCCGGGCGTCGCCTGAACTTGGCAAAAACGGAACGTCCGCTCATGACGAGAAAGCGCTGAATCGCCAAATCCGCATTCGTTACGATCAGGACAATCATCCCCTTGCCAAAGCGGCCTCGAACATTCCCTGCACCTACAAAACCATCATTATATTTTGAAGTGATGCCCTTCATGACATCGGTATAATGGCGCATCTGATACCAGACACCAAGCGACTGCAAAGCCCACAAAAGACCGAGCGCAAGCAACCCCCATTGCCACATGACCATGCCAACTCTCCTCCCTGCATCGCTGTAACATATGCTATGATTAGCCTATAACCAGAAAAACCGGCACCGGTTTTTGAATGGGAATAACAATTATCCAGAATGCGGTACAGCGAACAGAAAAAATAGAACATTTGTTCTTTAAAGTGTCAATATGTATAATACCGAACTTGCTACCAAACGCGATCAAGGTGAGCTGGAATGAACTTTATTTTTAAGGATGAGCTTGTTCTCATGCCGGATCTGCGCCATCGCCTGCGCCAACTACGCTGGTTTCGGATGGCGTTCCGCAAGAATGCAGCGCTTATCACCGGGCATTACGGCTATCAGTTCTCAATTGATGACAGGAAACTGACGCGTGCGTTTTTAAATTGGATCGAGACTGTTGAACTGCAAAAGTCTTACGCTGATATTGATCGAAAGGACTTTATTGTCTTTGCAGCGGGCATGGCTCTCAAAGAACTGATCGCGGAGAGCCCTGTCGAGACGACCGGGAAATCTGGCGACGACACCCTGTCACAGCCGGAAATGCGGGAGATCGTAGCATTTTGGCCCGAGGGCTTTCTTTACACGAATTACTGCGTAGGAGCGATTGCGGCAATCTGCGAGCAGGAGTTTGGCGCAGCGCCCAAGATCAGCAAATGCGCCGAGGATCTTCGCACATGGTGGTCTTATAGAGAAAATGTCAGCGAGATCCCGGCTTATGCCATCGCATTTCTCGACAAGTTCGTTGGTATTGAACCCAATTGGATTGCACCAAACCTCGCATCTGCGCGCAGCGCCATTCGCCGTGCCGCTCTGCGCAAAAGACCTGCCGACGCTATTTTACCAGTTGGCTGACTTCACCCAGGATACGCATGACAGCCTCGCGCCGCTCCAATTGCGGCATATGACCGGTTTGGGCAAATAGGTGCACAGCAATTTCACCCGGCAGCCCGGCTGCATGGCTCGCGGGGATGACGCGATCAGCAGCACCGAAGATGACGCGGACAGGAATCGATAAGCGATCCAATGTCTGCCTTATACTGAAAACCTGAGTGCCGTCGGCAAAGAAGCGGTCGCTTACAAGTCTTTGCGCTTCACGCAAGGCGTCGTTTTGCGATTGTTGCAATGTTGCCGCAACGAATGGTTTAGTTAAAAGGCTCTCGTCTTCGACCAATTGCTTCATCCATGCGATAAGGCTGGATTCAGAGCGAGCCCGCACGAAGCCTGACAAAAAATCACCGTTAATTTCCGGTCCCAGTCCTGCGGGTGCAATCAACACCAGCGCTTGCACATCTGCATTGCCTCTCACTGCAACTTCGGCAGCAACAGCTCCTCCGAAGGAATGTCCGACGAGGATGATCTGGCCCGAATGATATGCGGAGATAGTTCGCTCTACCTGCACGGCAATGGCTTCCAGATCGCCCGGAATGGAAAGCGTTGAATCGCCGTGACCGGGCAGATCAATCGCCAGAATTGAGTTGTTGATATTGCCACCAGCAAGCATAGGCCGCCAGCTATTCAAATCAGCGCCGAAACCATGCAGCAACACAACAGGCGCAAGCGCTTTATCCTTGCCTTCCCGCAACCAGACAGCATTAAGCGGTGCATCGCTGCCTTTGGCAGCTACCTGCATGGCTTTTGGCTTGGCAACATCTGTCTGCGCGCGGGTTTCAAGTTCAATGTCTTGCTTTTGAATACGGCCCTTTGGTCCAGACCCCTTGACTGACGCGAGATCAACCCCGGCCTCGCGTGCCAGCCTTCGTGCTAAGGGAGTGGCCCGGATACCTTCGCCTCCCACGCTTGTAGGTGCAGATTCAGGTGTCACAGCTTGTAATATGGTCTCCGGCTTTTTTGCCGGAGCAGCTGCTTGCACTTCCACCTCAGCCGATGCTTCGTAGCTTTCGCCTTCAGCATATATCCAAGCAACTGCCTGTCCCACAGGAACGGTTGTGCCTTCTTGTGCCGTCACATTACGCAAAATGCCCGAGGACGGTGCATCAATTTCCATGGCCGCTTTGTCGGTCTCAATTTCGAAGAGCAATTGGCCTTTGGTTATCGCGTCGCCTTCTTTTGCGTACCATCGCGAAATCTGGCCGCTTTCCATGTCCATATCGACCTTGGGCAGAATAACTTCGACCGGCATAGCCTACCGCACCCCTTTGATGAGATCGCGTGCACTCTCGATGATGCCGGGTACTTGCGGAACGGTCGCTTTTTCCAGATCAGGATTATATGGAATCGGCGTTTCAGCGCCGCCAAGACGGACAATTGGCGCATCGAGATAGTCGAATGCCTCACTCTCGGCGATCATGGCGCTAACTTCCGCACCGACGCCAAGTGTCTTCACGCCTTCATATACACACATGAGCTTCGACGTCTTTTTGACGCTGGCAATGATCGTTTCCTTATCCATCGGACGCACCGTACGAAGATCTACAACTTCGACATTTATACCTTCTTTGGCTAGTTCCTGAGCTGCTTCGAGTGCCTTGTGAACCATTATTGCCGAAGCAACGATTGTCAGGTCAGTACCTTCCCGCACGACAGCCGCCTTACCGATAGGCACGGTGTAATATCCCTCAGGAACCGGGCCCTTCATTTTGTAAAGAAGCTTATGTTCGAAGATCATTACAGGATCAGGGTCTTCAATCGCAGCAAGCAACATGCCCTTGGCGTCATATGGTGTGGATGGTTGAATTACCTTCAGCCCGGGAACATGTCCGAACCAGGCCTCCAGACTTTGGCTATGCTGAGCTGCTGCACCCGTGCCCGAGCCTGCGGGAAATCGCATGACCAATGGAACAGAAACGGCACCACCAAGCATATAGCGCATTTTCGCCGCCTGATTGACGATCTGCTCCATCGCCAGCGCCGCAAAATCCGAAAACTGAAATTCGAATATCGGGCGCATCCCTGTCAATGCTGCACCCACCGCAACACCTGCACCGCCAAGTTCAGAGATAGGAGTATCCATAACACGATCTTCGCCAAAACGTTGGACCAGATCGCCGGTAACCTGAAAGGCACCGCCGTAAACCCCGATGTCCTCGCCCATGAGGAAAACCCGGTCATCAGCCTCCATGGCGATAGCCATCGCCTCCTGGATAGCCTGCGAATAACTCAGTTCGCGTACCACTTCATTCATGCAATCAGTCCGTATAAACGTCGCGCGTCAGATTATTCAGGTCAGGCGATGGACTGTCCTTGGCAAAATTGATTGCTTCTGCAATCTCCGTCTCCACACTGTCGCGAAGAACAGTGATCTGAGCGTCGTCAAGAAAACCAAATTCTTTCAGCTGATCCTCAAAAAGATGGATAGGGTCGCGATTACTGATCCAATCTTCGATTTCCTCTTTTGTACGGTAGCGGTTACGATCACTTTTTGAGTGCCCGCGATGGCGGTAAGTCTTGCACTCGATCAGCGTCGGCCCTTCTCCGCGCCGAGCACGCTCCACGGCATCATGCGAGGCCTCCGCGACATCTGAGAGGTTGTTGCCGTCAACAATCACGCCGGGCATATTATAGGCTGCTGCACGGTCGGCTACATTGGCGACAGCAGTTGAACGCGCTGTCGAAGTAGACATGCCATATCCATTATTCTCACAAACGAAGACAACTGGTAGCTTCCATACAGCCGCCATATTAAGCGCCTCGTGAAAGGCGCCTTCATTGTTCGCGCCATCACCGAAATAGGAAATAACGACCTTGCCATTTTTCTGCTTTTTGGCAGACAGCGCTGCACCAACGGCAATTGGAATGCCTCCGCCCACAATGCCATTTGCGCCAAGATTGCCTTTGGAGACGTCGGCAATATGCATCGAGCCACCCCGGCCTTTGCAGTAACCTGTTTCCTTGCCGAAAAACTCGGCAAACATCCTCGAAACATCTGCACCCTTGGCAATGCAATGACCATGCCCGCGATGAGTAGAAGTAATCATGTCATCTTCAGCGAGCGGCAGAGATATACCGACAGCGCTGGCCTCTTGGCCGATGGAAAGATGCATTGTGCCGTGAATAAGCCCGCGCGTATAAGACTCCTCAGCGCCTTCCTCGAACCGGCGGATCAGATACATTTTACGCAAGGCTTCCTTCAATTGCTCTGGCGTGTAGTGCCGAAATGCGAACGGAAAGTTGCTGCCGTCGTCCTTGAGTTTGGCATTCGACGTTCTGGCGGAAGCCATCTCGGCGCTCCTTGAATGATTGTCCATTTACGCGGCCAACGCCCCGAAAAGGCGCCACTGCAATTACCTTATCGAGTAATGAACATTTGTATCTTAGTCAAGACCTATGTGCATACGTTCAGTGTGTACGCAAAAGAAAAGCGCCCGCTAAAAAGGGGCGCTTATTTGCTCATAAATCCGGTTGGCTCAGTCGCCGAAGCGGTGCCCTTCCCGCTCTGGGTCGAAAGCGATCTCCGCCTCTTCCTCATCGTCCGGCAATGCCTCATCACTTTCCTGATAGGGATTGTCATCATCGTCCTCGGACAAATCACCGGCATCTTCGGATTCCAGCTGTCGCCCGCCTAAAATCGCCAAATCATCATCTGCCTGCACTTCGGCAGCTCCGACTTCATCCCAGTCCTGAGTTTCAATCGGAGTTCTTGCGGGTTTTTTCTGGCTTTCTTCTTGAACAGCGCTGTTTTTGGATTTCTCGGCCATCATAATGCACTCCTTTGCTGTTCAGGAACGCCGGACAACGCTTTTAGATGCATATTTAAAGTGCTGCGAGATTTTTTACTTTTTGCCCTAATCCACCCATAATGACCTGCGAGTCAGCAGCTTCACGTCATTTGGGGAGATATCCATGACATCAAAAATCCTGACCCTTGCCTTTGCTACAACTGCGATGATGGCCGTTCCTTTTGCTGCTTTTGCGGACGAAACTCCGCGCCCGCGCATCATTGTCACAGGTGAAGGTGAAGCTGCAGTAGCGCCTGATACAGCGATTGTTTCGCTTGTTGTGTTGGAAGAAAAGCCAACAGCACGCGAAGCACTGACCGCCAATAACGAATCCATGGCGAAGGTTCTCGATGGAATGAAGAAAGCTGGCATTGCTGACCGCGATCTTCAGACTTCCGGATTCAACATCGAACCGCGTTACGTCTATCCCGAAAACAAGGATGGCAAGCAGCCTCCTGAAGCCCCGAAGATCGTTGGCTATGCCGTGTCCAACTCACTCTCCGTCCGTGTACGTGATCTGAAGAAGGTTGGTGAAATTCTGGATCAGTCAGTATCACTTGGCGTCAATCAAGGCGGCAATCTCACGTTTACCAATGACAAGCCAGAGGCAATCCTCGAAGAAGCACGCAAGAAGGCTGTTGCAAGTGCTATCTCAAAAGCCAAGACGCTAAGCGCAGCCGCCGGTGTTGAACTTGGCAAGGTCGTGGAGATCAGTGAGCAGTCGTACAATCCTCGCCCCATGCCAATGGCGCAAGGCAAGATGATGGCAATGGCTGCTGACTCGGTTCCTGTGGCCGCTGGCGAGAATACGTATAATGTTTCAGTGAATGTGACATTCGAACTGAAGAACTGAGAATCATCGTTCTTTAAAGTTAAGGGCGCTCCAGGGCGCCCTTTTTGTTACCGGCATTGCTCAATTGCTCGGCACCTTGATCATGTGCTCAAAATAATCTTCATCGGATTTCAAATCATGATCGAAAGCCGTGACTTGCCCACGCACCGAGATTCCAGCCTCGTGAACGGTATCGCCCGAGCCGGAAACCAGCGGATGCCACCAATAAAGATCCTGGCCTTCATCTATCAGCCGATAACCACAGGTTTCGGGAAGCCAATCAACACTTCTTACAATTTCTGGCGTCAGGAATACGCAATCAGGAACTTTCTTTTTCCTGCCAACGTAATCTGAACATTGACATGTTCCGGCATCAAGCAATGTGCATGCTACAGTTGTAAAATAGATTTCTTCCGTATCTTCATCCTCAAGCTTGTGCAGGCAGCAACGGCCGCAGCCATCGCACAGGCTTTCCCATTCAGAGCGGTTAAGCTCATCAAGTGTCTTGGTTTTCCAGAATGGTTCGCTAGGCATGCGCTCAAATACAACGCTCATAACATCCCGTCCATTGCCTTGATGTCTCACCCATGAACGCAGGATGAACAGGCTCTTCACATCGGATACAGGCCGCTCCTGCAATCCTGCATCATCGGATTCGGTCTCCACGACCGGCCAGAACGATGATCGCCCGACAAGAGGTTGCCATAAAATGGGAACAGGTTGCGATCATAAACATTTGACGTGTTTCAGGCTTTTGAAATGCGAGACAGGGATGGACATGAAACGGACAGCACTTTTTTTCGCCTCGACGGCTATTCTCTTCTCTTCGCCTCACGCGATGGCGGAGCAACCAGCTTTGAATCGGCCATATATTTCATCGAATACCAACGTGCCTCAAATGCTGCTTGCCCAAGCTGAAAGCCAGGAACCGGAAGCTGAAGCCGCAGAAGAACCTGTCAAGAAACCAGTTGAAGAACAGGTAGACGACGCCAAGCAGCGAGCAGTGGAAGAGTCTGACGCTGCAGCCGAATCCCAGAAGCAGGCGGCCGAGCAGGCTAAGGAACAAGCCGACCAAGGCGCTCGTGATGCTGAGGCAGAAGCTGCTGCAAAAGCAAAGCAAGCCCAACGCGACGCTCAAGCAGAATCCGACAAAGCTGCAGAAGAACAAAAGGCTGTAGAAGCCGAGGCAAAACAAAAAGCTGCAGAGGAAGCTGCAGGCGCTGAGGCAGCACGGAAGCAGGCTGCCGAAGACGCGAAGCAAGCTAAGCGTGACGCCCAAGCCGAAGCTGATAAAGCGGCTGAGGAGCAGAAAGCGGTAGGCGAAGCTGCGCGCAAAAAAGCGACAGACGAAGCTGAAGCAGCCAAAGCGACAGAAGCAGAGACTGCCAAAGAGGCTGAGAACGCTAAAAAGGCTGCTCAAGAAGAGACCGATAAAGCCGCAGAGGCTCAAAAATCAGCAGAAGAAGAAGCTCGCAAGAAAACCGACCGCGCTCAAAAGGCTGCGGACAAGCAATCTGAAAAAGCTGCTGAAGACGCCAAGAAAGCAGCCGACAAAGCTGTAAAGGAAACTCCGACCAAGGAAACTGCGCCTCAAGCAGGTGAACAAGCGCCGAAACCTGCCGCAGTGCCGAACCAGCCCAAGTCCGGAGAAACGGAAGCTCCGGCACAAGAGGCAAAGCCCGCACAGCCGGATCAGGAAACCAAACCTGCCGACGGCACCACAGCAGCACCTGCGGAAACTGCCAAGCCTGAACAGCAGGAAGCCTCGCCGCTTCCGGAAAATGCAGCCCCTGTCCTGGACAGCGACAAGCCTGTTAAGGGCGGACGCGAGGGGAAAGGCCGTGGTGGCAAGAGAGATCAGGTAACTGGAAAGGGCCCGGTTGAACAACCGTCAGCGGAAGCTCCCGCAACGCCGCCGGTCGCACCGCCAAAAACTGATGCCGACGTTCAGCAGGAACTTGCACCGGTCAAGATCGAGCCCGTGCGGACTGAAAAAGGCACTCGCACCAAGGAGCGCAGGCGCGATGAGCGTCCGGATGACGTGCAGGTCATCAAGCAGTTCGATAACCGCACTATCGTCGAAGTAAACAATAATGTCTTCGTTGAGAGTTCGGATCGCCCGCGCATGTCCCGCGATGCGCAGGATGTCTATTACGAAGATCTGCCCAGAAACCGTACGCGTGAGACTATTGTACGTGACAACGGCGTCCAGATCATCACCGTCCGCAATCGTTATGGCGATGTAATCCAGCGCTCACGCGTAATGCCAGACGGACGCGAGGTCGTGCTTAGCTATGCACCTGACTATGATCGCGAAGAGCGGGTTGAATGGCGCGATCCGGGCGACGACCTTCCACCATTACGTCTGACTATCCCTGTACGCGAATACATCATGGATGCGGAAGAAGCGCCGGAAGAGGATGTCTATGAGTTCTTTGCTCAACCGCCAGTTGAACGTGTCGAACGTCTCTATTCAGTGGACGAGGTAAAGCGTTCTGCCCGTATTCGCGACAAGGTGCGCCGCGTCGATCTCGATACGATCACTTTCCCGTTCGGTTCTGCCGAGATTGGTGAAGACCAGATCACGCGTATAGAGAGTGTTGCCAAAGCCATGGCTCAGACTTTGAAGAAGAATCCCGCCGAAACCTTCCTTATCGAAGGCCATACGGATGCAGTGGGTTCCGATCAGGCCAATCTCGTTCTCTCGGATAAACGGGCGGAGTCAGTGGCGCAGGCCCTAACCAATGTCTTCGACATCCCGCCGGAAAACATGGCTACGCAAGGTTATGGCGAGAGTTATCTGAAGATCAAGTCTGACGGGCCTGAACAACAGAACCGCCGTGTTGCAATACGCAGGATCACGCCGCTGGTCGCGCCTCTGGCGAGCAATAAGTAACCACCTCCGACAACACGAAAACCCGGGTCAAGACCCGGGTTTTTTTGCGATTATCGCTTGAGTTCGCGCGTATGGTCGCTATTTGTTGCTTGAAACTATCCTTGCACCGGACCGAGTAAATGAAACGCATAGAAATCTTTATCGAAAACATCATCCTTGCTTCGCGCTGGCTTTTGGTCGTCTTTTATCTGGGGTTGGCCATTGCGCTGGCGATTTATGCCTTTTCGTTCGCCGGTAAGCTTGTCGATTTCGTCTCAAAGGTCATGATTCTCAACGAAACCGACACGATCCTGAAAATGTTGAGCCTTATTGATGCTGCGCTTGTTGCCAGCCTTGTCGTCATGGTCATTATTTCGGGCTATGAGAATTTCGTGTCGAGATTTGATCAGGCGGACGAGGTCCATTGGCTCGGTACAATCGATGCCGGCTCGCTCAAGATCAAAGTTGCATCGACTATCGTCGCTATTTCTTCAATTCACCTGTTGCAGATATTCTTGAACCTGACGCAGTACAGCAACGAACAGCTGATGTGGTTTACAATCATCCACCTCGCCTTTGTATTCTCCGCCTTGTTCCTTGCATATATCGACAAGCTTATGGCCAAAGATAAGGGTGACAAGAAATCAAATGAGCCATCGCTTTAAATAGACAGCCCGGCATTAGTGGGCTTTCTATTTATGTAGATCGCCAGTTGCCAAGGGCTGAAAGCTTAGCGGTATCGAACTTGCAAAGAAAAACGGGATGGGTTTTCACCCATCCCGTTTTTCATTTTCAACAAATATGTTTCGCTTAGCTGTCGAGGAAGCTGCGCAGCTTGCGCGAGCGACTCGGATGCTTGAGCTTGCGCAACGCCTTGGCTTCAATCTGGCGAATACGCTCGCGAGTAACCGAGAACTGCTGGCCAACTTCTTCAAGCGTGTGATCGGTGTTCATGCCGATACCAAAACGCATACGCAGCACGCGTTCTTCACGCGGCGTTAGCGATGCAAGCACCCGTGTTGTCGTATCGCGCAAGTTAGCCTGGATCGCAGCATCGATAGGTAGAAGCGCATTCTTGTCCTCGATGAAATCACCAAGATGCGAATCTTCCTCGTCACCAACTGGCGTTTCGAGCGAGATCGGCTCCTTGGCAATCTTCAGGACCTTGCGAACCTTTTCCAGTGGCATGGCGAGTTTTTCAGCCAGTTCTTCCGGCGTCGGCTCACGTCCAATCTCATGCAGCATCTGGCGCGATGTCCGAACAATCTTGTTGATCGTTTCGATCATGTGCACCGGAATACGGATTGTACGAGCCTGATCGGCAATAGAACGGGTGATCGCCTGACGAATCCACCATGTCGCGTAAGTCGAGAATTTATAACCGCGACGATATTCAAACTTATCGACCGCTTTCATCAGGCCGATATTGCCTTCCTGGATGAGATCGAGGAACTGCAACCCGCGGTTGGTGTACTTCTTGGCAATGGAAATAACGAGACGCAGATTTGCCTCAACCATTTCCTTCTTGGCAAGGGCGGCTTCGCGCTCGCCCTTCTGCACCTGATTGACGATCCGGCGAAATTCAGAGATGGAAATCGCAGTTTCCTGCGCCATGTTCTGAATTTCGGTGCGCAGATTCTTGATCGTCTCTTTTTCGTTCTTGGTGAACTCTTTCCAGCCGCGTGTTGTCAGGTTGGAAACGGCTTTCAGCCAGTTCGGATCAAGTTCGTTGCCCTGATATTCCTTCAGGAAATCTTCGCGACGTACGCCATAGGACTCTGCAAGACGCAGCAAGCGTCCTTCGTTCTGAACGAGGCGCTTGTTGATGTCGTAAAGCTGAGCAACCAGCGCTTCAATACGGTTCTGGTTCAGCGACAGCGATTTCACTGCCTTGATAAGCTGATCCTTGAGTTCCTTGTAACGGCGCTCCTGGCTTGGTGAAAGAGAACCGGACGCAGCAAGACGGTTTTCGACCTGCTGATCCTGAAGCTTGCGCAGCTTTTTGTATGTGTCGGCAATGACGTCGAGCGTTTCCATGACCTGCGGACGCAGTTCAGCCTCCATCGCTGCAAGCGACAGGTTAGCCTCATCGTCCTCGTCATCATCCTCTTCAACCTGCGTGTCGCCGCCAACATTTGTAATGTCGTCGTCGTCACGTCGACTGCGCGAACGATCATTTCCAGGCGCTGGCTTTTCTTCTTCGACACGCTCGATTACCGGTGCCTGCTTTGCTTCCGGGCCGGCATATGTCGTTTCGAGATCGATAATCTCACGCAGAAGAATCTGCGATTCATTCAACGCTTCACGCCAGATAATAATCGCCTGGAATGTCAGCGGGCTTTCGCACAAGCCTGAGATCATGGTCTCGCGACCAGCCTCAATACGCTTGGCGATGGCGATTTCGCCTTCACGCGACAATAGCTCCACAGTTCCCATCTCACGCAAGTACATGCGGACAGGATCATCTGTACGGTCAGTTGGTTCTTTCTTGGTGACAGTCGGAGCAACCGCAGTACCAGTAGACTCGGCGAGTTCTCTAGCATCGCTCTCGTCGTCGGCGCTGTTGTCAGCCTCTTCGGCGTCCGCGTCCTGCTCGTCATCTTCAACAACATTGATGCCCATATCGCTGAGCATCGCCATTGTGTCTTCGATCTGTTCTGAAGTGACCTCTTCTGATGGCAGAACTGCATTGAGTTCGTCCATCGTCACATAGCCGCGCTTCTTCGCGAGCTTGATCATCTTCTTGACAGCGTCATCGGAAAGGTCGAGAAGCGGTCCGTCCGGCGCGCCTTCGCGCTCGACTTCTACTTCCTCATTTTCCTTTGCCTTCGTTGCCATATTCTATATCTCCAAGCGATGTTCGCTTTTTTCATGCAGGAGGACAACGAGTGCGGCAGCGCACCGGTTCCCCTACATCATCAAGGTAGTAAATGATCGACTAGCCGAAATCCTGTTAATGGCGGATTAACCTTGTTATTCCGGTGGCGAGCACACTGCATATCTGTCGAATTTGCCGGTATTTCTGATAAACCTACAAACATCAACGCAATATCTACAATTCTGCGCAATCTGATTCCGTCATTATTAACCCACGTCAACCCCGACTCAACTGATTCGGGTCAAAAAAGCGAATCAATTCGGTCAAAAACCCTTTGCGGAGCGTCCAGAGGGGATTCCGAACCCTTCGATCAACGCCTCCGTAGCCTGCGCGTTACGGATATCGTTCTGTATATCGAGTAACCTGTTAAAGTTTTCTTCGGTCGCATCTGCACCCAATGCCACCCGAGCTAATTCCAGTTCTTTATGTAGTGCGCGGGCGCGCTGATGCAAGTGGATGGCCTGTCGCAAAGCTTCTCTGGCATCTTCTTCTGCAGCCTCGGCGGACGCAAACCACTCACGATTACGTCGAATAACAGCTTCAAGCGCTTCAACCAAGGTAGCTAGTCCCTGCTCAGCGATCACTTTGCGCATTTCAGCGCCGTTAGCGACATGATGCTCAGCCATAGCATCAAGCATTGCCGTATGAAAACGCTTCAAATCCGGATGATCCAATTCAAGATCGACAACGGTTTCAAAGTCGTCTTCAATTAAACGAGGATGATTGAACAGGGCCATTAAAATTGCAGTTTCCCTAGCGGGAAGCTTTGAGGATGACCGGCCGCCCAATGCCGATTGTGTCAAGGTAGCACTTACGGCAAGTCGCCCACTTGCTGCGCCCTTCCCACGTTGACCATATCCGTTTTGGCCATAACCATTTTGATTATTGCCCCGCTCTCCATTGTTCCGCCGGTCGTTTCCACGCTGACCTGAACCAAATAACTGCTGGATACGCTCGCGCACATCCTGCCCGTAGTGCCGCCGGACGTTCTCATCGGCGATAAGCCCGGTCATCTGTTTAAGACGTGCTTCCAGTTCGGCACGGCGCTCTGGTGTATCGAATACACCACTTGATGTCTCCCGCGTCCACAGCATATCGGCCAAAGGCCGCGCATCGTTGAGCACATCCTGAAACGCCTGGGGCCCCGATGACTTGACGAGATCGTCCGGGTCCTTGCCTTCCGGCAGTACAGCAAACCGCAGCGAATAGCCGGGCTTCAAAACCGGCAATGCTAGATCAATCGCCCGATAGGCTGCCTTTATGCCTGCGTTATCACCATCAAAACAAAGCACAGGCTCCGGTGACATCCGCCAAAGCAGATCAAGTTGATCTTCAGTTAATGCTGTACCAAGCGGTGCAACTGCTTGGGCAAATCCCGCCTGTGCCAAAGCTATCACATCCATATAGCCTTCAACCGCAATTACCGCTTTTGCAGGTTGACCAGCTTGGGGTTGTGCCGCCCTTCTGGCACGCAATGCATTGAAGAGAATCTTGCCTTTGTGGAAAAGCTCGGTCTCATTGGAGTTCATGTACTTCGCGATGGCATTGGGAGCTAGCGCCCGCCCGCCAAAAGCAATGATGCGTCCCCGCAAATCCTCGATCGGAAACATGATCCGGTCACGAAAGCGATCAAAGGAAACCGGCTTGTCGTCGCCATAGACGACCAGTCCGCAAGCTTCGATCTGGTCTTTCGTCGCGCCTTTGCTGGCGAGATGCTCTTTAAGGGCATTACGGCTTTCAGGAGCGTAGCCAAGACGGTAGGAGTGCTGTGTTGCAGCGCTCAAGCCGCGATCTCTCAAATAGGCCCGCGCTTTCGCACCACCTGCCGCCTGCAACTGATCCTCAAAGAACTTCGTTGCCATTTCCATGACATCGTAAAGCGTCGCACGCTTCGCCTCGCGGATTTCCATTTCGGCATCGCGTGCCGGCATAGGAACACCTGCCATATCCGCAACGCGTTGAACCGCTTCAGGAAAACTCAGCCCCTCAAGCTCAGTCAGAAACCGGAAATGATCTCCTGTGACGCCGCAACCGAAACAGTGATATCGCCCTTTGCGATCCTCACAGTGAAAGCTGGGCGATTTTTCGCCATGAAACGGACAGCAGGCCCAAAAATCACCTTTCGGTGCGTTGGTCTTCTTGCGATCAAACGAAACACGCGTCCCGATCACGCTGGAGATCGGCACACGCTCTCTGATCTCGTCGAGAAAAGATGGCGGAAATCGCATTTGACTATTCGTTCTAAAATTCTGGCGCTGCTGCATGTTACGGACTGTAGAGAAAATAGGTCTCGGGTCCTTACCTATTGTGCCTTAAATAAGGTCGCTATGAAAGACCTTCAAGCTCGTCATCCCCGACTCATACGATGTGAACAGGGCTGAAGGGCTTTGATTTTTTACAAAGCCGGCGAATTATCAAAATCTCACACCCGAATTATCCACAACCCAATGATTTATGCCAAAAACGACACATTTATTCTTAGCCGGAACATATTTTTTTCGCTTTTTGAATGATATCTTATATTAATAAATTGCAATCAAACTAACGTGGTTGCTATTCCGGGTTCTCCCAACAAGTCAGGATTGTAGCAAGTGAACGGTTCCGCAATTTTGTTGCATTTGGCAGGCGCAGTCGCGCTCCTGCTTTGGGCAACACGCATGGTTCGAACAGGCGTCGAGCGCGCCTATGGTGAGCGCATGCGCCAAAGCCTTCGCGGGGTCCTGCATAATCCTGTTCTGGCTGTTCTCTGGGGCCTGATGCTCTCGATAGCTTTGCAGAGTTCTACAGCAGTCAGCCTGCTTGTCGGGTCATTTGTCGGCTCGGGGATAGTCAGCGGCATTGCCGGGTTGATGGCAGTTCGCGGTGCCGAGGTTGGCTCGGCGCTTGTCGTAAAAATTCTCAGCTTTGATCTGACCCTGCTGGTGCCGCTCTGCCTTGTCGCTGGCACTGTAATTTTCATGTCCACGGAGCGCAGCAACTGGCGGCAAATTGGCCGCATTCTAGTCGGGATCGGCCTTCTGGTGCTGTCGCTGGAGATGACCGGTCAGGCTACAGAGCCTTTGCGGAATAGCGATCTGCTACCCGTCATAGTTGGATATCTCAATACCGATCCGGTTACGGCATTCCTGCTTGCAGCAATCATGACGTGGCTGTTCCATTCCAGCATTGCCGCCGTGCTTCTGCTGGTGACGTTTGCCTCGCGAGGCCTTATCCAGCCAGAACTCGGGATCGTGATGATCTTCGGCGTAAATCTTGGTTCATCATTCATTGCCCCTCTCCTCACCCGCTCTGCAGCGCCTCAGGCCCGTATTGTACCGATGGGCAATTTGTTGATGCGCGGCGCAGGCTCAATCTTGATCCTCATTCTTTTCATGACGTTCAAGCCATCGGTTGCTTTCCTTGGCTCTTCGCCAGCCGATCAGGTCATCAACGGACACATTCTGTTCAATGTCATCATTTTGTTGGCAGGCGTACCGCTTTCCGGGCTTGTCCTTCGCATTACCAAAGCCGTGGTCGCCCTGAACGTGCCAACTGAAAAGGCTCCGTCACTCGTTCAATCCGAACTTAGCGCACTGGATGAAAGCGTTCTAGATACGCCAAGCCTCGCATTGGCCAATGCGACACGGGAAACTGTGCGGGTTTGCGAGACTGTCGAAATTATGCTTCGCGGTGTTATCGGGCTTTACGAAAATCCTGAGCAGGATCGCATCAACGAACTATCGATGCTCGACGACAAGGTTGATCGCAAACATGCTGCCATCAAGCTTTATCTGGCCAAATTGACAACCAAGAAACTGACCGATTTTGAAGTTGCACGTGCGCAAGAACTTCTTGGCGCATGCGTGAAGCTTGAACAGGTTGGTGACATTATTGTCCGCAACATGCTTGCGCTGGTTCAGAAGAAAATGGATCGCAAGCTGAAATTCACCGATGAAGGCTGGCTCGAACTCAGCAACTTCCACGCTAAAGTACTGGTGAATGCCCGCATGGCTTTCAACGTACTGGTGTCCCGCGACCGGGAAACTGCGCATCAGCTGGTTTTGGAAAAGGACTATCTTCGCGATCTTGAGAAGCAGAGCAGTCAGCGGCATTTCAGCAGGTTGCGTGAGGGTACGGTTCGCAGCCTTGAGACCAGCTCTATTCATCTCGATACGATACGCGACCTGAAGCAGATCAACTCGCTTCTGGCATCAATGGCCTACCCTGTCCTCGAAGAACAAGGCCTATTGAACACCACCCGTCTGCGCGCATTGCACAGCTGAGCTGGTGTTGATCGATCAATAATTGCGATGGATATGGCTATTGGAACCGATAAAGGCTCCCATCGCAGAGCCGATCAAAAGCCCCAGCACCATGTTGCCCATTACGGTTTCGCCGATGCCCGCACCTATTGAAAGGCCTGCAAGTATTCCGATAATTGTAGACCAGCTATGTTCTTTCATATCAGCCTCCATTTTTATTAACCATAAACGCCGGCCGGTCACTTCGGTTCCATCTGCTTGCCGGCATATGGATTTAGCTATGAAAAGGACACTTTGAATGCTTGTGCTTAGAGCAATGCGCGCGGATGAGTATCCGGATTTTTTGGATTATTTTATCCCCGATTACGCAATCGAGATTGCGGTCAATTATAATCTTGAGGCGGCAGCTGCAAAAAACCGCGCAATCAGCGAAATCGAGCAGGATTTGCCACAAGGAGTAAATACGGTGGGGCATAGCCTGACCTGTATTATTGATTTCCAAATAGGCGTTGAACATTTGCTTGGCTATCTTTGGTATCGAACCAATGTAGAAAAGAGCGAACTGTTCATCTATGACTTTTATGTTTTCCCAAGGGAGCAGGGAAAAGGATATGGCAAAGAAGCCATGAGGCTGCTCGAAGAAGAAGCGGCTAAATCGGGAGTTCAACAGATCAAACTACGCGTTGCCGCTAACAACCCGCGCGCGAAAAAACTCTACGATAACTGTGGATTTCATGTGACGGGTATTAATATGAGCAAACATATTGGCGCGGGCATGGAGACAATCGATGACCGAGACTGATCAAGTAACGAGCGGCCTTCATGATACCGAACGAAAACTGCTCCATCATCTACGCGATGTTCGCCGCAGGATAAGAACCCACAAACTGGCGCAAATGGATGGCGAACTGACACGTGGTCAAGTGATAGCGGATGCTGTCGCAGCAACCATGGGTTCGTGGAGCTTTATCATCATCCAGACCACGATACTATTTTTCTGGATCGTACTGAATGTTACCGCCTACGTACGGGAATGGGACCCCTACCCTTTTATTCTCCTGAATCTCGCCCTGTCTTTTCAGGCGGCCTACGCTGCGCCATTCATCATGATGAGCCAGAACCGGCAGCAGGACATAGATCGGAAAGAGGCTGCCAACGATTATAAGATCAACATCAAGGCGGAACTCGAAATCGAACTTCTCCATGAAAAGATCGAACTGCTGCACCAGAAAATCGACGAGCTATGCGAGCGGGAAGTCGTGCATTTGAAGAGGGTCGTGACCAGCCTTCAGTCAGACAAACCCGAAGCCGACAAGGGCTGAAACAAAAAAGGACCGCTGCGGGAGGAGGTGCAGCGGTCCTGATTGTAAATGTACCGCGGGAGGAGGTGCAGTACATTCGGCGTTGGGATATCTGGGAGGAAAGAGCCCAACGAGTTCAAGATAGCAAAGCCTAAAATTTTTGCTACCGTCAAATATGCATAATAGCTATGCAAATAGGTGCATACCCTTCTTGCGACAGTTATACTTGACGCCTGCGCCTGCTGGTCGAATATCAACGCTACGGGGCTCGATAAGCAGTCGGGTTTTCCCCCGCCGTATCTATCAAACTTCCCGTCATCGCCCTTCAATTGTTCTGCGTTAATTCCCAACTGGAGTGTTAAGCAACTGCTGTTCCCACAGGTACGCGATGCCGCTACCAGCGGCATGATACTTGAGCACGTCCGTCAACTCAGCAGCATGCTCGGTTCTAGCCCAGTCGCGCTGCCATTCGGACGCTAAAGCCAACCAAGTCATCATGTTCGCGCCCGCCGCGATCATGCGCTGTATGGCAACCTCATGGGCCTCGACCGAAGTTCCTCCAGAAGCGTCGGTAATCACAGTCACATCCCAGCCTTCGCCGAGGGCCTGGATCACCGGCATCGCGACACAAATCTCGGTCCACAGTCCGGCAATAATCAGCTGCTTGCGGCCCGTCGCCTTGACCGTATCAACCACTTTCTGATCCTCCCAGGTATTGATGAACGTCCGGTCGATCACCTCCTGATCCGGGAACACATCGGTGATTTGCGGGAAAATGAGACCGCCGCGATCCGCTATCACACTCGTCAGAATGGTGGGGACACCAAAGGCTTTGGCGGCCTTGGCCAAAGCCGTCGAGTTGTTGACCACCATCTGCGGGTCGTGGCTGTTGAGGTTAGTAAGCTGGTATGGCTGGTGGTCAATCAGAACGAGGACTGAGTCTTCGGGGCGGAGAAGAGAAGCAAGACCATTACGAAACGTCATTATTACATCCTTTGTTGCCATTGTGAGTGGCATTGATTTTTCCAAGAGACATGCGCCAGCAGCGACATCGCCTAATGAGACATTGCCGTTCCCAAGTGTGATGCGGTAGTGTCCCCTTGTGGTAAGCTGTGTCGCGGAATAGGGAACGCTGAATTGGAAATTGAAGAGCTGAGGACATTCGTAGAGGTTGCAGATGCGGGGGGCATATCGTCCGCTGCGCTCCGGCTCGGGGTTTCCAAGTCGATCGTCAGTCGTCGGCTTTTCAGGCTTGAATCGGAACTTGGCGTCCAGCTTCTTGCACGAACGACCCGCGGGGCTGCTCTTACAGAAGCCGGGGCCACTTTCCGGGATTATGCAGCAAGAGTTTACGCTGAGATTGACTTAGCCAAGGAAACGATCCTGCCCGCCGGTGATCTTCGTGGCCGCTTGCGAGTTGCCGCACCGCTTTCTTTCGGTCCGACTCACTTCGCTCCGGTGTTAGCTGAAATGGCACGACGCCACCCCCAGATACACATCCATACCTGTTACAGTGATCGCGTCGTTGATCTGATCACGGAGGGTTATGATTGCGCGATACGGGTGGGTTATCTTCAGGATTCCAATTTGATCGCAAGACGCGTCGGCCCGGTCTATGGGAAGCTTGTTGCGAGTCCGGACTATATCAAGGCTTATGGGTCGCCTGAGATGCCGGAGGACATAGTCGCCCATCAAGCTCTCATGCAGGGCACCGAAGTCTGGCAACTCATGGATGGCGACAAGATTATTACGGTTCGACCACAGGGACGCTTTAAGGCCGACAACGGCGTAGCCCTGGTCGCCGCTGCGACAGCCGGGCTCGGAATTGCTTATTTACCGGACTGCCTTACCCATGAACATGTGGTCTCCGGTGCGCTCGTGCCAATCATGACACGCTATCCACCGCCTCCAGCAGGTACATATGTCGTTCGCCCACCTGGTCAGCATCCTGCGCGTAAGATACGGATTCTCACAGAACTCGTGATCGAGTTCTTCAACCAGTCTCCGCACTTTGCAAGAAATTCCCCTGCATGAGTCGCATGTTAAAGCGTTAAACATTTTTCAGAGAAGCTAATAACAAGCGGCCCAGTATCGTAGGCAAGTAAAACCGCCTGACAATCTGGGCCTCACTTTCAGTGCAGGCATAAGCAAGCTTGTTACTGTAGTATCTCTTTGACGATACCGCTGGCCTTGCTGAAGTCCATCTGCCCGGCATATTTTTCTTTAAGGGCGTTCATGCACTTACCCATGTCGCGCAGACCACCGGCTCCGATTTCGCCGATAACCTGTGTACAGGCACTACGAATGTCCGACTCACAGAACTGTTTCGGCATGAAATCGCGAATGATCTCGATTTCCTCACGCTCCTGCTCTGCCAATTCCAGTCGGTTGCCTTCTTCATAAATCTTGGCTGATTCTTCGCGCTGCTTGATCATCTTGGCCAGAATCATGCTGATTTCATCGCCGCTGACCGGGTCTTTCCCGATACCGCGGTTTACGATGTCACGATCCTTGATTGCTGCCATGATCAGGCGCAGCGTTGAAACGCGGCGTTTATCCTGAGATTTAATAGCTGTATTCAGTGCCCCGGCGATTATATCGCGCATGGCCGTATTCTCCTGTTATGTACGCACACTAGTCATGGCTTCGAACGAAATCAACAATGGCGCCATGTCATCCACGACATGAATTACCACCAAGTGCTCGTCTTGCAATTGACCGGAGGCGTTGCTTTGTTTATGGACTGGGACTTAGCCAGACATTTTTATTGTTGCTGCGGTGGGTGATTATCAACCATCGCGCTCAGCCACGTCATATGGAATATTTGCGGGCATTTTTCAATGCCCCTCGTTTTTCTGCGACGCAGGCCCATTTCAGGAGTACCGCATGACCGCCACATCGATAGAAGCAGGTACGCAAGCCAAGACTGCGGGTTGGTCCGAAATTAAGCCTACAGCTTTGCTGGTATTGGCAGACGGCACCGTGATTGAGGGCAAGGGCCTTGGCGCTTCAGGTATTTGCGAAGCGGAAGTCTGTTTCAACACGGCTCTTACAGGATATGAAGAAATTCTGACCGACCCTTCATATGCCGGCCAGATCGTCACATTCACTTTCCCGCATATCGGTAATGTCGGTGCGAACAAGGAAGACATCGAAGATTTGACTCCGGCAAATCGGGCTGGCGCGGTCGGCGCGGTGTTCAAAGCCGATATCACTTCTCCTTCAAGCTATCGCTCGGCAGATCATCTGGACGCCTGGTTGAAAGCGCGCGGCGTCATCGCTCTTGCGGGTGTAGACACGCGAGCCTTGACGGCACTTATCCGCGAAAAGGGGATGCCAAATGCAGTTATCGCCCATGATCCGGATGGCAAATTTGATGTTCCGGCTCTGAAGGCACGCGCTGCTGCATGGCACGGCCTGCTCAACCTCGACCTTGCAAAGGACGTTACGTCCGGACAAAGCTCAGTCTGGACTGAAAAGCCATGGGTATGGAATGAAGGGTTCGCTGAACAATCCGCACCCGAGTTCCACGTGGTCGCCATTGACTACGGGATCAAGCGTAACATCCTGCGTCTCATTGCTGGCCTTGGTGCAAAAATTACTATTCTTCCCGCGACAGCGACCGCAGAAGATGTGCTGGCCTACGAGCCCGACGGAATTTTCCTGTCTAACGGCCCGGGAGATCCTGCCGCAACCGGCAAGTATGCTGTTCCTGCAATCAAAGAGTTGATCGAGACTGATATTCCTGTGTTTGGCATCTGTCTCGGGCATCAAATGCTGGCCTTGGCGCTCGGTGGCGACACCAAGAAGATGCATCAGGGTCATCATGGGGCAAATCATCCGGTACGCGATGACACCACAGGCAAGGTTGAGATTGTCTCGATGAATCACGGCTTTGCCGTTGACGCTGCGTCCTTCCCTGATGGTGTCGAAGAAACGCACGTCTCGCTATTCGACGGCAGCAATTGCGGTCTGCGCGTTACTGGCCGCCCCGTATTTTCAGTTCAACATCACCCGGAAGCATCTCCGGGCCCTCAGGATTCCCACTATCTCTTCCGCCGGTTCTTCAATTTGATCCGCCAGAAGAAAGGCATGGAGCTTTTGTCCGAGCGTGATCACGCCTAGGCGACGTCTTGCCCTGTACTAGCCTTTAGGATTGCGAACCACTGCTGGCGATCAAGCTCGATATCGAGAGCGGTCGCCATGGTCTTCAGTCGATCAATTTTCAGACTTCCAAGAACGGGGATAAGCTTGGCAGGGTGGCGTAGCAGCCAAGCAATGGCGACCGCCGAAATATCTGCATTGCCCAGTTCTGCCGCGACTTCACTCAAAGCTTTGCGCACGCGCACTTCCTGAGCACCCTCACCTGTAAAAAGGCTGCCGCCGCCGAGAGGTGACCAGATCATCGGCGAGTAATTCAGTCGCTGTGCGTGATCAAGACTGCCGTCCGTTAATGGCGCGACAAACATGGTCGATAGTTCAATCTGGTTGGTAACCAGTGGAAATGGCAATCTTGATGCCAGCAGATCAAACTGCCAAGGTAGGAAGTTTGAAACGCCGACAGCCCGCACCTTTCCCGCTTTGACCGCATCTTCGAGTCCGCGTGCGGTATCGTCCGCATCCATCAAGGGATCGGGACGATGGATAAGCAGCACATCGATGTAATCGGTACTCAGATTTTTTAGCGAGCGTTCCACGGAAGTCTGTATATGCGCCGCACTTGTATCGTAGTGCTTCACACGGTTCGTTGGGCGAGCATCGGTCGTCAGCATGATGTCGCACTTGGTAATCAGTTCAATCGCATCGCGCTTGCCACCCCAGCGCTTCAGTCCAGCGCCAAAAACTTCTTCCACGCCGTAATTTCCGTAAATATCTGCATGGTCAAAACTTGTCATGCCGATATCGATTGCCCCGTCGATCAACTTGGCTACGTTGTCGGCATCTGGCCTGTCAGGGCCACTCAGGAGACGCCATGCGCCGAGAACCAGTCGGGAGAGGCTGATATCGTTATAACCTAGTGCGATACGCTTTTCATACGGCATGTGAATTTCCTGTGAATGGCTAGCGCCATTGTTTTAGTCTGAATCCCGATCATAAGACAACGACATGCCTGATATTTGATTGACAAGCGATAGTAGTTTTGTACCTATTGGAACAGTCTTTACTGATTGGTACAATTTGGAGAAATTGCATGTCTGAACAACGCCCACCCCTTCCACCTTTCACGCGGGAAACTGCCATACAGAAGGTTCGCGCTGCTGAAGACGGCTGGAACGGCCGCAATGCAGAACGCGTGGCACTGGCTTACACGCAGGATTCATATTGGCGGAACAGATCAACATTTTTGCGTGGCCGCGCTGAAATCATCGCTTTTCTGCAGGCAAAATGGAATCGAGAGCTTGAATACCGCCTTATAAAGGAGCTCTGGGCCTTTTCAGAAAATCGGATCGCAGTGCGGTTCGCCTATGAGTATCACGATGATTCAGGCAACTGGTTTCGTGCCTATGGCAATGAAAACTGGGAGTTCGATCAAAACGGCCTCATGCATAAGCGCTTTGCTTCCATCAATGACCTTCCAATCAAAGAGTCCGAGCGGAAGTTCTTTTGGGACCAGACCGGACCACGCCCTGCGGACCACCCGGAATTGTCGGATCTCGGATTGTAAATCACATGGCCAAAACGATTGCCGAGCGTTCTGACATTATCCCTGTGCTTGCGGAGATTTTCCGGGAACATGGCTTTGAAGGCGCGAGTCTTTCAGTGATCACCGAAAGGACTGGGCTTGGAAAAGGCAGTCTTTATCACTTCTTTCCCGGTGGAAAAGCCGAAATGGCGCAGGCTGTTCTGACTGAAATCGACAACTGGTTTGAAGAAAAGATTTACCGGCCCTTGCGTGAATCGGAAAATCCCGCATTTGCCATCCGGTCAACCTGCCGCGCTGTAACCGATTATTTCAATTCGGGCCGCCGTATCTGCCTCGTGGGCGCTTTTGCTCTCGATAATGTACGCGACCGCTTTGCCTCTCAGATCAATGACTACTTCGCTGCATGGATAACCGCATTAAGCCATGCTTTGCAGAAACTGGGGCATAATGCTGAGGCAGCCACCGGCCTTGCGGAAGAAGCAGTTATCGCCATTCAGGGAGCTTTGGTGATAGCACGGGCACTCGACAACCCTGCCCTGTTCGAACGCGCCATGACGCGGATGGAAAAGCAGTTGATAGCCTAGCCGCTGGACATCTCAACCAATGCGCCCGGCAGATACGGCACACCGCTGAACGTGATTGATGATCCGGGTACGGTTAAGACCGCAAACACGGGAACATCATAATAAATTGGACCAAGCGGCCTATTTCCGCCGCCAAACCTATTTCGCGTAGTGAGTAGGAATAGCTGTAGTCGCTTTCAGCGTCTCCATCGAGACCGATGCGGAGATGTCGAAAAACTCGACCTTCTCGACCAGCGTTTTGTAGATTTCATCATAGGCTTCGACGCGGGGCAAAACGAGCTTTAATATATAGTCGATGGTGCCAGTCATGCGGTGAACTTCGACGATTTCGGGAATATCGTTGATTGCAGCACGAAATTGCTCGAGCCATTCTGCGGAATGACGGGCCGTACGGACTATGACAAACATTGTAGTAGGCAATCCTGCGAGTGGTCGATCCAGCAGCGCTACACGCCGCTTGATATACCCGTCCTCCTCCAAATGCTGAATTCGCCGCGAACATGCCGATATAGACAGACTGACCTTATCGGCCAAATCTGAAACGCTCATGGAAGCGTTTTCTTGCAGCATATCCAGAATCTTGCGGTCACGATCGTCTATCATCTACATTCCAAACAAATTTTCAGCGCCTTAATAGAAATATACGCTCTATTTTTGCTCTATCACAAATGAATTCTGCAAACTATGCGAACACATTGTGCGCCACATTCTCTATTATCCAGCCAACGAAATGAGGGATATACAATGCGCACTATCGGACTGATCGGCGGAATGAGCTGGGAAAGCACTGCAATTTATTATCGCCAGATCAACGAAAAAGTGCGCACTCAGCTCGGTGGCCTCTCATCAGCTAAAATCGCTCTTCAATCGCTGGATTTCTCCGAAGTGGTGGCCCTGCAGAAGAGCAATCGCTGGAATGAGGCCGCAGCACTTCTGTCCGACGCCGCCCGCCGCCTTGAGGCTGCTGGAGCCGATTGCGTTTTGATCTGCACGAACACCATGCATCTCGTTGCCGATGAGGTTGCCGCTTCCGTTAATATTCCGCTTATTGATATCCGTCACGAAACGGGGCGCGTTCTGTTCGGTGCTGGCAAGAAACGCCCGCTCCTGCTGGCAACACGCTATACAATGGAGCACAGCTTCTACGCAGACTATCTGCGCAAGGAATTCCAGATCGAACTGGCTGTGCCCAACGAAATTGATCGTGCCAAAGTTCACTCGGTTATTTTCGATGAACTCTGCTGCGGCATTGTCAAAGATGAGTCACGCCACGCGCTGGAAAAAATTGTCTTCCGCGGGAAAGAAGCAGGTGCAGACAGCGTTATTCTGGGCTGCACCGAGATTTGCCTCTCGCTTACGAATGATAACCTCGCATTGCCGGTTTACGACTCAACGACAATACACTCGCAAGCCGCCGTTGCTTATGCATTGGGTCAGACCGCGGAAAGCAGAAGGGATGCGGTTTAGCGCATCCCTTGCGTCACTAGATATTACCGCTGAAGGTATCGCAGTCTGCAAGTTTGCCGCTATCAAAACCACGTTTGAACCATTTGCTGCGCTGTGCAGACGTGCCATGGTTGAAGCTTTCTGGAACGACATACCCTTGGGTCTTGCGCTGCATCGTATCATCGCCGATTTGCTGCGCCGCGTTCAATGCCTCGTCCAGATCGCCCACATCAAGAATGCCCTTCTGCTGGGTGAAATGTCCCCAGATACCGGCAAAGCAATCTGCCTGCAGTTCAACCCGCACGGACATGGCATTGGCCTCGGCCTCGCTCATGTTCTGGCGCATCTGGTTGAACTTCGGCAGCACTCCGATAAGATTTTGCACATGGTGGCCGACCTCATGCGCCAGCACATAGGCCTGCGCAAAATCGCCTGATGCACCGAACTTCTGATCCAGTTCGTCATAGAAGCTAAGATCGATATATAGCTTCCTGTCGCCGGGGCAGTAAAACGGCCCTGATGCAGCGCTTGCAAAGCCACAGGCAGAGCGAACCTGGTCGCGAAATAATGTCATAGTCGGAGCAGGATAAGCTTGTCCGTCAGCGCTAAAAATCCCTGTCCAGACTGTCTCCGTTTCGGTGAGAACTTTAGAAGCAAAAATCTTCGCATCATCATTGGAAGCAGTATCAACATTTGATACTGTATTCGAATTAGTTTGCCCTCCTAAATCTCCGCCGGCTAGAAATGTAAGTGGATTGATACCTAGTAACCAACAAACTACGAATATGATGGCGATGGAGCCAAGGCTAAGTCCTCCGCCGCCTCGCACTAGTCTTCCTCCACCAAAAGACGTGCCACGTTGACCACGCAGGTCCTCTACGTTTTCCGACTCAGGGGTATTTCTTAAGTCCATACTCTGGCCTCCAAACGCCAATTCTCTCACCTAGGCAGGCAAGATAACATAGCTCAGTTTAAGCGTGAATCCATGCAATTTTATCTGGGCTAATGAGCAAACGAAATATCTTTGAATTAAGTTGCATCACCTTGTCAAAAAACAAACTGCTGTCATAATAATCTAGTTAGAATTGTTAATTTTTATAATAACTTTTGGACCAAAGGATCATTATGACAAAATCAATATCAATAACATTTTTATCCACGTTTGCAGTCCTTTCTCTTACCTCTTTTGCCTTTTCTGTCGGATATGGAAGTGACAATGAGCCAAGTTTCTTAGGCAAGGAAAATACAAAGTCTATTGGAATTGCTCCCTCGGTTAGTGCTGATCAAGAACTGCTTCAATTGGAGAATTATTTGATTGCTATGCAGTGGCAGGGTAGGCGCCAATCAACAAATGTTGAAGATCGTCGGTGTGAGATGGCTTGCCATCAAGCACCGGTCAAAGACCCAAACTCTAATTCGCGATAGTTCTTTATAATTTGCAATCGGTTCATTTGCACCAAACGACCTTTTTCCCATTACTGCATTTATAGGCTTTCGTTTTGTAGAACGTTTGCCTATAAGGCAGCCTTAGCCTCGCATTTGAATTCAAGTAGCTGCCCGTACGGTAAAACCGTGCGGTTTTTTGTGCAGACCGCTAATAAGGAACCGAACATGCCAAAACGCACCGACATCAAATCTATTCTGATTATCGGCGCTGGCCCGATCATTATCGGTCAGGCATGCGAGTTCGATTATTCCGGCACCCAAGCGTGTAAAGCATTGAAAGAGGAAGGCTACCGCGTCATTCTCGTCAACTCCAATCCGGCAACGATCATGACTGACCCGGAATTGGCGGACGCAACTTACATCGAGCCTATCACGCCGGAAGTCGTTGCGAAGATCATCGCCAAGGAACGCCCTGATGCATTGCTGCCTACCATGGGCGGCCAGACTGCACTTAATACAGCTCTGTCGCTCCGCCGCATGGGTGTCCTCGATCGGTACAATGTCGAGATGATCGGTGCCAATGCTGAAGCAATCGACAAGGCGGAAGACCGCGCATTGTTCCGCGAGGCCATGGCCAAGATTGGTCTTGAAACGCCTAAATCCATGCTGGCAAATGCCACGGAAGTGAAAGACCTTGATCGTAAATTGCATCAGGAACAGCGCGAGGCTGTAAAGGCCAAATACTCCGGTGCGGAACTTGATGCCGCCTTGGACAAGCTGGAAACCGAATGGCAGCTTGGTGAAGGCGACCGCAAGCAGCGCTATGTCTCCCATGCGCTTGGCATGGCTGGTGCTGCGTTGGACCACGTTGGTCTGCCTGCCATCATTCGTCCCTCCTTCACCATGGGCGGCACAGGCGGTGGTATCGCTTATAACCGGACAGAATTTTACGAGATCATCGGCAGCGGCCTTGATGCTTCGCCAACCACCGAAGTGCTGATTGAAGAATCCGTGCTTGGCTGGAAAGAATATGAGATGGAAGTCGTGCGCGACAAGGCGGACAATTGCATCATCATCTGCTCCATTGAGAACATCGATCCAATGGGTGTTCATACAGGCGATTCCATCACTGTCGCCCCGGCTCTTACGCTGACGGATAAAGAATACCAGATCATGCGCAACGCATCGATTGCGGTGCTGCGCGAGATCGGTGTTGAAACCGGCGGCTCGAACGTGCAGTTCGCCGTTAACCCTGAGAATGGCCGCCTGATCGTCATCGAAATGAACCCGCGTGTGTCTCGCTCTTCTGCATTAGCATCGAAAGCCACCGGCTTCCCCATTGCCAAAATCGCAGCCAAGCTCGCCGTTGGCTACACACTGGACGAACTCGACAACGACATCACGGGCGGTGCCACACCAGCCTCGTTCGAGCCGTCCATCGATTACGTCGTCACCAAAATCCCTCGCTTTGCCTTTGAGAAGTTTCCCGGTGCAGAGCCTACTCTAACGACAGCAATGAAGTCCGTCGGCGAAGTCATGGCTATCGGTCGCACATTCAAGGAATCGTTGCAAAAAGCGCTACGCGGACTGGAAACCGGCCTTACAGGGCTTGATGAAATTACCATCCCCGGCATTGGCGAGGGTAATGACAATAACGCCATTCGGGCTGCTATCGGCACTCCCACCCCTGATCGCTTGCGGATGGTCGGGCAGGCATTGCGTCTTGGACTAACTGTCGAAGAAGTTCATGAAGGCTGCAAAATTGACCCTTGGTTCCTTGAACAGATGGCCGAGATTATTGCCACGGAAGAGCGTGTGCGTGAGCATGGTCTTCCCAAAGATGCACAAAACCTGCGCGCCTTGAAAGGTATGGGCTTTTCTGATGCGCGTCTCGCCAGCCTGGCAAAAATCGAGCCAGGCGAAGTGACGAAGTTGCGGCACAAGCTTGATGTGCATCCGGTGTTCAAGCGCATTGATACCTGCGCTGCCGAATTCGCATCACCAACCGCTTACATGTATTCCACATATGAAGTTCCGTTTGCTGGCGCACTGGTTTCCGAAGCCCAGATTTCGGACCGCAAAAAGGTCGTCATTCTCGGCGGTGGCCCCAATCGTATCGGACAAGGCATCGAGTTCGATTATTGCTGCTGCCATGCTGCCTTCGCGCTGCGCGATGCTGGTTATGAAGCCATCATGATCAACTGCAACCCAGAGACTGTCTCGACTGACTACGACACATCGGATCGTCTGTATTTCGAGCCTCTCACGGCAGAAGACGTGCTTGAAATCTTGCGTGCCGAGCAAACTGCCGGAACGCTGCACGGTGTCATTGTTCAGTTCGGTGGACAAACGCCACTGAAACTCGCAGACGCCCTCGAAAAGGCTGGCATTCCGATCCTCGGCACATCGCCAGACGCCATTGATCTCGCCGAAGATCGCGACCGCTTCCAGAAACTGTTGATCAAACTGGATTTGACACAGCCCAAAAATGGCATTGCCTATTCCGTCGAACAGGCCCGTACCATTGCCGGTGAGCTTGGCTTCCCACTCGTTGTGCGCCCTTCCTATGTTCTGGGCGGTCGGGCAATGCAGATCATCCATGATGAGCGCGGGCTACAGGCTTACTTGCTCGATACGGTTCCTGAACTCGTACCCGAGGACATCAAGCAGAAGTATCCGAACGACAAGACCGGCCAGATCAATACGCTGCTTGGCAAGAATCCGCTGCTGTTTGATCGTTATCTGACGGAAGCTATCGAGGTTGACGTCGATTGCCTTTGCGACGGCAAGGACACGTGGATTTCCGGCATCATGGAACACATTGAAGAGGCTGGCATCCATTCCGGAGATAGCGCCTGCTCACTGCCTGTTCACTCACTCTCGGCGGAAACCGTGGCTGATCTTGAGAAAGAAACTGCAGCTCTCGCCAAATCGCTCAATGTGGTTGGATTGATGAATGTGCAGTATGCTATCAAGGATGGCACGATATACGTTCTCGAAGTCAATCCACGCGCTTCGCGTACTGTGCCCTTCGTTGCCAAGACTATCGGCACACCGATTGCCAAAGTTGCCGCGCGCATTATGGCAGGCGAAACTCTCGAACAGGCGTTGGCTCATTATGGCGGCAGACCATCGACCAATGGCCGCAAACATATCGCAGTCAAGGAAGCCGTGTTCCCCTTCGCTCGTTTTCCCGGCGTCGATACATTGCTCGGGCCTGAAATGCGCTCGACCGGCGAAGTCATGGGTCTCGATTATGACTATGCTCTAGCCTTTGCAAAGGCACAGCTGGGCGCGGGTGTTGATCTGCCGCGTGATGGTACGTTGTTCGTATCTGTACGCGACGAAGACAAGCAGCGCATTCTTGCGCCGGTAAAGCGGCTTGCGGAGCTTGGATTCAAGATTTTGGCTACAGGGGGCACTGCCCGATTCCTTGGCGAAAACGGTGTTGCTGCACAGAAAATCAACAAAGTGCAGGAAGGGCGTCCGCATGTTGAAGACGCCATCCGTAACCGGCAGGTGCAATTGGTATTCAACACGACAGACAGCGCCAAGGCTATATCGGACTCTAAGTCGCTACGCCGCGCTACGTTGATGCAAAAAGTACCTTATTATACCACCTTATCCGGCGCCGATGCAGTTGCTGAGGCAATTGCAGCGCTCAAGGCCGGATCGCTGGAAGTACGGCCACTCCAAGATTATTTCGCCTGATTTCAGGCGGTCTAAACGCCTTGCAGCCCCTCCTCTTCCAACCCATGGCCGGAGGGGTCGCTGACAAAATGAAAGACTTTGGAAAAGACATGATCATTCTTTTCCTCGCGTCCGATATGTACGACGGTCGATTTGGCAAGGTGTTCGCGCAACACGATCACGACCCGGTCGTAGGCGTCAGCTTCCATCGCATCGAGTGCCTCGTCGATAACAACCCAATCGGGTTTGTGCAGCATCAATCGCGCAAATGCGAGTGACTGCTGCTCATCGTCACTAAGTTCGCGATCCCAGCGCGCATTAAAATCAAGCATGCTTTCAAGACGCTTCAATCCCAGTTCGTGCAAGGCTCCCACCAATTGCTCGTCGGTAAAGCCATCTTTTCCCAATGGATAAGACATCGCCTCACGCAAGCTGCCGGGCGGAAAATATGGCAGGCGTGGCATGTAGATTATGGTTTTGTTGGCAGGCAAAGTCACCGTACCGGCACCCCAGGGCCACAGGCCGGCAATAGCGCGAAACAGCAAAGTCCGATCAATACCAGTGTCACTTGTGATAAGTACCCGGTCGCCCTCTTCGACAACCGCATGCTTTTCCTTCAGCCGTACCGTAGCGCGCGGTGCCGTAATCTTGAGTGAATCGAGCGTGATCTGATCCGCATCTGCCTCAGCAAACTTGATGCGCTGCTCAACGCCGTTCATTGCATCCGTCGCCTGCACTGCCTGCCGGAAGGACGTGACACGCAGCAAAGTCGCCCGCCAGTCGGCAATCGCGCCGAAATTGTTGACGAACCACTTTAGCGCATCATGAACCTGATTGAACGCACCAATTGCCATCATCAGGCCGCCGAAAGAGAGGTTCCCGGCGAAGTAGACAGGCGCTGCGACCAGAATGGGAGCCACAATGGTGATCCAGCCATAGCCTGACGTTACCCAAGTCAGTTGTGTCAAAGCAGTTACAAGCAGTCGGATAGACGCAAGCAGGCTATCAACATCGAAGCCGAGCCGCCGGTTCTCATCAGCCTCACCGCGATACAGAGAGATCGCATCAATATGCTCGTTAACGCGCATCAGAGAGAAGCGTAGTTCCGATTCCTTTTGATACCGATCAGCATTGTATTTGATGAGTTTGCGCCCGACGAGCCAACTCAGCCAGGATGCCAGAGATGCGTAAAGAATAGCGGCCCATACCATGTAGCCCGGGATGGAGAAACTGTAGCCATAAACGTTGAATACAAAACCGCTCGAAAGTGCCCATAGCACGCCGACAAAGCTGACCATCAGGATTGTCGATTGCAGCAGGCCAAATCCCAGATCGGTCGACATTTCAGCAAGATGCCTTGCATCTTCGTGCAAGCGCTGATCGGGGTTAACACCAATAGGCCCTGAATTGGAAAGCTTGAACGCACGCCGCGGTACAAGCCACTCGCCGATAAGATCGCGCGTCAAGCCTTCACGCAGTTTCAGACGTGTCATCTGGTTGAGCCAGGTCTGGCCAACGCTTAACACCAGAAGCACAGCGGCAATCCCGAAGAAAACCATCAACTGATCAAGGAAGGCCGGAAAGTCACGTCGCGACAAGGCATCGTAAAACGGCACATTCCAGCGGTTGAGCAACACCTGCCCTACGGACGTCAGGATAATGATGCCGAAAACACCGGAAATAAACAGTATTAGGCGATTGCGGACCGGAGACTTCCAATAGATATCAGCAATGACACCAAGCTGGGCTAAAAGCCCTGCCTGTACTTCGCCAGCGACGGAGGTTGCTGGCACTCGGTTGGGTTTCTGCTTCGCCATCTGGCTCCCCCGTCGAAGGCCGTGATTCGGCTCGATTACTCTAACATTTACTTTTTGAAACCACCCACTGGCATCCCGATTTTTCACGCTGGAGTTTATTAGGGTCAATTCCACATGCAACCAGGTACACGTTAACCTCCTGAAAACCCCATTTGAAAACGGCTTGTTTTGCCAGAAATTCTGTCATATGTATTTCGCATCGATTTTATCGGTCGAGTGACTTTGCGACCTGCGTAACCTGTTGCGCTTCCTGATGAACTCCATTGCATAGGTTCGATTCCCTGGGCCGCATATGTGCATGCTGCCTGTTTTATATATCTGAAAGGAACTTCCCATGGCTTCGGGAACAGTGAAATGGTTCAACGGCACTAAGGGTTACGGTTTCATCCAGCCCGATACTGGTGGTGCAGATGTTTTTGTCCATATTTCCGCTGTTGAGCGTGCAGGTTTGCGCGGTCTCAATGACGGCCAGAAGGTCAACTACGAAATCGTACAGGACCGTCGTTCGGGCAAGTCGTCCGCAGACAACCTTAGCGTTGAAGGCTGATAGCCGCATACGGGAATCGTCTGATTTCTGAACGCACATGAAATTCGAAAAGGCGGGATTTGATCCCGCCTTTTTGCATTTCTGGACTATCGCAGCAGCTTGAGGACCTCTTCGGCAACAGCACTCGAAGAAGCAGGGTTTTGACCCGTAACGAGATGGCCGTCAGCGATGGCAAGCACACCCCAGTCATCAACCTTTTCGTAAAGGCCACCAAGGCGCTTCAGCTCGTCCTCAACGAGAAAAGGCACCACATCCGTAAGTTGCACTGCTGCTTCCTCACTATTGGTGAAACCCGCAACACGCTTGCCTTTGACAAGCGGCTCGCCATCAATCTGCGCTTGCAGCAGGACAGCAGGTGCGTGGCACACTGCCCCAACGGGTTTTCCATTCCTGTAGAACTGCTCAATCAGCTTGATTGAAGCTTTATCCGAAGTCAGATCCCAAAGGGGGCCATGACCGCCCGGATAAAAGATAGCGTCATAGTCTGCCTCGTTGACTTCCGTGAGTACCTTCGTATTGGCCAAAACCTGCTGCGCCGCTTTATCCTGACGGAAACGCTCTGTCATCTCGGTTTGGCTATCAGGTTCATCGCTTTTCGGATCAAGTGGCGGCTGCCCACCCTTCGGCGAAGCAACAGTGATTTCCGCGCCCGCATCCAGAAATGTATAGTAGGGCGCAGCAAACTCTTCGAGCCAGAAACCGGTTTTCTTGCCAGTATCGCCAAGCTTGTCGTGCGAAGTGAGGACGATGAGAATTTTCATAAGGCGGTCCCTTTGCATTGCTTCTGATGCCTCCTGATATGATTGTGGCGGCCATTGGTTTCAATGGCCGCCACAATCAAGACTTGTATCTGGAAGTATCAGTTCAACTCTACGACGATCTTTCCAAATGGCCCTCGCCCCAAATGATCAAGCGCAGCGTTCAATTCGTCAAAGGGGTAAACTCCATCGATAATCGGTTTGATTTCAATCTGGTCACAAGCCTTCACAAAGTTCTCCAGACCCTTGCGATTACCAACCTGAATACCTTCCAAAACAAGCCGCTTGACGGCGAGAGGCACAAAGCCGCCGGTTACTTCCAAACCATCCAGAATACCGATCATTGAAATACGTCCTGTCACTGCCGCTGCCCGCAATGACTTATCAAGGTGCGGACCGCCCACAGTCTCAAGGATGTGATCTGCCCCATAATCGTCAGTGATTTTGTACAGAGCCTCAACCCAGTCTTCTTTCTTCCGGTTTATAGTGTGATGAGCACCGATTTTCCGCGCGCGAAGCAGTTTGTCGTCGTCGCCGGAAACCACGATAACCTCAGCTCCATGCGCCAGCGCTATTTGCAGTCCGAACAGCGATACACCACCGGTACCAAGGATAACGACCTTATCGCCTGCCCTGACATTGCCGCGCTCGACCAGCGCCGTCCATGCAGTCAATCCGGCACAAGGCAGCGTGCTTGCTTCTATATCACTCAACCTTGATGGAGCGCGAACCGCCCAGTCTTCACTTATCGCGACATACTCGGCCAATCCACCCTGCAGCGGCCCGCCAAGCGTACGGCTATTAGGAGTTCGCGCAGTGCCCGGCCCTGCACCGTCAATCCAGTCCGGCACGAATGTGGAGATTACTCTATCGCCTTCTGCGAAACGGGTAACGCCGTCGCCCACCGCAACCACAGTGCCGGAAAAATCAGACGCTGGAACAAGCGGTTCTTCCAGTGGATCGGGCATCCCGAAGCCGGTATCAATCAGCAATCCATCACGATAGTTCAAAGAAATGGCCGCAACCTTCACAAGTATCTGGCCTTGCCCGAGTGCAGGCGTCGCAACCTCAACCAGTTTGAGATTATCCCGTCCAGGCGCTGCAACTTGCCAGCGTTTCATTACTCCGCTCATGTCGAATCCTCTGTTTATTTCAAGGATTCCGTATTTATATGAGATATAATCAAAGCAGTTGCGCCATTCTTACTCATGATTGTATCCTTGAGTTCTACAAAGGATATCAAAATGGATCGCCTCGCCGGAATCGAAGAGTTTGTTGCAGTAGTGGATGCCGGCAGTTTTTCGGCAGCGGCTGACAAGTTGCACCTCTCGCGCTCGGCAGTTGGCAAGACAATCGCGAGGCTCGAAGAAAGACTGGGCGTGCGCCTGTGCCAGCGAACAACACGCTCATTCAAGCTTACTGATGACGGTCATAGTTTTTACGAGCACTGCCAGACGCTCCTTGCAACCCTCGATTCTGCTGAAACGGTCATCGCTTCCGGCAAGAATGTTGTGTCCGGACGTCTCCGCCTGAGCCTGCCGGTATTGTTCGGTCGACGCTGCGTGGCGCCAGTGCTTTTCGAACTGGCACGACAATACCCATCCCTACGCCTGGAAGTATCTTTCACAGACCGCCCGGTGGATCTGGTCGCCGAAGGATACGATCTCGTCGTTCGCAATGCGGGGTTGCCGGACACGACAAATCTCGCGGCAAAGCGTATCGCCCGGCAGCGTATGACAGTCTGCGCCTCGCCCGCCTATCTGATGTCTCACGGAACGCCTGAAACCATTGAAGACATTGCTGCCCACCAAGCCATTCTCTACGGCCAGAATGGGAATATCCGTTCATGGCTTTTTCCCAATGACAGGAAGGGCTTCGATACGGCTTCAACTGCAAGCCGCATCATCCTTGATGATCTGGAAGCGGTGGCAGATGCCGCAGTTGGCGGTATGGGACTAGCATGGTTGCCTTGCTGGCTCATTCGGGATCAACTTGAAACGGGAAAGCTCAAACGGCTTCTTCCCGATGTTGGGCAGATGGTCTTTGACACACATGCCGTCTGGCCCAGACAACCCTACATGCCGACACGTATCAGAGTAGCGATTGATGCTCTCGCCACCACGCTGCCGGGTATGACTGGCGTTGATCTTGAGATCAAATAGCGGCGTTGATTACGTGGGCAACCATGTAATCGGCACATGGCCTTCATCACCCGCAACGCGGCTCAGCCATTTTGCTACAGACGGGTAAGCCGAAAGATCAAAGCCGCCTCGGTTGGCCTCATGCGTATAAGCGTAGAGTGCTATGTCGGCAATCGTCAGACCTGCACCTGCTAAATAAGGCGTTTTCTGTAGTTGGTTTTCCATGACAAGCAATGCCTTGTTGCCGCCCTCCAGCGTAGCCGCCAGCCTTTCGGGTGTGGCATCCTTGGCCCGTTCGGGATAAACCAGCAGCGCACGGCGTACCCCGATATTGGGTTCATGTGTATATTGTTCGAAGAAGAGCCATTGATACATCAGCGCGCGCTCATAGGGGGCTTCCGGAATAAAACGGGTGCCTTCGGCAAGATGCAGCAATATCGCATTCGATTCAGCCAGAAATCGCCCATCGTCAAATTCAAGCAGGGGTATTTTGCCATTGGGATTCTTGGCCATGAAGTCCGGTTTGCGGGTTGAACCATCGATGAAAGAAATCGAAACATGTTCAAAAGGCAAATTCAATTTAGCCATCAAAAGCCGCGGCTTATAGGAATTCCCGGAATCAATTTGCGAATAGAGTTTCGGCATGGTCTGTCTCTCCTGTGGCGGGGCAAATTTCCCCGCAACCGCTGACAATGTCCAATCAGTTCCATTGACGTATCACGCAACCGACACTGATGTTTTCGACATGGGATGTCACACCCTGCACAGAAAGTGCATGAAGTGAAGCCTTTATGTATGCTTTTGCTTGCGATTTTCGGGGTCTTGCGACATAGCAGTCCCGCAAACCGGATACCGGTCATCAACGCTCGTTTCAGGAGAACGATACCATGGCATTCCTCGCCGACACCCTTTCCCGTGTGAAGACATCCGCAACGATTGCGATCACCCAGAAAGCGCGTGATTTGAAAGCCGAGGGTCGTGACGTTATTTCGCTTTCCGTAGGCGAGCCGGACTTTGATACTCCGGATAATGTCAAGGAAGCCGCAATTGCCGCGATCCGCCGCGGTGAGACGAAGTACACACCAGTATCTGGCATACCGCAGCTACGCGAAGCCATCACGCGCAAGTTCAAGCGTGAGAATGAGCTGGACTACAAGGCTAGCCAGACCATCGTTTCCACAGGCGGAAAGCACGTTATTTACAACGCGTTGCTTTCAACTCTGAATCCTGGTGATGAGGTCATTTGCGTAGCGCCATATTGGGTCAGCTATCCGGAGATGGTTTCACTCTGCGGCGGCACACCTGTCGTTGTCTCGGCAATTCAGGCAAACGATTTCAAGCTGCAGCCCGAAGATCTGGAGCGTGTCATTACGCCGAAGACCAAATGGATCATCATGAACTCGCCTTCAAACCCGTCCGGCGCGGCTTACACGTGGGACGAAATGAAGAAGCTGACAGACGTTCTCGTACGCCATCCCCATGTATGGGTGCTGACAGATGATATGTATGAGCACCTGACCTATGGTGACTTCAAATTTGTCACGCCAGCACAAGTTGAGCCAAACCTGTATGACCGTACGCTGACCATGAACGGCGTTTCGAAAGCCTATGCCATGACAGGCTGGCGCATTGGCTATGCCGCTGGTCCTATCGAATTGATCAAGGCCATGGATATGGTTCAGGGCCAGCAAACCTCGGGAACCAGCTCTGTTTCGCAATGGGCTGCTGTTGAAGCACTGGATGGCACACAGGAGCATCTGCCTGTTTTCAAGAAAGCCTTTGAAGGACGCCGTGATCTGATCGTTTCGATGCTGAACCAGACCAAAATGCTCGAGTGCCCCAAGCCGGAAGGCGCGTTCTACGTCTATCCTTCCTGCGCAGCCGCAGTCGGCAAGACTGCTCCATCAGGCAAGATCATCCAGAATGATGAGGATTTTGTCAGCGAACTTCTGGCTACAGAAGCTGTCGCCGCCGTGCACGGCTCTGCGTTCGGCCTTGGACCAAACTTCCGCATTTCCTATGCAACGTCCGATGCAAATCTCGAAGAAGCAGGCAAGCGCATACAGCGCTTCTGCGCCAATCTTCGCTAACAACAATTCGATTTTAAAAGGGCCCTCAAAGGGGCCTTTTTTTCTTCAAATGCGGTTCGAAGTGCTGAAAGAACATCTTTGATAACACGATTGGCAATTGGCCTATTTTTCTCACGAGACGCTGTTTGTCCAGCGAATGTATCGCTCCCAAATGTAGGTCTAAATTGATGAGCTAAGACGTCGCCACGTTTTACCATTGAACCTCAGCATTCGAGAATTCGAGCCATACACAGCTATCTTCATCATCAGCAACCTTCTGCGCATCCTCTTGCCCAGCCTGCACGCGGAGGACAGTCAGTAGGCGTAATCAACCGTCCGGGCTCGGCTACGAATGCCACTTCATCGCTGGGCTTCTCCACGAGCAACGTCTTTGGGATAATTTCTGGAGAATTTGTCATTTTTTACCTACGCTGCGCCGCCGACACACCTCACATTGCAACCTAATTGTAACATTTCGAGGGGAGCAGCGGTAATCCTGCTAAAGTCTAAGAGACAAATAAAAAAAGGCCGGACAAGTGCCCGGCCTATAGTTTTGAAGGTGCCGTTACCGGCTAAACCTCCAGAGGGGAACACTTGGCGGTGCGCAAATGGGAGGAGGAGATGCACCGGCAAGTAACATGGATATGTTCTCCGCCAGCCGGAGTTGCAACCCCACACAAATGCATAGCAGCCATGCATAGAACGCATGTCTATGGTTTTAGCCAACCGATCAAAAATACCAAGCGAAGGGTAAGGCCGATCGAGCAATTTTCTTCCCCAGGATCGCCTGCCCTTGGAAAGAAAAACTTTCTAAAAAATTGTGAATTTACTGCCTAGTAAGACCAAGTACGGGCCTTATTGAAAAGAAAATCTCTGAACACGTGCAATTTGGCCGCATTCTTGATTCCTTCCGGGTAGCAGAAGAACGTATCGAATGAGGGCAATTCCATCTCTGGTAACAATCGTACCAAGGTAGAATCCTTCTCGATCATGTAGTCCGGCAACACGCCGATACCGACCCCCTTCTGGATCGCGCGCTTGATCGACAGCAGATTATTGATCTGCAATACGGCCGGGCGCAAATTGCCATCGGATCGTCCTATAACTTCAAGCCAATTCAGGTTGGTGAGGTATGATGGTGCGGGTTCGCCGAAACTCACAATCCGATGAGAATCGATTTCGTCGATGCTTTCGATCTTGCCGTACTTGGCTATATAGCTCGGCGAGGCATAGACGTGCATGTGCACCGTAAACAAGCGGCGCTGGATCAGGTCGGGCTGTTGGGGCTGGCGCAGGCGAATAGCGCAATCCGCATGACGCATCGTCAGGTCCAGCTCTTCATTGTCGAAAAGCAATTGCAGCTGCACTTCCGGATAAAGTTCAATGAATTCCTGAACGCGTTCGACAAGCCAGCCAGAGCCAAGACCAACTGTAGTCGTCACACGTAGTTTGCCAGACGGCCTATCCTTGCTCTCGGTCAGCCGTGAACGCACGTTTTCCAGCTTCATCAGCACTTCGTGTGCCGTACGATAGAGAACCTCGCCCTGCTCTGTCAGTATCAGACCGCGGGCATGACGATGGAAAAGCGGAACGCCAACGTCCTGCTCCAAGGCGCTGACCTGACGGGAGATAGCCGATTGCGATAGATGCAGTGTCTCGGCAGCATGGGTGAATGACCCAGCTTCGGCAGCAGCATGAAATATTCGCAATTTGTCCCAATCAAGCGACATCGCGCGGTCTCTCCCCCTTTGTCGGCCTCAAAAATAGAGGCCGGCCTCTATACAGCGCCTATTCGGCGGCTTGACGCACCGGTTCTTGAGCGGCCAACCAACGTTCAGCTTCGAGAGCTGCCATGCAGCCCATGCCTGCCGCGGTAACGGCTTGACGGTACACATCGTCGGTTACGTCTCCTGCAGCAAAAACGCCCGGAACGTCCGTGGCCGTTGAATCTGCAGCAGTCCATAAATAGCCATTCGGCTTATGCTTGAGTTTCCCCTTGAATAGTTCGACCGCAGGCGCATGGCCGATGGCGATGAATACGCCATGGGTTTCAAGCTCTGTGGTTTCGCCACTCTTTACATTTTTAAGGCGTACGCCCGAGACAGATGCAGCCATTGGTGGCTTTGCTTCCGTACCGGTAATCTCATCAATGACGTTGTCCCAGACAACTTTGACATTTTCTTTGCCAAAAAGCCGATCCTGCAAAATTTTCTCTGCACGGAAATGATCTTTGCGATGCACGATCGTTACAGACTTGGCGATATTCGCAAGATACAGCGCCTCTTCGACGGCCGTGTTACCACCGCCAACAACAACTACGTCCTTGTTGCGATAGAAGAAGCCATCGCATGTAGCGCAGGCAGAAACGCCAAAGCCCATGAACGTCTGTTCTGTCGGTATCCCGAGCCATTTGGCTTGCGCGCCAGTCGCGATGATCAACGCATCACAAGTGTATTGTGTGCCGCCGTCGCCAGTCAGGCGGAAGGGCCGGATTGACAGATCAACGTCGGTAATGATGTCGTGAATGATCTCGGTGCCCACATGTTCGGCCTGAAGCCGCATTTGCTCCATCATCCATGGACCCTGAACCGGGTCCGCATAACCCGGATAGTTTTCCACATCGGTGGTGATCATCAGCTGACCGCCCTGCTGAAGACCTGCAACAATAACAGGTTTCAGATTGGCACGGGCCGCATAGATAGCTGCCGTATAACCGGCTGGGCCGGAACCGATAATGAGAACGGGCACATGGCGCTGTGTCATGACTAGACCTTGGTGGTACACCTTAGAGATATACGATAGGTGGCACACACCACCCTCGCTTTCAATGGCACTAAGGTAGTGTTTCCGCCCCCTTCCTTGCAAGGTCTTCGGTCAATATAGCCGGGTTAGCCACAGCTTGTACATGTCGGGCTGGCATTTCCGGGTGGATTGTGCCACCTCCGAGATAAGTCTATGAAATACATAGCAGTCAAAACGCGATCACGAGGCCAGTCCAATCCTTCGCACCATTACCAATATTTGTGCTCGATTTGGCTTGGTCATGGCCGGCACCATGCTTATTCCGGCCTTGGTCGATCTGCATATCGGCAACAGCGACTGGCTGGTGTTCGTGCAGTCGGCAATATTTACCGGCGTGCTCAGCGGGCTGGTCGTTCTTGCAACGCATAAATCCGAAATCCGCTTCAGCCCGCGTCTCGGCTTTCTGCTCATTGTCGCGATTTGGCTGACAGCAGCATTACTGGGCGCGCTTCCGCTTTATTTTTCAACGCTGCCGATCAGTTTTGCCAAGGCGCTGTTCGAATCAATGTCGGGCATCACCTCAACCGGTGCCACCGTTTTGACGGGATTGGACACGATGCCGCGTGGAATCCTGATGTGGCGGTCCTTGTTATGCTGGTTTGGCGGCCTTGGCTTCGTGGGTTTGGGGCTGCTTCTGCTACCCTCGCTTCGGGTGGGCGGCATCCAGTTGCTGCATATGGAGTCCTCCGACAAATCCGAAAAGATATTGCCGCGTATCCATCAGATTGCCCAAGGCATCATTCTTGCCTATCTGACCCTGACGCTACTCTGCACCATGCTCTACTTCGTTGCCGGCATGGGAATGTTCGACGCCATCAATCATGGCATGACGACAGTCGCTACTGCAGGCTTTTCCACGCATGATTCTTCGCTCGGCTTTTACGCCCATAACCGCGCCATTCTGGTGATCGCGACGATCTTCATGATCTTGGGCGCTCTGCCGTTCGTGCTCTATATCAAAGCCTTGATGCCGCAGCGTCTTTCCTCATTGGCGGACCCGCAGCTAATCCTGTTTTTCAGCATTGTCATTGGCTTCAGCTTCTTTTTGGCAGTCGGATTGAAGCTCGAGACAAATATCGGCTTTGGCGATGCACTGATCGCCTCGTCATTCAATCTTGTCTCTGTCATCTCGACCACCGGCTTTGCCACCGAGGACTACACGCTTTGGGGTGCCGAGGCGCTCGGCATATTCTTCCTCGTCACATTTCTTGGCGGCTGTTCCGGTTCTACTTCCGGTGGCATCAAGCTCAATCGCATCATCATCCTCTGGCAGCTTGCTTCAGCAAGCCTGACGCGATTGATCATGCCCAATGCCATCATAAAAATGCGCTATGGCCGCTCCGAAATAACGCAGGATGTCGCGCAGTCTGCCCTGCTTTTCATCTTCCTGTACATGGCTTCGCTGGTCATTGGAGCGACAGTGCTCACAATGCTCGGTAATGACCTTGGCACCTCAATCACTGGAGCATTGACGGCACTCTCCAATGTTGGCCCGGGGTTTGGCGATACGATCGGACCTGTCGGGAACTTTTCAACATTGAATGATGCCTCATTGCTGGTTTTGAGCTATCTGATGCTCGCCGGCCGTCTGGAGATCATCACAATTGTCATTCTCTTCACCCGACGTTTCTGGAGCCGGTAAAATGAACCTGTTTGCAACCGTCGCACGATGCATTACACAGCGTCAGGAATCGCCTATGGTGATGTTTAAGCTTTGGGATGGGGATAAATAAAAATCATGCCTTTGAAGGCGGACCTCGACGCTATCGACTGGAAAATCCTGAAACAGCTGCAGGATAATGGCCGCATCACCAATGTTGAATTGGCGGAGCGGGTCGGCATCTCGGCACCCCCATGCCTGCGCCGTGTGCGCAAGCTGGAGGAGAGCGGCATCATCCAAGGCTACCGCGCAATCCTCAATGGCGCGATACTCGGTCAGGATATCGTCGCCTTTTGCATGATCAGGCTGCACAGGCAGTCCGATGCGGACCTGAAAAGCTTCGCGGAAAAGACCAAAGGCTGGACTATTGTCCGACGCGCCTGGATGGTTTCCGGCGAATCCGATTTCCTGCTCCATTGCGTGTCGGCGGATCTCAGCACTTTCCAGAATTTCGTTATTGAAGAACTGACATCGACACCAAATGTCGACAGCGTGCGAACCTCGCTGACAATCCGCTCTGTCAAAAACGAACCGTTGATGGTGCTTTAGAGCCTCTAACCTACGCGTTCACCCGCAAAGATCGTCTCATAGACTTCCAGGATGCTGGATGCTTCCTTCTGAAGCGGAAAATTTGCCCGTACATGAGCAAGTCCGGCTTTTGCAGCGGCTTCGCATTTGGTGGGATCAGCCAGATATAGCTCAATAGCGTTTTCGAGTGCCAAGCCATCACCAGCAGCGACTACAGCGCCTGTTTCCGGCTCAATCATTTCCGCATACGCTCCCGCATCGCTTGCAACAACAGCGGTCTGCGAAGACATGGCTTCCAACGGCGTCAGCCCAAACCCTTCATTGCGGGATGGCGCGACATACAGCGTCATGCGCCTGTACCAGACGCGGACATCAGGCACTTCACCCAGAAACAATATCCGGTCCTGCAAGCCTGCAGCAGTAATTCGTCCGCGCAGATCCTTCTCGAACCCTGCAAACTCGGCTGTCGTGCGGCCTGTCATCACCGCCGTCCATTCCGGATATTTTGGTAAAAGGTTGATCATCGCGTCGACGAAAAGATCAGTGCCTTTCGACGGGCGAATGCGCCCGGAGCATCCAACGAGGTATCTTCCGGGCAATCCCGACGCCGAGAAATCATCATCCTCAACCTGCGGTGGATGAAACTTCTCCGTATCAATGCCATGCATGATGACGCGATGCGGAACCTTGAGAAAACTTCCGGATTTGCCACTGGTTGCGATCACGCCGTCCATCTGCCGGATGAGCCACTTGGTGAACGACCTGTGATCGCGCTGAGCGGCAGATGTAAACAGAAGTTTGAACTTCATGCGCAAAACCGAGCGGAGGAGAATTCCCGCGACCATTTCAGTATTGCGGCGCGCATGCCAGATACGGAACGGTCGCTTACGCGGCTTGAACCACGCACCGCGCAAGTCCGTCCAACCGATATGTGGCAGCGTCGCGGGAAGCCCCGGTCCGATGGTGACAATGCCGAGCCCGTTGGTCTGCTGCAGCGGGACGAGTTGAATAATAGTCGAGGTGACCCCGGACAGCTTGCGCTTCAAGTTCGGAGCTATCACCTCGACATCGTTCAATGATTCGGGCACTTGATTCAGATGAATTTGAATCCGACGATCTCGTAGGAACGAGCGCCGCCAGGCGCATTCACTTCAATAGTATCGCCTTCGCTCTTGCCGATCAGGGCGCGGGCGATTGGGGATGAAATTGAAATACGGCCAGCCTTCGGGTCTGCCTCCTGATCGCCGACGATCTGGTAGACCTTCTTTTCCTCGGTGTCTTCATCGATCAATTCGACAGTCGCACCAAATTTGATCTTATCGCCGGAAAGCTTGGAAATATCGATGATTTCGGCACGAGCCGTGTAATCCTCAAGCTCGCCGACACGTCCCTCATTATGGCTCTGTGCTTCCTTGGCAGCGTGATATTCTGCATTTTCCGACAGGTCGCCATGGGCGCGCGCTTCGGAAATCGCGAGAATAATGCGTGGCCGCTCTTCCTGTTGCCGAAAGCGCAGCTCCTCCTTGAGCTTGTCAAAACCAGCCTGAGTCATCGGGACCTTTTCCATGCCCTCTCCTTTCGCAGTCAATGTCGGGTACCCTTCGCAGAGCCTCGCAACACAAAAAGAAAACGGTCACCGAAGCTCAAAGACTTCGGAACCGTTCAGTCATTCGTTCCCCAATATAGCACTGTTTGCCGCGATTTCACGAAGAAAGTGGAAAATGTCGCAACCACGCTGCGCTTTCCGCATTTCAGTATGGAAACACGCCAATTCACGTCACTGTGAGACGACCGTGACCCGAATTGCAGGCAAACTCGTCAGAAATAATGCAAAATCGAGAGGATGACGACGCATGAGACGGAATTTCAATGTCTTGACTGCGAGCATGCTGACCCTTCTTCCGACGTTAACATTATCGGCAGCGGCAAAAGATTTCAAAACCCAAACCGTCACGGTTTCAGCTGAAACTGTTGCTGATGGTCTCGATCACCCGTGGGGCTTGGCATTCCTCCCCGATGGTGCACTGCTCGTCACCGAACGCTCGGGCACCATGCGCGTTTTCGACAAGGGAAAGGCGTCCGACCCAATAGAGAATGTTCCGGAAGTTTGGGCAAATGGGCAAGGTGGCCTGCTTGATGTTGTGGCAGCTCCTGATTTTGCGGCAAGCGGCAAGATTTACTTTACCTACTCGCAGCCGGGGCAAGGTGGTGCCGGCACCGCTCTGGCAAGCGCGAAGCTCGTCCGCTCAGACGATAAAGCAGCGCTCGAAGAAGTCCAGACACTCGTTTCAATGAACAAGAAAACCAGCAAAGGGCAACACTTTGGCTCGCGGATTGTACTTTCACCTGATGGCAAGCTGTTTGTCACGATGGGCGAACGTGGTGAACAAAAGCGCGCGCAGGATTTTAATGATCACGCAGGTTCGGTTCTGCGCATCAATTCGGATGGTACAATTCCTTCCGACAATCCCTTTGCCGATGGGAAGCAAGCCTTGCCGGAAATCTGGTCCAAGGGACATCGCAATCCGCAGGGCGCAACTTGGGACCCAGTAACCAATTCCATGCTCACTCTGGAACATGGAGCAAAAGGCGGCGACGAGATTAACCAGCCGCAGGCAGGCAAGAATTATGGTTGGCCGGTTATAACATACGGTGTTGATTACTCGGGAGCGAAGATCGGCAAAGGAACGGCGGCCGAAGGCTATGAACAACCGCTCTATTATTGGGACCCATCTATCGCTCCATCCGGCCTCGCCGCCTACAACGGAGAAATGTTTCCGGAATGGAACGGCGATCTATTGGCTGGTGCTCTCAAGTTCGAAATGCTTGTACGTCTGGACCGGGATGAAACCGGTGCAATAAAAAGTGAGGAGCGGCTTTTTGAAGGAGAGTTCGGAAGAATAAGAGACGTCCGCGTGGCTCCTGATGGCTCTGTCTACCTGCTCACCGATGACAGCAACGGCAAGATTGTCAGATTGACCCGGGCTTCAGACGTATAACGCTCTTGCCGCGTCAAATGGCAATGGATAGAGATGGCGGCGGCGGTCTTTAACCGCCTCAACCATCGAGGAAATCATGACGCGCGGGCGTGCCAACTTACTGCTACTTGCAGCCGGAGCAATTTGGGGTCTCGGTTTCGTAGCGCAATCAAGCGCCATGACCGGCGTCGAACCATTCATGTTCATTGGCATACGCTTTCTTCTGGCAGCGCTCACTGTGACACCCCTCGCCGTTCGCGAGGCACGGCGCGCTACGGGCAAACTTGAGCCAAAAGATTATTATGGCTTCCTTTTTATTGGCGCCTTGCTCTTTACTGGCGCCGCCCTGCAACAGGTCGGACTGCAAACCACATCGGTAACAAATTCAGGTTTTCTCACTGGCCTATATGTCGTGATGGTTCCATTCCTGGGAGTGGTATTGTTCTGGCAATGGCCGCATCTGATTGTCTGGCCCTGCGCGCTCACGGCACTGACGGGCATCTATCTGTTGTCTGGCGGCAAGGTTGAAGGACTATCAACCGGTGACTGGCTGACAATAGCCTGCGCGGCTTTCTGGGCCCTGCAAATAATTTATATCAATCGACTGGCCATCAAAAGCGGCCGCCCCATCATGCTGTCACTTGTGCAGTTTCTCGTGTGTGCAGCGCTCGGTCTGATTATTTCCGGCGGCATCGAACATAGTAATGTTGCCAGTATTCTCTCGGTCGCGCCGCTCATCATCTTTGCCGGTATTTTCTCTTCCGGCATCGCATTCACATTGCAGGCTGTGGGGCAGCGTTTCACCACCTCGGCGCAGGCGGCGATCATGTTGTCATCGGAAGCACTTTTTGCAGCAATTTTCGGTGCCTTGTTACTGGGAGAAACCATCTCCTTCCGTGGAGCTATTGGATGCGCGCTCATATTCGCTGCCATGATTGCCGTGGAACTGATCCCCACCCTGCTTAACCGCTCTGATGACAATAGAGCCTCAGTTTTGCCATAGACCTTAACCGGACTGCTGACCTTTCCTTTACAATTTGCCGCTATTTTTGCGTGTAATTGACCCGATTTCGGGCAAAAGGATGTGGTGACATGAGTTTTGCGTTGTCGTCCCGAAAGCGCCTCCGGCGCATTGTACCCATTGCTGTTTTGACGCTGTCGGCTTCATTGAGCGCGTGCGGAATGGGCGACGTCAGGCGGCCATCCGCTGATGTCGGCAATTCTCAAGACACAATAGCTGTACAACCACAACAGGATTTGGAACCGCAGGCGGAAGAGAACTACGAGCAGGTTGTGACTGTCGCCCCTGCTCCGACTGCACCAGACAACTATGAGCAGCCATCCGAGAATATCCAGCCGCTTTCCCGGGCCGAAGAACTGCCGGTTGAAAATAATGAAAGCAGTTCCGAGGACACCTACGGCTATCCCGGCGGCATTAGCGATCCGATCTCACGCGGCGAAAGCGCTTTTGCAATGTCTGGCAGCGAGGTATCCTGTCGCACACAATTAAAGCGGCTTGGCGTAGTGTTTCAGGAACGCCAGCCAATCAATGATGGTGGAGTTTGCCGGATTGACCACCCATTAAAAGTCAGCGGCTTTGCCAGCGGGCGTATCAAACTGAAACCTGCCGCAACTCTGAACTGCCAGATGACACTCGCTTTCGCTAAATGGGTCAAGGGCGATCTGGTACCTTCTTCCCGACTGCGCTACCTTTCCGGCGTTAACACAATCCATCAGGCATCAAGCTATTCCTGTCGGACAATGAGCAATCAGCGTGGACGAGCCATGTCAGAGCATTCCAAGGGCAATGCTCTCGATATCGCCAAGGTCACGCTTAACAACGGCAAAGATATCAAGGTGCAGAAGCCCGGCTTGTTCTCCTTCCGCCAGCGCGGCATGCTCAACAGTGTCCGTTCAGATGCCTGCAGCTACTTCACTACGGTCCTTGGGCCGGGCTATGACATATTCCATCGCGATCATTTCCATTTTGATCTTATGGAAAGGCGTAGCGGCAAGCGTTCCTGCCGTTAGGGTCAGAACCCATTAATATGATCGAAATGGCGTCTGAAACGGCAAGAAGATGCGAGGAGAAGCGCGGGGCCTTTCCATCGGCCGAGCGGTTTGACACTGCAGCTTGCAGCCGTTTCGGCGTCCAAGGGATATGGTCTTTTCGTCCGGCTAGTTTGTCGCAAACTCTCTACAATGAACCACATTGCCTTCGCCTTTGCTCCACCTGGCAAAACGAAAAGCCTCATACCATTGCGACCAGATTAATGGGTCCTGACCCTAGGCATGATGCTGATCTTTGCGCCTTCCTTTGAGTTCCCAGACAGTGACAATGATCAAAATGAAACTGGTAAGGGCACCCAGTACAAGCGGCGACACATGACTGGCAAAGAAGGCCAAGGCGCCGCACAAAGCCAAGCCGACAACGTGTGAGAATGGCGGACGCCCTGCCACATAGAACTTGAACAGAAGATTGGCGATCAAGTAGAGGGCGGTTCCGCCGATGGACGTCCATATCGCTGTCAATTCCGTATGGCCTGAAGGATGCGCAAGAATCAACTCATCCGAAACAGCAACAACGATGATGCCTGCCACCAGAAGCACGTGGATATAGGTATATGCGATGCGTGCGATGCGCCCCGGATCATCAGTAGCCGCAATCTTGTGATGGGCTGCGGACTGACCGACATTGAAATAGATCAACCACATGGCAACAGATGCTACGAAGGTCGTCAGGAAAGCTGAGAAAGAAATCAAATTCCACTGCTGTTCGGCAAATGTTGCTCCGGAAACCAGAATGGATTCTCCAAGGGCAATGATAATGAACAATGCTGCCCGTTCGGCCATGTGATCGCCATTGATATCCCAGTCTGCCGTTGTGGATGACCCCAGCCCCGGTGTCCGGAAGCCGAATGCCGGTCCGCCAAGCTCGATTGCCAAAGCTACTGCCCAGAAGAAAATACGATTCTCCGGATCGGCCAGACCGCCAGAAATCCAGAAGATAGCCGATACGCCAAGCCAGATCGTAATACGCAGGAAATTGCGGAAATTACTTTGATTGTGCTGGCGAACCGCCCAAAGCATAAACAGTGAGCGCCCAAGCTGCATGAGGACGAATGCAACTGCGAAAACCAGACCACGCTCGCCAAATGCTGTTGGTATGGATGTCGAAAGCACAAGTCCGGCAAGCATCAACACAAACAGCATTGCTCGGACAGGTGGCTTCGCCGGGTCCATCCAGTTGGTTACCCAAGTGGTATAGACCCAGACCCACCAAACAGCGGCAAGGAGCAACGCGCTTTCAATCAGTCCCTTCAAGGTCAGATCATGCAGCAGGAGGTGCGATATCTGGGTAATGGCAAAGACAAAAACCAGGTCGAAGAACAGCTCTACAAAATCAACTTTTGCGCTATCCTGCGCATTCTTCTTGCGTGAGTAGTCACGAATTGCCCCTAAAAAAGCCACGCTTTCACCTCAATTTTTTAGACATTTTTACCCAGAAAGCAGGCATTCCTGCTCCATTTTTGCAACTTATGATGGTATTCTCGCCCGGAGTTTCTGGTTTTGTTATCGCAGACGGTGCTGCGCCTGTCATTAGTCAGGTTTCGTTGCACCCGTAACGCTTTACAATAAGTTCTCAGCTGAGAACTTATTCCTATTTCATACTCCTGCCAAACTGGGCTTGCCTTGGGTTTCAAGCATCCTGTTAAATGATGTTCTAATCTTAATCGTGGAGGAATTAATGAGTTTTACAGATCGCTATCCCATTATCATAACCGCTCGAAAAGAAGCGTGCCGGGATTTCTGGATCAAGCATCTGGGCTTCGTCAGCGGCTTCGACAGCACTTGGTTTTCCTGGCTTTCTGCTGAGGACGGTTCAGCCTCAATAGCCTTCATGACGCCGGATCATCCCTCATCACCACCCGGCTCAGAGAGCTTCAGCGGTACAGGCATGTGCTTTGAGCTGCAGGTCGATGACGCAAAAGCTGCCTTTGAAAAGATCAGCGAAACCGGCCTGAAAATCGAATATCCGCTTACCGATGAGCCATTCGGTCAACGGCGCTTCGGGTTCCATGACCCGTCAGGTCTTTGGATCGACGTAGTTGAGCAGATTGAAGCAGAGGCCGGTTTCTGGGATAAGTATATGATCGGCAGCCAAGGCTAGAGCAAGTTTTGCCAATATGGAGTCATTCTGCCGGAACAGGTGTGGGGTGCCCTTCCTTATCAAGCGCAACCATGACGAAATCGGCATAGGTCACCCTCTCCATCAAGTCTGAAAGATAGCGTTGTGCCCAGGCTTCGACTTTGAGCGTGATGGATGTTCGCCCGACATTGGCGATATGCGTATAGATGCAAAGCGTATCGCCAATCTTGACCGGTTTGGCGAACGCCATTTCTTTAACCGCAGCAGTAACAACACGTCCCCGTGCCCGTTCAGCCGCACGGATACCGCACGATAAATCCATCTGCGCCATGACCCAGCCGCCAAAAATATCACCTGCGGCATTGGCATCCGCCGGCATCGCTAAAGTACGAAGCGTCAGTTCGCCAATAGGTTTCGTAAGTTCGGTCATTTGCGGCCTCCATGGCGATTTCGTTGTTCTGCGTTGCAAGATTTCCGGTTGAAAACTGTCGGAAACCTTACATCCCGGGTCGTTACGCGGTTTCTGCATTGCGTCAAGCCTCGCATAGTCTCTTGTAAGGCAAATGTCTGGAGAAGCCATGAAAATCACCGATGTCAAAACCTTCGTTGTAGGCAATCCACCACCTTCATTCGGAGGCACGTGGTTTCTCTTCGTCAAACTGACTACCGATTCGGGAGTTGTAGGCTATGGCGAGGCTTATAACTCGACCATCAGCCCGCAGATCATGCGTAGGGTCGTTGAAGATATCGCTGAACGCTGGCTCATCGGCAACGATCCGCATCACATCGAAAAATTCTTCCGACGCGCTTATTCGGGTGGGTTTACACAGCGTCCGGATGTGACAGTCATGGGCGCGGTATCAGCGCTCGAAATGGCCTGTTGGGATATTATCGGCAAGGAAGCTGACAAGCCTGTTTATCAACTGCTCGGCGGTCGAGTCCACGAGAAATTGCGCAGCTATACCTACATTTACCCAAAGCCCGAACTTGGCGAGACCTCCGATATATACTGGAATGCCGAGGCTTCAGCAGAGCGTGCCGCTGAGTATGTCGCCGAGGGTTACACGGCAGTAAAGTTCGATCCGGTTGCGCCCTATACCTCGTTCGATCCCCGCCAGCTATCGTTGGAGCAGTTGGAGCTCGGCGAGAAATTTGTGCGTCTTGTGCGCGAAGCAGTTGGTTCAAAAGCCGATCTTCTTTTCGGCACCCATGGCCAAATGACACCAACCAGCGCGGTGCGTCTCGCAAAACGCTTGGAGCCCTATGATCCCCTGTGGCTTGAAGAGCCTGTACCACCCGATATGCCGGAAAATATGGGATACGTTCAGCAGCACACATCTATCCCGATTGCCTCCGGCGAACGTCTGACGACAAAGTATGAATTCCAGCGCCTGCTTGTAAATCGTGCAGCCAATATACTTCAGATGAACCTTGGACGTGTCGGCGGTTTGCTCGAAGCCAAAAAGATAGCCGGAATGGCCGAGACCTTTCATGCGCAAATCGCCCCACATCTCTATTGCGGACCAATTGTCGGTGCGGCCAACATCCAACTGGCAACCTGTAGCCCAAACTTTTTGATTCTCGAATGTATTCAGGCTTTTGGCGGCTTTCATGCGGACATATTGAAAAAACCGATCCAGTGGGAAAATGGCTATGTAATCCCCTCATCCGAGCCGGGCCTTGGTGTAGAGCTAAACGAAGAGGTAGCCGAAAAACATGCTTATGAAGGGCACGAACTTCATCTCAATATGGGCAGGAATCCCTTGACGGTCTGATCCACTGTCAGCATTCAAATGTTGAAATTTTGTCACGCCTCGCCCCAATAACCTGCACATTGTACCAAGCATTGTGGGATTTAGGTTGCGTGAAGCGACGATTGCTGTTTGAAGCTCAGGGATGGTAGTCCGGAGTTCAGCCATGACACTTTCGCGCTTGTCAGCATTATTGCTTCTCATGCTTGCTTTGGCTGGCTGCGGTGGACGTGCAGTGCTGGGCCTTGATGCAAGCGGCGTGGTCAAGGCCAACGCCGCCATTCCTGCCCCGGTTCTCAATGACAAGACTGGGCCGAAAGCGGTTGTACCGGTGTTCGTCGCGACGAGCCGTGAGCGCTCCGATAATCTTTCTCTGCCCTATTCGGCCAAGCGGTCACCAAAATTGAACTTCTCCCGCATTGATATTGGTATTCCGCCTACACACAAAAATGGTGAGGTAGAAAAGTCGACGACCAAACCCAATCCGGCACGTAATTTTGCAGCCACAACGTTCCAGCCCTACGATAGCGGGCAGATATTCGTTGAGAAGATCAATGCCGAACTGGCAAAACGTCCTGCAAATCAGCGTGAACTTTTTATCTTCGTGCATGGTTATAATAACAACTTCGCGGACAGCGTTTTCCGCGCCGCTCAGATGAGCTATGACTTTGGCATTCCTGCCGTCACACTTCATTATTCCTGGCCCTCCGCCGGTTCGCTCGGGCTTTACGTCTATGACCGTGACAGCGCCACTTTCGGACGCGACGGGTTGGCAGAAACGTTACGGCTGGCGGCGAAAACCAAAGCCAGCAAGATTCTGTTGGTCGGCCATTCCATGGGATCATTCGTGGTCATGGAAGCCTTGAAAGACCTTGCCGAAAATGGTCACAGCGACGTTTTCCGTCGCATGTCCGGCGTCATGCTCGCTGCTCCTGATATTGATATCGATGTGTTCCAGGCTCAGGTTGCTGACATCGGACAATTGCCGCGTCCCTTTACAGTGCTGGTTTCCCGCGCCGATCGGGCATTGAATGTATCCGGACGAATTGTCGGCGGGCACCCGCGTGTCGGCGATGGCTCCAGTATCCCTGTTCTGCAGAAATTGGGAATTGTTGTCCTCGATGCGTCTGATCTTGATGGCGGTGCACATGGTGTTTTCGCCAGCTCGCCTACGCTAATGAATATGGCGCGCAGCGGGCAGCTTTCGGAACGGGTTTTGGCGGGTGATGAGCGATCCGCTGGGCAAGCCGTACTGGCTGACGGCACGTCTGTAATCACCGGCGCAGCGTCACTGGTGATATACCTGCCGGGCCGACTTTTAGGCGTTGTTCAGTAACACTAGAAAATATTATCGCGTTCTCTCGAAACGCCACGATTCCGCTATATTTTCAGCGTGAATCCTCTCATATATCAATTGCAGTAAATTCTTTTGAAAGTAACGCGCCGTGCCGCTTCACATTGAACTCATTGGCAGCCTTGCTGCCGTTATCACCACCATGGGATGGATTCCCCAGATCATAAAAATTGTAAAGTATAGAGACACGGCCAGCATTTCTCTCGTAACAAACATAAGCTTGGCGCTCGGCGTATTTCTATGGCTGTGCTATGGCATCATGATTGCTTCTTGGCCCGTCATGGCAGCAAACGGGATGACACTGCTACTGATCCTGACCATTCTCGGCTTGAAGATCCGCTACGGCTGATGATTTAGACCACCCCAGATTGTAAATGCACAAAGTGCAATTTTGGATATCTTTCGCTTCAAGCCCGAGATGGTCATCTTGAAATAAATCAACGTTTCAAGATGTGAATTCACGACGCATGCCCGCAGTGTTCCAGATTAAATCAAGTGACGAAAATATAAATTCAATTCATGATACTTTCTACTTTGAAAACAAATATTTAACTCTCGTCAACAGTGTGTTGAATGATTGGATTGTTTATTACCGACCCGCTAAGCGTGCAGGCGAACCCGGAGGTAAAGCCGCAGGATATTTCGCGACTGCCCGCGTCATCTCAATTCACCCAACCGAGGGCAGACCTGGCTACACCACCGCCAGATTGGCCGAGTTTTTTGAATTTCCAAGCGTACCCTTCAGTGTCACCGCTCCTTTGGCAATCAGCAAGTTTTACTATGAACGAAACATGCAGGAATCGGATGGCAGTCTGAATAAACATGCCAATCAACAACGGGTTCGGGTTCTTTCTCTTGAAGAGTACAACGCAATTCTGGAAGCGGCTTTCGACCAGCATCAGACAGAAACACCGCCCGAAGTCCACGTGCTTCCATATGCCGGCTTTCAGGAAGACCAGCCTGAACCATTCTTGAGAAGTCGTTTCGTAACATCCCGTGCGCTCCGCGACCGCACATTCAGCAAAGCCGTGGGTGAGGCATATGGATGGAAATGCACCATGAGCGGGATTCGTTTGTGCGCACTGGACGGCAGCTATGAGATCGAATGTGCTCATATCAAGCCGGTCAAGGACTCGGGACCAGACTCTGTGCAAAACGGAATAACATTGGTGCGAACTTTGCACTGGCTTTTTGACAAGGGCCTTATTTCAATTGGTTTTGACTATCGAATTATCAGATCATCCTTATACCAAGATCCAAAAATCGATGGGTTGATAAACGCAACAGGCAAAATACAACTACCCAAGAATGAAATAGACTATCCACACCCTGATTTCCTTCGCTACCATCGCAAGCACATTTTCGTGCCGTGAGGAGGACTAAGTCGCTATTCATCCTGACGCGGCTACTGACAGCCTTGTGTCAGTAGCCGATCAAGCGATGGCACTTTTGAGACCAAGCCTCTTCCCATTTGTTCAGACTCTCACCATATTGGACCTATGGCAAAATCACCTGACAAATATACCGTCGACGGTTTCGGCGAAGCGCCCCAACCTGAACTGGAAGGCACACCGCTGACTGGCTCTATCGGTGACTGGGCTGCGCAGATCACCCAAGAAACCCAAAAGCCACACCCGAAAATTGCCAAGGCTAAAAAGACGTCAGCTGACAAATCAAACGCATCGAGAACGTCACGCGGCACGTCGATTGGCGGCTCGTCGGACCCCAAAACTCGTGCTGCGGCGGGCCTTAATCCGGTTGCAGGACTTGATATTAATCTTGAAGACGCATCAAGCATTGCTCCGGGAGGTGCAACTGCAACGGTTGCTGCGCTTTCGGCGCTGATCGAGAGCGGTAATCCATTATTCAAGAACGGTGCAGCCTGGCAGCCACATAGGCCAACACGCCCGGATAAATCCGAAGGTGGCATCGCCATTCAGATGGAAACCGAGTTTGTCCCATCGGGTGACCAGCCAACAGCCATCCGTGATCTTGTATCTGGCGTGAGTGACCACGATAAAACGCAAGTGCTTTTAGGTGTAACGGGCTCTGGCAAGACCTTCACCATGGCGAAGGTCATTGAGGAAACTCAGCGCCCTGCCCTTATTCTGGCACCGAACAAGACACTGGCAGCACAGCTTTACGGCGAGTTCAAATCCTTCTTCCCGAACAATGCCGTCGAATATTTCGTTTCCTATTACGATTACTATCAGCCCGAAGCCTATGTGCCGCGCTCAGACACGTATATCGAAAAAGAATCCTCGATCAACGAACAGATTGATCGTATGCGCCACTCGGCAACCCGGTCGCTGCTTGAGCGTGATGATGTCATAATCGTCGCCTCTGTATCCTGTATTTACGGTATTGGTTCGGTGGAAACCTATACCGCCATGACCTTCGAAATGAAGATCGGTGACCGTTTGGACCAACGCGCCTTGTTGGCCGATCTCGTTGCGCAACAGTACAAACGCCGCGACATGGATTTTACACGTGGCTCGTTCCGAGTACGCGGTGACACGATTGAACTTTTCCCCGCTCACTTGGAAGATCGCGCCTGGCGCATTTCGATGTTCGGAGATGAAATCGAAACGATCACGGAATTTGACCCTCTGACCGGCCAGAAAACCGGCGATTTGCGTTCGGTCAAGATTTACGCGAATTCGCACTATGTAACGCCACGTCCAACACTCAATCAGGCGATCAAGTCGATCAAGGAAGAGTTGAAACACCGCCTTGTGGAATTGAATGCTGCCGGACGCTTGCTCGAAGCGCAACGGTTGGAGCAACGCTGCACTTTCGATATTGAAATGCTTGAAGCAACAGGATCATGTGCTGGCATCGAAAACTATTCTCGATACCTCACGGGTCGTCAACCGGGCGAGCCGCCGCCCACGCTGTTTGAATATATTCCTGATAATGCGCTTGTCTTCATTGATGAGAGCCACGTTACTGTTCCGCAGATCGGCGCGATGTACAAAGGCGACTTCCGCCGCAAGGCCACTTTGGCCGAATATGGCTTCCGACTGCCCTCCTGCATGGATAATCGTCCTTTGCGGTTTGAGGAATGGGATGCAATGCGCCCGCTGACCGTTGCGGTATCCGCCACCCCCAGCAAATGGGAGATGGAAGAATCTGGAGGCGTGTTCGCCGAACAGGTCATTCGCCCGACCGGTCTCATTGATCCGCCCGTGGAAGTTCGCCCGGCAAAATCGCAGGTGGATGACGTACTTGGCGAAATCCGCGAGACGTCCGCCAAGGGCTACCGCACGCTCGTGACAGTTCTGACAAAGCGCATGGCGGAGGATTTGACCGAATACCTGCACGAACAGGGCATTCGCGTAAGGTACATGCACTCCGACATTGATACGCTGGAGCGCATCGAAATCTTGCGCGACTTGCGCCTCGGAGCATTCGACGTGCTGGTAGGTATCAATCTGCTGCGCGAGGGGCTCGATATTCCTGAATGCGGGTTCGTCGCCATTCTCGACGCGGACAAGGAAGGGTTTCTGCGTTCGGAGACTTCACTGATCCAGACGATTGGACGTGCAGCGCGTAACGTAGACGGCAAAGTCGTGCTTTATGCTGACCACGTTACAGGCTCGATGGAGCGGGCGATGGCGGAAACCAATCGCCGCCGCGAAAAACAGGAAGCTTATAACACCGAGCATGGCATAACCCCTGCCAGCATCAAGAAGAACATCGGCGATATTCTCAACAGCGTTTATGAACGCGACCATGTTCGTGCGGACATCTCCGGCTTTGCCGAAGAAGGTGCGATGATGGGCAATAATCTCAAAGCCCACCTTGAGCATCTGATGAAAAAGATGCGTGATGCAGCCGACGATCTCGATTTCGAAGTGGCCGCCCGCTTACGCGACGAGATCAAGCGTTTGCGCGAAATGGAACTCGCTGTTTCAGACGATCCCATGGCTCGCGAAGTCGAAATGGAAAGCCCTGTTACTGGGCGCACCAAGGGCAGGCACAATGCAGGACGAGCCGTTCATCGGGTTGTAACCGATGAGAACGATGCCAACTCAGCGCTATTCCGTAAACCGCATCTGGACGAGATGGGTGGCGACACAACCCGCCCGCTTGGGCCTGGGGTTTTCCGCAAGAATTCACTGGATGAAATGACGGTTGGTCGCACCGAAAAGCCGGTCATTGGCAATGTTCCTGAAAAGCCAGCGTTTACCGGTACGAATCGCAACGATCAGACGATCATTCGCCGCGAACGTACAGGAGCGGGTTCCTACGAGGATGCCAGCGATGCCCGCAAGAAGCGACGCCCGGGTAAAACCGGACGACCGGGACGATAGTCAAGGATCACTGATCGCTGCCTTCCTCAGGCCCGAAAAGTTTACGACCTGCGCTTAATATTTCATCGGCAAAGGCGGGGTCGTCGACAGCGCGGGAAAGGACCACCGCACCGACCAGTCCCGCCATTGTCGCGATGGCCTTTTCGCGCTTGTCCGCATCTGTATAACCCGAAGTCACACTTGCAAGAATCTCGAGTAGCTTCTTTGTGCCATCGGTAAAATTCGTCTGAACTTCGCCGCCGTGCCGGGCAATGTCAGGTGCCAGCATCGCCATGGTGCAGCTATTGGCCAATCCGCCGGAATGGCTCTTGGCAAGATAAGACGATACAATCGCGGTAAGCGCTTCTTCCGGGCCCTGTTCAGCCAGCTCCGACCATTTTTCGGCAGAGCGTTTCATTGCCTCATCGCATGAAACTGCAATCAGATCGTCCTTGGATGCGAAATGCCCATAAAACCCGCCATGAGTCAGTCCGGCGTTCTTCATTAAATCCGCAACACCAATCCCGTCAAAACCCTTCTGCCGGAACTGCTGACTTGCTACTTCTATGATGCGGGCGCGGTTTTCCGCTGCCTGATCTTTGCTGACACGCATTGTGCGGTCCCCTTCAAAACAACTATTGACAAAATATATGACGATCGTCATGAATAGTCAAACATGATGACCATCATTTAAATTTCATGGCTGTTAGCGGCCGTTATTGAAAGACCCGATATGATTTCCAATCCGCTCGCAGCTGCTTTGGCAAAGCGCAACTTTCATTACGGCTGGGTAGTCGTTGCCGTCACATTCCTCACCATGCTTGTAACCGCCGCTGCCGTGGGCGCTCCGGGCGTATTGATCGTCCCGCTCGAAAAAGAGTTCGGCTGGGAGACCAAAGAGATTGCGATGGCATTCTCCATTCGCCTCTTGCTCTTCGGTTTGATGGGACCATTTGCGGCCGCTTTCATGAACTATTTCGGTGTCAGGAAAGTTGTCTGCGTTGCTCTCGTGCTTATCACTGGCGGCCTCTTTGCATCGCTGGCGATGACAGAAATCTGGCAGCTCATCCTTCTATGGGGCGTAGTTGTTGGCTTCGGAACAGGTCTTACAGCAATGGTTCTGGGTGCGACTGTTGCGGCCCGCTGGTTCACCGAGCGCCGCGGTCTCGCCTTGGGTATGCTGACTGCCAGTTCTGCCACAGGCCAGCTTGCGTTCATGCCGCTTATGGCATCGCTTAGCGAGAATTACGGTTGGCGCACAGCGATCATGCTGATCTGCGCGTTGCTGATCATCGCAGTGATTGCCGTATTCTTTCTGATGCGCGACCGACCTGCCGATGTCGGCTTGCCAGCTTACGGAGATAAAGAAGTCGTCACCACACCTCCGGTTACAGGCGGACTGATTACCCTTATCACCATGCCTTTGATTGCTCTAAAAGACGCATCAAAAAGCAGTACATTCTGGGTGCTGTTTGCCACTTTCTTTGTATGCGGAGCCAGCACCAACGGCCTTGTGGGAACTCACTTTGTTGCAATGTGCGGTGATTTCGGCATGGTTCCCGTTATGGCAGCCAGCGTCCTAGCAATGATGGGCTTTTTTGATTTCTTTGGAACAATAGGCTCGGGCTGGCTCTCTGATCGTGTAGATAATCGCTGGCTGCTTTTCTGGTATTATGGCCTGCGCGGCCTCTCACTCCTGTACCTGCCCTACTCCAATTTTTCCTTCTATGGCCTGTCTCTTTTTGCCATGTTCTACGGTCTTGACTGGATCGCCACTGTGCCCCCAACCGTAAAATTGGCAACAGATCGCTTTGGCCGCGAAAGAGCTGGATTGATCTTCGGGTGGGTCTTTGCAGGTCATCAACTGGGCGCAGCTTCGGCAGCCTATGGCGGCGGGTTCGTACGTACCGAATACGAAACTTATATGCCGGCATTCTTCGTGGCGGGCATCCTGTGTCTGATTGCAGCTCTACTGGTGCTGACGTTAAGCAAGCATGGCAAACCGAACCCGGTGCTGGAAACGGTCCCGGTTAACTAACGGCCGGGTCTATTTGGACAGCCATGTGACGATGAGCGACTGCAGCACCGCTGCAGCCGCTTTTTCTTCAAGCTTATCGCGTATCATCTCGCGTGAAATTGCCTCCGCCGCGCCAATAATTCCGATGCAGCGCGAACGAAGCTCATCCGCGGCAATTTCTGTATATGGCGCAAGAATGGAACAATAGAGATCAACATAGCTGTCGATAAGGCTGCATTGGATTTCGTCCATAACCTCGTCGCCCCTGAGAGCCGCAGAAATGGCCGACCATTCTGCCCCGATAGTTTGATAGCAAGCCATGTAAGCCTTGCTGACCACACGAGCGACATCGTCCAGCCGCTTGGGCGCTTCTGCAATCGCAGCGGTAAGCTCATCGATCTGCTGCTGGTCAAGTTGCTCGAATAGAGCAATAAGCAACCCGCTACGTGTCCCGAAGTGCTCATAGGCAATCGGCTTACTCACACCCGCCTTTTCAGCGACGTAGCCGAGGGTCAACGCATCTGTGCCTTCGTTTCGAACGATATCGAGAGCGATCGATAACAACTGCTCTCGGCGTTGCACTTTTGGCATCTTTTTAGCAGCAGCTAGTCCCATTCGCATTCAATCCTAATTCGACAAGCAGCAATAAATAATGTCCGGCATCTTGCAATGTTACTATAAGTAACTTACTAATAGTAACATGAATTATCGGGAAACGAAATCCCAGTCAGCGTTTCACCATTGTCCAGTTTAAAGCAGGAGTCGAGGCCATGTCACTATCCAACACCGATCCAGTACTGATCCTTGGTGGATCAGGAATCGTAGGTGCAAAAGCAGCACAAATACTGCGCAGACTATATCCAGATCTGCCGATAGCAATCGGCGGCCGCGACTTTGCCAAGGCGCAAAGCGTCGCCGATGAGGTTGGTCATGCACAAGCCGTCAAAATTGACTTGGAACGCGATGATCTGGGACAAAGTGCCAATACCAACTACAGCGCAATTGTTGTCTTTGTAAAAGACGCGACCCTTAACAGTATGAAATATGCACAGACACACGGCCTGCCCTACCTCAGCGTGTCGAGTGGCGTTTTCGAAGTGGGGCCAGAAATGGCATTGGCCATCAGCAAGCCTAATGCAGCGCCAATATTGATGGCGAGTAATTGGCTTGCGGGCGCTGCAACATTTCCGGCTCTGCAAGCCGCACGCAAGTTTAAAACCATTGATGACATCTCAATCACAGTCGTGCTTGACGAAGAAGATATGGGCGGACCAGCGGCTCTTGCAGACTACGAGCGGCTTACAGAGTCGGCACCCAACCCACTGCTCCTCGTGGATGGACGCTGGCAATGGGTAAAGGGTGATGATGCCAAGCGGGCATTTGTCGACATTGACGGAACGACAGTAGAATCCACGCCCTATTCGCCACTAGATGTTCTCGGCCTATCGACTGCCACAAATGCCAAGTCCATCCGCGTTGGCCTTGTGTATGGCACATCGGCCAGCCGCAGACGCGGAGACCATTTTTCAACCGAGATCGCCATTGAGATAAATGGTGAATTGACCACCGGAGAGCATGTCGCAACGCGGATCGACATTGTGCATCCGAAGGGACAGGCTCCTCTCACAGCCCTGCATGTAGCACTCGGCGTTGAACGTCTTCTCGGGCTGCATGGCGGCGAGCCTGTAAAGGCCGGACTTTACTTGCCGGATTCCCTGATGAATGCTGATTATATCGTTGATCGGATGAAAGAATTCGGCGCAGTTTTTCAGGAAAACGTCAAACCAGCTGTGGGTTAGTTCCGGAAAATATCAGAAGACTCAAGCATCTGGCCTAAAGGGATGCTAGACAAACCGCGCGCGGAATTTAGCGCGCGGAATCACGTCATGTCTGGAGAAGTAATGAAGGTCGATATCGACATGGGAGCGGCGCCAGCAGGTGCAAAAGCCATGCTCGACCTGGAAGAGCTTTTGGCAACGCGCCTGCTCGTCCAAGGCAATTCCGGTTCAGGAAAATCACACCTTCTGCGTCGCCTTCTAGAACAAAGCGCGCAATGGGTGCAGCAGTGCGTTATCGATCCCGAGGGCGATTTCGTCACGCTTGCCGACAAGTACGGTCATGTGGTGGTCGACGGTGCGCGTACGGAAAACGAACTGACACGCATCGCCGCCCGTATCCGGCAACACCGCGTGTCAGTGGTGCTCGATCTTGAAGGTCTTGACGTAGAACAGCAGATGCGATGCGCCGCGGCGTTTCTCGGTGGCTTATTCGATGCTGAACGGGACTATTGGTATCCGATGCTGGTCGTCGTGGATGAAGCGCAGCTCTTTGCACCCGCTGTTGCTGGCGAGGTTTCGGACGAGGCCCGCAAGCTCTCTCTCGGCGCAATGACCAATCTCATGTGCCGGGGACGTAAACGCGGTCTTGCCGGAGTGATCGCAACGCAGCGACTGGCGAAGCTTGCAAAGAACGTTGCGGCAGAAGCTTCGAACTTTCTGATGGGCCGTACATTTCTGGATATTGACATGGCGCGTGCGGCAGACTTGCTGGGTATGGAACGCCGTCAGGCAGAGCAGTTCCGCGATCTTGCCCGCGGGCACTTTGTGGCTCTTGGACCCGCCCTGTCCCGCCGCCCCCTTCCCGTTACAATTGGAGCTGTCGAAACATCAGCACGTTCTTCCAGCCCAAAGCTTACGCCACTTCCACAGCGGGGGGACGATGCGCGTGATCTTATCTTCACACCAGCTCCGGAAGAAAGGCGCACGGTCGTGCGCAAAGCGCCCGCACCGCCTGCCCCTACCCCGACAGCGGATATTCTCAATCAATTGACGCAAGCCAAGGCAATGGCACAGGCGGAATCGCCTGCACCAACATTATTCCCTGAAATTGATGAGGCAGAACGCAACAGCCTGATTGATGCAGTCATGCATGAAATGCTGAACGACCCAGATGCTTCCTTTCGCACTGATGCAGTACTTTATCAGGATTTTCTTGTTCGCTGCCGGATACGCCGGGTTCCGGGAGATCAACTTTCGCTTCCCGCGTTTCGCCGCAGGCTTGCTGTGGCACGGGCTGGAATTGATGGTGAAACAGCACAGGGAGAGCCATGGCAGCAGGCACTGGAGCTTTCAAAAAGCCTGCCGGATGACGTTCAAGGCGTTTTCTTTATCGTGGCACAAGCGGCTGTTACGGCAAGCCCGTGCCCCTCAGATGCAACAATAGCACGGGCTTATGGGACACATTCGACGAGGCGCGCACGGCGCTTGCTTACCTATTTCGAAGAGCAAGGCTTGGTCGTGGTGCGTACAGACTTCACCGGCAATCGTGTTGTGGCATTTCCCGACTTGGGTTGCGAAACCTTAGCTGGCGATCCAAATGGACCCGACGAGCCAATACAGGAACAATACGCAGCTGAATAACTAGAGCAAATCTTGTTTATATAGAGCCAATCTCAGCAAGAAGCGGAGCAAGTTGCCCGAGATGTTCAATCTGACGGAATCTCGGATTCTCCACTGGCGCTTCTACATGCTCAAGCACCCAAGTAAGCTCGTGAGGCACGAATATGCCCCATGCACCCGCTTCGATCGCAGGCACAACGTCCGATTTCAGTGAGTTTCCGATCATCAACGCCCTATCGGCGCCATCACCGTGCCGGCTGAAAATACGGTCATATGTGTTTCTGTCTTTGGTGCTGACGATTTCAATCGCATCAAAGAACTCGCCAAGGCCTGATTGAGCCAGCTTACGCTCCTGATCGAAAAGGTCACCTTTGGTCACGAGCACCAGCTTGTAGTGGTCCGTCAGTTGCTCCAGTGTTTCCGTGACATGAGGCAGTGTCTCCACCGGATGACGGAGCATTTCACGCCCCGCATCAAGAATCTCAGCGATAACAGTCGCAGGCACCTTCCCATTTGTTACTTCCACAGCTGTCTCGATCAATGAAAGAGTAAACCCCTTAATGCCAAATCCGTAAGAATCCAGATTGCGTTTCTCCACCTCGAGCAGCCGCTCAGTCAGATCGGCAATATCAGTATGGGGCGCTAACAGACTGGAGAAATGCTTTTCGGATGATCTGAAAAACTGCTCATTCTGCCAGAGCGTATCGTCTGCATCAAAACCTATAGTTGTGATGGGAAGCGGCATGGGCATTACTCTTCACATTTGGTCGTTGTATGTCGCCTGACTCATGGGAATCGTCGACACCTCTCTTTTATCAGAAATAAAGGCGTGCTTAATGCCAAATACTGTTCTCTCGACCGAAAGGCTACTGTGACCTGGTACAAATCTATCGCCATGCTTACGGCAACTTGTCTTTTGGCCTCATTCAACACTTTGGCTGCAGACAATCCGTCCGTATCCGTTCCGGTTGCACCGCCTACACCAAGCGTTACCCAAATATGCGCTGCAATTGCGACGAACGCTGATGGATATGGTGTTCCACGTGACTTCTTTGCCAGACTGATCTGGAAGGAGAGCCGGTTTGATGTCGCTGCTACGAGCCCGGTCGGAGCGCAAGGTATCGCACAGTTCATGCCCGGAACCGCCAGAGAGCGAAGCCTTGCCGATCCTTATGATTTCTCTCAGGCACTACCAGCCTCAGCCAAATTGCTGAAAGATCTACAAAAAGCATTTGGTAATTGGGGGCTGGCAGCCGCAGCATATAATGCCGGGCCTACGCGGGTCTCCCGATGGATGTCCAATGGTGGCTTTCTTCCCTTGGAGACCGAAGAATATGTGCTCGATATAACCGGCATCTCGGCAGATGACTTTGCGAGCGGCGCAGAGATCAAGAACCGCCCTCTTAACAGTAAGCTTAGTTTTGATGCTGCTTGCCGCCAGCTTCCTATTGTACGGTTCGCAACTGTATCGATGGCTCAGATCAAGCCAAAACCGTGGGGTATCCAGATCGCCGGCAATTTCCGGCAATCAGCAGCCGTACGCCAATTGCAGCGCCTGAAGCGAAGCTTTCCCGCTGTTCTGGACCAGCATGAACCCGTTATCAGCCGCAATCGTTCGGCAATGGGTCGACGAGGAATTTACGCGGTCCGCATCGGCGCTGACAGCCGTGCAGAAGCCAATCAAATCTGCACACAACTACGAAGTGCTGGTGGGGCCTGCATCGTTAAGCGTAATCGTTAACACTAGTTTTTCGTGCAGCATGCATAGGTTTGCGACATACATATAACGGCGTATTTTCTACATGCTCTGCTCATATCAGCAATGCATTTCTACCTGTTCATCCAAGTGGTAGAAAAACTTTTGCTTGCCAAAAAAGACTTATTCTAGCAGTCTCAAAGCGTTCGGGCATCTATGAACACTGGAAGACTGGAAGAACGGCGCGCCGGAACCGCAAGAATACCGGGTCGGGAGTAATCCCGGCAATGATCGGCTCCTTTCCTGAATTCGAGAATTGCCTGCATGACCTCCGTCGGATGTAAGTACAGAAGACGGCATACTACCAATCCCGCAAGCCCGGAGGGGAACGCGGTAATTTAAAAAGGAACTGAGCATGGCACAGACCGGTACGGTCAAATTCTTCAACAGCGAAAAAGGTTTTGGCTTTATCAAGCCGGATGACGGAGCAGCAGATATCTTCGTTCACATCTCTGCAGTGCAGGCATCCGGACTTACAGATCTTGCAGACAATCAGAAGGTTTCCTTCGACACAGAACCAGATCGCCGTGGCAAGGGTCCGAAGGCCGTAAATATTTCGATCACAGAATAAGTTCTGCGATCATTCTGCCAGTTTAAGAGCCACGTCAGAGGGACGCGACTGAGCAGAGGTTGTTTGCGTTTGACCAGCTGAAATCCCCTTTTGCCTTGGGGGTTTCATTTTTGATAGATTACGACCTGCTGCCCAGGTCAGTTGGTGCTTGGTTTTGCGCCTTGGAATTGCTGAAATCATGTGTCCTGTTCCCGCTCTGGAACAATGTTTGACTGGATCAGCAAGGAACAAATAGTCTCGCCCATCGTTCAGCCTGCATTCATTCTGAGACGATTAAAACAGTGTTATGGCTGGCGGTCCGGTTGGATCACAGCTCAAAATAATCCAGCGGCGTAGAAAACTCGCCAAGATGCTTCAAGGAGGCACAAATGAATAAAGGTATGAAAATTGCCATTCTTGCTACAGCTGTAGCGGCGACTGTTATAGCACCGCTGTCATCGGCATCGGCTGATCATCGTTGGCGCCACCATGACCGTGGCTATCGCCATCATCATCGGGGTGGTGGTGATGCACTTGCCGCTGGCGCAATTGGCCTTGCAGCCGGCGCATTGATTGGAGGCGCTCTCTCGCAGCCGCGCGAACCGGAAGTTATCTACCGCGACTATGATGACCGCCCCGCCTATCGCGCACCAGTTCGCGCTTACCGCCAGGTTGAAGCACCACGCTATTACGGTTCAGCACAACCTTGGACCCGTGATTGGTATCGCTATTGCGCCGACCGTTACCGGTCATTCAATCCGGAAACAGGAACATTCCGCGGCTATGACGGCCGGGATTATTTCTGCAACGCCAACTGATTATTCAAAAACCGCCGGTAAATCCGGCGGTTTTTCATTATTCGTTCAAGAACGGATTGGTCCTACGCTCTTCGCCAAATCTGCCGCCTGGCCCATGACCGCAAATAAAGCCGATATCGTCCCCAAGAGGCAGAAGTTTCGTTTTAATCGAATTTATTAGCGCCGCGTGGTCACCACCCGGCAAATCGGTTCGCCCGACCGAGCCGTTAAAAAGCACATCGCCGACATGTGCAAATTTTGCCGCCTTGTTATAATAGACAACATGCCCGGGAGCGTGGCCCGGACAATGCAAAACTTCAAATATATGGTTTCCGAACGAGACAGTTTCTCCATCAGTCAACCAGCGGTCCGGGGTGCAATTACGTACATTTCCCGAAATCCTATACTGAAGAGCCTTTTCCTCCAAACTATCCAAAAGAAAGCGGTCACCCTCATGCGGCCCGATAATATCGACAGCCAGTGACTCTTTCATGTCCATCGCACCTGCAGCATGATCAATATGACCATGGGTCAACCAGATTGCCTCAATCACGATTCCATTAGACTGAATGGCATGAAGCACCTGATCATTGTCCCCGCCCGGATCAATGAGCACACCTCGCTTGTCGTCACTGTCGAAGAGAATAGTACAGTTCTGTTGAAAGGCCGTAACGGGGATAATACCGGCCTGCAATTGTCCCATAAATCTTAATCCTGTCCTGCTTTGTCTCGGTCGAGCTGGCAATGAGCCTAATGTAATAAGGGTGCAAATGAAAAGGGCGGTCTAAAGGACCGCCCCAACAAATCTTCGTCTAGCAGTGATCAGGTTTTTGCCAATGAGTTCTTTATTGCACCGGCTATTGCGGTCAAAATAATGCCGCCAATACCGCCACCAGCAATCTGACTGATAATAGCGCCAATATCCAGCCCGGAAGATGCGACTGCATCTGCAACGACTGCTGCGCCACCCGCACCAAGATATTGTGTAAGATAACCACCTATCAATCCGCCAACACCACCTGCGACAGTATTGCCGGTAGTGCCAAGGCTGAGATTTTTAAGGAGACCGCCGACAATATTGCCGCCGACACCACCCGAGATAAGTTGGATAATGATAGGAAGAAGCGCTTCCATAGTGGACACCCCGTCAACGTTTCAACGTCAGACTCATGCCTGACATACATCATGATGACTAAGTTTTAGGCAATGTCAAACAGCCTGATACACCTATAGAGTTGTATCAGGCTTGTAATATTGATCGATGATCGTGATTATTCTGCAGCGGCTTTCTTCGGCGTTACTTCCGCAGCATAATCATTCATCAAGTTAATAGCGATTTCGCCCACTGTGAATTTGTATGAACCGATCTCTGAGACAGGCGTAACTTCAGCAGCTGTTCCTGTCAGGAAGCACTGTTCAAAATCTGCCAGTTCTTCCGGCATAATTGCTCGCTCTACTACTTCGTAGCCGCGACGCTTGGCAAGGTCGATAACCGTGCGGCGCGTAATGCCGTCCAGAAAGCAATCGGGTTTTGGCGTATGAATAACACCGTCCTTGACGAAGAATACATTGGCGCCTGTTGCCTCCGCCACCTGTCCGCGCCAGTCCAGCATCAGAGCATCCGCATAGCCTTTGGCTTCAGCCGCATGCTTCGAGATTGTACAGATCATGTAAAGACCGGCCGCTTTCGACTTTGAAGGAGCTGTCTTGGGATCGGGACGACGATACTCAGCCATATCGAGCCGGATACCCTTCAGCTTTTGTGCAGGGTCGAAATAGCTTGGCCATTGCCAGATCGCGATTGCGACATTGATCTTATTTGCCTGCGCTGAAACACCCATCGATTCACTTCCGCGCCAGGCAACAGGGCGGACATAAGCATCCTGAAAGCCCTGCTTTGCCAAAAGCTTGCGGCAAGCGTCGTTAAGTTCTTCAACCGAATAAGGAATCGTAAAACCAAGGATGCGGGCAGACTCGTGCAGGCGTTCCGTATGTTCGTTAAGCTTGAAAATCTCGCCGCCATACGCACGCTCCCCTTCGAATACAGAGCTTGCATAGTGGAGACCATGCGTAAGCACATGAACCTTTGCATCTGCCCAGCGAACAAATTCGCCGTTCATCCAGATGTAACCTTCAAGCTGATCGAATGGAGCGGATGCCATGTTTTCCTCCAGGCCTTATCCTGATGTTTTTGCGGGTTTTATCTTCTGCCAACTGGTCCCGATGTCCAATTGGTGTACCATTGCCCGTAAGCACCAATAGGCGTTTCAATTGAGGAAAATATCCCGGAAACACGTATTGGCTTTTCGATTAATTCAAAATGCAGGCCAACAGCTTGCCAAAAATTATCAGCAGTCTAAAATTAAGTCAACAACACTGACATAATCTTTTACAAGACCGGGGACCCTGCATGAAATCTTATACACCAGATAGGCATATCGAGACAGCCCTGACGGAGAAAGACGCAAAAGAACTCGACATTATCGAGCTGTTTTTCTTCGCCTATCGCGACTTCACCGCCGACCCGGATATGATACTGGAAAAGCTTGAATTTGGACGTGCGCATCATCGCGTTCTTTATTTCGTCAATCGAAAGCCCGGCATGACCGTTGCCGAATTGCTGGAGGTTCTGAAGATCACCAAGCAAAGTCTGGCCCGCGTTCTCAAGCAACTCATCGATACGGATCATATCGTGCAGATTCAGGGCCCACGAGATCGCCGGCAACGCGAACTCTATCCGACACGTCAAGGCCGCCGGTTGGCGCTCGAACTGGCAGCACCGCAATCACGCCGCATTGCCAATGCATTGGAACAGCTCGATCTGAGCGACCGGACGGTGATTGAACGTTTTCTCAGGGCAATGGTAAATCCCGCGCAGTGGCAACAGATCGACAGCCTGCCGAAGTAAGGGTAGATATAGAGTTCCACTTGGTTGAGAGGGGATACATGGCACAGGAAACAGAAACAGCACCGGTTGGTAGCGACCTCGCGCTATCGGATGATGCTCCACATTTGCTGATCGTTGATGACGACACCAGAATTCGAAATCTACTGTCCCAATATCTAACGGGCAGCGGCTTTCGTATTACGGTGGCAGCCAATGCCGATGAGGCTCGAAGGAAGCTTGCAGGCATAGATTATGACCTGCTCATTCTCGATGTCATGATGCCGGGCGAGAGTGGAATTGCCTTGACTCAATCGCTCCGGGAGGAAAAGAACGTACCAATTCTGATGCTGACCGCCCTTTCGGAAACGGACAGCCGCATTACGGGTCTTGAGGCAGGCGCAGACGATTACCTGCCAAAGCCATTCGATCCGCGCGAACTCATACTGCGCATCAATAATATTTTGCGGCGTGGTGCCCCTGCTACGCAGGCAAAAATAGAACAGATTGTTTTTGGACCTTACACCTTCGTCATCGCCAAACGTGAATTGAAACGCTCGGGAGACTTGATCCGCCTCACTGATCGTGAACAGGACATTATGGCTATTTTTGCCGCCCGGGCCGGCGAAACTGTTCCGCGTCACGAATTGACGGGAACCGAGGGCGACGTGGGCGAACGAACTATTGACGTTCAAATAAATCGCCTGCGCCGCAAGATAGAGAATGATCCAGCCAATCCCGTTTGGTTGCAGACAGTGCGCGGCGTTGGCTATAAATTGAGTGTGGAATAGCAAACACACAAAGCAGAAAGCGCAAGCGGATATTAATGTAATGGCAACTCCGGACGCCGCAAATCGCGCATTGGCCGTGAAAAAACGCCATTGGCGGCGCAAACGGAGCACATTGCTTGGCCCTTGGCGGAAGCTGACACGATGGCTTGCCCGCTGGATGCCCAAACGGCTCTATGCGCGCTCGTTGATCATTATCATCGCGCCAATGGTTTTACTGCAATCGCTGATTGCATTTGTGTTCATGGAGCGTCACTGGCAAACGGTAACACAGCGTCTGTCTACGGCCGTAGTCAGGGACATTTCCGGTATAATCGATCTGATGGATACCTTCCCTCAGGACCCCGGTTATGAAAACCTGATTCGTATTTCGCGCGAACGGTTGGCCTTGAATATTTCGATACTGCCACCCGATCCGCTACCGGCGCCCGGCCCAAAACCATTCTTCTCGATTCTCGACAGCATTTTGAGCGAAGAGATCACCAAACAGATCAATCGGCCTTTCTGGATCGATACAATTGGTGATTCAGACCTTGTAGAGATCCGCATACAACTTGAAGACAAGGTTTTGCGTGTTTTTGCCCGGCGCAGTCAGGCATATGCATCCAACACACTTATATTCCTCGTATGGATGGCAGGTTCGGCACTTGTGTTGCTGGCGATTGCCATCCTGTTCCTGCGCAATCAGATAAAGCCAATCCAACAGCTGGCAACTGCGGCCGACAGTTTCGGCAAGGGCCAAGCACCGCCCCCAAACTTTAAACCGCGGGGTGCTGAAGAGGTCCGGCGGGCGGGCGCAGCATTTATTGTCATGCGAGAACGTATCGAACGGCAGATCGAACAGCGGACGACGATGCTCAACGGTGTTAGTCATGACCTGCGAACCATCTTGACCCGCTTTAAGCTCCAGTTGGCTCTCGTGAGCAATAGGGTCGATACGGAGGCGATGGAACAGGATATTGACGATATGCAGTCAATGCTCGAAGGCTACCTTTCGTTCGCGCGAGGTGAAGCTGACGAGGAAACCGGCACCTTCAATCTGGAGCGTCTATTCGCCAAGCTGAAAGAGGAAGGTGTATTGCTGGAACGCGGATTCACCTCGACCATTCGCGGACGACCGGAAATTCATGTTCGACCCAATGCGTTTTCGCGGTTGATCTCCAATCTCGTTTCAAACTCCTTCCGCTATGCCAATAACGTTTTTGTCGCAGCAGACCATCGCGATGGCTGGTTGATACTGACAATCGACGACGATGGCCCTGGTATTCCAAAGGAGATGCGCGATGAGGTATTCAAACCGTTCTTCCGGCTCGATCAGGCCCGCAATCAGGATGCAGGCGGCACTGGACTAGGGCTCGCGATTGCACTCGATATAGCGCGCAGCCATGGCGGCGACATCACCCTCGAAGAAAGCCCGAAAAAAGGGTTGCGGGCAATCGTCAAAGTTCCGGCCTGACTTCGATTCAGGCAGCCTGCTCACCAATCAGCGGCACGCGGGGGGCGGGCTGCGCATTTGCGCAGATTTGTACTCCGCGCAGATAAAGCGCGCATGTCGTGCGCAGCATTGATGCGAAGTTCGGAATCTCGCCCTGTGCCTGTAGTGCTTCGTCATACAGTGTCGATATAAAGCGTGGTGTTGTCATGTTCTGGGTTTCAGCGATTTCATCAAGCAGCTTCCAGAATGTCGACTCCAGCTGAATGCTCGTAGAGTGACCTGCTATGCGCACAGAACGGTTGATCTGCCGGTAGCCTTGCGGATCCTGTTCTGCAAATACCTTACACATTCAAACAACCTCCCGATGTTACTGCGCGATGTTTTGCCTGAAATTGAAGCGGTAATTTCCACCTTTGCATCATAGCTGGCAAAAATATTCTATTCACATCGCGTGTGGTAGCCGATTGCCACCACTTCTCTTCTCCCGAGATCATAATCACTGACAAGACGAGACACTGCAACCAAAGTTTTGATGCAGTAGTTGCAAATTAGGGAGAGATACTTGGCAAAAGCCATTCATTCGATGATCAGGGTGCTCGACGAGGACGTATCGAGAGCATTCTACCAAACAGCATTTGGACTTGAGGTAGCCGATCGCCTCGACTTTGAGACTTTCACTTTGCTCTATCTCAGCAATGATGAGAGCGGCTTCGAACTTGAGCTGACCGTTAACAAGGGCCGAGTTACACCTTACGAACTCGGCGACGGATACGGCCATCTGGCATTCAGCGTTGATGATCTGGATGCCGAGCATTCAAGGATGAAAGCCCTCGATCTCAAAATTCGGGACATCGTTGAATTCAAGCGTGACGGCACCATGCTCGCCCGTTTCTTTTTTGTCGAAGACCCGGACGGCTACAAAATCGAAGTGTTGCAAAGGGATGGTCGCTACATGTGAGCCAATTGAGCGAAGTCATTAGCCAGCAAGGGCACTCCACAGGGTGCCGATAGCAAGCAAAGGAGGATTCTATGGTTACTATCTTCAACCGGAGAGCGGCACTGCCGGAAAGTGTTGACAGATCGGGAATATCGAGGCGCGATCTGCTGAAACGCGGTGGTGCGCTTAGTCTTGGCGCCGCACTCGTCATCAGCGGAACCGCCATCATACATCCGCAATCAGCCTGGGGTTTGGAGACCTCAAATCTGAAGCCTGAAACAATGGCAGCACTCCTCCAGCTGGCACGGGACATCTATCCGCACGATCAGATCCCGGATCGCTTTTATGCAATCGCAATCAAGGCGTACGACACCAAAGCCGGCACCGATGCAGACCACAAAAAGCTCATTGAAGATGGTATTGCCGATCTCGATCAAAAGGCGGGAAAAGGCGGTTATATCGGCCTCGGTTGGGAGGAAGACAGGCTGGCCCTTCTACGGGGAATAGAAGAAACCACGTTCTTCCAAACCGTTCGCGGAGGATTGGTTACCGGCCTCTACAACCAGAAAGATATTTGGCCGTACTTTGGCTACGAGGGCGAATCCTATTCGAAGGGCGGCTACATAGCGCGCGGGTTCGACGACATAGAGTGGCTCTAGGGTTACTCGAAAATCATCCGTATTTCAGGCTGTTGGGAGGAAACCATGGCTGCACCTTATGATCTTAAAGACGACAGCGTAGTCGTCATAATCGGCTCAGGCGCCGGCGGCGGAACGTTGGGTAACGAGTTGGCACAAAAAGGCATTGATGTCGTCATTCTCGAAGCTGGCGCAAGACACGAGTACGAAGATTTCATCAATGATGAATGGGACAGTTTCGGACAACTCGCATGGGTCGATAAACGCACAACATCGGGCGACTGGCGGGTAGCCAAGGATTTCCCCAATTTGCCTGCATGGATCGTCAAATCCGTTGGTGGATCAACGGTTCATTGGGCTGGTGCTTCGCTCCGGTTTCAGGAGCATGAGTTCAAGGATCTCACCCATTACGGCAAAATTGAAGGTGCAAACCTTCTGGATTGGCCAATCACCTTGGCGGAGCTTGAGCCCTATTATGCCAAGGCGGAAGACAAGATGGGCGTTACCCGCACCAACGGCATTGAGGGTCTGCCCGGCAACAACAACTTCAAGGTTTTAAAAGCCGGGGCTGACAAACTCGGTTATAAGGAATGTCACACCGGGAATATGGCTATCAATTCTGCCGATCGAGATGATCGCATGTCGTGCCAGCAGACCGGCTTCTGCTTTCAGGGCTGCAAGTGGGGTGCGAAGTGGTCAACGCTTTATACGGAAATCCCCAAGGGCGAAGCCACAGGTAAACTTGAAATCCGGCCGAATTCGATGGCTCAGAAGATTGAGCATGACAAAAACGGCAAGGTGACAGGTGTTGTCTATATCGACAAAGACGGCAAACAGCAGCTTCAAAAGGCCCGTATTGTCGCTGTTGCGGGAAATTCGATAGAAAGCCCTCGCCTGCTTCTCAATTCTGAATCGAGCATGTTCAAGGACGGCATGGCAAACTCTTCCGGTCAGGTTGGACGCAACTATATGCGCCACACCACTGGTTCAGTTTACGGCATTTTTGAAAAGCCGGTGCATATGTATCGCGGTACGACCATGGCAGGCATTATCCGCGACGAGGCACGACATGATCCTTCCCGTGGGTTCGTTGGCGGCTATGAGATGGAAACGCTTTCATTGGGCTTACCATTCATGGCGGCATTTCTTGATCCGGGAGGTTGGGGCCGTTCGTTTACCTCTGCCTTGGATCAATATTCCAACATGGCCGGGCTATGGATTGTCGGTGAGGATATGCCTCAGGAAAACAACCGTATTACGCTACACAAGGACGAGAAAGACAAACATGGCATGCCGATTGCCAATGTTAACTTCAGCGATCATCCAAACGATATTGCCATGCGCGATCATGCCTATAAGCAGGGCACAGCCTTATATGAAGCCGTTGGGGCAACCCGTGCATTTCCAACACCTCCTTATCCCTCAACGCACAATCTCGGCACAAACCGCATGAGCGAGAAGGCGCAGGATGGCGTGGTCAACAAACACGGTCAGAGCCACGACATAAAGAATTTATTCGTATCCGACGGGAGCCAGTTCACCACGGGCGGTGCAGAGAATCCGACACTGACAATCGTCAGCCTGGCGATAAGGCAGGCGGACTATATTACAAAGGAAATGGCGGCCAAGACTATTTGACGGCCTTTTAAACGAGCAGGGACTCGGCCATTTGAAGCCGGGTCCCTGCAATCAAAACCATTGCTAGAACAGCTTGCCGCCGTTGGGAACTTTATGACTGACAGCAGCGAGCACGACTTCCCCCGCCTCATCAGGGAACCCAAGGGTCAACACTTCAGACATGAAAGGCCCGATCTGACGTGGCGGGAAATTGACCACTGCCACAACCTGCTTACCTTTGAGTTCTTCCAGCGTGTGCCGTTTGGTGATTTGCGCCGAGGACTTCTTGATGCCGATTTCCGATCCGAAATCGATACGTAATTTAAAGGCGGGCTTGCGTGCTTCGGGGAAAGTTTCCGCTTCGATTATTGTGCCGACGCGAATATCAACCTTTTCGAAATCATCAAAACTGATGGTCATGATTTCTATAACTCCAAAACCAATAAGTTCTCAGCTGAGAACTTATTCCTATTCCATAATATCTGCATTGCGGCTTATAAGTAGGACCAAAATCTATATGCAGGGCAATATAGCACTGCGACAAACGGATCAGGCCGAACCGACTGTTTCGAAGAGAATGCTATCGAGCGATTCCCGAGCACTTGAACCGGACCAAACAACAAACTGAAATGCCTGGAAATAGGTTTCGCATGCATCGAGAGCGCTGGATAGCAGCACTTCAACCTGTTTGCTTGTCGGCTCTGCACCACCTGAGAGCAGCAGTGACTGCCGGTACATCACTGCACCTTCCTGACGCCACAAGTCAAAATGCCCCATAAGCAATTGCTCGTTGACCAGCGAAAGAAGACGCATCACCTCATTGATGCGCGGCTCACTCACAGCAATGTCAAAGGCGCAGGCCAAGTGCAAAGCTTCAAAATCTTCCATCCAGGAAAAGGATATCTGGTAATCGGTCCAGCTCCCCTCAACCGTAATCGCAATCTCGTCTTCCCCGGTGCGCTCGAAGGCCCATTCATTTGCATGGGCTACGTGTTCAATCACATCCACTGGATGCAAGTCACGCGCAATCTCTAGTTCCAGAAGGCTCATCGCCATTACCTGCTAAATCGAATCTCGTATAACGCTGCGGGAGTACAGCGCACCCAAACCAAGCACACCAAACGCTTGCTGCATGGCACATCGAAGCAGATGCACATTGAACGCAGCAACATTTTTTAAAACTCACCGGCGGGCAGAACACACCAACCGGGTTGCGGCCATGAACTTATGGACCGCTGCATGATCGTCGAAACGAATCATGCTGTAATTTCAGTGTATTGATGCTGAGTCACAGCGCCAGTCCCCTTTTGGCCAATTGGTGAGAATGGGTGTGGACAGAAGTTGCGAAAATGATTCACTTGGTCGCTTTAACTGACTCTAAGGAAACGATTTTCGGCGATTTCCACCTGTTGATAAATACTTAAGATTTATTTTGGGGATAGCGATCCGGGGCGGGAAAAAACGGGGTAAGCAGGCCAGCGAGCGGACTCAAATGGATTAGAGAAGAGAAAGGTTTCGTCATACAGCCGATACCAAACCATCCTAGCCTGACAACTCCAAGCAGTTTTCCAAGACTTTGGAACAATCAAAAAAGGAGAACCATCATGTCCGATGCAGCGGAACCAACTGTCAAAGCCGTACAAAAAAATGATGACGGCAACTGGTATTATGTCATCACGACCGATGGCGTAGAAGGACCAAAGGTTGGTCCTTATAATACGGAAGAAGAAGCGATTGCAGACGGCGAAGAAAGATTGGCCGAAGACGACATCGCCTAAGCGGCTTAACTTAGAAGGCCTCAGGCCTTCTTCGCACGGGTTGAAGCAGGCTTGGCCGATTCATCTTTCTTGCCGACCAGCGCCTCCAGGGCCTCAATACGGGCTTGGAGCGCTGTATTTTCCGCCCGCGCCCGGATTGCCATTTCGCGCACTGCCTCAAAATCCTCGCGCTGAACAACGTCCATAGTATTGAGCAAGCGCTCGGCCTGGCCCCGAAACGCAGTTTCGACTTCGCGGCGCACGCCCTGAGCGGCACCTGCGGCATCTGTTACGAGCTTTGCCAGTTCATCGAGAACGCGATTTGATCCATTGGTCATGGCAGACACCTTTCTGGTTTCCCCATTCAAATAATCGCCGCTTGGGATGATTGCAAGCAAGTTGACGGGATCTGATCAGACTGAGTTTATCTGGAATGGCGATGCCACAATAAAAATAGCGAGACAATTCCCGTCTGGGTTGGTGAAGACTGGCGATGGCCACAACCATTTTCACTGATAGAAAAATGAGTCGGTATTCTTGCAGAAATTTCAGAAAAACGGACCGAGGAAGGATTTACCCCTGGCCCGCAGTATGAATATTTCCGACACCACCACTTAGAGCAATTGTATTATAACTTGTTGAAATAATAGAATAATTTTCTATATTTTATCCATTGTTTAGTCGAGCAATCCGTTTTAATCCATCTCATTACAAATTTAGCTTTCCTTGAAAACCTTTTGCAAACCGGGATAACTTCATGTCAGAAACACCTACGCATTTCACAGCGCTCGGCGATGTGGCCGCACGCCAGTTGGCCAATGCAACCAAGACCGTTCCTCAGATGGTGGGCATCTCGCCTCGCTGGCTTGTCCATTGCCTTGAATGGCTGCCTGTCGAGGCAGGTATTCTCCGGGTCAACCGAGTCAAGAATGAAGAACGGGTAGCTGTCGGTTGCTCCGCCCGTGACGAGCGGGAAATTCCCCAGACCTTTGTTGATTACGAAGAAAACCCGCGCGAATACATGTTGTGTGCCGTGAACACCGTCGTGGATGTTCACACGCGCATTTCAGATCTTTATTCTTCACCCCACAGCCAGATCGGCGAGCAGTTGCGCTTGTCCATCGAGGTTATCAAGGAACAGCAGGAAAGCCAGCTGATCACAAGTGCTGAGTACGGCCTGCTTAACAACATCGCCCCTTCGCAGCGTATCCAGAGCGCGAATGGCCTGCCGACTCCGGATGCCATGGACAGTCTGGTGGCCAAGGTATGGAAAGAGCCTGCGTTCTTTCTCGCTCATCCCGATGCAATTGCTGCCTTCGGACGCGAATGCACCCGTCGCGGTGTGCCACCGGCAACCGTGACGATGTTCGGTTCCCCCTTCCTGACATGGCGTGGCATTCCGCTGGTTCCATCAAACAAGGTTCCGGTAGAGAATGGCAAGTCGAGCATTTTGCTCTTGCGTGTCGGTCAATCCCGGCAGGGTGTCGTTGGCCTGTTTCAGCCAAATCTTCCCGGCGAGCAAAGCATGGGGCTTTCCGTTCGGTTCATGGGCATCAATGACAAAGCCATCGCGTCTTATCTGGTCTCGCTTTATTGCTCACTGGCCATTCTCACAGACGATGCTGTGGCCGTGCTGGAAAACGTTGATATAACGAAGTTCCATAAATATGACTGAGGTACCTCCAAGCTTCACCGCGCCGGAAATCCCTGCCACAGCGGGTTTTCCGGATGTTTCGCTGCTTCAGCAGATGGCGAATGAATTCTTCCGGGCCATGCCCGGAGGAAACACGCCGGATAATTTGCCGTTCGGTATGGCCAATACTGTCCCTGCGGTTGCTGGAGTGGGCATTGCGCCACCCTCGGGTAACATTCCCCGTACTCCATCCCCGACGATTCCAACAATAGCGGCGAATGCACCATTCGCAGCTATCCCAGCTACGCCGGACCCTAACCAGCTCTCGATTGCTAATCAGCATGGCACGCAGCCCTCGGCGCTCTATCTGACCGGTGTTGCTAGTAACCGCCCGCAATCAATACCGCAGCAAATTCCCGCTCTTGATCAAACTTTACCCAATGAAGCACAACTGCAGGCACTACTCGGCAAACACCAGAAACCCTCATTTTCCGGTCAGGACGCGTCTGGAGCCAACCCTTATTTTTTAAAATCTGAATATGTCACTGCACAGGCCAAGACTCCCGCAATTGCAAATACGAGCACCCATGCTCGCTTTGATGCGGATCAAGCACGGCGGGATTTTCCGATTCTGTCCGAGCGGGTAAATGGAAAACCGTTAATCTGGCTCGACAATGCCGCGACCACGCACAAGCCAAGAGCGGTCATCAACCGGTTGAGCTATTTTTACGAGCACGAAAACTCCAACATACATCGGGCAGCTCACACCTTGGCCGGACGTGCGACGGATGCTTATGAAGGTGCTCGTGAGCAAGTCCGGCATTTTATCAACGCCAGCTCCGTGGACGAGATCGTCTTCGTGCGAGGTACGACTGAAGCCATCAACCTTCTCGCCGATAGTTGGGGCCGTGCCAATATACGTTCTGGCGATGAAATCGTCATTACGTGGCTTGAACACCATGCCAATATCGTCCCTTGGGTGCGTTTGGCAAAGGCCAGTGGTGCAACGCTGCGCGTTGCGCCAGTTGATGACAATGGTGACATCATCATCGAGGAATATGCGAAACTCCTCGGACCTCGGACAAAGCTGGTATCTTTGACGCAGGTATCCAACGCGCTGGGAACTGTTACTCCCGCAGCGTTGATGGTTGCCATGGCACATGCCGCCGGGGCAAAAGTGATTGTCGATGGCGCACAATCAGTCTCCCATATGCGTACGGATGTTCGTGCGCTGGATGCGGACTGGTTCGTCTTTTCGGGTCATAAGGTTTTTGGCCCCACAGGTATCGGTGTCCTGTATGGCAAGAGGCATATCCTTGAAGAAATGCCGCCCTACCAGAGTGGCGGCAACATGATCAAGGACGTGACCTTCGATGCCATCACCTACCAACCGGTACCGTCACTTTTCGAGGCAGGTACAGGCAATATCGCCGACGCAGTCGGCCTTGGTGCAGCGCTCGCCTATCTTGAAAAACAGGGCATCGAGCAGGTAACCGCCCATGAGCACGCGCTGATCGAAGACTGTGTGCGCCAACTTGCGACAGTCCCCGGTGTCCGGCTCATTGGCAAACCACGCGAACGCGCCGGAGCGGTGTCATTTGTGTTGGACGGCATGAAAACCGAACAAGTCGGCAAGGCTTTATCTGACGATGGTATTGCGGTCAGGTCCGGACATCATTGCGCTCAACCAATCTTGCGGCGCTTTGGCGTGGAAACTTCCGTGCGACCTTCTTTTGCCCTGTATAATACGCATGCCGATATCGATGCCCTGATCAGGTCATTGCGTAAAATAGGGTAAAAACCACAACCGGACGAAGCGCGATCAACTGTTTTGTAGAAAGAGTTTCAATGCCATCCAATAGCTTCAGTCTCCTATCCACCGAGCCATCGGCTTCCGGCGCGGTAACCCTTATCTGGAACGAACTGTGCGCCGAAGCCGTTGCTGCCGTTGAGATCGATTCTGCCATAACAAGGTCGATGAATTCGGCTGTTCTGTACCATGCCAGCTTTGCGCAGGCACTTGCTCACCGCATTGCGTTGAAGCTTGCAAGCCCGGAGCTGGACCAGGACGAGCTACTGGCTCTTATTTGCCAGACGTTCCTTAATGAGCCCGGAATTCTTGCAAAAGCGGCAGCCGATCTGGTTGCAGTCAAGGAGCGCGATCCTTCCAATTCGGAAATTCTTACGCCCTTTCTCTATTTCAAAGGGTTTCTGGCACTTCAGGGTCAACGTATTGCGCACTGGATGTGGAACAATGGCCGGGTACACCTTGCCCGCCATATCCAGAGTCGCATTTCGGAAGTGTTTGGCGTCGATATCCATCCGGCAGCACAAATGGGCAAAGGCATTATGCTGGATCATGGCAGCGGTTTGGTCATTGGTGAAACCGCCATTGTAGAAGACAATGTATCAATCCTGCAAAACGTAACACTGGGCGGCACAGGTAAGGAAACTGGAGACCGTCACCCGAAAATTCGCCAGGGAGCCTTGATTGGTGCTGGTGCAAAAATTCTCGGAAACATCGAGATCGGAATAGGCGCAAAAGTAGGGGCGGGCAGCGTAGTCGTTACACCAGTAGCAGATTATACGTCAGTTGTGGGTGTACCAGCCCGACCGGTCGGCAGCACTCACGCCACCATGCCCGGCGTAACAATGGATCAAACATTGTACGAGCCTGAATATATTATTTAATTGGCAGCACGTTTGGTGGGCTGACATTCGGGCCTTGCCGCCACAAGCCAATATCACCACGCGCAAATGTTACCACAGATGCGTCTTGACGCTCGTCACGCCCTCGCGCATGGTCCCGCAAAATTGCGAGAAACGAGACGGAGTGCCTTTGTGAGCGAACTTCTGGTACCGACATTTGCTGCGATAGCTTTCCCTGAGATCGATCCGGTTATTTTTTCACTCGGGCCTATTGCAGTGCATTGGTATGGTCTCGGCTACGTCGTCGGCATCCTCTTTGCCTGGTGGTACGCAAAAAAACTCATTAGCAAACCACGACTTTGGGCTAACAACACGCCACCCATGAAGCCTATCGACCTTGATGACTTCGTATTATGGGCAGCGCTGGGTGTGGTCCTAGGTGGCCGCATCGGCTATATTCTGTTTTATGATTTCGCAAAATACATTGCGAACCCTCTGGATGTGTTCAAGGTCTGGGAAGGCGGGATGTCCTTCCACGGCGGGTTGCTCGGCACTACACTCGCGATGGTACTTTTCGCAAGATCCCGCAAAATCAAGATAGCCAGTATGCTTGATACCGTGGCGGCTGGCGTGCCGGTTGGCCTCGGACTTGTACGCATAGCAAACTTCATTAATAGCGAGCTTTGGGGCCGACCAACCGATGTGGCATGGGGAATGGTATTCCCGACTGGCGGGCCTGAGGTGCGCCATCCGAGCCAGCTCTACGAAGCCGGACTTGAAGGGATTGTCCTCTTTACCGTCCTCGCGCTGCTAATCTTTTATGGCCGCAAACTGAAAAGCCCTTTCTTTATCAGCGGCACCTTCGTCGCGCTCTACGGAGTGTCGCGAATTATCGTGGAATTTTTCCGCGAGCCTGATGCGCAGCTTGGCTACCTTTTTGGCGGCTGGTTGACGATGGGCATGGTGCTTTCAATACCGATGGTTCTCATTGGTCTCGCATTCGTCCTGTACGCGCGAAATCCAGAGGTAAAAACTCAACGATGAGTCTGAAACAGCGCATCGTTCGGCAGATCGCGGCAACAGGCCCGATCAGCGTGGCAGATTACATGGCGCTGTGTCTCTTTGATCAGGACAATGGCTACTACACAACGCGCGAGCCTTTTGGCAAAAGCGGCGATTTTATAACTGCGCCCGAAGTGAGCCAGATGTTTGGAGAGCTGATAGGCGTGTGGTGCGTCGGTGTCTGGCAAGCGCTTGGTTCGCCGCAACGATTCATCCTGTGCGAGATGGGCCCCGGTCGCGGCACGCTCATGAATGACGTTCTGCGGACTGTCTCAAAACTTTCGCCAGCGTTTATGGCGGCAGCAAAAGTGATGGTGGTCGAATTAAGCGAGCGTTTGACAAACATTCAGCAAGCCAAGCTGGCGGAACAGCCGTGGGATGTTGAGTGGTGCAAGGATATATCTGAAACTCCTGCAGGTCCGCTTATCCTTGTCGCCAATGAGCTTTTTGATGCAATCCCCTCACGGCAATACGTGAAATCCAATGGCCATTTTGTCGAACGGATGGTCTCTGTCGATGCTAATGGCAATCTGCTCTTTGCTGCTGGGTCCGGCTCCATCGAACACAGCCTGCTGCCCGGCGGCAGTACCCTCGAACCTGATGGCAGCATTTTCGAAATTGCTCCTGCGCGAAATGCATTGATACACCAGATTGCCGACCGTATCCGTAGAGAGCGGGGAGCAGCACTGCTCTTTGATTATGGCCATCTGCAACCGGGATATGGCGATACATTGCAGGCATTAAGCCAGCATACGCCAGTTGATACACTTAGCTCTCCCGGAAGAGCCGATATAACAACGCATGTGGATTTCCATAGTCTTGCGCAAACTGCCCACTGTGAGGGCTGCAAAACCAGTGCAATGACCCAAGGCGACTTTCTCATTGCAATGGGATTACTGGATCGCGCCGGTGCTCTGGGTCAAGGCAAGACACCGGAGTTTCAGGAACAAATCCGTACTGACGTCGAGCGTCTCGCAGGGCCGGACGAGATGGGAACATTGTTCAAAGTTCTTTGCGTTACCGATCCTGCAACCCAGACATTTCCTTTCGGGCAAAACGAAAACAGCTGATTGACTTCGTCCGGGAGCTAAACCACCATCCACAGACTTTGGGAGAAATCATTCCGGCATGAACATGTACGACAAGCCCGCACCACTGCGTTCTTCACTGCTGGGATCACCTGAGCAGAACCGAATCGATCACGGTTTTTTCACTCGAAAAGGTGGCGTGTCGGATGGTATTTATCGCGGCTTGAATGTCGGTAGCGGCTCCAATGATAATCAAGCCAACGTCACCGAAAACCGGCGACGCGTGGCAGAAACTTTGAACACACCGCTCTCGCATCTCGTAACCGTGCATCAAGTGCACTCGCCCGACGTTATCACAATTACCGCTCCCCTTACCGGCGAACGCCCCAAAGCTGACGCCATGGTTACTGCAACGCCAGGCATCGTCATTGGAGCATTATCAGCCGACTGCGGCCCAATCCTCTTCTCCGACCCTGAAGCCGGAGTAATCGGCGCAGCGCATGCTGGCTGGCGCGGTGCCATCGGTGGAGTGCTGGGAAATACGGTAGACGCAATGGTCGAACTTGGTGCTAAGCGTGATCGTATTCAGGCTGTTTTGGGGCCTACGATTGGCCCGGACAATTACGAGGTGGGCGGCGAGTTTTACGAACAGTTTATTGGAACAGATTCTTCCTTCAAAAGGTTCTTCCGAGAGTCCGCTAACGAGAACCACAGGATGTTGGATCTTTGGGCATTTATAACGGCGCAGCTTCAACGTGCTGGAGTGAACGCTTCATCCCTTCAGCTCTGCACATATGCTGATGAAGATCGGTTCTTTTCCTACCGCCGCACCACTCATCGCAAAGAACCAGACTATGGCCGTCAAATATCGGCTATCACAATTACGGAGTAGCATTATGGGCCTTCATTTCGAACCGGAAGAATTCACTGCACGCCGTGATCGTTTGATGATGGTGATGGCGGAGCAGAAGCTCGATGCAATCCTCCTCTTTGCGCAGGAAAGCATGTACTGGCTTACCGGTTACGACACGTTTGGCTTTTGCTTTTTCCAATGCCTTGTCGTCAAAGCCGATGGCAGCAATGTGCTGATGACCCGCTCTGCTGATTTGAGACAGGCACGGCAGACCTCTAATATCGAAAACATCATTGTTTGGGCGGACCGCGACAACGCCAATCCGGCTGCCGATCTACGCGAACTCCTGAACGATCTGGATTTGCTCGGTCGCCGCATTGGCATCGAGTATCAAACACACGGCCTGACGGCCGCCAATGGACGCAAGCTCGATGAACAGCTTGCCGCTTTCGGGCAGTTGGTCGATGCATCCGGTCTTGTCGACAAGCTGCGCGTGCTAAAAAGCCCGGCTGAAATCGTCTATAGCCGCAGGGCCGCTGAACTCGGAGATGAGGCGCTGACAGCGGCGCTAAAGCTCATCAAGGCGGGAGCGGATGAAGGCGCTATTCTCGCCGCAATGCAGGGTGCGATTTTTGCAGGTGGCGGAGATTATCCAGCCAACGAGTTTATTATTGGTTCGGGCGAAGATGCGCTGCTCTGCCGCTACAAGGCTGGCAGACGCAAGCTAACCAAAAACGACCAGCTGACGCTGGAATGGTCTGGTGTCTATCGTCATTATCACGCACCGATGATGCGTACCGTCTTGACCGGCAAGACATCCAAACGTCATCAGGAGCTTTATGATGCGTCGCTGGAAGCATTGCAGGCGGTCGAAGCTGCCATGACCCCGGATTCGACCTTTGGCGATGTGTTCGATGCTCATGCCAGAGTAATGGAAGAACACGAACTTACCCGCCACAGGCTCAATGCCTGCGGCTATTCGGTTGGTGCACGTTTCACGCCGTCATGGATGGACATGCCCATGTTCTATTCCGGCAATCCTGAACGCATTCAACCAGATATGACCCTATTTGCTCACATGATCATCATGGACTCAGACAGCAATACGGCCATGACATTGGGCCAGACCTACCTGACGACCAACGGAAAAGCCGAAACGCTTTCCCGCCAACCTCTTGACTTGATCGTAAAATAAAACTTTTGTCAGCTTTGCTTATTAGACCGCTTTTCGCGGTTCATAACGGGGTTTGAGTGAAGATGAAGTTGCGTAATGCACTGACTTGCACCGTCACCGCTTTCGCGATGATAGTTCTGAACGCATGTAACAGCTCGGAGAATTCGCTGGGCGTTACAAAATCCGACCTGCCACCGGCGCAAAACGGGGCAACTACAGCGACTACGACTGACCCAGCCACAGTTCCCGCATCGGGTGCCACACCTGCCACGGGCACCGCCCCCTTGACTGGAACACCTACAACGCCCGGCGCAACTCAAACGGCAAAATTACGGTTCGCACCCATTGTCGGCGCGCCAATTGGTGCTGCTACACCGCTGTCACAACGCCTCTCCGCCCTCGCCAAGCAAAAAGGCATCGTTCTGGGCACTGCTGGTGATACCGATAATACCCATATCATGAAGGGCTACTTCTCCGCCCTGCCTGATGGAAATCAGACCACGATCATTTATGTCTGGGATGTTCTTGACCCGGCAGGCACCCGTCTTCATCGCATACAAGGTCAGGAAAAGGTGCCTGGCGGTGCAACTGATCCATGGAGCACGGTACCTGCCGCAACAATGGAAGGTATCGCGGATAAGGCAATCGACGGCTATCTGACATGGGTTTCGGGCTCCAAGACGTGACATATTTACACGTTTGAGGGCTTAACCTCATTCAATTGTGCATGAATCGCCTCTGCCTGCTTGCAATGTGCGTCAGTCACAGTAAAAGGCGCGCCATACCCTTATTTTGGCTGACGCTCTGAAAAAGACGTGAGGAAATACAGCATGAAACTCTTCGCGGGCAATTCCAATCGCGTTCTCGCTGAATCTGTAGCCAAATATCTCAACATTCCACTTGGCAAGGCCAGCGTACGGCGTTTTGCCGATGAAGAGATTTTCGTCGAGATTCAGGAAAATGTCCGCGGCGAGGATGTCTTCGTCATGCAGTCCACTTCATACCCGGCAAATGATCATTTGATGGAACTCCTCATCATGATCGATGCCTTCCGCCGTTCATCTGCAAAACGCATCACGGCGGTACTGCCCTATTTCGGTTATGCACGTCAGGACCGTAAACCTGGTCCACGCACACCAATCTCCGCGAAGCTTGTTGCCAATCTGATTACTGAAGCTGGTGCGAACCGCGTCCTTACACTGGACCTTCATGCCGGACAGATTCAGGGTTTCTTCGATATTCCAACAGACAATCTCTATGCTGTGCCGGTTATTGCCCGCGATGTACGCGCGCATTACGGCACTTCAAACGTCATGGTCGTTTCTCCAGACGTCGGTGGTGTGGTTCGTGCCCGCTCACTGGCAAAGCGCATTGATGCTCAGCTGGCAATTGTCGACAAGCGCCGTGACCGTCCGGGCGAATCGGAAGTGATGAATGTCATTGGTGATGTCAGTGGAAAAGATTGTCTGTTGTTCGATGATATAGTCGATTCCGGTGGGACCCTTTGCAACGCCGCTGAAGCACTTCTGGCAAAAGGCGCGACAAGTGTTACCGCCTATATCACGCACGGTGTTCTTTCAGGCGGCGCTGTTGCGCGCATCACCGGCTCCAAACTGAAGGAACTGGTGATTACCGATTCCATCCAGCCTACACCTGCTGTCAACGCGGCTCACAACATCCGCGTATTGCCGATTTCTGACCTGATCGGCGAGGCAATCGCACGCACGGCATCGGAAGAGTCTGTTTCCAGCCTGTTTGACTAGGCTTTTAGCCGCCACAACTTGCACAACGGTCATCTTTCCGTTATAGAGCCGCCATCCGCGTAGACACCCTTGGAGGCAACGCGGAATGGGGCGGTCAATCATCTGCCAATGGGGCAACCCGTTCGGATGAGCTTTGGACCGCTTCATGTTTTTGAATCGTCAGTCATGACGTTACACGAACACTCCAGATTTTGAACTTCGAAAGGAAATGCCATGAGCGAAGCATACGAGCTCAAGGCCGAAGCGCGCGAACGGGTCGGTAAGGGGTCCGCCCGGGAAATTCGCCGTAACGGTAAAGTGCCAGCAGTCATCTATGGTGACAAAAAGGCGCCAATCTCGATTACCCTAGACTACAAGACGCTGTACTACAAAATCCACGGCGGCGGTTTCAAGACGACTATTGCCAACATCATTCTTGATGGCAAGTCGATCCAGGTCCTGCCAAAGGATTACCAGCTTGATCCAGTTAGCGACAAGCCAGTACACGTCGATTTTCTGCGCGTATCGGCCAAGTCGGTTGTTAACGTGCATGTACCGATTCACTTCCTCAATGAAGAGCTTTCGCCTGGCATCAAGCGTGGCGGCGTTCTCAACATTGTTCGTCACGATGTAGAGCTTCATGCGCCAGCCAATGCCATTCCGGAAGCGATCGAAATCGATCTGACCGGCAAGGTTATCGGCGACTCGATCCACATTTCCGCAGTTACCCTGCCAAAGGGCGTAACATCGGTTATTCAGGATCGTGACTTCACCATTGCTACCATTGCTGCTCCTGCTGTTCTCGCTGCTGAAGAAGAGACAACAGAAGCCGCAGTTGAAAGCGACGAAGCAGAAGAAAAAGAAGGCGAATAATCGCTTTTACGGGGAGCTGGTCGCGTGCTGCTTATTGCAGGTCTTGGCAATCCCGGCTCCCAATATGCCTCCAACAGGCATAATATTGGTTTTATGGCGGCGGATGAAATACATCGCCGCCATAATTTTTCACCTTGGACCAAAAAGTTTCAGGCCCTCATCGCCGATGGGATGATCGACGGTGAAAAAGTCCTGCTAGTCAAACCTCAGACCTTCATGAATCTCTCTGGGCAATCTGTCGGTGAAGCCATGCGCTTCCACAAGATTGCTCTTGGGGATATGTCTGTCATCTACGATGAACTGGATCTTGCCTCGGGCAAGGTACGTGTGAAAATCGGCGGTGGCTCAGGCGGGCATAACGGCATAAAATCCATCGATGCCCATGTTGGTAAAGATTATCGCCGCATTCGCATCGGCATCGATCATCCGGGCGTCAAGGAACTGGTCACGCATCATGTGCTTGGTAATTTTGCCAAGTCGGACTCCGAGTGGCTGGAACCTGTGCTCGATGCAATCGCTGCCAATGCAGGTTATATTGTCAAAAAAGACGATGCCGGCTTTATGAATCGTGTTGCTCTGGCCACTGGCGGTAAAGCTGAAAAAGCCTCCGGTGAAAAGCCTGTTGCAAAACCGGCAGGTCAAAGCCATATCCGGCAGGCGCGGGCTCAGAAGCCTGCCGTTAACATTCCCAAATCCGGCCCCATGGCCGACATGCTGAACAAGCTCTTCGGCAAGAAAGAATAAGGATCGCACATTATGGGTTTCAAATGCGGCATCGTTGGCCTGCCGAATGTCGGCAAATCGACGCTTTTCAACGCCCTTACAAAGACCGCTGCTGCCCAGGCTGCGAACTATCCATTCTGCACAATTGAACCAAATACGGGTGAAGTCGCTGTCCCGGACCCTCGCCTGCAGGCGATTGCCAAGATCGGCAAGTCCGCAAACATTGTGCCAACACGTATCAGCTTTGTTGATATTGCGGGTCTCGTGCGCGGCGCTTCAAAGGGTGAAGGGCTTGGCAACCAGTTTCTCGCCAATATCCGCGAGGTAGATGCAGTTGTGCATGTACTTCGCTGTTTCGAAGATGATGACATCACGCATGTCGAAGGTCGCATTGATCCTGTTTCCGATGCCGAGACTGTTGAAACAGAACTGATGCTCTCGGATCTCGAAAGTCTTGAGCGCCGTATCGTACAATTCCGTAAACGTGCAAGCAGCAAGGAAAAGGAAGCGCTGACTCTCCTGCCTGTTATGGAAGAGGCGCTCGCCCTGCTTCAGGATGGTAAGCCTGTGCGCTTCATGCTCAATGGCATAGCTGCGGAAGACCTTGAAATATTGCAGGGGTTGAATCTTCTAACCTCCAAGCCTGTGCTTTATGTTTGCAACGTCGCTGAAGAAGATGCAGCAACCGGTAACCAACACACTGAAGCAGTCGAAGAAATGGCTACTGCACAGGGCGCGGAAACTGTGGTCATCTCAGCTGCCATCGAGGCGGAGGTAGCTCAGCTTCCCGAGGAGGAGGCCAAAGAATATCTGGATGCCATGAATCTTGACGAACCCGGACTGGATCGCCTGATTCGTGCCGGATACAAGCTTCTGCATCTCATCACCTATTTCACGGTTGGACCGAAGGAAGCGCGCGCATGGACTGTCGAGCGTGGTTCCAAGGCCCCGCAAGCTGCCGGTGTTATCCACACGGATTTCGAACGTGGCTTCATTCGTGCACAAACTATCGCCTATAATGACTATGTGACACTTGGTGGTGAAGTTCCCGCCAAGGAAGCAGGCAAAGCCCGCGACGAAGGCAAAGAATATATTGTGCAGGACGGCGACATCATGCTGTTCCGCTTTAACACATAAGAGGCAGAAATGAGCGAACCCCGCTATGCATTCGAGGATCTCGCCGTTGGCAGCGAATGGCCGCTGGGTTCAAAAAAAGTCGAGGCCAGCGAGATCATCGATTTCGCCAGCCAGTTCGACCCGCAGCCTTTCCATCTCGACGAAGCAGCGGGCAAGGCCAGTATCCTTGGCGGATTGGCGGCCTCAGGCTGGCACACGGTTTCAATGTTCATGCGCATGATGTGTGATGCTTATCTGCTCGATTCTACCTCCCAAGGGGCACCTGGGATCGATTATGCCCGGTGGCGTGCTCCAGTGCTTGCCGGCGATACACTGACGGGCAAGACGACAGTCATTGAAAGCCGCGTATCAAAATCCAAACCATCGCTCGGCTTTGTGGTTTTACGCCATGAGATTTTCAATCAGGACGGCGTGCTGGTTTGTGATCTGCAAAATACAGGTATGTTCTCGTTGCGGGAGCCAGCGGCATGAAGAGCAATGATGTTGAATCTCACATCGGCGTCGAGATCGAACTTGGCAGCCATACGTTCGGCGCTGATGAAATCATCACCTTCGCCAAAAAGTATGACCCGCAACGTTTTCACGTTGATGCCGAAGCTGCAAAACAAAGCAATTTCGGTGCGCTTTGTGCATCCGGGTGGCACACAACCGCAATCTGGATGCGGCTTAATGTCGAAAGTATGAAAGTCGTTGTTAAAGAAGCCATGAAGCGCGGTGAACAACCTCCACAATTTGGACCCTCACCCGGTTTTGAAAACCTCAAATGGCTGAAACCTGTCTATGTCGGTGACACAATCCGATTCACACGGACGGTAAATAGTATCAGGGCGCTCCAATCTCGTCCGGGTTGGTCAATGATGCAAATGTCTTCCGCTGCCTATAACCAGAACGGTGATCGCGTCATGGAGTTTGATAGCGCCGCTCTGATTGCACTGCCAAATTAACCTTACGATTATAACGAGTTCAACTGTCATCATTTCGCCTGAAATGCTGTGCGACTTACAGCACTTGTCTGGCGATGTGAAGGTGTACGCTTAGCGTGCAACGGGGGGACTTTGAATACAATCAGCCGGTTTCTTTTCTTGCGCGTATTTGCTTCGGCGTTTCTGCTGATCATGTGTACTATTTCAGGCGTTCAGGCTGCTGACGGGCAGCCTTACATGCTTGAAGGGACACAAGTATGGTCGGTTCCAGACCCGGTTTCCGGGCGTGAGTATGAAGTGTTTGTGAGCTTACCACCAAAATACAATGAGCAAACCAAGCGGCGTTACCCTACGCTTTATATCGCTGATGCCGATTACGGCTTTCCACTGATCCGCAGCATTACCCGCCGCATCAATCTTGATGGGGCGGTTACCAGCGACTTCATCCTGATCGGCCTTTCGTATGCCAAAGGCGAGGATGGCATGACTAGCCGTCGCCGGGACTATACGCCCGCGCCGCGTAACGAAGCGAATGCAGCCTCGGCAGTCTCAGGCGGCGGTCCCGCATATCAAAAATACTTGCGGGATAGTGTCTTGCCATTTGTCGACGACAAGTTTCGCAGCGACCCTTCCCAGAGGCTTTTCATGGGGCATTCATATGGAGCACTGCTCGGCGCACAAATCCTGCTCAGCGAACCTACCTTGTTCCAAAGCTATATACTTGGAAGTCCATCCCTTTGGTACGATGATCATGTGATGTTCGATCTGGAGGAAGACTATGCAAAATCGAACAAGAATCTGCCAGCAAACGTGTTCATGTATATGGGTGGTTTCGAGACCGTAAAGACTGGCGATGCACGTTATAATCGCTCGAAGGATATGGTCAAGGACATGGCGGCTTTCGAAGAAAGACTTAAATCACGCAATTATCCAAACCTGCGCATACAGTCAGTCACTCTTCCAAACGAAAATCATCTCACAGTATTCCCGACAGGTCTTACCAAGGGGATTATTGAGATGCTTCCCGCCAGACGATAAACATCAATGCCCGTCGAAATCGATGAGTGTCCGCACTTTCACACCGAGGGCTTCAAGTTTCTTGCGGCCGCCAAGCTCCGGCAAATCTATGACAAAGCAAGCGGCAACGATATCCGCGCCCAACTGCTGCAATAGTTTTACGGCTGCTTCGGCCGTGCCGCCAGTGGCTATCAGATCGTCAACAAGCAAAACCTTCTCGCCCGGCGTAATCGCATCCCGGTGCATCTCCATCTCGTCCAGACCGTATTCCAGACTGTATGCTATCCGAACAGTGTCGTGCGGAAGCTTGCCCTTCTTGCGAATGGGAACAAAGCCGGCTGAAAGCTGATGGGCCATTGCGCCCCCAATAATAAAACCTCGCGCTTCAATACCTGCCACCTTGTCGACCTTGCCGCCCGCATAAGGATGGACCAATTCGTCAACAGCGCGGCGAAACGCACGTGCATTGCCGAGAAGCGTAGTGATATCGCGAAACATCACACCGGGTTTCGGATAGTCAGGAATATTGCGGATGGCATCGACCAGCGTTTGCTTCAAAGTTGAATCCATCTTTTCATTCCTTTGTTTCCGTCGCCATGCTCAGGCAATCTAGGCAGATAACCGCAAAAGAAAAGGGCGCGATGCGCCCCTTTCAAAATCAATGTCTTTGACCACTCAATGTGGAACGTCAGACCAGATTCTGCGCTTGGCCAGATAGACCAGACCTGCAAACAGAATGAGGAAGATCATGACGCGGAAACCTGTCTTCTTGCGTTCTTCCAGATGTGGCTCAGCGGCCCACATAAGGAATGCAGAGATGTCCTGCGAATATTGCGACAGGGTGGCAGGCGATCCATCATCATAAGTGACCTGACCATCCTGCAGTGGTTGTGCCATTGCAAGCGACTTGGCCGCGATGAAGTTCGGGTTGTAGTGTGTCCCTTCCGGAATCTGCATTCCTTCCGGTGGCGTCTGGCCATAACCGGTCAGCAGCGCGTGGATATAGTCCGGTCCGCCTTCCTGATACTGAATCCATGGAGCGAGATCGTAAAGGAACTGCGGGAAACCACGCTCTACCGACCGTGCCTTGGCAATCAAGGAGAAATCCGGTGGAGCAGCGCCGCCATTGGCGGCAGCGGCAGCCTGCACATTCGGGAATGGTGATGGGAAATGGTCAGCCGGAATAGCTTTACGGTTGACGATCTCACCATCCGCATTCGGGGCATCCGGCACTTCATACTCGGCAGCAAAAGCCTTCACCTGGGCTTCATTGTAACCAAGTTCTTCAAGCGAACGGAAAGGCACAAGGTTCATTGAATGGCAAGCAGAGCATACTTCCTTGTAGATTTTCAAACCGCGCTGAAGCTGCTGCTTGTCGTAGTATCCGAATGGACCAGCAAAGGTCCAGTTCATCTGTTCCGGATGTTTGATCGGAAAGTGTGTTGGCTCTGCGGCATGGTTGGCTTCTTCAGCAGCAGAAGCGCCACTGAAAGCCAGCACAGTGCCAAGACCGGCAGCTGCAAGACCGAGGAGGATTTTTTTCATTGTCGATTCCTTCACGATTCTCAGCCCTTTGTCTCAGGAGCAGCAGTTACACCAGCCGGCGTTCCACCACTCTTGGTTTTGGCAAGCACGGCTTCCGTAATCGAATTCGGTAAGCGGCGTGGCGTCTCAATCAAACCAAGCAAAGGCATGATGATGATGAAGAAACCGAAATAGTAAGCCGTTCCGATCTGCGAGAAGATCGTGTACCAGCCCTCGGCAGGACGAGAGCCGAGCCAGCCGAGAACGATCGCGTCTATGACAAACAGCCAGAAGAAAAGCTTGTACCAAGGACGGTAAACAGCCGAGCGAACCTTCGATGTATCGAGCCATGGAACCAGGAACAGGATCGCAATCGAACCGAACATCGTCAACACGCCGCCAAGCTTTGAATCGATCGGCCCGATGTTGAAGGTGATGGCACGCAGCATAGCGTAGAATGGCAGGAAGTACCATTCGGGAACGATGTGCGCAGGTGTCTTCAAGGAATCTGCCGGAATATAGTTGTCCGGATGGCCGAGATAATTCGGCATGTAGAAGACGAAATAAGCGAAGAGAATGAAGAAGATGCACATACCAAAAGCATCCTTCACCGTCGCGTAAGGCGTGAAGGCAACCGTATCGGTTTTCGACTTGACCTCGATACCCGTCGGGTTGGTTTGGCCAGTCACATGCAGTGCCCAGACGTGCAGAACCACTACACCAGCAATCATGAACGGCAACAGGTAGTGCAGGGAGAAGAAACGGTTCAGCGTAGGATTATCGACCGCAAAGCCACCGAGCAGAAGCTCCTGGATCGGAGTACCGATAACCGGAAAGGCTGTAAAGAAACCTGTGATAACGGTTGCGCCCCAGAAGGACATCTGCCCCCAAGGCAGAACGTAGCCCATGAAAGCCGTCGCCATCATCAAAAGCAGGATGATTACACCGAGTATCCACAAAAGCTCACGCGGAGCCTTGTAAGACCCGTAATAAAGTCCGCGGAAAATATGAACGAACACCGCGAGGAAGAACATCGACGCGCCATTGGAATGCAGATAACGCAGGAGCCAACCGGAATTGACGTCGCGCATGATCTTTTCGACAGAATTGAAAGCAATGCCTGTATCAGCGGCATAATGCATAGCCAGCACAACGCCGGTGATGATCTGCGAAACCAGCATGATCGCCAGAATGCCACCGAAGGCATAAGCATAATTAAGATTACGCGGGACCGGATAGGCTACGAAACTATCGTAAAGCAGGCGCGGCAACGGAAGTCGCGCGTCAAACCATTTTTCGATACCGGTATTGGGCGTATAGGATGAATGTCCACCGCTCATGTCGTGTCTCCCCCTAAACCTTAGCCGATTTTAATAACGGTGTCGGAAATGAATGAAAGTGGCGGAACTGGCAGGTTCTCCGGAGCGGGACCCTTGCGAATGCGTCCGGCCGTGTCGTAGTGCGAACCGTGGCATGGGCAGAACCAGCCACCGAAATCCCCTTGCTGACCAAGCGGAATACAGCCGAGATGAGTGCAAACCCCCACCATCACCAGCCAGTTTTCCTTTTCCTTGACAGCAGTACGATCAGCATCGGTTGCCTGTGCATCGCTAGGAAGATTCGCATTGCGCGCGATTGGGTCCTTGAGGTCGCTTAGCTCAACAGCCTTGGCTTCCTCAACTTCTTTCGGCGTCCGGTTGCGGATGAAAATCGGCTTGCCGCGCCACTTTACTGTCAGCGACATGCCCGGTGTCAGGGCCGAAACATCAACTTCAATGGACGAGACTGCCAGCGTGGATGCATCCGGGCGCATCTGATCGATAAAGGGCCAAGCAAAGGCTCCAACACCGACCGCACCGGCCATACCTGTCGCAATATAGAGGAAGTCACGCCGTGTCGGCTCGGTCGTATCGTGTGCGCTCACGGGGCCTGGTCCTTTCCGAATAACAACGCAGCTGAAGTCCCCGCTCTATCAACAATAGCAGATTGGCCCACTTGAATGAGCCACGCGGAATCCCCAACATATCGGGTGGTTTCTAAGCATGTCGCAGGGCCTTGTCCAGCCTGACAGCGCCACAAGGGCAGGATGTCGCAGGGACAACCTCAACACCCGAGGGGTTGTATTTTCACACGAATGAAGGAACCGCCACGTCTGCTCGCCCTTGGTCAATTCGGGGCAGAAAACCAGTTTTACTCCTGCCCTATAAATCCACCAGACTGGCGTGCCCAAAGGTTGGCATAAATGCCGTTCCTTGTGATGAGTTCGTTATGTGTCCCACTTTCTACAATGCGCCCCTCGTCCATCACCACGAGGCGGTCCAATGCAGCAATAGTCGAGAGCCTGTGAGCAATGGCGATAACAGTTTTGCCATGCATCAATTGGTAGAGATTATCCTGAATAGCTGCTTCCACCTCCGAATCCAGAGCAGAGGTTGCCTCGTCCAATACAAGAATGGGCGCGTCCTTCAACATAACTCTTGCGATGGCTATCCGCTGACGCTGTCCGCCGGATAGCTTGACACCGCGTTCACCTACATGCGCCTCAAGACCTTTCCTGCCTTTCGGATCGCTTAAGCTTTCAATGAAAACGTCTGCCTGTGCCCGTCTGATAGCGCTTTGCAGCAGTTCGTCAGAGGCATCGGGCCTGCCGTAAAGAATGTTATCCCGCACCGAGCGATGCAACAACGAAGTATCCTGCGTGACCATACCGATATTGCTACGCAGCGAATCCTGCGCCACAGTTGATATGTCTTGGTCATCAACAAGAATGCGGCCACTCTCAAGATCATAGAACCGTAGCAGCAGATTAACGAGCGTCGACTTGCCTGCACCGGATCGTCCTACCAATCCAACCTTTTCACCGGGCCTAATTGATAGAGACAGGTCATCAATAACAGTTCTCGGACTGTCATAGTGAAATCGCACGTTCTCAAAGCTGATCGCACCTTGCGGCACTACAAGCTCTTTGGCGTCGGGCCTGTCCAGCACCGTGATAGGTTTGGCGAGCATTTCCATGGAATTTTGAATAGTGCCGTAATTGCGAAGCAGGCCGTTTAGATTTGCCATCATCCGGGTCAACAACATACTCAGGCGCAGCACGAGGCCAAGGGTGAAAGCCACTTCACCGGATGAGATTTCGCCAGCAAGCCAAAGGTCAATCGAAACATAGGCCACTGTACAAATCATGACACCGCTGGTGGATGCCAATGAAATACGGATACCACTCAAGCCACGTGTCAGCGTCGTTATGGCATGTAACCAGCGATCCATGCCCTGACGGATATAGGCATCATCCCTGCTCGCCGTGCCGAATAATTTCAACGTTTGGATATTGCTGTAACCATCGACAAGCTGTCCCATGGCAACTGAGCTGCTCTCTGCCGTTTCGCGCGCAGCACGACGGACGCGCGGAAGAAAGTAACGCGCTGTCAAGCCGAATACTCCCAGCCAGACGATCACGACAGATGCCAGACGCCAATCAAGTCTACCTATGAGAAACAGGGTCGTGGCGCAGTAAACCAGACTGAACCATACAGCCTGCAACAGCGTCACCATGAAATCACCCAAAGCCTGACCAGTCGCCCAGACTTTCGTAACGATCCGCCCGGAAAAATCGTTCTGGAAAAATGACAGGCTTTGCCGATAAACGACGCTATGCGCTTGCCATCGAACCAGATTATTGAAGCCCGGAACAATCGCCTGCTCTTCCACGAGTGCCGCCAGCGAAAGCACAAGCGTTCGCCCGACGAATATGGCCAGAAGCATTAAAAGCAGCGCCAACCCATGCCGGTCAATCAGTCCTCGCCAGCCTTCGGCGCGATCTGTAGATGAGAGAATGTCGATAATTTCACCGACGAACCAGAAGAGCCCTGCTTCGAAAAACGCGATGAGCCCTCCACAGACAAGCATCGCCAGGAATACATATTTTTGCTGGCGGACATAGAACCACATGAATGCCAATGTGCGGTTCGGAACCCGGTTTGCCGGGGCCTTTGCGTAAGGATTTACCCAGCTTTCGAAAAGAGCAAACAGGTGCTTCATGCAAACCACATCAATTTGGAGAATCCTTGTGGTTTGTTGAACCAAAGCCGCCGCACCGGATTGACGACTGACGGGATACTTTCCGTTGAGTCCCGCCAGCCGTCAAATTAAACTTGGTTCATGCTTTCGTATGTCAGTCATCCAACCCAAGAAATCCGCCGGATTGGCGGGCCCAGAGATCAGCATAGATACCACCAGCCGCAATGAGTTCATCGTGACTACCGCTTTCCACAATCTGTCCCTTATCCATAACGACAAGCCGGTCGAGAGCTGCGATTGTCGAAAGCCGGTGAGCAATGGCGATAACGGTCTTGCCTTGCATCAGGCGATAAAGATTATCCTGAATTGCCGCTTCAACCTCGGAATCAAGCGCCGACGTAGCTTCGTCCATAATCAGGATCGGAGCGTCCTTGAGCATCACCCGGGCAATGGCTACACGCTGTCGCTGTCCGCCTGACAGTTTGACACCGCGCTCACCCACATGGGCGTCGAACCCGCGGCGTCCTTTCGGGTCCGAAGCCGATTCGATGAATGCATCTGCCTGCGCATTTTTTACGGCCTGCCGCATCAGTTCTTCAGAGGCATCAGGTCGCCCATAAAGCACATTGTCCCGGATCGAGCGATGCAGCAGAGACGTGTCCTGTGTGATCATTCCTATGTGTTCGCGTAGTGAATCCTGCCGGACCCTCGAAATATCCTGCCCATCAATCGTAATCTTCCCGCTTTCGAGATCATAAAATCGCAGCAGCAGATTGACCAACGTGGATTTGCCCGCTCCTGAACGTCCAACCAACCCGATTTTTTCACCCGGCTTGATATCGAGCGAAAGGCGGTCAATGACGCCTGCTCCCTTGCCATAATGGAAGCCGATCTTATCAAAGGTGATTGCACCGGCACTAACATCCAGATCAGGCGCTGCAGGGACATCCATGACCAGCCGAGGCAATGAAATCGATGTTATCCCATCTTCCACCGTGCCGATATTCTCGAACAGTGCCGACATTTCCCACATGATCCATTGCGACATGCCGTTGAGACGAAGCACGAGGCCAATTCCGACAGCCACCGCACCCACAGATACCGCAGAGTCGAGCCAGAGCCAGATTGCAATTGAACTCACCGAGAACAGCAAAAGGCAGTTCATCGCATAAAGCGTGACATGGAAGCCGGTAACCATCCGCATTTGCCGATAGGCAGTGGAAAGAAATTCTTCCATCCCTTCGCGGGCATAACTTTCCTCACGTTTGGAATGGGAGAAAAGTTTGACCGTGGCGATGTTCGTATAGCTATCAACAATGCGCCCCGTCATAGATGACCGGGAATCCGCCTGCGCCTTGGATGCGACCTGCAACTTCGGAATGAAATACCACATGAGGCCAATATAGGCAGCGAGCCAGAGCAGAAATGGCACCATCAGGCGCAGATCGGCAGCAGCGGCGATAATCAAGGTACCGGTAAAATAGACGATCACATAATTCAGCACGTCAAGCAGCTTCATCACTGCTTCGCGTACGGCCAGCGATGTCTGCATCAGTTTGGTTGAAATACGACCGGCAAACTCGTCCTGGAAGAATGCCATAGACTGGCGGACAACGTAGCGGTGCACCATCCAGCGTATCCGCATGGGATAATTGCTCAGCAAAGTCTGATGGATGACCAGCGAATCGAGAAGCACGATGCCTGGCATCGCTATCAGGACTACACCTGCAAGCAATGCGAGTTTCCAGCCTTCATCGGCAATGAAAGTTTCACGCGAGTGGTTGGACAGCCAATCAACGATATTGCCCAGGAATGCATACATGGACACTTCGAGGACAGCTATCAGCGATGTACAAACCGCCATGACAGCCAGCCACGGCCATACACCACGTGTGTAATGCAGGCAGAATGCTACCAGCGTCTTTGGTGGCTCACTTGGCTCGGCCGGAGGAAATGGCTCAAGCTTCTCTTCAAACCAGCGAAACATTGTCAGACCTCTTTGGGGATCGGCAAGAAATGATGCCCAGCGCAGAATTACCGGACCCGGTTGGAGCGTGATCGAGTGAAAAAAACATGCAAACGCCAACCATTAGGACGAATGCGGACTGTGTCTTGAAGAACCTAGATCGTAAGAACTGACACAGAACCGCTTGCGGGACCGGCCACAGCTTCCTTGGGGAAAGCCATCCGGTTTGGAAGAAGTCGGAAAAATTCAGTCATCGACACCTCCAAATTCTGCTCTAACGTTGCGGTGCAACCCCTATAGCGATTATGAAAGCCAAAAGCGAGGGGCCATTCTTCCTGAATGGCACTTCAGTTAGCCAACTGTTGCCAATGGAGCACGCCGTCTTTGACCAATGAGATACCAAACTTGCGGATCGCGCTTTACCAACCGGATATCCCCGGGAATACCGGCACCATATTGCGCATGGCAGCTTGTTTTGGCATTGGCGTCGATGTGATCGAGCCTGCTGGATTCGACATTTCCGACCGCTCGCTGAAACGCGCGGGCATGGATTATCTGGAACAAGCCGCATTGACGCGTCACGCAGATTGGCAGGCATTTCAGGAATGGCGGATCAGCCAGAGCCGCCGGTTGCTTCTATTTTCAACAAAGGCCGCTACGCCCTATACGCAATTTTCTTTTGAGGACGGCGACATTCTTATGCTTGGACGCGAGTCCGCAGGCGTACCCGAAGATGTGCACCAAGCTGCAGACGCACGATTGATAATTCCTATGGTTCCGGGCGCTCGTTCACTGAACCTTGCCCTGTCCGCAGCCATCGCAACAGGCGAAGCACTGCGACAATTGCAAGTTGGATAAAAAGCCGCCAGCCAAACGGCTGACGGCTTCCTGAAGTTTAGCGATTAATCAAGCTGAACTGGCTTGCCATCTTCCCACTTGTAGAAAACGAAAGCTGGTGTTGTCAGGTCGCCTGTTGCCGAATAGGCGAGATCACCAACAACCGTCGGCAATCCTTCACCGGACTTGATCTTCGCAGCAACTTCTGTTGGCTCTGACGAACCGGCCTTTTCGATACCTGCTGCAATAACCTGCAAGGCAGCATAGGCATTAAGAGTGAAGGCTTCAGCCGGAATATTCTTGGCTGTGAGCGCTTCAACAATCTTCGCAGCAGCAGGATTTTTTGTCGGGTCAGCACTGTTCGTGAATAGTGTACCGGCAGCAGCTTCACCGCCAATGGCCCAATATTCCGTGTTCGACAGACCATCCGGGCCGATCAACTGTGCCTTGATACCCTGATCAGAAAGCTGACGGGCAATCAGACCGCCTTCGGCATGATAACCGCCAAAGTAGATGACATCGGCTTTCTCGGACTTAATACGGGTGATCAGAGCGCTGTAGTCTTTCTCACCTGCATTGATGCCTTCAAAGACAACTTCGGTGACGCCGCCCTTGTTCAGAACCGACTTTAGACCATTGCCGATACCTGTGCCGTAAGGTGTCTTGTCATAGATAATGGCAATGCGCTTGTCCTTGAAATTGTCGAGAATGTACTTCCCGGCAACATCAGCCTGCTGATCATCACGTCCGCATGTCCGGAAAACAGTCTCAAGACCACGGGTTGTCAGTTCTGGCGTTGTCGCAGTTGGTGTCACCATGACGATGCCATTCTCAGCCAATACGTCCGATACCGGCATTGCCACGCCGGATGTTACCGGACCAACGACAAACTTGATGCCTTCGCCCACAACCTGATTGGCAACGGAAACGCCCTGCTTCGGTTCGCCGGCATCGTCAAATACCTTGGTGACGATCTTTTCACCTTTGATGCCGCCAGCAGCATTGATTGCTTCCGCTGCACTTTCAACACCGTTCTTGACCTGCAAGCCGTACGCAGCCACTGGGCCTGTAACTGGCGCGATAATGCCGACAACGATGTCAGCTTGGGCAAATGATGTCATTGCCATGACAGCGGCCGCCGCCACTCCAGAGATCAACGATAAACGCATGGTATCCTCCAATTTTTTTGTGCGTCCCGGAAGATTCTCCGGTGCTGGGAAAAAGTTCTACTGGCTTTAAAATAGACTGTCAGCCACGATTCATTGGAATTAGTGAGAAATAGCTCAAAAACTCAAAATAATTTCAAAACGACGTCAATTTTGACTGTAAATCGATCATTTTATTGAAGAATCTATCAATTTTATTGTTGTTTACCTCAAAAATGCGATTTTAATCGGCATTAGGCAAACGCCGCATCGTGAACTCGATAATGTCACCGGGGCGTTCGTACCAGCTTTCTATCTCGGTCCAATAAGCAGCTTTGGGATATTGGGCAAACCACTCCTTCGCTTTTTCGCGAGCAGCAAGTCGTGGCAATTTGAAACTTTCGCGTACAAAAGCGCCGCGCTGCTGTCCCCCATCTTCGCGGCTTTGCTTCAGTCTTTTGCGCAGGCCGTCGAGAGGCGGCTTGGGAAACTGCGATCTGGGTGCTCTGGAAACCATACTCGTATCCTTCACTGAGCCCTACACCTCATAGATTATGTGCAGAGCGGCGGGAAAACGAGTCATTTTTTGTGCATTTGCGAATTGGGTAAACGGCTGTGTCTTTTGGCTGTAATCTGTTGTGCTATTGTCCGGGCAAACAAGGATTCTTATCTCATGGACCGTCCCGACATACCCGCCATCCTTCCCGAAGCGCTCGAAGAAAAGAAAACTGCGGCAACTGCGTGGTTTACCGAACTGCGCGACAAGATCTGCGCGGGCCTTGAGCTTTTGGAAGACGAACTGGATGGCCCCCTCTCTGATCGCGCCCCCGGCCGCTTCAAACAGACCCCCTGGCAGCGTGACGGCGATGGCGGTGGTGGAACCATGTCGGTGATGCACGGCCGCGTTTTTGAAAAGGTCGGCGTTCATATTTCGACCGTTCATGGCGAATTCAGTCAGGAATTTCGCAAACAGATACCGGGTGCTGACGAGGACCCTCGGTTTTGGGCGTCGGGCATTTCATTGATTGCCCATCCGCAAAGCCCGCTTGTCCCCGCAGTACACATGAATACAAGAATGGTCGTAACGACGCGGCAATGGTTCGGTGGCGGCGCTGATTTGACGCCAGTTCTGGAACGCAAGCGACAGGCGGACGACTCTGATACCGCAACTTTTCACAAAGCGATGAAGTTTGTTTGCGACAAACATTCTGCTGTCGCTGACCATGAAAAATTCAAAGCTTGGTGCGACGAATATTTTTACTTGCCTCATCGCAACGAGCCTCGCGGCACAGGCGGTATTTTCTACGACTGGCTGCATTCATCCGAAGAAAATGGCGGCTGGGATGCGGACTTCAGTTTTACACGTGATGTCGGGCGCGCATTTTCAGTGGTTTATCCCCACCTCGTAAGGCAAAATTTCAATCAGGACTGGACAGATGCCGACCGTCAGGAACAGCTGGTCCGGCGCGGCCGCTATGTAGAATTCAATCTGCTTTATGATCGCGGAACGATCTTTGGCTTGAAGACAGGTGGCAACGTTGATTCCATTCTTTCATCAATGCCGCCAACCGTAAAATGGCCATAAGCCGGAATTTCAGGGATCAATTCAGCCTCTGATGCGTTATAATCTCCATTGTTGTGAAACGAGTGCGCACGCGCACTCGCAATAGGGAGAGAAGCCATGAAAGAACTTCATTGCATTGTTCCTGGTTGCCAGTGGCATACACGTCACGACACCGAGGCTGAAATTATACGTCGGGCGACCGAGCACCTTCGCGAAACACATGGCGAGACGGCTATCCGGGAGTCCATGCTGGAAACCATCAGGGCCAATATTCAGCCTGAAAAAGGCAAAGCCGCCTGATACGATTTTATACCGTACTTGCAATCTCCGGTATTCGCGCAAGTAATGCATCGCGGCCTAGCGCGAAGCCGGAGTTCACCCATTCTTCTTCGAGTTGCCGTTGAATCTGGCCGATCGCTGGACCTTCCAGTCCGCTGTTTGACAAGATGTCGCCACCGGAGAGTGGAAATTTCGGTCGCTTATAACCGGCAACATAAGTCAGTAATTTGGATAGATGGCCTGCGCGCATCATGGCTTTGTTGTCGTTCAGGGCTTGTGTACGGGCGCTAACCACTGCCAGACGCAGTCGGTCCTCAATGCCTTTGACATTGCTGCGATAAAGCTTCTTGGCAAAGCCGGTTTCAGATATTTCTGCAGAAGGGAGGGACGCATTTGCCCAATATTCAAGCCGCTCACGCTCACCATTAGACAGTTTCAGCCTTCCTGCCATCGCCGCTACACGCACTGCATCAGGTGGTATAATACTGGCAAGACGAAGTAAGGGATCAGTATCCCAGCGCAAATCCTGCTCGGTAGTGACAAGGCCGTGAATGCTATCGATGCCCCACTTTTCGCTTTCCGGCAGGATTGCGGTCAGGACACCGGCCTGCCGCATCCACAACAGAGCCCGTGATGGGTCAGGGGCGGAAAGAAGTTTTTTAACTTCTGACCATATCCGCTCTGCCGACAACTGCGCCAAGCCGTCCTTGAGACGTGCACAAGCCTTTAGCCCGTCACTTTCGGGGCGACCTTTGCCGTACCACGCAAAGAATCGGAAAAACCGTAATATTCGGAGATAGTCCTCGCGGATGCGTTGCTCAGGATCTCCGATAAAGCGCAAAGTCTGGCTTTCAATATCCGCAACACCGCCAACCAGATCCATCACCGTACCGTCAGCGTCGGCATAAAGCGCATTGATACTGAAGTCGCGGCGTTGTGCATCCACCAGCCAATCGCGACCGAAGGCGACTTCAGCATGCCGTCCATTGGTACTCACGTCAGCACGCAGACTTGTGACCTCAAAAGGCCTGCCGTTGCTCACGATAGTTATTGTTCCATGATCAATCCCGGTTGGAATTGCTTTAAGGCCCGCGCTTTCCGCACGTTCCAATGTTATTTGCGGCAAACAAGTCGTCGCGATATCAATATCGGTTACTGCTTGACCGAGGAGTGTATTGCGCACGGCACCGCCGACAATGCGGGCCTCCTCGCCGCCGGATGACAATAGGGCCAGTAGCGATTGCAGCGATGGCTCGTCGAGCCAATCTGCTTTGCCTGCAATGGAAGTCGTATTGCTCAAGTGTAGAGCCTTTCATAAAGTGTTCGAATAATACCTGCGGTAGCGCCCCATATAAAGCGGTCACCAAAAGGCATTGTATAATAAAAGCGTTCCTTGCCTTGCCAAACCCGGCTTTCGCGACGGTGGTTGGCAGGGTTCATCAGGAATGACAAAGGTACCTCGAAAACGTCCGCGACCTCATCAGCATTTGGAGTTAGATCGAAGGGCGGATAAACCAGACCAATTACCGGCGTGATGGAGTAGCCGGTGGCTGTCAGATAGCGCGGAAGGCGGCCAATCAGTTCGACTTTACTACGCTCCAGCCCGATTTCCTCATGGGCCTCACGCAACGCTGCTATTTCTGGCTCATAGTTGTCTTCCGGATCGATTGCACCGCCGGGAAAAGCGACCTGACCTGAGTGTTTGCGCATGTTGGCGTTCCGCAACGTCAAAATAACACTCGCCTCATCTCCGCGATCAACAATCGGCACGAGGACTGCTGCATCTCGCAACGGATTGGCAGCGATCATTGCGTCAAGGTCGGGATTAAGCACATGGTCGCCGTGATCGACATCATCATCCCGTCTGCTCTTGAGCACTATTCGCTGTGCAAATGCGCGTGCCGAAAAGCCTTCATCCAAAGCGTGTTCACTCATAGGCTCTGCTTTTCAAGTTCGCCCGCTGGCATGATTGGAAAGACTGTTCCCTTGGACCGCACCGCAAACATGGTCTGGCCATCGATTTCGATTTCCTCACCGTGGTTGACCAGTTCATACATGACAGGCCTCGCCAAGAGGGCTTCAAGGCGCCCACGCACAAGCAAATAAGGCTTCAGGCCGCCATTTGCCTTATCAACAATAAAGCGCAGTGGATTATCGTGGCCAGCCTCAACAATGTCTCCGACATTAGTGCGGAACGTCATGGTTTGAGCATCACCCTCACCCGAAACGTTAAGTTCCACCGCAAGGAAGTGCGCGTCCTCAACCCGAATACCCACCTTCTCAACAGGAGTAACAAGATAAGTCTTGCCATCCTCGTCTTTGCGCAAGACCGTCGAAAATAGCCGAACCAACGCATGCCGGCCAATGGGCGTACCCATGTAGAACCAGGTTCCATCGGCCCTTATTTCCATATCCAGATCGCCACAAAAATCCGGATGCCATTTCTCGACAGGCGGCAATCCCTTTCCTGCAACGGTAGCACGCGAGATCAGGGCCTCAAGCCCTGCAGCGTCTCCCGGAATGCTTGTTGATTCTGCCATGGCCAGACCTTTTTTCTGTATACGTCACGAAATAGTCACCGTTGAGCCGCTTGTCAGCATGTCATAGTGATTTAGATTCATTTAAGAAAGAGTCTGAGCAGATACCAGTTAAGAGGTGACCCATGAGCGTGATTAAACCTGAGGTATCGGTAGATCCGAAAGTGATGGTCGCAGAGGCCGAAAAGGCGCTGGCCGATATCTCCAGCATCAAAACTGGTATTGGCAAGGTCATATTCGGTCAGGAAAGCGTCATTGAGCGAACGCTTGTTGCTCTTCTGGCTGGCGGCCATGCACTTCTTGTAGGCGTGCCCGGCCTCGCCAAGACAAAGCTCGTCGAAACCTTGGGAACCGTTCTTGGACTTGATGAACGCCGCATTCAGTTCACACCGGACCTTATGCCTTCCGACATTCTGGGTTCGGAAATCATGGAACAGGATGAGCACGGCAAGCGGACGTTCCGTTACGTCAAAGGACCGGTCTTCGCACAATTGCTGATGGCAGATGAAATCAATCGCGCATCGCCGCGCACGCAGTCTGCATTGCTGCAAGCCATGCAGGAATACCACGTAACCATTGCTGGCGAGCGCTATGACCTACCGCAGCCTTTCCACGTTCTGGCAACACAGAACCCACTGGAACAAGAGGGAACCTATCCTCTCCCGGAAGCCCAGCTCGACCGGTTCCTCATGCAGATTGATATTCTTTATCCTGAATTGGAAGCCGAGCGGCAGATTCTTCTCGCCACCACAGGCACGACGGAAGCCGTTGCAGAGAAGATCATTGATGCCGAGCGCCTCCGCGCAATGCAAAATCTTATTCGCCGTATGCCCGTACCGGAAGGTGTGGTGGATGCAATACTCAACCTCGTTCGTGCTGCACGCCCTGGCGCGGATAATGAGATGGCGAAGAAATTCATCTCATGGGGACCGGGGCCTCGTGCCAGTCAGGCTCTGATGTTATGCGCCCGTGCACGCGCACTTTACGATGGCCGCCTTGCCCCATCAGTGGACGACGTAAAAGCCTTGGCTGAACCGGTCCTGCAACATCGTATGGCACTGACCTTTGCCGCCCGTGCAGACGGAATGAACGTCCGCGACGTAATCGGAAATCTGACCAAGGCTGCCATCTGATGGCAGCAGTCGGCGCGCAAGTCCAAAAGACTGGCACGGGAGATGCGCTTGCACGCGCCCGTCAACGCGCCGCACTTTTGCCCGACCTTCTCGTCGAAGCGCGCCGTATTCTCAATACCGTGAACACCGGATGGCACGGCCGTCGCAAGAGTGGCGTTGGCGAAAGCTTCTGGCAATTCCGGCCTTACGCAGAAGGCGAGGCCATATCGCGTATTGACTGGCGGCGCTCTGCACGCGACGACCGTACCTATATTCGAGATCAGGAATGGGAAGCTGCGCACACCGTCTGGCTGTGGGCTGATCCATCACCTTCGATGCTGTTCAAATCCGAACAGGCACAGGTATCCAAAGAATCGCGCGCACTTGTAATGATACTGGCTTTGGCGGAGCTGTTGTCTCGCAGCGGTGAGCGAATCGGCTTTCCGGGCGTTACCGATCCAAGTTCTGCGCGAAATGGGGCCGAACGGCTGGCAACATCTCTCGCCCATGCAAGCAATTTGAGTGCGAAGCCCGATCTCAGCCGAGTCAAACGGTTCTCTGAAGTCGTTCTCGTCAGCGATTTTCTTGACCCCGTCGAAGAAACGATTGCAACTCTGGAGAAGCTTGCTCATTCCGGTGCGCGCGCACATCTGATCGAAGTTTACGATCCTGCGGAAGAAGATTTTCCCTATCGTCGAAGAACAGAGTTTGTTGATCCTGAAACCGGCTCTTCACTGACATTTGGCAGGGCAGAAGACTATGCGGAAGGTTATCGGCGGCTGTTCTTTGCCCGGCGTGCTGCATTAAGTGATTTCTGCAAGCGCATTGGCTGGAGCTATACGGCAAACCGTACGGATCGTCTGGCGTCAGAAGCACTCGTATCCGTACACATGAACATGACAGCCAATGTGGGCTATCAGGGAGGCGCATCATGAATGCACTTCCCTTGGCTTTTGGTGCGCCGTTGCTTCTGGCCGGCCTGCTTGTTTTGCCGGTTATCTGGTGGCTTTTGCGGGTAACACCGCCGCGCCCGATCCAAGAAATATTCCCCCCCCTGAAAATCCTCGCACAACTAAAGCAGAAGGAAGAAACGCCAAACAAAAGTCCTTGGTGGATCACACTTCTGCGGCTCTTGCTTGCTGCTTTCGTTATTCTCGCACTCTCGGAACCTGTCTGGAACCCTCGCGCTGAGACCATGTCCGGAAAGGACCCTGTTGCCATCGTGCTCGACAATGGCTGGGCATCCAATGAGGAATGGAATGCCCGCAAGGAAACAGCCGAACGGCTGATCGCCGACACTGAAAGTGCAGGCGCTCTGATTTACGTTGTCGGGACTGCTGAAAAAACCAACACTGAAATTGGCCCCTTCGACGCGAACACTGCTTTGGAGCGGCTCCGCGCCTTGACCGTGCGACCAATCCCGGTTGATCGCGCGCAGGCTTTTGCCCGTCTGAAGGCGGCATTGGTGGATACAAAAGGCACACGTCTGGCGTATTTGAATGACGGCGTGGATGGACTACGGGCTTCAGAAGCAATCAAATCACTTGAGGATTCCGGCATTGCATCAATGCTCTGGTACCAACCATCGATAGGTTCACTCGTTGCAATAAGACAGGCGACAAACAATGCGAATGGTCTTACCGTTCGTGCCATCCGCTCCAGCGTCGATCGTAGTCAGAATGCCGTGACCGTCGGAGCGTTCGATGAAAAAGGCCGCCGGATTGCTGATACGGGACTCGTATTCAATGCTGGCGAGACTGCCGCAGAAGCGGTCATTACAGCGCCATATGAACTTCGGAATGACTTTCACAGCCTGCGTATCGATGGTACTGCACAGGCCGGTGCAACTTATCTGATCGACGATAACAATAAGCGCCGCCGGGTTGCCCTGCTCTCCGGATCGGAAGCAGATCTGTCACAACCCTTGCTTTCACCGCTGTATTATATCTCACGAGCGCTTGAGCCGTTTGCTGATTTACTCCGCCCGCGTAACGCTGAACTTGTTCGTGCCGTGCCCGAATTACTTGAACAAAAGCCGTCCGTCGTCATCATGGCGGATATCGGCAAACTTCCAGCCGAAACAGAGAAAACCCTATCGGATTGGGTAAACAAAGGCGGCACCCTGATCCGCTTCGCTGGCCCTCGCCTCGCCGGAGGGAGCGAAGAAGACCCGCTGCTCCCGGTCACACTGCGCAAAGGCGAACGATCACTCGGCGGCGCATTATCCTGGAAAGAGGCTCAGCCAGTAGCAGCTTTCCCGGAAAATGGACCTTTTGCTGGCCTGCCAACACCGCAGGACGTAACGGTAACACGGCAGGTGCTGGCTGATCCATCCACCGATCTCTTCGAAAAGAGTTGGGCCAATCTGGCCGACGGGACGCCACTCGTGACCGGTGAAACGCGCGAACGCGGACAGCTTGTTCTGTTTCACGTCACGCCCGAAGCAACATGGTCCAATCTTCCGATCAGCGGCAGCTTTGTCGATATGTTGCACAGAATTGTCTCCCTTTCAGCAAATGCGGGAACAACTACGCAGGACAATGATGCGAGTGGTACGCGGGCATTGCCGCCATATCTGACGCTCAATGGCGAAGGCACACTGATGCCGCCAAATCAGGACACCAAGCCACTTATCACAGCTGTTGCCAATCCATCAGTAACATTTGAAAATCCGCCCGGTTTCTATGGTGTGGAAGACGCAATGACCGCACTCAACCTCTTCAAAGCCGATGGAGAGATAAATCCATTGCCGCGCCCAGAGTTGAATTTTCCGGTGACAACAGCGCAATATGCCGTCGACGAATCCATACCTTTACGGGGACCGTTTTTTGCTCTTGCCGCACTGCTGCTAGCGCTGGATGCGCTCGCCATTCTCTGGCTCGGCGGACATCTGCGGCGACGCATGCGTACCGCAGCTGTGGCTTCGCTGGGAATCTTGTTGCTTCCTATGCTTATTGCCTTTGTCGCTTCGTCTGCGCTTGCTCAAACGAATGACAGCAAGCCCGGCGATCAAGCAATCCTCGACGCCATCAACGTGACGCATCTGGCCTACGTCATTACCGGAGATGGGGCTGTCGACGACATCAGCAACGCGGGTTTACTCGGACTTTCGAGAGCACTTGCTGACAGCACTGCGTTGGAGCCGGGAGACCCAATAGGTGTTGATCCTGCCAGAGATGAACTGGCCGTTTATCCATTGATTTACTGGCCTGTGGACGCAACTGCCAAAATGCCGTCTCCTGAGGCAGTGGCAAAGATTGATGCTTATATGCAGCAGGGAGGCACTGTCCTCTTCGACACGCGTGATCAGGATGCAGCTGCGTTCAATTTCGACAATTCAACGACACCCTCGACCCAGAGATTGCGGGACATTCTCTCGGGACTGAACATACCACCATTGGAGCCTGTACCGAGCGATCATGTACTTACGAAATCATTCTATATTTTGCAGGACTTCCCCGGTCGGTATCATGGTAGCCCACTTTGGGTTCAGGCATCTCTGAACGAGGAAACGCGCGCAGACAGACCGGTTCGCGCTGGCGACGGGGTGTCTCCCATCATTATCACTGGAAATGATTTTGCCGGTGCCTGGGCGATTAACGCCGATGGCAGTCCCTTGTTGCCTACGGTGCCCAATGATCCCGTCCAGCGTGTGCATGCCTTCCGTACAGGCATCAATATCGTCATGTATATGCTGACTGGTAATTATAAATCCGATCAGGTGCACGTTCCCGATCTCCTCCTGCGGTTGGGGAACTAAGCCATGTACCTTTCTGTCGATTTCCAACCGCTCGTTTCCAATCTCCTGCTCACACTGCTTATCGTACCGTTGCTGGCCCTCACCTTGGCAGGCGTATTCTTTCGGCAACGAGGCAGCCTGATCAGGGTTCTGGCCGTTGCCGCCTTTGCGCTTGCCTTGTTCAACCCGATCATCGTCAATGAGGAACGCGAGCCGCTTAAAAGTGTGGTCGCTGTAATTGCCGACCGGAGCCAAAGTCAGGATATAGGCAATCGATCCGCCGACACCGATTCTGCACTCGCTCAAGTCCAAGCCGCGCTGGCACGGCTGCCTCAATTTGAAGTGCGCACGGTTGAAAGCGGCCGCACTACCGAGAATGACGATGCAACATCAACCCGGCTTTTCAGCGCCTTGAATGGTGCCTTCCGCGATGTCCCGCCTGCCCGCATCGGCGGTGCAATCATGATCACTGATGGCCAGATTCACGATATTCCTGCCAACAAGGCCGGTCTTGGTTTTAATGCCCCCGTGCATGGTCTGATCACGGGTACGCCAAACGAGATCGACAGGCGCATCCAGTTTGTTCGTGCCCCCCGTTTTGGGCTCACTGGCAAGCCACAACAAATGACCTACAAAGTGACTGGCGCAGGTGAACCCGCTGGCGGTCGCGCAAATGTACGTGTACGCGTCAATGGCACTGAGGTCAGCACTCAAGACGCCATCATCGGCGAGGACATGCCGCTGGAGGTCACGTTACCCCGCGCTGGCGTCAATATTGTCGAAATCATCGTTGATACCATCCCCGGGGAATTAACCGAGGTCAACAACCGCGCGGTAGCGATGGTTGACGGCATTCGCGAGAACCTTCGTGTTCTGCTCGTTTCCGGTGAGCCACATAATGGTGAGCGTACATGGCGCAATCTGCTCAAGTCCGATGCATCTGTTGATCTGGTGCATTTTACGATTTTGCGTCCACCGGAAAAACAGGATTCCACGCCGATCAATGAGCTCTCGCTGATAGCGTTTCCGACCCGCGAACTTTTTGTCGAGCGCATTGCGGATTTCGATCTGATTATCTTTGATCGATACCAGCACCGCGATGTGCTGCCGTTGCTCTATTATGACTATATCAACGATTATGTTCAGCGCGGTGGTGCACTGCTGATTGCCGCCGGACCGGAATATGCCGGCAACATGTCGATTGCAAATACCCCTCTGCTTTCGGTGCTCCCGGCTGTGCCGACCGGAAACATCGAAGAAAAAGCTTTCTATCCACGTCTCAGTGAGCAAGGGAAGCGTCACCCGGTGACGAGAGGGCTTGAAGGCAGCACACAGGAACCACCAAATTGGAGCCGCTGGTTCCGGGTCATTGATGTCAGTCAGCCCGAAGGCGAAGTCGTCATGAATGCCGGCGACCGACCGTTGCTCGTTTTGAATCGCTTGGGCGAAGGACGTGTCGGCATGTTTCTTTCTGATCAGGGCTGGCTATGGGCGCGCGGCTTTGAGGGAGGAGGGCCTCATGCGGCACTTTACCGGCGTATTGCCCATTGGCTTATGAAAGAGCCTGAACTTGAGGAAGAAGCGCTTACTGCCAAAGGCACCGGACGTAATCTGGAAATACGCCGGCAGACCATGGCAAAGACTGCTGACCCTGCGAGCATTATAACCCCATCAGGCAAAACCCAATCAGTTCCCTTGGCAGAAACGGAGCCCGGTGTATTTACGGCATCTGTTCCTATGGAAGAAATTGGTCTTTATCAGGTGGCAAATGGCGATCTGACGACGCTCGCACATGTTGGCCCCGTCGATGCTCCGGAGTTTGCCGATAATGTATCCACGACGGCTAAACTCGATCCGCTGGCGCGGGAATCTGGCGGTGGTGCACGCCGAATACGTGAAAATGCAGATCAGGCATCAATTGAAATTCCGAACATTGTTGCATCACGTGGCGCTGCCAGCGCCAGTGGCGATAATTGGATCGGACTTCGCCCCACCAACGAGACAATCCTCAAAAGCGTGGACCGCCTGCCGTTGTTTTCGGGATTCCTTGGCCTTGCGGCAATGATTCTCGTACTTGGCGGCATGTGGTATCGCGAAGGCAAATAACCTTACATCACAGAGGCATGCCTGACCTTTCCCTCTACGTCCTTCAATGCATGAGGCACAAGCTCGCACGCCAGAAAACGTGATGGCTCGACAGGTGCAGGCATAAGTATCTGATGGCCCTCGATCCTGCGAAAGCCGAATGGCGCATAATACGGCTCGTCGCCGACAAGAATGACCAGCTTGTGGCCTGCAACTCGCGCTGCTTCCATGCTTGTGCGCATCAAAGCCGCGCCAATTCCCTGCTTTTTCCAAGCCGGACGTACGGCAAGAGGACCAAGCAGCATGGCGTCGGTATTGCCGATCCGAACAGGAGTGAGACGCACAGATCCCACGACATGGCCACCGTTCGTGGCTACAAAAGAAAGGTTGCGATCATGTGGTCCACCTTCCCGGATACGATACGCAGCGCGGGTAAAGCGGCCGGGGCCAAAGGCTTCCTTGTTAATATCTTCGATGGCAGCGTCATGCACCGGTTCTTCCGGCGCGTAGGTCATGACATGGGACAGCATGCTGGTTATCTTCATATGGGAGTGGGACAGACCTTCTTTTCCAGAAGGCAAATACAGGAACTTCCGCCGCTATTAGCGCCGGTCAAGGTTTCATCGTCGGATGAACAAGATACCTGTCACAATTGTCTCCATTTTTTCTCGCTAACATTAAACGGCAGCGCCGTAAACCGCAAAATGCACACTGCGTCCAGAAAGCGACACTCTGTTTACCCAAAGCCATCTGGCCGTAGAATAAATAATCTCTAGGTAAGCGTAGTGAATACGCATATTCCTTATCGATACCGGATGATCTCAAAGGAAAATCAAAATGGGTCTGTTGATTGACGGCGTTTGGCATAATCAGTGGTACGATACTAAGGATAGCGGCGGTCGTTTTATCCGCTCCGAATCTCAGTTTCGCAACTGGATAACGCCGGACGGCAGTGCTGGCCCAACTGGTGAAGCAGGGTTCAAAGCTGAACCGGGTCGTTATCACCTGTATGTTTCATACGCCTGTCCCTGTGCTCATCGCACGCTAATCTTTCGCGCCTTGAAGCAATTGCAGGATGTGATTTCAGTCTCCGTAGTCGACTATTATATGGGTGCAGAGGGCTGGACATTTTCAGAGTCGGACGATGCAACAGCTGATCACCTGTTCGGCTACAAACGCCTGCACGAGGTTTATACGCGTTCTGATTCAAACTATTCCGGACGTGTTACGGTACCTGTTCTTTGGGACAAATTGCGCAATACAATAGTCTCCAATGAATCATCGGAAATCATCCGGATGCTCAATTCCGCATTCAATGAATTTGGAAATAAGAATCTTGATTTCTATCCAATCGAGTTGCGCGAAGAGATCGATGCCATCAACGCGATAGTTTATCCGAATATCAACAATGGGGTTTATCGTGCTGGTTTCGCCACGACACAAGAAGCTTATGAAGAAGCATTCACCCAATTGTTTAGCGCGCTGGATGAAATCGAGGAGAGATTATCGAAACAGCGCTATTTGGCGGGAGACTATCTGACTGAGGCCGATTGGCGCCTGTTCACGACCCTGCTTCGCTTCGATCCCGTCTATGTCGGACATTTCAAATGTAATCGGCAATGCATTGCCGACTATCCCAATCTTTCAAATTACACACGTGAACTCTATCAGGTGGCGGGTGTCGCGCCGACAGTCAACATGCGGCACATAAAGGGCCATTATTACGAAAGCCACAAAACCATCAATCCAACGGGCATTGTGCCTGTGGGGCCTGATATTGATTATAGCGCACCGCATGATCGCAACCGTTTTTGACAGCCTGGAACTACCAGAGCAGTGGCGGCTCCAGATCGTTCAGAATTTCCGCGAGCCGCTGTCGGGTGGAGGGCGTGATGTCCTCAGGCAATGCATCGAGCTTGAAGAAGCCGGCCTCGGCAATCTCGCGATTGGCAACAAATGGTGTAATCTGGCGAAATGATCTGCAGACATAGAGCGCAACGTGATCTCGCTTTGAAGCGTGCGCATTATGGTAGATCGCAAAAAGTTCGGGGCGCCCGGTCAACTCGATATTACCCTCTTCCATAAGCTCTTTGGCGAGCGTTTGTTCAACCGTGTGGCCGGTTTCCACGCCACCACCCGGAAACTGCCAGCCCGCTACATATGTATGGCGTATAAGGAACACGGTTCCTTGGGCTTCATCGATAACAACCCCTCGCGCACCCAATGTCATTGGACGACGCAATAAGAAATAGGTGTGAAAGAGACGGTACCGCCATTTGGAGCGTTTTTCAGTCATGTGTCCGGTTTTCCATGGAACTGTCAGACCATGCGACGGTTCTATCACTGGATTTAAAATCCATACTCTCATAAAGCTAAATTAATGTTCCGTCTTGCACATATCTCCGACATTCACCTGTCACCATTGCCTGCGCTGACCCTGCGTGAGCTGGTCTCAAAACGTATCACCGGCTATATCAACTGGCGTTCCAATCGCAAAGGCATGATGACTGGCGGTACGTTGGATGTGCTGACAGCAGACTTGAAGGCGCAACATCCTGATCATATTGCTGTAACGGGCGATTTGGTGAATCTCGCACTGGACGAGGAACTTGAGACAGCGCAGCGTTGGCTCAAAACATTGGGGCCGCCAGAAGATGTTTCCGTCGTACCTGGCAACCATGATGCCTATGTTCCGGGCGCACTAAAAAAGACGCGGCGCTACTGGGAAGCCTGGATGCGCGGCGATAAACAGGCAGCCGAAAACCTGCCGGTCGAATTTCCTTACCTGCGTGTACGTGGGGATGTTGCACTAATAGGCGTTTCTTCTGCTCGTGCCACCGCCCCATTCATGGCAACCGGCGACCTGAGGTCAAAGCAGGCAAAGAAACTGGCTGAGATTTTGACTGAAACGGGGCGACGTGGTTTGTTTCGCGTCATCATGATCCATCACCCGCCTGTTCGCGGGGCAGCACCGTCTCACAAGCGCTTGCTGGGCATTGGTCTTTTCCAGCGTATCGTGCGTCAGCACGGCGCTGAGCTGGTCCTGCACGGCCATACCCACTTGGCTACACGCTATGAAATTAACGGCCCAAACTGGACGGTCCCTGTCATATGTGTCCCTTCAGCAAGCCAAAGCTTCGCAGGCAGTCACAAGCCGCCTGCTGCCTATAATATGTTTACGATTGAAAAGACCAATGCCGGCTGGTCGTGCCATATGAAGCAGCGCGGCGTAATCGACGCACAGATTACAATCCAGACCATTCGCGAAGATGAATTGTGGCCGGGCAGATAGTATCAGTCTGATTGTGCCCGCACTTAAAAATATTGCGAGAAGCGATCCCAAAACGCTACCACCAACACTCCGGTACCGACTGCTGCTCCGATAAAAAACCAATAAACGGCAGTAATGAACGAACTGAGTCTGGATTTTTGTTTGATTGCTGCAACTGGCGGAGATGGTTGCATATAAAGCCCGGGCTGCAAGGGTTCTTTGAAAGGTTTTGTTTCAATCAAACCAACCCGGTTGCCTTCCATCATTTGCTGCCGCTCCACAATGCGTTCAGCGATATAGTTGGTCACCGCATCCGCGATAGGCCTGATGTCCGTAGATTCAGCAACCAGAATCCGGCCGTGCCTTGTGTCCCGTACAAAACGATAAGTCCGCCGATCCCGACCCATTGCGACGTGCGATGTGACGTCAATCCATAGTCGCGGCTGTTGTCCTTTGGAAACTGCAAATTGCCACTGTGGATCGTCAACAGGCACATCTTCAAAAACTTCCTGCAAATCCTGAGCCAACACCTCAATGCGTGCCAGATCGGCTTCCTTTGCATCTGTGATGAAATCATTCCGATCGGCGGCGGCAAGCTGAGCACCGCGCACTGCCTCTGCAAGACTCAATCTATCTCGGGGATTTGAATTCTCTTTCATCGGTTCCTTCAAGGTGAAATCGACCTGTCCGTAAACAGAGTTCCGGGCTAATGATCATTAACAACCCTGCCCCGCCAATGCACCTGAAACTTGTCAGAATCAGGCCAACCCTTTGGCTTAAGCAAAGGATTGGCCCGAATTAATTAGCCGGTAAAAGTAGACCGAAAGGCCCATTCAGTTATTTCGCGATGATGCGGTTTGCAGCAGAAACAATGCCCTCAAGCGAGGCTGTCACAATGTTCTTGTTGATGCCTGCGCCAAAGATCTTTCCGCCGGGATGCTCGATTTCCATATAGCTGATGGCCGCCGCATCCGAGCCGTGCTGAAGTGAATGTTCCGAGTAATTCACAACAGACATTTTGAAGCCGAGATAGTGCGAAAGGGCATCGATGAAACCGTCAACCGGACCGGTTCCCCTGCCCTCGATACGTTTCGTCTCGCCGCCATCGGTTATCTCCGCTGACAATATCCGAACACCTTTACGCTCAGTATCCGGATACGTGTGGTGATCAACGAATTTCAGCCTTGCGTCTGGCTGATCGACATAGAGTTGCTGAAAGCGATCATAGATACGCTTCGAAGGCATCTCTTTGCCTTCCTCGTCAGTAATGTTCTGGATATCTTCGCGGAACTCGACCTGCATGCCACGTGGCAAATTCAACCCATAATCAGCTTGTAGAATGTAGGCTATACCGCCCTTGCCTGACTGCGAATTGATGCGGATGATCGCCTCATAGCTGCGGCCAACATCCTGCGGATCAATCGGCAGGTATGGCACTTCCCACAGGCTTTTATTGGCCTGTTTGATCGCTTTCATGCCTTTGTTGATCGCATCCTGATGCGAACCGGAGAAGGCTGTGTAAACCAGCTCGCCGACATATGGATGACGCTCTGGAATAACCAGCTGGTTGGAATATTCGTAAACTTCCTTCATCCGGTTGATGTCCGAACAATCGATCTCGGGATCGACGCCTTGCGTGAACATATTCAACGCAAGTGTGACGATATCGACATTGCCCGTGCGTTCACCATTACCAAACAATGTTCCCTCGACGCGATCAGCGCCAGCCATCAAACCCAGTTCCGTAGCCGCAATGCCTGTTCCGCGATCATTATGCGGGTGCAACGAAATGATGAGGTTTTCACGATTGTCGAGTTGGCGGCACATCCATTCAATGCGGTCAGCATAAATGTTGGGTGTCGACATCTCGACGGTGGACGGCAGATTGATGATCAACTTGTTATCCGGAGTCGGCTTGACGATCTCCGTCACTGCATTGCAGATTTCCAAGGCCACTTCGAGCTCCGTGCCCGTGAAGCTTTCCGGCGAATACTCGAAACGGAAACCACCACCGGCCCTAGCCGCCATATCCGTAATCATCTTGGCTGCATCGGTTGCGATGGACTTGATACCATTCACGTCTTTGTTAAAGACAACGCGACGCTGCAATTCACTAGTCGAGTTATAGAAATGTACAATCGGCTTGTGTGCGCCCTGCAGCGATTCAAACGTGCGTGTGATCAATTCTGGGCGGCACTGGACCAGCACCTGCAACGACACATCAGATCCTGGGTTGCCTTCTTCGACACACCAACGTGCAAAATCAAAGTCGGTCTGCGAAGCGGAAGGAAATCCAATCTCGATTTCCTTAAAACCCATATCGAGCAACAACGCGAACATGCGTACCTTACGATCATGCCCCATTGGATCGACGAGCGCCTGATTCCCGTCTCGCAGATCAACGGAGCACCAGATCGGCGCCTTTTCGATGCGTTTTGAAGGCCACTGGCGATCCGTGAGGGCCACAAAAGGATAGGGTTCATATTTCTTGTGTGCGTCAGGCATTCCCGCAACAGATCGGGGTGCAATTATATCAGTCATTTGCTTCTCGTTTCCGGCCGTATGCGCATCTGTGCTGGCGCAATCATGGCACTCTTTTTAGGCGTTGAACTAAACTTGTAAAGGGATAAGGAGCGAGAGCCGTAAGGCGGTTTCGACCGCCGGACGCTCCTTCAACGAGCCCGGCGACCGCCAATAAGGTCGAGAAGAAGTGGTAGGAGAAAGGCGCGATTCGCCAAGCCCGCAAAAGCAGACTGAACGTTGGACATTGTTGTCGGGCGCATTTTCATGGGCAAACACCTAAACGAGTGTTTGTCCCGATGCAAGGGCATTTGACTGAAGGTTATTTCTTAAGTTGGGCGGTAGCGCCGGACAACCACTCGCTCACCACCCTGACATCGTCTTTGCCAAGACCATGATCCGACTTAATAGAGCGGGCTTCGACACGGGCACCGTGCGAACGCAACATGTCTTCAAGTGCTGGAGCATATGGAGCATAAAGCTGGTCGGATGCGCCTGATACTGTCAGGACGCGCGCGTCACCGAGATTGGCATCAAGTGAGCCCGTCAGGACTGGCATTGATCGCAATAGAACGGCCTGTTTTACGAGATCAGGATAAAGCATCATGACCGAGTTAACGAGATTGGCTCCATTCGAATAGCCAAGAAACGTCGTGCGGCTAAGATCGATTTTGTATTTGACCGTGGCTTGCTTGAGGAAATCTGCAAAAGCTTTTGCCTCGGAGCGAATATCCTTTTGATCGAAACTGACTGGAGTCAGACGACGATACCAGCGATTTGAACCGTCCTGAACAACACGGCCGCGAACTGCAACCAAAAGTGCATCCGGTGCAATCTTCGACGCGAACGAAACGAGACTAGTTTCATCCTGACCCGACCCGTGCAAAAGCACAACAGTGTCGCCATTTGGCGTTTCAGGGCGATAGAGACGATATTTGAAGGACAAGTCTTCCTGAAGCGCCCCTTCACTCTGCGGAAGAATTTCGCCTTTTACAGCCTTTTTCAAAATACCCGTACCACCCGTTGCTAGGATATTGATGGGTTTCAGCTTCTCCGGAACCTGAGAGACCACCTTGCCTTTTATTGGGCAGGCGTCAGCGGCATCATTCTTATCTACATCAGGCTGAGGATCGACATTTGCCGACAAGACCTCTGCCTTGCCCGATTGCAGCTTGTCGCAGTCAGCGGTATTGCGCGCGAAGGCCGGTTGTGCCGCCGCGAACAATGATAGACCAGCAATCAGTGCATAAAGATAAGGTTTACCCATAAGCTAATCCTAGTGGTTAAAGGTTAACTAAATTTGTAAACAGCCGCGGTCGTCCGCTGGACACTGCCATGCGTGTTGGCGATCATTTCCATCATCGGAAGTGACGCTTTTGCCAAATAAACTTGTCCCCCAACTTCGCGCTTTACGCTTGTTACTATTCGGAGAATTCGCATTGCTGGCCGACGTTTCAACCAGCGAGGCTTCTATGTCAACACAATTGTAACGAAAACATGGCAGCTTGAAATATTACGTGATGTAATGTTGCATGAACGCACCATTGCGTCTTGTTAGCGCATTAATTGTTTCAGCTTGAGATGTTGGAGCAACATGATTGTCTTGGCGTCAACGATAAGGTTTTGCGTAACCATTGCCATGGCTTCGTCGAGAGCCATCTCCAGAACTTCGATGTCTTCACCTTCGTCTTCATGCCCTCCGCCATCAGAAATTCGGTCGGTCGGGTCATAAACGGCGATAAAAAATGCCAAGCGTTCGGTCACACTGCCGGGACTCATGAAAACGTCAAAGACGCGCTCAATATCGCGAAGAAGGTAGCCCAGCTCTTCTTCTGTTTCTTTGCGGGCTGTAGTTTCCGCATCATTATCATCCAGCAAACCAGCGCAAGCCTCAATCAGCATTGGCTCCTGATCGACTACAAAGGCTGGTAGCCGGAATTGCCTTGTCAGCAGGACTGTTCCGCGCACAGGATCATAAGGCAAAACCGTAGCGCCATTACCACGATCGTAAACTTCTCGCGTTTGCGTTTCGACAAGCCCATCCCGACGCGTGAAATCATAAGAATATTTGGTCAATGTTCCCCAATTGTCCGAAAGGAGTTCACTTGATTTAACTTTAACCCGGTGGTCGCCCATGAACACTCCGACAATTTAATGGATCAGGCAAAGGGGACAGCTGCTGTGCCAATAGGCAGTTTCGCCTCATCTTCCGGCTCAACATGGATAACGACGCTTGCATCGGGAATATGCTGCATCAGTGCGTTTTCGATACGATCACAAATGATATGTGCGTCGCCAACGGACATGCTTGCTTCTACGACAAGATGGAATTCGATGAAGGTCATGCGCCCTGCGACACGAGCTTTCAGATCATGGACTTCGAGAGCGCCCCCGGCATTGGCCGAGATGACATCGCGGATGCGCATTGTCTCGTCCGTCGTTACGCCGCCATCCATTAACCCTTGAACGGAGTTGCTGATTACACCCCAACCTTGCCACAGGATATTTACTGCAACGATCATGGCGAGTAGCGGGTCAAGAATCGTCCAGCCGGTCAGTACAGCACCTACAAGACCCGCAAAAACACCCAGTGACGTAACCACATCGGTCATGATGTGCTTGCCGTCAGCGAGCAGTGCAGGCGATCTGTGCTTGCGGCCGCTTCTAAGCAGTAGCGTGGCCCAGACAGCATTGATCATAGACGCGCCGCCATTGATAGCCAGACCGAGCCAGGGTTCATCCAAGGTTTTCGGTGTTTCCCAAGCCATCCAGACTTCACGCAGGATCAGCAGGGCGGCAAGGATAATCAGCACCCCTTCGATGACTGCTGAAAAATATTCGGCTTTGTGATGACCGTAGGGGTGGTTCTGATCGGCTGGTTTGTGGCTGACCAGAATTGCCCAGAATGCGGCCAAGGCTGCGACCACATTGACGATAGATTCCAAGGCATCGGAATAAAGCGCGACCGATCCCGTCACATGATAGGCAATGTATTTCAGGCCGAGTACGGCAATGCCGATAAAAATCGACCAGAAAGCCAGCCGGCGGACCGTGGTCTCGCCGTTAACTGCTGAGCGTGTATCTATCATGCTGAAAAGTTCTCGCTCTAAGCCGCTCGTTCCTTGGCACGGCGCGGCAGATGTGCCACGACGTTTTCGATCATGCGCATACCAGCATTATGTCCCAGTGTCATGATCGATTCCGGATGGAATTGCACTGCAGCGATAGGTTCATGTTTATGCTCAAAGGCCATGATGACACCATCCTCTGTCTCGGCTGTGACAATGAATTCATCCGGCAGCCGCACAGGATCTGCAAAGATCGAATGGTAACGACCGACTGTCACTTCCTTCGGAAGGCCTGAGAATATCTTTCCCGGCTTGGTGATACGGATGCGCGATGGCTTTCCGTGCATCGGAACATGCAACTGCCTCAGACTGCCACCATAGGCTTCAGCCAAAGCTTGCAACCCGAGACAAACCCCGAAGATCGGCAGATTGCGCGCACGCGCTTTCTTGATAGTTGCCTTGCAATCAAAATCCGTCGGCGTACCCGGACCGGGGGATAAAACCACGAGATCCGGTTTGATCCGATCAAATATTTCTTCGGGAACCGGCGTTCTAACCGTGGTGACGATAGCTCCGGTCTGACGGAAATAGTTTGCCAAAGTGTGCACAAACGAGTCTTCGTGATCCACGAGCAGAATCTGTAAACCCTCGCCAACGCGCGCAACTGCCCGTTCCTCCGGAATAACATTGCTCTTATGGGCATCGCGAACTGCCGCTATCATCGCCGATGCTTTCAATTCGGTCTCGGCTTCTTCTTCTTCAGGCACTGAATCATACAGCAACGTGGCACCGGCACGAACTTGCGCGATACCGTCTTTGATACGGATGGTTCGCAAGGTGAGACCCGTATTCATATCGCCGTTGAAATTGACCATGCCGATGGCACCGCCATACCATGCACGTGGGCTACGTTCATTTTCTTCAATGAAGCGCATTGCCCATAGCTTCGGCGCTCCTGTGACGGTTACTGCCCAAGCATGAGAAAGGAACCCGTCGAACGCATCCATGTCTTCGCGCAAGCGACCTTCAATATGGTCGACCGTATGGATAAGGCGCGAATACATTTCAATCTGACGGCGGCCAATAACACGAACAGACCCGGGCTCGCAGACGCGGCTTTTGTCGTTCCGGTCGACATCCGAGCACATGGTGAGTTCAGACTCATCCTTTTTGGAGTTCAGAAGCTTGATGATCTGTTCGGCATCGGCGATAGCATCTTCACCGCGTTTGATCGTCCCGGAAATCGGGCAAGTTTCGATGCGGCGACCGACAACACGAACAAACATTTCCGGCGAAGCACCTACCAGATACTCGTTGTCACCAAGGTTGATATAGAACGAATAAGGCGATGGATTGATCGCTTTCAATCTACGCGAGATGACAGATGGTTTGGTTTCGCAACGCTCATAAAACGTCTGCCCCGGCACGACCTCAAACAGGTCGCCGCGCATGAAGCTCTCCTTGGCCTTCTTGACCAATTCTGCGTAGACACCCGGATTGTGGTCACCCCTGCTCGGGATAACATCTGTGGGTTGAAACGGCTTCTTGGCCGTTTCGCGTGACAAACCTTCAGTCGACTTGCCTTCATAAGTGTAATCGTATCGGTCTAACCAAGCTTTGGCTGCATGGTGATCCACTACGAGAATTTCATCCGGTAAATAGAGCACAATATCGCGCTGATCATCCGGCCGCTTGAGCTTGTACTCGATAGGGTCGAACTGGAAAGCGAGATCATAACCAAAGGCGCCGTATAGCCCGAGATTAGCATCATCTTCAGTAAAGAACAGCGCAACGATCCCGCGGAGAACGGTAAATACTGAGGGAATGCGCGAGCGCTCTTCTTCAGTGAAAGCGCGCGTTGGCAGTGCGATCTCCAACTCCAGCTTCGACGCACTGACCGAATTGATTGCGACTTCTTCAAGTTTGCCGACAGCATGTTTGATTGGCAGCAGCAAGACTTCACCACGTTTGTTCAGCGCTTCAATCGTCATATGTCGACCATTGGACGTTATCACGACTGGAGGATCGATGATCGCCGTATCCCAGCGCGTATAGCGGCCAGGATACTCATAATTGGATGAAAAAACCGCACCTCGCCGTTCGTCGAGCGCATCAACATAGCTGTCGATGGCACTTGCATAGGCTGTTGCCACACGCGAACGGCTGATTGTCACACCGCCCTTGGTATCGAATATTTCCACGTCGCCCTCAATTCTATGCATCGTTAAATCCTTTGTTGCATTCGGCGTTTCGGGCTTCTGGCGGTCAAACAAAAAGGCCGCCCGGAAAACCCGTCGCGGCCCTGTCCTTTTTCACAAACATGCAAAAGGCTGCGTGGCCGCTAAAAGCGAGCCCACCACCAGCCAGTTGAGAGAATGCGTGTGTTCATGGCGATGATTGTTAGCGTTACATTGCGACGCTTGCAACAGCAAAAATCGCATGTTCGTTGAAGGTCTAAAACAGACCTTCGATCAAACCGTCGCTGTTGAGATGTATCCGTTCCGCAGAAGGTGATTTCGGCAGACCCGGCATAGTCATGATTTCACCGCAGATGGCCACCACAAAACCCGCCCCTGCCGAAAGCCGAACCTCGCGAACATGGACAACATGATTGACCGGCGCGCCTCGTAGATCAGGATTTGTCGAGAACGAATACTGGGTTTTGGCCATACAGACGGGCAAATGACCATAACCGGCCTCTTCCCAGCGTCTCAACTGATCGCGAACGCTGGCATCGGCATCCGCTTCTGCACCCCGATAAATCCGCTTCACAATTGTTTCGATTTTATCAAACAGGGAAAGCTCGTCCTCATATAGTGGCGAGAATTGTGCTGCACCGCTTTCGGCCAGTGCTGCAACTTTGTGGGCCAATTCTTCGATACCAACTGAACCTTGCGCCCAATGCCTGCAGAGGACTGCCTCTGCACCATGGGCAGCGACAAACGCTTTGACTGTTTCTATTTCCGCTTCGGTATCAGCAGTGAAGTGGTTGATAGCCACAATTACCGGCACACCAAACTGTCGAACATTTTCCATATGGCGCCCTAGGTTAGCGCATCCCGCTTTGACGGCTGCAACATTCTCCTGCCCCAAATCAGCCTTGGCCACACCACCATGCATTTTCATCGCACGCACAGTTGCGACAATAACCGCAGCAGCGGGTTTCAGACCTGCCTTGCGGCACTTGATATCAAAGAATTTCTCAGCGCCCAGATCAGCCCCGAAACCAGCCTCCGTCACCACGAAATCCGCCAGCTTGAGCGCGGTCGTCGTGGCAACAACCGAGTTGCATCCATGAGCAATATTCGCAAAAGGTCCGCCATGCACAAAGGCGGGATTGTTTTCCAGCGTCTGCACCAGATTGGGTTGTATTGCGTCCTTAAGCAAAACGGCCATTGCCTTGTCTGCCTTCAGGTCGCGAGCATAGACGGGACTGCGATCAAACCGGTAGCCAATGATGATATTCCCAAGCCGCCTCTCCAGATCAGCCAGGTCGACTGCCAGGCACAGGATCGCCATCACCTCCGATGCGACAGTAATGTCGAAACCGGATTCGCGGGGAAAACCGTTGGCTACACCTCCCAAGGATGAGGCAATGCCGCGCAAAGCACGGTCATTCATATCCATTACACGGCGCCATGTGATCCGGCGCGTATCGAGATTAAGTTCGTTGCCCCAATAAACATGATTATCGATCATCGCTGCGAGGAGATTGTGCGCCGATGTTATGGCGTGGAAGTCGCCGGTAAAATGCAGGTTGATGTCTTCCATAGGGATAACCTGCGCATAGCCACCACCAGCAGCGCCGCCCTTTGTCCCAAAACATGGACCGAGTGAAGCTTCGCGGATACAGACGATCGCTTTTTTGCCTATACGATTGAGACCATCGCCAAGGCCAACAGTCGTTGTCGTCTTGCCTTCACCAGCGGGCGTTGGGCTAACAGCCGTGACCAGAATGAGCTTTCCGTTCTTGGCATCTTGCTTGGAGCGAATGAATTCTGCCGAAAGTTTAGCTTTGTCATGGCCGTACGGTACGAGATGCTCCGGCGGGATGCCGATACTTGCGCCAATTTCGATGACAGGCTTTTTGGTAGCGGAGCGGGCAATCTCGATGTCAGATTTTACGGTAGCCATTGACGTTTCCCCAATGTTTTAAGAACGTCAAATAGCATCCTGCAACCGAAATGGGGATAGGGCGAACGTGCCTATCCCCAAAATGGCTCTATTCGCCCATGGCGATCAGGCTGGCATTGCCACCAGCAGCCGCCGTGTTGATCGAGACTACCTGTTCAAGTGCAAACCGTGTCAGGTAAGAGGGACCACCAGCCTTTGGACCAGTACCGGAAAGGCCTGAACCGCCGAAAGGCTGGGTTCCGACCACAGCACCAATCGTGTTGCGGTTGACATAGACATTGCCGATATCGAGCCTGTCTATAACCTTTGTTACTGTCGCTTCAATGCGTGTGTGCAAACCGAACGTCAGGCCATAGCCAGTTGACGCGATCTGATCGAGTACCGTGTCGAGATCCTTGGCCTTCCAGCGTACAACATGCAAAACCGGTCCGAAAACTTCGCGTTCCAAGGCCTCAGCTTTGTCAAGTTCGACAATATGAGGCGCGAAGAATAGTCCCTCGCTAGGCACTTCACCTGCAAAACGGACTTTTTGAGTTTTGCGCATCGCCTCTATATGGTCTCGAAGCATATTGCGCTGATCCCGGTCGATAATCGGGCCAACATCCGTCGATGCCAATGCAGGATCACCAAGTACCAATTCCTTTGCGGCCCCCTCGATCATCTCCAGCATGTTATCAGCAATGTCTTCCTGCAAATAAAGAATACGCAGAGCTGAACAACGCTGACCTGCAGACCGGAACGCGGACATGACGACATCATCCGCCACCTGTTCTGACAAAGCCGTGGCATCCACGATCATTGCGTTGAGACCACCTGTCTCAGCAATGAGCGGTACAATCGGGCCTTTCTTTGCAGCAAGCGTGCGGTTAATCGCCCAAGCCGTGTCAGTGGAGCCCGTAAAAGCAACACCGGCTATATCAGCGTGAGATGTTAGTGCCGCACCAACCGAACCATCTCCCGGCACAAACAGAACTGCATCTTTCGGAACACCTGCTTCGTGAAGAATACGGATAGCCTCGTAGGCAATGAGCGGTGTTTGCTCTGCAGGCTTGGCTAGAACGGTATTGCCGGCAGCAAGTGCAGCCGTGACCTGCCCCAAGAAAATTGCCAAAGGGAAATTCCATGGACTGATACAAACGAAAGCGCCGCGCCCACGGTGTCGTAGCTTGTTATCCTCACCTGTTGGTCCCGGCATTATTTTATCAGCCGCAAACTGACGGCGGGCTTCGGCAGCATAGTACCGGCAGAAATCTACCGCTTCGCGGATTTCTGCAATACCATCATCGATTGTCTTGCCCGCTTCGCGCGACAGAAGATCAAGCAGTTGATCACGATTATCCTCAAGAAGGTCGGCCGCTTTCTCCAGCGCCTTTGCCCGCACTTCCACGCCTGTACGTGACCATGAGACAAAACCTTTGCGCGCGATGCCGATGGCCTTTGCCGCCTCTTCTGCAGTTGCAAAAACAACTGAACCGACGGTTGCTCCATTCACAGGAGATACAACATCCTGCGTTTTTCCGGATGAGTTGCCATCTATAAGCGGTACTGCCTTGACGGTTTTCGAAGCCTTCGCGATGCCCGACAAAAGACCAGCAAGTGCTTTCCTGTCGCCAAGTTCAACACCCGCAGAATTGGTACGCTTGCCATATAATTTCAAAGGCATGGGAATGTTTGGATGACGATATCCCTTGCCATCGTTGAGTTTCTCGGCAGGGCGCACAAGCAAATCCGCGATAGGCACATTTGTGTCACCAACAACAGATACGAAGGATGAATTCGCGCCATTCTCAAGCAAACGGCGTACCAGATAGGCTAGAAGGTCGCGATAACCGCCAACTGGTGCGTAAATCCGGCAAGCAATTTTGTCATTTTTCTCGGTGATCTGCTTGTAAAGGCTTTCCCCCATGCCGTGCAGCCGCTGGAATTCGAAGCCAGTCTTGTCGTCTCCCGCCATTTCCAAAATCATCGCGACAGTCAGTGCGTTATGCGTTGCAAACTGCGGGAAAATTCGCGGTCGAGCGTCCAGCATGCGCTTTGCACAGGCCATGTAAGAAGCATCAGTTGCGGGCTTGCGTGTAAAAACCGGATAGTCGGCAAGACCGCGTTCCTGCGCGCGCTTTACCTCTGTATCCCAATACGCACCTTTCACCAGCCGCACCATCATCTTGCGATTGTGCCGCGCCGCCAGCTTGTCAATATGATCGATCACCTCAAGGGCACGCTTTTGATAGGCCTGAATGGCGAGACCAAACCCATCCCATCCGTTCAGCGATGAATCCGCAAAAACGCGGTCGATGACATCCAATGAAAGCTCCAGCCGATCCGCTTCTTCAGCATCAACTGTAAAGTTCAGGTCATAGGATTTTGCTTTTTGTGCAAGAGCAAGAAGATCCGGCACAAGCTCCGTCATGACCTGATCATGATGTGTTGCAAGATAACGGGGGTGAAGCGCTGACAACTTGACCGAAATTCCCATGCGATCAGGCAGCTTCTTGTTACCAGTGGCGCGACCAATGGCATCAATCGCATCCGAGTAGGATTTAAAATAACCCTGCGCATCTTTGCGTGTCCGTGCGCCCTCACCCAGCATATCGAACGAATGACGATACCCCTTGGCCTCATTTGTGCCGGCACGCTTCAAGGCATCTTTGATGGTTTCGCCCAAAACAAAATGATGTCCGAGATACCGCATGGCCTGCTTTGTAGCCGTGCGTACGGTTGGCAGCCCGATACGCTTGACCAGCGATGACAGTACGCCTTCCGGTGTTTCGCCGGGTTTGATCACTTTTGCGGAAAGACCGAGCGCCCAGGCAGAAGCGGAAACAAACCATGTATCTCCGCTCGGCTCATGCTCTGACCAATGGCCCTGCTTGAGCTTGTCTTCAATCAGCTTGTCTTGGGTGGCAGCATCAGGCACACGCAAAAGTGCTTCTGCCAGCACCATCAAGGCTAGACCCTCACGCGTCGAGAGCCCGTATTCGCGAAGGAAATCCTCCACCCCGCCAATCCCGCTCGCCTCCTTGCGTATAGTCGCGATGTATTTGCTGGCACGCTCGTCAATACGCCGGTTTACCGGCTCGGAAAGCGTTATCGTATGCAGCAGATCAGCGACCAATTGCTGATCATCGACAGCGTATGGCGCGGAAAAATCTTGGGTAGATGGCGAACGGTTGGTCATCAGGCTTTCCCTTATTGATTTTTCCCATATAATCTATTCGACTTGGTTATTCTCACCAATGAAAACAGCTTAGGCAGAGTAAAAAACTAAAAATGGGGAATTATTTAGAGATGAAAAATTTGGACAGTCTCGATCGCAGGATTCTGCGCGAGCTGCAAAAGGATGGAAGGCTATCCAACACCGAATTATCTGAACGTATCAGCCTTTCCCAAACAGCCACAACCGAGCGAGTGAAGCGACTTTCCCGTGACGGCTATATCCTTGGATACACAGCAAAATTGTCACCTAAAAAGCTTGATCGCGCAATGCTTGTCTTTGTCGAAATCAAGCTGGATCGCACTACACCCGACGTCTTTGCCACTTTTGCAGCGGCCACCCGCAGAAACCCGGATGTCATGGAATGCCATATGGTGGCCGGTGGCTTCGATTATCTGATTAAGGCGCGCGTTGCCGACATGGAGCATTACCGGCGATTTCTTTCAGATGCACTGCTTTCATTGCCGGGTGTTCGTGAGACTCACACCTATGCAGTCATGGAAGAGGTCAAGGAGACATCGGCATTACCAGTTTGATACTGGTAACGCTTGGTGCCATCTGTTCTTTTGGCGATAAAAAAGGCGGGTAAACCCGCCTTTTTCTGCAGCTAGCAGACTATTGCTGCAGGACCTGCTTGATATCGACCAAGTTTGATCGGACTCGCAAAATATAAAAACCCATTGTGGTCAGGTGATTTGGTAGCAGCCACCCACCCTCACTACCATTGGCGATGATCCAAGGCTGAATGGCGAGGGCTGAACGTAGTTGGCCATCCATGCCATCCCATAAGGACTTGAGATTTTTCTCTTCAAGAACCTGCTTGAAATCCACCTCGGCTGCGTTCATCAGGCCGTAATATGCGTAGAGCTGACCATAAGCGAACCAGAAACGATCGTCAGCGCGTGTGTCGAACCAGCCATTATTGTGGTTCTCGGAACGGTCTTTCAGGATGGCAGACGTCGCGCCGATATCATTGGCGATACGATCAATAAACTGGATCAAATTGTCCGCGCGTGCATCAAAGATCGCGTTACAATTTGCGAGCTTGTCGTTAAAGGTCCGCAAATCCTTCACAGCCGAGCGATAATAGCTCGGTGTAGGTGTTTTGGGACCAAATGGATTTAGGCCGAAATACCACGCGTCTTCTGTAAACTGTAGATTGCCGCGAGCCTTTTGCAAGTCACCATCGATCTGCGATGTACCGCGCACACGTCCGAGCGTATCAACAAGTTCAATACCGGTACGGCGAACAGCAGAGTTTATACCGCGCTGAAACGATGCTTTATTATCGAGAAATGGTGTTCTATCCCAATCCATGCCGAACAAGCCGAGCTTGTAGAGAAGCATTGAGGAAATCCAGGCATTCTGGTTGACGTTGAAATCCGTCAAATCCGCCGTAACTGTCACAATGGCAGACCGCGCGCAGGTCTTGGCTACATTTGTGCCCGCTGCTGCGGCCGCAGCCGGTTCTGCAAGGGGTTCACCCGCAGGTGCCGTCTGGTTCTTGAAATTGTAGGACGCAACGTAATCCGGATTAAAGTTCGTCCAGGTCTGCGTATTGTAGAAGAAGTAGCCGTAAAGCCCCAGCCAGACGATGAGTGCAAGACCGACCACAATCTTGAGAATGAAGCCCCGCTGGGTATACCAGCTGCCCGCCCACATGAATGGCCACAGGAGGATGCCGACAACCAACCCGATACCGCGTCCGATATAGGTGAATATCCGGCTGAAGAAGTTGATCACGGGATCGAGCATTCTGTTTCCTTCACTGGTCAAGTCCATAGAGCCGCTTCCGCAGCCCTTCCTTGTCCTTCAAATAGGTTGTTTTGAGAATATCGACAACGTGTTCCTGATAAGGAAGGCTCCAGCGCTGATAATCGGCGTAGAAACCGGGCTTGTTGAAGACATAGCGGGACATGAAGTCCCAAGGCACAAAATCGCTGATAAGCTGGTTCACCAGCCAAGCATCCGGATGTCTGGGCAGGGCGCGAATAACCAGAAACCGTCGCGAAGGATCAATCTCGGACATATTCAGCTGTCCGGTCTGTCCAATCTCCCGTTTGACGCTGTTCAGGAACGGCCACGTCCCATCATGGTTGATAAGGCTTGCATTAGCGTGAATCCAGGTCTGCAGCCAGATGCGGTCGATATTTTTCAGGTCACGTTCCGGCTCCAATGTCTGGATCAAGTGGCGGATAATCATCTCGCCACGATTTTCCAGATATCCGGATTGCTCGATCCAAGATGCTCGCGGTAATTCAATACGCGAAGTCGTGCTTAGAAACTGAAAAACCTGATCCGCATCCTTGATCGAGATATAATTGACTTGCCAGGGACGCGAACGTCGAAAACCTGGCACTGACGGATCACCGATAACGGTTGTCGTATTGTCATCAACAAAAATATAGACGCCGCCGAAATGACTGGTCCAGAAGGCATTGTGTCTGAACAACACCTTGTCCGGGACCAGCGAATTCTCACGAATATCGCCGGTCACTTTGGCCAGTTCGACCATACGCTCAAGCATCGCGTTATCGCGCCATGCATCCGGTTCATTCTTGAGGCGATCAGACAATAGCCTGAGTTCGGCCGCCTGCCCCATGACATTCTGCGCCGAAAGCACTCGAAATTCGACCTGATTGATCGAGAGCAAATCCTCGATGTCCGTGACTATGGAGACTGAATCCTCGATCTCGCCATAGAGCACATCCTTGATTGTTAGTGCGTTGATCGCCCGGGCGTTGCTCGAAAAAAACTCATACATCAACTGAGACGTATTGGAGAATTGCGTATGGACGACAGGCAAACTTGCTTGCGATGGCGTCAGGATAATAAAACGCCTGTTGACCCCATTCGGATCGAGATAAGCAGGGTCTTTCAGTTCATCAGCGATTTGCGGCGAAAAACCCGTCCTGTCTATGTCGAACTCTTCCAGTCTGGTAGCCGGAAAACCAAAGGATTGAAGCGCCTTGTTGTACCGTTCGATAAGATGCGGCTGATCGATTTTCAGCAACCGGCCATAAATCAGATCATTTTGATAGAGCAGTTCCATCAGGCTTCCCACTGCCCCTTGGCTTTCAAAGAATCGACTTCCCGTACTGCCCGCTCCCGCAATCTTGCGTCACGAACCATTTTCTCGATAGCGGCATCGTCAGACTTGTCAGCATAACGGAATTCTGAATCGGCATATCGGTTGGTTTCCTGCACCACCATGTCCATTGTGAATGGCTTACGCAGTTCCTCGATCATCGCCTTTTTGTCATCGTAGCTCTTGTGCATGAATGTTTCAGGCTTCTCAAACCATTCATCCGGAAGTTCCACATCCATGGCGCGCATTTTGATGGCATCGGTGACATTCTTGATCGCACGACCGGTAAAGCGCGGCTCGCGCTCCTTGATCATATGGAGATAAGTTCCAATGTCAGAAAGTGTCTCAGGCTCACCATTTTCTTTGATAAATCGATCATAAACGACCTTCAGTCCATCCTCCTGCGGCTTTGACAGCTCCTCGTAAGCTGTTTCCACGGCACGTTGGATTTGCTGGGCCTCATAGAGCTTGTGATCTCCAAGGGGGATCTTGTGGTTCTTGCCGGCCAGCAACGCAAAAATATCAATATAGTCATCGCGTGTCTGCGGACCGTCTACCAGCCAGCGAGCGCCCGCGCGCTGACGCAGCGCATCGTCGACATTTTCAGGATAATTGGAAAACATGCCAAACGAGCAATTACCGCGCACCACCGTTGACGCACCTGCAAAGGCTTCCATCAGAACGCCGGTTATCTCGTGCTGACCCGATGAAGCCCGATCATCCGAGCGCTTGGCTGCAACCTGATCAATATCGTCAATCGTGCCAAACCCAATGGTGCGTGGATTCAGAACATTGGTAACGAACTGCTTACAGTTTTGACCCGACTTGCCCTGATAGGACGAGATCTGGTCCACACCGAAATTCTCATAATGGAACGCATATCCGGCAACCTGACAATAATCGTTGACCAGACCTGCGATCATTTGGATGAGAGTGGTCTTGCCTGTTCCGGGAGCACCGTCACCAATAAACGTAAAGAGGAATCCTCCAAGCTCGACAAATGGATTTAACTGTTTGTCAAAATCATAAGCCATCAGCATTTTAGACAGCTTCAATGCCTGGTATTTGGCGATGTGATTGCCGACAACCTCACTTGGCTTTCTGAAGGTCATCACCAGCGGCGTGCGTTTCTTTGATGGAGCTACATCGAAACCGTCCAGCGTAAAATCATCGCCATCGAGGCGCAGGTGCATATCTTCAAAGCTGCCCAGCCCGTCAAACCGGGCCTTCCGCTGTAACAGGCCTTCGATACTTAGCGCGGAAAATGCCTTGGCTCGCGCCAGCATTGTCTGCTCGTCAGTCGTTCCGGCGATCGCGCGATCCAGCCCGGCGATCACGGACTTCAGAGCATCCTGCGTGGTATCAAAGATAAAGTCCGGTTGAGCAATATCATTTGCTGGCTCGCCATCTGCTTCAATAAGCTGTGCCAGATAGGCAGACAGCGAAAACGCCGCCACGTAAGACGCAGCGGAAAGCAGGCGCTTGAAATGACTGGCATCTTCACCTTGCAGGGGTGCAGAAGCATTTCGTGCCATTAAACTTTCAAGATCACTCTGCCGCCCGAATACGTCCGATACCGCCAGTGCTACAGCGACGCCGCGCCGCGCCCTGAACAGCAATGTGTGCTGAGCGATCGACAACATCTGGTCATCTGCACGCACAGACTGAATAGTTTTCGCCAATTCGACTTCACGGGTCTTGCGCAAGCCACCGGTCGATACTGTTGAAACAAAACGACGGCCTGTGCCAGCAATCTCGGTGCCGGACTTACTGTCACTGCCTTCCAGCGAGACAAATCGGGTTACCATCGCTTGCGCTACGGCAAGATGTTTCGAAATATCTTTTTCTTCAATCGTGGTCAGGCCGACATCCATTCCGATATTCCTTTTTAAATGCCACTAATGACCTGGCCATTAGACAGAATATGCGTCTCAAAACCTGTGAAGATACGTGAAGCCTCTCCTGATGCATAAAGCGCTTGATAGGCTTCATGAGGTACCAGTGCATGCTGCTCGTAGTGGCTTACGCCTTGCCGGGTAGCTTCGAGATCATCAGTATTAATATGAAATTCTTCACGAGAAGGTTCTGAAGACCAAATGCCGCGTTTTCCGGGCTTCTCAGCCGTCGAGAACACTTCCTGCATGGTCCAGGTCAACAGCCACGCATCTTTAGGGTTGCGGACACGCTCAAGTACGTCCGCAACTTTTTGATTATGCTCTGTAATGCCTGCGGTATAAAACGGCCCAAGAACAACCCGTCGCAACTGTTTTGGATGAAGCTCCGGGAAATCCTTGTCTAGACTTGTCGCGATTGTCACCGGGGAAAGCGAATAGGCAGAATTCTTTGCAGCAAAATCATCAAAGCGCCTTGCCAGGTCAGGGTTCAGCAATCCACCAACGGGGAGCGGAATCCTGACTTTCGGATTAAGTCTGCCATCCTTCTGGACAAGAGTCTCAACCATATCTTCGGATGAATCCTCGACAACCGCCATATAGATCAGCGGCAGGTTCGATGCGCCATCGAAGACACCCCAATGCACTACGTAAAAGGGGCGCATTGTCTTGGGATTAACTGAAACGCGGATAGTCGTTGGAAGCACGAATGGCGAGAATACTTCCCCTTTCATCACTGTTTCCAGATAGATACGCTCCGCCATGGATTTCTGCAGATCACGCGGAAACTCACGGTGGCGTAGAATGAAATCCGCCATCTCACCGCGTAGCGTCTCTGCTGGAGGTATTGCCGCTAGCCGTTCCCTGGCTTCTTTTTTGTCATTTTCCAGTTCCAGCACATTCTGGAATACGGGAAAGCCGCTTTCCGCCTTGGAAATCCGGAAACGCTCGGTGAAACCCAGCCGATTGCGCCAACAATCAAATGACGCGTCAAGCCGCTGCAAATATTCTGCAACGGTTTGAGCCACAAGATCGTGCTTGTATAGCGGCGAGTCCTGATTGTTCAGGAACACCTCAAGTCCATCCAATGCCGCGCGAATCGCTCCAAAATAGCGGTCCGCTGCAGCCAGATCTGCATTCTCCGCCATGGATTAGCTCTGAACGTAACCGGCAGAATTGTGCTTTTTCAGAACTTCCGAAAACCGGCGCGCAAACGCATCGTCAGCAAGTTTCTTGCGGCGCTGAATATCCTGCGAACTCACCATGTTTTTTTCATGCATTTCAAGAAGATCACCAATGTGCTTCTGCGCAGCAGCGCCAACACCAGCCATGGTTTCTTCCGCCGCCTTGTCTACCTGACTACCAAGCGTGTTGATCTTGTGAGCGACGTCCTGCTGAGCGGCGGTCTTTAGTGAATCCTCCAAAGCTTTGTAGAGCACGATGCGCTGCTCGGTATCGATGGCCAGCTTGTTGATGAGCGTGCTTTGAGCAGCAATCTGGTTGTTGAGCGAGTCTACGAACGTCTGGAACATCGAAGTGTAACGTTCAAGCGTCTGGCTTTCAGCGAGCAGTTCCTGCTCCTTGGCCTGACGTTCATTATATTCAGTTGCAAGCTTGGAGCGCTCACCTTCAAGCTGGGCACGTGTGCCCTGATCCGTAGATGCTGCGATACGATTTTCAATATCGAGCAATAGCGGGTTGAGTTCTTCGATACGCTTCTGTGTTGCTTCCAGCGTGGCAATAGTTGCCTTGCGACGCTCGATTACCGTAGCCAGGCTGCTTTCCGATGTTTTGTAACGGGCATCGAGAACAACTTTCTGTTCCTTCAAAATGCCCACGATGCGATCTGACTTGGTAAGAAGCTCCTGGAGGTTACCGGCAAGCGACATATTGCGCACCCGGTCGGAACGCAGACGCTGCATCTTGTCCTTGGAAAACACGCCGATAAACTTTTCCCAGCCCGAATAGCCTTTCATGCTTTCGAATTCAGTACCGAAAATGTTGGTTGCATCCTCCAGGCCGATGATCAATTCGGCAATATTGCCTTCCATCACCTTTTGCTGCCGCAACACGTCATCAATGCGCGCATTCTCAATGTCAAAGTCGGAAGCACCAATCTTCGCATCGGCTTTAGCGAATTTATCAAGAACGACACTGGACTGATCAATCTTCGTCCGCATTTCGTTGACCATTGTTCTGGTCTTCTCAATCTCGGTGTCGAAGTTCTGCAAACTCGCCATTGTAAATCTCCCCTAATACTCAAATTAAAATAACAACCACTCTACGGGTTGCATATAGCGATTACACCCTGCCAAACAATGCCTGCAGCCAGATGACAACGGCACAAGCAGACTTGCAAGCGAAGAATATTCGCTAATTATACAAGATGACCGGTTTCATCTTCCCAATGCTTGCGGCAGAGGGAAACATAAACCGACTTTTCGATAGCAACCTGATCACCTTCAGTCATTACCTTGCCGGTTTGATCCTTGCGCACCACCATCGTTGCTTTGGCTCCGCAATGGCAGATTGTCCGGATTTCACGCAAAGTATCGGCAATCGCTAGAAGCTCCGAAGAACCCGGAAAGAGCTTTCCCTGAAAGTCAGTCCGAAGACCAAAGCACATGACTGGAATATTCAATCTGTCAGCCACACGCGCAAGCTGCCAAACCTGCTCTTGTGTCAGGAACTGAGCCTCATCGACAAATGCACAACTAATCCGAGCTTCCTTGTCTGCGGTCCTGATACGCGCAAACAGATCGTCATCATCCCAATAAAGTTCGGCATCAGCACTGACACCAAGCCGTGAGGTTATTTTTCCAATCCCATTTTCGGCATAATGGCCCGCAGTAAATTGTATTGTCCGCATGCCTTGCTCCCTATAATTATGTGAAGCTTGCAGGAGGAGCGTCGATTTGCCGGCATTCATTGCCGAATAGCTGAAATATAGTTTGGCCATGACCGCTTTAACCAGACTTGTCCCCCGGCTTGAAGCCTCACTTGGGATGTCCGTATCACTTTTCGTCGAATATCAACAACTGTCGCTATTTGACCGGATTTATGCGCGCCTATGCTTGAATGGCTGCTCGTTTGGTGCTTGGTTCAGCACATTGAAAGCCGGAAAATGCCGGAAGGGGAAAACAAACATGAAAAATTTGTCTAAATTGACTGTTACCTTGGCTTTGGTGCTTTCAGCCGGCACCGCCCTCGCCGCCGAACCTGAGGCCTGCAAGAGCGTGCGATTCGCGGATGTCGGCTGGACAGACGTGACCGCGACAACTGCAGCGACTACCGAAGTGCTCAAGGCGCTCGGTTACAGCACAGACATAAAAGTTTTGTCGGTACCGGTGACCTATGCCTCTCTCGGCAAGAAAGACATTGATATTTTTCTCGGCAACTGGATGCCGACACAGTCAGCCGATATCAAGCCCTACATCGAGAACAAAACTGTCGAGGATTTAGGTTCAAACCTCACTGGCGCAAAATATACGCTGGCGGTGCCGCAGTATCTTTACGACAAGGGCTTGAAAGATTTCAAAGATATCGCCAAGTTCAAGGACGATCTTGGCGGTAAGATTTATGGTATCGAGCCCGGCAATGACGGCAACCGCTTGATCCTCGATATGATCTCCAAGGACCAGTTCGGCCTTAAGGGTTTTCAGCTTGCCGAGTCTTCGGAACAGGGCATGCTGGCCCAGGTTGCCAAAGACACCAAGGGCGAAAAACCTGTCGTGTTTCTCGGCTGGGAACCTCATCCAATGAATGCAAACTTCAAACTTGCCTATCTGGCTGGCGGTGACGAAGTTTTCGGCCCCAATTTTGGTGGCGCTGAAGTCCACACCAATGTTCGGACTGGCTACACAACAGAGTGCCCGAATGTCGGAAAACTGCTTGCCAATCTCAAATTTACCTTGCCTATGGAAAACGAAATCATGGGCAAGATTCTGGATGATGGCGAAGATGCCGCTGATGCTGCGACGGAGTGGCTGAAAGCAAACCCGGCTGTTCTCGATACATGGCTGGCAGGCGTCACGACCTATGATGGCAAAGAAGGCCTCCCGGCCGTTAAGTCAGAGCTCGGCCTCTAGGTCGATGCAATAATACCGATAGAACAAAGACCGCCCGGCTAGGCAGCCGGGGGCCTTTTCCGCTTATTCGTTAAACGACAGAGGGATAGTTCGGTTTGGACTGGTTGACACAAGACAAGATTCCCGTCGGCAAAACGGCCAAGGCCGTGGTTGACTGGCTCACCACCAATTTCGCCGGGTTCTTCGACGGGCTTGCGATGGTGATGCAAAGTTTCATCGACGGGCTTATGTTCGTGCTGAAATACCCTCACCCGCTGGTCATGGTCGCAATATTCGCCGCCATTGCCTATGCTTTGCGGCGCTCCATTGCCGTCACTGTCCTTACGATTGTCGGTTTCCTCTTCATACTCAATCAGGGCTATTGGGATGAAACGATGGAAACTCTTACCCTTGTGCTTTCATCCTGCATCCTGTGCATGGGTATCGGTGTTCCAATCGGCATCGTCGCTGCTCACAGGCCCAAGTTCTATTCTGCAATTCGCCCTGTGCTCGATTTGATGCAGACGCTGCCGACCTTCGTCTACCTTATCCCAGCCATTGTTTTCTTTGGTATCGGTATGGTGCCCGGCCTGCTTGCAACGGCAATCTTTGTGCTACCGGCTCCAATTCGTCTCACCCACCTTGGCGTTTCCTCAACGCCGCTGCCTCTGGTTGAAGCTGGTGAAGCCTTCGGCGCATCATCCCGGCAACTCTTGTGGAAAATTGAGCTTCCCTATGCCATGCCGCAAATCCTGGCCGGACTGACCCAGACAATCATGCTTTCGCTTTCCATGGTCGTCATTGCCGCACTGGTGGGCGCGGATGGCCTCGGCGTTCCTGTTGTTCGCGCACTTAATTCAGTCAATACCGCTCTCGGCTTCGAAGCCGGTCTGGTCATCGTGGTCGTCGCCATTGTGCTTGACCGTATTTTCCGTCCCGGCAAGGAGCAAGGTGAATGACTGCAATTACACTCGATGAAGTCTGCATCATTTTCGGCAAACGGACCGATGCTTCGCTGGCACTTGCTGATAAAGGAAAGAGCCGCTCGGAAATTCAAGCTGAAACCGGTCATGTCCTTGGCGTCCACAATTGCTCACTAACAATTGCCGAAGGTGAAATATTGGTACTTATGGGGCTGTCGGGCTCGGGCAAATCCACGTTGCTGCGTGCCATCAATCGTCTCAATCCCATTTCACGCGGTTCTGTGATTGTCCATAATAACGGTCAGTCAATCGATGTAGGCAAGGCTGACAAGCCAACCTTGCGTAACCTGCGCAAACATCTGGTATCGATGGTCTTCCAGCAATTTGGTCTATTACCTTGGCGGACAGTCGAAGAGAATGTCGGCTTCGGCCTCGAACTTTCCGGCGTACCGAAAGAAGAACGCGCGAAAGCCGTTCAGCAGCAACTCGAACTGGTCAATCTGAAAGACTGGGCCAAGCGCAAGGTCGGCGAACTCTCCGGCGGCATGCAGCAACGCGTTGGTCTTGCCCGGGCATTTGCAACGGGGGCTCCGATTCTTCTGATGGATGAACCATTTTCAGCCCTCGACCCCCTCATTCGTAACAGGCTGCAAGACGAGTTGCTGAGCTTGCAGGAGAGACTGAAGAAGACCATCGTATTTGTCAGTCATGACCTTGATGAAGCGATGAAGATAGGCAATCGCATCGCGATCATGGAAGGTGGGCGCATCATCCAGTGCGGAACGGCACAAGATATTCTTCTAAACCCAGCGGATGATTATGTTGCGGATTTCGTCGCCAATATGAACCCGCTCGGGGTTCTGACAGCCGCCGACATCATGGTTCCGCTTGATCGTTCACGCGGCGACCGACCTTTTGCGGCTACCGCCAGACCAGATACACCTGTTCGTGATGTCATGCAGGCAGTTGCCAAGAACAGCGGTGATGTCGGCGTTGTCGAAAAAGGTGCAATCCTTGGCATGATTTCCGCCGACGATATCGTTCGCGGACTGCTCAAACACCAGAAGCACTAAATGAAGTAAGCCACTATAGCGGTCCGGTTTAAATTACCAGACCGCTATATTATTCGTCTTCAGTTTCTTCAGTATCGTCTGTCTTGCCAGCAGGTAACCAGCCGTTAGGCGTTACCTTTTTCTGTGTGTTGGAATCTGTAAATATCCACCAGCCTGCGTCGGTCTCATCCCATTGACCACCCGTAGCCTTGAGACGATCCAGCGAACGGTATTGTCCGATGGACTGGTTCTCTTGGCCGTCTTCATCTGTCCAGAAAATCTGCACCTTGCTGCCATCGGTTGGCGCGGACGAAATCGACTGCTTTTTGCTCACGGGCATTCCTCCTGTTAAAGCTCAACGAGTGAACGCCCGATCTTAAGGCAAGTTCCGCTCAGGCAGCAGCTTTCTTCTTGGCAATACGTGCCCGGATGCTTTCGACATCCGACTTTGGCGTCGCCGCAAACAGCGTCTTTGTATAGCTGTGCTGCGGATTGGAAAACACCTCGTCACGCGTACCGTATTCGACTACCTCGCCGTAATACATCACCATAACGTCATCGGCGATATAACGCACCACCGACAAATCATGGCTGATGAAAACATAGGTCAGGTTGAACTCATCCTGCAAATCCGCGAGAAGATTGAGAACCTGCGCCTGTACCGATAGATCGAGTGCAGAAACCGGTTCATCCAGCACCAGCAGGCTGGGGCTTAGCATCAGTGCGCGGGCAATGGCGATACGCTGACGCTGACCACCGGAGAACATGTGCGGGTATCGATTATAGTGTTCCGGGCCAAGGCCCACCTTCACCAGCATCTGCATGGCAAGTTCACGTCGCTCTGCAGCGGTCTTGTTGGTATTCAGAAGCAATGGTTCACCCAGAACTTCCCCGATCTTCTGACGCGGATTGAGCGAGCCATAAGGATTTTGGAAAATGATCTGCACCTTGCGGCGCATTTCTGTCGTCACCTTGTCCTTGGCAATGTTGATTGGCTTGCCATCAATGAGCAATTCGCCCGACGTTTGCGGGTCGATCAGCGTCAAAATCCGTCCGAGCGTCGACTTTCCACAACCACTTTCACCCACGATGGCAAGAGTCTTGCCCTTCTCCACGGTAAAATTCACGCCCTTTACAGCCTGAATAGTCTTTGCCTTCCCAAACAGGCTGCCACCTACATGATACTCGCGCACAATGTTGCGGCCTTCGAGAACGATCTCACTCATGATGCCGCTCCTGCATTTGCTGCTTCATTTTTCATGAAGTCCGCTACCGTCGAAAGTCGATCGCCGGTTGCATTCTCCGGCAGAGCTGAAAGCAGAGCGCGGGTGTATGGGCTTTTTGGTGCCTCAAATAGCGTCAGCACATCGGCTTCCTCCATCTTGGTACCCTTATACTGGACGATCACGCGATCTGCAGTTTCCGCCACCACACCCATATCATGGGTAATCATTATCAATCCCATGCCGTGCTTTGCCTGAAGGCTTACAAGAAGGTCCAGAATCTGCTTCTGAATTGTCACGTCAAGCGCGGTAGTCGGTTCATCTGCGATCAAAAGCTTCGGGTTGCATGCAATCGCAATGGCAATCATCACGCGCTGGCATTGACCACCAGACATCTGATGCGGATAGGATTTGAGCCTTTCTTCCGGAGTTGGAATACCAACCTGTTTAAAAAGCTCTATCGCGCGGGCGCGTCGCGCCTTTTTATCGAGTTTCATATGAACCCGCAGGACTTCTTCCAGCTGGAATCCAACAGTGAAACACGGATTGAGGCTTGCCATCGGCTCCTGGAAGATCATGGCGACATCACGGCCAATAATTTCGCGACGCTGTTTGCTGGTCATCTTCAACATGTCATGACCGTCAAAAGTCATGCTGTCCGCAGTCACAGTTGCTGATTTTGGCAGAAGCCCCATGACAGCCAGCATGGCAACAGATTTGCCGGAACCGGATTCACCGACGATCGCCAGAACCTCCCGAGCTTCTACCGACAGGTCGATACCTTGCACGGCCATAAACATGCCGCTGCTGGTATCAAAGCCAACCGAGAGATTTTTGATTTCGAGTAGCTTCGCCATGTTCAGCTCCTCTTCAGTTTTGGATCGAGTGCATCGCGCAATCCGTCACCGACGAGATTGATGGCAAGCACCGTGATCAGAATTGCAAGACCGGGCAGTGTCACCACCCACCATTGACCACTCGCGATAAACTCGCGGGCATCCGCCAGCATTGTGCCCCATTCCGATGCGGGCGGCTGAGCACCATAGCCGAGGAAGCCAAGCGCAGCAGCATCAAGTATTGCATTGGAGAATGACAAGGTTGCTTGAACGATCAAAGGCGCCATGCAGTTTGGCAGGATCGTCTTGAACATCAGGCGCAGCGGACCAGCACCGGAAACCTTCGCAGCCACCACATAGTCACGAGTCTTTTCCGCCATCACCGCAGCGCGAGTCAGACGCACAAAATGCGGTTGATATACAAGCGCAATGGAAATCATTGCGCCGGTCAATCCCGGTCCGATGATGGCAACGAGAACCAGAGCCAGAAGCAAAGAAGGAAACGCCAAAATGACATCCATCAATCGCATGATGACGGTATCGACCCAACCGCGGAAATAACCGGCGATCACACCGAGGAAAATGCCGCCTACGAGCGAGATACAGGTAACAACGATACCGATGAACAGTGAGTAGCGAGCGCCGTAAATCAAACGCGAGAGAATATCGCGGCCAACAGCGTCAGTTCCGAGCAGGTAATCTGCACGTCCGCCCTCCTGGAAGAATGGTGGCAAAAGTACAGCATCGCGATACTGATCGGCCGGGCTGTGCGGTGCAATCCAAGGAGCAAAAACCGCTGTGATAACGAGCAGAATGAAAACTGCAAGACCGATAACGGCACCGCGGTTTTCCGAGAAATAGTACCAGAATTCGGTTAGCTGACGTCGGAGTGAAGCGTCATTGGACGTAACACTTTGAATATTTGTCTGAGCCATGACCTATCCCCTCAATGTCGAATGCGCGGATTGATCAGACCGTAGAGCAAGTCGACAGCCAGATTGACCAACATGATAGTGGCGGCGATGATTAGCAAAGCGCCCTGAATAACCGCGTAGTCGCGGCGACTGACGGAATCGACCAGCCATTTGCCGATACCCGGCCAAGAGAAAATCGTCTCGGTCAGGATCGCTCCGGCAAGCATGACGCCCACCTGAAGGCCGATGGTTGTAACAACCGGAATCAAGGCATTTCGAAGTGCGTGGACGCCGATGACGCGCAAAGGAGCCAGACCTTTGGCGCGAGCCGTACGCACATAGTCCTCAGACAATACTTCAAGCATTGCCGAGCGGGTTTGGCGCGCGATAACAGCCAGCGGAATAGTGCCAAGCACAATCGTAGGCAGGATCAAATGGCTGACAGCGGATTTAAAGGCACCGGATTGTCCTGAAAGCAACGAATCTATCAGCATAAAGCCTGTCACGGGCGGGAAAAAGAACATCAGCGAGATGCGACCGGAAACCGGCGTCCAATGCAGTGTATTGGATACAAGCATGATCAGCAGCAGGCCCCACCAGAAAATAGGCATCGAAAAGCCGATCAGGGCCGTCCCCATGATTGACTGATCCAGGAAGGAGCCGCGCTTGATTGCCGCAAAGACACCAGCCGGAATGCCGAGCAAGACCGCAAAAAGAATTGCGCAGATCGAAAGCTCAAGCGTCGCTGGAAACAGATTGAAGAACTGATCAACAACTGGCTGCTTGGTAACAATCGATGTACCGAAATCACCGTGCAGAATACCCCAGAGATAATTGAAGTATTGGACAATGATCGGCTGATCGAAGCCAAGGTCATGCGAGATGGCCGCATGACGCTCCGGCGACATGACACGCTCGCCTGAAAGCAGTGCAACGGGATCACCCGGAAGCATGCGAATAAACGAAAAAGCAATGATGGATACCCCGACGAAGGTCAGGGCCATGACCGCTATGCGTCCCATAATAAATCTGAACATATCGTACCTTCCAGCCACAGTCGGTGGCGGTGCTTCCGGCTGCTTTAACGCATTTTCGCTCGGAAGAAAAAAGGGCGTCCGCCTGACGGACGCCCTTCCCACAAGTTTTAAGGTCTTACTCGGTGATGTCTACGCCATCGAAAGCAAAGTCACCAAGCGGGCTCTGATGGAAGCCCTCAACACCCTTGCGCATTGGTACGAGCGAGAGGGAGTGATCGAGGGTTGCCCATGGAGCTTCCTTCTTGAAGACAACCTGTGCCTGCTCATAGAGTTTTGTACGCTCTGCAAGGTCGGTTGTCTCCTTGGCCTTGGTCACCAGATCATCAAATTCCTTGTTGCACCACTGCGCACGGTTGTTGCCGCCAACGGCATCGCAACCAAGCAATGTATCAAGGAAGTTGTCGGGATCACCATTATCACCGGTCCAGCCGAGGATAGCAGCGCCGTCGCGGTCTTTAGCCTTGGACTTGTCGAGATACTCAGCCCATTCATAGGACACGATCTCGGCCTTGACGCCGATCTTTGCCAGATCCGACTGCATCAATTCAGCAGCGCGGCGAGCATTGACCATGTAAGGACGTGCAACCGGCATCGCCCAGATCTTCATCGAAAGATCTTTTACACCGGCATCTTCAAGCAACTTCTTAGCTGCTTCCGGATCGTACTTGTCGTCTTCGATCGCATCATTGTACGACCACATTGTCGGAGGGATCGGGTTTTTGGCTGGTGTTGCCAGACCTTGGAATACACCATCAACAATTGCGTTCTTATTGATGGCCATGTTGAGCGCCTTACGCACCTCTACCTTGTCGAACGGCGCAACCAGCGTGTTGTACGCGAGGTAAGCAACGTTCAGGCCTTCCTGTTCCAGAACCTTCAGCTCTGGGTCCGCTTTCATTGCGGCCACATCGCTCGGGTTTGGATAAGGCATCAAATGGCATTCGCCAGCCTTCAGCTTCTGATAGCGAACCGAAGCATCGGTCGTGATGGCGAAAACCAGATCATCGATCTTCTGCTTGCCATTCCAGTAGTCAGGATTTGCCTTGTAGCGGATAACGGCATCCTGCTGGTAGGCCACAAATGCGAATGGGCCAGTGCCGAGAGGCATCTGATTCAGCTGGTTCATCTTGCCATCAGCCTGAAGCTTGTCAGCATATTCCTTCGACATGATCGAAGAAAATGGCATTGCAACGTTTGCGAGGAACGGAGCTTCTTTCCGCTTCAGTGTGAACTTCACTGTCATGTCGTCGACTTTTTCGATCGACTGCAGGAGTTCAGGGAAGCCCATGCCGGCAAAATATTCCCAGGACGCGCCCGTTACATACTTGTTCCAGGGATTGTCTTCTTTCCACTGACGCTCATAGGAGAAAATCACGTCGTCTGCGTTGAGTTCACGGGTCGGCGTGAAGAATTCCGTAGTCTGGAACTTTACGCCCGGACGAATCTTGAACGTGTACTGCAGACCGTCATCGGAAATTGTCCAGCTTTCAGCAAGACCAGCTTCCGGTTCAGTTGTACCAGGCTTGAACTCAAGCAAACGGTTATAAACCGTATGAGCTGCGGCATCGAATGTGTTGCCGCCGGTATAGAGGCCAGGATCAAAGCCTTCCGGCGATGCTTCAGAGCAATAAACGAAAGTTTTAGCTGCGGCTCCACCTGCCATCAGCCCACCTGTCAACATTGCAAGCGCGGTGGCCGCAATGAGTTTCTTGTAGGTCTTCATGTTTTTCCACCTTCAGAGGTTTTTTTGTTGCCGGCCCCCTTGCCTGCAACCGAAGCTGCATGGAAGCCTTTGCAATGTCGCAATGCAAGCAGATTTATTCGCAGTCAACCCATCCAAAGAACCATAATTCACGATTCTGGGGAAACTCGAGCACATAAATGCAAAAATAGTGAATTTCACTATAAAACCGTCCATTCACATTTTCGACAGTCGGAGACCAATACTAGCGTCTCATAGGCTAAAGGCACGACTATCGGCGCCAGGCCTGCCATGATAAGCGCCTGAAACAGTCGTCATATTTGGACAAGGATGCGAATTATGAATCTTGAAGGACATACCGCGATTGTAACGGGAGGCGGGTCAGGCCTAGGAGCGGCAACAGCACGCGCCTTGACGGCAAAAGGCGCTAAAGTCGCGATTTTCGACATCAACCTCGATGCTGCCCAGACAGTGGCGCAAGAAATTGGCGGATTTGCCGTCAGTTGCAATGTTTCGAGTGCCAGCGATGCCGAGAACGCGGTCAAGCAGGTTGCCGAAAAATTTGATACGGCACGCATTCTCGTCAATTGCGCAGGTATTGCCAACGCTGGTCGTATCGTCGGGCGGGATGGTCCGCATGACCTGGATCTTTACCGGCGTGTCATAGAGGTCAATCTTATTGGTTCATTTAATATGCTGCGGCTGGTAAGTGATGCTGCGGCCAAGCTTGATCCTCTCGAGACTGGCGAGCGCGGTGTAATTATCTCTACGGCGTCAGTGGCTGCTTTCGACGGTCAGATCGGCCAAGCTGCCTATGCATCCTCAAAAGCGGGTATTGCCGGCCTCACGCTGCCAGCAGCACGGGAACTCGCGCGGTTTGGCATTCGCGTAATGGCTATTGCACCCGGCATTTTTGGAACGCCTATGCTTCTGGCCATGTCGCAGGAAGTTCAGGATTCGCTTGCCGCGTCCATTCCTTTTCCTTCAAGACTGGGCAAGCCCGAAGAATATGCTGCACTCGCAGTGCATATCATCGAGAACCCTATGCTGAACGGAGAAACGATCCGGCTTGACGGCGCCATCCGCATGGCGCCAAAATAAAGATTGCATCATCGATTGTTGCAACTTTTAATCGCTGACGACGTTCTGTTAACGCTGGTCATCTAAAATCCTTGTTAGCGAAGTAAGGTAGATCGCAATCATCGGTGAACGATGAGGAAAGGATGCGGATGTCCGTCGTCAGGCGTCTGGTGATTTTGCTGCCAGGCTTTGAACATATGCCTGTAGAGGCCCATTATCGACGCTTTGTCCGCGAGGCAGGTAAAACGGCGCCTGTTTATGATATGGCTCCTACCGAGCCTTCCTCGCTACATGTCGACACAGTCGACAACGGTATCTCTGTGGGGCGATTTAGTTTGGACACCAAGGGCGATGACTGGTCTGCCCACACAGACTTCGCTCTTTATGGTCTAGGGGATATCACGCTATTTTATGCGTCGCGCAATCCCGCTACCCGTTTGTTGAGCGGTCTGTTTGCACTGCTCGACTTTATCATCAGCGGCACATTCTTCCGCTTCATCATAACGAGCTGGCGCTATGCGTTGTTTTTCATCTATCCGTTGCTTGTCATTGCCGGCATCATTGTTGCATCTGCAAGCGCCGGATATCTGATCGACGATGTTTTCCCGCATAGCCCATTTGTTCTGCCGGGGGCAGGACTTTTGGCAGCGGTATGCTTGTTTTGGTTCTCTGCCTCAAAACTACATCTATTGCTCCTCATGGATGACTGGACATTTGCACGCGATATGGCTCGCGGGAAGCGACCAGAGGTTGTGAGAAAGATGGAGAATGTCGTTACTCATGCAGCCGCACTGATCAGCGAAGCTCCTGCCGATACCGAAATCATTGTGGCAGCTCATAGTCTGGGGGCTATTTGCGCACTCCCCATTATTGATGAAGCACTCAAACGCAATAAATCGAGGCGCTACGGATTACTCACTGTCGGCTCCAGCCTGCTCAAGGTTGCCTTACATCCCTCCGCTGCTCACCTACGCGACAGCGTAGCAAACGTTGCACAAAGCAACACAACATGGATCGATGCACAATCTCTGACCGATCCAATGAATTTCTATAAGTCCGATCCAATCAGAGACCTTGATATTGCAAAAGGAAGATCGCCAGTTCTTATGCAGGTCCGTTTCAGGCATCAGCTTTGCGAAGAGTCATATAAAGCAATACGGCGTGATTTTTTCCGCGTACATCGCCAGTTCGTGTTCGGTGTAGACAAGCGAACACGCTATTCGTGGCATGCTATTCTTTGTGGTCCTCAACGTTTTGCAGACATCGCAGCACGTGGCGGTTTGCCCTGTGAAAAAGTTCTTTGTCCCGAGGACGGTCTCAAAATAGTGAGGCCCGCCATTCCATGATGAGCCTTGCGTTGGCCGGAAAGGCTTTATGGGCCCTTCTGGTGGTCGGATGGTACCTTCTCCGTCGCCCGTTTGATCGTCGTGCTCGCCGAGGCCGGCTGACCATTGATCGGAGTAAAGGTGCGGATACCCAGCGAATGATCATATCGCTGACCGGGCTTGGAATTATTCCAGGCATATATATCGCAACCGGATTTCCGCGTTTCGCTTCTTATCCTCCTCATCCGGCCCTATTGGTATTCGGTATCATTGTCGGGATAATTGCCCTTATACTTTTCAGGCTTACACACAAAGCCCTTGGAAAGATGTGGTCAGTATCGCTGCAGCTAAAACAGGATCACAAACTCATCACAACGGGAATTTACAAACGCATCCGGCACCCGATGTATACGGCGTTCTGGTGCCTCGCCATTGCACAGGCTTTGCTACTGCCTAACTATATTGCGGGATTTGCAGGGCTTGTCGGCTTCGGATATTTGTTCTTTTCACGCGTGGGTCCTGAAGAAAACATGATGGGTGAAGCCTTTGCGGAAGAATACGATCTCTATCGAGCGCGCACCTGGCGTGTCTTGCCTTATATCTACTGATTGGCCCAATGGTTGAAAGTCCTCATCGTGCTTAAAATCAACGCTCCTCGCTCCTCATCTGTCAAAGCTTTGTCTGCCCTGTTGCTATCGGTGTCACTCGCAGCGTGCCAGTCATCGCCCCAGTCGACAAATGCCAGCAGCGTATCTGCATATGCTGCAGAGATACCGCAGTTAACCTGCGCGGCGCATGGCAGCGTTAATGGCAATGCGGTAAAGCTGACTGCCAATCGCACCAAGCCCGGTGACCCGGCATATATCGAGTTTCGCCAGCGCCTTTCACCCGGCATACCAAGCGGGCACCTTTACGTTGTCTTCGGGCGGCTAGACGCACAAGGCAATCCCGTGACGCGCCAGTATAACGGGCTGTTCCCCAAGGGGAGTCTGGTTGGTCTTTATGGCGGCGCAATCATTCCCATGCCCGCAGAACTCAAGCCCAGTTATGCCGATTGCCATTTCTCAACGGGTGCAGCGTATCGCGTTTCGTTGACTGAGAACCAGTATCAGCAATTGCTGAGCAAGGTGCGCTACAATCTTGCCAATCCTCCTCTGTGGAGAATGTTTGGCTTCAACTGCAACAATTATGCTGCCTCTCTCGGTAGCGTTGCAGGTCTGGTAGAGCCAGCAAACCGCGCGCAACCTTCTTTCTCTTATATTTATTCCTATATCGAAGTGAACGGGGATAAGGGGCGCAAGTAGGTTCATGAACAAATTGTAATGTTCCAACGGTTTTGATTTCCACAATTTAGTCTTAAAAGTACCGGCATCTCACGGCACTCAGCCCGCATTGGGTTACACGATTACGCCCGGAAAGCATTCTTGATGAAAATTATTGGCGCACTGGTCATTGCGGTTGCAATTTCTGCTCCGGCTTCGGCAATGGACAACAGTGCTGCCGAACAGCTTGAAAAGCTTGATCCACAAACACGGCTGGAACAACGCTGCGATCTGGAGGCGATGGAGCGTATCCATAAAGATCCGGTCAAGATGGTACCGGACGAATTGGTGGCTTATGCTTTCGCTGAACCCAAAATCAAAGGCGATAAGATTCGTTCAACCGGGGCAGCATTTCGAAGCAAAGGCGAATGGTATCATTTGTCATACACTTGCTCTACTTCGCCCGATCATATGACCATACTGACCTTTCAGTATGCGATAGGACAGATAGTTCCCCACAATGAATGGGAACATCATTTCCTGGTGCCCTGAACTATCACTCGGCTAAAAATTACTGGAAATAAAAAAACACGCCGTAGCGTGCTTTTTTATTAGTTCAGAGCGTTGGGCCTATCCTGGGCAAGAAGCATCTGACCAATAGCGTCTACGCTCTTGCTGGTCGGCGCTTCGTAGGCCAAGACCCCAGAGGGAGCGACTTGTGCTGTCTGGGCAGCTTGTTGGGCCTGCAACGTCTGTTCCATTGCCTGAACCGGCGGATCAACTGGGACAGCGACCCGTTCGGTTGCAAACGCCATCTGCTGGGGAGCTATGTCAGCCTGCGCCACTTGTATTGGCTGCGTGGCAACAACACGACCGGATGTCGGTGTGGACGTTGTCGTAGCAAGGCTTGCGACCTGCGTGTTGCTACCGGCGCCAGACGTTCTTATGCTTGCAATATATGCATTGGCAATCGCCTGACTTGCTTCTTTGGAAGCTATCTCTGCTGAGTTGTAGCGATCACGCTTCTCATAGAAAGCATTGCCACCAGCGACGACAGTGTAGTGCATGTTCTTGTATGGGAACCGCAATCCTGCTGTATGGAAATACATGGCGTTCTTGACTTGAGGATTGCGTTTACCCTTCAACACGGCATCCGCAGCAGCCTGAACATCCGGAAGTGCTGCCGACTTCATTGGCCGCGACAGGACGCCCGGGGCAAACTGTCCCTTCTGGCCGACGACGCTGCATATGGAATTTCCCCATTTGCCCGCATCAAGACGATTCATAACCACCGTCCCGACAGCCTCCAAACCGTCTTGGCTGGACCGGTTGGACTCAAAGAACATCGCCCGTTCAAGACATTCCTTGTCCTTGGGCGTATAGGCGTAGTTGCCGGATGTTGTCTGTGACGTCGCTGCTTCCGGCTTAATTTTGCTGGTCTGCTGCGCATTCTGTGTAGTGCAACCGCTAGCAAGCGCCGCTGCCGCTACAAGTCCCGCCACCGAGTGGAATTTCCACTTACCGCCGATCACGAAGCAATTCTCATCGCTGTTTTTCCTGCTGGTGAAGTTGAGCACAGAATGATGTCATTTGGGGCCAAACAATGGCAACGAAACACAATCCTTTAGACGGCACTACTATCCAATTGAAATTATGCGTTTATTTAATCCAATGCAATAGCACGAAATTCCTAATAATGGCATAATTAAGAATTTGTTTACCATTAACAGGTTAATCTATACGCACTTAATGAGGTCGAAGGGCAGACCCATGCGTTCCAATACCCCACGTTATGACACGCGCGAATCACTTATGGACGCACTGCGCGAGCTGATGTCCCTGCAGGTTTCTGCGGAGGATGTAGCTCCGGTCCTTTGTACTATCGGACCCGTCGATCTCGATCTTCTTGCAGACTGCATGAGGGATGCCGGTCTCGACGAAAATCACGCAATCGCCGCCTGACAAAGCACCACGTCCAATCATCTTTAACAACGGGACTTGTCCCTCCCCGATGCACGCCTTATCAATCAGCTATTCTGTATTGATAAAGGACGCGACGTGACCGAAAAAATGGATGTTCTGCGCGAAATGGACGACAGCGCAATCCGGCTCGTTCGCCGTCTGATCCGAAGCGCACGCCATGCAGTCATTGCCACGCTGGAGCCGAATACCGGCAATCCGATTGCCACCCGCATCGGCCTCTCGACTGATCATGACGGCACTCCAATCACACTGGTGTCGGCTCTGGTGGCCCATACGCCTGCTCTATTGGCTGATCCGCGCTGTTCGTTACTGGTTGGTGAGCTTGGTAAAGGCGATCCGCTTGCCTATCCCCGAATGACGATTTCGGCAAAAGCACGGGAAGTGACCAAAGGCTCGGCAGATCATGCTCGTATTGAATGGCGCTATCTCTCTCACCTTCCCAAATCGAAACTTTATGTTGGCCTTGGCGATTTTCGGTTCTTCCGTCTTGAACCAGAGAACACAAAACTGAACGGCGGTTTTGGGCGTGCCTATCAACTGGAAGCAAAAGAGTGGTTGAGTCTTAGCCCGATCAATGCAGAGCTTGCTGCCGCGGAAAAAAACGCCGTCGACCACATGAACGAGGACCATGCGGATGCCATTGCTTTGTACGCCCGGTACTACGCCAAATTGCCAGACGGGAAATGGCGTATAACCGGCATTGATGCGGACGGCTTTGATATTTCCGATGGTGACGAGGTAGGGCGCGTATTCTTTGCCAAACCGTTGGAGTCGGCAAAAGACATGCATATGACATTGGTTCGCATGGCCGGCGAAGCACGCGCTGGTCTGGAAGCGGGCCGGACATCGGCGTGAGTGGATTTACCAGCATGGGCGATTGGCTGGAGCAGCGGATTACCCGCATTACCAGTCCTGAAGACGAGCGGCTTGCTCCCTACAAAAATGTGCGGGAACGCGATCTGGTCGGACGTGAAGGACGCTTCATCGCCGAAGGCAAAGTGGTTCTCAATGTCCTTCTGGCCAACCAATCATTCGCTATTGAGTCTCTACTTGTAATCGAAAACCGGTTGGCAGGCCTCAGCGAACAAATCCGGTCATGCCCGCTTGAGGTGCCCATTTACTGCGTCTCACGCACAATAATGGATAACATTGCCGGCTTTCCGATGCATAGGGGAATTCTAGCTGTCGGACGACGGGAGAACCCGCTATCGGTACAAGCGCTTGTTAGTTCGCTTTCTGATACCGCTTTGGTCGTTGTACTGTGCGGTATATCCAATCACGATAATATGGGATCGATTTTCCGGAACGCAGCTGCCTTCGAAGCGGATTGTATTTTGATGGATGAGACAAGCTGTGATCCACTTTACCGCAAGGCGATAAGGGTATCGGTTGGCGCTGCACTCAAGGTCCCATTTGCGCGCGAAGGTTCAATCGAAGTGATTGTTGAAACACTGCAAGGGGCTGGGTTCACGCTTTTTGCTCTTAGCCCGTCCGGTGAAAAGAGCATCCATGGCATTCAGGCATCTTTGAGAACAGCTCTTTTGCTTGGCACCGAAGGCGAAGGGTTGCCTTCAGCGCTTCTGCAGCGGCTGCAAACAGCCCGAATTCCGATGTCAGCGAGTTTCGATAGCCTCAACGTCGGAACCGCGTCAGGGATTGCTCTATCGAGGCTCAGTCGTTTTTCCAGCGCTTGATGTAGCATCCTGAAGGGTACGTATGCGATCGGCCAAACTGACAATTACCTTGCCATTCGCGTCATGCACGATTGCTGCACCGCTACCGTTTTTACCGATCAATTGATCGATCAACGAATCCGAACCTTCCAGTTTTGCCGTCATCGCTATCACTTGCGCAGCCAGATTGTTCATCTGCTCGCGCAACACTTCGCTCTCCTGAACCTGAATAAGTGCCTGTTTGCCGCGCGGCACGTCTCCGGTCGTGACGGATTGCTTTCTTCCGTCAGCCAAAACCTTGCGCAGACGTTCATTAGCACGTTCGACATCCTTTTCCCGTCGCGCCAGCTTGGCCTCGCTGTCGGTAAACTGCCTAAGCAACGCACTGGCCTGGGTATCCAGCTCCGAGCGGCGTTTTGTTTCCTGCTCAAGTGAGTGGCGCAGCTCTTTCAACTCCGTCTCGGCTTTGCGTTTTTGCTCTTCACTGTCACGCTTGTCTTTCCGCGCTGTCTTCAGCTCGTCGGAGAGATTGTCAATCCGTGTAGACTGCGCTGCCAGATCAATCTTTAAGCTATCCGCATTCGTCGCAAGACTGGCCAGCCTGCGATGCAGAAGTTCGAGTTCCGCTGCGCGCTGCTCAAGCAGTTTCTCTTGCCCCGCACTGGCCGCCGATACTTTATCAAAGTTTTCCTTCCTTGAAGCCATCACTGCTTCAAGCTCGGAGATTTTTTGTTCACGTTGCGTCAGCTCATCGGCAAGCTTTCGCGCAAGCCTGTCCTTTTCACTCACCTCTGCAAGTTGGCTTGCCGCCTTTGCCTTTGCGCCTTCCAACATCAGCTCAAGTTTGCGATTGGCAAGGGCGTGCTCAGCACGCAAGCCATCGCGCTGCGCCTGTATCTCGTTCAAAGTCAGAGGCGTTTCAGCTTCCACACGCTTACGTGTGAGATAGGTTGCGCGGCGCCAGATTGGTGGCGCTACCAGCAATGCCAATAAAACGGCAGCCAGAAATCCAAGAGCAAAGTAAAGCGCGGTCTGGATCACTATAACGTCCTGTCAGAGGTCTTCTCGGCACAAATCTTATTATCAGCCAGCCATTAAAATACAAAGGCGCGAACTGCATTGCCCGCGCCTTGGCTCTGAAATGCTGTTTCAGAGGATCAGAACGGGTTCCATGTCGCCGAAGGCGTAATCTTCAGATAGCCGACATTGACACCGAGACGCGCACCGACACCAGTCCTGATCGGCACCAGCAAAACCTGATTTCGCTTGAGCACATTAAATCCCACACCGGCAAAAAGGTAGGCCGATCCGGCTACTCCGACAAAGCGGCCATAGAGATTCTGCACATCATCAAGATTGTAAACGAGCATCATGACCCGCGAACCCTGACCGCCAAAATCCCAACCGATAGAGGGACCTTGCCAGAAAGTCTTATGGTCACCTGCATTCTTCGTATAGAGCGAGCCTTCGCCATAGGTCAGACCGCCAATAATAGCGCCTGAGCCTTCTTCACCGAGAACATAGCCGTTCGGCAAACCATAACTTTGAAAAACTTTCTCGACGGCTGTAGCCAGACCGCCAGATGTCGAACCGAAAAATCTCTGACCGGAATTGACAATCTCATCCATCGTATAGGTGCTTTGTGCTTGCGCTGAGTGCGCTTGCACAAGAAATAGTGACACCACGGTCATGAGCAGGAGAAAGCCACGGTTCAAAGACAAGAGTAGAGACGCCATAATAATTCCTTTTGGTGTTCGCTCATTGCCTGACGCCTGATTCGCAAATCTGTGCTTGCGTTAACCCTATTTAAGACAGCAAACCTTGTATAAAAGTTTATGAATCGATCTTGGCATTTCAATGGCTCGTAAATACGGCATTTTTTTAGGTATTTTGTTCACGCAGCATGACGTTCTTGCCCATCTTCATCGCCCTCTATATCCAGAAGAACATGAGAACCAAGTGATTCGCGGTGCTGATTCGCGGAGAACTTAAAGCCACACCGCTAATTTTCAGGAGACCCTTATGACATTGCCTGTCACCCTTTCGGCAACGGACCTCGGAGCGCTCCTTTCAAGCCGCATCTGTCACGACATCATTTCGCCGGTCGGAGCCATCAATAACGGCCTTGAACTCCTTGAAGAAGGTGGCGCAGATGAAGATGCGATGAACCTCATCAAGTCCAGCGCCCGCAGTGCTTCTGCCCGTTTGCAATTTGCACGTATCGCCTTTGGTGCCGCTGGATCTGCAGGGGTGCAGATTGATACTGGTGATGCCCAGAATGTTGCGGACCAATACATGAAGGGCGAAAAGGCCGAACTAACTTGGGAAGGCAACCGCGTTCTATTGCCCAAGAACAAGGTCAAGTTGCTGCTCAACCTTATCCTGATAGCCAATGCGGCCTTGCCACGGGGAGGCACTTTGGCGGTTTCATTGCAAACACCGGAAACAGAACCGCGGTTTGTCCTCACCTCCCGCGGACCAATGCTCCGCGTACCACCAAAATTCCTTGAACTTCACAGCGGCAAGGCTCCGGAAGAAGCAATTGATGCTCATGGCGTCCAGCCGTACTATACCCTTCTTTTGGCGCAGGAATCCGGCATGACGATTTCCATTCATGCAACACCTGAAGAGATCGTCTTTACAGCCGCTTGAGTTTGGCTTCGAGAAAGCCGCCAGTAATTTCCGGCGGTACTTCAATGTTTACCATTCGACTTGCCTCTTTATTCACCCGCGATCTATAGTTTCGGCAAGATAGCTGAGTTGGCTATCTGGTTCGGGGGAACTTTATGCTGCGTTGTATGGTGGTTGACAGCTCGCCAGTGGTGAGGAAAGTTGCTGGCCGTCTGATTTCAAGCGACAAGGTCGTCGTGACCATGGCAGATACTGGCTACCAGACTGTAGCTGCATGCAGCGTCGAAATGCCGGATATGATTATTCTGGATGACGGGCTCATTGACATGCCTGCAACCGAAATAATCAAACAAATACGGGCGCTTCCAGGTGGAGAAAGCACACGCATTTATCTTTGCCTGCCGGAAATGGATATTACCCGGATCATGCGTGCCAAGCGCGCCGGAGCAGCAGGATACCTGCTCAAACCATTCAACCGGGCATCAATTGCGGAAATCATGCCATCAATTGAAATCGGAAACTGATGACAGCCAAACCAGAGCTACCGGTCATCCAGTTCGAGTCTGCCGCGCAATTTGAAACCTGGTTAAGCGAGCAACCCCCTACTTCGCCCGGCCTTTGGCTCAAGCTTGCCAAGAAGAATTCTGGCATAGCGAGCATTTCCCACCCGGAATCAATTGATAGCGCACTGTGTCATGGCTGGATCGACAGCCAGAGCGACAAGTTCGATGAAGATTTTTGGCTGCTGCGCTACACGCCGCGCAAAGCCCAAAGCAAATGGTCTCAACGCAACTGCACAAAAGTTATTGAACTCGTCGATCAGGGCAGAATGACACCAGCAGGACTGGCGGAGGTCGAACGCGCCAAAGCCGATGGTCGTTGGGATGCTGCTTACGCTCCCCCGAGCACTGCGCAAGTGCCAGATGATCTCCAGTTGGCTCTTGACCAGAACCCGATTGCAAAGGACTTCTTCGAACGGATCAACAAAACCAACTGCTATGCTGTTCTCCACCGGATCTTTACCGCGAAACAGGCAAAAACACGCGCCAGCAGGATCGAAAAATTCGTAGATATACTGGCAAGGGGCGAAACCATATATCCGTCCAAGGCAAAGGGCTGACCAAAGCCGGAAACACGCTATGATATGTTCCGGTCAGCTACAGGAGCCTCCATCATGAGCAATGGCAAATCATCAACACCCCGCCAAGCAATCAACTTCAGCGACAAGTTCGGACTTTTTACCGAACAGTGGCGCCCTAAAGTCATTGCTGAAATGAATGACTATCAATTCAAGATCGCTCGACTGGAAGGCGATTTTATATGGCACGATCATAAAGACACCGATGAAGCATTCATTGTGCTCGAAGGTGAACTGCGTATCGATTTCCGGGACGGTGCGATCACATTGAAGGCTGGCGAGATGTATGTTGTTCCTAAAGGGGTCGAGCACAAACCTTACGCCGAAAAAGAAGTGAAACTCATGCTGATCGAGCCACGAGGCGTGTTGAACACCGGACATGAAGACAGCCAACGGACAGCACAAAACGATGTCTGGATTTAAAGACTAACTCTGCGGGCAGGCTTTGCCGACGATATCCACCAGGAAGTTCATAACGAGACGGATCGCCGGTACCTTCCTGAGATCACTATAGGTTGTAAGCCACAAGTCGCGCACCGGTGGCGGAATACTGGTCGATAACTCTACAAGCGATGGATCATTATCCCCCATAAACCGGGGCAAAACCGCCGCACCAATACCGGCACGCGCGGCTTCCTGTTGTCCGAATAGGTCGCTTGCCTGAAAAACGATGGACCGCCCTACAAGTATCGCTCGCAACCAGACCTGTTGGTCGAGGTGATCAAGCGTCGCGTCATAGGCAATGAATTTCAAACTAAGCTCGGGCAGCTTGGACACGGCAGCGGTTGCATACAGCCCGAAATGCATGGCACCCACGCGCCGGATCAAAAGCTCCGGTGACTCGGGCTTGGCCATACGGATGGCAATGTCAGCCTCGCCCCTATCAAGCGCTGCATTCTGCGCCGAGCCGGACAGTACCAGCATTATGTCGGGATTGGCTTGATGGAATGCCGCCACATGCGGAGCAATCAGCTTTGCCGCCACAGCAGGCGGTGCACTGATTCTCACTGTTGCAATTGTCGACTTGGCCAATCTTCGCACAACACGATCCAAAACATGGACCGATTGCTCCATCTCCTGGACGAGTTGCGCGACCTCCAAGCCATCACTCGTCATGCGGGTGCTACGTGGCAGGCGTTCGATCAGCCGTAAACAAAGTACTTTCTCGAGCGCCGCCACGCGGCGACCAACAGTTGCATGATCGACTCCGAGTTCACGCGCAGCAGCAGAAAGTGAACCTGTCCGCGAAAGAACTGCGAAATAATGCAAATCCTGCCAATCCATCATTGGTGAATTATTGCACATACGATGTGAGATTTCATGGAATTTCCTCACCTCCAATATTGTGGTGTCGTGCGCGGAAAGGAGAATACCCACATGTCACTTGTTATGGAAATGTCTACCACCGGCGGACCAGACGTACTAACTTTGCAAGATCGCATCATTGGCGACCCAGAACCGGGTGAAGTACGTATTCGACAAACGATTATTGGTGTCAATTTTGTCGATATTTACTTTCGAAAGGGCCTCTATCCGCTACCTGATCTTCCTGTTGTCCTCGGATTGGAAGGTGCGGGAATTGTTGAGAGCACCGGCAAGGGTGTAAGATTCAAGGCCGGTGATCGGGTTGCCTATACGGGAATGCCACTTGGAGGCTATGCCGAAACGAGATTATTGCCAGAAGCACGGCTCGTCCGATTGCCCGATAATATACCTGATCGCGTTGCCGGCAGCACCATGTTGCGTGGGCTTACCGCTTATATGCTTTTGCACAAGGTGCACAAGGTTAACCGGGGGGATTGGGTGCTCGTCCATGCTGCGGCGGGTGGACTTGGCCAGATCACCACTCAATGGGCAAAAAGACTGGGTGCCAACGTAATTGGAACAGTCGGCTCAGAAGCGAAAATGGCTCAAGCCCGGACTGCCGGCGCGGACGAAGTTCTGCTTTATAAAGAACCTGATTGGATTGATGAGGCCCGAAAAATCAGTGGCGGGGTACATCTTGCCATCGATGGAATTGGAGGTTCGACCTTGGCCCAGTCCTTAAAAACCGTTCGTCCCTTCGGCATTGTTGCAAGTATCGGGCACCCAGCAGGGCCAATTCCACCCATCAATATTGCCGATCTCGGTAATATTGCCCTCATGCGTCCGAGCGTGATTGCCTCGGTAAATGATCCTGAATTCTATCGCGAGGGATCAAATGTTCTGATGGAAGCGCTTCAGGACGGACTGGCCAATCCAATCGGCGCCGAATATGCCTTGAAGGATGCGGCTCAGGCGCATGTGGATCTTGAATCTGGAATACTGACCGGCAGCGTAATCCTCAAAGCTTGAATGAAACAAAAAGGCTCCGCACTGGCGGAGCCCTTTTTCATTATAAGCAAGTCGTATCAGGCGATTTCGCGCAGATCAGCAGCGTCAGGTTCGCGCAAGACATATCCACGACCCCAGACGGTTTCGATGTAATTGATACCGCCAGAAGCGTTATCAAGCTTCTTGCGCAGCTTGCAAATGAAGACGTCGATGATCTTCAATTCTGGCTCATCCATGCCACCATAGAGGTGATTGAGGAACATTTCTTTAGTTAGGGTTGTTCCCTTGCGGAGCGAGAGAAGCTCCAGCATCTGGTATTCCTTACCGGTCAGGTGAACACGCTGGCCAGTGACTTCTACAGTCTTCGCATCCAGATTGACGATCAGGTCACCCGTGGTGATAACCGACTGGGCATGGCCCTTGGAACGGCGCACGATCGCGTGGATACGGGCAACCAGTTCATCCTTGTGGAAGGGCTTGGTCATATAGTCGTCAGCACCGAAGCCGAGACCGCGAACCTTGTCCTCAATGCCAGCCATGCCGGACAGGATAAGGATTGGTGTTTTCACCTTTGACAGACGCAGGGTCCTCAGGACTTCATATCCGGACATGTCCGGCAGATTGAGGTCGAGGAGGATAATGTCATAGTCGTAGAGTTTGCCGAGATCGACACCCTCTTCGCCCAAATCCGTCGTATAAACATTGAAGCTTTCCGACTTGAGCATCAATTCGATGCTCTGGGCCGTTGCACTATCATCTTCGATTAAAAGAACCCGCATATCATTCCCCTTTTCCCGCCGCTGAAATGGGTTGCCCAAAACCCTTGGTCAGGCAATCCCGAAGTCAGGTCGCGAAACAAGCCGTTTCCATAACGTTAAGATTGCCACCGAATGGTTAACAAAATCTAATTCCGCTTTGCAAGTGTCTTTGACTCATAAATTAAAAATCACAGACACCGCATTGATTCATAAGGTCAACTCGCCCGTCCAAAACCATCAGCCAAAGCATCAGGTTTTTCGCTTAAGCGATTCATTCGACTCAATAAACTTGCAGCTTCAAAACTTGATGCATCGGTTTACAGAGCTTTAAGTCTTAAGGCGTATGATTAATGCTGAACGTAAAGGAAAGGTTACCAAGCGAGCCTGACTTTAAGTTTTTGTTTCATTTTACCCAGGTGATTCGGGTCGAATGGGGCTGGATGAGCATTTGGAAAAGTTTCAGGACGCTCAGAGTACCAGCTTTTGGTGAAGCGTTACGGGGGTAGTAAATATGAAGTCGCATGAAGGTTTGGTTCGATTGAAGCTCTTTCAGGTCAAGGAAAAACGCCGGCAGCTCGGCCAGCTCGACCTGATGATGGGCGAATTCGAACGCATGGCTGCTGAGTTGGACGCGCAAATAACGTCTGAGGAGACAAAAGCCGGCATCACCGACACCACACATTTTGCCTATCCGACATTCGCGAAAGCAGCGCGGCAACGCCGCGATAATCTTTTTGTATCGATCAGAGACCTGAAAAATCAAAAAGATGATGCCGAGGCTGCGCTTGCCGAATCGGAAACGGAACTGGCAAAGGCCGAAGCTCTCGAGCAGCGGGACGGCAAACCACGGGACGCCGAAGAGGTCGTTATTCCCGACCGTCGCGCAATGATCGGCTGACGGGAAATTTTTGATAGAGTTCAGCCGGCAGCGAATCTATCAAACGTCTCATTTCTGCTGAATGACATCAGCCCAATCTTCGTGCCTGAGCGACTGGGCGCGCATGAAAGGGCATAGCGGAATGATTTTCCAGCCGCCTGCCCTCGCATCTTCAACCGCATGAAGAGCCAAAGCCTGCCCCACGCCTTGGCCCCGCAATGCATCCGGCACAGCCGTGTGGTCAATAATTATAAGACGAGGGCTTGTACGGGAAAAAGCCATCTCCGCCTCGTGACCCGAGACCGTCGCTACATAGCGGCCGCCGCTGGCGGCCTCTTCTTTTTCAATCTTGATACTTTCAGACATTCCGAGCCTCTTGTGGTTCAAGCTAATGTGTTCATTGTTGCACGGCTTTTCCCGCCGTGCTTGACGAACTATTCATCAGCCCGGTCATGTCCACGAGAATGTGCGCACTCTCTTCGAGCAGCGCGTCCTTGGCATTTTTCAATGCCTTTTCGCTTGCAATGTCTGCGCTAAGGCTGCGTTCATTGGCCTGCAATCCATCCTCCTGAAAAGCAGCATCCAGCGGAGCAACGCCATCAGCTTTCTCGCGAGCCTTGATCCGGCTCAATTGCTGTTCACGTTCGTTGCGCCTGTCAGCTTCGTTCAGCGAGATGGCTTTTTGCTTGCGGCGGCGATCCAGTTCGGCTGTATCTTCTACCAAGCGCTGGAAGTCCTTGTCCTTGGCTACCCGAATATCGTGGAGGCTTTGTACCTCAGGCAGGACATCCTTGATGTTACCAAGCTGCTTGTAGTCGGCCTTTTTTACCTGCATCCATGGCAGCGCATTGTCGTAGCTTGCCTCACCCATATTCTCGAGATCGGAGAAGCCAGGCAGGCTGATATCCGGTGTAACGCCCTTCAGTTGCGTGGTTCCTCCGTTAATCCGGAAGAACTGTGCGACGGTCATTTTCAGTTCGCCAAACTCCGGTTTGGAATTATTGGCTTCTTCGTCGAGGTTAACCACAGTCTGCACTGTACCTTTGCCAAAGCTTGGCTCACCAATCACGATGCCGCGGCCATAATCCTGTATTGCCGCTGCAAAAATTTCAGATGCCGATGCCGAACCGCGATTGATCATGACACCGAGTGGCCCAGTCCAGGCAGCAGAGCGAGCATCAGATCCATTGACCTTGATCTGGCCGTCATGATTACGCTGCTGGAGCACTGGCCCTTTGCCCACAAAGAGACCCGTCATCTCGATTGCCTGCGGTAGCGATCCACCGCCATTGTTGCGCAGATCGATGATAACGCTGTCGACCTGTTCTTTCTTCAGTTCGGCCAACAATTTGGAGACATCACGGCTGGCACTCCGGTAATTCTTGTCGCCTTTGCGCCGTGCATCAAAATCCTCGTAGAAAGTCGGCAGCGTTATCACGCCAACCTTATTGGTCACATCGCCATTCTTGACCTGCAATATCGTCTTTTTGGCCGCCTGCTTCTCCAGATTAATGGTATTCCGAACCAGACTAATCTCGCGATGCTTGCCGTCGGGCCCAGCGTCCGATGGGAATATGCTGAGACGGACCACAGTGTCTTTTGTACCTCGAATAAGTTTTACCACATCGGGAAGCGGCGTCCCGACCACATCAACCATCTCGCCGTCCTTGCCTTGCGCAACGCCGACAATCCTGTCCCCCACGCCCAGTTGCCCGGAGAGTTGTGCCGGGCCACCGGCAACCAACTCGCGAATGGTCGTGTATTCTTCGCGTTCCTGCAAAACCGCACCGATGCCCACCAGCGAAAGGCGCATCGAAATGTCGAAATCCGATGCCGCAGTGGGCCCGAAATAATCCGTATGGGGCTCTATGGAGTTTGTATATGCGTTCATGAATATCTGAAAAACATCTTCGCTTTTATATTTGTACGCGCGTGAAAGCGAATTGGCATAACGCTTTTCAAGCGTGGTACGGATAGTCGCATCATCGTTTCCAGCCAATTTCAAACGCAGCCAATCATTCTTGACGCGCTTACGCCACAGATCGCGGCTTTCCGCTTCAGTCTTAGGCCATGGCTCATCGTCGCGAATAACCGGGAAATCTTCCTTGACGCTGAAATCGAAGTTCTGCTTCAGCAAATCACGCGCATAATTCAATCGTTCAACCACGCGCTGCTCATAGAGGTTGAATATGGTGAAAGGGATCGACAGGTCTTCGCCATAAATACCGTCATCAAGCTTATCCTTATCGGCGTTGAAAACGTCGATATCGGCTTGAGAAAAGAAAAACTTCTCGGAATCGAGAGACTTGATATAGCGATTGAGGATTGCCTCAGACAACTCGTCGCCCAGCGGGACAGTTTTATAATGATACTGGATCAGAAATTGCGCACTCAGATGCGCGGCCTGTGCCTGCTCTGTCAAAGGCTTCAATACTGGTGGCGCACCGCTCTTCAAGGCAAAGGCGGATGTTGCCAGCCCCATGAAAACCAGAAGAAAGCCGATTTTAGTACGCATATTATTTCGATCCAATATCTGTGCCTGTAAGACTATTTAAAGTCTGTATCGTGTTTGTTCCTATCCGGCCAGAAAATTAAAGGGGTGAAAGCCGCCAAAATGCCTTGCTCTGGATAATTACAACCATGCTATGGCATAGCCCGGATGTTCTGCTCTAACCGGAAACTCTGTCGTCAATGCGATCAATCGTTCCACTGCTACTTTTTGCTGCGACATTCACGCTGGCGTTTGGGCTTACCATGCCCCTTATGAATGTCAGCAAACTGTATTTCTTCGAGGAAAACCCGTCGCTGCTCGGTATTATCCAATCCCTGTGGAGGGATGGCGATCAACTGCTTGCGATAATTGTCGCACTTTTTTCGGTTATTTTGCCAATCACAAAGCTTGGAGTGGCCCAGATGGCCATTATGCAGATAGCTCCATCAACGCGAAAATGGCACCAATCTATTGGCGTCTTGTCAAAATGGTCGATGCTGGATGTGCTGTTGGTAGCCTTGGTTATTTTCGGAGCAAAGACCAGCGGCCTTGCCACTGCAATTGCTCAACCCGGCCTGTGGTTTTTCACCATATCGGCCATCCTGTCAGCTGTCGCTACCCATTTCATTGTGCATAAGGATGCCGGCTGACAGGTAATGGATCGCCTGTCAGGCACGGATGATCAGCCGAAAAGGAAAAGGCTGATCCGGAGACCAGCCTTTTCCATGTTCATAGGCACCATCATCTAATGACGATATTGCTGTATCCGGGTCGTTCGAAGACCTGCCAGGCCGTGATCGGAGATCGACGACTGCCAGGAAAGGAACTCTTCCACCGTTAGCGTATAGCGTTGGCAGGCTTCCTCAAGACTGAGAAGACCGCCGCGTACAGCGGCAACCACCTCGGCCTTGCGGCGAATTACCCAACGCCGCGTGCTTGCGGGCGGAAGATCGGCGATGGTCAGCGGGCTGCCATCCGGGCCGATTACATATTTTACTCTCGGTCGAACAAGATCGGTCATTGTACTCTCTACACTTAACTTCAAGACCTATCGCAACCGACATTACATGCAGGGCTTTAATAATTGACTAAACACATAGTCACTCTCTGGTAACTTCCGTTAATGGAACCATATTGTTTTCGTTAAACTTAGCCCAACTCGTTGATCCCTTATTACAAGGCACCGGATAAGGGCTTTGAAACACACTCCACGGAAAAAATACTTGTGATGCCGGTTACTGTTGGCAGGCTGTCGCATTTCACCTATATAGGACGGATATCAGCCGTGCGCTTTTATGCCGCTGCATCCAATTGGAAATGCTTATGACACTGAACAGTCTCGATCTGCCGGCCCGTCCGGAAGACACCCGTATCGTCGTTGCCATGTCAGGCGGCGTGGATTCCTCTGTTGTCGCTGGCATTTTAAAACGTCAGGGATATGATGTCGTTGGCGTGACCCTTCAGCTTTACGATCATGGCGCCTCGACCCATCGAGCCGGCTCCTGCTGTGCGGGTCAAGACATTGAAGACGCGCGCCGGGTTTCGGAACGCATTGGCATTCCTCACTATGTACTCGATTATGAAGCGCGCTTCCGCGAAGCAGTGATCGATCCGTTTGCTGCGAGCTATGTAAGCGGAGAAACCCCGATTCCATGTGTATCCTGCAATCAGACCGTCAAATTCGCCGATCTGCTGCAGACCGCCCGCGATCTTGGTGCTGATGCCCTTGCTACCGGACACTACATTCGCAGCCGCGCTAATGGCGAACATCGCTCCCTTTTCCGCCCTGTCGATACCGACAAAGATCAGAGCTATTTCCTCTTTGCCACCACCCAGGAACAAATCGACTATTTGCGTTTCCCGCTTGGTGGATTGACCAAGGCTGAAACGCGCGCGATCGCGGAAGAGCTGGGCCTGACCGTCGCCAACAAACAGGATAGTCAGGACATTTGCTTTGTGCCGCAGGGCAAATATTCCGATATTATTTCCAAGTTGAAGCCAGAAGCTGCCAATCCTGGAGATATTGTCCACATTGACGGGCGTGTACTGGGACGCCACGAAGGTATCGTTCATTATACGATTGGCCAGCGCCGGGGAATTGGTGTTGCCACGGGCGATCCGCTTTATGTCGTACACCTTGATGCGGGCAATGCGCGGGTTGTTGTTGGACCTCGCGAAGCGCTTGAAACCCGGAAAGTCTATCTGCGCAACGTCAATTGGCTCGGCGATGAAGCGCTGGCTGATATTCCCGAAGGTGGCGTAGAGGTTTATGCCAAAGTCCGCTCGACACGCCCCCCCCGCCCGGCAGTCCTGCATCATCGGGATGGTGAAACATGGGTCGAACTGATCGATGGCGAGAGTGGAATAGCACCAGGACAGGCTTGCGTGCTTTACTCAGACGACAGCAATACAGCCCGGGTTTATGGCGGTGGTTTTATTGGACGTTCCGAACGTGCGCCGCAAGCAGAAGCCATGCTGAAGCGGCTGGCTGCTCAAAGCCAGCACGCCTGAACAATCAGCATCAATGAAGAAAATTGGGGCCCTCAGGCCCCTTTTTCTTGAAAATCACGGATCGTGCCGATGATCCTGTCCTGATCGTCTGTGCTCAGATAGGGATGCATTGGCAGGCACAGAATATTCTTCGGCAATGTCTCGGAGACGGATAGCCCGCCCGGCGCACGGCCATAATGCTTGTAGGCATCCTGAAGATGCAGAGGCTTCACGTAATAAATCACTGACGGAATGCCATTGGCTTGCAAATGTGCCTTCAAGGCATCGCGATTTTCTATTTCGATCGCATACTGCGCCCAAGCCGACCTCGAACCCTCCGGCATGACGGCAACCTTGGCAATATCCTTCAAGCCGGCCGCATATCGTTTGGCAACGACTTGCCGCGTTTCCATCTCATCTTCGAGAATTGCCAGTTTTTCGATAAGGATTGCTGCCTGAATCGTGTCGAGACGCGAATTCAGGCCGATGCGCACATTGTCATACTGCGTTTCGCCTTTTCCGTGGAAAAGCACGGAGCGCATTATCTCGGCGAGTTCACCATTATTGGTAAAAATCGCACCGCCATCACCATAGCAGCCAAGCGGTTTTGCCGGATAAAAACTGGTTGACCCGACATCGCCAAAGGCACCGCACATGGCATTATCACGTTTGCCACCAATGGATTGCGCAGCATCCTCGATGACGAACAGACCTTCCTTGGCGGCAACAGCGGAAATGGAAGTGTAATTCGCAGCCAGACCGAACAAATCCACCGGAATGACAGCTTTTGGCTGCAACCGGCCTTCGGCGCGTACCGCATCAATAGCTGCCTGCAACTGTTCGACATTAATATTATACGTGTCCGGGTCCACATCAATGAACACCGGCTCTGCACCCACCAGCGCTACGACTTCAGCAGTTGCTGCAAAAGTAAAGCTGGGAACAAACACCGCATCGCCTGGACCGATACCTTTGGCCATCAGCGGAATCTGCAGCGCGTCCGTGCCATTGGCGCATGCTACAACATGCTCAACGCCAATATACTCCGCGAGACGTTTCTCGAACTCACCCACTTCCGGGCCGAGAATATATTTGCCTTCGCGCACCACTTTAGCGATGGCCGCGTCAAGTTTGCTGCTAATCCGTTCACGCTGTGCGCCGAGATCGATGAACTGCATTATTGCTCCAATAAAAATTCCCGCGATTCCATGCGGGCGAGACCCAAGGCAACTCTTTAGAAGGCTAGATCAAAGACCGCCAGATGTTACCGTTCAAAGTTTGCCTCTTCTTGTAACAAGGCGTAGGCGTTGTAACAACGCTGCACATGGAGAGCAATGGAAGCTCAGCCTGCCTTGTTGTGAGCGACTGTCCCTGCCGTCAGAATCCGCAGGACACGTACGGCTTCCTCACCATCGGTCTTAGGCTCTTCACGCGTTTCGATACTGTGAATGAAACTCTGGCACTCACGCGTCAACGGCATGCCCTGCGCTACCTTGATATAGGTTGGCTCTTCGGTGGTTGAAGCCCACTGACCATTATCCTGCCAGATCGAATGTTTGTAGACAGCCAGTTTTCGGTCCCATGGTTCCATATCGTCGAAAACGGCCATGGCCTTCGTACCAACCACTGTCAGACGGCGCTCCCGATAGGGATTGAGCCGTGATGCAAACAGATGCCCACGAACGTTATTTGGAAAACGGAGATGCAGATGAGCGAAATCGCTGAGATGATCCAGGACTGCAGCGCCCTCACCTCGAACTTCCAATGGCTCAGTGCCGGTAATAGCAAGGATCATCGACAGATCGTGCGGTGCAAGATCCCATAGCGCGTCATTTTCGGTGTGGAACTTGCCAAGGCCAAGACGGTGCGAATGAATATAGCGAACATCGCCAAGATCGCCGACCTTGATAAGTTCCAGCAGCTTCTCAAACGCTGGATGAAACCGGAGAACGTGGCCGACCATAAAGATGCGGCCGTTATCGCGCGCTGCCTTAACAGCAGCTTCCGCATCGGGCACAGTCAAGGCAATCGGCTTTTCGACAAGGACATCTTTGCCATTGTTGACGGCACGTATCGCAGCAGCAGCGTGAAATTGCGGTGGCAATGCCATGACGATGGCATCGACCTCGGGGTGCGTGAAAAGGTCCTCGACCTCGATGTGCAATACGCCCTGCTCGGCAGCAAATCCTGCAGCGCGATCGCTATTCTGGTCGGCCACAGCGTAAAGCGCGCCGAGGCTTTTCAAAGTGCGGATATGATTGCTGCCCCAATAACCACAACCGAGCACTGCAATTCGTGGAGCCATCTTTTCAGCCTTGTTCATGTCCGCATGCAATATCTGGAGCAACTAACGAACACAAGTGTTGCGAACGAAGCTGCCCAAGAATTCACCCCATACAGTGGACAAGCATGGTAAATGTTGCCGTGGCTAACCGGGATGAATCAGGATTGGGATTGTTTTCAGGCTTTTTATAGGCGCAGATAGTTGTCGAATTTCTTTTCACACAATTTCCCAACTTGGATGCGGATAAGATTGCTTGACAGGCTCATCCCACCCACATATATCCGCCCACGTCCCTGTCGCCCGTCTTCGGCGAATGACAGTGCGTTCCCAGGTCAGCTTTATGAGGCAGCCATTTACGGGTCGCAAGACATATGGGGCGAAGTAGCTCAGTAGGTTAGAGCAGAGGAATCATAATCCTTGTGTCGGGGGTTCGAATCCCTCCTTCGCTACCATTTTACACACATCAATTGCGCTGATGCCCATTTTTTCGGCTACTAGAGCCGAACGTTCCGTGTATCTGAAGATACAGGCTGGCCGATGTTGTTCGTTAAAGGATTCCAAATGATCAAGATCAGTATAATTTATCCGAATGAGGAAAATAGTCATTTCGATCATGACTACTATCGCAACACGCATATGCCACTCATTCAAAAACTTGCAGGTAATGCTTGCAAATTCTATACGATTGATCGTGGGCTGGCCTCAAAAGCTCCCGAAACGGCCCCGCCATTTATTGCCATGTGCCACTTTTATTGCGACAGCAATGATGCTTTCTGGACAGCACTTGCACCCCATGCCGAAGAAATTGATGCGGACATGCCTAAATACACAAATATAGTTCCGATTATTCAAGTCAGTGAAACAGTAGGCGAAATCAGGCAGATTTGAGCTCTATCGCAGCTCCTTCCCTTATGCACATACAAAATCGAATTCGATTGTGGCACTTTTGGCGGCGTCGATTGCGCAAGTGACCCGACCTGCCATTGGCAGCCACTAGACGTTTGAGGATAATATTCCGTAATATTTATTTCAATTATACTTAATCATGCCTTTCTATATTGATCTGCGCATTATAAACGCCAAAAAACACTACAATAATAAATATATTACCCTCTCAATTCGATTGATCTTGTCGTTATTTGTATTGTTGTGCCGCTGACTCAACCATACGCTCTTGGAAATATAAGTAACTTTGGGGGAGTATCAGATTATCGACAACCTGTTGGAAGTTGACAACGATCCTGTTGGAACAGCCCTAAAGGATGTGTGGAACAACATTAATGGCTGGGTGGGCCACCGCGTACCTCATATCCTCAAGCTTATCCGTGAAATCCACCTGGAGAACAACGTTCTTGGCGATATCGTTGAGATCGGCGTCCATCACGGCAAGCTCTTCTTTCTTATGGCTGCAGGATCCCGCCCGGAAGAAAAGTGCATCGCGATAGATCTGTTTGATGATCAGGAAAAAAATCTCGACCATAGCGGCAAAGGATCGCTGTCGACTTTCAACCAGCACATTGAAAATTACTTCCCCCATTTGAAGCGCCAGATCGCTGCTGTTTCAGCAGATAGTATGTCACTCACTCCCGCAAATATCCGGCAGCGTCTGGATAGTTCTGGAGCCAGATTGTTCTCTGTTGATGGCGGACATACGGTAAAACACGTTATTAATGACATGGCTCTGGCGCAGGAACTGCTCGTTCCTGGAGGCGTAATCCTGCTGGACGATTTTCTTGGTCCTCACTGGCCGAGCGTGTCAGAAGGTTTTTTTGAGTATATGCGGATAGCCAACCGCCGCCTCGCTCCCTTTTTGATATTTCAAAACAAGCTTTTTCTGACAACGTACTCGGAACATCCGCAGATGATGATCCAACTCAAAAAGCTGCTCCAACGTGATCTGGTGCTCGAGATAAACACTCCTAAATGGCGTCATGCAGAAATCGGAGAGCATACGGTGCTGTGTTTCGGCTGATCGGCTCCCTGGTATCGACTGCGAAGACAACCATTTACCAAGACTTCAAATGATCATGTGTGATTGTCGCATAGTGATGCGTCTCGACGCAATCTGTATAGATTTGAAGGTCTTCGGGGGGCTTATCTGCCATTGGTTGCAGTAGATTGATGATAATTTACATGCGCTTATGAGATTCAACAGGGCGAGTTTCAGACGTAATGCACCAATGCAGCAGCTGTCTATGATGGCGTTTTGTAACAGTCACTTTGAAGAGAGTGTTCCTTGGAAAAATGGTTGCTGATTTCAAACTGCAATACATATGGGCTGGCAAACTCATTAAAGCTTCTCAGTAACAGTTTTAGTTTGGACTGCTTCGACGTCTTCGAACTTATGAAAAACATGGAGACGTATAAAGAAACCATGCCGGGATACGACAGGGTTATTATCAATCCTGCAATTCAATTCGTCGAATATGATTTTACCCTTCTGGAAAATGTCAGCCGGATACCGGGTATTGATTTCGACGCCTACCATCCGGATCTTTGTTATCTCTTCGCCGACGGACAACGTATCTACGGGCCGACAGCGGGCTATCATTCCATGCTGGTTTTTGCGGCTTTTGAGGCTGGCTACAGCGTGGAAAAGACACAACGGCTGTTTCGGCGTGAAATATTCGAACACTGCGGATTTCTTTCACGATGGGAGTCGGAACGTGACCGGCTCATGAAAGTCTTTTCATTCTTTAATCTCGATATATCGGCGCCTTTCAGGTCATGGTCCCGCGGTGAATCTTTCATGTACGGACTTGGCCACCCAAAAGCCCGGCCCATTCATGATGTTGCAAAAGTCTTCCTTGAATCGATCGGCATGGAGCCAAACAAATCTGATCTCGTGCCCCATGACACTCTCATCGATGGGATTTGTCTTCCGGTCTATCCCGAAATTGCAGAAACATTCGGCTTTCGCGGTTCGCGAATGTTTAAGGTTCTCGGCGAATATCGATTGATGTCACTCGAAGAATTCACGCAAAAAAGCTTCGAAGTTTATTCCCAATGGGCACCCGGTGAAATTGCAGCCGAGTATTTCTTTGCCGATCGTTACAACCACGTCAAGAATGTCATTGCGGAGGCAGACAAATGACCAACCCCTACGTCGGAATCAAAGACTACCAGTTGTGGCGACGCTCGGTTGCTCGGGTGGAAACCCATCTCTTCGATCCCGTCGAAAATCCCAGATACAAGATCGACAGTGCAATGAAGATTGCCACTGCTGGAAGCTGTTTCGCTCAGCATATTTCCCGTCAGATGCAGCGGATCGGTTTTCACTATCTGATTGCAGAATCCGGTGAAGAACTGACCGCCCAAGAGCGCTCGCGTCGTAATTTTGGAGTGTTCTCGGCACGTTACGGCAATCTCTATACGGCTCGCCAGCTACTGCAACTTTTCGAAGAAGTCTTCGAAGGCAGAACACCACTGGACACTGCCTGGCAACGCAAAGACGGAAAGTTTGTTGATCCGTTTCGCCCACTGATTGAACCTGATGGCTATGAGACGGAGGAAGCTGTCAGAGAAGCAAGGCGCTCGCATCTTGCTTCCGTTAAATCCGTTTTCCTCGAGCCGGATATTTTTGTCTTTACCCTTGGTCTCACCGAGGCGTGGCGCTCAAAATCTGATGGCTCCGTGTTTCCGTTGGCGCCGGGCGTAAGCGCTGGTTCCTATGACCCGGAAAAGTACGAATTCATCAACTTCAACGTTTCCGATGTCGATAAGGATATGACGCTGTTTCTGGAAAAGCTGAAAGCAGTCAATCCTCGCGTAAAGGTCATGCTCACAGTTTCTCCAGTACCCTTGGTGGCTACCTATGAGGATCGCAGTGTCCTTGTCTCAACCACTTACAGCAAGTCTGTCTTGCGTGTAGTCGCAGAGCAAATGCTGGCTCGCTTTGACTGGGTAGATTATTTCCCTTCCTACGAGATCATAACCGGGAGCTATGCTGGCGGGCTTTATTATGAAGACGACTACCGGGAGGTGAACTCAATCGGTGTCGCACATGCCATGCGATGCTTTGTCAAAAACTATGTCTCCCGACCGGTCGAAGACGAGATTGCGACGACAATGCCACCTCTTCCGGAAACCCCGCCACAAAGCGGCGTTATTTGCGATGAACGTGAGATCGAGATGATGCGCCCGTGAACTCGAGCAAGAGAACCTGACATGGACAATTGGTTACTCGTTTCCAACTGCAATACATTCGGGCTTGCAAATTCACTGCGGCTGCTGACCAACGGCATCAAGATTGATCACGCCGATTATTGGTCATTCCGCAGCAAGCTTGATGAATACAAACAGACACTTCCGCAATACGCCAAAGTTATCATTCATCCGGACATCAATGGGCTTGCCTATGATTTTTCCGCTTTGGAAAATCTCAGCAAGATACCCTCCATAAAGTTTGATGCTTACCACCCGGACCTGTGTACGGTCGTCGCGCAAGGAGCAATGCTGGACAGCCCGCTGGGGCCTTTCCATTCGATGATCGTTCTTGCCGCATATCAAGCGGGATATGATGTCCGGACAACGTGCAGCTTTTTCCGCCGCGATGTGTTTGAACGATGCGGTTATTTCGGGCGATGGGACATTGAACGTGATCAGCTTCTGAAAACCTTCGCGGATCAGGGGCTGGATATTTCAAGCCGGTTCAGGATTTGGTCGCGAGGCGATTGCTTCATGTACGGCATCAATCATTCCAAGGCGCGCCCAATACATGATATCGCTCAACTATACCTTGAGAAATGCGGCATCGAACCCAATGACACCGATCTCGTACCGTCAGATGTCATGACGGCTGGCGCTTGCTATCCGGTATACCCGGAAATAGCGGAAGTTTTTGGTGTCAAAGGCTCCTACATGTTCAAGGTGCCGCAGGAATACAGGCAAATTTCGCTCGAACAGTTCGTTGAGCAAAGCTTTGGGATATATTCCAAATTGGCGCCGGACCCATTTCTTCCGGAAGTTCATTATACCAACCGTCACAACTTGGTAAAATCGGCTCTGATGGAGACTCAACATTGATAGGTAAGTAATTCGCAATATGTTGATGCGAAATCTAAAGAATATTTCTTTCGTCTTCGTATGAGGTCAAACAACCTTAACTTTCGAAAATAAGCTGAATGGATCAAGGGGCATTCCATGCGCGACACAAATGAAGACTGGGAAAAGCTGGCGCAGGACAACGCCTATTGGGCCGTGCTCACAGAAGACCAGTTCAAATCGAAAAAACTGACCAAAAAACATACGGACGAGTTTTTCGCTACAGGAAGGGCTGACATCGCTAACTTGACAGCCCTTGTCAAAAGCCTGATTCCAGAATTCAAAGTCCCAACCGAGTCGATCATTGATTTCGGCTGCGGTGTCGGGCGATTGCTGATACCTCTGGCAGAACAGGCAAAAAGCGCTATCGGCATCGATATCTCCGAAACGATGCGGAATATTGCCCTGAAAAATTGCACCAATCGCAAGTTGAAAAATGTGCGGTGCGTTGAGTCTCCCGAAGTTCTTATCAAGGAAGGCGTCAAGGTTGATTGGCTCAACAGCTATATTGTTCTCCAGCACATCGAACCGCGCCGCGGCTATTTCATAATCAATGACCTATTGCAGTGCGTAAAGAGTGGAGGTGTGGCTTCCCTCCATATTCCGCTATTCAAGACAGCAAACCGCACTGAATATTATAACGACCGGATGATGTATTTCCGCAATGATTACTACAAGAATGAAACTGTTTTCATTGACCGGGATAATTACGATCACCCCGATATCCAGATGTACGATTATGACGCAAATACCGTAATGGCGCTCTTCCACAAAAACCAGATGACCGACGTACATCTGCTTCATGATCGCTCAACGACCGGTATCCACGCTTACTATTTTATAGCGCGACGAGCTTGAATGACTGATCTTGGGGATATTCTGAATTGTTATAAATTTATTCTCGGACGCGAAGCCAACTCCGAGGAAAAAAAGATCATCTCCGATAATCTGTCGGCGCTATGTGAAATCCCGCTTGAGCAACACCGGAGAAAATTCTTCTCTTCTCCTGAATTTCATCATCGCCACGCCGAGATTATCTTCAATAATTTTGTGCAGAAAAGTGTCGAACTGCTGTTTGAGACAGAGAACAATTTCAAGATATACCTTGATCTGCGTCAGTATCACATGACGTTTGGTATTTTCAGTGGCGGGTACGAGAAGTTCGACATCGACATAATGAAAGCCGTTACACCGGACAACGGCATATTCTTCGATGTAGGGGGTAACGTCGGTTATTATTCACTTTCGGTTGCCACGAAACCAGGGTTTACGGGCAAAGTGGTTGCGTTTGAACCACTGCCTCACCTTTGGGACCTGTTCAGCAAATCCATCATCGAAAACAAGCTGGCGAAAACCGTCAAAGTGCACAAATTGGCTCTCGCAGATCAGCCTGGTACAATGGAGCTTAATACAGCGGAGCATACGGTCAACGCCGGCGCTACAAGTCTCGTAGCCGGGTCAGCCAATACGAAATCCGAACGCAGCACAAAAGTGGAAACCTTGGATAGAATTGCAAAAGGGCTGAATCCGGATTCTATCAAGGTCGACATTGAAGGCGCTGAGGGCCTGTTTTTTGAGGGCGCACAGAAAACAATCCCCGCCTCAAATCCTACCATGCTTATCGAGATCAACCGCGATGTCCTCGCCATTCTGTCGAGAACCACCCCCGGAAAACTATTCGATAGATTGGCTGGGTGGAATTATCAGATATGGGAAGTTCTCGATGGCTCTGTCAGACGATTGCCAGACACCCGGGCAATCGACGCGGCTTTTCCTTCGGGACGAGTCGCTAACATTCTGGCTATACATCCAGATCGAAAAAAAGAGATTGCCAAGCGCTTGAAATCGCTTTCCCTCCCGCTCTGACGACAAGATTGTTTGGGATAGTCAAGCGCTTCCATATCTGCGGCGCAAATGCCCGATGAAGTGGCTCGCCTCAAGCTTTTCTCCGGTCGCACGCTCCAGCAAATCAGGCGTTGACCACCGCGATGCCTGTGACCAGATTTTATCGCGGCGCCAATCATTGATCTTTGAAAAATTGCCTGCAGCAAGGTCCGTGTCTGCGTCCGGATGCTCCTTCGTCAGCGCCGCCCATTGTTGAGCAGCCATCATTGCACCAAGTGTGTATGACGGGAAATAACCAAAAGCACCGGCCGCCCAATGCACATCCTGCATCGGGCCATCGCCCGGAATATCTATCGTTGAAAGCCCGAGATATTCGCGCATTTTCGCGTCCCACGCTTCGGGAATATCCGAGGTTTCGAGTCTGCCCGCAATAATATCCTCTTCCAACTCATATCGCAGGATAACGTGCAACGGATATGTCACTTCGTCCGCGTCGACGCGGATCAGTCCCCGTTCGACATAATGTACATGCGGCAGAATATCTTCCAGAGACCACGTTTCACCCAGATGCTTTTCGATAACTGGCAATGCCCATTGCCAGAATGCCGGATTCCGGCCTAATTGCTTTTCAACGAAGAGGCTTTGGCTCTCGTGCATGGCCATGCCACGCGCCTTGCCGAGTGGCCAATGCGACCATTCTTTCGGCAGGTTCTGTTCATAAAGCGCATGCCCTGTTTCGTGCAGCACACCCATGAGCGCTGAAAGGAACTCACTGGTGTTGTAACGTGTGGTGATGCGCACATCGGTTGGAACGCCGCCGCAAAACGGGTGATGCGAGACGGCCAAACTCCCATGCGCCAGATCAAAACCCGTTGCAGCCATCATTGCCAGTCCAAGGTCGCGCTGCTTTTCAACCGAATAGATACCAGACAAAGCTTTCACTGGGCGTTTGGCTACCCTTTCGTCTTGTACGGCCAAAGCCTCAGGAACAAAGTCCTTGAGGAAAGCTTTCAACTCGGAAAAAACCGGCCCGATACTGGCCGTTCTCGTTCCAGGATCATGTTGCTCGATCATTGCATCATAGGGTGTAAGCTTTAAAACATCCGCACGTAGGGCTGCCTCCTCTCGTGCCAGAGAAACAACGCCATCCAGTGCTGGCAGAAAACCCGCCCAGTCATTCTTCGCCCGCAAGTCCCGCCACAATTGTTCACAGCGCATGCGAGCATTGGTCTGTCGCTCGACAAACTCGACCGGCAGACAAGTCAGGTTTGTGTAATGTCGCCGAAACTCCCTCACGGCTGCCTGCTGCTCCTCGCTCAGCGTTTGTGCTTCAGCGTCAGCAATCCAATCCGCAATTTCTGGAGCGGTTGCCTGCCTATGATACATTCCTGCAAGCGCTGACATTGCTTCGGCGCGTTTTTCACCACCACCAACTGCCATATGCGTCGCTTCGTCGGCGCCAAGAATTGCCAGCGCATGTTCAAGAGCTTCAAGCTTGCGGCCTAGATCATCGATTTTCTGGAAAGACATTCTGTTTCCTGCAGGACTGATTCAAGAGAGAGCCGAGAGGACTTCAAATTTTGTCAGAGTGCAAGACGCAAGTCCGGTTCTCTCATATTGCATCGGGCCCGATTCGGCATTACGTCTGCAAACAAATGAGCACGCCCTGCGCAGCAAGTGGCGGCGAAAAATAAAGGACATGGCCATGCCTCCCATCAATCTGGCAATCGTTGGCGTTGGCAAGATTGCCCGTGACCAGCATCTTCCATCGATAAAAGGCAATCCCGATTTCAAGCTCATAGCAGCGGCAAGCCGTAATGGCACAGTGGATGGCATCGCCAATTTCACCACGATGAAATCCATGTTCGAAGCTATGCCTGAGATCGATGCAGTATCGCTCTGCATGCCGCCGCAATTTCGCTACGAAGCCGCTTATGAAGCAATATCTGCCGGCAAGCATGTATTCTTGGAAAAACCTCCGGGGGCAACCCTGAGCGAGGTAGCAAGCCTTGAGCAACTGGCAATCGAAAATAGCGTCTCGCTATTTGCCAGCTGGCACTCGCGCTATGCAGCCGCCGTCGAAGCGGCAAAATCCTTCCTCGCATCCGCGACACTGCAAAATGCCCACATTGTCTGGAAAGAAGATGTCCGGCATTGGCATCCCAATCAGGATTGGATCTGGCAGGCAGGCGGCTTGGGTGTGTTTGATCCGGGTATCAATGCCTTGTCCATCCTGACGCATATCATGCCAACTCCAGTCTTCATAAAAAGCGCGACGCTGGAATTTCCAGAGAACCGGCAAGCACCAATTGCAGCCGATCTCAAAATGACAAGCGCCAGCGGAATACCAGTCCATGCTGAATTCGACTGGCGCCAAACAGGCAAACAGACCTGGGACATCACGGTAGCAACAACCGATGGCCAGATGGTTCTTGTCGACGGTGGTTCAAAACTTACCATCGATGGCAAGTCCGTCGAGGTTCCGGAGCAATCCGAATATGCGGCGCTCTATCATCGTTTTGCCAACCTGATCAACGAGAGGCGATCGGATGTCGACATAGCGCCCCTACGGCACGTGGCGGACGCATTCATGCTCGGTGAACATATCTTTGTCGAAGCCTTTAACGATTGAAATTTTAGTTGTAACGCGCCGGTGACTGTTTTGGTGTATAAGCCGCGCCACTACTCATTGCATGCATAAGGCCCCCTGATGGAACCCACCGAACCGGAACAGATTGATGAAGATGCAAACTGGGAAGCGCTGACCAACTTTATTGAAGAATCGGGCATCAACATTGATCGTGGGCAGCGTTGCCGTTTTGATGCGCTGGTTTCATTTCGCAGCGACCGGAACGTGGATGAACAAACCCGCGTACATATCAGCTTCCGCGACGATGACGTTTCGGCAATTCGCTTTGGTGAAGCGGGTCAGCTTAATCCGGTCTTTGTTCATACGGAGTTCCGCATGACATCTTCCATTATCAAGTTCGAAAATAGTGAACTTAAAATCATGGGAACATCACCCAAAGTTGGCCGCTATAAAGTGCGGATCCTGCCCAATTAAGCAATAATCAATCCGGAGCTGGAACCCGCATGGATCCCAAGAAATATCCCGTTCAGGATGCTGCAGTCTGGCAGGAACTCGAGCGGGTTTCACTATATCGCTCACTCAAAACACATTTCCGGCACATTCAGAAAACCTTGAAGAATCTAGGCAAAAAACCGGACTCCAAGCTTCGACAATATACCGGTTCTTTTACCCCTTTGACGCAGCACGACCTGCCGTTGATTTGCATCGTCAGAAACGCGAATAATTACATCAGGGCGTTTCTCAAGCATTATCGGGAACTTGGCGTTACACGGTTTATATTTGTCGATGACCGGTCTGACGATGGGACTCTGGAAGTCCTTTCAGGAGCCGACGATGTCGATCTTTATGTATCTGACAAGACGTATCAGACCACTGCTCTGGGTGCCCACTGGCGCGATGCCTTGCTTGCAATTTATGGGCGCGACCATTGGTACGTATCAGTAGATGCCGATGAATTTCTTGTTTTTCCCGGCTCGGAAACGCGCAACATAAAGGCGTTCATTGGTGATCTGGAAGCCAAGGGATATAGCCGGTGTCTGGCAATGATGCTTGATACCTATCCACCCGGCGCCCTTGACGCGGTAGAATTTCACGATGACGGCAGGAATTCACCTTTTGCGGTCTCGTCACATTTCGATGGTGACAGCTACACGATCAAGCATGAGCGCTTTGGAACGGCTGTTCGCGGCGGCCCGCGAAAACGACTGTTTAATCGTGACATGCGCCAAGTGAAATTTCCGCTATTCCATGCTGACAAGGCAACAGACTACCGGCGCGGCAGCGTCCATGGTCTTGGACCTGTCATCCGTAACTTTGTACCGGTAACGTCTGTTTTGCTGCACTATCGCTTTTCCGCGCATTCAGTGGCAGAGTTTAAAAAAATAGTGAAAGTCGGCGGACATGCCGGAGGCTCCGCGCACTACAGCGCGATATTGGATTCGCCGGAGTTTTCCGAGAGTTTTTCTCTCGCCTATGATGGCTCTGCCCAGTACAAGGATAGTCAGGATTTGATTGATCGCGGTTTCATGATGGATCTGCGCACCTAGTAGTTGGAGCACGTCAAATGCCATCGCTTGAAATCTTCATCGCTTTTCTGGCAACAACGGCTATCTTTGCTTTCATACCGGGCCCGGCAATGCTTTATGCAGCCGCCCAAACGATTGCACGTGGCCGCTGGTCCGGACTTATGGCGTCACTTGGTATTCATCTCGGCGGCTATGTTCACGTCGTCGCGGCAGCAGCGGGTCTATCCATGCTTTTTCATGCCGTACCGCTGCTCTATATGGTGGTTAAGTTTGCCGGAGCTGTCTATCTGATCTGGCTTGGAATATCGCTGTTCCGCACCAAGGCACAAGGCGAGATCGCGCCAGCTGGTTTTGAACACAAATCTGGCAGACGTGCCTTTTTTGAAAGTATCACTGTCGAGGTCCTCAATCCTAAGACCGCCATCTTCTTTCTGGCTTTCTTGCCCCAGTTCATTGATCCTACCGCCGCTTTTCCTGTCTGGGTGCAGTTCATGCTGCTTGGAACTATCGTCAATATGATATTCTCTACGGCTGATCTGATGTGCGTATTTCTGGCTGGTGCTGTACTCGGCAGATTACAGCGCTCAAGTCGTGCTCAGAAGTTGATGCAACGTGCTGGCGGCACCATTCTGGTTGGCCTGGGCACGCATCTCGCTTTACAAAAGAGCTAATCTTAAAAGAACGTCATCCCGCTTTGGGTAATAAGACTGCGATTATCGAATGCGAGCGGTGGGACATCGTTACAGCATTGAACAAGTAACGTGCTCAGCCATGGTTCGTCAGCATAACCTTGTTTTGCCCGGATCGGCCCGGTCAACCTTAATGAGGCGATCATACGCGCCTCGTGCTCACTCTCGGCACGTACCCAGCAAGTTTCGCGTATTCTTGATGCATTCCAATGGATGTGAAAGATAAAATACTCAGCTGGCTCAAGCCTGAAGAACAGCAAATTCATTTGTGAAACTCCCCATTTGGGAACCCAAACGGGGAGACTGAAACAAAAGTTCTATCACTTAAGGTAACGGGGTAGCTCCATTCGTTATGGAACCACGCCGCATCTGATTAAGGCTTTGATCAGGCAGCATCCTGAATGGCCGCAAGCTTCCATTCTTTGCCATCCTCGCGCACGAACGTCCAGATTTCCGTAGTCTGGCTTGGCTCGCTTTCATCGCCGTTGATCACGCGCCCCGTCGTCCGGTCGAGCATGGCATCAATGCTTGAATACCTCAAAGCTGCGGTGGCATAGTCCATGTTGTCTTCGGCCCAAGCCTCGGCAATATCACTCTGGAGCAACTTCACGTCAGAGACACTGTTGCGCAGGCCATCGGTAGCATTCTGGCCCAATTCTTCGGCAAGATAAGACATTGCTTCCGGCGTGGTAATCTTCCGCAACGTGCCATAATCTTCCTTGCCGTAAGCCGTCTGAACTTCTGTCAGCAAAGCTTCGAAGCGATCAAGATCGTTTTGCGTTAAGCCGATTTCATCTTCAGGCACTGTTTTTCCGGGCTGCTGCGCTACATAACCTGCAGCTGCACTCCCGGAGCCAAAACCGGTATTCGTGGACTTATTGTGGTTTGATCCCGATCCGATTGTAGGAACACGCATCGAAGATGACGATGCTGGCTGATCGTTAAAGGCATTGCGACCGAAAGCTTGGCCGGCAGCGCCTGCCGGAGCCATCGAAGCGGTCTGCCGCGAGCGGAAGAAGCGCAATGCCAGCATGACAACGCCTGCGATCAGTGCAAGCTGGATCAACATTCCGAACATACCCGCCATACCACCGAAACCATTTCCGAGAAAGGCACCGATCAAACCGCCAACCAGAAGTCCGCCGATAAGCGACCGGCCCATCCCACCAAACAAGCCACCGGGACGCTGCTGCTGTGCGGCTTGCGTCTGCGCCGCGCCTGGCTGTGCCTGTTGACGCGGTGTCATTGTGCGTTCGATAGGAGCTGCATTGGTCGGCGCTGTGCGTGTCGGTGCAGGCGCTTGAAATGTCCGGGTGCCACGACTGCCAAACCCGCCACCGCCTCGCCGCGCGTCAGCTTCGTAGACCGCGCTGAGGGACACGGCCAATCCGATAACAAGTATCGCGGCGATCCTGCTGAGGGTGGCCCAACTGAGCTTGAATAGTACGAGCGGCATGCAAATCTCCTCAATATGCATCATGTGACGTTTCGTGACACATATGGGAAAAGATCACGGGAATTAAAAGGAAATCGCGCCGAATAATTACAACGCCGAACAGTTTTCTTTCTCAGGCAGTTTTCACAATAGAGAGTCGCCCATCCTGCACTGACCGAAAAGTTACATTTTCATAGTCAGGGATGGTTGTATGTGTCGTCTCGACAGGGTGCTTGTGAGTAGCGGTAATGACCATGACATCGGCTTTAGCTGCATCTCCGGCAAGGATACCGGCCGTCGCGTCCTCAAAGACAAGGCAGTCTGAAGCATCCACGCCAAGCTTGCGTGCACCCAGAAGATAACAATCAGGATTTGGCTTGCCGATTTTGACATCCTCAGCAGTGACAAGCGTAGCAGGTACAGGAATTCCAGCAGCGGCAAGTCGGCGCTTTGCAAGTTCGAGAGGAGACGATGTTACAATTGCCCATTTTTCAGGTGGCAGACTTGCCAGAAAAGATGCTGCACCGGGAAGCGCCATGACGCCTTCGACATCCTTTATTTCATCTTCTGTTATTTTGGCAGCTTCCACTTCCGGGTCAACGCCCGGCAATCCCAGACGCCGGATCGTATCGATAGCCCTGACCCCATGCATCGTTGGCATGAACGCCGCAACGTCCAAGCCGTGGGCTTCAGCCCATTTGCTCCATACGCGCTCTGCCGCCACGGTGGAATTCAGGATGGTGCCATCCATGTCAAACAGGAAGGCTGCATAGTTTTTATCGAAGACGGAAGAGGCTGCGGACACGAAAAATCTCTCTTTCAGATTGTTTCGCCTCTTATGTCAGATGATTATCCCGGGACAAAGTGTAGGAACCGATTTTTCGACCAAGCGCAATGCGATTTCTCAGATACCGGCATACCACTCATATCCTCGATCCTCCCAGAAACCGCCCTTGCCGGAGCCGATGTTCTTGAAACTGTCAACGAGTTCGATCCGCATGAGATATTTGGCGTGTTTGTAGCCGAGCTGACGTTCGACCCGCAGGCGCAATGGCGCGCCGTGTGCAATCTCCAGATCCTTGCCATTCATACCGTAGGAGAGGATCGTTTGCGGATGCCACGCATCCACCAAATCAATGCTCTCATAATAAAGACCGCTGCCATCAAGTGACTGCTCGTAATCGTCGGCACAATGAAACACTGCGTATCGCGCGCCGGGTGCAAGACCAACCTGTTCCAGCACCAGCCCAAGAGGCACGCCCGTCCATTTACCAATTGCGCTCCAGCCTTCCACACAATCATGGCGTGTAATCTGCGTACGTGATGGCATGGCTTTCAGATCGGCCATGGAAAAGCTCTTCGGCGTTTTGACCATACCGCCAACCTCAAGGCGCCAGTCCGCAAAATTGGTGTCGATCAGGCGTTTATAGACATCTGTCTCAGGCATCTGTGTCCCGTTAGCCTTGAATACGGGAGACATATCCGCTTCGGTATATTCTCGGGCCAGTTGCTGGCCGCCCAAGAGTAAGCGCTGAGCTTTCATTGAAAGCCACTCGCCTTTTTCCAGAACCGCATTGACACTTGGGCTTCGCACCATTGCATCGCAACCGGTCAGAATTCCTGTTGCAGCAACGCCAGAGCCAATGAGAAAACGCCGGCGTGTGAGATCGATGCTCATTTGGACACCTCCCCTTTCGAAGCAGGGGCCGGGTCAACCTTGATCGCATAGTAGCCTGTGATCATCGAGCGCAGATTATTCCATACACCTGATATAAGGACCATGATGACGTGAACCACAACGAAGGCAACGATCAGAGAAGCAGTGATGAAATGAATTGTCCGGGCGGACTGACGGCCACCGAAAACATCAAGCAGCCAAGGGAAAATGGCATTGAAACCTGGGGACATCGTAAGGCCGGTTAATATCATTAAAGGCAACAGGATGAAGCCTACCCCGACATAAGCCAGCTTTTGGAGCGAATTATAGCGGCGCGCCTCTTCCCCTTTTGGAAAGCGCAGGCGGGCATGTTCAGCAATTTCATGAGCAAGATGTTTGGGTGTCAGCTCTGCCCGGGTGGGCAAGAGGTCACGGCGGAAATGTCGGGAGACCATACCATAAAGCATATAGACGAAACCATTGATCACGAAAAACCAGGCAAAGAAGAAGTGCCAGCGTCTCCCGGTCGCAAGATCCTGATAGCTCGGTATCGTCAACCAGGATGGAAATGCCCGGGGTGTCAGTTCACCGTCCATCTTTGACGCACCGAGCACTCCGGTCGTGGTGAATTGAAATGGTCCGATTGTCGTCACGCCCTTCATACTGTCTCCATCGGCATAAGCTTCAATGGATAAAAAGGCAGGATCAGGCAAAGCATCAGCGCCATACTGCCCCCAGTACAGATGCGGATGAGCATTGAATATCTGCAGGCCACTCATCAACAGGAAGCTCAGGCACAGTACATTAAGCCAATGCGTAATACGTACCGCAAGCGAATGACGGTAGAACAGAACCTTCTTTGGCTTTTCGTTCAGGGCAGTGCCGGAAGTGCCACTAGTCATTTGAGCCTCCACGGGCCTGTTGTCGGATGTCGCGGCCTCCCCCCATCTGGGGAGAGACATCGTCATGGCCGCAGCAATTTGTTGAGCCTATATTAGTTTGCTGCTGGAGCCATTGCATCCGGCTTTTTCTTCATAGGCTTCATGGCATCACCTTTCATCGCGTCAGTCTTCATGGCGTCTTTCTTCATCGCATCCGGTTTCATGGGATCAGATTTCATAGCGTCGGTTTTCATGGCATCAGTTTTCATGGCGTCGCCCTTCATGGGATCAGCCTTCATTGCATCTTGTTTCATGGCATCTGGCTTCATGGCGTCATGTTTCTTGACCGGCTCACTTTTCATGGCGTCCTCGGCACTCCCGAGACTTATTCCCGCAAGACTTGTGGCGGCAACCAGGGCGACAAGCGCTACACTACGTGTGAAAACATTCATTGGACTTCTCCTTGGGTTATTCAGACACGATGAAACGTGCTTCAAAGTTTCGGATGCCTTTGACATCCACATATGCGGCTAGCTGTTGGCCGGTCACATCAAGACATACGAACGGGAGTGGAAATTGGTTACAGAAATCACGGATTGGTGATCATCAGCTGCAAGTTTCTGCGTTACGCCATTGACGTTCAGTTGCCTTGCATCTCAATTGTAACTTTTCCGGCTCTCGCCCGAATAAGGAATTGAAACGGAGTGCACTCTGTCGAAACGCGATTGAAAGAACTGATGCTTGCAAGTCTTGCGGGCGATGCGCGCAGCTACGCCATTCTGTTGAATGACGTTGCAAAGCATCTGCGTCTTTATTTTCTGCGTCGGCTGGCTGAGTCTCACAAGAGCGACGCCGACGATCTGGTGCAGGACACATTGATGGCATTGCATACAAGGCTGGCGACATACGAGACGGACCGCCCATTCACAGCCTGGCTGCATGCGATAGCGCGATACAAGCTGATCGATCATTTCAGGCGCAATAAAATTCGGGCAACAGTGCCTTTGGATGATGCTGACGATCTTATCCCGGTCGACTATTCCGATCCAGCGACAGATCGGATGGATGTGGAAAGTCTGTTGCAATCAGTACCCGAGAAATCACGAGATTTGATTTACCGGACGAAGATCGAGGGGCAGTCCATAGCGGAAGTTGCGACAAGCACCGGGCTTTCGGAATCGGCCGTAAAGGTTGGCATTCACAGAGGCATCAAAGCGATCGCCGCAAAATTGAAAGGACGTGCGCATGACAACGGATGATTTGATTGCACGTCTCGCAGGCGACTTGAAACCCGTGTCACGTACAGCCGTCGCGAAACGGATTGCCATTGGACTTGGAGTAAGTTTCGTTGCCTCATGGCTTCTAATGGTCTGGTGGCTCGGTATGCGGCCCGATCTCATGGAAGCTTCCGCTACCATGCCGTTCTGGGGCAAGCTTGCCTATACTCTGCTTCTGGCCGTCATTGGTGCATGGGCCATCAAGCGTATCGCCTATCCGGCTGGCAGTATCTTCATCAACCTCATCTTGATGACAGTCGCGCTTTTTGCATTCGGAATACTTGCTGCGGGGATATTCGCCATGGCGCCTCCTGAGGATCATTATGCGTTGCTGACGGGTAAATCACTTGCAGTATGCACGTTCAATATCGTCGTACTGTCGATGCCTTTGCTCATAGGCGCATTCTGGGTTTTACGCGGGTTGGCACCGACACGCCTGACGCTGGCAGGGACCGTGGCCGGGCTTGCCTCAGGCGCTATTGGGTCATTGATATATTCATTCCATTGCACCGAAAGCGCCATACCCTTCATTGCGATCTGGTATACTCTGGGTGTATTGGTGCCCGGCCTCATTGGCGCGATAACCGGGCGATTTGCTCTCAGGTGGTAGGCTGACCTATCGCACGTCAACCCAATGCTGATCGTTGAACGAGCGGGCCATGGCATGAACCGTCCGCTCTATTTCCAGCCCGTCGGCGAATTCAATCAGATGCGCTGGCTGACCTTCGATCCGTTTGATCAGCTCATGGCATTCGATGATCTTCAGATCATTGAAACCCAGGCCGTGGCCCGGCGCGGGAATAAACCTGCCATAGGGTTCATGATGTGGCGCAGTCAGTATGGTGCGATAACCCTGTTCCGTTGGGCGATCCGACGTCACATAAAGCTGGAATTCATTTGCGCGTTCCTGATCAAACAGGATCGAACCCTTCGAGCCGAATATCTGCAATGCAATGCGGCCCTTGCGGCCCCAGGCGGAACGATTCACCTGTAAGGTACCTGCCACGCCGTTTTCCATATGCATCAGCACACTGGCACTATCATAGGTTTCGACAGCACGGCTTGAGCCATCCTGTGTCTTGCGACTCGGATAAGGCTTTGTCATATCGCACATCACACGCGATACACGCCCGAAGAGCGTGAAAAGCAGGGATAACGGATGCACGGCAAAGTCATCAAGCGCGCCATAACCGGATGTCGCCTCGTGTTTCCAATAAAACAACGCATCCGGATCAGCCATGAAGTCCTCATCCATCTCAATGCGTAGATGGTTGACATCCCCGATAATCTTCTCATCCAGCAGCTTGCGGATATGACGGATTGCCGGTCCCTGCGTGTAATTATAGCCGAGTGCCGCCACTTTACCTGATTGCGCTGCCGCGGTCGCCATGGCTTCCGCCTCTGCAAAAGCCGGTGCCATCGGCTTCTCACACCAGATATGTTTACCGGCTTTCAGAGCCTCAATGGCCATTTCAGGATGAAACTGGTTTGGTGTGGTGATCGAAACGACATCGACCTGCGGGTCATTGATGACTTCGCGCCAATCGCCGGATGCTCTGCGAAAACCGAACTCGCTTGCGCGTTCGACAGCAAGGTTTTCATTCGCTTCTCCCAGATGAACCAGCGATATATCGGGACCATCACCGAAGACGGCGCGAACCGAGTTCCACGCCAAAGCGTGGCATTTACCCATGAAACCAGTCCCGATCAGTCCAACACCCAGCATCGACTCTTCTCCAGTGCTTGCGAATATTGAATGAAATAATCTATAACAAACAAAAATGGAATAACTGATCCACTTTGATATAAATATTTTGCTTTGTAAGATAGGGGGATCAGGGGAACGATTCGGATGGGTAATATGGAAAATGGAGCGGAGTTGCCGCGAGACTTCGACGCATTGCGAAGCCTGATCCTTGAACGGCGGGATGTACTGCCAAAACGCTTGGCACAGATTGCCGCGTACGCACTGAGCAATCCGGACGAAATTGCCTTTGGCACCGCCGCCAGCATCGCGAGTACGGCAGGCGTGCAGCCTTCTACCCTCATCCGCTTTGCCCAGCATCTAGGTTTCGATGGCTTTACCAGCCTCCAATCAGTCTTTCGCGAGCGCCTGCGCGAACGACAGATTTCGTATGAGGAGCGCCTTTCCGCTCTGCATGGCGATATGGACGGCGTTTCAAAAAACCGCGCCATCCTCAACGGTTTTCTCGCTGCAGCCAGTCAATCAGTCGAAACGATCTCACGGCAGGTTGAAGATGAGGTGCTGGACCGCGCAGTCGATATTCTGGCGGGTGCCGAAACAATCTATCTTTTGGCCCGCCGCCGCTCCTATCCCATCACTGCCTATATGGCCTATGCTTTTGGAAAGCTGAAAATCCGCAACCAATTGATTGAATCGACAGCCGGCATCGATCCCGAAATCCTGTCCTTTGCCAGTCCTGCAGATGCAGCCATCGCGATCAGTTTTTCGCCATATGCATCAGCCACCATTGAACACGCGGCTGCACTGGCAGCGCGCAACGTGCCTGTTGTGGCAATTACCGACAGTGCCTTTTCGCCCCTCGCCCAATCGGCAAAAGTCTGGTTCGAAGCGGCAGAGGGAGATTTCTCGGGTTTCCGATCCTTGTCCGGGACTATGGCGCTTGCAATGGCGCTGACTGTCAGCGTGGCGGAACGTCGACGCAGCATTTGAACCGCTGGAATATTAAAAAGAATATACATTCCATATTGACGATTTGATAGAATTATTATTTCATATGGAGAAATTCCCTCTGTTTCGGCACGGGAAGAATAATCAATATCGGGAGGACGACATGGATAGAACTGATAGCGCCAAGCCCCTTGGCAAGCCGCTAGATGTCATCACTATCGGCCGCTCATCAGTAGACCTATATGGCCAACAAATAGGTTCACGCCTTGAAGACATCACTTCATTTGCAAAATCCGTTGGCGGCTGCCCCGCAAACATCGCTATCGGTACGGCGCGGCTTGGTCTGCGTTCGGCTCTACTTTCCCGCGTTGGTGACGAGCAGATGGGGCGCTTCATCCGCGAACAGATGGTGCGCGAAGGCGTTGCCACAACGGGCGTCATCACCGACCCACAGCGTCTATCGGCATTGGTCATTCTGTCAGTCGAAAATGACAAGAGCTTTCCGCTGATCTTCTATCGCGAAGACTGTGCTGACATGGCCCTTGAAGAGAGCGATATCGATCCCGAATTCATAAGCTCAGCCCGCGCAATCGTCGTTACTGGTACGCATTTTTCCAAGCCGAAGCCTGATGCTGCTCAGCGCAAGGCCATTCGACTGATGAAAGAGGCGGGCGGAAAAGTTGTATTCGATATCGACTACCGGCCAAATCTCTGGGGCCTTGCTGGCCATGGCGATGGAGATAGCCGCTATATAGCTTCTGACGCTGTTTCAAATCACCTCAAGACCGTGCTGGCCGACTGCGACCTCATTGTTGGTACCGAAGAGGAAGTCCTGATTGCGTCCGGTGAAGATAATCTACTGAGCGCGCTAAAGACCATTCGGGCGCTGTCAACGGGAACAATCGTTCTCAAGCGCGGACCGATGGGTTGTATTGTTTATGAGGGAGCAATTTCCGACGATCTCGAAGATGGCATTGTCGGGAAAGGTTTTCCGATTGAAGTGTTCAACGTTCTTGGAGCAGGTGATGCATTCATGTCGGGCCTGCTTCGTGGTTGGCTCGGTGGAGAATCCCTGGCGACTGCGGCAACATGGGCAAATGCCTGTGGAGCATTTGCCGTTTCGCGTCTGCTCTGTTCGCCGGAGATACCAACTTTTACAGAACTGCAATTCTTCCTCGAGCATGGCAGCACGCAGCACGCTTTGCGCAAGGATGAGGCGATCAACCACGTCCATTGGGCGACCACACGTCGCCGCGACATTCCGTCAATGATGACGTTCGCCATCGACCATCGCGTTCAACTCGAAGAGCTTGTCAAAAAGCTGGGCATCGATATATCGAAAGTCGGTGAGTTTAAGGAATTGGCCGTCAAAGCAGCCGCAAAAGTCGCGGACGGCCGTGGTGGTTATGGGATGTTGCTCGACGAGAAATTCGGACGAGAAGCGATGTTCGAGTTTGCCCGCCATAATTTCGACTGGCTCGGACGCCCGGTAGAGCTACCCGGTTCTCGCCCGCTGCGTTTCGAATTCTCTCAAGACATTGGCTCGCAATTGGCCGAGTGGCCCGTTGACCATTGCATCAAGTGCTTGTGTTTTTACCATCCGGACGATCCTGCCGACCTGAAGCTGGAGCAGCAACAGAAGCTGCGCACTCTTTTTGAGGCAGCCCGCAAGGTCGGGCGCGAATTGCTGATCGAGATTATAGCGGGTAAGCATGGCCCTCTCGATGACAACACCATTCCGCGGGCGCTTGAAGAACTTTATACGCTCGGCATCAAACCCGATTGGTGGAAACTTGAGCCGCAGGCTTCAGCAACAGCGTGGAAGAATATCGAAGCGGTCGTTGAGAAGAACGATCCTTGGTGTCGCGGAGTTGTCCTGCTCGGGTTGGAGGCGCCGCACGATGAGCTGGAAGCAGCTTTCGGTGCTACCGCAGACGCACCGATTGTCAAAGGTTTTGCGGTCGGCCGGACAATTTTCATGGACGCAGCGGAAAGTTGGCTCTCAGACAAACTGTCCGATGAAGCTGCTATCAATGAAATGGCGGATCGTTTCGAAAAATTGACCAGGGCATGGCTTGCCAGCCGCAACGCAAAAGCGGCATAGCAAGAGCAATTCCAGGAAAAGTGGAACCGGTATTCCATCCGCAATAGCGGCAAAATATCCGGGAGGAGATTGATATGAGCAATACCATACGCCTGACGATGGCGCAGGCACTGACGCGTTTTCTGACCGCGCAAATGACCGTCATTGACGGCAAGGAAGTGCCGATCTTTGCCGGTGTCTGGGCGATCTTCGGTCACGGCAATGTCGCTGGTATTGGTGAGGCGCTGTATCAGGTTCGGGACGAGTTGCCTACATATCGCGCCCATAACGAGCAAGCCATGGCACATGCCGCCATCGCCTTTGCAAAGGCAAGTTTTCGCCAGCGTATGATGGCGGTAACAAGCTCGGTCGGACCGGGCGCGACCAATATGGTGACTGCTGCTGCCCTCGCTCACGTCAACCGCTTGCCGCTTCTTTTGCTTCCCGGCGATGTCTTTGCAAATCGGGTGCCAGACCCGGTTCTGCAACAGGTAGAGTCTTTCAGCGATGGCACCGTCTCGGCCAACGATTGCTTCAAACCGGTCTCACGCTATTTCGACCGGATCACCCGCCCCGAACAAATCATACCTGCCCTTGCGCGCGCCATGACTGTACTCACTGATCCGGCGGAATGTGGCCCGGTTACGCTGGCGCTTTGTCAGGACGTACAAGCAGAGGCCTATGATTACCCGGAAAGCTTCTTCGACAAACGCGTTTGGGCACAACGCCGCACTCGTCCTGATCGCAATGAGCTTGCCGCTGCTGTCGCAGCTCTGAAATCTGCCAAGAAACCCTTGGTTATCGCCGGTGGTGGTGTGACCTTTTCACAGGCTTCGAAAGAACTGGCAGACTTTGTGGAAGCTGCAGGCATCCCGGTCTGTGAAACACAGGGCGGCAAATCTTCTCTGCCCGATACTCACCCGCTTAATATGGCGGCTGTGGGTGTCACGGGAACTTCTGCGGCCAACCGGCTGGCGCAGGAAGCTGATGTAATCGTCGCTATCGGCACGCGCCTGCAGGATTTTACAACTGGTTCGTGGTCACTATTCCAGAACTCCGCCAAGACTTTCATCGGACTGAACGTTCAAACCTTCGATGCAGCGAAGCATCGCGCACTACCGCTGGTTGCCGATGCGAAAGAAGGGCTACTCGAACTCTCTGCCGCATTACAAGACTACAAGGCTCCGGAAAGCTGGACTGAGAATGCGAAATCCGGCAAAGCCGAATGGCAAATAGCCGCCGCGAAAGTGACGGGGCCAACCAATGCAGCCTTGCCTTCCGATGCACAGGTAATCGGCGCTGTTCAACGCACATTCGGGGCGGAAGCAACCGTTCTTCACGCCGCAGGCGGATTGCCGGGCGAAATGCACAAACTATGGCAGGCAGGTGCGCCCGGCACCTATCACGCCGAGTACGGTTTCTCGTGCATGGGTTATGAGATCGCTGGTGGCCTCGGAGCAAAAATGGCCAAGCCTGACAGCGAAGTCGTCGTTATGATTGGCGATGGCTCATATCTGATGTTGAACTCGGAAATTGCCACCTCTGTCATGATTGGCCAGCGCATCACCATTATGCTGCTCGACAATCGCGGCTATGGCTGCATCAACCGGCTGCAAATGGGCACAGGCGGCGCAAACTTCAACAATCTGCTCAAGGACTCCAAGCACGAAGTCTTGCCGGATATCGATTTCGCCGCTCACGCCCGCAGTCTCGGCGCAATCTCGGAAAAGGTTGCCTCGATTGCCGAGCTTGAAACGGCACTAACCCGGGCGAAAGACAATGACCGCACGACAGTTATCGTCATTGATACTGATCCTTTGATTTCCACGGAAGAAGGCGGAACATGGTGGGACGTCGCTGTTCCGGAAGTCAGCCAGCGCAGTCAGGTCAACGCGGCACGCAAGGATTACGAACAAAAATTGAAATTGCAGCGTGTCGGTGACTGAGCTGCCCACCAACAACCAAAGGAACTGAAGAATGATCCGTATCGGGGCAAACCCAATCGGCTGGTCGAATGACGACATGCTGGAAATCGGCGGCGATATTCCGCTGGAAACCTGCCTTGAGCAGGCAAAGGCAGCCGGCTTCACCGGCATGGAGCTTGGTAACAAATTTCCACGCACCGCTGAAAAATTGCGCCCGATACTCGACGCCTATGGCCACAGCCTTGTCAGCGGCTGGTATTCAACCGAGCTGCTGGTGCGCGATGTGGATGCAGAGCTTGAGGCTGTCAAAGCTCATGCAACGCTCCTGAAGGATATGGGCTGTACAGTTTTGATCGCGGCTGAGACTTCCAACGCCATCCATTCCAACAAGGAGTTGCCACTTTCGGCGCGTCCAGTCCTGCTGAAATCCGCCTGGAACGTTTTTGGCGAGCGCTATACGCGTTTTGCGGAAGCGATCAAGCAAACTTACGGCCTGCAACTGGTTTATCACCACCACATGGGTACAGTCGTTCAGACTGAATCCGAGATTGACCGCTTCATGGAAGTTACAGGTGACACAGTAAACCTTCTGCTGGATACCGGACATGCCACTTGGGGTGGCGGCGATCCGGCGCGTCTGGCACGCCATTACAAAGCCCGTATCGGCCATGTTCATTGCAAGGATATTCGCGAAGACGTGATGTGGGCCTCCAACCGCGAAGACTGGTCTTTCCTCGATAGTGTTCTGGCTGGCGTTTATACGGTTCCCGGTGACGGTATGATCGACTATGTTCGGGTTCTCAAGGAACTCAAAGGCTATAGCGGCTGGGTCGTTGTAGAAGCCGAGCAGGACCCGACGAAAGCCGATCCGGCAACGTACTCCAAGCTTGGGCACAGCAATCTCAGCCGCTTCATCAAGGAAGCAGGACTTGCGTGACTAAAGATTCAAACCATCCATTCTTCCGCCCATTGTGGCGCAGAGTTGCCGTCGTGGCATTCTGCATCGCGTGGGCTATTTTTGAGTTTGTCACCGGAACACCGTTCTGGGGCATCATCGCACTGGGCTTTGCAGGATATGGAGTTTGGCAATTCTTCATCATCTACGATGCGTCGGAACCAGTTCCACCGGCGGACATTAACGTCGAGAAGGAGTGATCCATGTCAAAACTGCTGATCAAGGCCATAGACGGTACCGGGCACATAGCCAAGGTAACGCCTGAAAGTGCCGGATGGAGCTATGTCGGATTCGATCTGCACCGGCTGGAGAGCGGGCAATCATTGTGCGGGAAAACTGAAGACAAGGAAGTCTGCCTCGTCTTTGTGACCGGCAAGGGCAAGGTGACAGCCAATGGCGAAGAACTCGGCCTTCTTGGTGAACGCATGTCCCCGTTCGAAGGCAAGCCTTGGTCGGTCTATTTGCCCCAAGGCTCTGACTGGTGGATATCGGCAGAGACGGATGTAGAACTTGCGGTCTGCTCTGCACCTGGACTTGGCGGTGGCCTGCCAGTTCGCATTATATCACCCGACGATCTCGGTCAGGAAACACGCGGCAAGGGTACCAATACCCGCTATGTTACCAATATCCTGCCCGAAAATGAGCCAGCGGATTCGCTTCTTGTGGTTGAAGTGATTACCCCCGGTGGGCACACATCCAGTTATCCTCCGCACAAGCATGATCAGGACAATCTTCCGGCTGAATCCTATCTGGAAGAAACCTATTACCATCGCTTCAACCCGCCACAAGGCTTTGGTTTCCAGCGTGTATACACGGATGATCGTTCGCTGGATGAAGCCATGGCTATTGAGGATGGCGATGTTGTCATGGTGCCCAAGGGCTATCACCCCTGCGCTGCCTGCCACGGCTATGACCTGTATTATCTCAACGTCATGGCGGGGCCGAAGCGGACGTGGAAATTCCACAATGCCGCAGAGCATGAATGGCTGATGGCCCGTTAGGAAATAACTGCGATTACCCTCCTCTCAAGGAGGATAATCGCAACAAGCTGTAATCAAACAGTAATCGTCTTGCCTTCTTTCACTGACCGCAAAGCGGCTTCAGCGAGCGCCAATGCGATCAGACCGTCTTCACCGCTTGGAGCGGCTTTCTTTCCAGTCGCAATACCTTCAATGAAAGCAGCAATTTCATTTGCATAAGCTTCAATGTAACGCGTCATGAAGAAGTCGTGCAGAGGTGGCCGCGTGTAACCATCGCCATTGGCGATTTCAATGGAAACAGCGCGCTGGTTTTCTGCCGCAACCATACCTTTGGAGCCATGCACTTCTATGCGCTGATCATAACCATAGGTCGCACGACGCGAATTTGAAATGATGCATTGCTTGCCGGACGCTGTTGAAAGGATGACGCTGACACTATCATAATCACCAAGTTCGCCAATCTTCTTGTCTACGAGTACCGACGCATGAGCGGTTACTGCGACCGGATCTTCGCCAAGCAGGAAGCGCGCCATATCGAAATCATGAATCGTCATATCTCGGAAAATGCCACCTGAACGCGTGATGTATTCAGCGGGAGGAGCACCGGGGTCGCGTGATGTAATTGTGACCATTTCCACGTCACCAATCGCACCGTCATCGATCGCTTTGCGAACCGCTGCAAAATGCGGATCGAAGCGGCGATTGAAGCCAACCATCAACGTTGCTTTGGTTTCCCTGACCACAGCAAGGCACTCTTCAACACGTTTCACATCAAGGTCGATTGGCTTTTCACAGAATATCGCCTTACCAGCGCGCGCAAAACGCTCGATAAGGTCGGCATGCGTATCGGTTGGCGTACAGATGATGACGGCATCGATATCATCGGCAGCCTCAATCTCTTCGATGGTCCGAATCTCACAACCATATGCTGCAGACAGATCTTTCGCGGCCTGTTCGAATGCATCGGCAACAGCAACAAGCTGCGCCTGCGGGTTCGATCCTATTGCCTTGGCGTGAACCTTGCCGATGCGGCCCGCACCGAGCAGACCAAAACGTACAGTCATTTCATTACCTCTTGGAAGAAAGCCCGGGATGATCCCCGGGCGTTACAGATTTCAGACTTTTCTCTTTTTCTGGCGATACACATCGATGACAACGGCTGCAACGATAATGATGCCTTTGATGATTTCCTGATAATAGGCGTCGACCCGCAGGAAGGTGAAACCGGAAATCATCACGCCCAGAATGATCGCGCCGATGACGGTGCCTGTGATGCGACCGATACCGCCCGTCAATGACGTTCCGCCAATAACAGCCGCCGCGATGGCATCAAGCTCGTAGGTCACGCCCATGCCGGATTGTGCCGTCTGCGCGCGGGCAGCAGTGACAATCCCTGCAAGCCCTGCCAAAAGGCCAGCAACAGCATAGACCTTGATCAGGTGCCGCTCGATGTTGATACCTGAGACGCGCGCCGCCTGCATATTGGCACCAATGGCATAGGTGAACTTGCCATAGCGGGTATAGCGCAATGCGATGTGAAAGATCAGGGCCACAAGGAGAAACACCACAACCGGCCAGATACTGGTTCCGATGAAATTGAACTGATCGGTCAGTCCGGAGATCGGCGAGCCCTTCGTATACCACTTGGCGACGCCACGAGCAGAAACCATCATGCCCAGCGTCGCTATGAACGGAGGTATCTTCGTTTGCGCTATCAGCCAGCCGTTTATAATACCGGCCAGCAACCCGATACCGAGACCGATGGCAATGGGAATGATGAATGGCAAATCCGTAAGACCCGGATAAACCGGGCGTGCCCAAGTGGAGGACTGTGCGAAACTCGCCGCTATCATTGCGGTCATACCAACAACGGAACCCGAAGAGAGATCGATACCGCCTGTGATGATCACCTGCGTGACCCCAACTGCGATGATGCCAATAACCGAAACCTGCAGGATGATGATGCGCAGGCGTTGTGTATTCATCAAAAAGCTTTGTCCGGCAAATATCCAGCCAAGGATTTCAAAAACCAACGCAATCCCGATCAACACCAGAAGAATGTTGACTTCGGGTGGCAGCCGCCGGCTTCGGCGGGAAGTGGCCGTTACAGTTGCTTGTTCACTTGTCATTATAAGTTTCCTCCCAATATTCCAGATAGCGCCGTCGGGCCCTTAAAGCTTGACCTGATTACTTGGACGCCAGTTCCATTACCTTGACCTGCGTCGCTTCGGCTCTGTCGAGAAAGCCTGTTACCCGGCCCTCATGCATCACCATGATCCTATCACTCATGCCCAGCACCTCGGGCATCTCCGATGAAATCATGACGACCGCGACACCCTGTCTTGCAAGCTGTGTCACAAGACGATGGATTTCCGCTTTGGCACCCACATCAATACCGCGTGTCGGTTCGTCCAGAATAAGAATCTTCGGATTGGTAAGCAGCCACCTACCAATCAGCACCTTCTGCTGATTGCCGCCGGAGAGGTTTTCGATCTTCTCCTCAAGGTTCGGCGTCTTGACACGCAAAGTCTGGCTCATCTTCTCGCAAGCATCCGATATCTGCTTTGCCTGCACGAAACCAAACTTCGTGAAACGGTCCTGGAGTACCGCTATCTGCATATTCTCAAGAATATCAAGGATGAGCAGGCAGCCTGTTTCCTTGCGGTCTTCTGTCAGGAACGCCATACCGTAGCCAATCGCCTGGTTTGGCGTTGTAATCTTCACCTCTTTGCCATTGATGGAGATTGTCCCGCTCGTGGCCGGGGTAACGCCGAAAACGGTTTCCGCCACATTGGAGCGCCCGGAGCCGACGAGACCGGCAATGCCAAGAATTTCCCCTGCCCGCACGTCAAAAGAGACATCGCGAAAGACGTTTTTCAGTGAAAGGTCTTTCACCGAAAGGACAATGTCACCGATTGGCACTGTTTCTTTCGGGAACATCTGCGTGATTTCGCGTCCGACCATCATCTTGATGATGTCGTCGCGGGTCACATCGGTGGACGCATGAGTGCCGATGTAGCGTCCGTCACGGAACACCGAAAACTCGTCGGCGATCTCGAACAACTCGTTCATCTTGTGAGTGATGTAGACGATACCGATACCTTGTGAACGCAGGTCGCGGATAATCGCAAAAAGATGCTCCACCTCGCGCTCCGTAAGCGCTGAGGTTGGCTCATCCATGATCAGCACATCGGATTCGTATGAAACTGCCTTGGCGATTTCCACCATCTGACGATTGGCAACCGATAGATCCCGCACCTGACTTTCTGGATCGAGCTTAATTTTCAACCGCTGAAAAAGCTCTGCCGTCATGTCATACATTTTGCCATGATCCACAAAGCCGAAAGCGTTCTTCGGCTCGCGGCGTATCCAGATATTCTCGGCCACGGTCATGAACGGCATCAGGTTCAACTCCTGATGAATCATGGCAATACCGTTTTCCAGCGCGTCGAGCGGTGATTTCAGGCGAATAGGCAAGCCTTTCAAGTAAACCTCGCCCTGATCCGGAATATATATTCCGGCGAGAATCTTCATCAGGGTGGATTTTCCGGCGCCATTTTCGCCCATCAGTGCATGCACAGTCCCACGCTTCAGCCGAAACTGCACATCATCCAGCGCCAGAACGCCGGGAAATTCCTTGCGGATATTTTCAACATTCAAAAGATACTCGGCCTGCGGAACCGCCCCGCTGGCGCGAACTGCTGCCATGGTTGAAGGGCTGAGTGTCATGCTCTTCTCCTCCCAGAGAGATTGGCTGCATTTAAATGCCAATGCTGCCTCCCCCCGGTTAAGGGAGAGGCAGGCTAAGGCTATGCCGCCTAGTTCTTTGACTGGTACTTGGACACGTTCTCGGGCGTTACGAGTTCGAAAGGAATATAGACCTTGCTTTCGACTTTTTCGCCCTTGGAAATCTTAAGTGCCGCATCGACAGCGCCCTTCCCCTGTCCAGCCGCATCCTGGAATACGGTGACATCGAGATCGCCGGCAGCCATTGCTGCAAGAGCGTCCTGAGTAGCGTCAACACCTGCAACCACAACACTATCTGGTGCGCGACCTGCGGCCTTGAGTGCCTGAATGGCACCAATTGCCATTTCGTCATTATTGGAGATGACGGCATCGAATTCCAATCCGGCTGAAAGCCAGTTTGTCATCAAATCCGCACCTTGTGTGCGCGACCAGTTTGCAGTCTGTTCTTCAACGACTGAAAGGCCCTTGCAAGCGTCTGTTGCGATCACATCATGCACGGCCTTGGTTCGCGCGCGAGCGCCCTGGTTGGACAACTCGCCCATCATGACGACTACTTTGCCCTGCCCCTTCAGCAAGCGGCAGACTTCGGTTGTTTCAAGCGTACCGGCTTCAGTCTCATTGGAGGCAACAAAAGCCTGCTTCTCTGGTAGCTCGTCTACGTTGGCTGGCTGACGATTGACATAGACGAGTGGAATTCCGGCTTCAGCGGCAATCTTCGACATGGCAGCGGTCGCGTCCGTATCGACCGCATTCACGATAATTGCATCCACCTTGGACGCAATGAAATTCTGAATCTGGCTCTGTTGCTTGGCAACATCGTTCTGGGCATCTTCGACCTGTAAAGTCACGCCATCCAAAGTCTTGGCATAATCTTCCATGCCGGTGCGCAAGACGTTCAGGAAGTTGTCGTCAAACTGCGCCATCGACACGCCAATATTGGCTGCCAGCGCGGAACTGCTCATTAGGGCTGAAATAGCCACTCCCAATAGAAACTTTTTCATTTTCTTCTCCTCCACATGGTGCCCGGTAACACCTTTTATCCGGAACCTTCCTCACCCTCTTTCGTAGCCATACCTACCCCGACCAACGAAATTGAGTGCCGACGGTGCGCAATCTTCGCGCAAACCTTGACCCTGGATTGCAATTTCGGAATATACAGACCGTTACAACCAGTTTCTGAAATATTTATTCCATTTTAAGGTTCCAGCGTCAAGCCTGATTCAGCTTGCACATCCCTGTAACGAGTGTGATTTTTTGCACAGCTGCGCAAATTGACCACGCAAAAACGGGCCCGGCAAACTGCCGAACCCGCCTGATCAATTTGGATGTTCCGGGAACTTTATGGCTTGTTGACGCTTTCGACAGCAATATTGGTAAGCTTGTTGTTTGCTGCTTTTTCCTGATCAAGAATCTCGCTGAGCAATTTGTGCGCCTGATCATGCCCGAGTGTCTTTGCCCATTCCCGCAAAGAACCATATCGAGCTATCTCATAATGCTCGACTGCTTGTGCTGCCGCCAAAAGTCCTGCGTTGAGCGCAGTCCCGGAAGCATCTTCCAACAAGCCGTCAGCCTCCTTGAGCAATCCTTCGATTGCATCGCATTTTTCAGCTTTCGGTTTAAGGCTCAAAGATTTGAAAACCATATCCAGCGTCTTGATCTGGCCCTTTGTCTCTTCAAGATGTTCCTCAACAGCCTTCTTGAGCTTGGCGTCCTTAACCGCCGCGGCAACTTTCGGCAAAGCTTTGGCGATTGCATTTTCCGCATAGTAAATATCGTGCAGCGTATGCTCGAAGATCTCTGCTAGGGTTTTCATGCTGGTTCCTCCTGTCAATTGGGATACAGGAACCATTGAGGGTCCGATAATGTTCCATATGGAAAAAGCTGCTAAAGGGAGGAGCAAAAAGTCTGCGCAATTCCGCAGTGATTTCGCGGATTCTATCTATTGGCTAAGAGGTTGGAACGTGCGCCGTTGCTGCAAGGCTCTTGCGCAAATCTTTAAGCGCCCCGAACATCCATTGTCCCACCTCAGCAGACCCGGTCTTGTCCTGTTGCAAGGTAATCCTTGTGCGACCCGCTGCCCGATACGCGTCGGTACCTTGGTGAGCCAGGTGTTCCGAGATGACCAGGCCGGCTGTGGCAGGATTCGTCAAAGCCAGAGCGCGAGCCATTGGGCTCTGCAAAATTGGCTTGCCCAACTCTATCTTTTCAGCCTCGTTTATATAGCCATCAGGGTCTGCGACAAGCCAAGGCACTCCGCCCATGCCGCCATGGGTGCAATTGAAGAAACGCTCCTGATAAACGGTAATACCACGATGAAATTTGGTGCCGTAACTCCCAAAGCTATTGCGTGAATTTGCACGGGGATCGCGGCGTGCGTGAAAACAATGCCGTACATTTTTCGGAATGAAGTTCGGCGTGATAAGCACTGCACGATCTACCGCATCAAACAGAAAAAGCCCGTCGACAGGAATTTTTCTGTCCTGCAACAAATCGCAGACTTTGACGACCGCAGCTCCGCCGCGGCTGTATCCTGCGAGGAAAATCCGCTTGGGTTTTCCACCCCCCTGACGATAAAGCTTATGGATGTGTTCAAAGGCCGCAAACGCGAGATTGGCTGTGGCTACACCGTCTATACTGGGACCACGCCGGTAAAACTTCGCTGGCGAATCCCATTCCCGATACATCCGGTTGATGAAGCTGTTCTGAAATTCCAGTTGATATTGCCGGTCGTTGAAAACGCCGGTTCCATCAATTCCCGCAAAAATATCTGTTGCAGCATAGGCCGCAGCAAGCTCCGCCGCGCGCTGTCTCTCGTCTTCGATTTTGGCTATTTGTCCGCTGACATAGTTACTCATGCTGGCGGGAAAAGGACTCTGCATGCGGGTACCTCTTTGGGAAGTATCACAGACTATCACTCAAAGTGATAACCCACGCAGATGCCACAAGCAAACAGTAGTTCATGAAACTTTTATATCAGAATATTGCGAGTACTTCCTTGTATCAACGAGATAGAGGAACGGGTGAATGGCCAAGACCGATTTCAAATGCATTGATAGTTATCTGGAAGCACAGCTGCGCGAAGTGTGCGTCCCGCTGGAACAGATAAAAGCCATTGTTCACAAAGGTTTCCCCGGAAAGGTAGCTATCAGCCCAATCTGGTTCTGATCAACGCCATGCTGGTGGAAATGGCTGCGGCTGGATGGGCCATTTCCTGAACTTCCTCTGCAAACGGTTCGAATGAAAAGAGCCCATTATAGCCCTGTTCCAAAAGCGCGCGAATCTGATCAACATTACCGAGACGGTCATCTTCATCGACCAGAACCCTGTGTGGATCGCGCATTTCGCTGACACTCACGGCGGTATCTGTGACACCCGAAATATGCACCAACCCGGTCAGTTGCGGGAAAAATGCAGGCTCACCCGCCAGATGATGATGAAACGTATCGTGGACCAGTTTGAAACGGCCCTTTCCACCAACAGCTTCAATGGCTTCCGCAGCTTCACGCTTTGAGCGGAGCGAGCAAATCTCAAAGCCAAGAGGTTCAACGAAACCCAAAAGCCCCCGGCTTTCAAGGATGAGTTTAAGGGCGGTTAGCGCTTCGCGCAAATTGGCTTGTCGCTCGCCATCGGCTTGCCCCGTACCGTCATTGACGGGAACGAGAACCAACGCCGCAGCGCCAACGTCTCGCGCATAATCTGCGAGTTCAATTGCCTCACGCTCGCGCTCCGGCGTCCATTCATTAAAACGCTGCAAAGCATTGATAGTAGCGATGTTCACGCCTGCTGCCTCAGCCAGAGCCCGGATTTCTCCAGCAGGAGTTCCATCGACAATTGCATTCCTGGCGAGATCGTTGCGTATTTCAACGTCTTGCAATCCCAAAGTCTTGGCCAACTCGAAAAACGCGGCAGGGCGAAGTTTGGGAGTAGCGATATGATTGATTGCAAAAACGGGTTGTGAAGCGGCTGCGCCCATCTGATTCCTCCGGAAGCTTTTATCTGTCTTGCTTTCCAAGGGAATGGGCCGCAATTCTCGGGCGCCACAATCCGTCGGCGCAGCGTTTCCGTCAATCGCCACCAAGAAAAAATTATTGGCCTGCCTGAATGTCCAGTTTTATCAGTGTGTCCCTGATAATCGAAGCCACGAGTTGTACTGCAGGGTCTTTTTCCCGGCGCATATGCCAAGCGATATGCAAGGTAAAACCATCGACCGGCACAGGCGGTTCGAAAATAACGAAGTCCTTGCGATAGTCCTGCGGAATACACAGGCTGGGAACCATCGCAATCAAATCTGTTTCTGCCAGAAGCGGCGGGACAAGCACAAAGCTTGGAACAACGAACCCAACGCGGCGTTCTTTGCCGATTGCCGCTAGCGCGTCATCCGACGGCCCCTTGGTATCACCGCGCCCCGACACGAGTATGTGCGGATAGGCGAGCCATTGCTCCAGATCGAAGTTGCGAGCGGCAGGGTGACCGTTGCGCATAACCACCACATACTTCTGGTAGAGCAGATCATGGCGCTGAAATGAGACATCCGGCTTGGGAAACACCGATATGGCAAGGTCAACGAAACCCTTGGCCAAGCCATCCAGTGCTTCATCAGCGCCGTGCCAGGGTTGGATGACGAGGTTTATGCCCGGTGCCCGGTTTGCAAGTTCCCGGTATAACGTACCCGCAATGACCATCGCCGGATAATCGCCCATAATGATGCGGACAGTTTGATTAAGCGTTGCAACATCAACCTCGGGTGGATTGAGAATCGTCACCACCTCAGCCAGAAGGTTTTTGATAGGCTCGCGCAGCCCCTCTGCCTTGGCGGTCAACCTCATCCCACCCTTGCCGCGCTCAAGCAACGGATCGTTGAGAAGATGACGGCACCTCTCAAGTGCACTTGAAGTTGCCGGTTGCGAAAGGCCAAGCCGATCTGCAGCACGCGATACATGCGCCTCGTCAAGCAGGGCATCAAGAACAACGAGAAGATTGAGATCTACCGAACGTAAATTCATGCACTGAATAATAGCACAGCATGAGCATCACGTTAAACGATAGTCATGCTTCCACTTCGACATTGCTCAAAGGCTTGGAACAGCAGGCCAAAATATAGCCCTCATCGATTTCCTCATCGAGAATGCCACCATTATGGTTCATGTCGACACTGCCGGAAATCTTCATGATCTTGCAGGTGCCACATAGGCCGGACTCGCAGGCCGCAGCAATGCGAATGCCGGCACCACGCGCTGCCTTCAATATCGTATCGCCTGCCACGCAAGGCACGTCTTTACCGGACATCGAGAATGTCACGACAGATGCAGCTTCAGCAACGTCGGTCGAAATTTCGTCCATCAACGGCAGAACAGGTTCAGCAGCAGAACCAAAGCTTTCCTGATGATAATTGGCCATATCGAAGCCCGAATCTTCAAGCATCGTGCGAACATCGCGCATAAAACCGTCGGGTCCGCAGCAGAAGATCGTGCGCTCTTTAAAGTCTGGCGACAGCAGCGAAAGCTTCGGTGCTTCCAGCCTGCCCCGGATTCCAGTCCAAAGCTGACCCATTTCATGTTCCTTGATCAGAAACGACAGCTTGAGATTGGGCATGCAACTCGTCAGATACTCCAACTCCTTGCGAAAAATGATGTCGCTTGGACGGCGTGCGCAGCTGACAAAACTGATATCGCTTTGCGGCGCGCAATCCTGCATCCAACGCGTCATCGACATCATCGGCGTTATGCCTGAGCCCGCCGAAATGAACAGATATTTGTCACCGGGGTGCTTCGAGATGGAGAAGTCACCCAGTGGGCCAAAGGCTTTCAGCCTTGCACCAGGTGTGAGATTGTCCAGCATCCAGCGTGTACCGATGCTGCTATCCTGCGCCTTGACAGTTATGGCAATCGTGAATGGACGCGAAGGGCTGGAAGACAGCGTATAGGTACGCAAGACCGCTTCCGGTTGTGTACCAAGCTCGAAAGTCATGAACTGGCCCGGCTCATACCGGAACCAGTTCTGATTGTCTGAACGGAATGTGAAGGTCTTCACATTGGGCGCTTCCTCAATGACTGACAGGCACTCCAGCAGATGCAGCCGGTCGTTCCATGGCTGCATCTGATCGAGATGCGGGTATTTTTGAGGAATGCCCATATTCACTATGCTACCTTGCTCAGTCGCTTGCCGCCGTCGAGACGTGTTTCCATGGTGTTGGAATACCATTCGAGGAACTGCAGTACGCCGCCTTCATGCTCGACCGAATATGGGCCCGGCTCATAGGCAGGTGAACGGATGCCAAAGGCATTTTCCTCCACGATCTGGCGATCCTGATCATTGGTTTCGAGCCAAACATGTGTCAGTTCATCGATGGTATAATCGACGCCTTCGACAGCATCCTTATGCACCAGCCACTTGGTCGTTACCTGCGTTTCGGTGGGGCTCAGCGGGAGAACCCGGAAGGAAATCGCGTGATCACCCAGAATGTGGTTCCATGTTGTCGGGTAGTGGTAAAGCAGCAGTGAACCGATTTGCCGTGTGCTCACATCATCGCTGAGCTGACGCGCGACAGCGCGTTTGCCTGACATGGTGTAGCTTTCGGATTCGTGCAGCAGCGGCACGCGCGTTGCACGGAACTGACCATTTTCATCAATACGGAATACACTTGGCAGACCGGCCGCTTCGCACTTGTCCCAGTGCGCCACGATTTCCGGATCATCCTTGGAACCCTGAACGCCGGTCACGCTTGGCGCTTCCGGAAAGGTTTTGCAGAGTTCAGGATGATTTGCGGCACAATGATAGCACTCGCGGTTATTTTCCCAAACCAGCTTCCAATTTCCCTTTTCGACGATGGAGCTTTGGAAGGCGACTTTGGTTTCGCCAAGACGATGCGGAGCGAGATAAGGCTCAATCAACGCGCGTGTTGCTGCAAAATCCGGTGCTATCGGAGCAAGGCAAATGAAAATGTAACCGCCGATGCTTTCGCAATGCACTGTCTTCAGGCTGTGCTGGCTGGCATCAAAATCATCGCCCATCTGGCGCGCGAACAACAGCCGGCCATCCAGTTCGTAAGTCCACTGGTGGTAGGGGCAAACAAGCTTTGCCGAGCTGCCTCGCTCTGAGGCGCAAACGCGCGAACCGCGATGACGGCATGAATTGTGGAAAGCCCGGATTTTCTTTTCACGGTCACGGACGATAACAACCGGATAATCGCCAATCTGCACGGTGAAATAATTGCCAGGTCGCGCCACTTCGCAGTCATGGCCGATGAAGAGCCAATCGCGATAAAAGATATTCTCCATATCCAACCGGAAATAGTCCGGATCGGAATAAAAAGCCTGCTCTAGGCCGTAGCCCGGTTTCCGGTGTTTCAAATTCCGGAGCAGTTCACTATGTGCGTCCATGTCGTGTCCTCGCCATCTCATTTGCGAAAGAACTGACTGGTGGTGACGGAGAAGACCGCCTGTATGGCTACCCATACAAAACAATGCTCCTTGATCGCCCACCGCGATCAGTCGGTGTTATCGCTTGTGGCTGGTTTCCGGGCTCTGGAGTTCCCTAAAGGGTTTCACGGCGCCTTCCCGGAAACCTGTTCCAGTGGCTATTTTGCCGCGTTTCACTCCACTACCGTTGCGGGGGCAGCGCCGGGATTAAACCGGCTTCCCAATTCTCCACCTTCCCTAGAAAGCGGCACCTCAAGTAGCCTGATAAAAGCACTCGCTTGAAAAAAAGAATAGGTGCGGAAACGACATCGCATTTACACAAGACGACACGGCCAAAATGGCGCAGGTTCTGATGTGCCAGAACGGCGCAGCTTGTCCACAACCTTGATTGGATACGCCAATTGCGACCTGAAATTCACTGGCAGCAACCATCGCCGAAGCGATGGTTGAGCAGAAAACACGGTTATAGATCGCGATGCAGATATTGTTTGATCGATTCGGGCTTCATCTCGATCGAGAAGCCTGGCAGTGAAGGTGGCATATAGGCCGCATTCTGAATGTTGCAGGGATCGACAAAATGTTCGTGGAGATGATCGACATATTCAATCACCCTTCCCTCTTTCGTTCCGGAAACGGCAATATAATCAATCATCGACAGATGCTGCACATATTCGCATAGGCCCACACCGCCCGCATGCGGCCAGACAGGCAGATTGTATTTTGCCGCAATGAGCAACACGGCCAGCACTTCGTTCAACCCACCCATGCGGCAGCTGTCGATCTGCACCACATCAATGGCACCTTCCGCAATGAACTGCTTGAACATGATACGGTTCTGGCACATCTCGCCTGTCGCAACCTTGACCGGATGGATAGCTTTGCGAATTTTGCGATGTCCCGCCACATCATCAGGGCTTGTCGGTTCCTCAATGAAGAATGGCTTGACGAAGGCGAGCTTGTTCACCCAGTCAATCGCCTCATTCACTTCCCAGACCTGATTGGCATCAATCATCAAAATACGATCCGGGCCGATGACCTCACGCGCGATGGTGAGGCGCCGGATATCGTCATCAAGATCACGCCCGACCTTCATCTTGACGTGATTGAAACCCGCATCGATAGCTTCCTGACAGAGACGTCGCAGCTTTTCATCCGAATAGCCGAGCCAACCTGCCGAAGTCGTGTAGCAGGCATAACCCTCAGCCTTGAGCGTTTCGATACGCTCTTTCTTGCCGGTTTCTGCCTTATGCAGAATTTCCAGAGCTTCTTCACGGGTCAAAACGTCAGTCAGGTAGCGGAAGTCAACGATGTTGACGATTTCCTCCGGCGTCATCTCACCGACAAGCTGCCAGACTGGTTTCTTTGCTTCCTTGGCCAGCAAATCCCATACGGCGTTGACCACTGCGCCCGTCGCCAGATGCATTGCACCCTTATCGGGCCCGATCCAGCGTAGCTGGCTATCGCCGGTGATGAAATGCCAGAACCTGCCGGGATTTTCCTTTACCCAGTCCAGTTCAAGGCCAACGACAAGATGTTTCATCGCCTCGATTGCCAAACAGCAAATTTCATTGCCGCGACCGATGGTAAAGGTCAGCCCATGACCGGAAAGCCCGGCATCCGTATCCAGCACCACATAGGCAGCTGAGTAATCGGGATCAGGATTCATCGCATCCGAACCATCCAGACTTTGCGATGTAGGAAAACGGATGTCGAATACGCGAAGATCAGTAATGCGGGTCATCGGTCTTTCCTAAACTGTCCAGCCGCCATCGATATTGTAGGCTTGTCCCGTCGTGTAGGTCGCACCCGCAAGGTAAACAGCAAGATCGGCAATTTCTTCCGGCAGACCCAAACGCCCCATAGGCTGGCGCGCGATAAAGGTCGCACGGGTCGCTTCGTAATCGCCGCCAGCCCGCATACGTTGCTCAAGCGAAGGGCTTTCCACCGTGCCGGGGCAAATCGCATTGCAGCGAATACCCTGGGTAATGTAGTCGGCAGCTACCGATTTGGTTATCCCCAAGACGGCCGCCTTGGTCACCCCGTAAGCAAAGCGGTTTGGCACCCCCTTCACGCTGCTGGCGACTGAAGACATATTGACGATAGCGCCTTCCTTGCGTTCGATCATCCCCGGCAGCACAGCGCGGATCGTGCGGATCATGGCGCGCACATTGAGATCAAGCGCAAACTCAAGATCGGCATCCGGCATATCGAGAATCGAGCCGCCATGGACAAAACCCGCGCAATTGAAAAGCACGTCGATTGCCCCGATCTCGCCAATCACCTGCGTGACCTCATCTGCCTTGAGCACGTCCAGCTTGCGGGGCTTGATATTCGCTTCCTTGGGCAAGGCATCGAGCAATTGCTGATTGATGTCCGTCGCATGGACGATTGCCCCTTCGCGCGCAAAAGCCAGCACCGAAGCCCGGCCGATGCCCTGTCCGGCTGCTGTAATAAGAACGCGTTTGCCTTCAAGCTTGCCTGTCATCTCATATCTCCATTGGGCATTTCATAATGCCACTCATGCATTTCGCCCCGATTTGGGCAATAATATCTCTTTTTAAGCCGTGAAGGCCATCAGGCGCGGATTTCGGTAGTGAATTCATCCACACTTCGCGCCTTGACCGCATCCCAGTCCCAATCGATCCCGATTCCGGGTTCTAAAGGTGCCAAAGCATAACCATTTTCGATCCGCATCTGCGTCTTTGTCAGGTCATCCAGCTGCGGAATATATTCGACATACTTGCCGTTCTGCACCGCGCAGGTCAGGCTGACATGCAATTCCATCAGAAAATGCGGGCATACTGGAATGTTGAATGCTTCCGCCGCATGCGCCACTTTCAGCCAAGGCGTAATCCCACCGATACGACCGACATCCACCTGTACGATAGAACAGGCACCCTTCTGCATATATTCGCGGAAATGCCGGATCGAATAAAGCGATTCACCAATAGCTACAGGCGTTTGCGTCGAGGCGGAAAGGCGCACGTGCCCATCAATATCATCGGCTGGCAGCGGCTCTTCCAGCCAAGCCAGATCAATGTCCCGCAGCACGTGAGAGCGACGAATGGCTTCGTCCAGCGAAAAGCCCTGATTGGCATCAGTCATGATTTCAAATCCGGAACCAACAGCATCACGCACAGCTGACAGGCGATCCAGATCTTCCGACCCATGCGGACGGCCGATCTTGACCTTGGCGCCCTTGAAACCCTTGGCTTTAGCTTGCAGCGCGTCATCAACCAGTGCCTGCTTCTCAATGTGAAGCCAGCCACCTTCGGTAGTATATAACGGACAACGATCTTTTGCCCCGCCTGCAAGTTTCCACAGCGGCAAGTTCTGTTTCTTTGCGCGCAAATCCCATAAAGCGATATCAATGGCTGCCAGCGCAATTGCAGTTATCGCTCCGATCGTCGTTGCATGCGTTGCAAACTCTAGATCGTGCCAGATTGCTTCAATCTGATCCGCATCCTTGCCAATCAGTCTTGGGACCAGATGATCGGAAAGCAGGCGCATAACCGACGAACCGCCAGTTCCAATTGTATAGCTGTAGCCGGTACCGACAGCGCCGTCACTATCGGTAATTGTGACAATCGGCGTCTCCTGACTGACAAAACTCTGAATTGCATCCGTCCGCAGCACTTTTGGCGGCAGATCGACCATTCGCAACTCAACGCGTTGAATTTTCGCCAAATTATCCTCCCGTCGGACTTGGTATCTCGATCCGCTTATGTATTATATCCCCATATATGGGAAGTTCATTCATATACAAACATTTGCCTGCTTGATCGTCAAGCGATGAAAAAGTCTTCCATCCGGTGATGATCTTCGTATAAGCCTAAGCAAGGGAGTAATCGCATAATGGCTGAAGAAGACGACCGTTACCGCGCACCTGCGCTAGACAAAGGGCTCGACATACTTGAACTGCTTGCGGGAATTGATGGCGGCGTAACACAGGCGGAAATTGCAAAGCGGCTCGGTCGCAGCCCCAACGAATTCTACCGCATGCTCGACCGCCTGGTCCGCCGTGGTTATGTCACCCGGCTCGAAGGTGACCGCTATTCGCTGACCCTCAAGCTTTTCGGATTGGCACAGCTGCATGCACCAGTCCGACGTCTGGCGGCCTATGCAACGCCACTCATGCGCGACCTCGCAGTTCAGTCCAAACAGGCTAACCACCTGTGCGTATTTGATCGCGGCGCAGTGGTCGTCGTTGCCCAGCAGGAAGCTCCCGAGTATTGGGGCATCTCAATTCGTGTTGGCTCGCATATGAGCTTGCTCAACACTGGTTCAGGCCATGTATTGCTGGCATTCCGTTCCGTCGAGGAGCGCAGCTTGATGATTGCGGAATATGAACGACACGTTGACGATGATTCGCAACCGGATGATTATCGCGACCGCCTGAGTGTCATCCGCGAACGCGGCTATGAGATAATGCCCAGCGCCCAGACCGGTGGCGTTTTCAACGTCTCGGCCCCGGTACTTGGCCCTGATGGCCGCGCCATCGCTGCGATCACCTGCCCTTACATTCAGGTTCTCAACGTTCCGGATGCGCCCGGAGTGGATCAAGTATGCCAGATGATCGTTGCCACAGCGAAAAAATTGTCGGAGCTTTCCGGCGCGGATGTAGGTCATATCTGACTGGAGAAACTAAATGCCGGCTAGCGAACTGATCGATACTCACCTGCATCTAATTGACCAGTCTGCCCTGTCCTATCCGTGGTTATCCAGTGTCGAAGCTTTGAACCGCGATTTCCTTTATGAGGAATACGCGCAGCAAGCACGGCGCACGGGCATAACTCGCGCATTGCATATGGAAGTCGATGTTGCAGTCTCAGATATCGAAAATGAAACGAATACCGTCGCTGAATTATCAGCCCGCGAAGGCAGCCTGATCGCTGGCGCAATCTCCTCCTGCCGTCCGGAAGATGAAGGCTTTGCAGCCTTCCTTGATCGTCAACTGGCAAACCCTTTGGTTAAAGGATTTCGCCGTGTTCTCCACGTCATGCCGGATGAGCTTTCGGAACAGCCGCGCTTTCGCGAGAACATAAAGCGGCTTGGTGGCACGCGACTGACATTCGACCTGTGTGTACTGCCAAGGCAGATCGAGCAGACCATCGCCCTCATCGACATGGCACCCGATGTTCAATTCATCCTCGATCACTGCGGCGTTCCCGATATTAAGGGTGAAGCATTCAAGCCCTGGCAGGCCGGAGTTACAGAAATCGCCAAACGCCCGAACGTCACCGCCAAGGTTTCCGGTGTGATCGCCTATGCGGATGCCGGGACATGGCGCGTCGAAACACTTGAGCCCTACGTGCATCACATCATCACCAGCTTCGGCTTTGACCGCTTGGTCTGGGGCAGCGATTGGCCAGTCTGCACGCTTGGCGGCGGTCTCGCCACATGGGTGGCAGCAACCCACGCATTGGTCTCCGGTTGCAGCCTTGATGAAAAGACAAGACTCTTCTCCGGAAACGCCAAGCGTATCTGGAAAGCATAGGCTTCACAGAGTTGTAATCGGACCTGTTCGCCACACCGCCATTTTAGCTTGCTTGCCGGGCACCTGCGCTTTACCTGTCAAATTATAGCAAACGCGCAGCGCAGGAGAGACAATGGCAGCGGAAGCAAGTGGACCCGATCTATTAAGTGTTGTCGTGCTTCTCGGAGCCGGTGTTGTTGCCGTCCCCCTCTTCAAGCGGCTCGGATTGGGGTCTGTACTGGGCTATCTTGCTGCCGGTCTGGTCATCGGCCCATTTGGTCTCGGTTTCTTTTCCGACCCGGAAACCATTCTGCATGTGGCCGAGCTGGGCGTGGTCATGTTCCTGTTTATAATCGGGCTGGAAATGCAGCCGACGCGGCTTTGGGGCCTGCGCAACGAAATCTTCGGGCTCGGCGCTTTGCAGGTCATCGTCTGCGCACTGCTCCTTACCGGCGTCGGTATCGCAACCGGCTTTCCCGTTGCCGTATCTTTCGTTTCGGGTGCGGGCTTTGTTCTAACCTCGACAGCCATCGTCATGCAATTGCTGGAAGAACGCGGTGATATCGCCTCTCCCAAAGGTCAGCGCATGGTATCGATCCTGCTTTTTGAGGATCTGGCCATCGTACCACTGCTTGCGCTGGTTACCTTCCTTGCACCGATAAGCACCACAGAAACCGGCGGGCTTCGCTGGCTGGATATCGGCATAGGAATCGGCGCGGTCGGGGGCTTGATCGTTGCAGGGCGATATCTGCTCAATCCTTTGTTCGGTTTTCTCGCCATGACCCGAGCCCGTGAGGTGATGACTGCCGCCGCCTTGCTCGTTGTGTTGGGTGCCGCCCTGCTCATGCAGGTCAGCGGGCTTTCGATGGCCATGGGCGCTTTTCTTGCGGGGGTTCTTCTTTCCGAATCCACGTTCCGGCATCAGCTGGAAGCCGATATCGAACCATTCCGCGGCATTTTGCTTGGCCTGTTCTTTCTTGCCGTCGGGATGTCACTCAACCTTGCAGTCGTCGCCGCCAACTGGCAGATGGTGGTTTTCTATGTCGCTGCCTTTATGATCGTCAAAGCCATTGCGATCTACTTCGTAGCCCGCCTGCTGAAGTCGTCACATCGTGATTCACTGGAACGTGCCATTGTCATGGCTCAAGGCGGTGAATTCGCCTTTGTACTTTATGCAACAGCCACAGCAGTCGGCATTCTCGATGGAGAGTCCAATGCGATCCTCACGGCGATCATCATTATTTCAATGGTACTTACCCCTCTCGCCATCATTGGCATGAGGTTTATGCTGCCTGTTGAAACACAGTCTTTGGAAGATGTTGATATTGCCGATGGATTGAATGGCCGGGTACTGGTCATTGGCTTTGGTCGCTTCGGCCAGATTTCCAGCCAACCGCTCCTGCTCAAGGACGTCGATGTGTCGATTATCGACAATGACATTGAAATGATCCAGGCAGCGGCGCAGTTCGGTTTCAAGGTATATTACGGCGATGGTACACGCCTCGATATTCTCCATGCAGCTGGTGCGGGCCGCGCTCAAGCCGTGTTGATCTGCGTGGACAAGGCGGAAACGATCCTGTCGATCGCTCACCTCATCAAGGCCGAGTTTCCGCTGGTGCAGATTTATGCGCGCTCATTTGATCGCGGTAATACGATCGAACTCATCAAAGCCGGCGTTGAATATCAAGTCCGCGAAACCTTTGAATCAGCCCTTATTTTCGGACAGACAACGTTGGTCGGGCTTGGTGTTGATCCGGAAGAAGCGGCGGAAATCATCCGCGATATCCGTCAGCGTGATGATGAGCGTCTTGACCTTCAGCTTGCAGGCGGCATGCGCGCAGGCAATGATCTGATGAAGGGCAATATGCCGGTTCCTGGCCCGTTGATCAAACCGCGCCAACCCGGGCGCGCATTGAGCGAAGAGACCGCAAGTGTCTTGCCCGTCGCCGCATCTGCGGACGCAAATTGAATTGGTCGAGGCCAAAGGGAGTATAATGATGTCCGACGAACATGCGTCCAAAATTGCTGAAGTTGCCGCATTCTGGCGTGAGGCCGGACCTGAAAAATGGTTCAAGAAAGACGAAGCGTTCGACATCATTTTTCGCAAGACATTTCTTGATGAACATTTTGCTGCGGCAAGACGGGAATACGAAGAGTGGGTGGAAAGTCCCGAGGGGGCGTTGGCACTGATGATCCTTCTCGACCAGTTTCCACGCAACTGTTTCCGTAATACCGGGCACATGTATGCCACCGATGAACTGGCCCGCTATTATGCCAATCGCGCTCTTGAGAAAGGGCATGACCTGTCTGTCGCGGAAGAGCTGCGTGCATTCTTTTATCTGCCCTTCATGCATTCGGAAGATGTGGATGACCAACGTCGATGCGTCGAGCTTTGCAGTCATGGCTCACCTGCCAATGTCGAATATGCCAACGATCACTATGACATCGTTCAACGTTTCGGACGTTTTCCCCATCGCAACATCATTCTGGGCCGCGATACCACCGAGGAAGAACGCGCGTTTCTCGATGAAGGCGGCTTTGCAGGATAGAACGACGGCCTCACCCGGGTAAGGTGACGACAATCGGGCCGTGGCGGCTAGCAACTATTGTATGCTCATATTGTACGGTGGGTGCAGATGGTTCGGCGAAGAGTGTCCAGGGATCATCGCCATCCTTTGCGAAATCGGCTCCCATGGAAAGAAAGGGTTCGATGGTGAAAACCAGCCCTTCATTCATGACTCTTTGCTCTGTCTTGTCCGGCCATGTAGCAATCTCTTCGGGCTCTTCGTGCAAGGCATAGCCTACCCCGTGACTGCATAGATTCGTGACAAGCGTGTAGCGATTTTTCTGAGCAAACTCACCCACCGCTTGTCCAATTTTTGCAAGAGGCTTGCCTGCTCCGACTTGCCTGATACCTGCCCACATGGCTCTCCGTCCATCACGGCAAAGCCGGTCTATTGCGCGTGAAACGGGCGGCACCGCGAAAGAAGCGCCTGTATCGGCAAAAATCCCGTCTTTCTCGGCAGAGACATCGATGTTGACGAGATCACCCGCAAGAATAAGACGGTCGCCGGGGATACCATGCGCGATCTCTTCATTCACGCTGATACAGGTCGCGCCGGGAAAGCCGTAACACATCTCCGGGGCCGGGCGGGCACCCGCTTGTTCAAGCAGTTTACGGCCGATCATATCGAGTTCCGCTGTCGTCATCCCGGGTTCGAGCGACTTGGCCATGGCATCAAGCGTATTGGCAACGATCCGCCCAATTTCCTGTAGCCGGATCAATTCATCTTCATTGGAAATGGTCATTCGCCGAACTCTGCTCTCTGCCTACTTTCCTATAAGATAGGGTGTACATAAATGATTGCAAAAGTTTTGCCTAATGCGGGCCTAAAGAAAAGTGCTTGGCATTCGCTACCCGCGTCGTATAGTACATGGAGTTAAGAGCACATCTCCCCGCGCCGTTAAGCAAGTGCGGGATTTCAAAAAGGCTCATCTAAACAATGGCTGTTTAGCCTTCAGCCAGTTAACAGGGACTGACCGCGCGCATCAATGCCGGACGATCAATCTGAAGAGCCTCCAAGTCCGGACTTGCGAAGCATGCTGACTCTGCACCCGCAGCGTCAGCACCGAAAACCCGCCAACTTTCCCAATTCTGACTTTGCCCGCGTCGCCGGTGGATTTGTGCTGTCTTTGATAGCCGCTCTGCCTGCCGCGCCACGCCCCTATTTTATCCGCTAAAAGGACCCGACTTCCCAATGGACCTGTCATTACAATGGATTGCCGACCCGAATGCCTGGATCGGTCTCGCCACGCTCGTCGTGCTGGAGATCGTGCTTGGCATCGACAATCTTGTTTTCATTGCCATCCTTGCCGACAAGCTACCGCCGCACCAGCGTAATCGTGCCCGTATAGTTGGCCTGTCGCTGGCATTGATCATGCGTCTGGTGCTGCTCGCTTCAATATCCTGGGTTGTCACACTCACACAGCCGCTTTTCAGCGTGGCTGGTTTCGGTTTCTCCGGGCGGGACATCATTTTGATCGTCGGCGGCGTGTTCCTCCTGTTCAAGGGAACAATGGAATTGCACGAACGGCTGGAAGGTCATCTTGCTGCCAAGGAAAGCAACGCCGTCCATGCCGTATTCTGGCAGGTTATCGCCCAGATCGTCGTTCTGGATGCTGTGTTCTCGCTGGATAGCGTGATCACGGCCGTTGGCATGGTCAAGCATCTCGAAGTGATGATGATCGCTGTTATCATTGCCGTAGGCGTAATGATGCTCGCCTCAAGACCATTGATGAACTTCGTCAATCGTCACCCCACGGTGGTCATTCTCTGTCTGGGCTTCCTGATGATGATCGGCTTCAGCCTTATCATCGAAGGCTTCGGCTTCCATATCCCCAAGGGCTACCTCTACGCTGCCATCGGCTTCTCGGTTCTTGTCGAGGCTGCCAATCAGGTTGGCCGCCACAACCGCGAAAAACGCGTAACCACCATGGATTTGCGTGATCGCACAGCAGGCGCTGTACTTCGTCTGCTTGGTGGTGGACGCGGCAATGATACGCCGCACTCCGATACACTCGACGTCATTGCCGAACATACGGCGGCCGGTGACGTCTTCCATCCGGAGGAGAAGGAAATGATCCGTGGCGTTCTCGATCTTGTCGAGCGCCCGGTACGTTCCATCATGTCTCCGCGGAACGAAGTGGAATGGCTTGATCTCGACGAGACGAATGAAGAGTTGCTTGCCGAAATCCGCACCCTTGCTCACAGCCGCGTTGTGCTTGCACGCGGACGCGTTGATGATTTCGTCGGTGTAGCCCTCACCAAGGATTTGCTGTTTGCCATTCTGGACGGCGGCAAGATCGATTGGGAAAAGGTAACACGTCAGCCGCTCATCCTGCACGAGAATGCCAACGTTCTGCGTGTCATGGAGCAGCTTCGCGGTTCGACCGTGCAGATGGGTGTCATTCTCGACGAGCACGGATCATTCGAAGGCGTGGTAACGCCGACAGATATCCTTGAGGCTATTGCCGGTGACTTTCCGGAGGAAGGCGAAGAGAGCCCTATTCTGGAGCGATCCGAAGATGGCAGCATGGTCGTCGATGCCTATATCGATATTCGCCGGCTTGGCAGCTTGATCGACCGTGATCTTGTCGATGATGGCGACCGCTATACAACGCTCGCCGGCTATATTCTCTGGAATTTGGGGCATATCCCGACAACAGGTGAAAAACTCGTCGTGGACGACTTCGAATATGAAATCGTCGAAATGGATGGCCGCAATATCGGCAAGGTGCGCATCAGCTCGACCTCCGCCGCCGCCATGTTCATTTAGGTTCAGTTGTCCCGCAGGAGCAGTTAAAAACTTCGCCCGGGCATTGATCATGTCCTTCCCCTGCGGGGGAAGGACTATCGCAGTTGAAGCCTTGACTTTGGGATGGCTTCTTCTCATCAAGGACATCGGTGCCTAACAGGCTTGATGCCAGTTTCTGCAGACCTCCCAAGCGCAATCTCATTTGCGCGATCTCAGGAGGCCTGTCTCATCCAGCTTGGAAACGGGTCCAGCAACCCTTCCCATTTGTGCGGCGTAAACTCGTCCGCATCGAGCAAACAGGCGTCCAGTTGAGCACGAATTTCGACTTCATCCATTGGTTCAACGCCGATGAACACCAGCTCCTGACGGCGATCGCCCCAAACTGGATGGAGATATGGCTTCATGGCGTTCAGCCATTCGGGATTATCCGGCCACCGGCTTTTCGAGATTGACGACCACCAAAGCCCGCGTTTTTCCGATCTGACCAGTGCACCTGCCTGACTCAGTTCCCCAACATGATCCGGCCGGGTTGCCAGCCAGAAAAATCCCTTGGCACGGATGACACCGTTCCAGTTGGAATTGATGAAGTCCTGGAATTTCTGCGGATCGAATGGCCTCCTCTCGCGATATACAAACGAGCGGACACCGTATTCCTCCGTTTCAGGCACGTGGTCGGAGAAATTATTCAACTCCTTGTACCAAAGCGGATGTTCCTGTGCTTTGTCGAAATCGAAAAGTCCGGTGTCGAGCACCTCCGCGAGATCAACCTTCGCAAAATCTGTCTCGATGACCTTGGCATCAGGGTTGAGCGCATGGATGATTTTGCGGGCAAGATCGCGGTCATACATCGATGCCGATGATATTTTGTTCAGGATGATGACATCGGCAAATTCAATTTGATCCACCAGCAGATCCACCAGCGTGCGGTCGTCCGCATCGCCCGATGATTCTCCCCTGTCTTTCAGGAAGTCACTTGATGCGTAGTCCTTTAAAAGATTGGCCGTATCGACCACCGTTACCATCGCATCGAGCCGCGAGATGTCCGAAAGGCTCAGCCCGTTCTCATCGCGGAAGTCGAATGTCGATGCAACCGGTAGTGGTTCTGATATTCCCGTTGATTCAATCAAGAGATGATCGAACCGGCCTTGGCTGGCCAGTTGCCGCACTTCCGCCAGAAGGTCGTCCCGCAAGGTGCAGCAGATGCAGCCATTGGTCATTTCGACCAATTGTTCCTCAGTGCGTGACAGGTTCGCACCACCGTCACGGATCAGCGCGGCGTCAATATTCACCTCGCTCATGTCATTGACGATGACTGCAACGCGGCGGCCTTCACGATTGTTAAGAATATGATTGAGCAGCGTAGTCTTGCCTGCTCCGAGAAATCCCGAGAGCACAGTGACCGGCAAGCGATTGGCTGTTGCTGTGTTTTGCATGGCTTGAGCCTTTCCAAAAAGAAAAAGCCCACGCGCCGTTCAGACGCGCAGGCATGAGGTTTATTCGTGGACTTCGCCGGAGCCTCCGATGGCGACCACGTTGTAAGGCGTACCTTCGACCGGAATATCGCGGGTCTTTTCGAAACTTCCAGCATCGACGACTTGGAGGCGACCTTTCAGTGGATCACTGACGATGATGTCGTCACCGGCAACGGCAATGCGCGGACGAGGCAAATTCCAATGACCATCCATGCTGTAAGGGTCAGTCAATTTCAGCGATTTCTCGATCGAACCCGTTACGACATCAAGCTGATGAAGTTGCCCGTCTTCGGTAAAGATGTAGGCAAAGCGGGGACGCGCTGAATCGACAGCAAAATGCACGCGTCGCGCCGGCAGTTCGATCCGGCGGAAGGCGTCTTCACTGGCAGGATCAATCAGGACAACAGCTTGCGGACCATAATTCCCCAGGAAATATTGTAGCCCCTGGCCCCCGACAAGAGTTGACGACTTACCTTCCGGTAAAGACTTTGAATAGTCGAGGTGCTCGATCTGCGGCCCGTCATTTCCGGATTTTACCAGAAGCAAACCAGATTTGCAGGCAATAGCGACAATGCTGCCGGAAGCCGCTTCTCCATGGAGGTCAGGACAATTGTAGAGTTCACCTGTCACAGCATTATCTGCGCCTGCAATACGAACACCAACGGGCAATTCTTCAACCGGATCAGTTGGATGAGGTTCGGAAACCAAAACATTATCCCCGAACGCAACGGCAACGCCATGATGCGGCGAAGCCACCTTTATTTCGCGGGTTTCCGCCTTTTCGCTTAGAATGTCAGACTCTTTAACAATCTTGACAACCCCATCACCATCGAAGAACAAAGCAATCTGACCGTGATGATCGACAAAATGTGAGGGCTTTTTGCCCGCAAATTTCACATCCAGCAGCGCAGGTTTTTCAAGCTTCAGATCTCCATGATCACCGTGATCATCGATGGAGACTCCGCTGGAGATTACCGAAAACTGCCCCGCATCCCGCTCATTGGCGAAGACGAGGCGGCCACTATCGCTACGCGAAAGACCGGCAGGCGCATTCAACTTGAAAGTTTCCAGCACATCGCCGGATTTGGCATCAAGCGCCCGAACGACAGGGGCAACCTGATCAGCTACAAAAAGACGCCAGGCGGTTTTCCCCTCTGCCAATGCTGGCGCCGTCAACAAACTGGCTGTGATGGCGAACGATGAAAAAGTAAGTAAGTGCCGTGTCATGAGCTTTCCTTATATGTAATAACATAACATTCTTGAGCGAAAGAAAAGCGGAGTTGTCCTCCGCTTTTCAAGGTATGTACTATCAGCTGCCGAGAATGGCCTTCTTGAACGTATCTATATTGTGGTTCATCAAATCGATATAAGTGCCGGCGCCGTCTTCAGGCTTGGAGAGCGCATCCGAGAAGAGCGTGCCGCCAACTTTCAGCTTTGTTTCGCTGGCGATCTGTTCGATCAGGCGCGGATTGGTGATGTTCTCAACAAAAATCGCTGAGGCTTTGTCTTCCTTGATCTGCTTGATGAGCGCTACAATATCCGCCGCCGATGCCTCGGAGTCTGTCGATATGCCTTCCGGTGCCAGGAACTTGAGGCCATATTCGTGTTCAAAATAACCGAATGCATCATGCGATGTGATGACGAGGCGCTTGTTTTCCGGAATGGACGCGATTGCTGCCTTCACATCGGTTTCTGTCGCATCGAGCTTCTTGGTGTAGTCGGCAGCATTGGTTTTATATGTGTCGCAGTTCACAGCGTCGGCCGTGCAGAAGGCATCAGCAATATTCTTCACATAGATTTTTGCGTTGCTGATTGATTGGAAGGCGTGAGGATCGTAGGCGCCATGGTTGTGCCCGGCTTCATGGTTATGCGCCTCGCCTTCATGCTTGTGCGCTTCGCCACCGGCATGATCATGCTCTTCCTCTTCACTTTTCAGCGGCTCTACACCCTTTGTCAGTTCGACAATCGGCGCCTTCGTAGCGCTGGCCTCAACCAGCCGTGGCAGGAAGCCCTCAAAATTCAGGCCATTGACCAGCACAACATCGGCCTTGGCAACAGCAGCGGCATCCGATGGTTTTGGTTCATAAACATGTGCGTCGCCATCTGCTCCGACAAGCGTTGTCAGATCGATCTTGTCGCCACCTACATTTTTTGCAAAATCCGAAATGATCGAAAAGCTGGCAACAACCTTGAGATTTTCTGCCGATGCAGAGCTGTGGGCAGCACTCAGTAATAGTATAACATTCAAAGCGCTGGCAAATTTAAGGGTTTTGATCATGGTCTCTTTCCTTGGTTTATGCAGTTCTGTGACGATGTGGACGCAGGCGGCTATTAAGAACGCCGCTTGATCCGAGAATAATGGAAGAAAGGTAAACGGCACCGGCCGAAAGAATGATTGCCGGCCCTGATGGCACTGAGAAATGATAGGAGATCAACAGGCCGCCGATACACGAAGCAAAGCCTATAGCGATTGCAAGAGCACACATCGGCCCCACGCGTGTGGTCCAGAAACGTGCAGCGGCAGCTGGAAGCATCATGAGGCCAACAGCAAGCAATGTGCCAAGAGCCTGAAAACCACCAACGAGATTGATCACGACCAGCCCGAGAAATATGAAATGAACCGGCGTTCCGATACGGCTGACAGATCGCAAAAACAACGGATCGAGACATTCGGCCACTAGCCCGCGCCAAAAGATGGCGAGCGTAACCACACTGATTGCCGAGATAAGTCCGATCAGGATAAGAGCGTCATTGTTAAGTGCCAGCACAGTACCGAACAGCACGTGCATAAGGTCTACATTTGAGCCCCGCAACGAAACAATCATAACGCCCAGCGCCAGCGAAATCAGATAGAATGCTGCCATCGAGGCGTCTTCCTTCTGGATCGTGAAGCGTGACACGGCACCGGCACCCAAAGCCACTATCACACCTGCGACCAGACCACCGATGGTCATTGGCACAATCTGCAATCCATAGAGCAGGAACCCGACTGCCGCTCCCGGCAGGATCGCGTGGGCCATTGCATCGCCTGTGAGGCTCATGCGCCGCAACATCAGAAACACACCGACCGGGCATGAACCAAGCGCAAGCGCCAGCGAACCAATAAGGGCGCGCTGCATAAAGCTGTACTCGACAAAAGGCGCAATCAGGAAATCATACATGCCTATGCCGCCCCTTTCTTCAGATGGTCGTGGGACTCGTCATGATCATGATCATGGTCGTGGTTATGGGCATGCGCATGATCGTGGCGGTGCAACTGGTCTTCTTCGCACCATGCAGCCCCTTCTTCCCATGCCTCATGAAACTGACGTGCATGAAGGAGATTCTCCGGGCGCAGTGTCTCGCGGGATGAACCCCATGCAATCGGCTTGCGCGCCAGAAGCAAAGTTTCCGGAAAGTGCTCCTTCACAAGTTCAAGATCGTGAACGACGACCATTATGGTGCGGCTTTCACCATGCCAACGCTTGATGAGGCTGATCAGATCGGAAACGGTTTTTGCATCGATTGCATTGAACGGTTCGTCCAGGAGGATAATATCGGCGTCCTGAACAAGGACGCGCGCAAAGAGCGCCCGCTGCAATTGCCCACCGGACAGTGTATCGATAGCACGCTTTTCAAAACCACCCAGACCAACAGCCATAAGTGCTTCGGAAACGCTCGTTCGGTCTTCCTTGGTAAAGCGGCTGAGAAGCCCGCGCTTTGGCCACAGACCGAGCGAGACGAGATCCACGACACGAGCCGGGAAAGACCTGTCGAGTTCCGACTGCTGGGGCAGATATGCAATCCGCATGCCTTTCTCGACAGTGCATGAGCCGGACATGGGCTTCAATACACCGACAATACCCTTCATGAGTGTGGATTTGCCCGAACCGTTAGACCCAACCACCGCAGTCAGGGACCCGCGCGCAACTTCTCCACTTAGGTGATGCACGGCCGGATGGCTGTGGTAACCCAGTGTAAGATCGCGAAATATCAGGCTCGGTTCAGTCATGGACTCATAAACTCATTGAAAAGCCGGATGCGCTGCAAGCGTCCCGGCATATTCTTGACGTGTTCGTATGTGATGTTATTACATTAGTCAACAATGGCAAATTTGAGAACGGTGGAAAATAATAGATACACTGGCGGTTGTGGAAAAAATTTCCTATTTAGTATCAAGCTATGAGGATCAACTGAAGATGACGGCTACGCAGGAACTTACCAAGAACCAGTCACTGGTTTTCGATGCGCTGACACGCGCCGATGGGCCGCTGAGTGCCTATACTATTCTTGATCAGTTGCGTGATAATGGTTTCCGCGCGCCGCTTCAGGTTTACCGCGCCCTCGACAAGCTTCTGGATTACGGAATGATCCACCGGCTGGAGAGCATAAATGCCTTTGTCGCCTGTGCCCATCCCCACGATCATAGCCACAGCCATGGCATGACAGCCTTTGCGATTTGCGAAAAATGTGGTCAGGTTTCCGAGTTTTCGGATGATGTCATCACTGCACGCGTTCGCGAATGGACTAATGGCAATGGCTTCAAGCCATCCAAGACGACTATTGAAATTCGCGGCGTTTGTGCCAGCTGCGGCACCGCCTGAACAGTTCAGCGCTTGCCGTAGGCCCTCAGGAATACATCGACACCTGCCGTAACCGTCTTGCTGATCTGTTCGTCAGTCGGCGCTTCATCCATGCAACCGAAAAGACGACGCTTGAAAATGCCCGTCATCATCAGGTCGGATAGCTGGTAAGTGGCAAGTTCAGTGTCCTCAATTTCCAGATTGCCAGCGGCCACGTGCTTTTCCAGAAATACTCTCAACATGGCCTGCCCCTTCTTCGGGCCCTGCTCGTAAAAGTTCCGGCTCATGGAAGGCATGCGCTCTGCCACGCCGATAACCACGCGTTGCGCGCGGATGACCACATCGGATGTCACCTTGATGGAGAGTGCCTTGCCGAACGCGATCAGCGCCTCACGCAAGTCATGGTCACCCTCAAGTGCCGAGTAAATGCCATTGAATAATTTCTCGCGATAGACAATGCAAAGCTCCATAAAAAGCTCTTCCTTGCTGTCGAAATAGACATAAATTGTCCCTTTTGACACGCCTGCTTCACGCGTAATGTCATTCATGCTGGCTGCATCAAAGCCCATGGTGGAGAATACCCGGTCGGCGCCCTCCAATATTTGCTGGCGCTTTGCCGGGTCCTGTCCCGCAGCCAATCGGCCTTGCCGTTCATCGCCTGACAACGCTGCTTCAAGCGCAGTTGCGGCAGCCAATGGCGTCGAATAGGCCTTCGTAGATGACATTCTGGGTCTGTTTCCTCATTTATGATTCTTTTTCGAACCAAACGGTTCGATGCTCTTGATATGCGCTCTCATTTGCGCTATGTCAATGATCGAACCGACTGGTTCAATCAGTTTTATGGCTGAACATCCGTAGAAAGAAGCCCCAAATGCCTGCGTCCAAAGCAACTAACGAAGCTGAGATCCGTCAGTTCCCGGCTCCAGTTTCAAAAGCCGAAATGCCTGCGACTACAGAAGCGCCGCAACATGATGTTGCCGCTGAAGTGAAGACGCCCGAGCCTCCCAAGCGCTCCCGCAAACGGCTGGTGCTGACGACCCTTTTGGTCGCAGCACTGGCTGGCGGTGCCTATTTCGGTTACGAATACTGGACAACTGGCCGTTTCATGGTCTCTACCGATGATGCCTATATACAGGGCGACATCACTGCCATCGCGCCGAAAGTGACCGGCTATATCGATACGATCAATGTTGTTGCCAATCAGCGCGTCAAAGCTGGTGATCCATTGATCACACTCGACAACGGCGATTACACGCTTGCCGAAGAACAAGCCGAGGCCCAGATCGCCACGCAGAAACTGTCCCTTGATCGCATCAAGGCACAGACGGAGGCTGCACGGGCATCGCTGACTGAAGCGCAGGCAGGCAAGTTGAGCGCTCAGGCAGTATTGACCAATGCGCAGGCCGGTTCCGTACGGGCCAACCAGTTGCACGCAACACGGTTTGCCTCACAATCCACTCTTGACGATGCAACTGCCGCATTGGATCAGGCCAAGGCCAATCTCGCCTCTGCCGATGCCAAGATCGCCAGCGCTGTAGCCAATGTCGGCGTTCTGGAAGCGCAATATAAAGAGGCTGAGGGCACCGTCGCTTCGCTGGTCCTGTCGAAAGACAAGGCTGCTCGCGACCTCAGCTTCACCGTCATCCGCGCGCCGGTTGATGGCGTTATCGGCAATCTTGCCGCCAAGAAGGGTGATCTTGTCAGCCCCGGTCAGCGTCTTGCTGCTCTCGTTCCCGTAAACGCGCTCTATATCGACGCGAATTACAAGGAAACACAGCTACGCGACATTACCGTTGGTGAAAAGGTTCATGTGCGGGTTGATGCGCTTGATGGTGAGACATTCGAAGGCACAGTGGCCTCGATTGCCCCTGCATCGGGTGCAGTGTTCTCCCTGCTTCCACCGGAAAACGCCACGGGTAACTTCACCAAGGTTGTACAGCGCGTCCCTGTGCGTATCGCCTTGCCGGAAGACGCTTTGGCGAGCGGCAAATTGCAGGCTGGCCTGAGTGTGGTCGTCGATATCGATACACGCACGGCTCCAGCCAAGTAAAATCCGGTTCCGGGATCGGAAAGGGCCAAGATCATGGCAAATGCAACGACAGCAGCCGGCGGTCCGGGCGCTCCAGCCATTCCGGAAGAAAAGATTGATCCAAAAAAAGCCATTGCCTTTCTGGCGATGGTCTTCGGCATGTTCATGGCGATCCTGGACATTCAGATCGTTTCGGCTTCGCTTGCCGAAATTCAAGCTGGTCTTAGCGCCAGCTCGGACGAAATTTCCTGGGTGCAGACCTCTTATCTGATCGCCGAAGTTATCATGATCCCCCTGTCCGGCTTTCTCGGGCGGCTGGTTTCAACGCGTATTCTGTTTTCCGTATCGGCAGCAGGCTTCACCGCAGCCAGCGTTCTATGTGCCACGGCAACCAACATCGACCAGATGATCGTCTACCGCGCCATTCAGGGCTTCATTGGCGGTGGCATGATCCCCAGCGTGTTTGCCGCAGCATTTACGATCTTTCCGCCATCCAAGCGCTCTATCGTCTCGCCGATGATCGGCCTCGTCGCTACACTTGCACCAACAATTGGACCGACAGTCGGCGGTTATCTCAGCCATGCCTTTTCATGGCACTGGCTGTTTCTCGTCAACGTCATTCCCGGCATCGTGGTGGCAATCGCCGCATGGAACCTGATTGACTTCGACAAGGGTGATCGCTCGCTTTTGAGCAAATTCGACTGGTGGGGACTGGCCGGCATGGCCGCGTTCCTCGGATCGCTCGAATATGTTCTCGAAGAAGGCCCGCGCAATGACTGGCTGCAGGATCATGCGGTTTATTATTGCAGCATCGTGATGGTCGTTGGCGCCATTATCTTCTTCTATCGCGCCTTTACTGCCGAGCAGCCAATCGTTGACCTTTTCGCGTTTAAAAACCTGAACTTTGCCTTCGGATCAGCCTTTTCATTCGTGCTTGGCATAGGGCTCTACGGGCTCACCTATATTTATCCCGTCTATCTCGGGCAAATCCGTGGTTATGATGCATTGATGATAGGTGAAGCACTGTTCGTCAGCGGCCTCGCCATGTTCTTCACTGCGCCCATAGCGGGCTTTCTGTCCGGCCGCATGGACCCGCGCTTCATGATCATGATCGGCTTTCTCGGCTTCGGCGCGGGAACCTGGACCATGACGCATCTGACCGCCGACTGGGATTTCTACGAGTTGCTCATACCGCAGATTCTGCGCGGCTGTTCGCTCATGCTGTGCATGGTGCCTATCAACAATCTCGCGCTCGGAACTCTGCCGCTCGCCCGCCTGAAAAACGCCTCCGGCCTGTTTAACCTGATGCGTAACCTTGGCGGTGCAGTTGGTCTGGCTGTGATCAACCAGATTCTCACGGATCGCGGTGCCCTGCATTATGCCCAGCTTTCCGAGAATGTCCGTTGGGGCAATCCGGAAGCAGAAGACCTCATGAATTCGATGTCGAAGAACTTTGCTTCGCATGGGCTTGATGGGCCAACGACTGCTTTGAGCAGAATTTCGGGAATGGTGCATCAGCAGGCATCGCTGCTGTCGTTCATGGATGTGTTCTACATCCTGACAATGCTTTTCGCACTTCTTGCAGTATTTGCGCTTCTCATGCGTAAGCCGGGAGCACCTGCATCAGGCGGTGGTGGCGGGCATTAATTTGCCCGTCCTATTCACTATTTCCTCCGTGCACTACAGAAATTAACTTAGTCCCCTAACTTAAATTGGATCGTTCGAGATTGTTTTTGTTAATAAGCGTGTCGCATTTTTCTGAAAACGACACCGCTTCAAGCTCAATCTGCCGCCCCAGACAATGTTTTTGTCGTTATTGAAGTAATTTTGAAGCGATTGGGAATACCCCGGAAATTTAGACTTCCCCCGAATTGCTAAGCCGCCGAAAAAGTGGTTCACTTGTCGATACTGCTCAGGGAAAGTCTGTTCACCAGCATGTCACAGGTCTGTCATCCAACTGACATGAGAGACCTATATCGGGTGCTGGAACGTCGGACAAAAGAGCCAATGACGTATCGCTCAAACAGGGGTCTAAAAATGGTAGGTTACACAAAACGCTTGGTGGCGCTGTCGACTGCTGTGCTTTTTGCCAGCACGGCAATTTCCTTTGCTGAAGCACCGGCAGAACTGGTTGCTGCTGCTAAGAAAGAAGGCACGCTCACCACAATCGCATTGCCGCACGACTGGTGCGCTTATGGCGACATGGTAGCTGGCTTCAAGGCCAAGTATGGCATCGAAGTCAACGAGCTGAACCCGGATGCTGGCTCAGGCGATGAAATCGAAGCGATCAAAGCCAACAAGGACAATAAGGGCCCGCAGGCTCCTGACGTCATCGACGTCGGCTTTGCCTTTGGTCCATCGGCCAAGAGCGACGGCCTGACACAACCTTACAAAGTATCCACTTGGGACTCCATTCCTGACAACGTCAAGGATGCTGAAGGTCATTGGTATGGCGACTATTACGGCGTTCTGTCCTTCCAGGTAAACACCGACATCGTGAAGGAAGTACCAAAGGATTGGGCCGACCTGCTCAAACCTGAATATGCCAATGCTGTTGCCCTTGCCGGCGACCCACGAGCGTCCAACCAGGCGATCCTCGCTGTCGGTGCTGCTGGCGTTTCAACAAGCGGTGGTGCTTATGGAGCAGCTGCTGGTGAGGCAGGTCTCAAGTACTTCGCTGACCTCAACAAGGCAGGCAACTTCGTTCCTGTTATCGGCAAGTCCGGTACACTGGCTCAGGGTGCAACACCGATCATCATCAACTGGGATTACAACGCGCTTTCCGGCCGTGACACACTCAAGGGCAACCCGCCTGTAGAAGTTGTTGTTCCAGCCTCCGGCGTTGTTGCCGGTGTTTATGTTCAGGCAATCAGCGCTTACGCACCGCATCCAAACGCAGCAAAGCTCTGGATGGAGTATCTCTATTCCGACGAAGGTCAGTTGACATGGCTCAAGGGCTATTGCCATCCGATCCGTTTCAACGACCTTGTAAAGAACAACAAGGTTCCACAGGAATTGCTCGACAAGCTGCCACCGGCAGCAGCCTATGAAAAGGCGATCTTCCCAACACTCGACGAACAGGCAGCTGCCAAGGACGTCATCACCAAGGGATGGGACAAGATCGTAGGAGCCAACGTCAAGTAATACAGGATAGGAAATCCCCGCGGTCCGCCGCGGGGATTTTTCCATCAAATCAAGGCCTCTGCGGTCTTGGATGCGATGATGAACAGATTTTCCTGGCTGGCTGCACTGCCTTTTAGGCGGCAGCATAATGTTACTTATACAATACGGTTCCAACACTCATGAGTGCAGTTACAGAACAAGACGTTTCACCACCGGTCCCACCTGCAGCGAATGAGCGTAAGCGCCTGTCGCTCGACTGGCTCGGCGTCATGCCGTTCATCATTTTTGCCGTATTGTTTTTGATATGGCCGACAATCTATCTGATTGCCGGAGCCTTTCAGGACAATCAGGGCAATCTGACACTCGCGAATATTGCGAACCTTTTCCAGCCGTCCATCATGGATGCGTACTGGATTTCCATCAAAATCTCCTTTGCATCGGCAGTTCTCGGTGCAGCCATAGGTTTCTGTGTCGCGGCGGCAGTAACACTTGGCGGGCTTCCCTCGTGGATTCGCTCGCCGCTGATGACGTTTTCGGGCGTGGCATCCAATTTTGCCGGCGTGCCATTGGCCTTTGCCTTTCTTGCGACACTCGGGCGAACAGGTCTTGTCACGACGTTTCTATACAATGTCTTTGGCTTCAATCTTTACGGCCATGGCTTCAATCTGCTCAGTTTCTGGGGCCTGACGATCACCTATCTCTACTTCCAGATTCCATTGATGATCCTCATCATTACACCCGCCTTGGACGGGTTGAAAAAGGAATGGAAGGAAGCAGCGCTTATTCTCGGCGCAACCGGCCCGCAATATTGGCGCATGGTGGCCTTTCCTATTCTTTGGCCTGCACTGCTGGGAACGATGCTTCTGCTCTTTGCGAATTCGTTCGGCGCGATCGCAACCGCATATGCTTTGACCGGTTCATCCCTCAGCATTGTGCCTATCGTGCTCTTCGCCCAGATACGCGGCGATGTCTTGCAGGACCCGCATCTGGGCTATGCACTCGCCTTCGGCATGATTGTAATCACCGGCGTTTCCAACGGCATTTACATCTGGATGCGCGCGCGCAGCGAACGGTGGCTCAAATGAAAACCAATCGTTTCTGGTCTTGGATCGCGCTGGCATTCGGCATTATTTACTTTATCGTGCCACTCATTGGCACGTTGGAATTTTCCCTGCGTATGCGCCGCGGCATCTATTCACTCGACGCCTATTGGGTCATCCTCAGTGATCCGCGTTTCCAGGCAACATTCGCCTATTCAATCATTATGGCGCTGGTTACTATCGTTGTCGGCATCGTACTGGTCGTCCCTACGGCTTACTGGGTCCGCCTGCGGCTTCCCGGCTGGCGTCCATTCCTCGAATTCATCACGTTGCTGCCGCTGGTCATCCCGGCTATCGTTGTCGTGTTCGGCTATATCCGCCTCTACAACACATCTTCGTTCCTGCCTTTGACCGGCTCCGCCATGGGCACCAATATATTGCTGGTCTTTGGTTATACGATGCTGGCGCTTCCTTATATGTATCGCGCAGTTGATACCGGCCTTGGCGCTATCGATATCCGCACCATGACTGAAGCCGCCGAAAGCCTCGGAGCAAGCCGGGTGAAAATCATGTGGAGCGTTATTCTCCCGAATGTGCTGGTTGCCGTCCTCTCCGGTGCCTTCCTGACCTTCGCTATTGTCATCGGTGAATTCACCATGGCTGCGCTACTCAACCGTCCAGCGTTCGGACCATTCCTGCAGCTTATCGGTGCAAACCGTGCCTATGAGCCCGCAGCACTGGCGGTTATTTCCTTTGCAATCACGTGGATTTGCATGGGTCTTATTCAGATCGTCACCCGTCTCAATAAATCCCTCGCCGCCACCAAGCGCTAAGACCGGATCGAAACAATGTCATTTCTCACCATCAGCCATTTGAAAAAGAGTTTTGGAGCGACCACGGTTGTTCATGATTTCAATCTCGATATCGAGAAGGGTGAGTTCATTTCCTTCCTCGGGCCCAGCGGTTGCGGCAAGACAACGGTACTGCGCATGGTGGCCGGGTTCGAAACTCCGACATCCGGAAAGATCAGTATCGGCGGCAAGGACGTGGTGAACCTCAAGCCAAACCAGCGCAATATTGGCATGGTATTCCAAGCTTATGCGTTGTTTCCGAACATGACTGTTTCCCAGAATGTTGCGTTCGGATTGAAGGTTGCGAAGAAGCCACAAGCGGAGATCGATGCAACTGTTCATGAAATGCTGTCGCTGATCAAGCTCGATCATTTGGCGGACCGGTATCCCTACCAGCTTTCCGGCGGCCAGCAGCAGCGCGTTGCTCTTGCTCGCGCGCTGGCAACCAAGCCGCAGGTCCTTCTGCTGGACGAACCACTATCTGCGCTCGACGCCAAGATTCGCGTTTCGCTGCGCGAGGAAATTCGCGCCATCCAGCGCAAACTGGGCATCACCACAATTTTCGTGACGCATGATCAGGAAGAAGCACTGTCGATTTCTGACCGGATCGTCGTGATGTATGAAGGCAAGGCCGAACAGGTCGGTGCACCGTTCGAGATTTACAATCACCCGTCGTCGCGTTTCGTCGCTTCATTTGTCGGCACGCTGAACACGCTTGATGCCACCGTCCGCGATGCAGCAGCCGGTGTCATCGCAATCGACGGCAAGGATGTGATCATCGGTCAGAAGATCATCAATCACAAGACAGGCGACAAGATTTCGCTTGCCGTACGCCCGGAAGCCGTCAGTCTTGGCGAAGCTACGGATAAGCGTGAAACCACGCTGGACGGCAAGATCAACAGCGTGCATTTCCTTGGCTCGGTAATCCGTATTCGTGCATCGCTGGGAGAAAACACAGTCTCATTCGATACGTTCAACAATCCGAGCGCCCCTCCGCCCTCACCCGGTGAAAATGTGAAGGTCAGCCTCGCAGCACAGGATATGCTCCTGCTGGGACAGTAGCAAGAATCCCGTTAGTCGGAAAGATCGGGATTAATCTCGTCAGTCCATTGCTCGCTCACCTAAGAGATCAGCCAAACCTAGCTCATTGCACTCTTTGCCTATCCGTTATACGTGAAACGATTCGGTTCGCTGCCCGACTACTGAAATGCGTCGTATGTTGCGGGAAAGCAATATAACGCAAAAATACAACCCGAAGAGCGCACCAAATGTGTTCAGACTATTCTCAAGTGGCAAACCGGGCTTCCACACGAAGGCAGTCAACCATGCTGAGAGCATCAGACTCTCTACAAAACCACGTACGAGAGTCTCACGCCACGATTCCAACCGAGGTGGCTGCATGCTGAATCCGGAATGTTCCAAGCCGATAGCAACAGGCAAATAGAGAGCTGAAATAACCGTTTTCAATACAACAAGATCTGTTGGTTGACCTGAGAAATAGGTTATGCTGGCAATAACAACTGGAAGACAAAGACATAGCACGAACTGCAACGGCGCTGGCAAACGTTCGGCTTTCTTTTTCATCAGTCTGTTTTTCACCTCGATATCTACCGAGCTTCATATCATGCAGAAGAATCGTGATATATACGACTTTGGTGGTAACCTTATTGCCTTCAGGAAGCAAAAAGGGCGCCGTTGCCAGCGCCCTTTTAATTTGACCATCAAAGCTCGCCTTTCGGTTACCCCTTGATTGCCTCGTCCAGCAGCTTGAGTGCTGCTTGTTTGGTCAGTTCAACAGGATTGCCTCCCGCCGTTGGGTCGACGATTGCCATATCGGCAATCAATTCCTTGCGTGCATCATCCATATCCAGATCCTTGATCAGACCGGGCAATGCATGAGGTACTTTGAGGTCGGTCCGCAGGTTGATGATCGCCTTGGCAAAACCATCGAAACCACCTTTGATACCAATATAGTTGGCAAGCCGCCCGATACGCTCTTCGATGGCATCACGGTTGAATGCAAGCACGTAGGGCATGAATACGGCATTGGTCATGCCGTGATGCGTGTCGTAAAGCGCGCCGATCGGGTGGGATAGCGAATGGATCGCGCCAAGACCCTTCTGGAAGGCAGTCGCGCCCATGGCAGCAGCGCTCATCATATGCGCCCGCGCCGTCAGGTCGCTGCCATTGGCATAGGCTTTTGGCAGGTTCTCGAACACGAGCCGAATGCCCTCAACGGCAATGCCATCCGCCATCGGGTGATAGCCCGGCGCGCAATAGGCTTCCAGGCAATGCGCCAGAGCGTCCATGCCGGTACCTGCGGTAATGAATGCAGGCATACCCACCGACAACTCAGGATCAGCAATGACAATTGCCGGAAGAAGCTTCGGATGAAAGATCACCTTTTTCGTGTGTGTGGCTTCGTTGGTGATAACACCGGCACGGCCAACTTCAGAGCCGGTTCCGGCTGTGGTCGGCACGGCAATGATCGGTGCGATCATGTCGCTATTGGCGCGGGTCCACCAATCACCAATATCCTCGAAATCCCAGATCGGGCGCGTTTGTCCGGCTTGGAACGCGATCAGTTTGCCAAGGTCCAGCGCCGAACCGCCACCGAAAGCAATAACGCCATCATGCTTGCCTTGCTTGAATACGGCGATACCCGCTGTCAGATTGGATTCCACCGGATTTGGCTTTACGTCCGAAAACACGCCGTAGGGAACTTTGGCATCATCGAGAATTTTCAACGTGCTTGCCACGACCGGCAGTTTGGCCAGACCCGGATCAGTGACGAAAAGCGGATTCCTGATCCCCGTCGCTTCCAGAACTTCCGGCAATTCCTTTATGCGTCCTGCGCCAAAACGCACCGTGGTTGGATAATTCCATTTGGAAATAAGCTGGCCCATATTATTCTCTCTTAGATTTCTTCACGCAGGTGGTAGGATTTAGGTCGTGTCAGATTGCCATAGCCGATGCCGGACATGGCAGCACCCTTGCCTGTGTCTTTCACGCCCGTCCAGACCAGCGCCGGATCGATATAATCGCAGCGGTTCATGAACACCGTACCGGTCTCGATACGGTCGCCAATCAAAGCCGCGTGATCCGTATCTGTGGTCCACAATGAAGCAGTAAGCCCATAGGGACTGTCATTCATCAAGGCCACTGCCTCCTCGTCATTGCGCACTTTCATGATGCCGACAATTGGCCCGAAGCTTTCTTCGCGCATGACGCTCATCTGATGATCGACATCGGTCAGCACTTCCGGTGCTAGATAGGGCGAACCGGCCTTATCATTGGCAACGCTCATATTGACGTGTGACTTCGCGCCCTTGCGCAATGCTTCGGCTTTCTGCTCGCGCACAAGTTCGGCAAAGCGTGTCTGGGCCATAGGCCCCATCGTCGTTGCCTGATCCAGCGGATTGCCTACGACATATTGCTTGGTCAGGTCGATAAAGCCATCGACAAAGCGGTCATAGATATTCTCGTGAACATAGATGCGCTCAATACCGCAGCAGCATTGGCCGGAATTGAAGAATGCGCCGTCGACGAGATTGGCAACCGCATGGTCGAGATTGACATCCGGCAGAACATAGGCCGGGTCTTTGCCGCCAAGTTCCAGACCCAAGGTCATGAACGTGCCGGCGGCAGCTTTTTCGATGGCGCGACCACCACCGACCGAGCCGGTGAAATTCACATGGTCAATGCGCCCTGAGGCCAGCAGTTTTTCCGTCTGTGCATGTCCCAGTACAATGTTCTGAAACACACCCTTTGGCAGACCGGCCTTTTCGAAAGCCTGTGCGAAACGTTCGCCCACCAGCAAGGTCTGTGCGGCGTGTTTCAGGATCACGCTATTGCCTGCCATCAGTGCGGGAATGATTGTATTGACGGCTGTGAGATATGGATAGTTCCACGGTGCAATCACCATGACAACGCCAAGCGGCACATGCTTGATGTAACGGCGGAAACCCGGCCTATCATTCTCGATGATAGGTGCAAGCGCCTGCTCGGCAATCTTGACCATGTAGCGTGTGCGTTCTTCGACGCCACCCTTTTCACCACCATAACGCACCGGGCGCCCCATCTGCCAAGCTATTTCAGGTACGATTTCATCGTTCATCGACAGCAATGCATCAAGCGCAGCAAGGCAAAGCCGCCCGCGTTCGGCGATGCTCGTCTGCGCCCATCCGGCTTGCGCCTGCTTTGCAGACTCAACGGCGGCGTCAATCGCCTTGTCACTGGCAACGGGACGCTCGGCATAAACCGTGCCATCAATGGGCGTAATCAGTTTGACCGTTTCGGCCATGTTAAAACCTCTAGTCTGCTTATGTTATTTTCAGTTCTTCAATACCGTTCGAAGCCGCGATGCAACTCCCAATCTGTCACGCGGCGATCATATTCAAACTGTTCCCACTTTGCGGTGTGGACATAGTGCTCAACCACGTCTTCACCGAGCGCTTCCTTGAGCATTTTTGAGCGGGCAAGCGTGTCGGTTGCCTCGCGCAATGTCTTTGGAATCTCGCGCAATTTTGCCCCGCCATAGGCGTCACCCTGAAACGGCTTGCCCAGTTCCAGCTTCTCATCGATACCGGCAAGGCCCGAGGCAATGAGGCCGGCAAATGCGAGATAGGGGTTCAGATCCGCTCCGCCGATCCGGCATTCAATACGGATCGCCTTTGAACCTTCACCGCAAAGTCGGAAACCTGCCGTGCGGTTATCGAGACTCCAGACATTTTTCGTCGGCGCGAATGTACCGGCCTGAAAGCGCTTGTAGGAGTTGATATAGGGCGCGAGGAAATAGGTGAAATCATCGGCATATTTCAGCTGCCCGGCCACCCACTGCCGCATCAGCGGCGACATGGTGTATTCCGCATTCTTGTCATAGAAAAGCGGCGTCTTGCCGTCTGCACTCCACAAGGAATTGTGGACATGGCTGGAGCTGCCGGCGAGTGCGTAATCATACTTCGCCATAAAGGTGATCGCCTTGCCCATCTGGGTAGCGATTTCCTTGCAGCCATTCTTCATGACCACATGACGATCGGCCATTTCCAGCGCTTCGGCATAACGTACATTAATCTCTTCCTGCCCCGGACCCCATTCGCCCTTGGAGTTTTCAACCGGGATACCCGCATCGAACAAACCGTTGCGGATGGCGCGCATCACCGCGTCTTCCTTCGTGGTCATCTGGATCACGTAGTCCTGGATGTAGGGCGAAGCCGTCGTCATGCCCTTCCAGTGCTTGGCGCGGGCCGTTTCATAGGTCTCATCGAACAGATAAAATTCCAACTCCGAGGCGAAGTAGGCGAGATAGCCGCGATCTTTCAAACGGGCGAGCTGGCGCTTGAGAATAGCGCGCGGCGAATGAGAGAGGTCTTCATGGTGATGGTGATCGAGGATGTCGCAAAGCACCAGTGCGCATTTTTCCAGCCATGGAATAAAGCGTATGGTCGTCAAATCCGGTTTGATGACGAAATCACCATAGCCCTGTTTCCAGCTTGCAGCCTTGTAGCCCGGCACCGGCTCCATATCGATATCGTTGGCCAGCAGATAATTGCAGCCATGCGTCTCATCATGCGCGGATTCCACGAAGAAGCTTGCGTGAAACCGCTTGCCGATCAACCGGCCCTGCATGTCGACGAAACAAGCCAGAACAGTATCGATTTCACCGCTGGTTACGCGGCTTTTCAGTTCGTCAAAAGTCAGATGTCCAGCCATTTTTTCCTCGATAAGGCGAGTGGGGCAATGATGCTGCGCCCGGAAGAGACCGGGCGCAACTTAGCTTATGGCCTGTCAGGCCGTTTCAGCATTTTCGAGAGCGAATTCCTCTTCGGGCGACAGAATGAGTTTGTGCCGACCGATAAAGGCAAAGTAGGCGATAAACACCGCAAACCAGATCGCAACCCCCACAATCCCCTGCCGATAGACCGGATCGGTCAACTGGAAGTAGAGTGTTACTATGGCAATGATGATTGTCAGCACGGCACCCGGAACACCGAATGGATTACGGAATGGCCGTTCGATATGCGGATGGTTCTTGCGCAGCAGAATGAAGGACACAGCCTGCATGATATAGCTCAGCATCGCGCCAAAGACAGCCATGTTGAGCAGCGTGAAACCAATGACAGCACCGCCACGCTCGGAACCGAGCAGGAACCAGAGGCTGAGGATCACCAGCAGGCCGAGAGTTGCACCGGCAATCATGGCAACATGCGGTGTCTTGCGTGTGCCATGGGTGACAGACAGGACGGTCGGAAAATAACCGGCCCGGCTGAGCGAAAATATTTGCCGTCCTTGCGCAAAGATAATGGTGTGGAAAGATGCGATAAGCCCAAGCACAGCCACGAGCGCAAGGCCCTTGGCGATACCCTCGCCGTAGATGGCCTTGAAGCCGTCCAGCAATGGTTCACCCGATGAGCCGAGTGCAAAAGCCCCGATCCCTGCAACCGAAGGATTGAACGTCAGGATTGCGAAAGCGGAAACGACCAGTGTGAGAACGCCGAAAATAATGCCTTTGGGCATATCGCGCTTTGGATCAACGGATTCTTCCGCAGCAAGCGGTAATTGCTCGATTGCAAGGAACAGCCAGACAGCAAACGGCAACGCGGCAAGTGCGCCGGTAATGCCGTTGGGGAGAAATGGTCCATTTCCTTCCGGAAGCTCGACACCACCGGGTCCGATATTCATCGCCCAGCGTGAGAAGTCCATATGTCCGATGGCCGATATCCAGAATACCACCAGACAGGCAAGCGCGAGGACGGTCACAACCAATGTCACACGGAATGACAGCGCCACGCCCCATATGTTGAGCGCCAGAAAGACAATATAGGCCGCAACCCACCAGACCGGCTGAAATTCCGCCGAAGTGCCAAATATGCCCGTCAGGTAAGAACCTATGAAAAAGACGATCACCGCAGGCGTAAGAACATATTCGACATTCTCTGCCAAGCCGGTCAGAAAGCCTCCCCAAGGCCCCATCGAAGTGCGGGCAAACGAATAGGCTGCACCAGTATGAGGCAGAGCCGGAGACATCTCCGCAATGGCGAAGGTCAGCCCAAGATACATGATGGCGATGATAACGGTTGCGATGAACATACCGCCCCATCCGCCTTGAAGGAGGCCACCGTTCCAGCCTGAAAAATGACCTGATATCACGGCACCGACGCCGAGGGCCCAGAGGTGCCATACATTCGCATGCCGAATGAGTTGGCGTTTCTCAAAATACTGCTTGTCGCGCGTTTGGTACGCGACACTCCCGACAACTTTTTTATTGTCTGCACTTGCCATGATTATCCCCTTTAACTGATGATTAAATCGACTATGAGTGCATGCCCGGCCGCCGCATAGCGGCGATCAATTCAATTCTTCCCCAAGGTTTCCTGTAAGATCAGGGCGAGTTTTTCGCCCCAGTGTTTTTCCTCATGCGCATTGGTGATCAAGTCATTGCGTATTTCGACCATGACACATGAATGGTCCGCCGCCCGGGCATGACGCTCGAGCGTGTAGTAAACGCGGTCCGCGGGAGAGTAGGGTTCATTGTCTCCTACACTCAAGGATTCGTCACGCTTCAACCCGGCAATAAGAGGCGCAGAAAGTCTCTCATCAGCATCATGAATGATGCCGATATGCCATGGCCGCTTAACGCCGCGATAGACCGGCGTATAGGAGTGAACCGCAATAAATACCGGCTCCGGCAGTCCTGCGGCCTTGCGTTCCTGCACCAGCCTTTCAATAGCCGCGTGATAAGGCTTGTGCGAAAGCTCGATACGCTCCCGGCGCGCTTTATCGTTCAAGTTTTCGTTGGCTGGTATAATGGTTGCTTCACTCAAGGAAGGAACGAGATCCGGCGCATCAAGCGGACGATTACAGTCGATGATAAGACGCGATACGCAAGATTCGACAAGCGGCGCATCCAGCAAGCGACTCATCACGGCGCTCACGCCAAGCGCACCGGGGTCCCAGGCAATGTGTTTCTGCAGATCGCCATCGTGCAGGCCGAGCGTGCCAAAACCGTCGGGTATATAATTGGACGCATGATCGCACAGGATAATGCAGGGCCCCACCCCTTCCGGGTTTGTCACCCGAACAGGAGTCCATTCCTTGGATAGTGCCTGCGGCGCACCGCTCGCTATGGTCCGGCCCATTTTTGCCCTTTTCGGCAAACTGTACTTTACGTTACATTTTGTATTTTTATTTCCACTCTCGTATGATTTGATACATAACAATCAAAATTGTCAAATCCGAAATTGACGTTTTATGATTCGGACGGGGGACGCATTCATGAGCACCAGCATTTCCGAGCTTATCGCAGAAAAGATCGACGCGATGCCGGCCTCGGAACGCAGGGCAGCCCAGACATTGATTGCCAATTACCCACTGATCGGCTTGCGAACCGTGGCAGAATTTTCGGGCCAAGCTGGGGTTTCCTCGCCTACAATCCTGCGGTTCGTTGCCCGTCTGGGTTTTCAGAGCTATCCTGAATTTCAGAGTGCGCTTCAGGAAGAGCTGGCAGCGCAGGTTCAATCACCCTGGAATCGCGCGGCGACAATCCAACGCCCAAAAGGCGGCGCTACCTTCCCGCTTATGGAAGCCGCAATCGAAAATATTCGCGAGACATTCCAGCATCTTTCAGCTCAGCAGCTTGACGATGTGACCAATGCGATCAGTCGCAATCGCTCGCGTCTCTATCTGCTTGGCGGGCGTTTCACTGACCCGATCGCTACATACATGGCTGCCCATCTCAAGATTGTCCGCACCGGCGTGACACATCTTGCAGGACAGGAAAGCCATTGGCGCGATCAGTTGATCGATATGGGCAAGAAAGACGTACTGATCGTTTTCGATATCCGCCGCTATCAGGACAGCCTTTTACGTTTTGCCGAAAAGGCTCAGGCGCGCGGCGTCGAGATTGTGCTTGTCACCGACCAGTGGCTTTCACCGATTGCGCGTTTCGCCAAACACGTCATTGCTGGCCGTACTGCTGTCCCTTCACCTTGGGACTCATCAGCCGCCTTATTCCTGATTGCCGAAACACTGGTCGCCGAAGTCACGCGCAAACTTGAGCAAAGCAGTGCGGATCGTATCCACGATCTGGAGCAATTGCGCGACACCTGAACGGCGATCATGCGGGACCGTCGGCAACCTCCTGTGCTTCTACTTTCATTGGTTTATATTTAAAAGTCGCACAGATTATTCCGTGGTCATTCGTCCCGGACTGTTTGTGATCATCGAAATTCAGATGGTCATTGTTGACTGTCATTCCGTCGAACATCCAGATACGCCGCTTTGAGTTGTCATAGAACTCCTCGCTGACCAGAATGTGGTCAAGTGACTCCATGATGTCCTGATGGATGTGCGTATAATAGACGTCTCGCGTGCTGCGATACTCCTGCAGGGTCTGCGCCGTATAGAGACTGACATCTCCTCCGCCAAGCGAATCCCCAACAAGATAGCGTGGCTGTTCCGTCAGAATATTCGCCGTATTGCTCAGCTGGCCGTCATTGATATCGCCAAGGACGATGACCGGCGTACGACTGCCTTTCATCTGTTCAGTCAACAGGAAGCGCAACGCGGCAGCTTCGGCGGTGCGGCGAATAGTGGAAATGGCCGCGCCGATACTTGTCGCATGCTTCTTGTAGGTGGTTTCATCGGTCTTGAACCACGACTCCCTGAAAACCTGCGTTGGTCCCTTCGATTTGAAATGACAGACATAAACATGCACCGGTTCATGATCCTCGCGTGGGCGCACTTGAAAATGCAGGACAGGACGAGAGAAACTGGGAATTGAAACGCTGATCGCTGGCGTCTGGGGATCGTCGCCGGAACTCTTCAGCATGAACTTGTCGGGAAACCGTTCGATCCACTCCGGCTGACCAGTTAAAAGCCCTTTGCGGACGATTGCAGCGCAAACGATACGTTTGCCATTGGCCGTCTCCGGTACAACCAGCTCATATTCAGCCGCCAGACCGGAGGCTTCAAGGGCACGCGTGATGGAAGCAGGATGCCAAAGCTCCTGAAATCCGAAAATATCCGGTTGCAGAAGCCGGATAGTCCGGCTCGTCCATTCAATCTTGCTGTTATATTCCTCCTGCGACCAGCCATCTTTGTCGGTATAGATTGGCACGCCCGGCTCATTGAGATTGTAGAGATTGAATGTACCTATGCTCAGGCTTTTGAGTTTCATAATAATCCCTCGCAAACAAATGGCTAAAAAATAATAACATATCAAAACCTGTATTACGCGCGGATGACATTTATGGCCCGGGATTCGATGATCGAAATTTCGTCATTTGCCATTGCCGCCAACGCTCATTGATATACTAATGCTGTCCCGGGTCGGAAAAGCCTCTCTTGGGCCTTTCACCTGTCGGATGAGTTATCGAATTATGCCCCTATTGAATGTGTAAGGACCAAAATCATGCAGCAAGCTGACATCGGATTGATCGGCCTCGGCGTCATGGGTACCAATCTGGCGCTGAACATCGCCGAGAATGGTTATCGCGTTGCGGTTTTCAACAGAACCGTTGCCAAGACAAATGAATTTTATGCCGATGCAGGTGACCTGCAGGACAAGATCATCGCGTGTGAAACGCTGGAGGACCTTGCCAAAAACATTCGTGCCCCGCGCCCGATCATTCTCATGGTCAAGGCTGGCGAGGCGGTGGACGAACAGATCGCCGCTCTGAAGCCTTTCCTCGCCAAGGAAGACATCATCATCGACGCAGGCAATGCAAATTTCCACGATACGGTTCGCCGCCTTGCCGAACTCGGCGCCAATGATCCGACCTTTGTCGGCATGGGTGTTTCCGGCGGTGAAGAAGGGGCGCGGCACGGCCCTTCGATCATGGTCGGCGGCACGCCTGAATCCTATGCGCGTATTGAGCCGGTTCTGACGGCGATCTCCGCAAAGTATGAGGGCGAATCCTGCTCTGCCCTGCTTGGTCCGGACGGTGCCGGTCATTTCGTCAAGACCATCCATAATGGCATTGAATATGCCGATATGCAGATGATCGCCGAAGTCTATGGCGTGCTGCGTGATGGCCTTGGCCTGACATCGGAAGCTATCGGCAAGATTTTCGACAAGTGGAATGCCGGTCCGCTGAATTCCTATCTTATCGAAATCACTGCGAAGGTTTTGCTTGCTACCGACAAGAAGACCGGCAAGCCCGCAGTCGATATCATTCTTGACAGCGCCGGACAGAAGGGCACTGGCCGCTGGGCTGCCATCGAGGCGCAAATGCTGGGTATTCCCGCCACTGGCATTGAGGCTGCCGTTGCTGCCCGCTCCATCTCCTCAATGGTCAAACAGCGTGCGGAAGCGGAAAAAGCCTATGGCGATCTCGGGACTGCCAAGCTTTCCGACAACAGCCAGGCTTTTATCGATGCGCTGGAGCAGGGTCTGCTAGCGGGTAAAATTGCCGCCTATGCGCAAGGGTTCGATGTCATGGTTGGCGCTTCGAAGGAGCGTGGCTGGGATATCCCGCTTGCGACCACGGCCCGTATCTGGCGCGCTGGCTGTATCATCCGTTCGCAGTTTCTCGATCAGATCGCAGCAGCGTTTGAAGGCAGTGAAGGCACCAACCTTCTGCTCGTACCAGCCTTCGTCGAACGCATGAAATCCGGCTCGAAATCCCTGCGCAAGGTCGTTTCCGAAGCTTCACTTGCGGGTCTTCCTGTCCCTGCTCTGTCTGCCGCCCTCAACTATTTCGATGGCTTCCGTCAGGCTCGGGGTACTGCAAACGTCATTCAGGCTCAGCGTGATTTCTTCGGCGCTCATGGCTTCAAACGCCTTGGCGAAGAAGGGGATTTCCACGGACCTTGGTCAGACGCTTAAGTAACGCGCGACTTGTGGCAATTGCGTTGTGCAAGATTTCCAGGAGTTACGGCAATCTCGCACTGCTGGGCGGAGCAGCATGTATCCGCCCCCAAGCCCGCCGTAATTGCCTTGCAGAGGCAAACCCCGTGCGGTCTGCCACACCTTCCATATCCAGCCGTGAATTGCTCAATATCTCCCGCGCCAAAGCGATGCGCAGGCCGTTGAGATATTCGGAAATGCTCATCCCCGTATGTTCATTGAACAGGCGTGATAGATGTCGCGGGCTGGTTGCTGCAATGTCTGCCAGCGCCTGTAATGTCCAATGTTGCGCCGGGTCAGCAGCCAGCTTGTCCTGAATCCGGTGAATTGCGGGGTGAATATGATTGCGCCCGTCGAGCCACGGTGACCATTGCGGATCAGTTCCGCTACGCCGCAGATAAACCACCAGATATCTTGCAACTGCCACGGCACAGGCGGGTCCAGCGATCTGACCGACAAGATGCAGCATCAAATCTATGCCTGCCGTAATACCGGCACTTGAATAGCGATTGCCATCCTCGACGTAGAGCCGGTTGTCGAAGACCCGTGCCGTTGGCACAAGTTCGCGTAACTCATCGACTGAACTGAAATGAGTGGTACAGGCATGGCCGTCGAGCAGACCGGCACGTGCAGCCAGCAAGGCACCCGAACAGATCGAGACCAGTTTGTGAGTGTCGGTGAAGTGGCTGCGCAACCATTCGATAATACCCATATCACCTTGCCCCTGCGCTTCCGCATGGACAGCAGCGGATGTATCCAGCAGCGTCGTCGTATCTCCTGCAAGTACAATTATGGCACCAGACGGAACCCGGGTTGGTAGTGGTTCGATACCGCTGATGGTAAGCCCTATGGATGTCGTCACATTCGCAAGCGGGCCGACATAGCGGACCTTGAAGCGCACCGCATCCTGCTCGAAATTCGCCTTGCGCAGTACCTCTATCGGCCCGGCAATATCAAGCAGAAGTGCCCTTGCGGGCACAACTACCAGAACATCGATATTTTTCGGTTCGACTATGCTCATGCGGCCATCGCGCGTTCGACCCCGCTCAACGCCTCGTCAACTGTCACTATGCGCGCAAAGCGGCCAGCGAGGACCAGCTCGGTACGGGCTTTGATCTCGTCACCGCTGAAAGTGCGGCCCTCGGCATTGGTCATTGCAAAGGTCAATGTCGCTTCGGAGACGAATTCCACCTCATAACCTAAATCCGATGCATGGCGGGTGGTTGTCTCACAGCACTGCTCGGTACGAATACCCGCTATCAGCACTTTACGGATATGGTTTTCGGTCAACCAGACCTCAAGTCCACTGCCGACCAGCGCACTGTGGCGCGCTTTGTTGAAAACAACATCGGCGTTAAGCGAAACGGGTGCCAGCGGTTTGATAAAGCCTGAGTCCAGTGCAAATGGCCCGTCCCCATCGACATGAAAAATCTGCACGATGGGAAGTCCCTTGGCCTTTGCGCCATCAATCAGACGTTGGATATTGGCAATGAAGGGTTTCGCTTCTGCCTCATTCCAGTAACCGCGCTGGCGAAATGATTCCTGCGCGTCAATAACGATAAGAGCGGTGTCTGCGGACATTTTTGGATTCTCCTGACAATTGATACTATGATATTAACGTCAGATATGACAGCCTGATACGCATGTATCGGACGAAAAGCGGACATAAAAAGCCAAATGTCTTGTAAAAGATTCACTGTCTTCGTCTGGTAGACAATCCATCAAGCGCCCCGCCCCTTCTGTTCACTGGCCCGACACCCATATGTCGGTTAGTAAAAGCGTAATCATGAGGTCCGGCCCCAGTCACTCCGGGCGGAAAGGCAACCATGGCACCGAATAGCTATCAGAATCGCACCCACCCGGCCGGAAAACCGGAACAGCCATTGCTGTTTGTTTTCCACGGCACAGGCGGTGATGAAAACCAGTTCTTCGATTTCGGACGACAATTATTACCGGATGCCGGCATTGTCTCGCCGCGCGGCGACGTATCGGAACACGGCGCATTGCGCTTTTTCCGTCGCACTGCCGAAGGCGTCTATGACATGGAAGATCTTGCCGTCCGCACTGATGCAATGGCTGATTTCATCCGCACACGCAAAATCGAGGCCAAACCATCCAAGGTTATTGGGCTGGGTTATTCGAACGGCGCAAACATTCTGGCGTCGGTCATGCTCAAGCATCCCGGCCTTTTCAACGATGCGGTGCTGATGCATCCCTTGATCCCGTGGCAGCCAGCCGGTCAACCCGGGCTTGCCGGGAAACGCGTGCTGATTACTGCCGGGCAGCGCGATCCGATCTGCCCGCCATCGCTGACGCAGGATTTCGCAGATTATCTGATTGCGCAAGGTGTAGAGACTGAACTTGCATGGCACCCCGGCGGTCATGAAATCCAGCAGGGTGAAGTCGCCGCGATTCAGCGGTTTATTCAATCTTAGCGGAAAAATCGTGTGGCATAAAATTTGTGCGTGGTTCGCCCTTCGACTAGCTCAGGACGGCTCACCATGAGGAACGGTTGGTGCGCTGCAATGAGAGACGTCAAGGTAGAAAACCCCACTACCTGCAATCCACTATTTTCCTCATGGTGAGCCCCGTCGAACCACGCACACCAGCATTGCAGACCGCACACTTACCTCGAAAACCGCAGTGAAACCGGCAAAATCCTGATGGCTGAAGCGCGTTTGCCCTTGGCTGTCAGCAGGCCATGCGCACCTTCAAGGTGTCCGGCTTTCAATTCCAGTGCCAGAAAACGGTGCCGCTCGACAGGGCCCGGCATTGCAAGGTTTTTGGTTTTCGTGCCATCGAAGCCGAAACGCTCGTAATATTCCGGATCGCCGACAAGAATGACGGCGCCGTGGCCGAGACGTGCCGCTTCGGCGGTTGCATGGCGCATCAATGCAGCACCAATGCCATGACCCTTGAGGGTCGGTTCAACAGCCAGAGGTCCAAGCAGCAACGCACGCACCGGCATGCCCGATGCATCATGCCCGGATTGAATGTCCCAAAGCCTAACTGTTCCGAGCAGTTTCCCGTCATCGCCGCGTGCGACAAAGGCCAGTCCTGCCGATGGCAAGCGTCCGCGACGCAGCTTCTCGGAAGACTTGCGACGGCGACCTTCGCCCATGGCACGATCAAGCAGGGCTTCACGGGCCTGTTCGTCCTGCGCGGTTTCGTTGCGGATAGTGAATGCCTGCAATCCGTCGGGATGCAGGTTCTGTTCGATATATTCTACTGCGCTCATTGTCTTGACCAATCAATCATAAGGATGCGTCGACACGCCATGCGTGGATGAGGGACCTTTTGAGAATTCAGCCTGATGAGACAGCTGGTGCGGTTTTCGAGAACCGGAACGCAGTGGACGTTAGGTCCATGAGTACCGGAAGCGGAGAAAATCACATCGGATGCCCATCAGGGTGAACTTATCAAAGGTCTCTTAAATTACGTATGATCGGAGAGGCTCAAACCCATTGAAAGCAACGGCGGAGTAGGTCGTTGTGTAGGCACCCGTTCCCTCAATCAGCACTTCATCACCGATGGTCAGCGATACTGGCAGCGGATAGGGGTTCTTTTCGTACATCACATCGGCGCTATCGCAGGTCGGGCCTGCAAGAACGCAAGGCTCCGACGCATCGCCATCGCGCGGTGTGGTGATCTGATAGCGGATTGCCTCGTCCATCGTTTCGGCGAGACCGCCGAACTTGCCGATGTCGAGATAAACCCAGCGCACATTGTCATTGTCGGCCTTCTTGGACACGAGGACGACCTCGGCCTTGATGACACCGGCATTGCCGACCATGCCGCGACCCGGCTCAATGATTGTCTCAGGCAGGCGATTACCGAAATGCTTGCTCAGCGCCTGGAAGATAGCCTGACCATAGGCCTGTGCGGTTGGCACATCCTTGAGGTAACGGGTCGGGAAACCACCACCCATATTGACCATCTTCAGTGTGATGCCTTCCTTGGCAAGCGCTTCGAAAACCTGCTTGGCATCGCCGAGCGCGCGGTCCCATGCGGCAAGATCGGTCTGCTGCGAACCGACATGGAACGAAACGCCATAGCTTTCGAGGCCGAGCTGCTGGGCAAGGCGGAGTACATCGACAGCCATTGCAGGCACGCAGCCGAACTTGCGGGAAAGCGGCCATTCGGCTCCAGCACCGTCGGTTAGGACGCGGCAGAATACGCGAGAGCCAGGGGCAGCACGGGCTACCTTTTCGACTTCCTCAACGCAATCGACAGCAAAAAGACGGATACCGAGTTCGAAGGCGCGTGCAATATCGCGCTCTTTCTTGATCGTGTTGCCAAAGGAGATGCGGTCGGCAGTTGCACCGGCATCAAGCGCCATCTCGACTTCGGCAACCGATGCCGTGTCAAAGTTGGAGCCGAGCGAAGCGAGCAGGCGCAGGATTTCCGGTGCCGGGTTTGCCTTTACTGCATAGAAAATCTTCGACTCTGGCAGGGCCATTTCGAAATTGTGGAAATTTTCGCGCACGACATCGAGATCGAGCACCATGCAGGGGCCGTTCGGGCGTCGGGTATTGATGAAGTCGATAATGCGCTGCGTAGCCATGTTATGCTCCAATTCCATAGCGGCTGGTATGGCCGCTCAGCAAATTGCAATTTCGCGGGACGCGCCCGTCAAAATTGCTGAGGACAAAGTGCATGAATCCATCCCCCGCGAAGCCAGCCTTTGGAGATGCTGAAAACACGGACGAGTTCATGCGGCGGTGGACCTGCGCCAATCGGGGCGTTGATCCGCTTTGTCTGCCTTGGTTTGGATGTTCCCATCCGCACTACCGGCAATGAAGGTGTGCCTCTTCAGTAATTCTCAGCTTTTGGACAGCCGAAAGAGACCGACTAGGCCCGCACCGTCGTTGCTTCAGATGTCCTCAGCTTTGGCAGTTGGCTGCTAAGCTGACTGGAGGGGTTAGTTCCAGGTACCATACCGTTTCCTCACCATAATGAAGATCGGCGGACACCCATGGGCACGTGCGACTTTGGGCAAGGGCGATATAAGGCGGAATATGTGTCCAATCAATGACAAATATCGATTGTGACAAAGTTTTTTATTCATTGAACAAACGTAGCAAAATCACATAGAATCTTTGAACGATGAGCACATTTTCACCTTTGAACGCCTTTTTGGATTTACCTTCCGTTAACCTTTCCTCGGGTGATGGCCTGTTGAATGGCGAAACTTTGGCGGTCAAAGATATTTTCGACGTCACCGGATTGCCAACAGATTGCGGAAATCCGCAAAAAGCCGAATCACTTGTCGCAGAAAAAACTGCTCCTGCGGTTCAAAAACTGCTCGATGCCGGAGCAAAATTCATCGGCAAGACACAGACCGATGAACTTGCCTTCTCGCTCATGGGCCAGAATGCGCATTATCCTTATCCGGTAAATCCGGCAGCACCGGATCGCGTAACCGGCGGTTCCTCATCCGGCTCCGCCTCTGCGGTAGCGGGCGGACTTGCCAGCATCGCCACAGGAACCGATACGGGCGGCTCCATCCGCGCCCCTGCCAGCTTCTGCGGACTGATCGGCCTGCGCACCAGCCATGGACGCATATCACTTGACGGCACGATGCCGCTCGCTCCCTCGTTGGACACATTTGGCTGGTTTGCCCGCGACATTGAGCTTTATGAAAAGGTCGGCAATGTGCTGCTTGGACCTGACAGCAATGATTTCAGCCTGAAGCGTCCGCTGTTTATTCCCCTGCTCGAGCATTTGCTTGTCAGCGAGGTGGAAGATGCCGCTTACAGGCAAATGTATAAGGTGGTTGCTGACCATCTCGGCCATGCCCGCTCCGCGCGCCAGTCAACGGCTTCAATGGATGATCTATATCTTTGCTTCCGGCAGATTCAGGGCTTTGAGGCTTGGGCGGCGCATGGCGGGTGGCTTTCAGCAAAGGATCGCGGTCTTGGCCGCGCCGTCAAGGAACGTTTTGACTATGCCGCTGGCATTGATCTTGAAACTTACGAAGCCCAAGGCAAACGCCGCGCACTCTTCACCAGCGAGCTTGCCGATCTGTTGCAGGATGATGGCATTCTGGTCATGCCGACCGTTCCCGGCGCAGCACCGCTGGCAGCGACACCATTTGACGAACTACAAGCCTACCGGGAGCAGGCATTGCGCCTGCTGATGATATCCGGCCTATCCGGCTTTCCCCAGATCACCCTGCCGCTCGGTCAGGTTCATGGCGCTCCATTTGGCTTTTCATTGCTCGGGCCGAAAGGCAGCGACATGGCTCTCATTCGTCTTGGTCGCAATATTCTCAACTCCGTAAAGGCAACTTGATGGATACGCTCACCCGCATGCGCGCATATATAGATGTCGTGGAAGCGGAGGGGTTTTCGGCGGCGGCACGCAAGATAGGCCGGTCCAAGGCGCTGCTGTCGAAATATGTCCGGGAACTGGAAGATGAACTGGGCGCCCTCCTCCTCAACCGCACCACCCGGCAGTTCTCGCTAACCGAGGCAGGCCACACCTATTACCAGCGTGCCAGTGAGATTCTCCGTGATGTCGAAAACCTGAAAGAAACAGTTCGCGACTCCAGCAGCGACATCAAAGGCCGGATCAAGATTTCAGCGCCCCGCACCTTTGCCGATGCTGAAATCGGTCAATGTCTCATCGATTTTTGCGCCGACCAACCGGATATCACGCTTGATGTCCGGCTCGATGATCGTTTTGTCGATCTGGTTGAGGAGGGTTTTGATCTCGCTATTCGCATAACCCGCATGCAGGATTCATCGCTTATCGCCAAGCGCATTGCGCCATTTCGCGTTGCCGTCTGTGCTTCCCCGGAATTGATCCAACAGACTGGCATTCCTAAGCGGCCGGAACAGTTGGGCACACTGCCCTGCATCGTCGACACCAATAATCGTTCGCGCAATACCTGGCAGTTCCATAATCAAAGCGGGCCGGCAATATCTGTTCAGGTGTCAGGTGCAATGGAAATAAACAGTCCGCTTGCCGCACGCCGCGCCGCCCTTTCAGGTCTCGGCTTTGTCATGCTGCCGGATTTCATAGCGGCACCGGATATTGAAAGCGGCAGGCTGGTGTCAGTTCTGGAAGAGTTTGCCATGCGTGATGCGGGTATTTATGCGGTTTACCCGCACCGGCGTTATCTGCCGGCCAAGGTCCGCGTGCTTGTCGATTATCTGGCCAAATGGTTCAAGGACAACCGCAAAGTGTAATTTGCGGTTGTTAATGTTATATCGTCCCAATTTCGCCAAGTTCGGGATGTCCTGTGCCCCAACTACAAAGGTCGATTCATGCAGCAGAAATTCGCGGTTTTCATAGCAACCCTGGCTTTGGGCATGACCCTTGCCACGCCTGCCTATGTTCATCCGCACGTCTTTGCAGAAGCGCGGCTTGATATCACCATCAAGCCGGATGGAACGGTCGAAAAGCTGGGCCATGTCTGGCGGTTTGACGATATTTTTTCCAGCACTGTACTGGTGGAGTTCGATAAGAACGGTGATCTCAAACTTGACGAGGCCGAACTTGCAGCACTGGCGGAGACTATCAACGCCTCGATTTCCGAGTTCGACTATTTCCAGTCCGTACAGCTCAATGACAAAAAGATCGTCATGGCAGCACCAAAACATCTGATTGCCGATTTTCAGAACAACCAGCTGCTGATCGTCTTCGAGAGCACGCCAAAACATCCGCTCAAGCTTGGCACAAAGACCAGCTTTGGTGTCTATGACCCGACCTTTTATACCGCCATCGATTACGTCAACGACTCGGACGTGCATGTGACAGGGTTACCGCCCGCCTGCAAACAGAAGGTCGTGCGCCCGGACCCGGATCAGGCTATCGCGCAAAACCAAAGCACGCTGACCGATGCGTTTTTCAACGATCCGACCGGCACCGATATGACGAAGATTTTTGCCACAAGGCTCGAAATAGAATGCCCCTCCCAAGGGTAAAGGATAAATGATGCGGAAATCGATCTGGCTTTGTGCGCTTCTGGCGCTCGCGCTTTTTGGCGGACATGCATTGGCACAAACGTCTTCGCTTGGTATCGGCATGAATGAAGTGGCGATGAAACCAACCGGCCCATTTGCCGAAATCATCTTCTGGATCAATACACAGCAGCGCACCTTTTATCTGGCCATGACCAAGGCCCTGAAGGCCATGCGCGAGGACCCTTGGCAGGCTTCGATTCTCGTTGGACTGTCATTCCTTTACGGCATTCTGCACGCTGTCGGCCCCGGCCATGGCAAGGCTGTGATTTCATCCTACATGGTCGCAAATGAAACGACCTTGAAGCGCGGCGTCTTTCTGTCTTTTGCGTCGTCCATGTTGCAGGCACTTACGGCCATTTTCATCATCGGCCTGACCTTTCTGGTGCTTCGCGGCACCACAGTTTCCATGGACGACGCAACGCATGTCATGGAAGTGGCGAGCTTTGCCCTGATCATTGCCTTTGGCCTTTCGCTGCTCTGGCGCAAGGTTCCGCGTCTTTTCGCTGCAAAAGCAGCACATGCTCATGCCGGCCACGAGCATCATCATCACAATCATGACCATGCACACCACCATCATTCACATGATCACGGTCATTCCCATGCGGCGGGTGAAGTCTGCGAGACATGCGGTCATAGCCATGCTCCCGATCCGGCCATGATTTCCGGTGATTTCAACTGGAAAACCGCTTGGGCGGCAATTATCGCTGTCGGCCTGCGTCCATGTTCAGGCGCATTGATAGTTCTGACATTCTCATTGTTGAATGGTCTGGTACTCGGCGGTGTTCTGTCTGTCTTTGCCATGGCTTTCGGCACATTTATAACTGTCGCGGTTCTCGCAACACTGGCTGTCACTGCCAAGAATATCGCCTTGCGCATTTCCGGTGGAACTGCGCTATCGAGCAGGGTTCAGAACATTATTGAAATTGGCGGCGCACTGTTCATCGTGCTTATCGGCATGCTGCTTTTGACCGCTTCGCTGAGCTACTGATTTTTGTTACGGCGCTGACTTCTGGCGCGCAGCCAAAACACGACGAAAAAGCCGATAACGAAGATAACCGCAAATATACCGGCCGCCAGCGGAGACTTGCCGCCAATCGCCAGCATCATATTGGGCATGAGATAGGCGGCAAACCCAAAGCCGAGCATGATACAGGCAGCCGCTATGGCCGCATTACGGGTTTTGGGGTCCATCAAGATTGTCGCCTGTGTTCAACGCAGTTGGTAGGGGTTGTAGCCTTATCTGGTTGCAAAGCAAGTATTCGGGCAAAATACCATGTCGATTGACAATGACATTGAGCCGCACTATCTCGCAGATTACAGTTGCTCCCTGAGCTGACTGTCGTAGGCGTTACCGTCATCCAACGCGTCCTTTTCGAGAGGGTCCCAGCAGGGAGGTCTCGATGTAAGAGGCGCTATGGTTATGACGTTGTTTTCTCCACTCGCTGGCCGCTTGACGGTTTTAATAATGCTCCCGGCAAATGGGTGCGTTATCGACCGGATTCGCTCCATTGAAGTGGTACGGGAAAACACCATTGCCCCATTGGCGCCCGCGCAATCCGGCCTTGCAGCCGGTAACAACAACGGAGCAATACATTATGCAGATGACTGGCAACACAATCCTTATTACCGGCGGAACGAGTGGTATCGGCCGGGCACTCGCCGAAGCGTTCCATGATCGCGGCAATCGCGTTATCATCACGGGGCGTCGTTTGTCCTTGCTGGACGAGATTACAACGCAGCGTCCCGGTCTGGTGGGAATGCCGCTCGATCTTGATGATCCAAACTCTTTGGCTCAACTTGCAAGCGATGTTCGCACCCGCTTTCCTGATCTCAACATGCTTTTCGCCAATGCCGGAATTTCAAAAGCGGAGGACATGACCTCGGAAAGCTGGGATGCTTCCGCCGCGCGCACGGTCATTGATACCAACATCGTGGGCGTATTGCGCACAACAGCAGCATTTCTTCCACTGCTGAAAACCCGGCCAAATGCAACGATAATGGCAACCAGTTCAAATCTTGCCTTCATTCCCCGGGCTGACTTTCCAACCTATTGCGCCAGCAAGGCGTTCCTCCACTCGTGGCTTCAGTCGCTACGCCACCAGTTGCGGAATATTCCGGTCGAAGTGCTGGAGTTGTCCCCGCCCTATGTGCAGACGGAACTTACCGGTGCCCATCAGGCCTCCGACCCTCGCGCCGTACCTGTCAGCGCATATGTGGCGGAAGTCATGCACTTGCTGGAAACGGGAAATCATCCTCGGGGGGAGGTCCTTGTCGAACGCGACCGGAGCAGGCGTTCCGCCGAGCGGGAGGGCCGCTATGAAGAGGTCTTCGCTGCGATCAATCCATCCTGAAACGGATAATTTCACGGCCTCCTGTTCGAGGCCGTGAACGACAATTGGAGCCGGATCAGGCTGTTATCGTTCGAAACTCCTCCAGCCGTTTGATCTGCTGTCCGTCAGCATCAAAATTTTCCGGCGAAAGCCACGCCTGATAGGCAGCTTTCAACGCTGGCCATTCTTTGTCTGTCACCGAATACCAAGCCGTATCGCGGTTCTGGCCCTTCTGCACCATATGCTGGCGGAAAATGCCTTCAAACGTGAAGCCAAACCGCTCCGCAGCACGCTTGGAAGGCTCATTGCTGTTGTTGCATTTCCATTCGTAGCGCCGGTAACCGAGTACGTCGAAAGCATATTCCATGAAAAGGTACTGCGCTTCGGTGGCGGCTGGTTTGCGTGCGACCAGCGGCCCCCAATAGATATTGCCGATCTCGATACTGCCATGCACCGGGTCTATCCGCATCAGCGCCTGCCGACCGGCTATCTTGCCGCTGGCCTTGTCGATAACCGTATAAAACAATGGATCTTTGCTGGCCTCTATTTTTTCCAGCCATGGCGTCATTGCTTCACGGCTTTCCGGCGAATCCTCGAAAAGGTAGCGAAACCGGCTGTCGGCATCGGTAACGGTTGAGGCTTCATAAAGTCCATCGCCATGCTTTGCGGCATTGATTGGCTCAAGGCGCACATAATGCCCCTCAAGCGGTTCAACAGCAGGAAGTGGTCGCGGTATCCAGTCTTTCAGATCGGTCATGTAATCAAGCCTTATTTTAGCAAAGCGCGTTTGACTTGTTACGATACACCCCGCACAAAGCAGAAGTTGAAAATTGTATGTGAGACAAGAAAATGCTGCGTACTATTTCGGGCTTCGACCGTATCGGCGAAGAAAATGCCTTTGCTGTCCTTGCTCGGGCTACAGCCCTTAGCGCCCAAGGCAAAGACATCATCAATCTTGGCATTGGCCAGCCGGACTTTAAAACACCGGCGCATATCGTCGAAGCTGCCATCAAGGCGCTGAAAGACGGACATCATGGCTATACGCCAGCCAATGGTTTGCTGGCTGCGCGTGAGGCGGTGGCGCGGCGCACGCTGACCACCACAGGCGTTGAAGTATCGCCCGAAAACATCATCATCGTGCCAGGTGGCAAAGTGACGATGTTTGCCGCAATCATGATCTTCGGCGAACCCGGCGCGGAAATCCTTTATCCCGACCCTGGTTTCCCGATTTATCGTTCAATGATCGAATTTACCGGCGCAAAGCCAATACCTGTTCCAATCCGCGAGGAAAACGGTTTCGCTTTTTCTGCCGAAGAAACGCTTTCGCTGATTACCCCGAATACGCGGCTTCTGATCCTGAACTCTCCAGCCAACCCGACAGGCGGCGTTACGCCTAAGTCGGAGATCGAAAAGCTGGTCAAAGGTCTGGAAGCCCATCCACATGTCGCCATCATGTCGGACGAAATTTATGACGTCATGACCTATGATGGCGAGGAACATTGCTCCCTGCTTTCATTCCCGGAAATTCGCGATCGCTTGATAGTCCTGAACGGCTGGTCGAAGACATGGGCCATGACCGGCTGGCGCATGGGCTGGTCCATCTGGCCTGATCAACTCTATGATAAGGTGCGCAAGCTTGCAGTCAATTGCTGGTCCTGCGTCAACGCACCAAGCCAGTTTGCCGGTATCGCCGCAATCGACGGCCCGCAGGATGATGTAGAGAGAATGTGCAAGGCATTCGACAACCGCCGCAAGATTGTTGTCGATGGGCTGAACAGCCTTCCGGGCATCAGTTGCGCCACGCCAAAGGGCGCATTCTATGCATTCCCCAACATCAAGGAAACCGGCTGGCCTGCCAAGAAACTGGCGGCGGCTCTATTGGACGATGCGGGTGTTGCTTTGATCGGCGGACCCGACTTCGGCATTCTTGGTGAGGGCTATATCCGCCTCTCCTATGCAAACTCGGAAGAGAACATCATCCGCGCTATCGAACGCATCGAAAAGTTTTTGACGAAATAGGCGGTATCACCGCCCACCTATTTTTATAATGCGTGGTTCGACAAACTCACCATAAGGAATGTTGATGCTTTATGAGTAAAGTGGCAGATCGCAGGTCCAAACTCCGTGACCTGCAATCAACTCCCTCCCTCATGGTGAGCGTGTCGAACCACGCACTATAAATTTCCATTGGCTTAAACAGGTGTGCCAGTCTTGGCCTGGTTTACAGTAGCCTCGATATGATCGATCAGGCTATCCGGCAGCTTGAGACGTCCTGCAAGCAGGTCAAGATAGCCTCGTTCACCGCGTGTCTTAGGATCAATGGCAAGGCGGGAAGCTGTGTAAAGCTCGACCTTCTGCTCGTCAGTAACAGCGGCAGCGACCAGTGCATCCACATCGACTGGGGCGCTAAGCTGGGCATTCAGGAATTCCTGCGTATCGCTGTTCATGCCGGAAAGCGAAAGCTTTTCGAAAATGCGGGCACGCTCGGCATCGTCAACCATGCCGTCAGAGCGCGCGGCGGCAATCATTGCGCGGACCAGAACCAACGCAAATTCATGCTCACCTTGCGGTGCTGTCTGCGGATCGAAGCCGGAATCACTTGGCGGTGGCAGCAATTCGCCATTTGCCGGAGCCTGCGCGGTATCCGCCGGAGCTTTGCCCGATTGGTAATTCTGGTAAGCCTTGTAGGCCAGCCCTGCAACCGCAGCGAGACCGCCCAGCTTCAAAGCGCCACCGGCAACCTCACGTCCTGTACCGGTGCCTAGCAGAATGGCTGCCAATGCGCCTGCCGCCAGAGGATTGTCCTTGGCCATCTGCGTCGCCTTTCCGGCTGTATCGCGCACCGAGGTTCCAACGCCGGGAATATTGCTTCCCAGGAAATCGTTCAAAATCTTCTTCGGATCGAGCATGCATATCTCCCTCTTGGTCGCATGGAATTCGCTGGCCCTTAGTTAGGAACAGCTTCATGGCATTGCAATGACAGAGGAAATTTTGGCTGATCGGGCAGCGTCAACATTGCTCTATAATAATGCAGTGCGTGGTTCGACGAGGCTCACCATGAGGAAGGGCAGAGATTGTGGCCGCGAGCACGAGGTTGCAAATAATCACCTTGCAACCAACCACCATCCTCATGGTGAGCCTCGTCGAACCACGCACAACATATTTGCAGCACTATAAATTCCTCAAGAACCGATATGTTCTTTCAGCCCCCGCTCCCGCGCCAGCCGCACCTGTTTTTGCCTTTCGGCAAAGCGCGCGCGATCTTCCTCGGTGCGCTCGTGATAGCAATTGGGGCAGGAAATCCCTTCCGCAAACAAAGGCGACAGCTTGTCTTCCGGTGCAATTGGGTTCCGGCAAGCGTGGCAGAGTTCCGCCTCGCCCTCAATCAGTCCGTGACCAACCGACACCCGCTCGTCGAAGACAAAACACTCACCTTCCCAGCGGCTTTCCTCAGCTGGCACATCTTCCAGATATTTGAGAATGCCGCCCTTCAGGTGGAAAACATCATCAAAGCCGAGGCCTTTAACGAACGCCGTAGCCTTTTCGCAGCGAATGCCGCCGGTGCAGAACATGGCAATCTTCTTGCCTTCAAGTTCTTCGCGGTGATTTTCCACCCACTGCGGAAATTCGCGGAATGTCTTCGTTTGCGGGTCCAGCGCGCCGGTAAACGTGCCTATGGCGGTCTCGTAATCATTGCGCGTGTCGATAATCACTGTGTCCGGATCTGAAATCAGCGCGTTCCAGTCCTTTGCGGGCACGTAGGTTCCAACGCTCTGCAGCGGATCAATATCCTCGACGCCCATGGTCACGATTTCCTTTTTCAAACGCACTTTCATGCGCTTGAAGGGCATTTCGCTGGCGTGAGAATATTTCAGCTCCATTCCGGCGATTGCAGGCTCTGCTTCGAGAAAATCAACAAGCTGCTTAATGGCGACAGCTGTTCCGGCAACAGTGCCGTTGATGCCTTCCGCCGCAAGAAGCAGCGTGCCCTTGATGCCCTGCGAGCAGCAAAGTTTTGCCAATGGCTCCTGCAGCGACTGGTAATGTTCCAGCCGGGCAAAGCGGTAAAGCGCAGCCACCGTAAAGGGCAGATTAGATGAATGATCTGTCATGATGGCATTCAACTACTGCGCCACAACGTCAATTTCAAGATATTTGCGAGGAGTAGTGCCCGTCACGTATTTCTTGCATCGTTTCGGGTTGAATCATTGGACAAAACGGTTCAGCAGCACTAAATCGATTAGACCCCAAGCCAGACGGAGACTGTCATGACCCAGAAGACCGATTTACTGCTACCTGTCCTCAAGGGCCAGCCGGTTATTCCGGTGCTTCTCATACAGAATGTTGCTGATGCCGTACCGTTGGCGCGTGCGTTGGCAAAGGGTGGCCTTCCAGCCATCGAGATCACATTGCGTACCGCTGCCGCGCTTGACGCCATCCGCGCCGTCGCAAATGAGGTGCCCGAGGCAATCGTCGGTGCAGGTACTATTCTCAATGCCCGCCAATATGAAGAAGCTGCCAATGCCGGCTCGCGCTTCATCGTCAGCCCCGGAGCCACACCGCAATTGCTTGATGCTGCCCGCTCCAGCAAGGTGCCATTGCTGCCCGGCGCAATCACACCCGGCGAAATCATGGCACTGCGCGAAGAAGGTTATACAATGTTGAAATTCTTCCCCGCAGAACAGGCTGGTGGGGCTGCATTCCTCAAGTCGCTTTCATCGCCTCTCGCCGGAACGCTATTCTGCCCAACCGGCGGTGTCAGCGTCGCTAATGCGAAGACATATCTGTCGCTGCCAAATGTGGTCTGCGTCGGCGGCTCGTGGGTCGCACCGGAAAATCTGGTCAAGGAAGGCAAGTGGGACGAAATCACCGAGCTGGCTGCCGAAGCGGTCAAGCTGGCTGGCTGAACGATATAAAAATTTACGGGGCGGTCGCTGTAACAAGCTTGGATTGCAGCACCGTCTCAATTTCCAGATAGACGGCCTCTTCAGAAAAAATCACATCGTTATTGTCGAAACGCAGAATGTGAAAACCTTGAGCATGCAAAAATGCATCGCGAGTTTTGTCGTGTTCAATTCCGCTACCCGTCGCGTGCGTATCGCCGTCTACTTCAATGATAATACGTGCAGATAACCATGCAAAGTCTGCGATATAGGCGCCAATAGGAGTTTCGCGACGGAACCTCGCGCCCCGATTACGAAAACTTCGCAATATATCCCACATTCGCCACTCCGCTTTAGTCAATTCGCGGCGGAGTATCTTTGCGCGGTACCTTGCTTTTGACGGAATATTGCTGTGTGGCATTAAGATACCCCTCCCTGCTGCTTCGCAGCATCCCTCCCCACAAGGGGGAGGGTAAAACCGTAACGCACTTCGCTATCGTTTATAGAAAATTTCAGGATTTGGCACCATTACCCTCCCCCTTGTGGGGAGGGAGGACGCGTAGCGTTAGGGAGGGGCTTCTTTACGAGCCGTGGCTCGGGTTGAACTTTGCAATCTGCATGAAGGTCACAGCCTTGCCAGTAAACTTGTTGGCGTCGGCAACCGGCAGCTTCTGCTGGAAACCGGCAACATAAACCGTTGTCGGAGCCATGCGCATTGTCTCATTACGCAATACTGCCGGCGTAACCGCTGGCGCGGTTTCAGCGACCTGCTCGTTCGACAGGGCCCGTTCCGGCACATCGGAGGATACCTGCATTGCCTTGGGAGCTTCATGGGCCTGACGGCGCGGCTTGGAAGCCTTGGCCGTGGTTACGACACCGCTGTCGAGCATGGCAACGGGATCGCCGCCCTTGGCTTCAAGCATGGTCTTGCGCAGGGATGGTTGCGGCGCAGCGGATGCGACCTGTGCAACACTATCGCCGCTAACCTTCTTCACGCGGCCACCTGTCTTGCCGACAGTGGTTGGCAGTTCGGGAGAGGGCTGCGATGCGGATACCACCGTGCTGTGCTCAGGATCGGACTGCCTGATAATCGCTTCAAGGTCATCATCAGGAACCGGAATAACATCTTCCGCGGAGGCTGCCTGAACCGATGCCGGTATATTGGCCGGGCGCTGTGTCGGCACGATGGAAGCAACCATCATGTCATTCTGCTTGGGCGCATTACGCGGCTTTTCAAATGGCACAGGCACAAGCGCATTGACGGTCTGCGGCTGAGCCACATCGGTCTGCTCGGGCTCCGGTGCCGGATTTGCGGCAATCATCTGGGCGATGGCGGCAGCACTGTCCTGCGGACGTGTTGCAGGCAATGCCGCTACGAGGGTTGAGTTGTCGGCTGCAAGTGCATTGAGCGTCGAAGGTTCCGGCGTTGCGGCAGCCGGGGCATAGTCCGGACGACGCAGCGGCACGGGAACTGCAAAGGCGAGAGCCTGATTGTCTTCCGCTGTCAACTCAACCGGTGCTTCCGGACGCGGTGCCGCAACCGGCGCTGGCGCATCGCTGGTCGGTAGAGCTACGCCTGGCAGGTTACCTGCTGTAGTTGTTGGTGCTGGCCCTGAATCCTCATCCGATTCAGCCGCAGCCGGCCGCTGACGTGTGGTTCCGCGCGCTGGTGTCGGCGCGGAAGCTACAGCAACTGAGCTTTCGCCGGAATCCTCTTCCTCGTCCGCGCCGCCACCAAAGAGCACGCCAAACAAGGTCTTGCCACTGCGGCGCGACGAACTGGAGCTTGCCACCTGGATCGAGCCGCCGCTGCGCTTGCGGGATTCGTAAGCTGCAACAGCCTGATCATAACCGGGTAATGGCTTGCCATCGGTCGGAATGTGCATTGTCTTGCCGTCCGGGAACACCGCGAGCAATTCCTTGCGGCTCATGCGGGGCCAGTGACGGACATTGCCAACGTCGGTATGAATAAAGGGCGAACCGGAACGTGGATAATAGCCGACACCGCCAGCTTCAAATTTAAGCGCTGCATTACGCAAGGTCGCCAGCTTCACGCCGGGCAGATACCAATCCATTGCCTTGCCGAGCATGTGCTGGCTGGTCTTGGCCACGCCGCGGGTGCGCGAACGCAGCATCGAATTCGTGGTTGGTGAACGATAGGCGGAGACGACGTTGATATAATCCCGGCCACCCACTTTCTGATAAGTCGACCAGACGAGATCGAAAAGGCGGGGGTCCATCTTTGTCGGTTCATTGCGACGCCAGTCGCGCAAAAACTTGTTCAGCTTGTTCAGGCCATCCTGCTGATAGCGTCCATTCTTCTTGAACGTGATTTCCGCACGTTCTTTCGTATGGATGAAATAAAGCTTGAGAGTTCTCGTCTCGGCTTGAGCCTGAGCGGATACAAAAAGCATCGACGCGAAGACCATGAGGAACGCAAACCAACCGGCACGCATGCTGAAACCTGCCGTCAATTTACCGCCCGTTGCATGAATCATGTTTGACAATGTCGTCCCAACCTTGATCGTTTTCTCAAGTCCCCGAATAGCTGGATTATCCAATTTAATGGTTAATGGTCACTTATTGAACAACAAATACGTTGAGAGCATGGCAAAAACCTGAATGAAATCCACTGTTATCTGGCATGGTCAACAGGTGGTTAACGACATGAATAAGGCGTTTTGGCGAAGGAATCCACCCCAGACGCGTCTAAATATCGCCTCCAAGCGGCCAGAATGTCTTTTAATTATTTAATTGGCGGTTGTCAGCATATTTGCTTCGTTGACTTCAAATCGTTGCACAGGCGCTTCTTTGCTCTAAGTTGATGCTCCGATTTCGACCGGTCTGATTCGACCGAAAACCCCTTCGCCAGTCAATTTGTGGTGCAATAATGAGTCTAGAAATGAACAGGTATATGATCTGGCAAGCGGCTGCTTTTGCTGCAAAATCCGGTGGAGCAGCAGTAAAGGAAGAACAGGCAGCGCTTGGCATTCTTCCGGAATGGAACCTTGCCGATCTTTACCCTTCCACTGAAAGCAGTGAACTGAAGGCCGATCTGCAATTGGCAGGCGAGCGCGCCATTGCTTTTGAAGAGCGTTGGAAAGGCACCCTTGCCGCCGAAGTTGCGAAACCGAAGGGCGGCAATTTTGCGGAATCCATCAAGGAATATGAAGGTCTCGACGATCTGATGGGCAAAATCGGCTCCTATGCCGGTCTTGTCTACGCAAGCGATACCTCCAATCCTAAACATGCCAAGCTCTACGGCGACATTCAGCAAAAGCTGACCGATGCCAGTACGCACCTGATCTTCTATGGCCTTGAACTTAACCGCATCGATGATGCGCTCATCGAAAAGGCGATGAATGATAATCCGGCCATTGGGCATTACCGGCCATGGCTGGTCGATCTGCGCAAGGACAAGCCATTCCAGCTTGATGACAAGCTCGAACAGCTCTTCCATGAAAAATCCATCACCGGACGCGGTGCATGGAACCGGCTTTTCGATGAAACCATGACCTCGTTACGTTTCGAGGTAAATGGCGAAGAGCTGGCCATCGAGCCAACGCTCAATCTGCTGCAGGATTCAAATGGCGAAGTCCGCAAGGCAGCATCCGATGCGCTGGCCAAAACCTTCAAGGAAAATCTGCGCACCTTTACTCTCATCACCAATACTTTGGCGAAAGATAAGGAAATTTCCGATCGCTGGCGCGGCTTTGAGGATATTGCCGATAGCCGCCATCTGGCCAATCGCGTTGAGCGTGAAGTTGTCGATGCTCTCGCCGAAGCGGTGCAGGCTGCCTATCCGCGCCTATCGCATCGCTATTACAAGTTGAAAGCCAAATGGCTTGGCCTCGACTATCTCAACAGCTGGGATCGCAACGCGCCGCTTCCCGAAACGCCGCAAGCGGTCATTCCGTGGACAGAAGCGCGCGAGACTGTGCTTTCCGCCTATAGTGGCTTTGCCCCGGAAATGGCTGATATCGCCAAACGGTTTTTCGATAGGAACTGGATCGATGCCCCGACACGCCCCGGCAAATCGCCCGGCGCTTTCGCTCATCCGACTGTCCCCTCTGCCCACCCCTATGTTCTGCTTAACTATATGGGCAAGCCACGCGATGTAATGACCCTCGCCCACGAGCTTGGTCACGGCGTGCATCAGGTACTGGCCGGAGATCAGGGCGCGCTAATGGCATCAACCCCCTTGACCCTTGCCGAAACGGCCTCAGTGTTCGGCGAAATGCTGACATTCCGCTCGCTGCTGGAAAAGACCAAAGACAAGCGCGAACGCAAAGCCATGCTTGCACAAAAGGCCGAGGACATGATCAATACGGTCGTGCGGCAGATTGCGTTTTACCAATTCGAGCGCCGTGTGCACACCGAACGTGCCAATGGCGAGCTGACATCAGACCGTATCGGCGAAATCTGGCTGGATATTCAGAAGGAAAGCCTTGGCGATGCGGTACGCTTCGGTTCGGGCTATGAGACCTTCTGGACCTATATCCCGCATTTCATTCACTCGCCCTTCTACGTCTATGCCTATGCCTTTGGTGATTGTCTGGTGAACTCGCTCTATGCTGTCTATCAGAATGCAGCTTCAGGCTTTCAGCAAAAGTACTTTGACATGTTGAAGGCTGGCGGCACCAAGCATCATTCTGAGCTGCTTGCCCCATTCGGCCTTGATGCGACAGATCCGGCTTTCTGGCAGAAGGGTCTGTCTGTCATCGAAGGTATCATCGATGAGCTGGAGGGAATGGACAACGCATAAATGGCTACAACGCCTGCGCACACGCCCTATGATGGATCAGCGCAGCCCTTCACAATCGGGCTGCATCAGCTGGATATTAAAGACTGGATAGAGATAGACGAAAACCTCCTCGCCTATCTCGCCGAGAAGCAACGCCTCTTTGAACTTCATGCTGACCGCATTTTCGTCGAGGAAGATGGAACACAGGCAGCGCAAGCTGAAGTGCTTGAACTGCTCGCCACTCATCTGGTCGAGCATTATCCTGATCTTTATGCACGATCCGGCAATTCCATTGCCATTAACGGTTGGCCCGAGCCGGTGGAGTTGAACTCCGGGCAAACAGCACCTCTTCTCCGTGCTGCCAAACTCGTTCAGGAAGATCTGGTGCTCATGCGAAAAGATGAGGTGCGCGGCTGGCACCTCGCTGCCGCATCCTTGTCCTTCCCTTCATCATGGATGCTGCTGGAAAAGTTCGGGCGTTCCATGGATGACATTCACGCGCCCGTCCCAGACTTCAATGCAGGCACCCGCAATGCCGGTTTGATTACCCGCATGTTCGACAATCTGCGGCCGGACCGGTCCGTCTATCGCATGAACTGGTCATTGCAGCCGGATGGGAACCTGTATCATCCGCTCGCCAGCCACCAGAAGGGTGCGCTTTACACCAATGACGATCTCGCAACCCAGTGCTTCATCCGGGTCGAGCGCCAGACATTGCGAAAACTGCCCGTTTCAGGAGATATTCTTTTCACGATCCGTATTTATCTCGATCCGGTAAATGCATTGAAGAAACATCCACAATGCCGCGCTGTTGCGGAAGCTTTTTGCCGCCAGCTCGAAGCGCTTAGTCCGGCGCAACTAAATTATAAAGGTATTATGACAATCCGGAACCGGCTGATTGATACTCTAAATCGCCTTTAAGCCTGCTTTAATTAACATTACATCGAAAATTCATCTGAAACCGGCGTGCAGTTGTTTGCTCTTGAGCATGACTATGCTCTATGGTTGCTTTTGAAGCGGTATATCAATCCGCTGCCCTCAATGATGGAGATCAAAATTAGGAGCAACAAAAAAATGGCGAAGGCTACATGGCCTGTACATGGAGAAATTACTGGCCCGATCGTGATGATCGGTTTCGGGTCCATCGGACGGGGTACCCTGCCCCTCATCGAACGCCACTTCAAATTTGACAAGTCCCGCTTGGTCATCATCGACCCGAGCGATGCAAACAAGAAATTGCTGGACGAGCGCGGCATCCGCTACATTCAGGAAGCAGTCACCAAGGAAAATTACAAGACACTGCTCAAGCCACTTCTCACCGAAGGCGACGGACAGGGCTTTTGCGTCAATCTTTCGGTAGACACTTCTTCTGTCGATATCATGCATCTGTGCCGCAAGCTCGGCGCGCTGTATATCGATACGGTTATCGAGCCATGGGCCGGCTTCTACTATGCAAGCGGCATCGATAATGCCGAGCGCACAAATTATGCGCTGCGCCAGACGCTGCTTGCCGAGAAGAAGAAAAACCCCGGCGGACCGACTGCGGTTGCGTGCTGCGGCGCAAATCCCGGCATGGTGTCATGGTTCGTCAAGCGTGCTGTTCTTGATCTCGCCAAAGACCTTTCCATTGAACATACCGCACCTGAGCGTGCTGATCGCCATGACTGGGCCAAGCTGATGAAGCAGGTCGGCGTCAAAGGCATCCACATTGCCGAACGCGATACACAGCGTGCCAATGACCCGAAGCCTTTCGGTGTTTTCTGGAATACATGGTCTGTTGAGGGCTTTATTTCTGAAGGCTTGCAGCCAGCCGAGCTAGGCTGGGGTACGCACGAAAAGTGGATGCCTAAGAATGCCCGTAAGCAGAAGAAGGGCAACAAGGCTGCAATCTTCCTTGAACAACCAGGTGCTGACACCCGTATCCGCACCTGGTGCCCGACAGAAGGTGCGCAATTCGGCCTGCTGGTCACGCATAATGAGTCGATTTCGATTGCCGATTTCTTCACAGTCTTCGACAAGAAGGGCAAGGCAACCTACCGGCCGACGTGCCACTACGCCTATCATCCATCGAATGTTGCAACCCTGTCGCTCGATGAAATGTTTGGTGCAGCAGGTCAACCGCAGACAACCCTCCATGTCCTTGATGAATCCGAGATCGTCGATGGCGCGGATGAGCTTGGCGTGCTGCTCTATGGTCACGACAAGAATGCCTACTGGTATGGTTCGCAACTGACCATCGAGGAAGCCCGCAAGCTTGCTCCCTATCAGAATGCGACCGGCTTGCAGGTTTCTTCCGCTGTTCTGGCCGGCATGGTTTGGGCTCTGGAAAATCCGGAAGCTGGGATTGTCGAAACCGACGAGATGGATTTCCGTCGCTGCCTTGAGGTGCAGACGCCTTATCTCGGCCCGCTCAAAGGTCACTATACAGACTGGACACCGCTGGAAAATCGTCCGGGCCTGTTCAAGGAAGATATCGACACAAGCGATCCCTGGCAGTTCCGGAATATTCTCGTTCATTGATACTTGAACGCAAACTCCAGACGAAAGACGGCGCCCTCGGGCGCCGTTTCCGTTTATGGACTGGCTTCAAGCACAATTGACAGCATTACAATTTGTGCATATTCACATATAACAAAGTCTTTATGTTTATGGTGTGCGCATGTTGAATTATGGCGTCAATTTGTTGAATGCAGGTCTGTTTGTATTGGCAGCTATAGCGCTGCTCGGCTCACCCGGCCCCGGCATTGCGGCACTCGTCGCCGTTGGACGCGAGAAAGGCTTTGCCCAAGGCATGAAGTTTTACACGGGGTTGCAAATAGGACTGGCGCTTGCTGCCGGCATAAGCGCCGTCTGTTTGCTGCTCATGATAGAGCCAATCAAGGAACTCATGACCGTCATGGTGGTGGTAGCCACGGCGTATCTCGTCTATCTCGCCTATGCCATCGCAACCGCGCCCGTAGGCGCAGAGGAAAAAAGTGCGTCCCGTTTTGGAGCGGTGAGCGGCCTTCTTCTCGGCATTACCAATCCGAAAGCCTATATCGCTTTTATTTCCCTGATGGCGGCTTATCCGATCATCCCGTCCAACAGTCATGCAGACCTTACATTCAAACTGCTGGCCTGCATCATCGTGATGATTATTGTCGACATTCTCTGGCTGGGCTTGGGCGCAGTGCTGCACCGCGCCCAACTAAAGCCCAAGAGTGAACGTGCACTGAACATCGTCATGGGCGCAACGATCCTGCTTACCGCCGTGCTATCATTTATTTAATCGAAGAATCTCCGGCTGGCTGGCCTCTCATAATAGACATCCCACTCGTCCTCGCCGGTTACTGCAAAACCATGTCTCGCATAAAACTGCCCCGCATCGCTCTGCTGGAGTACGCTCAGTCGTACCGGCAAACCCTGCTTGTCCGCTTCAGCCAGAAGAATCTCAATCACGGCACTGCCCAAGCCATTGCCCTGCAAGGCGGGCAAAAGGTAAAAGTGCTCAAGCAGCAGACAATCATCGCTGGGTCCGAGCGCCACGCAACCACCAAGCGAGCTGTCGGGAAGGATAATCAATCGCGTATGATGGGGCCTGAAGGAGTTGCGGAATCGTTCGAATGCCCGCCTCTCATCGAAACGTCCAATCCTCTCAAGGCTTTCGCGCATGGTGAGAAGTCGCAACTCGAACAACCTCTGAAAATCCCCCTCAGAAGCCAGCTCCAATCGAAAAGAATGGTTGTTCATTTTTCCTGATCGTCAATCTTCGCATCATAGCAGACGAAGGCCAGCTTGTTGCCATCAGGATCGCGGATATAGGCCGCATAAAAGCCCGGACCATATTGCGGGCGCAAGCCCGGTTCGCCTTCGCTGCGGCCGCCATTCTGCATGGCCAGTGCATACAGTTTGTCAATAAGGCTAGGCTTTTCGCCCCGAAACGCAGTCATATTACCATTGCCGACGCTTGCCGCTTTGCCATCAAACGGCAGTCCCACCATAAACCGGGGAAGGGTGTCGTCGGCCTTGCTTCCCCACGACAGCATAACCTCATCGCAATAGCAGCGCTCAAGTCCGAGCCGGATCATGATCGGATCGTAGAATGCCTCGGCCCGCCGGAGGTCATTCGTTCCCACCATCGTATATCCGATCATCATCAACCCCTTGCATATGCTGGCGATTCTTCACCGCCCATAATAGACAAATGCCGAGACAAATCAGCAACAAAGCTTGGCGAAGCGAGCGATCATTGCCCTGACGATAAAACTTAAGTCTTGTTTTTGCTTGATTTTAGCGGCATCAATGAGGGCAACCCATCGGGAGATTATTTGGATGAAACGTTTATCACTTGGCCTCGGTTCAGCCGCATTGATCCTCGCTCTTGCCGGTTGCATGAGCGGCCCGCCATCCGATGGTGGCCCAATACAGACAGTACGCCCGACCGATGCGGTTCAGGGCCAGTGGTTCGATACATCGGGGGTTGCATTCTCGAATTTCAACGGCGGTGTGTTTGAAACACGCGCCAATGATACCAAGGAAAAGCTGGCCGAAGGCAACTATCGTTTTGTTTCAGCTAATCTGGTTGAAATCGATCTTCGCTCACTCGCTCGCGGCACACAGTCCAAGGTCAATTGCGCGCTGGTCAGCGGCGGCCAGTTGAACTGCACATCGTCGTCAGGACAACAGTTCTCCCTGACACGCCGCTCTGCTTGATAAAAATTTGTGAGAGCGCTGTTTTAATCCCGCTCTCACAAATTCAGATACTGATTACCCCTTCGCCAGTTCCGTTGCCGCCTCATCAATCAATGAAGCGATTTCCTTTGGCTGCGATGCCAGCGAGGCATGGCTGGCATCAAGCGTGATAACCTTGCGCGCGTTCAAACGTGCTGACATGCGCTTCTGGTTTTCCGGCGCAATCATCCTGTCATTGCTGGAAATCTGATACCAGGAAGGCTTGTTCTTCCATGCGGGCACGGTAATCGCATCACCGAATGTGCTCGCCAAAGGTGCCTTCTGCGTAACGCCCATCACCAGACCTTCATCCTCGGTCAGATCCTGACAAAAGCTCTCATGGAACAGGTCCGGCTTGACCCACAGATAACCATCGCTGTCTGGCGCGAGATTGGCAGCACCAAGTGGCGGATGCTCCTGCGTAATACCGCCGGGACTCTCGCCCGCATCCGGCGCAAAGGCTGCGATATAGACCAGACCGGCAACATTCGGCTGATTGCCAGCCTCGGTTATGACTGCACCACCATAGGAATGCCCCACCAGCAGAACCGGACCGCTCTGTTGCGCTACCATTTTGCGCGTGCGTTCGGCATCATCCGCCAATGATGTCAGTGGCAGTTCGACAGCATGGATATTCGTGTGCCCTTTGCGTGTGAGTTCAACAATAACCTTGTTCCAGTGGGCAGCACCGCCCCAGAACCCATGCACCAGAATAATTGTGGGCTTGTTACTCATGATCAATCTCCCTTTGTGTAATGAACACGTAATCTTTTAAACAAACACTGCCTTGGCCTAACGTTGGATGAGCACGTTTTCCCCTCTTGCATCGCTTGCAAAGTGATGAAACCATGCTTTGTCACAAGCACCTAACAGTGCTGTGGCAACCCTATTGCCAGTACCACATTTAATTGAAACGGAGCAGGTCATGTCCAGAACTTTCGGCAAGCTTTTCCTAGCTGCCTCCGCCCTCAGCATCAGTGCAGGCACAGCGATGGCTGACTATACGCTCAATATTCTGCACATTAATGACCAGCATTCGCGCATTGAGGCGATCAACAAATTTGATTCCACCTGCACCCCGGAAGAAACCGCCAAGAACGAGTGTTTTGGCGGCATTGCACGGGTTAAGGCCAAGATTGATGACCGCCGCGAGGCGCTTTCCAAGGATGGCGGCAATGTCATCGTGCTTGATGCAGGCGATGAATTCCAGGGTTCCCTGTTTTACACAACCTATAAGGGCGACGACACCGCCGAGTTCGTGAACGCCATCGGTTTCGATGCCATGGCGCTCGGCAACCATGAGTTCGACGGCGGCCCGGAAGTGCTGGGTAAATTCCTCGACAAGGTCAAAATCCCGGTCATTTCCAGCAATACACAGGCTGATGCGGAACCTCTTCTTGCCGGCAAGTTCAAACCCTACCTGATCAAGGAAATCGGCGGCCAGAAAATCGGCATCATCTCCGCGCTGACAACCGACACGGCAGAAATTTCCACGCCCGGACCTACTGTCAAATTCGCCGATGAAATCGAGACACTGACAAAGCTCGTTGCCACGCTGAAGGCCGAGGGCGTCAACAAGATCATCGCGCTCAACCACACCGGCTATTTCGAAGATGAAGAGATTGCAGCCAAGGTCGACGGGATCGACGTGATTGTTGGCGGTCACAGCCATACGCTCCTGTCCAGCACCGATCCTGACGCTGGCGGCCCTTACCCCACCTTGGTCAAAAACCCTTCCGGCCGCGACGTGCCAATTGTTCAGGCCAAGGCCTATTCCAAATATCTTGGCGAGTTGAAAGTCACCTTCGATGATGAAGGCAATGTCACTGCAAGTTCCGGTGCGCCGATCCTTCTCGATTCTACCGTCACGCCCGATGCAGCCATTGCCGCCCGCGTCGCGGAGCTGGCCAAGCCAATTGAAGAACTGAAAGCCCGCAAGGTCGCAGATACCGCAGGCGAGATCGATGGCTCGCGTGAAGTATGCCGCATCGGCGAGTGCAGCATGGGAAATCTTGTTGCCGATGCCATGCTCGACCGCGTCAAGGCGCAGGGCGTTACCATTGCGATTATCAATGGCGGCGGATTACGTGCCTCCATCGATGCCGGTGAAGTTACGATGGGCGAAGTTTTGACGGTTTTGCCGTTCCAGAATACGCTTGCAACATTCCAACTGCGCGGTTCCGATGTTGTCGCCGCACTTGAAAATGGTGCAAGCCAGATCGAAAAGATTGCAGGCCGTTTTTCACAGGTCGCAGGACTGAAATATACTTTCGATATTTCCAAGCCGGTCGGCAGCCGTGTTTCCAATGTTGAGGTCATGCAGGGCGATAGCTGGAAGCCGATTGATACCGGCGCAACCTATGGTGTTGTTTCCAACAACTACATGCGCGCTGGCGGCGATGGCTACAAGGTCTTCGCAACCAATGGCGTCAATGCCTATGATTACGGCCCCGGTCTGGAAGAAGTTCTTGCCGACTACCTGCAAAAGAACAATCCCTACAAGCCTGTCATGGATGGACGCATCACTTCGGCAAGCCCGATTGCCGTGCCTGTTCCTTCCGAAACAACAACACCCGCACCTCCTGCCCCACCTGCAACTGCCGCACCTGCTGCAGATGCTGCCAAGCCCGCTGATGCGGCAGCGCCTGCCACAACGCCGAGTTCCTATACAATCAAGGCCGGTGACAATTTCTGGGATATTTCCGAACAGGTCTACGGCGATGGATTCTCATGGAAGAAGCTTTCGCAAGCCAATCCCGATATGAAGATCAGGAAACTTCCCATCGGAGCGGAAATGAAAGTTCCTGCGAAGTAGCTTTTGATTGTTGCTGCATTGACATTATGCGTGGTTCGACGGGGCTCACCATGAGGAAGATTGTGATTTGCAGTATCTGTAGCCTGGCGATCCTAGCTCGTTGCAAACAGACCACCTTCCTCATGGTGAGCCCTGTCAAACCACGCATTTAAGTTATGCCAGCACTGCCTCGGAAATAGTGCTGGCATTTGATGCAGGTTATTCAGGCACGCGATCCCGCCAGTTGGGAAACCCGCACATTGCGCATCAGCAGGTAATGAACAGCGCCACCTGCCACGGCTCCCAGCAGCCAGCCCCAATCACCGCCATTACGGATAATTTGCGTCGCGCCCAGCACCGATAGCCCAATCGACAGCACGCTTGCGACTGCAAGCGCCAGCAGCGCCCGGCTGTTCCATCCGCGTTCGAAGTAGAGCGATCCTTCCGGCGACATCGTATAGAGGTCTTCAAGCACCACATTCTGCTTCTTCACCAGATAATAATCGGCAATCATGATGCCGAATATCGGACCGAGAACGGCGCCAAATATGCTGACGAAGATGGTAATAGCCTGCGGACTCGACACGAAAAGCCAAGGACAGACAAGCACCGAAAGAATGGACGTGATCAGCCCACCCATGCGGAAGTTGATCTTTTCGGGAAACAGATTGGCAATGTCATAGGCGGGAGAGACGAAGTTCGCGACAATATTGATGCCCATGGTCGCCACGATAAATGTGATTGAACCCAGCACGACCACCCATGGATTATTGATGCGCTCGACAATGGCTACGGGATCGAGAATGGCCTCGCCGAATACCTGTACCGTCCCCGCAGTCACGATGACAACGATGATCGCAAACACGATGAAATTGACCGGAAGCCCCAGAAAATTACCGATTTTCATGGCTTTCTCATCACGGGAGAATCGCGAGAAATCGCCGAAATTCAGTAGCAATGCCGCGAAGTAGGCAACGATCAGCATGGAAGCATTGGCCATATGCGACAGCGACGACCCTTCCGCCGGCGGCGCAAGTTGCAGTGACAGGCTGGAAAAGCCGGTCTGCGACAATATCCAGATCGCCAGCGCGAACATCACGACGTAAACCACAGGTCCGCAGAAATCGATGAACTTGCGAATGGATTCCATGCCGCGCAGGAAGATGAGCAGCTGGAACACCCACATGAAAAGGAAGCTGAGCCAGCCAAGTGTCGACAGCCCGAATATGTCGTTGCGTGTCAGTTCGACCGTGCTTGGCACAAGAGTGATTGCCAGCGCCTGCACGGCCTTGGAGGCAAAATATGTCTGCACACCATACCAGACGATACCGACAATACCGCGCAGCACGGCGGCAAGATTTGCCCCCATGACGCCGAATGACATGCGCGCAACCACTGGAAACGGCACACCATATTTCAAAGAGGGTTTGCCGATCAGGTTCATCAGGAAATAGACCACCGTTATGCCGACGATCATGGAGATCAAAACCTCCCAGCCGGTCAAACCCAAAAAGAACAGGCTGGCGGCAAATGTATAGCCACCAACGGAATGAACGTCCGACATCCACATGGCAAAAAGACTGAACGCGCCCCACGTTCGTCCCTCAGGTGCGGTGGGCGCAAGATCGGTACTGTAAAGCTGGGGATGTGCGCCGGTTACGACGAGTACGGGGGGCGTTGCATGCTGGTGGCTGGACATGAAAACCAATTCCTTTGAATGATGAACGCAGAGAACTGATTAAACGCAAGTTCCATGCCAAATGAAAGTCCGGTCATTTGCTGGCAAACAGGATTTTACAACCGGAAGAATGCCTCAAATCAAACCACAACTGCCAATAAAGGCGGCGTATTGCACCTATTCGAAACATGGTCTTGGACAAGATGTACCATTGATCGCACCCACGCCATGCGATAGCAGTTTGCAAAAATCCGGCGTTTCGATGAACCGGTTTATCTTGATCTGCGTACTCAACATGCGGCCTTTAGTGCCCTTGTAATAATGCGGGTGAACATTAGTTTCTGGCCGCAGAAGCGGAGTATGAATATGGAAATGTCTGGCGAGGCGATGGTGGCGGTTAAAAAACCACAAGACCATCCGCAAATGGAAACGTCGAAAATCGGCGTTCTGCTCGTCAATCTCGGTACACCGGACGGGACCGACAAGACCTCCATGCGGCGCTACCTCAGGGAATTCCTGTCAGATAAGCGTGTCATTGAATGGCCTCGTGCCATCTGGCTCCCAGTGCTTTACGGTATCGTGCTGAACACGCGCCCGAAAAAATCCGGTGCGCTCTACGACAAGATCTGGAACCGCGAGCGCAACGAGTCCCCGCTTCGGACCTACACCCGTGCTCAGGGCGAAAAGCTGGCCGTTACACTCGCTGAATACCCGCAAGTCGTCGTCGATTGGGGCATGCGCTACGGCCAGCCATCCATCGAACAGGCACTGGAACGGCTCGACAAGGCAGGTTGCAAGCGCATTCTGATGTTCCCGCTCTATCCGCAATATTCGGCAACGACGACAGCCACGGTCAACGACAAATTCTTCGAAGCACTGATCAAGATGCGCTACATGCCTGCGACCCGGACAGTGCCTTCCTATCAGGACGAGGCCGTCTATATCGATGCTCTCGCTATCTCGATTGAGAAGCATTATGCAACGCTGGATTTCGAGCCGGAACTGCTGATTGCTTCCTATCACGGCATTCCACAAAGCTATTTCAAGCGCGGCGATCCTTATCCCTGCCACTGCTGGGAAACCACCCGCCTGTTGCGCGAGCGGCTCGGCTGGGCGGAAGACAAATTGATTACCTGTTTCCAGTCGCGTTTTGGCCCGGAAGAATGGATGCAACCCTATACGGATAAGACGCTGGAAAAGCTGGCCAAGGACGGCGTAAAATCCGTTGCGGTCTTCAACCCCGGCTTTGTTTCCGACTGCCTTGAAACGCTTGAAGAGATTGCGGGTGAAGGCGAAGAAATCTTCCACAAGCATGGCGGTGTGAATTTCACCCATGTCCCCTGCCTCAACGACAGTGACGAAGGCATGCAGGTCATTGAACAGCTAGTCCGCCGCGAATTGCAGGGCTGGGTGTAGATTCACTGTTTTTTGACATCCCGACTATGGTCTATCGTGCACTCACCCGCTAAACGGGATAGATTGATTGCGGCCATGGAGCCACCACGGGGGAAATATTATGAGCGGTTTTGATTTCACGATACCGGTACTGGTCATTCTGGTACTGGCGATTCTGTTTGCGGGCGTGAAAACCGTGCCCCAAGGTTACAACTACACAATCGAGCGTTTCGGCAAATATACCCGCACCTTGTCGCCCGGCTTGAGCCTCATTGTACCGTTCTTTGACCGTATCGGCGCAAAGCTCAATATGATGGAACAGGTGCTTGCGGTTCCAACGCAGGAAGTCATCACCAAAGACAATGCCAACATTGCCGTGGATGGCATCGCCTTCTACCAAATCCTCAATGCGCCGCAGGCCGCCTATCAGGTTAGCGGGTTGCAAAACGCCATTCTCAACCTCACCATGACCAATATCCGTACCGTCATGGGTTCGATGGTTCTCGACGAACTCCTGTCCAACCGCGATACGATCAATGACCGTCTTTTGCGCGTTGTGGACGAAGCCGCCCATTCATGGGGCATCAAGATGACCCGTGTGGAAATTAAGGACATCAACCCGCCGAAGGATTTGCTGGATTCAATGGGCCGCCAGATGAAGGCCGAGCGTGACAAGCGTGCTGTGGTCCTCGAAGCGGAAGGCACCCGCGCCGCGCAGATTCTGCGTGCGGAAGGCCTCAAGCAGGCGCAGATTCTGGAAGCGGAAGGCAAGCGCGAAGCTTCCTACCGTGAGGCCGAGGGTCGCGAGCGTCTCGCCGAAGCGGAAGCCAAGGCAACAGAAATGGTCTCCGCCGCCATCACCAGCGGCAATGTCCAGGCGCTTAACTACTTCGTCGCGCAGAAATACACTGAAGCCTTTGGCAAATTCGCCTCAAGTCCCAACCAGAAGATTATCATGATGCCCATGGAAGCGTCAGCGCTCGTCGGTTCGCTCGGCGGCATTGGCGCCATCGCCAGGGAAGTCTTCGGCGATAATGCACCAACGACTCCGGCGAGCCCCGCTGCCCCTGCACGCGGACGCACTGTTCCGGGCACTGGCGGAACGAACTCCTAAAAGGAAGGGTTCAGTATGTTGGAGCGACTTGTTACAGAACTCGGTGCGTGGAACTGGATTGTCCTCGGCCTTGTCCTCATGATTCTTGAAGTTGCGGCGCCCGGCATTTTCTTCCTCTGGTTTGGCATTGCCGCGCTGATCGTCGGTGGCTTGGTCATTCTTATTGGCGATGCTTTGGCTATCGGCTGGCAGGTTCAGGTCATCCTGTTTCTGGTTCTGTCGCTGATTGCGGTTTTCATGGGCCGCAAGCTTGTCGGCGCTACTGACGCCGAGTCCGACGAGCCTTTGCTCAACAGACGTGGCGAACAGCTGATCGGCCAGATCGTTACGCTGGAAGAAGCGACAGTGAACGGCCGTGGCCGTGCGCGGATAGGTGACAGCCTGTGGCGTGTGACCGGCCCGGACCTTCCCGCTGGCACGCCTGTGAAAATCATCGGCATCGATCAGGGAACGCTGCAGGTGGAGGCGATTTAGAAGGCTCCCGACTGGAGGAGCCAGCTTTAATCTCCACCCTCTCCGTCATCCTCGGGCTCTTGACCCGAGGATCTACATAAAATGTGAATAGGTTTTTCACGCTTATCCATTTGCGAGATCAAGCTCGCACGTGGCATTTGGTCAAGCATGGTTTTGCTGTGGGTCCTCGGGTCAAGCCCGAGGATGACGGAGAGGTAAATGCTTTTAAATTTTTAAGCAGCGCCGATTCGCAGCAGATCGTGGAAGTGCACAATCCCGACCGGATGGTTGTCCTCGGTCACGATGAGCGCGCCGATATTGTGATCGTTGAGCAATGCCAGTGCCGCGCTTGCCAGCATTGTCGGCGGCACGGTTTTCGGGTTGCGCGTCATGATCTCTTCGACCGTCATCGTCACGAGACTGCGATGCAGGTTGCGCGAAAGATCACCGTCCGTAATGATACCGGCCAGCGTGCCGTCAGAATTTTTTACGGCAATGCAACCGAAGCGCTTGTCGGAAAGAACTTTCATTGCATCGGGAATCAATGTTCCAAGCGGCACCAGCGGAATCTGATCGTCGCGGTGCATGATCTCGCGCACATGCGTGAGAGCCGCGCCGAGCGAGCCACCCGGATGGTATGTCTTGAAATCAACGGCAGTAAAGCCGCGCGCCTCCAGCAGCGCAACGGCAATGGCATCGCCCATCGCCAGTTGCATCAGCGTCGATGTCGTTGGGGCAAGGCCGTGCGGACAGGCTTCCGTCACGCGCGGCATCAGGATCACCACATCGGCAGCCGTCGCCAGCGCTGATTTTTCACCTGCTGTCACCGCGATCAGCGGAATGCGAAAACGCCGCGAATAGCTGACAATGCCCTTCAGCTCCGCCGTATCGCCAGACCAGGACAGCGCCAGAATGGCATCATCCACCGCGATCATTCCGAGATCGCCATGATTGGCTTCCGAGGGGTGCACGAAAAAGGCCGGTGTACCGGTTGAGGCAAACGTCGCGGCAATCTTGGCACCGACATGTCCGCTCTTGCCCACACCCGTGACAATGATGCGCCCCTTGATCGCCGCTATCTTTTCGATAGCCCGGCAGAACGCGTCAGCCATAGGGCCTTCCAGCGCCGTGCTGAGCGCAACCAGCCCGTCTTGTTCGGTTGCAATCGTCCGTTTTGCGGATTCAACCGCAGCGGACCTGTCCAGTTTGGTATCGTTTATCGCCTGCATGGGCAAACCGTTAGCGCTTCCGCTTGCCGCTGTCCAATTTTTGTTGATCCCGCCTTTTCAAATCCGCATTTGACATGGGCAAAAGCCACGGTCTTATCAAGTCATTAACCATGCTTCTTTACCATCGCTCAAGGTTCGAACCTTGTGGCAAATCTATTGACTCAACCGCCCAAACCACGTGCAGAAGTGCGCCGAAATGGCCGTAGCTTCCGATCTGCAATCAACGCCTGCCTGATGGCAACGTTGCTTGGCAGCACCGCGTTTGGCTTTGGAAACTCTGCATTTGCGCAGCAGACGGTGCTTCCTGACAACTCCCAGTTGCGTGGCTCCATCCAGGAAAATGCCCCACCCCCAGCGCAAAACACCCGCCCTGCACGACCCGCTGATTCGCAGTCAACGCCGGGCCAGACATCATCACCTACCAATGATTCCGGCATTCCGTCACGACCCTATGAGCCTGTAAGTCCGGGCGCATTGCCTGCTGATGACGACAGTTCCAATCTCGGCCGGTTAGGCGTTCCTGCCAATGATGGCAGTCCTCCAAGCGGGCCGTCGGATAATAGCGGAGGAATTAATCCGCCGCCCTCCGTGGAAGAAACTGTCGTGCCTGTCCCTGCGGAGCGGGCACCAACGCCTGCCCGGCGGCCGGGCGCAACCAACGCGGCCACGGCTGATGCGGACGCCAATGTTGATCGCGACCCGGCCACTCTCTACGAGACCGGCGCGATCGAACAAAGCCAGGAAGCCAACCCGGCTGAACGGCGCACCGACAAGGATAACATGCCGGTTTCGGCGATTGAGCGGCGGACGCCGCGTCTTGATCCGGAACCCTTTGCGCCGCTTGGTATCCGCGCTGGCACGGTCATCTTGCGCCCCTCGATCAGTCAGGGCCTGCGCGCGACAACCAATGCCGATAACAGTTCAGACGGCAAATCTGCTGTCTTGTCTGAAACCCGCTTGCGTGCCCGCGCTACTACGGATTGGTCCCGGCACTCCGCTTGGCTGGATTTTGACGGCACTTACGACAAGACCATTTCAGGCGAAGATTATTCCGCGCCCAATATCGGCCTGCGCGGCGGCTTTCAGCTGGATCTCGGCGCACGCACAACCGTGACTGGTGAAGCTGGCTATCGCTACCGGCAGGAAGACCCCAGTGCTCCGACCACCATTCAGGGCACGTCGAACCGCCCGGGTGTGCAGGAGCTGGATGGAACGCTTGGCGTCCGGCATGAGTTCGGCAAGTTCTTCGGGGACCTCAAAGGCAAGGTAAACCGGACCACCTATGGCAAGGCCGAGATCGGCAACACCACCATAAGCCAGAAAGACCGCGACAATACATTTGCCAGTATTGCTCTTCGCGGCGGTTTCGAAATGTCTCCGGCAATCAAACCCTTTGCCGAGGTCGAAATCGGCAAGCTCATTTATGACGAGAAGGTCGACTTCAATGGCTACCGCCGCTCCGGTGTCCGCACAGGACTTCGCGGCGGGGTCGAGATTGATTTCGGTGAGAAAATGTCCGGCGAGTTCGCCGTCGGTTATCTTCGCCAGAGCATAGATGACGACCGGCTGAAGGCAGTTGAAGGTCTCAGCGCCGATGCGGCAATCAAATGGTCGCCGCAGCGTGGAACCGATGTCGATATTGGCCTGCTGACCCGTGTTGAGGGCGCCACTGCTCCTGGAGAAAGCGGCTCGGTGTATTATGAGGGGACGGTTGGCATCAAGCGGCAGGTCCGGGCCAATCTCGACCTCAATGCAAAGCTGATTGCATCCTTGCGTGACAACAAGGACGATACCGGACTGGACAAGGGATTTGGTGCGGAAATCGGCGCGACATACTGGTTCAACCGTTTTGTCGGTCTGGATGTCAGCGCCCGTCACCAGCTGGTTCGCAGCGACGTCGATTCACGCAATACCGATGAAACCAGCATCTATGTCGGTGTGACATTACAGCGGTAGTACAGAAGTATTGCATTGAACAAGTGCGTGGTTCGCCCTTCGGCAAACTCAGGAGGGCTCACCATGAGGAAGGTGCGAGGGCCGCAATAACCTGCAATCAACCCACCTTCCTCATGGTGAGCCCCGTCGAACCACGCTGAGCCTTTGAAGCAGTCAGCGTAAACTCATTAATCAACCGGCAAGCACATTGAATCCTCGGGTCAAGCCCGAGGATGACGGAAAGGTGTATTAGACCGCAATCACTGGCCCTTTGGCTTGATCGTCTTCAGCATATTGCCGATATTGTCGAACACGCCATTGCGGATATCTTCACGCCACAGCGCGAAGGCCACATTGGCTTCGACAAAACCTTCCTTGGAGCCGGTGTCATAGGTGCGGCCCTTGAAGTGATAGCCGAAGAAGTCCTGCTCCTTGGTCAGTTTCAGCATGGCATCGGTGAGCTGGATTTCATTTCCCGCACCGCGTTCCTGATTTTCAAGAATGCCGAAAATCTCCGGCTGCAGAATATAGCGGCCATTGATATAAAGGTTTGACGGTGCGGTGCCTTTGGCAGGCTTCTCCACCATTTCCGTCAATTCGAAACCCTTGCCGACAGGTTTGCCCTGGCCGACGATACCGTATTTATGTGTTTCGGCCGGATCACATTCCTGCACCGCCACGACATTGCCGCCGGACTGGTTGTAAAGCTCCACCATATCGGCGAGGCAGCCATTTTTCTCCGGCTGCATGATCATATCCGGCAGGAGCAGCGCAAACGGCTCATCCCCCACGATATCGCGTGCGCACCATACGGCGTGGCCAAGCCCCATCGGCACCTGCTGGCGGGTAAAGCTCGTGGTACCCGGGCGAGGCTGAATGCTCTGCAACTCTTCCAGCAACGCGGTTTTGCCGCGCTCTGTCAGCGAGGAATAAAGCTCATACTGCGCATCGAAATAGTCTTCGATGACAGCCTTGTTGCGTCCCGTTACAAAAATGAAGTGTTCGATGCCGGCTTCGCGCGCTTCATCGACCACATATTGAATGACCGGCTTGTCTACAACGGTCAGCATTTCCTTGGGAATGGATTTCGTGGCTGGAAGAACGCGGGTTCCAAAACCCGCAACTGGAAAGACGGCCTTGCGAATTTTCTTCAGTGTCGTCATCAGTACCTCGTTAGTGTTGTATGCGATAACTTGGTTAAACCGGTAATTGTCGCCGTGAACTCACAAAAGCCGCAGTAACAATTCAAATTTTGATATAATTTCCAAATACCGATTCCGGTTTTTGGGCGGGTTCTAGACAATCTGGCCTCAAAGAACGAAAATGCACAGGCCTGTAAAATAAATATTCTTTGCTGATGTTAATGTGAGCACTGGAATAGGCATGGTAAACTAATTCCTAACTTTGGCATGCAAATATTATCGTCTGAACCTGTGGAAACACATTCGAGGGCATAACATGATTGAAGTTTCGTCGGCATTATCCAAACGTCTATATATGATTGCGGCAGCGGCAGGCCTTGCGCTGTCACTGAACGTCAACAATGCCGCGGCCGATGCAAAGTTCCAAAACTGGATTGTTGAATTCCGGGCTACTGCGATGGCCAGCGGCATTTCCGCAGCGACCTATAAGCGTGCTTTTGCCGGTGTCACCGAAATTGATCCCGAAGTGCTGGAAAAAGCCAAGTTCCAGCCGGAATTTACCGCGCCGGTATGGGATTATATCGACAATCGCGTCAACGAGAATTCTGTCGCGACCGGCCGCGAAATGGCAAAGAAATATAGCCGCTGGCTCGGCGCCATCGAAAAATCCTTTGGTGTTGACCGCAATATTCTTCTGGCCATCTGGTCGATGGAAACCAACTACGGCGAGATCATGAAACGCGATGACGTGATGCGCGATGCTGTCCGCTCGCTCGCCACCCTCGCTTATGCCGATCCACGCCGCGCAAAGTTTGGCCGCACCCAGCTGATCGCCGCCATGAAAATTCTTCAGACCGGCGATATCGACCGGAGCCATCTGACCGGCTCGTGGGCAGGTGCACTTGGCCATACCCAGTTCATTCCAACCAGCTATCTGGCCTATGCCGTCGATATGGATGGCAATGGCAAGCGCGACATCTGGAATTCGATACCTGATGCCCTGGCAACAGCCGCCAATCTTCTGCGCAAGAATGGCTGGCAGTCCGGCCAAACATGGGGCTACGAGGTTGTTCTGCCTGCCGGGCGTAAATTCCCTGCAGGCTCAAAAACAATTGCTGAATGGCAGAACCTTGGGGTTGTCCGCGCCAATGGCAAGGCCTTCCCCAATGGCAGCATCAAGGCAACGCTTAAAGTGCCGGATGGACGTCAGGGGCCATCGTTCCTTATGACCAAGAACTTCTTTGTCCTGAAGAATTACAATAACGCCGATAAATATGCGCTTGGTGTAGGACTTCTGGCAGACCAGATCGCCGGTTCCGCAGGCCTGCGTCAAGACTGGAACCGCCCTTTTACGCCAATCACAATGAAGGAGCGCGAAGAACTTCAACATCATTTGACCGAACTCGGCTATTATGACGGCAAGGTAGATGGCAAGATCGGTAGCGGTTCGCGCAATGCCATTCAGGCGTTCCAGACCCGCATGGGCATGGACCCTGATGGGCATCCGAGCAAGGAAGTGCTGACGATCCTGCGCAAGAAGTAAGTCAATTCGCTTGCCGGACTGGTGCGTGGTTCGACAAGCTCACCATGAGGGACGAAGCGTTTTGCAACGAGTTATCACGACAGACGTTGGAGACGATTGTGACAATTCAGCTCCCTCATGCAGTCTGGATACGCCTCTCAGTGCAACTCCCGCATGCAGCCCTACAACCTTCCTCATGGTGAGCTTGTCGAACCACGCACAGTTCATCTGTAAGAATATCTTTCATCATCGTATCGTTCGTCTTTCTATCATTCTCACATTGCCTGCCATTCTGGTTTTCACCGAAACTGCGTCCGCGCGCACTTTGCTCGATATGCTGATGGGGCGCCGCGAGATTTACCGCGAGGATACGGACCGCCTGATTGACGATGGCCGGAGAACGCGCCCCGAGCCGAGAACCCGGCCCGCAAAACGGACACGCCCCAAAACCTCACCGGCAGGGCCACAGGCCGGGCCGACACCCGCAGCGACCGCCGAACCGGCAATTCCCGCCAAGTTGCCGGATGCCAAGACTGTTCTGGTTGTTGGTGACTTCATGGCAAGCGGCCTTGCCGAAGGTCTGGATGCGGCGTTCATCGATAGTCCGGGAGTGCGGGTTATCGACAAAGCCGATGGCTCATCCGGTTTTGTACGCGATGACCATCTTGATTGGCCGGCGACCATTGGCAGCTTGATCGAAACGGAAAAACCTTCCGTGGTGGTCGTCATGGCAGGGGCAAATGACCGCCAGCCATTTACCGGTGTTCAGTCCGAGGCCAAGGGTAAGCCACTTTTAAGTGAAGAATGGTCAAAGGAATATCAGGCACGGCTCAGCGCATTTCTTGATACCGTAAAGAAAACCGGACAGCCGGTCGTCTGGGTCGGGCAACCGGCCTTCAAGACCAAAAGCATGACGAACGATGTTCTGGCTTTCAACGAGCTTTATCGCAATGCCGCTGAAAAGGCTGAAGGTTCATTTGTCGATGTATGGGATGGATTTGTCGATCAAAGCGGCACCTTCACCCTGACCGGATTTGACATGTCGGGACAGACAGCGCGCTTGCGTAACAATGACGGTATCGGACTTACCGCCGCAGGCAAGCGCAAGATCGCCTTCTATGTCGAGAAGCCGCTGCGCCAGTTGCTTGGCGCGGCAACCTCGCCGGACATTGCTGCGATAAAGCCGGGCGCTCCGGTGCAGGCGCTACCCGAAACGCCATCCGGGCCAGTAAAAGTTGACCGGCTGGCTCCGATCAGCCTGAATGACCCTGAACTTGATGGTGGCACGGACTTGCTTGGTGCGCCCGCGCGAGCGGTTCCCGCTGCCGAGAAATCAGCCCGCGATCTTCTCGTCAACCAAGGCATTGCACCGGCAAGCCAGCCCGGCCGCGCTAACGACTTCTCCTGGCCGAAACCTGCGAAGTAGCGGTTTAAGTGGGTGTCGATCCAACACTGCTTAGCTGCAATGCTCAAATGGTAAAGTTCGGATTAACAAGGCGTTGGAACTGCGGCAAGAGAAAGTCGTAATCCGAGAGCTTTGACTAGCTTGCTCATGGTATCGAGCGTCGGATTGTCACCAAGCCGCAGCCCATGTCGATCATCTCACGGCTCTGTCCTGTATCTTGGGTAAATTGAATTGCACCATGAGCGCGCAATATCGCGAAGCGCAGCCGCGATCAGTTTATCGTAGGCAATTCCGCGCTTGCTCAACCTTTGATTTCTCAATCAGCGATTTGCAACTCGTGGCGAGCAGCGCCCATCAGAAAAGTATTATCGTTGCTCAGAGACCAGCTTCGATGAAACCGGAAAAAACGGTAACTCAGACACCATTGATCAGGATGGCGAAGATTACAGAGCAAAATCCCTGAATGTCGCAGCAAAATGATCGATTTTTGCAGCAAATTTGTAACCACCGCGTGCAATTTGGTTGCGCGCGGTAGAAATATCTATCGAGGCAGGACTGTCGCTCCCATCAAAGCCGCATCTATCGAGGCTGCCGCCTGACGCCCTTCGCGGATCGCCCAAACGACCAGAGACTGGCCGCGCCGCACGTCGCCAGCCGTGAAAAGCTTGTCGACACTCGTGCGATATTCCACGTCATCCGCTACAACCGAACGGTTGCCGCGACGATCAGCCTTCATCTCCAGCGATCCGGAAAGTTCCTTGACGATCCCGTCTTCGAACGGGCCGGAAAAGCCGATGGCAATAAAGGCAAGATCAGCCTTGATGAAGAATTCTGTCCCGGCAATTGGCTTGCGCGCCTCGTCGACTTCGCAACACTTCACATGCGTCAGCTCGCCATTTTCTCCAATGAATTCAAGCGTCGCCACCTGAAATTCGCGGGTCGCCCCTTCGGCTTGCGATGAAGATGTGCGCATTTTTGTCGCCCAGTAAGGCCAGACGCTAAGCTTGTCTTCCTTCTCCGGAGGCTGAGGGCGAATGTCGAGCTGGGTAACTTTAACTGCACCCTGACGGAACGCCGTACCCACGCAGTCGGATGCCGTATCACCACCACCGACAACCACAACGTGCTTTCCTGACGCTACAATCGAGTCGCTCTTCCAGGCAACGGACTCGATGTTCTCGCGGCCTACGCGGCGGTTCTGCTGTACCAGATAGTGCATTGCATCGTGCACGCCTTCAAAATCCGCGCCCGGTATACCTGCAGGACGCGGCGTTTCAGCCCCACCACAATACAAAACCGCATCATAGCTATCGATAAGCTCTTGAATTGGCTTATCAATTCCGACATTGACGCCACAGAAAAATGTGACGCCTTCCCCTTCCATCTGGCTGACCCGGCGGTCGATGAAGTGCTTCTCCATCTTGAAATCCGGAATGCCATAACGCAGCAAACCGCCCGGCCTGCTTTCGCGTTCGTAGACATGAACCTCATGTCCGGCACGACCCAACTGTTGCGCCGCCGCCATTCCCGCTGGTCCGGAACCGATCACAGCAACATTCTTGCCGGTCTTTGAAGCCGCTGGCTGTGGAATGATAAATCCGGTTTCATAGGCCTTGTCTGCAATCGCCTGCTCGACTGTCTTGATCGAAACCGGAACGTCCTCAAGGTTCAGCGTACAAGCTTCTTCGCAAGGTGCAGGGCAGATTCTCCCTGTAAATTCAGGGAAATTATTGGTCGAATGCAGGTTACGGATCGCCTCATCCCAGTTGTCATTATAGACGAGATCGTTCCAGTCCGGGATTTGGTTATGAACCGGACAACCCGTTGGGCCATGACAAAACGGGATGCCGCAATCCATGCAGCGCGCGGCCTGCTTTTTGACCTCGCCATCGGTCATGGGAATTGTGAACTCCCTGAAGTGGCGAATACGATCCGATGCCGGCTGATACTTGCCAACCTGCCGGTCTATCTCAAGAAAACCTGTAACCTTACCCATAAAACTTCTCCCCTCGCCTCTCGGAGGGCCACCCATATCGATTTAAATCGATGGGCAGCATTGGACCTTGGCCGAGCATCGTGAAGACGCTCGAAGCCAAGGCATTGAAATTATTCGGCTGCGACACCCATCCGCATACGCTCCATGTCTTCGAGCGCGCGTCGGTATTCTACCGGCATCACTTTTACGAATTTCGGCCTGAAGGTCTCCCAGTTATCGAGAATTTCCTTCGCGCGGCTTGAACCCGTGTAGTGCATGTGGTTCGAAATCAGTTGAACCAGACGCTCCTCGTCATGCCGTGTCATATTCGCTGAAACATCGACACGTCCTTTGTGGGCCAGATCACCACCATGGTGATGCAGCTTCTCAAGGATGTCGTCTTCTTCCGGAACCGGCTCCAATTCGACCATCGCCATGTTGCAGCGTTGGGCAAAATCACCAGCTTCATCAAGCACATAGGCAACACCGCCGGACATACCGGCTGCAAAGTTGCGTCCGGTTTGACCGATGACGACGACGACACCGCCGGTCATGTATTCGCAGCCGTGATCGCCTGTGCCCTCGACAACGGCAATCGCACCCGAGTTACGCACAGCGAAACGTTCACCGGCAACACCGCGGAAATAGGCTTCGCCTTCGATAGCTCCGTAAAGCACGGTATTGCCAACTATAATCGACTCTTCCGGCACTATTTTCGTGTTTTCAGGCGGGCGAATAACAATGCGTCCACCGCATAGGCCCTTGCCTACATAGTCATTGCCATCGCCGATCAGATCAAACGAGATGCCGCGTGCGAGGAATGCGCCGAAAGACTGTCCGGCCGTTCCCGTGAACTTCACCGAGATAGTGTCTTCCTTCAGGCCCTTGTGCCTGTAGCGCTTGGCAACTTCACCAGAAAGCATTGCGCCCGCAGAACGATCGACATTCTTGATGTCCATTTCGATCTTCACCGGCAGCTTGCTTTCCAAAGCCGGTTGCGCCTGCTCAATCAGCTTGCGGTCGAGAACATCGAAAATCGGATGGTTCTGAAGCTCGGTCCAACGGGTCTTTTCTTCAGGTGCTTCCGGTTTGTGGAATATGCGACTGAAATCGAGCCCCTTGGCCTTCCAATGATCAATCATCTCGCGCTTTTCGAGAAGTTCGGCTTTTCCGACAATCTCTTCAAACCGCGTGTAACCCATTTCAGCGAGGAACTCTCGAACCTCTTCCGCCATATAGAAGAAGAAGTTGATCACATGTTCCGGTGTGCCTTTGAAGCGCTTCCGCAAAACAGGGTCCTGTGTCGCAACACCAACAGGACAGGTGTTCAGGTGACACTTGCGCATCATGATGCAGCCCGCTGCGATCAATGGTGCGGTAGAGAAACCAAACTCATCAGCGCCCAATAGTGCACCGATAATCACATCCCGGCCAGTGCGCAAGCCGCCATCTACCTGCAAGGCTATACGCGAGCGAAGGCCGTTGAGAACCAGCGTTTGCTGAGTTTCAGCCAAGCCCATTTCCCATGGACTGCCCGCATGCTTGAGCGATGTCAGCGGCGATGCACCGGTCCCGCCATCGTAACCGGAAATGGTAATATGGTCTGCGCGTGCCTTGGCAACACCGGCGGCAACCGTGCCGACCCCGACTTCCGATACGAGCTTAACGGAAACATCGGCTTCCGGATTTACGTTCTTCAAGTCATAGATCAGCTGCGCCAGATCTTCGATTGAATAAATATCGTGATGCGGCGGCGGCGAAATGAGACCAACGCCCGGGGTCGAATGCCGGGTCTTGGCAACCGTGGCGTCAACCTTATGGCCCGGCAACTGACCACCTTCGCCCGGCTTTGCACCTTGGGCAACCTTGATCTGCATCATGTCGGAATTGACGAGGTATTCCGTCGTCACGCCAAAACGACCCGATGCCACCTGCTTGATCGCAGAACGTTCGGGGTTTGGCTTGCCATCTGGCAGTGGATAGAAGCGATCCGGCTCTTCGCCGCCCTCGCCCGTGTTGGACTTGCCGCCGATGCGGTTCATCGCAACGGCCAGCGTTGTGTGAGCCTCGCGGCTGATCGACCCGAATGACATCGCGCCCGTTGAGAACCGCTTGACGATCTCCTTGGCTGGTTCAACATCGTCTATAGATACAGGCTTGCGCCCTGTATCGTTCGCCATCTTTATGTTGAACAGGCCGCGAATGGTCTTGGCTCGTGCCGACTGGCTGTTCACCAGATCGGAATACTCCTTGAAGGTGCTTGCCGAGTCCGTACGAACGGCATGCTGGAGTTTTGCAACAGCGTCCGGCGACCAAAGATGTGCTTCGCCACGCATGCGGTAAGCATACTCACCGCCAACCTCCAGCGTATTCAACAACACAGGATCATTGCCGAAAGCATCGCGATGGCGCCGAACAGTTTCTTCAGCGATTTCCTCGAGACCGACACCTTCGATCATGGTTGCCGTGCCGAAGAAGAAGCGGTCAACGAACTCCGACTTCAAGCCCACAGCGTCGAAAATCTGCGCACCGCAATATGACTGATAGGTCGAGATACCCATCTTCGACATGACCTTGAGAATGCCCTTGCCGATCGACTTCATATAGCGCGATACGACTTCCTTCGCGTCCACTTCCGGCGGGAACTCGCCCCGCTTGTGCATTTCGAGCAATGTGTCGAACGCCAGATAAGGGTTGATTGCTTCCGCACCATAGCCTGCAAGGCAGCAGAAATGATGCACTTCGCGCGGCTCACCCGATTCAACCACCAGACCAACCGAGGTCCGCAGACCTTTGCGGATAAGGTGATGATGAACGGCAGCCGTCGCGAGAAGTGCCGGGATCGGAATGCGATCCGGCCCAACCTGCCGGTCAGACAGAATGATGATGTTATAACCACCGTGAACTGCAGCTTCCGCACGGTCACAAAGCCGCTCGACAGCACCAGCCATTCCGGCTGCGCCCTCTTCAACAGCGTAAGCTGTATCGAGAGTCTTCGTGTCGAAACGGTCTTCCGTATGACCGATTGAGCGGATTTTCTCCAGATCGCCATTGGTCAGGATCGGCTGGCGGACTTCCAGCCGCTTGCGCCGCGATGTGCCAACCAGATCGAAAAGGTTCGGGCGTGGACCAATGAATGAAACAAGGCTCATCACCAGCTCTTCGCGAATTGGATCAATCGGCGGATTCGTGACCTGCGCGAAATTCTGCTTGAAGTAGGTATAAAGCATCTTCGACTTGTCAGACATTGCCGAAATAGGCGTATCCGTACCCATCGAGCCAATAGCTTCCTGACCTGTCGTCGCCATTGGCGACATCAGAATGCGTGTATCTTCCTGCGTATACCCGAATGCCTGTTGACGATCGAGAAGGCTGACGTCCTTGCGCAATGCGCGTGGTTCAACCGGGCTCAATTCTTCCAGGATCAGCTGTGTGTTCTTGAGCCACTGCTTGTATGGATGGCGATTTGCGATCTCGGACTTGATCGTATCATCCGAAACAATCTCACCCTTTTCCATATCAATGAGCAGCATGCGACCGGGCTGCAGACGCCATTTCTTGACGATCTTTTCCTCTGGAACCGGAAGCACGCCCGCTTCTGATGCCATGACGACAAAATCATCGTCCGTGACGAGATAGCGGGCTGGACGCAGACCGTTACGGTCCAGCGTTGCGCCGATCTGGCGGCCATCTGTAAAGGCAACGGCAGCTGGCCCGTCCCATGGCTCCATCAGGGCCGCGTGATATTCGTAAAAAGCCTTGCGGTCGTCCGCTATCAGCTTGTTGCCGGACCATGCCTCAGGGATCAGCATCATCATCGCATGAGCAAGCGAATACCCGCCCTGAAACAGGAACTCCAAAGCATTGTCGAAGCAAGCTGTATCCGACTGGCCTTCATATGAGATTGGCCAAAGCTTGGAAATGTCGTTGCCAAAAAACTCGGAGTCGACCGAGGCTTGCCGAGCAGCCATCCAGTTGACGTTGCCGCGCAATGTGTTGATTTCGCCGTTATGCGCAACCATGCGATAGGGATGCGCAAGCTTCCACGATGGGAATGTGTTGGTCGAGAAGCGCTGATGCACGAGGGCAACGGCACTGACAAAACGCGGATCCTTTAGATCCTTGTAGTAGGCACCGACCTGATAAGCGAGGAACATACCCTTATAGACAATCGTCCGCGCCGACATGGAGACAACATAGAAATCGCTCTCTTTGTCGCCATTCTCCTTATAGATGCGGTTTGAGATCACCTTGCGCAGGACGAAAAGACGACCTTCGAAGTCTTCGTCGGATTCAATGTTAGGGTTACGCCCTATGAACACCTGACGATGAAAGGGCTCGGTCGCAGCAATATGCGGAGCCTTTGACAGCGAAGAGTTGTCAACTGGCACGTCACGGAAGCCGATCAGAGTCTGGCCTTCCGAAGCAATAACCTCAGCGACGACCTGCTCAATATGAGCACGCTCTTCCGGGTCCTGCGGCATGAAGAAATAGCCAACGGCATATTGGTTTACGGCAGGAAGCTCGACGCCCTTTTCGGCCCACTCGGCACGGAAAAATGCGTCTGGAATCTGCACCAGCATACCAGCACCATCACCCATCAAAGGATCGGCACCGACAGCGCCGCGATGGGTAAGGTTTTCAAGCATGAAAAGTCCGTCTTCGATGATTTTGCGGGACTTCTCGCCCTTCATATGGGCAACGAAGCCCACACCACACGCATCATGTTCGTTGCGCGGATCATAAAGACCTTGAGCTTTGGGAAAACCTGACAATTTATTGGTTTTGACCGCACGATTCTGTACGGCCTGAGCGAGTTCAGTCGTTACAGATGGCGTCAAATCCGACATCGTCAATTCCTCCAATTCATGCCCTCGCAGGGCGGTCTTATCTCTTAGGGACGGAATAGCATAATTCACGCCCCGCTTCATGCGGCATATCTTCCGATTATAAGATTGCGGGCACCTCAAGGAGGACGAAAGCCAAGCTTGCCGTCCTAAATCCTCAGCCCCCACAAATAGGACAGCATTGCTGTCGTATTAGCGTATGCCAGAATAATTCCAAACAAACAAGATGGAAAAGCAAAAAATAACATCAATCCGCGAAAGAAGATTGCGTCAAATTGTCAATTTGGTCACATTAGTTACGGAAGCAGGATTTTCCGCTAAAAATCACCAACTAAGTAGTTACTTCATCCGGCTTTATCGCGGGAGGCCGCTTTCCAGCGCGCTTTGAAAGGCGTAAGCCTCTGCTCATTCATCCTGAACAGAGGTAAGATTCATGCACTTTGCGTCCGATAACTGGGCCGGCGCCCACCCCAAAATTGCAGAGAATCTCAACCGGCATTCTGATGGCTTTGCCTCAGCCTACGGTACCAGCACGCTTGACCGCACCGTGGATGAGACATTCAACACCATATTCGAGCGCGAAGTCGCCGTTTTCTTTGTTGGAACGGGGACTGCTGCCAATTCGCTGGCTCAAGCCGCCATTGGCAAGCCAGGAGGCGTTACGTTTGCACATCGTGAAGCTCATGTGATTGATGACGAAGGTGGGGCTCCCGGTTTTCTCTCTGCTGGAGGCCGTTTGCAGCCGGTGGATGGCCCAACCGGGCGTATTGATATCAACAATCTAAAAGCAGCGATCAAGGGTTTCGCTCCCGGCAATGTTCATGCGGGCCAGCCTTCGGGCGTTTCTATCACGCAGTCCACCGAGATCGGCACACTCTATGAATTGAGTGACATCGCGGCAATCTCTGCACTGTGCAAAGACAATGGCTTGCCACTCCACATGGACGGTGCACGATTTGCCAATGCTCTGGTGACCCTTGGCTGCACTCCTGCGGACATGACGTGGCGGCAGGGCATCGACATTCTCTCCTTCGGAGGAACCAAAAATGGCTGCTGGTGCGCCGAGGCTTTGGTGTTCATGAATCCGGATCAGGCAAAAGAACTGCCTTACATCCGCAAGAGATCCGCCCAGCTTTTCTCAAAATCGCGGTTTGTAGCAGCGCAGTTCGAAGCTTATTTTGCTGACGGACTATGGTTGGAACTGGCAAGCCATGCCAACGGCATGGCAAGAGCACTTTCAGAGCAGATTACCGCCTCGAAAAAATTGAAACTGGCTTGGGAGCCACGTGCAAACGAAGTTTTCGCTATCGTTTCCAAAGATAATATTGCCGGTTTGCAGGCAAGTGGAGCTATTTTCTATGAGTGGAAGCCGCCCCACAACGAAGCAAAATTGATTACCGAAAATGAAACGTTGATTCGACTGGTCACAAGCTTCGCAACGACACAGGAAGAAGTCAGCCGATTTGGTGATCTGATCGCATAAAAAAGCGGCGCATTTCTGCGCCGCCTTCTTCACTCATTACCTATCGCTTAGTTCGTAGCTTTTGCTTCGATCTGCTTGGCTTCATTGTCAGATAAAGCCGTGACTGCGATCTTGCGCGGCTTCATCTCTTCCGGAATTTCGCGCTTGAGATCAATGTGCAGCAAGCCATTTTTCAGGCTGGCACCATTAACCTCGACGAAATCGGCAAGATGGAAGCGGCGTTCGAATGCTCGCGAAGCAATTCCGCGATAGAGCGTTTCAGCGCCCTCCGACTTTTCGGCAGCCTTTTCGCCCGTCACCTTGAGCTGATTGCGATGGGCTTCAATCTGGATTTCATCTTCAGAGAATCCGGCAACTGCCATGGTGATGCGATAGGTATTCTCGCCTGTCCGCTCAATGTTATAGGGCGGATATGTCTGGGCACCATCTGGCTGTGCCAAACTGTCGAGAATGGTGAAAAGCCGGTCAAAACCGACGGTTGAACGGTAGAGTGGTGAAAAATCAACGTGACGCATGGGTAAGCCCTCCTTTAGAGCGACAATGTTCGCGTTTCTGATTCGTGACGAAATCCCCGATTTGGCAAATCCCTTTGAACCAACAGCCCCGATATGGCGGCTGCAAAGCTTATTTGGTAAGCGCGATCCGTGGTTTCAAGACCGGTTTTTCATCGATCCGTACCGTTCAATGAACGCAAAATGAACATCATCTTCGGAATACGTTCACCTCAATGAATTTATAACAGCATTCATGGCCGCATACAGTTCGGCATACAAAGGATAGGACAATGAAGAGACCTCTTTTCGCGCTTACTGCCGCTGCACTTTTGATCACTGGTTTCGCCTCTTCGGCAGTCGCTCAGGAACGTTATTATCGCGATAACGCACCTGCCATCTATCTGGAGCAGGATGAGCCGGACGGCTACTTCATTCAGGATCGCGGCCGTTTTGATCGTGATCGCCGTGACTGGCGCGAAGACCGCCGCGAACGCTTTGGCCCACGCGACGTTACCCGCATGCTTGAACGCCGTGGCTACAGGGTTCGCGATGTTAACTTTGAACGTGGCCGCTATTTCGTAAGAGCCTCGCGTCGCGGCAATCCGGTTATCGTCGTCGTATCCCGCCGTGGTGAAATTCTCGAAACTCGCCGTGTTGGGCGCGATCGTGACCGTGATCGCTCGGGCTTCCGCATCGAAATCAATCCGGCCTACTGATAAAGCCGAAATCATTGCGGATGTAACGTCCCTTCCATCCGCAATGTACTGACCGGAAGCTCTCAGGCAGAGTTTCCGGTCGATCTTTATTTCAAGTCTTTTCAAACCCTATATTCGCTGTATTTCAAGTCCTGGTTGTTTTCTCTGCATCGTTTGACCTTCTGCCGGAGCGGCATTATCACGGAGTCAACTTGCTCTTTAAGGCACGCACATGATCCGATCCCTCGTCGAAACCGCGTCCAATCCCATTCCTGCGGGTACCCGCGTCGACAGTTTTGATCTGCCGGATCGCAAGCAATTGCGATACGCGATCATCCCCGCCAGCACACCTCATGTCCGCGGAACAGTTATCATTCTGCATGGGCGTAGCGAGTGCATCGAGAAATACTTCGAAACCGCCAGGGATATTGCATCGCGGGGATTCACAGTCGCCACCTTTGATTGGCGCGGTCAGGGTGCTTCAAGCCGCGTTCTGCGTGATGCGGCACGCGGTCATATCAGAAGCTTCGACCACTACGTTGCTGACTTCCAAAGCTTTTTCGAGACAGTGCTTCTCCCGGACTGCAGAGGGCCATTTTACGTTCTTGCCCATTCTACTGGCGCATTGATCGCGCTGCTTGCAGCGCCTGCCATGTCCAATCGAATCCATCGCATGGTTCTGACATCGCCGCTGCTTGATATCCCGATGACGCGCCTGCAAAGGGTGACGGCCAGGATAGTCGCTAATGCCCTGCGGTCTGTCGGACTTGGCAGAACATATATGATGAGCGGGCCATATAAGGCCAAGCCCTTCGAGAACAATCCGGTGACATCGGATGCTGTCCGCTACAAGCGCCAATGCGAGGTGCTTGAACAATCGCCGGAGCTTGCTCTCGGCGGGCCCACCGCAAGCTGGATTCTTGCTGCCGCAAAAGCAATCAACAAGGTCAACCGTCCGGAATTCATCGAAAAAATTCGCCTCCCGATGCTGGTCATAGCTGCCGGAGCGGACAGGATTGTCTCAACCCCGGCGATAGAACGGTATGCCCTGCAGTTGCGCAACACCACCCTTCTCACCATTGATGGGGCAAGGCATGAAATACTGCAGGAGGCAGATTTCTATCGCGAACAGTTCTTCGCTGCGTTCGATGCCTTCATCCCGGGAACCGGCAACGAACCGACACAATTATCGGACGAGACTGAACTTACCGATTAAGCATCGCCAATGCCTTGGCATGGAGGTCCGGAGTCGCTGCGGCAACGATATCGCCAGCCTTTTCGGCCGGTCCGCCGTCCCAAGTCGTAATGACGCCGCCAGCTTTTTCGATGATCGGAACAAGAGCAACAATATCATAAGGATGGAGCCCGGTTTCGATCACCAGATCGACAAACCCTGACGCCAGCATCGCGTAAGCATAACAATCCGTACCATATCGGGCTAGCCGGACCGTCGACTCAACTCTGTCATAGGCTTCACGCTGGGTGCCCTTAAAAAGCGCGGGGGTAGTCGTGAAAAGCGTTGCATCGGCAAGTTCACTCGTCTTGCGTGTTTGCAAACGGCGCGTTCCCTCTGGTCCTTCGTACCATGACGCATCACCATCACACATGAAAAGCTCCTGGGTGAACGGCTGTGACATCAAACCTGCCACCGCATCGCCGTCGACCGTCAAACCTGCAAGGGTTCCCCAGACAGGCAATCCGGAAATGAAAGCCCGCGTGCCGTCAATGGGGTCAATGACCCATATATTCGGCTGATCGAGATTCTCTCCGCCGAATTCTTCCCCAAGAATGCCATGTTCGGGAAAGGTTGCATTGATCAAGGCACGGATCGCTCGCTCAGCTTCCCTATCAGCCTCGGTCACCGGATCGAAGCCAGTCTGATACTTGTTGTCGACTAGCGATCCGGTACGAAAACGAGGCAAAGTTTGCTCGGCGGCAACCTCTGCGATTCGTTTCAAGAAGGTAATATCTATAACCAAAGCAGCTCCTGACGACTGGAATATTCTCTTTTATGATCAAAACACGCAAATTATGCATGTTTTTTAGGCAATATTTTCGAATGCTCAAAAAATCACTCAAGTGACTTGACATTTGTGCGATGCAGCATAGACTGATCATTGGACGGGGTGACCTGTCTATGCCCTCCTTGGGCGTTTCCTCCCTAGACTTAGGCCGCGCTCACGCGCGGTCTTTTTTATTGTACTGTTGATACCGGCCTACTCCGCTGCCAACGGAGTGTCGATGAAATAGAAATCCGGCAGCGAGACCAAATCCGCAAGAAATAATCCTATATCGCGCTGAAGCTGATCAAACCCGGGCTTTTTCTCATAGGTGTTTTCATTCAGATAAAGGCCGCGATTAACTTCGATCTGCAATGCGTGAAAATGTTTCAGAGGGCGGCCATAGTGCTCGGTAATGTACCCTCCGGCATAAGGCTTGTTGTGTGCAACCACATAGCCCATTTCGCGCAATAACTGTATGGCGGCTCCTGCCAATTCAGAGGCGCAGCTTGTACCGAACCGGTCGCCAATAATGAAATCGGGCCGCATTCCACTTTCCGGAAAACGGATACTGGCAGGCATTGAGTGGCAATCCACGAGGACGGCATAACCAAAGCGCGCATATGTTGCGGCAAGCACATTGCCGAGCATCGCGTGATAGGGTTTGTAGATGCTGTCGATACGACCTAGCGCCTCGGAGATATGCAACTTTTGCGCATATATTTCCTGCCCCTCTCCCACCAGGCGGGGTACTGTTCCAAGCCCGCCTGCTACGCGCGCAGAATGACCGTTTGCAAAAGGCGGCAAAGGCTCCACGAACATCTTGGCATCGAGTTCATATGGCTCGCGATTGACGTCGAGATAGGCGCGTGGGAAATGCGCCAGCATCAATGGCGCACCGAGCATCACTGCCGACGAGAATAACTGATCTACAAAGCAATCTTCCGAGCGGCGGATTATATGCGCGTCAAGTTGCGATTGCTGGATGAATGCCGGCGGATAAAAACGACCGCTATGGGGTGAGTTGAAAACAAATGGTATCCGTTGATCGGATGGCTGCCGCAATTCATATGGCGGGCTGTCAGGAAAGTCGCGATTGACGGTCATCATTCACTTCGATGTTATTTACTGAACTTGTGGGCTATGCAAGCAGCACTCTAGAGCAAGTTTACCTGTAATGGAATTGATCGTGCACGGAACATTTGCCGATCTTTGCTAAGATGCTGTATCCGCGCTGGGCCACCTCGACATTTACCCCATTCAGCCTTATTTCTAGCAAATCATTCACGTGATCTTTACCAAAAAAGCGCTTTGTAGATTCTACGTAACGCTGGTCTGGGGATGATCCGGCGCTAGATAATTCGGACGGACCGATGAAAAGAATACTTCTTGCAGAAGATGACAACGATATGCGGCGCTTTCTTGTGAAGGCGCTCGAGAAAGCTGGCTATCATGTCACGCATTTCGATAATGGTGCCAGTGCCTATGATCGCCTGCGGGAAGAGCCATTCTCATTACTGCTAACCGATATCGTCATGCCGGAAATGGATGGGATCGAGCTGGCACGCCGGGCGTCTGAAATCGATCCGGACCTCAAGATCATGTTCATCACAGGTTTTGCAGCCGTGGCTTTGAATGCTGATTCGAAGGCACCCAAAGATGCCAAAGTGCTGTCCAAGCCCTTTCATTTGCGCGATCTCGTCAACGAAATTGAAAAAATGCTCGTCGCAGCCTAGCTTCACTGAGCTATTCTGACATTCCTGCAAGAAAGCCAATAAGTTCCGTCAACAGCTATTGACGGACACAATTCAATATGGTGTATGCGCCCGGCAGATGGGCGTGTAGCTCAGCGGGAGAGCACTACGTTGACATCGTAGGGGTCACAGGTTCAATCCCTGTCACGCCCACCATCTGTTCGCAGATTTCATCTGCTCACTGTCGCATCTTGAAAGATGCTCACCTTCCGGTATTCCAATGACTTCACCTGAATCTTCAGGGGAATTCCTTCTCAAGTCAACCCGAAATTTTGAGAATAAAAAAGGGCCAACCGACTGAAGGAAGAATTTCCCTCAAGTTAGGTTGACCCTGTAGTATGTTTCTTGCTGTGTTTTCTTGATTATTTCGCGATGTTGACAAGGTATTGCAGAAGTGACGGGAACCACGAGGCTATGAAGCCCAAGATACCCGCTGCTGCAATAATCGTATACCGAGCACCCTTCCCCTGAAGGAAGATGCCATGAAGTTCTGTAAGCTTCTCATCCATACCAGCGAGTTGCTTTTCCATACCCTCCATTTTGACTTCAAGGCGAGTGATTCGTTCTGCTTGTGTAAGTGTCACTTTCCGAACCTCCCCAAGAGGGCCTTCGTACCGTCAACGACGAACAAAGCGGAAATAATCCACCCCGCCCATGTATCCAAAGGGGCTGGTAGAGCTGCTGTACTATGGGTGTACCAATCCGAGTGAATAAAGATGCTATCGATAATCACAGAGGTCCACCAAAGGCCCAGCGGTATGACGAAAAACAATTGGAACCACCACGTTCGGCCAACAAGCAAACGAGCCTGAGCTTCGACATATGTTTTCGTAACGTCAGCTTTGACCTCTTCTGATGTCACCTTGTTTTGCATATGCTTATCAATTGTAGAGAGAATTGAGCTAAGGGTTCCGCCAGTGAACCAGCCCAGTATGAGTTTAAGGGCACCTAGAAACATGGGGCTACTTTCCGATTACATCCGGCAATTACTTGCCTAGAAATTTTTTAATGAGGTCAAAAATGAGTTCGAGCAACGCTGTGGCAGAACTGACTCCAGCGGAGGTCTCAGGCTTCTCTTCGCCATAACCAATTGCTTTCAAGTCGGCATCATATTGCTTCGCTAGGTCAGCAATCTCCCTAGCTTTATCAGTCCCGTTTACGATAGGACGAGCACCTACGAAGTCAGATTTTTGAAGGGTGATGTAATCCGAGAGCTTCTTTCCAGTGAAAATACCATTCTTCATACCGTCTACCAGAATATAGGCAGCCAGTTCAGGCTCTAGGGCCTTATCCGGTTCGTCTTTAATACCGTACTTTTCATAGTTGTAATCCCATGTGAGCTGTACGTACCCCCTCCCGTAATACGGATAGTAACGAAGGTTATTCTTTCGCCAAGTCTCGGATAGCCAGTAGGCCTCTTTGACTGGTTTCAAGGTCTTGGCTGTTTCCCAGTACGCAGTACCGAGAACATAAGCCGCTTGGTTTCGAAGAAGGTTTTGTTTCTTGCACTCAGCAATAATCGTCTGAGCATCACCTAGAGTGAGGTTCATAATAAGCTCCTTTGGAGCACGCCGAGGCAGGGCCTCTAGCGCCTTTGAAAATATTTTTGAAAACGTGTTTGTTAGAAATCGCTCGCAGACACTGGGGTGTCAGAAAGACTCATAATGAGTCATAGAGAGGCGTTTGTAGTTTAAGGTAGGTAGTTACCAATCAGCACTAGAAACGCGCTGTAGGGTCTAATGGATACACAAAGAAGGGTATTTTAAAGCTCTTGTGTCTGTAGCTGACTAGCTGCCTCTATCAAGGCAGTTGTCCACACAGCTTCTGCTATATTCTGGACTTGTTCTACTTCTTCGGAGACGTCATCTCCGGGAGTGACTACATGCCTATGGTAAGTCCTAGCAATCTCTTGATTATCCCGAAGGACAATATCTGAACGACGGACTTCAATATGACCTGTAGGCTTTACGGTAATGTCGTATTCTGTTTTCTCTTCAAACATTACATCCTCTTAAGAAGTGCTTGGGTAAAAAAGTACGCCTTGAAGGCGTGTCGTGTTGTTGACATTCGCATTAGTCACAGCGACCTGTCCTGTTGCTCCAAACTGAAATACTGATAATGTTACAGATGTTCCATAATAAAATGGAGCGGAAGTCAGTCCAGTCATTGTAGACTGGAATTGAGAAATTCCTCCAAGAGAACCACCTCCACCAATATTACCTATCGTAAAAGGGAGTCCAGTTATAAGCATACTGCCTGTAGCAGCACCTTTATTAGTCAATATAATGATAAAAGATAAATATACCCACTTACCAATTTTCTGATACTCACCAGTCTGCGTATTATAAGTAATTCCTGTCGAGACTCCGCCAAACTGAACTACAGGCGTCCAAGTACCCTCTTCGTAGTCATCTAGAGTATTGACTTGTGTCGTAGGGTTCTGGGTAGCAGGGAATCTTATTTGTCCGTAATTCGCTAGGATAGTCCCATTAAGAGATGTATTTCCCGTTTCTCTATTTATAGAAATCAGAGTATCTAGAAACGTACCAGCATCATTATACCGGTTGAGTTCGAGATTGGAACCGTTATCAGAACCACTTTCTGCTGTCCCACTAGTGTAAAGTACCCAACGGTCAGAACCGCTCGTCTGGAAACGGATACCTCTAGCAGTACCAACATTTCCATTTAGTCTCAAACCTGTTGCAGGGATTGTTACAGCTCCACTAAACGTCGCTGAAGTACCATTTAAAGCACCCGATAGTGTAAGTGCTGTACCAGAGACAGCACCTGTTAAAGTACCACCAGTCAATGGTAGCCAGTTTCCATTTAGGCTTGTAGCCAGTGCTGCGTTGTTCGCTAGAGTCAGGAGGCTCCTACCGTAAATAGTCGTACTCAATGCAGCAATAGCAGTTAAATCAGAGTCTAGGGGTTGGTAGGGTCCTCCCGGAGGAGTGTCTACAGCTACAAGACTATTACCCTCTTGTACGACAGTACGAGCATTGAGAGAGGCAGTAGGTTTAAATTGTATGTCTTTAATTGGCACAACCTCCCCCTTTCTTTAGGTTTTAATGAGGTAGACTAGGGCTTTGTTGCGAGGGCGTGTCTCACTAGAACCTGAGGCATTGACTGTGACGCCATGAGTATGTGCGCCATCAGAGTTGACGGTCACGGTATGAGTATGTGCCCCGGCAGAAACCGTAGTAACTGCGTGGGTATGAGCGCCAGCAGAGCCAGTTGTAAACGCATGGGTATGACTGTCCGAGGAAGTCGTAAATGTATGCGTATGAGTTGCTGAGGTCGAGGTCGTACCACTAAAGGTATGGTTGTGATTACCAGCATCATTTGTCCCAAGTGGTGCATTCGTACCCGGCGAGGAGTCGTCAAACACAAAACCGCTCGAAGACCCGGTTCCACCTTCTCTTATAGAGTGGCTATGATTGCCGTTAGTAGAGGTAGTGCCTGAGAATGTGTGGTTGTGAGCACCCCCGGCTGCTGTAGTGCCAGTATGGCCATGGGAGTACGAAGCCGTTGTGCCAGTATGTGTATGAGCACCGTCAGATGCAGCAGTACCCGTATGGGTATGGGCACCAGCGGAAGCAGTACTCGCAGTATGCGTATGGGCACCGGCAGAAGCAGAGCTTGCAGTATGGGTATGGCTTTCGTAAGCACCAGCTTGGGCAGAACCAAAGACACGTCCCGAATCTACTCCGCGCCCATCGTCAAAACCACGAACGAACTCACCACGAAGGTCAGGGACGTTAAAGGTCGTAGAACCGTCCCCTGCACCATGGGTTGTGGAGATAGCAGAGAAGAGAGCTGCATACGTGGCACGAGATATAGCAGCACCGTTACACTTCAAATAGCCCGAAGGTACAGTGTTGGCAGCGAAGAGGATAATCGTTCCCGGAGGATTAACACCACCGGAGTCAAGTTTGGTCTTATCGGCTGAACTCATAAAGCCAGCAACAGACGTAGTGGCATTGGCGTGAAGAGCACCACCGGCACGCTCGCCGTGGACTGTATCAGAGATAGTCCCTGTCAAGTCAGCGGCACTAGCACGGTTGAAGCCAGAGACTATCCAGCCCCCTGAACCACCGGCTGCTGTGCTCGAATACACGAGGGCATAAATTCCACCAACACAGATATCACCAGCTACCAGTGGAATATCGCCAGTAGGGCTTAGGCGTCTCAATGATTTCGAGCCAATGAGATTGACATTTATTGTTGCAGCCGCCGTGTTAGCAACATGGGCCTTGAAGGCAACTATCAAACCATCAGTCAACGTCTCAAAAGAAGATGAGGCAGAAAGACTATAAGCTCCTGCTGAGCCTGTACTTGAATTCACACCAGAGAGGTCATTAAGCAGCTCTTTGATACGAGTCATCATCTGACGAGCAGAATTATTAACTGTAGATGGAAGCTGACCTTCAACCCAGTTTACATCAGCATCAGCAGTATCGTTATTAGATGGAGTTAAGCTCCAGTCCCAGATAGAACTCATCTGTGGCTCCTAAAATTATTTAAATTGAAAATGGATTTTGTTTTTGGCGGGATTGCTGAAACTGACTGATAAATTCCGCAAGTTGCGGTCCTTGTGCACCGTTCTGCATAGGAGCTATCTCAGGGGCTTCCTGAGTAGGGGCAAGGTTACTGAGGGCATTAAAGATACCACCCTGAGGCTTCTCTTCCGCTTCGGAAGTCTTTTGTTGATTACCGTATGCCAATGACCGGACTAAGCCCGGAATATCCCTCGGTGGACTAGACTCAGCATACTGAGGAGAACCCTGAGGTGGCGAATTGTCCTGCCCGGAATAGTCATATGAAGGGACACTAGCGTTCCCACCAATTAATTCAGCAGCCTTAGCCCTATGTTGAGCCATCTGCCTAGAATTCACCTTATCGAGTACGCTACCGGGAGCACCACCAGCAGCCTCGTCAGAAGCGCTATAACGGCCTACTGAGCCAGCGTTAATTGCTGAGTATAAATCCTTGTAGCCCATACCGGGCTTGAAGCCAGCGTCTTGGAAGTACCTGACCATCCCTTCGGCTTGAGAAGGAAGAGACATATCATTGTTGAGGTACTTTTCTCTCTGAGGACCACCCCACTGGATAAGACCACGGTGTTGACCCCACTTGGTTGTTGGACCTTTTTGATTAGGGTTTAGAGTACCACCAGTCTCATAGGAGATAGCAGTAAGGACATCCAAAGGGTCTGCACCAATCTGTCTAGCAACATACCTAGCAACGTCGATTACGGAATTAATAGCCATGAAATACCGGCCCTTCTAAAATTATTTGGTAATATGCTTCGAGGCGAAGCGGAGATAAAAGGAAAAGGGAGTCAGAAGAGCAAAGGAGCAAAACTCTCCGACTCCCCTACCCCGAATAAATGCTATCGGAGTATTAGTATTAATATGATTTTTAAATATTAGTATGGGTTAGCTATATCAACAATAGCACCACCGGCACGATTAGTGATATTACCTAGTATCAGACTAGCAAGAATGCCTTTCTCTACGATTGGTGTAGAGTCTTTATCTGTACCCTTGGCTTGTAAAACAGTAGCTATCAATCTCCGAGCTTCGTCATTAGGAAGTCGGCCTTGTTTAACTGATTTGTGTATTTCCTCTATGATTGTACCAGCAGAGAATGTCTTTCCTCCTGCTGTAGCACTATCCTTGAGAAGTAGTTCAGCCAGATATTTATCAATATCAGGTCTACGACCATCTTTAGAAGCTTCTAACCTACGACGAAACGCATTCCAAGCACGATTAGTAACACTTTGAGGTCCACCAATCTCTACAGGTGCTTTCTTCGTAACCTTAGCCGCAGCTTCTCTATTTAGACCGACGTTCAAAGACTTCTGCATACCCTTGTTGGCATCTGCTACAATAGCAGGACTCCATAGGCGTTCCAGAAACTCCTCACCACGATTGTTAGAGAGTGCATCTAGCTTACGTTGGTTTGCTTGTTTGCTAAAGAAATTGTAGGCCTTGTCGTGGTCACTACCGAAATCTATCAGCTTGTCATGGAAGAATTGCTTCTGGCTTTTGACAGCCTGTGAGTCCCCCGGAGCTGCCTTAAACCAATCGGTAGCCAGTTTATTGACTTCCTTCTTGGACAGAGAAACAGAGTCCCCATAGACCTCTTTGATAAGGTCACGACCGGGACCGGGATTTCTTGCAATTCTGTTTAGCTCTGCAAGCACACGGTCTTCATTAATTGGCAGAGGCGAAAGGTTGGTATTCAGATACTCCTGAATCTTTTGACTCTGTGGAGCTTTGGTACGGCCAAAGTTCTCTTCGATAATCCTAGGGATTTTACTACCTTCGACTGCCTCATCAAACTCTTTAGCGGCAGTGTATAAAGCCTTACTACCAGTGCGGCTTGGAGCAACACCTAGCTTTGAAAGCACCTTCTGAAGAGCAGGAGACGCAGCAGCACCGATTACAGGACCAGCAGCACCAAAGGCACCACCAGTCATTGCTCCCTGTGCTACATCTTCATCCCTAGCTGCTGCATCAACCCCACCTAACGTTGCGCCTGTAGTAGTACCTAGGCCTACACGAGCAGCGAAGGCCGGAATGCCAGATAGTCCGGGAATAGACCTAGCTCCAAATGCAGCTGCTCCACCGGGGAGAGCCATAAGAGCACCAGTACCGGCAGCAGCCCCAGAGAGTTCACCAGCAGTTGAAGCCCAAGGATGATATTTCTCAGACGATTTACCAGCATCCTCACTATATTTACGTGCTTCTTCCCAAGACTGACCAGTCGTATCCCTACCAACCATAGAAGTTGGAAGATGCGTATCCAGCCAAGCATCAGCATCAAGGTATCGTTCTTTAAGCCAAGGACCAATAACAGGTACACCCTCAGCGAAGTTCTGACCGAAGGCAGTGTATTCGCCCTCGTCACCTTTCAGCCTGGCCTGAGTTTCTTTAGCAGCCGGAGAGAGTCCAATCTTTAAATCGAACTCCTCCCTAGGCATATCCGCATAGAATTTCTTATGGAAGGCATCTGCTAACTGCGTATCGCTGAGGTCATCGTATTGCGGATACTTTTCACGAATATCTGCGATTGTAGTCATGACAATTCCTTTAAATAATTAGCGTATCCCAAGCGGGTCACTACTCTCTCTCGCAGGAGACTGTCCCTGAGAAGCTGAAGCCCCCGGAGCTACCGAATTGCTATTTGCCTCAGGACCACTCTCAGCGGCCTTGAGTGCGTCTTGACGGGCCTCTTCAGGCGACATCGTTGCACGACGAGCAGCAATCTTATGGAGTCGGATAATTTCAGTTTTGTATTCGTTCAAAGCTTGGACCCAATCAGAAGGTGAGAGTCTGAAGTCCTGAAGCCTTTGAAGGGCACCAGTAGCCTTAGAACCTTCTGCTTCGGTAATCTGCCCACCACCACGAAGGGAGTTAAACGCCGTGAGGAACGAGCCGTTGACAACCTTGTCTACACGCGAAAGGAAATCACGCCCTTCAGGTGTAAGAGAGATGTCACGCATAGAGGCCATGCCTTGGAACAGACCAGTAGAGCCATCTAGGCCCGGATGCTGTTCCAGAACGTTCAGCTCACCCAGAGCAGCACTTGTGTCACTGTTGACCTTATCGAAGCCAATCAGAGATTCACCCTGCTCTTTACCGTAGGCACCACCTTGACGCTTTAGACGCTCTTGGTCTTCAGGAGTCTGGACATTACCCGGAACATCAACCTCTTCCCACTGACCAGTATCCTTACGACGCTGATAGGGTTTCTTTTCACCAGTCTCAGGGTCAGTAACCCACTCGATACCAGCGAAGTAGCCCCCTGCTGCACCACCAGAACCTTTGCCAGCCTTACGACCTTCGTTCTGTATGAACTCCCTGAGTATATCAGGGTTACGAGCCATGGCCTCGGCCTCAGCAGACGATTTGCCTTGTGAGACTAGCCAGTCGTAGGTTGACCTCTGTTGTCCAAGAAGTTCTTTCTGGCCCATTTGTAGCTTGCGTCTGGCATCTACTCGCTGAAGGATATCGTTGCCTTGAGTTGGGAACCTAGGGTCAAGATTTCCAAGAGCAGCACCGATTACAGAAAGGTCAAAGAAAGGCTTCTTCTCTTCCTGAAAAGGGTTAGAGGCGTTAGGAGCATCAGGGAATTGTGGAGCATTATCTAGATACCCCGGTTGTGCTACTGGAGCATAACTTTCGTTACCAGTTACTTTCGGAGCATCTGGAAAATACCCGTTACCAATCTTTGCATTCTCAGGTTGAGGTGTTCCCTCTGGAGCAAACATTCCACCAAGAATAGTATCCAGCTTGGCTAGTCGTTCCTTACGTGAAATTTCCTCTTGAGGTGAGGTAACAGGTCCAATTTGACTTGGAACATTTCCACCAGCAACGGCACCAGTACTAGGATTATCACCCGAAGGAGATACAGGCAGCGAGGGGCCCGAAGGGTAACGAGACTCAGGAACTGGGGCCGCAGGGCGGTCATCACCAAACGTACTTTCCGTATCGAAAGGCTTACGCTCCTCCCTAGTACGGAATATGCCTCTGTTACCAGACTGAGTAGCGGAACCATCAGGAGTCAAAGCTGGACCTCCGATTGAGCTACCACGTCCCGGATTAAAGGGAACACCAGCAGCTTGAGAAAGCTCTTCAGCAGCAGACTTTTCAGCCCCACGGAAAGCTTCCTCACCACCAGTCTTAAGCCTGTCGAAAATTCTGTCCCAGATGCTAGGCTCTTCAGGTTCAACAGCCGGAGTGTTTCTAGCAGCTTCCTGACCAATAATCTTGGCAGCTTCGGAAATCTTATCCTGCTTACGCCCACGAGCCTCATTGACCTTGTTGGCAAACTCATTAGGGACAGCATCATCAGGACCGATAGAGTATCCAGATGGATTGCCTAGTCCTCCAGAGGACTGACCCATAGAGTCAAGGCCAGCTATCTTTCCAAGAGCTTCTGCACGACGCTGATTAGAAAGAAGTTCCTCTTCCTTTTCCATCTGCTCGGATAGGGCTTGCTCTTCAAGAAGACGCTGAGCCTCTTTAGCTTTAGGGTTATTCCCTCTAGCAAACCCAGAGTCACGAGAAGCACGAGCTTCAGCCTGACGATAGTCGTTCAAGAGAGACTGGTCCGCCATAAAAGGCCCCTTCGAGCCTTCTACGATAGGACGACCTTTTTCCACCTGTTCTTGTACCAAGATGTCAGGGTCAATTATTTTAGTAGCGGGGTTAGAAGACTTAGCACCACCTACAGAAGAACGAGGCTTATTTTTAGTCTTCTTCACCGGAAGAGTCTCTTCATCCTTAGTGAAAAGAAAATCAAAAAGTGACATATTGTACTACCTCGTTTAGTGAAGCTTGCTATAGTCAACCGACTTATAGGTCTTGCCTTTGTGCTTGAACTTACCAACAGCTTCAGGCTGCTTCTTCTCGACTTCCTGTGCCATGACACCCAGAATACCAACTCGACCCTTAGGGGCTTCGTCCTTCATTTCGTATTCGTAGACATTATGTCCGGCAGGAGTCTTACCAACCTTCTTGGCATTCTTCTTCAAGCGCTCATCAGAGCCAGAAGGAAGACCAGAGAACAGAGTACCGAGGGCACCCAGGATATTCATAGGTTGAGTAGACGTACTAGTTTGAGTACCGTAGTTACCAGCAGACTGAGTACCGGCAGACAGAAGCCCACCAAGCCTTGACCAGTCTTGCATGTCGTACTGAGAGAACTGGTTGATAAGGTCATCAAGTTGTCCCTGAGACATCTGACCAATCTGATTACCAATACCCATCTGCTTATCAGCATCGTAGGTCTTGTTACCTTGGATAGTCGGAAGAGCAGAAATCATACCTAGGGTATTACTGAAGCCCTGATTTTCTAGGCCAGCACCACCCGAAAGAGCAGCAAGCTTGTCACGGAAATCATTTGAGCCAATAGACGCAGTATTAGCGCCAGCATTAGCAATTCCACCAGCAGCATTGAGTGCGGTATTCATACCAGAGAGTTTGTTGGATACGTCCTGCGCCCTGTAACCAGTCAGGTTATTGGCAACGTTAATGCTATTGCCGATATTTGTCCCTTCAGCATTGGCTTTGCTGTTGGCAGCATTGAGTGCAAGCCCCATCCCAGACAGCGAGTTCTGAACGTCCTGAGCCTTATAGCCAGTCAAAGCGTTGGCTTGGTTCATCGCATTACCGATGTTTGTGCTTTCGATTCCAGCAACACCAGAGGCAGCATTTCCTTGGATACCAAGACGGTTGGACTGTTCACCGGAGATGGCGTTGGAAGCATTAAGCTGGTTCTGAACCTGTTGGTTATAGTCGTTGTACCGAAGGTCATTGCTTGTCTTAGCCAGACTGTCAGCGAGCACACCTTGGTTCATACCACTCCCGTAACGGCCACCAGCCGCGAACATACGAGACGTGTCATCGAAGACAGAGTTCTGAGCATCCTGAACCATCTTATCGAGGTAAGGGTTGTTCTGAAGCATCGAGCCGTTAGCGTAGTCCGTAAGGTACTGTTGATTTGCACCCGGCTGACCAGCAGTATTATAAATGTTCTGCCAGTTATCAGCCCCTACCTGACCGAAGTCCTGCTCCATGGCAGACTTATCAATCGGGCCTATATTGGTTGCATTGTTATAAAGGTTATCGAACGACTGAGTACCGACTTGACCGAAGTTCTGTTGCAAAGCAGAGGTATCAATAGGCCCGATATTCTGGGCGTTGTTAGCTATATTCTGCATCGTAGGAACAGTACTGTTAATCGTATTAATGCCCTGCTGAGCATAAGGATTGCCAGATTGCCCCATCTGCAACATAGAGTTAGCAGCAGTCTGAGAACCGGGAGTCATCCCACCGTTCTGAAAGGTCTGTGCAGCAACATTCATAGGAGCTGTCTGTAGCTGCTGGTTCATATTATTGTATTGTGTAGTACCGGGAGTGGCCCAAGCTGGATTGCCTGTCGAATAGTTCTGAGCCGACGTTTTGTTTTGGGCTGAAGAATTAGCCATATTAAATTCCTTCTAGGCCATAGGCCAATGTAGCTCCGAAGGAGCATTGCCGGGCCAGACAGATTATCGACCGGACATCCGGGGTTGACGCTTGTAGGCCTCATCTTCTCTACGAGCCTTTTCAGCAGCCCATGTGCCTTCGCCATGACGAGCTTCCCAAAGCAGCCGTTCACGCTTCTCGTTGGGGCCTTCTACGACTTGTGGAGTCAAATCTCGTGGGGATGTCTGTTCAGCCCTCTTGGCTTTCAGAGCTTCAATAGCCTGACGAGCTTCGGCAATACCGGGGGCATTCTGCCAAGTCTCATTACTAACGGCGGGACCAGTATAACCAGTGGCCTTTAGTGCATCATTCATCCCACCTAGGGATACATCTGAAAAGCCAGTACGAGTTGGGCCTGTATAAGGCGTATAACCAATACCTCGCTTATAGAGGTCCATACCCTCAGCAGCAGCTTCTTTAAGTAGGGGCTTTGCCCATGAAGGCGGCTCATTCGTTTGTTCCGTCTTAGAACTCTTTGACATCTAAATATCTTTCTTAAATATAACGATACTCTCGCTGAAACCATAATCGCCTAAGAGCTTTCGGTAGCCTTTACGACCCCACCAGTGAGCTTGTGTTACTCCATGCTCTTTCTTAGCCCACTCTTCTATTTCAGACATAAGTGGAAGAGCATCTTCTATACGAGAGCCACCAGCTTGGGCGTACATGAGAATTTTCTTCCCATTACTAGCCAGTGTAATAATTTCTGTAATAGGAGTTAGGACAACATTATCTAGTTCATCAATTATGAGCCAAAGTTGTCTTTCGCCTCTAGCGCATTGGCCGATGACATTCTCTATTGTCTCATCATCGGGAAACTTATCGCAGTACTTAGCGATGCAACTAACGATATCATTCCAATAAGGGCTGATTTCCTCAGCACTCATGGTATGCGTATTGATGAGTGTTAGTTTATTAGTATTCTTAGTGCTTGAAATATCATCCGTAAAATCTTGGTAAGACAATAATAATATCCTTTGAATTATCCAGAACGTCCCGGCCACTCGACTACCGTCAATGTGACGTCGATAGCGTTGGAAGAGCCAGATTGCACATTTATTGTATCACCCTTGGCTAGCACCAACCCTTCTAGAGGGAAGTACGTATAGATGTTACCGGGGACAGACTGCTGGTGTACTAGTTTATAAGCATCAGAAGTAGCAGTTGAGTTCCATGTGATACTGACTGTGGCAGGACTACCAGTAATATTAACGCACCGGATACCAATGCAGTAAGTGTGCTGACCAGCCGTAAAGACAGTGGTGTTAGATGTATTCGTTAGATGGGCACCAATAGAACGACATTGGTTAGTCGCAAAATTTGACATTATCTATGACCCTCAGGGTTCCCATCTACGTCAACTCCATGCACATGAGTCCAAGACTGACCAGAAGGAATAGTTAGTTCAAACCTATGCAATAGGCCCGAAGCCCTTGCCGGTATTGTACCAGTGACGGTTGAGTTATTCGAAGACTGCTTCCAACTTCTAGGTTTGCCGGGGAAATCTTTGATTGCTACACGGCCTGAAGTCTTTTGTGCATCCGTCAGCGGCGTAAAGCCTTTAACGTATGTTCTGCGCCCTTGGCTTAGTGCAATATCCGCAGTTTGAAGCCTTGCTTCTACAGGGTCTCCAGAAAAGAAGCCCAAGCGATTGTCATTATCGAATGCAGCAAATACCGGAAGCGAACCAGCCCAAGCACGAGAATCCAAGGAGAACGGAAGGTCATCTAGATTACCTACGTTATCAAGAAGCTCTAGCGTATAGCCGGGAGTAACCGAGTCACAGATTGACGTTAAGATGATATCTGGTTTGATGAGACTCCAACGGTCAATACCGTAGTTGTAGCAGAGCAGCCGGTCAAAGGTTTGGTCAAACTGGTTTTCAACGGACCTATAAGCCCAATAGACACAAGCTCTAGCAGGGTCTTCAAAGCCATAAATATAATATGTCTCGTTGAAGTCGCAGTCATTGAAGAAGAAGCGGTCTACACGTTCGACACCAATCTTAATTGGATTAGGAGTAGCGTACTTATAGAAACCATCCTGAGACAGATAAAAAGTACCACCACCAGTAGAAACAATAGAGCCTCTAGCATGTGTGCCATGCTGTTCGACTGTCTTCTGAAACTGGAAAATCAAAGGCGTAGAAAGGTCTAGAACCCCTTCACGGATGCAGTGCTCGTGAAAGATAATAATACCCTTCTCGAACGAAGCATGACCCATAATCTCCCCATCATCCGGGAATACCTGAAAGTCAGAAGACCTTTGGTTTGGGGTCCAATGTAGAGGGTCATTCAGACCAGACCATTGAGCAGCCTTATCACCCAAGTCACTAAGCATTGACACGAAGACGAAATCACCGACAGTATCGATGTTCCTAGCTCTTGGCGCATTTGGCGATAGTTGAGTAAAGACAGCGGTAGGAATGTCGAGGTCGAGATAGACAACAGGGTCAACACCATTCGTGGCAAGGACCCACTCTCCATACTGTGTAAAGCTCCAGCGTTGTGTAGCTGGCGTATGGTACTGAGCCAGAGGCTCAAGAGTTACGCTATCGATATCGAGCGTCGTAGGCCCGTTACCTGAAATGAAATACAATTCGACGTTGCCAGAGTTGGCAGTAATCTGCATCGAATAGATGCCGTCAGCATCGACTACCGTGCCTAGTGCAGGAGTACCCCCTGTAAGTGCAGGAGTTATTCTTCCTGCTGAATAGTTGATAACACTGAATGACAATTTATAGGTAACACCCTCAGTGAGGGCTAATGTTTGTGAAAGTCCATTTCCATTAGCTACAGCGGTAAAATGTGCTGCACCCCCTGAGATGGTAACATTGGTATCTTTTGACCAACCACTGTCAGAACCAAACCCACCATTCGTAACTATGTCTGGTGTGAGTTCAGAGATATTGTCCCACCCCAGTGTAGTAAAATTCAGCTTATAAAGGGCTTCTCCAGTGGCAGCGATAGGCAACCAGACACCATTTCCCTGAACAGCAAGAAATGTGCCTTGGGGCCTGTCAGGAAGTGGTACAGTTAATGGAGTAAAGCCGGGAAATGGTAGGAAGCTATCAGCAGCCGGAAGGACGTTCTCTAGAGTGTTGGTATAACTAGGGTCAAAATCTGAGCGGTCCGGCCCAAATTGAGCGAACTGAATAAGGCTCATAATGCCTCCAAATAAATATCTTTAAAAATGTGCGAAGCGGAATTTACGGATTAGGCCCGGAGACTTTGGAGACTGTACGCTCTCCGTACTTGCCCTTCTTGTCTGCTTGAACGAGCGTCCTTACTGCATCAGAAAACTGAGCACCAAAGATGGGTAGACGTTCTGTGTCACCTATGAAGATAGCTGCGTGCTTCATAGTACCGTATAGGTACAATGTCGGAGACTTGCTTAGCAGCCAGTTAGTCGGCGCAACCTCAGTCAGAGCAGGAATCTTAGCGTAGTACTGCAACTCAATATCACTTGAGGTCAGCGGGAGAACCTGAGCCGTATTGTCGTCGCTGATAACAAACACACTCGGCGAACCAGCATATCGAAAGGGATACATACTCTCAGCAGTACCAGCAACGACAGCATCTAGCCGCTTTCGTGGGCTAGTCAGAGCCGTAACGCTACGAAACTCTAGGTAGTCATCAGGAAGTATAACCTTACCGTCTACATCAGGAGTCAGGGAGACGGTTTTAAGCTGCTCACGGCAACGTAGGACTTGATTTACTTCAGCCTCACAAAGGTCAATAAAGTCTGGTGCAAAAGGTATAAGGTCTTGTCTGTCGTAGGAGAACCGCCCTACAGCGGAGAGTATATCGCTGTATGTTTCAAGAGACATTAAAATTACTTTCTAAAATGAATAAAGTATTCAGTGGACCTGGGGTCCTAGATATTACCCTCCTTCGTACGGAAGGGTTTAAACTCAGCGCTGTTCAAAAGTTTTCTAAGAGATTCTTGATTTCCGTCTCGCTGACGTGGGGCTATCTCTCGTGCCCAAAGGTGCATAGGTATGGAAGCAATCTTGGTGCCTATGGCAGCATTCTCATCGGTAAACTTACTACCGATATTATTGTTGCGCTCTTCGGCTACGAAGTCGATAAACTCTTTAGCAGCATACCATTCTGTCTTTCGAACAGTGCCAAGCTCAAATTCGTATTCATATATCCGTATGCCATTAATTGTATCATCTGCTACCAGACGTTTACCCACCAAGGCACCTAGGTCCATGCTCTTGAGGTCTTCTTTGGTAATATTTAAATGAGAATCCTTAGTCATAGAAACGTTTCACAACCTCTTCAAAATCTACCTCTGCGACCTCCTGTTGAACTAAGTCTCTAGCTTCATGTATTGGGATGACGATAGTCGTTCCCTTGAGGTGCTTTTCGTTTTCGGTGAAGTAGTTTCTTTTCAACTTAACCGGGAAAGGTTTTTCGACCTTCTCGACGGCCTTGGTTGGTGGAACCGGCTTAGCGACCTCAGTTTTCTTAGCCCTTATAGCCATTATATGGCTCCTTTATCTAAATATCCTTTGAGAAATAGCCTAAACAAAAGGGTGCCTATGACCCCCAAGTGGACTATCACTCAGGGGCCTAGGACTTAACAAAGAGCCGTCGCTCTTAGTCGTTTGCTAGCATTAGCTGGCCGAAGTAACACCGAAGATGTCAGCAACGACACCGTGAGCTGCCTCGTTCTTCATGATGAGCGTATACTCAACGTTCAGAACACGGTTCTCAGCATCACCAGTCTTAGCAGCTTCATGCATCTGGATGTCGTCGAAGATACCAACAGCAGCCTTGTCTGGGTCAATAACCAAGACGTTGGATGCAACGGCAGTCGAGTACGACATTACGCGGTTAGGGATTACGTCAAGGACACCAAAGTCCGATACGTACATGTCAGCACCAGCAAAGATAGTAAGCTGAGACTTGCTACCCTGGCCCTGATTAGAGCGGAGGTCCGCAATACCGGAGAAGCCAGAGAATACAGTCTTGGCGTATGGTGACAGCATGACAGTCGTAGGATTGCCACCGGCAACAAACGTCTGCATCAATACATCATCAAGTTGAGTCTTAATGAATGCACGCTGAGTACCAGCACCAGCAGCATCTACAATGCCTGTACCAGAATTGAAGCCACCATCCGTACCCGTAGCACCACGGTTCGTATTGGTTTCAAGCCAAGCAGCGAAACCGCCAAGCTGACGAGCTGTACCAGCAGCGCCGGCAACCGAAGCCTTATTCGAAAGGAGAGCAAGCTCCATATCGCGCTTCAGTTCTTTGCCCTTCTTCTGGAGTTCACGCTTCAGTTCTGACTTACGGCCAGCTTTGAGCGTCTTGTCCTGCGTACGAGTAACCGAGATAACTTTCTCAGAAATCTGAGTATAGTTACCAACGCGAGCCGTAGCGGCAAACTCGGTAAATGCCCACTCGTTACCTTCGAGAACAGCATTAGCACCGGGAGTCGCAAGGACATCTGTCTGCCATTCAGGGTGTACTGATTTGACTGGTTCACGACCAATCAGGGTCGAGAGTGGAGTCTCTTCAGGAGTAATCAGATAAATAGCTTCGGCAAGCTCTTCACGATTGCCAACTGCTTCATATGTGTCAAAAGCACCAGTGACCTGAGCCATGATGTTATTCCTTCTAAAATGTATTTTTGAAAATGGTTAGGTGCCTTACTCTTTCGAGCTGGCGGGAAATGTATCTCAGGGGATACTTATTAGATTTGAGTCAGGGTTTCTTAAAGGAACTTATCCAAGACTCTATCGAGGGCGTCGCTATCTTTGCCCCCAGATTTGCGCAGACGGTCTAGGTCAGAACGCACAGAAGGCTTATTAGACCTTCCCTTAGAAGTAGGACTAAGCGGGGGCTTGCCCTTCATCTTCTGTACTGCTTTCGGCTTGTTAGCCATTATCTTCTGATATTCAACTACGTCTCTAGCAAGGAGTAGAAAGCGGTGGTCAAAAATATCAGCCACGTCTTCCTCGTCAAATCCATACTTTGATACAGCTCCAATAATGTCTTTATTAAACCGCTGAGCGACCTGTGGGTTTTTCAGTTCAGGCATCATCTCGACTGCTCGGTTTGCCTCTACACTTGCCCATTGGGCGAAGGCTTGAGTCTTCTGAGCTTCCTGAGCTTCCCCCATCTGCTTCTTAGCATCAAAAAGTCTTGCGACCTCATTCAGCCCCTTGTCGAATACAGCTTTCTGTTGCCAGTATGCGATAGGGTTTGTCATAAGCAGTTCGTGAGAAGGTTCATCAGGAATTGACGCCAGAGTAATCTCTAGTGCCAAGTCTAGTACCTGTTCCTGTTGCGCTAGTGCCGAAGACCGAGATTCGAGTTCCTTACGGTTTGCTGCGATTTCTTGAGTCTTCCGGGTATAATCTGCTTCCCTGAGATTTCCTCTTACCAATTCGCCAACGGTCGTCACAGAACCATCAGGGAGCGTTACCTTACTGTCATTGCCAGCAAAATACTCCTCACCATCATCTTCTTGTGACTCATCTTCAGAATCTTCATCGGAGTCATCATCCTCATCGGCTTCATCAGCTTCAGGGGCAGTATCTTCTTCATAATCCTCTTCACCATCAAAGGCTTCAAGGATATCATCTTCTTCCAAGTCATTTTTCTCTGCTACATGTGTTACAGAGTCAATTCCAAGAAAGCCGTCTAATAGCGTATCTGCTGAACGCTCAGTTCCCGAAGGAGTACTGTTGCCAGTCATAAAATTTCCTTTAAAAATACAATAGGGTAAAGTTTGCTCCCCCTATGGCTTTAACAAAGCCTTGCTAGACATCTTTGATGTCGTAGGAGAGTCTATTGCCTATCTAATAATTGGTTGTGAGTATCTATCCTTAATACAGATAGACATTAAGCAACGATACGCTTAGTCGTGTCTTTGCTATTAAGCTTGACGGACCTAAGATAGCCTTTTACACCCTTAATGGTGTTAATCCGGTCTATCAGCATCCGCCTCTTCTTATCCGAAGCCCAAAATGGAAGCTTCAGTAATTGGTTATAAGTGTCTTCTTCAGCCTTTTTAAAAGCTTCATCCAACAAAGGGTCATTCAAGAGTTGTTCTGCTCTGTCTGCCCTTTTCTGTACATCTGTCGTCATGTTTGCTCCTTAGCTGCTTTGCAGCGTTGACGGCCTAAGAGGCAGGGCCTCATAACGCTTCCTTGGAAGCTATGGCCTATCGACAGATAGGGGAAGTAGCCCTTCTGGGTGCGCGTGTACTTACTCTGAAGTGTGTCTCAGACGACAGAAGGCGTGAGGGGCATTGTTAGTTAACTTGTCTGCGACTTCGTAGACTTAAGCAGCTCCGACTACGATATCGAACGAAGCAAGGTCTGCTGTCTGCTTCCAAGCGTCTGTCACCCGAACAGAAAGGTCTGCATAGGTTTCAGCAGAGTCAGCAGCAAAAGTACCAGAGACTTCACCAGAATCGGCATCCACAGTGATACCCTCAGGCCATTCACCAACGAGGGAGTAGACGTAGGGAGCAACACCGCCAGCACCTGATACTATAAAGCCGTCATAGGCCTCTTCTTCAGTACCAGTTTCGACAGGAGTACCATCGATAGTCACGACTGGAACCTTCTTGGCATAGTCCGACCAGAAGCCGAACTTACCGTTCTTAATCGCAGTAATAGAAAGCTCTTCTACCTCACCACCAGCCTTAGCGTAGTCACCGAGAGCAGAAGGGCCACCAAATTTATATTGGTCATTAATGGGCATATATTTTCTCCAAAGAGATTGGTTGTTTCTGAGATTATTCGCTTAGGTCAGCACGCACTATGTTGGTATCAAAACCACCCTGAGCGCCTTGTAAGATTTTCATTTCATTAGCTTCACGAGTAAGGTCAGCCTCAATAGACATCTCTTCGCGACGAAGCTGAGCTTCTAGGAGTGAAACCTCCTTCTTATGCTCAAGTTCGAAGGCAGATTTCTCACGAGCGATTTTCATGTCCATCTCGTGCTTTTCACGCATAGCTTGGATTTGCATAGCGTTACGCTCACGCTCAGCCTGTAGCTCAGCTGCCATCTTCTGCTGTTCAAGCGCAAAGTCGGCTTTCGCCTTCTCTTGTGCCAACTGCAAATCAGACTGTGCTTTCTGCTGCTTCACCTGCATCTCAGCCTGAGCTTTCTGGATTTCTGGGTCTGGCTGCTGTTGCTGGGGTTGTGACAGTTGCTGAAGTGCTTCAGGAGAGATTTCATTGAAGAACTGGTCAGAGTTTTTAATGCCAGCGACCTCAACCATCTTTCGAAGAGTATTGACGTATTTATCAATAGTGACGACTAGGTTATTAGGCCCGAGCTGCTGGAGAATCTGCTCTTGCTTCTGTGCTACTTGCTGAAGGCCCATAAGGTCTCTGTCACGAGAACCAGAACCAAGCCCAACGGATACACAAGCATCCATGGAAGCATTCCAACCACGAGGGTCATATTCAATCCACTTGTTCCGAAGACGTATGGTACGCGGACGGTCTTGGTTTTGAACGATTAGCTTCAGAAGGCACTTAAAGAACCTCTTGAACCCCATTTCAGCGAAGTTACGAGCGATAAGCTCAATTTTCGAATAGGAAGCCGACTGAGCGGCGTTTACAGCCGTAGCGGTCTGATGCTGCAAACTGTCCATATCAAGCGCCATAGTGGCCTTGGAGGCCCCTGTACGGCGTTCTACGACCTCATCCATGTACTGGAGGCCCTGAAGGGCTGCACCGGCTGTAAAAGGCACTGCGGTCGTATAAACAGCGGAAGCGGGGTCGCCATTGACACGAATAACGTTACCAATACCCCGGTCATACAATGCTTCGGGGTTATTAATTCGCTCTTCGTCTACAACACGGTCCGGAATATTCGACTGATAGAGGTTATTGAGCATCTGACGAATAAGAACCGTCTTCACTCGCTGAACATCTTCTACTTCATTGAATACCGAACGACCAAGCCAACGGTGAGGCACTGGTTCTGCGATAAAGTCAGAGAATGGATAGTCACCTTCCCACTCCTGCCAGTCGAGAACTTGACTAGTCCCTGAACCACCCATGAAAACCTGAATGGTTTCAGCAATACCATCGCCGTTATAGTCACACTTGACATAGGCTTCGATTATTTCGATTTCATCGGTTGAACTGTCGATACCGGATGATGTCCAAAGTGAGCCTATTTGCTCCCTACGAGATACCTGTACGCGGTCAAACGACAAATCCCCACCAAAGGCAGGGAGTGAATATACGAGGTCTTCATCAAAGCCCATCTCGATAAGCTCTGAACGGGTCAAGAATGACCGCTGAGCAACGAACTTAGCGTCTTCGATACAAGTAGCTACCGCGTCAATAAGAAACTCTTCCGGGGGAACTACGACAACCCTCAACGAGCCTGTAGACTCAACCTTCTTGATTTTAAGGTTGTAGAGGGTCGTTACCATTGGAGGTACGGCAGGAAGTTCACCAGTACCAAAGGGGTTCTCAGGGGCGTCCTGTTGGACTACTTCCTCAAATTCCTCTTGCTCCAGGACTTCAACGCCTTCCTCCGAAAGGATAAGGCTTGCCTGCGCTTCTGTAAGATTGTGGAAGATATGGACGGTGGCTTTTTCAGACGGTTCCCACCAATGCTTTACAACACCGTTGCCATGCAGCAGTGAGTCATAGAAGACGCCATTGAAAATACGATAGCCGTCTAGGTCGTTCGTAAGGATGTAGTTGATGTAGTCACTAGCCTGAGCAGAAGACTCTTCATCCTCTGGGCCATGAGGTTCGTAATTGACGAGATTATCTCCTGCGAAGAAGACTCTCATCAGGCCGGGCAGAATCCAACCTATAACGTCACCGACATCAGAGGATGTTATCTGACTTGTACCTTCGTCAGCCGGAACATCACGAAGCTCACCACGGACGTACTCAATAGCTTTTACTCGATTGGAGCGGTACTCTTGCCTATCGTAATCTATCGAACGGGATACGTACTGTTGTACTAGACTCCCAATCTCATCTTCTGTGAGTTTCTTTCTCTCAGCCATTAAAATTACTTTCTAAAAATTCCTGAAAAATACTTCAGCAAAGCCGCTAATCGGCAGCTCTTGTTATGAGTTATGTCTCGGTTGAGATGTTTGGGGTACTTGAGCAAATAGACGAGCTTATAATTAAGCTTGAACCTGTTGTGTCTTAGTGCTGTAAGAAGTTCTATTAGTACCCATACGACTAGTATTTTACGGATAAGTTTTCCAAGCACTATACCAGTCCAGAAACATACTTACTTTTTGTCTTGCCTAGATTATCCCAGAAGCTAGTTCTCTTGGCCCTAGCCTCTACATTCGATACGACTGAGTAGCGGAACGAGTCAGCGCCGTTAGAAGCCCAGTTGTGTAATGGCTTGTTCGAAAGGACTTGCATCCTTTCATTGTATTGAGACTGGTACATTTTGAGGCACTCTAGACCTCGTTGACATAGGTCTTTGTCGAACCAGCAACGGTTCAGCATGGTGCGTACTAGTTCAATATCGCCTATGACAGACTTACTCTTTTCGAGTGCAAGACAGGTGAGTCCATGCCCTCTAAGAAACTGTGTTCTAGACTTACCAGACTGAAGCTCACGAGCATCAGCATCGTGGGGGAGGTAATTCATCTCGATTGAGTATGAGAGGGATTTTATCCAGTCCACATAATGAGAAAGCTCTTGGTTGGCGTTCTCGTAATAATTTATATAGTGCCTCTCGTTACCGATAAGCTGGAAGACCCAGATAGCTGTAGTATCATTGATACCCAAGTCCCAAGACGTATAGACAGGTACTGCCTTGTCATAAGCGACTTTGGTGATACGGCCTTCAGCATCGGCTGCTTCAATCAGAGAACCATAGTAGGAACCTTTGATTGCTGCCGAAAAGGAACATTCAAACTCCTGTTCGTACTGTTCTGGAGTCATCATCTGCTTAGCGTCATGTAGCTCGCCAGCAGAAAGGATACCCGTCTCAGAAGCCTTGAGAGTTATAGAGAACCATTGGTCAGGCTGATTCTTAGCTTGCTGATAGATGTCATAGAAGAAGTTCATCCCCTTAGGAGTACCGATGAACGTAGCCCAACCTTGGCGGTCAGCTAGAGCCGGTCGAATAACCTCAGGCCATGCGCGAGGGTCAATATCACCAGCTTCATCGATAATGACACCATCGAAATAAATACCACGCATACGGTCGTAGTTGTCAGAACCATATAGGCGAACAACAGACTTGTTAGGGAAGATACAGGAGAGGTCTGACTCTCGGATTTCAGTACCGGGTATCTTGGAAGCAAACTCTTTAAGGTAGCCCCATGCTGTGTCCTTGGCCTGAGCGAAGGTAGGAGCTATGTAACCATATCGGGGGGCAGGATAATCCCTAGTATTCGCTAAGGCATAGTCTACTAGGTCAGCAATACAGGCGACAGACTTGCCAGCACGACGATGGGCTAGAATACAACCCCAACGCTTGGTACGAGAGTGGAAAGTGAGGAATTGGTCACGAGGGACATAGCCCAAATCTATTTCTGTAACTTCACCTTCATCATCTTCAAAATCTTCTTGTTCTAAATTACTCAATAAGATGCTCCTTAGAGCACCCAAAGAGTACTCTTAAATTAGTCCGTATCGATGTGCGAAAAGGGAAAAATCTATAGTTGTGAGAATAAGTTTGGCCCGAAGTCTATCAATCATCTTTCGGAGCTTCTCTCTGGACACCAGTAATGATACGCATAGTCGTCTTTACGTCTGAATTGACTTCAGTCGGTATCAACTTAGCGAGTATCTGCATAAAGGTCTTAGGGTCAGCCTTCGCAACAGCTACCAGATACTCAACACCACCGACTTCATCGAAGGCGAGCTTGACAGCTTCTTTCAGAGTCTTGGTAATTTTGTTCTTAGAGCCTTTACCTCGTCCGGGACCACCAGTAACGAGATACTCACCAAGGTTACTGTTTTCCTTCGACTCTTCAGCGGTCTTTTGGGATAAATTACTCATAGTAAATTCCTTAGTAAAAATTGTCTTCGAAAATAGGTTTGCAGGTAGATAGCAAGAGGTTTAATAGACCTAGGAAATATGATACGATTAGCATCAATCTTTAGAGGCATAGCCTCGGGGTACGATTGGTATTCACCAATCTTTAAGGACTTGAAAAATACCCCTCGTAAATACGGGGGTAGGCGGAAAACTTTTAAATATAAATTCTGGGGGTGCCCGCCCCTCGCAAGTAAACCTCTAGTAAACCTACTGTCTATTCTTTTGGTTTTATTTGTCTCACCCTGTCAAGCCCGGTGTTACACTTGAACTAAGCTTGTCAATACATTTCTTATACTTAACTGCAAGAGAAGGGACAAAGGGAAAGGAGAAAGGTAAGTCCGAGGATTACGTATGTCTCTTATAGACTTGGCCGCGTCCTATCCGAGGGACACCCGGAGGGGAAACATAGCAGGTGGCCTTTGGCCTAGAGCTTACGTAAAGGTAAGACAGGACATTAGACAAAAAGAAACCCGGCACTATGGCCGGGGTCCTATCTGATATGTGTCACAGTGTAAGGTGACTATGTGCTCAGGCCTGAGGTTCAACCCTCCAGCAGCCGTAGGTGTTATCGTCTATCTTTCGAATAGCGAAGGACTTGCCTGCTGCTTTCTTCCGGTATGCTGATACGGCAGCAGTTACACGCTTGAGTGCATCTGGTTCGAACTTAAAGGCATTGCCTACTTCCATCTGTTCGAAGGGGTAAATGCTATCCCTTGAACCACGAGCACGGTTAGGCATTTCTAGGTCGTTTACGATTTCGAATGTCATTGTCTTAGTTCCTTTCTGGTATGAGTTATGAATGTGTATAGCCATCCGTTTCGATACCGAGCCACATTCCAAGCCACGGCACCATGATGCAGTCCCATCCGGGTTGCACTAACTTACGGAATTGTCTGTATGTTATCGGCTTATGTCCTATATAACGCTGGCTACTAACAGTTTTACCATCGTATAAGTACAAGACACCTCTGTCATATACGCTCTTCAAAGCTAGGCGTTGTGCTCTAGTTATTGTCATGACACTCCCTCGATATCCTCGAAGGTGAAGAGCCAACCATTGATGAGAAGATACTCTTGGTTGTCACAGTCCCAAGCCTTAAACCTATCGTCTAGGTCAGCCTCAGGATTAATCATTAAGTGTAAGTCGTGGGCACCACTGGAGGCTAAGACCTCTTTAGTGAAGCCATCTAGTACTGCTACGTTGTCGGTCACTTCGACAATCCTTTCTGATACACTTACTAGCTTGGACTAAGCGACTGCAACCAGCACGATAGGGGCAAAGAAGATTGTTGCTGCTAGTCCTAAGCTGAGTCCGTCTTCGCTCTCTGTGAAGAGCAGTGAGATTAGAAGGGATATCCAAGCCCATACGAAGAGTGCGATTAGTCCACGTATCATTTCTATTTTCCTTTCTGATTAGAAGCCGCAAGCACTCATAAAGCGCGGACGGTCAAAGCGTGGGTTATCCTGTTTGAGAAGGTCGCTAATGTCTGCTGCGAGTTCATAGAAAGACCTATCAAGAGCTTCCTTTTCGGTCTGTCGTTTGAAGGCAGAGGCCAGCATAATGTAATGCTTCTTTGTCATTGGCTTTTACTCTCCCATGACCACGAGGACTAAGAGGACTAGAAACACCATTCCGAAGAGTGGCAATCTAGACTCGTCAATCCTGTCTGAAGACTGAGATACGAATTGCGCGAAACCAAAGCTTGTAGATGACCACAATGTTGCCATTGGTTCATTCCTTTCTGATAATGCTTCGAGACTATAAGGTAGGAGAGAGAGGGTAGATTGGGTGGCGCATTGCCTAATAAATTTTCTACAGACACTCTCCCCTATATATTGCAGCTCATATTATTTTTGATGCTGCTATCCCCTCAGGACACAGACGGTCACAGAGGGGCTTTAGGGGTGTGACTAGTCTGAGGGACTCGGAAAACACTAACGCTCTTCCTAGGGCAGCTATGGGCCGAAAAGAACAACAGAAGAACATTGATGTTCTGGAGTATCCTAGGATAAGCCCTAGGAGACACGTAAGTTTGACTATTCCGTTTGGTTCTATTTGGCCTAGTTTCTAAGTCAGACGTCAGCCAAGTGGCTTCCTTGAAGACACGTAAACTTAGGAATTCTATTTGGTTTGATTTGGGCGATAGCCTACAGCCCCTCTGGGAGGGAGGCTTCTTAGATATTATATTAGTAAAATGAAATTTAGAGTGTGTGCCTTAGGGTGTTGACACCGAAGAGGGTAATATCCGTTCGGTTATTGGAAAAATATTAGATAAGTCCTATAATTATTCATAATCTTATATTCGCTGACGACTCGTTCGTCTAGGTTCTTTGCATCACCCCTAGGCCATAGGCATATTCGCTGGCGCTCATGCGTCTAGCTGCATAGCAGCGTCAATGGCTTTCAGCCCACCCTTGTGCCGTAGTGACGCTTCGCGACTTACTTATAGTATCTCTTTAAAGGTTTTGTTATTTCGTTATGAACATCGTAGAGTACATACTCTTGGTAAATAACTTTAGGGAAGATAACCCCTCGTATCTCACCCTCTGTACCTCATCCATATTCTCTTTCTCCTATCCCCCTATAGTCCCCCTTTCCTCTTTCTCCTTTTCCTTCTCCTAGTCTCCCTCTCTTCTCTCCCCTTCAGCCCTCCTCCGCTTTCGGTCCTCTAAGCTAGGGAGCGGGTCAGGGATAAGAACAATAGTTCGGGAAGCTTCATCTACCTCGCAAACAACAAAAACCTCTGCTGGTCCTCCATTCCCCACTATCAACACTGGATAATCCAGATACGGGATGTCATTCCTTCTGACATTCTCTGCGAGGATATCACCGTTAGGTCTTTTGTATGTCCATGTTGCCTTATCCACTTACATACCTATGAGTTTGCAGTTCCCGTTACGGTACTTAGTCTGAGCGCGAGACTTCAGTATGTCCTTGCTACTGGTCCAGTCCTCTGTGTTTAACGAGACAATGCCACTAGCGTTTACCTTAGCTACTTCGTCGTATGCATCATCAGCTACTTTAGAATAGACTTTTCCCAATACAAAATCGACAGTTGGGCCTCCACGGTTCAAACTCCAAACCATCGGAACCGTGTTTGTATATTCCTCAGTAGGGAATTTGCCATCTTCGGCGTCCTGTAGGAATTGCCGTCCAGCCTTCACACCGTAGTCAAACAACCGTTGCGCCTCTTTGAGGTCTCCGGTGACATCTGCCCACATAGAGCATTTGAAGGCAGAGATTGCAGCGATTGAGTTTTGCACATTAGCAGCGCTGGCTGACATCCCCAAAGCGAGAGATATTGCAAATACGGTAAGAAGTCTTTTCATTTTGGTGTCCCCTTTTTGAATACCCTATTCGTTCCTTGGAGATTTTTCCATCGGTAGTATGGGGGCTTCGGGGTCATGTCAGTGAGTGTAGGGATGAACGGTATAAAGGTCATTGAACTTTGCGATTGCTTCTCACGAAGCTGAGATACGAAGTTCATAATTGCTTCCTTTGAAAAGTTAGTCCGGTTACCGGCGTCCGGGGTGACCTATATCGCTGTCACGGCCAATAGCGCGAGGTGAGCCATTGGGGGTTATTTTAAGCGATTGCACTCAAGTGGTACGAATCCCTATGCTTAACCCTTCTCGCTCAATTTATGGGTACTCCGCTCAGCAAAGGGAGTGTATTTAATCGTCCTCGCTGATGCAGTTTGCTGGTCCACAACGTCATGTGCAGCCCAGTCAGATAATTTCCTATCTTTTTGGAAGACTGGGATGTCTGTTTTCGTGTCGAGTGATTGGCGAACAACATGGACATAATCGTCCTCGTATCCCTCGTCCTGGAGAAGCCGACAAAGAGGGCCAATAGGGTCCTTTCGACGTTTGCCATCGTTCATATCCACCAAGAGGCCTGAAGCAGCGTGACGGGCACCATATGAGCCGAATAGAGCTATCTCTATCGTCATACTACTTGCTCAATCGGGCTTGTACCCAAGCAAGTCTGTCCTTGAAGGGGACCTCCTTGAACATATAATCAAGGTCTTGTGGACTAAGCTGCTTTAGAAGGTCACGAGTAATAGGGTTGAGCTTAGCTTCACCGACAGAGGCTTTCTTACCGTACTTTTTAGCCGCTTCATCACGAAGCTTCTTTAGTTCGGAATCATGCTCCGCCTGAGTGAATTTACGCCCATGTTGCCCTAGGATAGACTCATCAGGGAGGTATTCAGCATCTCTCAGATACCTCTCAGAAACGACATCGCCATCTGTCTTACCGGGACCATGAAAGCCTTTGACCTTACCCTCACCCTGAGTAAAGGAAACACCCTCAGGAATACGGTTACGAATAGCTTCCTCGTAGACCTCATCAAGGGCAGACATTTCATCAGCGGGACCATTCCTCTGGATATCGTCTAGGACATCCTCAATCCAATTCTCACTCTTCTCAGGAGCACGCTTCAGGCGAGAGTTTGCATGGAGTGTATCGCCTTGAAGGTCATAACGCTTGTGAGGGTCAGCGGATGGTTCGATAAAGTTTTGGTCATATAGGCGCTTAGACCCATCAGCATTCACAATTTCCTGGGTGTTGAATCTGTCTCGAAGTGTAGGTGGCTTTCCAGCACCCGGATTCTGACCAGCTCTTTTCCTAGCGTGGTAGGATACTGACTTGTCTAATGAATCAGACTTCTGTCTCTCGGTAAAAAGACGAGCAGCAGCTTCTCTACGGTCCTTCTCGGTAAAGGGACGGTCTAGTTGCCCACGAAGGAAAAGCTCTTCATTGAGGATACGGTCTGGTTCGGGTGCATAGCCCGAAGGAGAGGAAGTAAGTTCGTCTACGAGGTCATGTTGAACTTCTGTATTGGCAAGCTCATCGATATCATCGGAATACTTCCCGACAATCTCAGCCTCTTTGGCCTTGGTAGACCCTACAGGACGGCCACGACCTTTGACCTCAACGCCAGCAGCTAGTTCAGCCTCACGTTTCTTAGCTCGTGCCTCGGCTTGCTTGGCTGCTTTGTATGCCCTGAGTTCTTCAGGGGCCATGTCCTTGATTTTCTTTTTGGCAGCAACGCCAAGGGCCTCAGCTGCACCATGGCCGACTTTCTTGATAGCCTTGCCAGCAACATCACCGACGCCCGGTATGAAACCAACCAGAGTACCAGCAGCGTTGATACCAGCACCTAAGTAGTCACCATCGTCATAGGACCGCTTAGTCTCTTCAATTCCTACGACATCACCTAGGCCGGGAACGAAGTCTACGACAGAACCTACCGTATCCGCTATATCGTCTTCGTCGTAGTCAAGTCCTAGCTGCTTTAGTAGTCCGGCGACTTTCCGGCTTACTTTATCTCTGATTGAAGGGTTAAATGGCTCTTCAGTGCCATCTGGGCTAAAATGTTTCATTAAAATTACTTTCTAAAATATGTCAGATTGACACTAAAATAACGTCAGCGGACGCTCACAAAATAACTTAGAACCTGCCTATAGATGGTCTAATGGACCTTAGGTTTCTGGGTCTAATTAAATCTGAATTTGCTTCTCTAATTTCTTCTGTTCGTACCGGCGTTTCATATAGGCGCGCATGTACTCTCGACCCTTAGTTTCATACCAATTCTTCTGAGACTGAAGCTGCTTCTCTCGAAACTCAGGGTCTTCGTTACGGCGCTTCTTCATATACTTCGCCATAGAGGCATTCTTAGCTGCCTTTAGCTCTTCATCCGTGTGGTACTTCTTAGGGCGACCCGGACTCTTAAATTTGAGCCTCTTGGGGGTCCAAACATTATCGTAGTCAGGGGCGAATGTATCCTCAAGTGTGTGAGTACTTACTACTTCAGCCAATACCTCTTTGCCGGTCTTAGGAGTGTCTGTACGTTCTACCTCTACTTCCTCATGCTCTTTCATATGGAAAACTCCCTTTAATGCTGTGGTTTAGAAACCGACCTTTCGAACCGGCTGCTAGGAACAGCCCAAAGACTTCTGCCGAAACACCCTTGTAGATATACCGACCACCACGTTTGAAAGTCACAGTTAGGGTCTGTTGCTTATTGCTGAAGGCTACATACTTGATTGCTGTTGAACTTACTGAAGGCATTAGAAGCCCTCAGAAGCGAGATACATCTCTACAAGCTCGTGGTGTGCAGCTTTAATATCAGCAGCATCAGGGTCTAAGTCGAGGGACAGTGCAAAGGTAGAACCGTCTTGACTGAAAACCAACCACCAAGCCTCGTCATCTATGTGTGATTGAAAACCATCTTGTGTCATAATAATCTTTCTCAATATGAAGCTAGGAGGGAAGTCCTTTACGACCTCAACACCCCCTAGCCATCTGTCAGTTAAAATTTATAGGTTCTTATATTTACGCTGATATAGATAGATAAAGAGGTCCCTCAGTATGAGACGAGACAGCCCTATGATGAGAAGGAGGAGGGAAATAACGAACAGCAAGGGAATGACGTACCCCATCAGTGCTTGCTCGTCTGCTCTTGAACATGGTCGCACCACGCGGAGAGTGCATCTAGGTAGTCGTCTAGCCCCTCAGGACATTCGACCCATTTCTCCCAAATACCGTTCTTGCACTTCCGATACGCATAGACCTTCATCGTATCAGTCTCGCCATAGACCTGCATACAGTCTTGCTTAGGTGAGTTTTTTGACAGGGCCTCTAATGTAAGTCTCTGTCCTGTCGGGAGGTCGCGAGTACCTTTCCACTCCGTAAAGAGTACGTAGCCCTTATACTCGACCACCCCGTCTATGTCTGTCATGCCAAGCTGCTTATAACCCTTAGCCTGCATCACATCTGTAGTGCGAAGACCCTCTTGGAGCTTAGTAAAATCTACAGGGCAATTGTTATTCTTGTTTCTAAAAGTCTCAATCTTGGAATAGCTCATTGTGAAATCTTTCTGATAAAATAATTTGATGAAATCTCCTTCCGGCTTGCCGCTGATATGTCCCGTAACCGGGATGAGCTTTGTGTGGGAAAGGTGCGTTTGAAAAGTTTAATTAAGACGCTGTGCTATAGTCCTAAGTCTGGCTTCGCTTGACCCACTGGTGGACCGCATTGACCAATCCTTGGGCATTGCAGGGAGTCCAGCTGACTTTGGCCTTGTCATCGTCTCGGAGACTAAGCAGACCGCCGTGAACTATCGTAATAAATTCTGGTATCTGGTTGTCGGCATCGCCAGCGACGAAAATATAGGTCAACTGGGGTGAAACCTTGGTTAGCTTCTTGGCATAAATAATCTTGCCTTCTGACTTCCACGGCTCGTCTACCGCCTCAATATCCAGCCAGTCAACGAACAGAAACTCGTTTCCTGAGTCAATGGTCATGTCGATATTGGAAACGCCAAGGAACTTAGTCCTGCCGTCTGCCTTCTTGACTTTGAGTGCGTCTCCGAACATGTCGAAGTCGAAGGCCTTGTTATTGTGGACTGCGTTCATCTTGTCGTCCTTTCTGGTTTTGGTACTCTTCTTTCGACCAAGCCTTCTGACGCTCCCGGAACTCTGGGTCATTGGCATACCTATCCCTGATATATCCTCGCCTGTATTCCTTGACTGCCTCTAGCCGGGCTTCTGTACTCTCGTGCTTCTGACAACGATACGTCACGGTATCTTCAGTCTTCCGGCGGTAAGCAGCTCGCTGTGCAGCCTTGCGCTCCTCGTCTGAGTTATATTTCCTTGGGCGACCTAGTTTCTTGGGTTCGTTAGTTATATTTGTCATAGTTTTTCCTATCTGAGATTTTCTACAGTATTAAACAGGGTAATTTCCCTCCTATATATTGCAGCTAATATTATTCTAATCTCTGACAGAGCATAGCGCGAAAGAAAGAACAGCACTCAGGGTTACGCCCAGTGAGGTCATGGGCGAGCAAATAGTTAGGCCGAAGGAAAGAAAGCTCAAGGGTGTGGTAGGAACGGTCCTGACACCTTGATGCCGAAAAAGAAAATATCAAAGGAGGGACATAGGAATTCAGAATCTCTGAAGCCTATAACTTTAAGTACCAACTCTTTAGGAGAGTACCTTTAGCTTAAAGAGATTTTATTTAACGGTATGTGCTGTACGGTTAGCACTCTTTAGGAAAGTATCCTTTCGTACAGTACCCTTAAGTGACTTAAAGGTATTTCTATTACCTAGTGTACGGTACGAAGAGTATCACTCTACGTATACCTACAGTATCTCTATAGGTATTAATACGGGTAGTAATAGTGCGCCCGCGTACGTGCGTACGTGAGGGAAGTACCCAATAGGCCATAAAATCCTCATACAGCCCAGTACAGAGCGTTTCAGGCCCTCAGGGGTATGGATACACCCGAAGGGCCCTTGAAGCTCGCCCTGAGTCATTTATGGGGCAAAGAGAATTCGATTGGGATGAAAGATGGAAGTGCTGAGCTAAACGTGCATCCCAGTAGGTGGGCAGGAGCATTTGGAGGTTTGACTTTCGACAGTCTGTGCAGCGCGTTGCCGTCTGCAAACCAATGACCCTGTAGCTGGCGCATAGCACCTTTTTGATATCTCCGGGAAAGTTTCCCGTTATCCAAGCGAGCTTGTCTCGCCTTACTCACACTTCCAGTCTAATATTATTGCACATTTCGACTCCATTGTCAAGTAAAATCGTACAACGTGTAGAATTATTCTGACGGGGAAATTATTGTTACCCAGAAATACTTGGAGTTATTGCGTAGAAAACCAATAATTCTTCACCATTACTTGGGATTTTTGTATGGTGTCTTTACTTGATGACATTCGTATCGAAAGTTGGGGAAGTGTTTGGCGGACTGAAGCGTAAACCCTCTAGCTTTATCAAAGCAGTCTTCTGCTCTCGTGTAAGTTGTCCCATACGGGTAGGGAGGCTCACTTGCATTGAGGGTGTTACTGATAATCAGAACCCATATGAATTCCATCGACCTTCCCTCCCTACTATCGCGGACCATAGTTAAATCTGTCGAAAAGAAAAAGCCCCCGAAGGGGCCGAAGAAAGTAGCGGGAGAAAAAATCCTTATTTATATGACCTTTTCTTCGGTCTAAGGGCTATTCCCCTAAGGCTTCCCGACACTAGAAGCGGCAAGATTATTGGACTATTTTAGACGCCAGCAACCGTACGTTTCGTCATCAATTCTCCGAACTGTGAAACTTTGGTCGGTGTGCTTCCGCTTATATGCACTGACTGCCGCATTGACCTTCTTGAGGTCGCCAGCCGGAAACGTAAATCCTGCATTGACCTTCATTTCAGAGAACTTGTACCTGCTGGTTCTGGTAGAGACTGGGAGCGGAAGGTTATCTACCGGTTGATAGTGATTTATTTCTGCACCCTCAGCTGGTATTGCTCTTGCTGCTCTAGCCATAGTACGCTCCTAAATTAAATGTTGCGAATAAAAGTTCTATAATCTACCCGCAACATTAGGTCAAACTGACTATTGCAACTTTACAACTCTAGGCTGGAAGACAGTTTCTTTAGATATGCTGGAGAGAACCTAGCATAGACTCTTTCGGTTATAATCGTATTAGAATGCCCTAGGAACTGAGATATCTCGTGCATTGAGTGTCCATCCTCAGCTAACCATACCGCAGCAGAATGTCTTAGCATATGTGCAGTAAATACAACGCCTGTAGTCTCTGATAATAGGGCTAAGGAGCGCTTCAGGGTCTTTATAGGCTTGCCTCCCCACTCAATGACATAACCCTCTGTACGACCCTCTGTACGATTGGCAAAGGCAACAGTAAGAGCATCTTTAAGTGTCTTGCTCATAGGAACAATAGCCCTACCCTTCCTTCGTCCCATTCCCTCAATACGAAGGTCTACTTGTTCTCTCTCAAAGTTAACCCTGTCCCATTTTAACTGCAAAGCTGCTGATAGTCTGGCACCTGTAGAAATCATAAGTAGGACTGCTAGCCGAAGGTGAGATAAATGAGCTGGACAATCTCGAAGAAGTTTCTGAATTTGTTGTCTGGTAAGATAGTCTTCCTTTGGTTCTGGCTTCATAGGCTTTTCAATATAAGGAGCTTCAGGGATGAGTTTATGCTTCTCAGCCCAACGACAAACCATCCTTAGGTGGCCTAGTTCAGTCCAGATAGTTCCATCTTTCCGGTCCTTAGCTCTTCTGTCTGCTGTATATTCACGGCAATGAGCTACCGTTATCTCCGAAGGTAGTTTATTTCCGAACATAGGTTTCAAGGCCTTATGAGTGTATTTCAGGGTTACACAAATAGGCTTCTCAGCGTTCTCTCTCAAATACACTCTAAAGACATCATCTACAGAAAGAATAGGCTTTTCAACAGGTTGTGCTAACTCTGCATACTTTGCAGGGGCTAGTTGTTCAGCCTCTTGGTAGTTCATTGAAAGTTTGTACCGACGCCTTGCGTTACCTTCATCCCATGTGAGACACCACCAGTCGTGAAGACGGGTAATACGGTACGCCTCAGGAGAAGGTTCTGCGACGTAGTTCCCTTGGGTTTCCGAACCTGTAGTAGTATTGACTTGCTGAATATCAGACATATAAGAAGCTCCCTTAGTCCTCGTTGGTTTCAACGAAGTCAAGGAACCGGCAGATGGGCGTGTAGCTCAGCGGGAGAGCACTACGTTGACATCGTAGGGGTCACAGGTTCAATCCCTGTCACGCCCACCATCTGACCCTTCCAGGTATCCACGTTAAAATTTGTACACTAGGCATTATTGCAGACATGCGGTCTTGGCTATCGCAATCCGCCCAAATAAAGTGCGGCGATCAAAGCCCAAATTCCGCCCCTCACCTATCTGCGCATCAAAACCTCATGCCGATCGTGAAATGATCCCGCAAAACGTATCGATGCAAGTCTGCTCAAATGCGGATGTAGACGACATTTGCCAACAGAACGATTCGGTGGCTGCACAGGCCATGACTATCACCGTGCTGTTTCAGCGACGTCCCCAACTATTCACGACTACAACCCCGCCGAGTGCCAGCGCACCGCCAAGTATGGTGTTTCCTTGTGGAACTTCGCCAAGCAGGAGCCATGCCATTCCGACCGAGCATGGCGGGATCAGATACAAAAACTGTCCAGCCCTTGCAGCTCCAAAGTTCTTGAGTGCGTATGTCCAGCAACTCTGACCGATGATCCCTGGGCCAATTGCAAGAAATAATACCATGAGTAGCGTATCGGGACGTGCGTTCAACGCTTGCGAGAAACCAGCAGGTAGCCAAGGTATGAGCGCAATAGCACCGGCAATTATAACGAACGCCGTTACGTCAAGCGTCTTGGCTCTCTTGAACAAGGGTCTCTGAAGCGTCGAGTAGGCAGCCGCACAGGCAGCTGCCAGCACGATTAATGTCGAACCCGTACCAAATGACAGGCCGCCGGGCTGCCCGGCGGCAATGACTGCAACGCCGGTAAATCCCAACAATGTTCCAACCCAACTCCAGCGGCTGAAGCTCTCTTTGAGAAAGAGAACAGCGAGCAGTACCATGAAGAGCGGCTGCGTGTTCACGATGAAACCAGCAGCGCCAGCTGAAACGGTTGCCTGCCCGGAATTGAGAAGAATATTGTACGCGGCAATGCCAAGAAGGCCACTAAGGGCCAATGTGGCATAGTCGCGTCTCAGGAATGAGTTGGGCCTGCGCCATGCTATCCAGGCGATTGCCAAGATCGCCGCTATAGCGAAGCGGATCGAGGCCAACGGCAAAGGTTCGATTTCGCGAAGGGCATAGCCGATTGCTGCAAACGATGAAGACCAGGTGAAGACCGTGCCAGCAACCGCAAGCGCAGGAAGTAGCACCGCCGGGACTGAGTTTGAACTAAGTTTTTCCATATGAGCTGTGTGACATAAAAGCAGCTGTTGACATAGAATGTCGATCTGCATTCAGATGTGCCTATGACGCACACCTTACCACCGCTTGAAGCTCTCGAAGCAGTTTTATCGGCTGCCCATCTGGGCTCGTTCTCGGCAGCCGCAACTGCGCTTGGCATCACTCATGGGGCCGTGAGTCGACGCGTTGCCTCCGCAGAGCATTGGGCTGGCTTTCGCCTTTTCGCGCGGCATGGGCGCGGCGTTCGACTGACACTTGAAGGTGAACGCTTTGCAGCGCGCATCGAACTTGCAATAGCAATGCTCCAAGACAGCCAGGATAAAAACAGGTCGCACCACGGCCTTGATACGGTCCGTGTCAGCGTCGTCCAATCCTTTGCCCGGCTTTGGTTGATACCGAGACTCAAGTCACTTGAAGGGTTTCCGCTCGATCTTAGAATTGAATTGGAAATAGACAATCGTCACATGACCCTGTCGGACGCGAGGATTGCCATACGGCTGGGTCAAGGCGGGTGGCCAAATGCAGTTTCCGAACCTCTGTTCAATGAGGTCCTACAGCCTGTCGCGTGCAGAAGTATTGCGGAGGATATCGGACCAACTCCGGAAGCAGAAGACCTTCTGCGCTATCCACTTATTCACGACGCATCTGAAACCGGTTGGCGGGTCTGGCTGGCGGGTCAAAATCTCACACATGTGGCAGAGGGGAAAGATCGCCTCTTCTCAGGCCATGATTTGGCCCTGCTGGCCGCTGCCTCGGGCGTTGGGATTGCCTTGCTACGCAGGCCCTACGGCAGCGAATTTTCCAATCTGTTGGGGCTCGTTCCCGTTCATCCGGCTGTCGTTGATAACTACGAACGGTTCCACATCGCCACGCGTCCGGGCCCCCGGCACGCGACGGTGGAACGCCTGCTCAAACGTTTTCGTCGACAAGGCGCCAACCACGTAATACTCAAGGGAACTTCTTAATCTGGAATTGAAGAGAAAACTTTCTCCAGAGGTTGCTAATGCTGGCCCCTACCTTTGCATGCAAAGGTAGCTTAAGGACTGGTATTACAAACCTCCTCGGACACACGTGCACTTTCATGAAAAGCAAAACCCTGGGATATGTCTTCGTTCTGTTGGCTGTCACGATATTCGCCGCCCAGGATGGGTTTACCAAACTGCTGAGCGACAGATATCCCCCTCTCATGGTCACGATGATACGGTTTTGGGCGTTTGCTGGCTTCGTCATCGTGTTGGCTGCGACATCTCCGGCAGGGTTGCGAGGCGCTATGGTCACAAAGCGCCCTTTTCTGCAGATCGGGCGGGGCCTTTTTCTAGTGGCGGAAATCGTCCTCGTCGTCTTTGCCTATAAGACGGCTGGGTTGGCTATGAGCCAGTCAATCCTTCAGGCGGCGCCGCTCCTCGTCACTGTACTGTCCGTGCCGTTTTTGGGGGAAAAAGTCGGGTGGCGGCGTGGTATTGCAATTGCGACCGGGCTCTTCGGCGTTTTAGTGATCCTCAATCCGGTTGATGTGCATTTCGATATCAGCTTGCTGCTCCCGCTTACCGCAGCATTGATCTACGCGATATACAGCGTCGCCACACGCGCGGTCAGCCGGTACGATTCTTCGGTAACCAGCGTTCTTTACGCTGGCCTTGCAGGCGCAGTTGCCGTCTCGACAATAGGCCCATTTTATTGGACGCCAATCGCGGCTCACGACTGGTTGCCAATGGCGGCGCTCTGCATATGCGGAGCGGTGAGCCACTACTTCCTCATAAAAGCGTATAGCTTTTTAGAGGCAGTCGAGGTTCAGCCGGTAACTTACGTTCAGCTTGTACTCAGCGTTGGCGTTGCGGTTGTTTTCTTTAACGAAGCGATCACATGGAATATGGTTCTCGGGGCCTTGATTGTTGTTGGTGCCGGTCTGTTCACGGTGTGGAGAGAACACCGCTTGGGCAAACGCGGAGCATATCTCGACCAGAAAAGGAGCGATGGTGAGGGACCGGCCTAAGCCGGTTCCAAGACGCAGCTTCACCTTTCGCTTTACGATGCTATACCGCTATCACTATCCGGCCAGGCATCGTCCGGAACATCGTAGATATCACCGTTTGGAACACCATCAATCTCATACTTCGTCAGATAACTGCCGAGCAATTCGCCAAAATTATCAGCCCTTGTCTGTTGCTTTCCTTCCTCGATCAATCCCGGGAGCAGCATGGCTATGGCACCCACACCAGCGGCGGCCAGTCCAAGAACACCGGCCGCTCCTGCGATCGGGAGCGCTCTCAAGACACTAGGGGCAAATACTCCCAAACCACCTTCCACGGCAGAAGCGAGACCGGCAAGTGCCCCCAGAGAGCCGGCTGTGATACTGATGCCACCGCCAACGGTATCGCCTTTGCGGATCGACTGAACACCGTCGAATATGCCATAGGCACCCGCGACGATACCAGCGAGACCACCAACGCCCTTGGCAGCATTCTCAGCGCGGCTCCAATTGTCCGTAAGACTCTTGAAATTCGCATCGGACATCTTGCCGATTCTTTTTCCGATGGCGGTATCAGGATGTTTATCAACGACATCTTTCAGGTATGTTTTCCAGGCTTTGATCCCACCTTCGGTTAGAAGGGTTGCGGTCTGAATAGACCCGGTCGTTATGTCGACTTTCTGCCTTTCAGTTGGGTTTCCTCCACTCTGGACACCCTTGGAGATAGTAACGCCGGCCATGAAGAGCCCACTGACACCATGAAGAACGCCCTTGTCCGCTGCCGCCTTGGCGGAAGGGCTTAACAAGCTCGGGCCAAGTTCGGCGAGCGATTTCGTTCCCTGGCGCAACACATCCCAAGTGCCCCTGAAGCCGGACAGTATCTGATCAGGTTTTGCTACTGTCCCATCCTGATTGACCAAGAGCTCGGGATTGTCCTTGCTGATCTGTTCGATATAGGACTTTACTTTTTCCTCATCCAACTCATTGCCGCCATTTTGACCGAACGCCCGCTTCAGATCGTCAAATGACGCGTCCTTGAACGCATTATCCTTCGCGATATTGGAAAAATTATCGTTCAGCTTATTGTCGAACTTCCCGGTAAACTCAGGATCGAGCGCAGCATTATAAAGTGCAACCTCTGTGCTGAATGCACTGGTTGCTTCCTCGAAAGTGTTGTCCTTGAGCAGTTCTTTCAAACGATCGCCAGACGCAAGAGATTTCTCGTAGAAATCCTGGAAGTCACTCTTGTGTTTGGAATTGTTGACGGCGTCTTGAATTTCCCCCGGCTTTTCGAATCCGAGCGACTCCTGGAACATCTTTGCTGACCCGTAGAATTCGGCAAGCGCGCCTTGCTGGTCGGTCTTGCCGTCTTTCGTGTTTGTTTCCCATAAGTTATCGAGAGCCTTGCCGGACTTGATTTCGTCCTCATAGGTTTTCTTTAGCGATTCCTTCAGGCCCTTGTTGTCGTCCAGCAATGCGTTCATTTGCCTGGAGCTGGATTCATTGAGGTACTTCACTACCTCGGGGTCTTTTTCGAGGATGCTGATATGCTCATTGAGATCCTTGAGCACTTCCTGTGGATCGGGATGGGTGCGGGCGCGATTGGCAATGCTGACCTTTGAATAGTCATCCTTCCACATCCCCGCTTCGGCACCTTTGACGATTAGTTGCTGGGCGGACAACAGTTCCTGAAGGGCAGCGGCCTTTTCTTCTTTTGAATGTTTATCGGGATTTTCGAACAGATCTTTGTTCAGCTTGCTGGTGTCGGTGCCGTGCACTGCACTTCCATTTGTTACCCCAGAGAGGAAGGTGATGGCCGACGTTGCATCCTTTGGAGCCTGTTTTGAAAGCCAGTTCTTCACATCATCCTTGCTGAGATCGCCATCCGGCTTGAACTTCAGCGGGTCTTTTGCCGTTTCTATCTTGTCGAAGGCACCCGGCTGCGACCAGAAATTAAGCGCCTCCTTGACTTCATCGCCGATCTGGGGGTTCTCATCCTTATACTTCTTGAGGGCATCAGCAGTCAGCCGATCACCCGACCCGGTTTTTCCTTTAATCGCATCATAATTTTCATCAAGGATGGCGGCATATTTGGCGATGGTCTTTGACGTTTCGTCAGCGTCCGGATTGGCCTTCAAGAAGTCCTTGTAGCTACCGATCTCATCGGGCTTCTTTACGTCTTTTATGACTTCAAAACCGTACTTTCCAAAATCCTGGAGGCGGCCTGCTTCGGTTCCATGCTTGGCCTCACCGCTCTTCGTGAAGCCATCAATACTTGTATTGGATACATCGCCTCCTGACAGTGCATTTCCCTTGTCGTCATACATTGTAATGCGATCAAGAATCTGGCTTGCCCTATATGCTGCGTTTGCGTCTTTATCAAAATCGCCAACACGCTCCTTAAGCATGTCCTTGACGCCGCTCTGGTTTCCCAGATTGGCGAGGAGTGGAGAATCTCCGATTATATCCTGTGCGGAGCGCTTGTCGTCTTGAGGCAACTCCCATTTTATGCCTACCTTCTCAGCCTGCTCACGGGCCTCCTTGTTGTCACCGACAGATGACACATCGTTGAGTTCACCCTTCAGATTTGAAAACCCGTACTTGCCAAAATCCTGAAGACGTCCTGCTTCAGTACCGTGCTTCGCGTCCCCACCCTTGGTAAAACCATCAATGCGATCATTGTCGACATCCTTGCCTGCAATCCTCTCGCCATTCTCGTCGAATCGCTCGACGTGCTCCAGAACCTGCACTGCCCGAAACGCTGCGTCGGCGTCTGTGCCGATATTGCCGCCAACTCTTTCTTCCAGCATATCTCTGACGCCGCTCTGATTGCCGAGATCGCGCAAGAGTCGTGTATCGTTGATTATATCCTGCGCTGATCGGTTATCACCTTTTGGCCGCTCCCAGATTATGCCGGCATCCTTGGCTGATTTCTGAGCTTCTTCCCATTTATTCGCAGTTTCAGGATCGACGGTGGCTAGGTTCGAATGGTTATTCGGTGCGCTGACTTTCGACATGGGGCACGCCTTTCCTGTCTCTGTGACGGTTGGTGCTGTAGTATGGAGGGTCGCACCAAGCTTAGATGCCCGTCTGTGAACTGCATGTGACATGCATCCATATTATCGCGTGCTCTGCGACAAATACTGTTTTCAGATGTGATGAAATTTTGTTTGCCAAATGCCGGTGAGCACCAGGCGGTTGGATGTCCCGCTAAAAACCGCCACTAGGCTTCAGACATTGAATTATTGATTTCCTTGCGGAACCTTTTGAATATCAGTGCGCATTAGTCATGCCTATTCAGCTGCAATCACTTAAATCGAAGGGAAGCATATCAAACGGAAGGTAGAAGCTTTGTCACAAAATCCGCATCTCCTCGGAGTGTGTTACTTACGGTACATATTTCCTCGGCAAGCTCCATGACCTGATGCTTCGTCGCATCATCGAGATCTCCAGCGATTTCGACATCAATATCGAAGCGCACAATGCGGAACGGTTCTTCATGAGACTTCTCCCCGGTCACATGGACGCGAACTTCATCAAGCCTATCTGAGACCTGCAGCCGGCTGGCAGCAATGCGTGCACTAAGGACAATGCACGCGGCCAGCGATGAATAGAGCAGATCAAGCGGATTGAATCCCGGCTCGGAAACGGAGGTGACGACATTCAAGTTACCGCCCGTCTCCGAGGTGATAACGGGCAGCTCCTTAGCCTTCAGGATTGCACGTGCGCCAACTGCCCGTGTTCTGATTTTGACGTCTGACATGAATCTACCCGCAGTTTAAGTGGCCTATCTCAATCCATAAAGCACCGGCATCAATCCGGCTACTGCTTTAAAAAAATCCATTGCGTGACAAGACCGAGTTCAGGCGCTGGTCAAGCTCTGATTTTGTCCAAGCGCCTAAAGTCTGACCAAAAGATCCGAGGCACAAGAAAACGGCGGCACAAGGCCACCGTTTTGGCTCATGTAAACTTCAAAACTACTACCAGCGTTGATGGACAAACGGCTTGATGTCCTCCTGGTAAATCTGTTCAATTTTTTCCATCGTATCCGGTGAGAGTGGCGCTAGCGCTGCGGCCTCTGCATTTGAGCGCGCTTGTGCAGGGTTGCGGGCACCGGGGATCGCTACAGTCACTGCGTCAAACATCAAAATCCAGCGCAGTGCAAACTTGGCCATTGTCGTGTCGCCGGATACCAGTGGGCGAATACGTTCCACTGCTTCCAGCCCTTTTTCGTAAGGCACCCCGGAGAATGTTTCGCCCACATCAAAAGCTTCACCATTGCGATTGAACAGGCGATGATCATTTTCCGCAAATGTCGTATCGCGCTTGAATTTCCCTGACAGCAAGCCGCTTGCTAGCGGTACACGAGCGATAATCGCGGTTTTCGTTTCTTCGGCCAAGGCGAAGAAACGCTCGGCGGGACGCTGCCTGAACGCATTGAATATTATCTGCACGCTGACAACGCCCGGATATTCGAGCGCTTTGAGGCCCTCTTCGACGCGCTCCACGCTTACACCGTAGTTGCGGATTTTGCCCTGTTCCACCAAACGGTCCAACCGCTCGAAGACTTCCGGATGATAGTACAGATCCGTGGGTGGACAGTGCAGTTGCACCAGATCGAGCGTATCTGTCTGGAGGTTCTTCAGGCTGCGTTCGATGTAACCGGTGAGGTTTTCCATGCTGTAGCCTGCAACAGTTTGTTCAGGCAATCTACGCCCGGCTTTCGTTGCTATGAAGGGCTTCTCGCCTCCCCGCTCCTTGATGACCTTCGCAATCAGCTGTTCCGAGTGCCCGTCACCGTAAACATCAGCGGTATCGATAAAGGTCACACCGCTATCAAGCGCCGCATGAAGAGCTGCCAGCGCCTCATCATCATTGACCTCGCCCCACGCAGCACCGATCGCCCATGCGCCAAAACCTATCTCGCTTACCGTCCGGCCGGTACGGCCAAATTCTTTCGATCGCATCATAATCTCCTGCGAAGTTTCTTGCCGCAAACACTCTTATCAGATTTTAGTTGTACGACAACCCTGCAAGATTGCCCTTGAGAAATTTCCCAATTCCACAATCAATTACTGGCCCGCCTGATGAAATCCGCTGCCTTTTCTCCGATCATAACCGTTGTGGCATTGGTGTTGGAGGAGATCAGTCTGGGCATTATCGAGCTATCGCAAACTCTTAATCCGTCAATGCCATAAACCTTCAGTTGCGGATCAACGACAGCATCTTCTCCTTTACCCATTCGGCAGGTTCCTACGGGGTGATATGCTGATCTAGCGTGCTCACGGGCAAATGCAGCACAGTCCGCCCGCGTATTCACTCCATCACCAGGCAGATGTTCACGCCTGATGAAGGGCTTGAATGCCGGTTGATTCAGAATATCCCTACTGATGAGGATACCATCGACGGCACGCTCCAGATCATAGGGTTCAGCAAACGCGTTGGGGTCGATGATCGGTGCATCACCCGGATCAGAAGACCTCAATTTGACTGTCCCGCGCGAGCGTGGCCGCAAATGGTAGGAATTAAGCGTGCAGCCATTACCGCCAGGAACTGAACCTATCCCTTTCTCTACACCTGCCCCCGGCAGAAAGTGAAACTGGAGATCAGGGGTCTTTTCCGTTTCGTCGCCCCACCAGAAAGCACCGCCTTCAACGATGTTTGACGCTACAGGACCTTTGCCGAATGCTGCATATTCAAGGCCTGCCAGAATCTGCCATCTCAGTTTCTTGTAACGATCTATTCCATACGGGCCGGAAAGTTCTGCAATTACATCAACATCCATATGATCCTGTAAATTTTGACCGACACCGGGCAGATCGTGCACTACATCGATACTCATCGCCCTCAGTTCATCGGCTGGGCCAATGCCCGAAAGCATCAGAAGCTTAGGTGAGCCTATAGCTCCCGATGTAAGGACAACCTCGCGGTCGGCACCAATGAAAATTTTTTCGCCTTTCTCAATAATTTCAACCCCGATGGCCCGATTGCCCTTGACGACAATCCGATTAACGAACACGCCCGTCTTTACCGTCAAATTACTGCGGTCCAAAACCGGCTTCAAATATCCAACTGCAGTACTGCTGCGGCGGCCATTCTTTGTGGTTGTCTGATAGAAACCACTGCCTTGCTGTTTACCGCCATTGAAATCCGCAGTGAACGGGATTCCCGCTTGTTGGGCGGCTTGAACGAAAATGCGTGTCAGGGAATGAGGATTACCGGAACTTACGCCGAGTGGCCCTTCGTTTCCATGGTTGTCATCGACCAACGTGTCATTACCTTCAGACTTCTTGAAATAGGGTTGCACATCGCGAAATGACCAACCGTCGCAGCCTTCTTCATCAGCCCAGGCATTGTAGTCCTCCGGACAGCCGCGGGTAAAAACCTGCGCATTAATCGAACTTCCGCCACCAAGCACCCTTGCTTGCGGATAAACCATTTTCCGACCCCCGATTTCCCGTCCTGGCGCGGTTTCATAACCCCATATCAAAGGTCCCGCTGTCATCTTGAAGAAACCAACAGGCAGGTGAATGAACATATTCGTATCGCGGGGTCCGGCCTCAAGCAGCGTCACCGTGGCATTCGGATCCTCTGTCAGCCTGGCGGCAAGTACGCATCCCGCCGATCCGCCGCCCACGATGATATAATCGGCCATCTAATTCCTCCCGCTTCATGAAAAGTTCGCCCACGACCGACCTGCGTCGCCGGACATTTCACACATACAATCTCAAGTCTCTTGTGAAGCGTCAAGAGAAAGGGTATGGTTATCGTGTTGGAGGGTTGTCGTACAAATTGGAGGGTGCGGCATAGACTCTTACTGCACAATTCAGGCGTCGTGGAACAGATGCCATAAGAACATGAATTTCCAGAGGGAGGAATTGGGAATGAATGAACAGGATAAATTTGCGCGTTTTGGACGAGTAAACCGGCGAACACTGATGCTGGGAGCGACAGCCGGGTTGGCCGTAGCTGCTCTGCCGAAACAACTTTTTGCACAATCGGCACCCGCGCTTGTCACATCGATAAGGTCCCTGTCCAATCCATATCACGCCGTATGGAAAATGGGTGCTGAAGCTTTTGCCAAATCTGCCGGGCTGGAGCATGTGACGCTTGTCTCGGAAGGAAACAGTGAAAAGGGCATTGCCGATATTAAAGCTATGCTCGCCAAGACCGGCGGCAACATGGTTCTCAATTCTGACCCGAACGATACTCCTGATGCGCGTCCGATTGTCGAGGCCTGCGCCAAGGCAGGTGCTACCGTGGTAACTCAATGGAACAAGCCTGCTGACCTTCATCCGAAAGACTTCACGCCAAACTACGTTTCACACATCGAGTTCGATGGCATTGCCAGCGGCAAGCAGATCGCTGAAATTCTATTCAACGCCATTGGCGGCAGTGGCGGCATCGTCGCCTTGGGCGGTATGATCTCCACGACTGCAGCAATTGAACGAAAAAAGGGACTGGACGAAGCTCTTGCGGCCAATCCAAATATCAAACTGTTGGATTTTCAGGTCGCCAATTGGAAATCAACCGAAGCCTTCGATCTGACAAGTAATCTGCTGACCCGCTTTGGCGACGACATCAAAGGTATCTGGGCGGCAAATGACGACATGGGCGTTGGCGCACTTGAAGCACTTCGGGCCGAAGACTTGGCAGGCAAGGTCCCGATCGTCGGTGTTGACGGCATTAAATCGGCGGTCGATGCCGTACGTAAAGGCGAGTTTGCATGCACGGTAACATCCGACCCGTTTTGGCAGGGCGGCATGGGTCTTGCCATCGGCTATAATGCTCATGTGAAAAAGTTCGACCCCGCCAAAGAGCCTCCGGAACACCGGGAGTTTTATGGCAAGGCGCTGCTCATTTCGAAAGACAATGTCGAAGAGTACTACAAGACCAATGTCGAAGCTCAGCCCACTCTGGACTGGAACGACCTATGGGGTCGCGTGACCGGAGCGATCCGGACCTGATAGCGCAGCGGCAGACAGGGTTTAAGCCCCGTCTGCCTTCCCCACTCTCAATGCTGGATGTAGTCTTTTGTCTGTCAATTCTGAACTCATGAAGCCTATCTCAACTACGGAGCGAAAGACTGCGATGCAATCGTTCCTGACCCGACTTGCCGGTGGGAACCGGTTTCGCAAATGGCGCGCCTTTGCCCCTCTGGCGGTGTTGATCGTCCTTTGCATTATTATCACGATAGCCAATCCAAACTTTATTGAACCGCGCAATCTCATACGTGTCGCCAATTCCGCCGCTGTGCCACTGACGCTCGCAATGGGCATGACTTTTATCATTCTGCTTGGCAGTATCGACCTGTCGGTTGAAGGAGCAATGTCCGTGGCCGCCATGGTGGTTGTTCTTCTCGCCGCGAATGACAGCAATGCGCACAATTACGGCTGGCTTGCCGTGCTGGCAGCCATTGCTGCAAGCACATTGATTGGCCTGATGAGCGGCGTACTTCAGACGACTCTGCGCATCCCGTCTTTTATGACGACCCTTGGTGTCTGGTTTATCGGCTTGGGATTGTCGGTCTATATGCTTGGTGGCTCCGCGGTAAGGTTAATGGACGAAAGCATTCGGGGGCTCGCCCTCACCCGTTTCCTGTCATTGCCCATCGCAGTTTGGGTTGCCTTGGCGGCTTTCGCTCTCGCGATTGTCATCCAGTATCATACCCGGTTCGGTCGCCACGTTCTGGCACTCGGCGGAGGTGAAGACATTGCCGAGTTTTCCGGCGTGAATCCGAGGCGTGTCCGCATATATGCATTCGGCCTCGCCGGTTTCTTTTTCGGTGTTGCAGGTGTGCTTGCCGCTGCTCAGCTCGGTCAATCCAACGCCACCATTGCCGACGGACGCCTGTTTGCAGCAGTTACTGCTGTGGTTGTCGGCGGAACGGCTTTGACCGGCGGCGAAGGCGGCGTGCTCAACACGCTCGTCGGAGTTCTTATCGTGACCGTTCTCGCCAACGGAATGATCCTGCTTGGCATCTCACCCTACATTCAGCAGACGGTGCAAGGCCTGATGATCATAGCCGCTGTGGCTTTGTCTCTCGACCGCCTCAACCTGAAGATTGTGAAGTAATCGCCATGCTCGCAGCCAAGGGAATAAGCAAATCATTCGTCGCCGGCACTTATGCGCTGAACAACGTCGATATCGAAATTAGACCTAACGAAGTCGTCGGGCTTATTGGCGAAAATGGTGCAGGCAAATCAACGCTCATGCGTGTGCTTTCCGGCACGCACCGCCCGGATACCGGAACACTGACGCTGGATGGCAAACCCTTGCGTTTGCGCAACTCCAGCGATGCTGCCGCTCATGGCATCGGCATGGTTTTTCAGGAACAGTCGCTGTTGCTCAATCTCTCCGTCGCCGAGAATATTTATCTTGGTCAGGAGCAGCAGTTTTCGCGTCTCGGCATTGTAAACTGGCGCTCCATGCACGAGGCCTCGCGCAGGCAACTTGCCAAAATCGGTGTCGATATTGACGTGACAGCGCGCACGTCGGAATTAAGCTTCGCCGCACGGCAGATGGTTGAACTGGCAAAGGCGCTGACGCTCGAAGAAAGCGTTGACCGCCCTCTCGTCATTTTGCTTGATGAGCCAACATCCGTATTAAGTGCATCCGATATTGATGTGCTCTTTGCCCGGGTTCGCTCGCTAAAATCACGAGCGAGCTTTGTCTTCGTCTCACATCGTCTCGACGAAGTGCTACGCATTTCAGACCGTGTTTATACGATGAAGGATGGCAAGGTCGTTGCCGAGCATGAAGCCTCGAATGTGACCGGCCCGGAATTGCACGAGATCATGGTCGGGCGAGGTCTGCATACTGAATATTACAAGGAAGCCCAGCAGACAGAACCGAAGCCAGAAGTCATGGTCGAAGCCAGGGATCTCGGGATTGCCGGATTCTTTCATGGAGTGGACTTCAATATCCGAGCCGGTGAAGTCGTAGGCATTGCAGGCGTCGTTGGATCAGGCCGTGAAGAGCTGACGCGTGCTGTCGGCGGGTTTTTGCCGCACACACAAGGCACATTGAAAATTGCGGGCGAAGCCGTGCGCCTTACCTCACCCGGGCAAGCCGTGCGCAAAAGCATTGGCTATATTCCGCGCGAGCGCCGCGTCGAAGGTTTGGTCATGTTTCTTTCCATTGCGGAGAACATCACGTTGGCCGACCTCTCTCACGTCATGCGCAATGGGGCCATCGACTACGGTAAGGAACGCCGCCTAGCCACAGACTGGATCAAGCGCCTGCGCATCAAAGCGCCAGGACCGGATGTTGCCTGCCGCAAACTCAGCGGTGGCAATCAGCAAAAGGTCGTTCTTGCCAGATGGATGACCGCCGGGTCGCGCATCCTGATCCTTGACCATCCGACTCGTGGTCTCGACGTGGGAGCCAAGGAGGAAGTCTATGAATTGATCCGGCAACTCTCCGCGCAAGGCATCGCAATCCTGCTGCTTTCCGACACGCTGGAAGAGACAATCGGACTTTCCCATACGGTTCTTGTCATGCGCGATGGCGAGATCACAGCACGGTTTGATGCCAGCGCAGGCAGGAAGCCCGATCAGGTCGAGCTTGTAGCGGCAATGGTTTGAGGAAGTAGCGATGGAAAATATATCAAAAATCAAATCGCTGCTCTCAAACAACTGGGTTCAGGGCGCAATTCCAACCGGATTGCTCATATTGCTCATCATCATTGTCGAACTGGCATCGCCCGGCTTTCTAACTGGCGAAACGCTGGCCTTGCTGCTGTCGAATACCGCCGTACTCTTCATATTGGCGACGGGCGTTACCTTCGTGATTCTGATCGGCGGTATTGACCTTTCGATTCAGGCCGTTGCTTCTTTGGCGAGCGTGATCCTCGCACAACTTTTGCCGTCCATGGGTTTTGCAGCCTTCCCTGTCGCCATTCTCTCTGGTCTCGGTTTTGGTCTTCTAAGCGGCATCGTCCATGTCCGGCTGCGTGTTCCATCTTTTGTCGCCACGTTGGCAACGGGCGGAGTGGTCGCCGGCATAGCACTATGGATTGCCAATGGCCGGGCCATCACCATCGAGCAAGCCGGACGTGTCAACACGATGTGGGTGAACGAAAGCATCGCAGGCATTCCGGTTGTCGTCCTGCTCGCCATCGCTGTGGGCATGGTCAGCTTCCTGATCCTGCGCTATACGCGCTTTGGCCGTTACAGTCTGGCAGTGGGAGCTGGCGAGTCCGCGGCCTATGCCGCAGGCATCAATGTTGATCGTACAAAAGTTATCGCCTTCGCGATTTCCGGAACATTGGCTGCAATCGCAGGCGTTATTCTGGCTGCACGCCTGTCCAGCGGGTCACCCAGCTTGGCCAACCAGTTGCTTTTACCAGCTATCGCGGCCGTTATCGTAGGTGGAACAGCAATCACCGGAGGTTTGGGCGGCGTCGGACGCACGGCTGTCGGCGCGCTTATTATCTCGATCGTACGCATTGGCATGACATTCGTTGGCGTCAATATTTTTGCCGAAAATGTAATCTTTGGTGCGGTTCTGATTGCTGCGGTCGCCATTACTATTGATCGTAGCAAGATTGCGATCATCAAATGAAACGCAGTATTGCCGCCCTCACCTATCAGTCGGAGAGCCGCACAGCGGTAAGGCATATGCGGCTCTCCGGATCAGTGTCACTGCATGGTATCGAGGCCAATCAGCTCAATCTTGTACCCATCGGGATCTTCTACGAAGGCGATATGCGTCGTGCCATGCATCATCGGGCCGGGCTTGCGTGGGATGCTTGCACCCTGCCTTTCAAGCGCATCGCAGACAGCATAAATATCGTTCACACCCAGAGCCAAATGGCCGAATCCGCTGCCAATCTGATACGGCTCGGATTGATCCCAATTATGGGTCAGCTCCACAACGGTGTTGCTCTCCTCCGGTCCGTAGCCGACAAATGCCAGTGTAAACTTGCCACCCGGAAAGTCTTCCTTGCGCAAAAGCTTCATACCCAGCAACTCGGTATAGAATTTGATCGATCTGTCCAGATCAAACACACGGATCATCGTGTGCATCATGCGGAATCCGTTGTCAGCGCTCATGTTGCTTTTCCTCCTGTAAAGCCTGGTGTCAGTCTGAATCTTGCCATCAAACAAGGAGGCAATCCCTCTCAAAGCCCGATGGCAGAAACCATACTTGTATGATAACACGGTAACAGTGATAGTTGTCTACAGAATTTACAAACCTCGGAGATCGTTTTTATGAATGCCTTGCCTCCCCCCAGTAAGAAGTCGCTCGCTGCGCTCGCCAGCACGATGCCGGAGGGAACTTTGCTCACGGCAGATGCGGATATGGAGCGGTATTGCAAGGATTGGTCCGGCGATCATTTTGGCACGCCAATGGCTGTTGCTCGTCCTCAAAATACGACGGAAGTATCAAGCCTGCTGCGATATTGCCATGAAGCTGGCATCCCTGTTGTTCCTCAGGGAGGGTTGACCGGCCTCGTTGGTGCAGCGGTGGCTGCACCGGGCGGCAAGGAACTGGTTGTCTCGCTGGAGCGAATGAACAAGGTACGTTCAATCAACCCTATTGATTTTGCCATGGTTGTTGAAGCTGGGTGCATTCTTGAGGATGCGAAACGCGCGGCAGAAGCTAGTGACTGCATTTTGCCAATTACATTCGGCGCTCAGGGCAGTTGTCGCATCGGGGGCAACGTCGCAACCAATGCAGGCGGCTTTAACGTGCTGCGTTACGGCATGACTCGCGATCTGGTGCTTGGGCTTGAGGTGGTCCTCAGCGATGGACGCATCTGGAACGGCCTAAAAACCCTGCGCAAAGACAATCGTGGCTATGACATCAAGCAAATGTTTATCGGTAGCGAAGGAACCCTTGGCATCGTTACTGCCGCATCATTCAAGCTTTTCCCAAAACCGACACAGGTAGAGACCGCACTCGTAGGACTGCGCTCTGTGGAAGACGCAATGACGCTCTACGCAAAAGCCCGGCGCGAGTGTAGCGATCTTTTGACCGCCTTCGAACTTATCTTGCGCGTAGGTATCGATATTGCGCTGAAAGCACGTCCTGATTTCATCGACCCGCTTTCAGAACCGTATCCCGTTTATGTCCTCATCGAAGCGTCCGCAGGCGGGCGCATTGATTTGGCTGCCATCCTGCAGGATTTCCTCGGAGATGCCGGAGATCTGGTACAGGATGGAGTGCTTGCGACAAGCCGTGCGCAGGCAGAACGGCTTTGGCTTTTACGAGAAACCCTTGTCGAATCCCAAGGCAATGGTGGCCGCTATCTGCGAACGGATGTTTCCGTCCCGATATCAAAACTTGCAGACTTTGTTGCGGATACACTTGAGGCTTTAAGCGAGCATCATCCGGAAGCTCTTGCTGTCACTTATGGTCATGTCGGCGACGGCAATCTTCATCTCAACGTCATTCCGCCCAAGGGTAGCACGCCTGATGCTATGGAGCTTTTGTTCCATCAGACTGAGGAGATCATCTTTGATATCGTTGATCGTTATGGTGGATCAATCAGTGCAGAACATGGTATCGGGCGCGTCAAGCAACAGGCTTATCTTGATCGCATCGATGAGGTGACGCTGGACATTGCCAGCCGACTCAAGGACGCTTTCGACCCTAAACATATCCTCAGCGATGGGCGCATCCTGCGACCAGCTGCACTACCGGGTGATCGATGACGCTCAAACTCGACAAAGTGAATCGCGGGCCACACCTGTCAACCTTGGTGGCAAGTTCCATTTCACGCGAAATTGCGGAGGGACGTTTAAAGGCCGGTGATCAGCTGCCAACCGAACAAGCCCTCGCCTCCACCTTTGGTGTAAGCCGCAATGTGGTCAGGGAAGCCATCGCGCGATTACGCTCGGAGGGTCGGATATGGTCGCAGCAAGGTCGTGGGGCTTTCGTTGCCGATGAGCCAAATCCACCCGTCCTCACCATCGACTATGATGTATCTCAGCAAGGTGATGCCTTTAAGAGCCTGTTTGAGTTACGCGGAGCGCTTGAGGTAAAGGCGGCGTCCCTTGCAGCCGAGCGCCGAACTCAAAGCGATCTCGATGCACTGAAACAAAGCCTCACCGGCATGCAGGATGCTCCCTATGGTAGTGTCGCCTGGCTTCAAGCCGATCTGGAGTTTCATCGAGCAATCGTGGCGGCAACCCGGAACACCTACATGGAACAGTTTCTCGTGTTTGTGGCGGAGCGTGTGCGAGACAGCATTCTAGCTGCAGGTAATCAACAAGGGTCCGATGAAATGGCCAGTACGACCTTGGGCGAACACAATCGTATCTATGCCGCCATTGCGGATGGCGATCCTGTAGCTGCGGCACGCACCATGCAACTACATCTCGATGGCGCGGCGCAGCGGGTAGGCCTGCCTACAAACACTAACTAATTGACGATGCTTTGCTTTTTTTCTTATCGTAAGCTAGCAGCACTGAGGAGCGTTTTTTAATTTTTAGTAGAGGTCCCAACATTGATGATGGATAACGAAACAGCGGTTTTTAATACTATTCAGCAAACTCCCAATCTTCGTAGCGGATTGGTGGATACGCTCATCGCCCAGATCGAATCCGGTGATCTGGCGCCTGGACAAAGACTACCCACCGAACAAGCGATTATGACCGCAACGGGTGTGAGCCGAACCGTCGTGCGTGAAGCTTTGGCTTCGCTTCGTGCCAAAGGTCTGATCACAACACGGCAAGGGCTTGGTGCTTTTGTTGCTGATGATCCCCACCCTCGCACCTTCTCCATCATACCTACTGATCTGGAATCGATCGATGAGGTACTGCATATTCTTGAACTGCGCATGGGGATTGAAGTGGAAGCAGCAGGGCTGGCTGCACAGCGCCGAACTGATGACGACCTTGAGCGCATGGATGCGCGCATGATAGCGCTTGAAGTTTCAATCCTTGATGGCGGTTCAGGCGTGGAAGAAGATTTTGCATTTCATCGTGCAATTCTGGTCGCTACCCATAATTCATATTATGCTCGCCTTTTCGATACATTCGGCAGCGCCATGGTGCCTAGGATGTGGACAAAGCTGGATACAATGGAGCATCGGGAGCGCAAGAAATATATTGCGCGTATGCAGCGCGAACACGGCCTTATCTTCAACGCCATTCGTGACCGTGCCCCCGCTGCTGCACAGAAGGCCATGCGCATTCACCTTATAAAAAGTTCCGCCAGATTTATTGAACTCCGGGATCAAGCCATCCAGCGTTAAAGCTTGTAATCGGCGATTACCTCATGGATGACGCGGCACGAGCTTTCCGCACCCGGAGAGTTTGTACCTGCCATGCCCGCGAAAACAATCATGGCTTTCCATAACGCCCATCCTCGGGCACGAGCCCAAGTCGCAACGTCGAGTTGAAGGCCAGCGCGGAATACTTCTCGACTTTCTCCTTGAAAAAGCGTCCACGCGATTACCAGATCACAGGCCGGGTCTCCAATGCCGGATGTTCCAAAATCAATCACCGCGCTTAGTTGACCGCGATCTACCAGCAGATTTCCCCAGCTGACATCACCATGGAACCAGACCGGGGAGCCCTGCCAGTTGGAATTGAGCGCAGTTTCCCATACGCTTCGTGCTGCATCCGTATCGATTTTTCCATCAAGCGCTGCCATCGCTTGGCGCGCTTCCTCATCATAGGTTTTAAGCGGCCCACCTCTGAAAAAGTTGTGCCTACCTGGCAACGGCCCGCCCGTGCCATCAATCCTTTGCAAGGCTGTCAGAAAACCGGACAATGCTTTAGCAAAATCAGTCAAATCGGCTATGCGTTCGATCGTCGCCGTCGCGCCTTCAATCCAGCGGTAAATCGACCAATGCCACGGGAAATCTTTTCCCGGAACACCCATCCCCAACGGCTCGGGTATCGGCAGGGGCAAACCGGGCGCAAGCTTTGGCAGCCAGAATTGCTCCTTCTCCACCTGTTCGGCGTAGTGTCGTGCGCTTGGTAATCGCACGGTCATGCTATTACCAAGATGGAATGTCCTGTTATCCCAGCCGCCAAATTCAACTGGCCTGATCGGAAGACCCGCCCACTGAGGAAACTGGTTAGCCACCAGCCGCCTTACCAGAGCCAAATTTATATCAACCACTTCGGGAGAAGAATTTGGATCAGACATCAATCAAAAGTCTCTTCGAAAGGTTTCTATCTGAATGGCCAATACTCTAAAAAACCAAGCAACGACAAGCCCGACAGCACTGTTGAGCACTTATCTCCCGGATCAGTACGCTATTGCCTGAAACTGGATTTCAACTGCCTTACAACCGCCCTGCATCCCTATTAGATCGACCTGCAAATCCAGCCTTGGAGTCATTCCCGCCTTGTTTATCAATCGACGCAAGCTTCTCACCGCCGGACTGGTCGGGGGTTTCTTACCAGGCATAATCAGCGCAGACGCGCGAGCAGAAGAGGCAAACCTCTGGCCGGTTTTTGGCAATCCCCAAGGACGTGTGACCATCGTCGAATTCTTCGAATATCAATGTCCAAACTGCAAAAGACTGCATCCCCAACTGGAAGAAATGGTCAAGGATCACGGTTCGATTCGGCTCATAATGAGGGATTGGCCGATATTCGGTGACACCTCCGTCTATGCCTCCAGAATGGCTTTAGCCGCAGGCTACAGCGGCGAGTACGAACAGGCATTTCATGCGTTGATGAAAGTGCCGGGCAGACTCACATTGAAGCGTACAGACGAAACTCTGCGAGCTACCGGGATCGATACCGATCGCGTTAGAGATGCATTGGAGAAACATTTCGATACTATACAAGGTCGCTTGGATCAGCACGCCGCCCAGGCGAAAGAGTTACAGCTTGCCGGAACCCCGGCCTTCATCGTGGATAAGCAACTGTTTCCACGCGTAACTGACATTGGCATGCTTCGCGCAGCCATTGATAAACTATAGGGTAAATAGCCCGCTCACCCAATAAAACACGGCCGATATCAAGGCGGCTACAGGCATCGTTACAACCCAGGCAATAACAATATTGCCTGCAAGCCCCCACCTGACAGCCGAAACGCGTCTGGCAGCGCCTACGCCGATAATTGCACCGGTAATCGTATGGGTGGTGGACACGGGAATACCCAGCCATGTTGCGCCGAACAGAGTAATTGCGCCACCTGTCTCCGCGCAGAAGCCCTGCATCGGATTAAGCCGCGTGATCTTCGATCCCATTGTATGAACGATCCGCCAGCCACCACACAATGTGCCAAGCGCCATAGCCGACTGACAGCTGATCACAACCCAGAATGGAACACTGAATTTCTGCCCCAGATAGCCTTGCGAAAACAGCAGAACGGCAATGATGCCCATCGTCTTCTGCGCGTCATTACCACCATGACCCAACGAATAAAGTGAAGCAGACACAAATTGCAGCCAGCGGAATTTTCGATCAACGGCAAAGGGTGTTTGACGAACGGCGGCCCAAGAGACGATGAGGACAAGAAGCAGGGCAAGAAAGAAGCCAATCATAGGCGACATGAAAATAGCGCCTATGGTTTTCAAAAGCCCCGACCAGACAATTGCATCTCCACCTGTCCGGACGAGACCAGCCCCCACCAAACCGCCTATCAAGGCGTGCGACGAGCTTGACGGAATACCGAATATCCACGTGACGATGTTCCATATGATAGCGCCCATCAGCGCAGAAAAAATCAGCCGTGGCGTCACGATACCCGGATCGATAATGCCTGTCCCCAAGGTCTCAGCAACGTGCAGACCAAAAAACAGGAAGGCAATGAAATTGAAGAACGCGGCCCATAGCACGGCATATTGCGGGCGCAGGACACGGGTGGAAACGATTGTTGCAATTGAATTGGCCGCGTCATGCAGACCGTTCAGGAAATCGAAAAACAGCGCGACACCAATAAGGCCGACCAGCAGGGGAAAGCTCAACGCAAGATCCATGTACCCGGTCCTATGGTGAATTCACGTTCTAAACGTTCTCGATCACGATGCCGCTGATCTCATCCGCAACATCTTCAAATCGGTCGACCACCTTTTCAAGCTCACCGAAGATTTCGCTGCCGATCATATAGGCCATAGGATCAGATTTGCCGTACCGCTCGAAGAGTGATTGGAGACCTTCATCATGAAGATCGTCAGACAGATCCTCGATCCGCACAACCTGTTCTGCAATTGCGCTGAGGCGGGTAGAATGTGTTCCAACACGGTTGAGCAAGGGTATTGCCTCGGCGACCAATTCAGCGGCCTCGACAATCAGGCCGCCCATTTCCTTCATACGGGGGTCGAAACTGGTTTGCTGGAATAGCCTTATCGTCTTTACCGTCTTACGCATCATATCGATGGCATCATCCATCGACTGGATAAGATCCTTGATATCGCCGCGGTCGAAAGGCGTGATGAAACTGCGCCGTACAGCCAGCAGAACTTCCCGGGTAATCTCGTCAGCTTCATCTTCAAGCTCAATGATGCGGGCGCAATGCTGTTGCATATCGCCCTCTTCGGCGAGAAGAGCTTTCATGGAATTTGCAGCTTCGACGACAACCCTTGAGTGCCGGTCGAAAAGATCGAAGAACCGATCCTCACGGGGCAACAACGCGCGAAACCACCTTAACATGATTCAACCTCTGCCTTCGTGTGCATGCCATGCCATCGATACAATGCAGCTGCACTGATAATTAGTCGAATAGCATTTGTCGGGCATCGGCACCACGTCAGTTCTTTGGGTCGATTGGTTTTTGCCTTCCAGTAAGCCAAGTCTCCACAAGAAATTATCGCAGGCGGCAAGGCCTGCAAATGATAAAACTATCCTACAAAATAGGGATTTTAAGCAATAATAAACCGGATAGAGGCCGTTTGAGAAATAGCGATAACTCGTGGCGCAACACATGGAGTATTATGGTTGCGCCAGAAATGGAGCCACCCAATGTCAGCCGCAAGTCTCACCACCGATACCGTAAAACCACTGCCACCATTCGGAGCACCGGGCGTTGGCGCTTTGCTGGTTCTGATTATCGGCACACTTGTGCTTGGCTATAGCTACGGCCCGGCACAAGGCGCACTTTTTCTGATCGGCGGCGGGCTTGGCATCGCGCTCTATCACGCGGCTTTCGGCTTTACCTCAGCTTGGCGGGTGTTCATTGTAGAAGGACGCGGGCGCGGTTTGCGTGTGCAGATGATCCTGCTGGCGCTAGCCGTAATTCTTTTCTTTCCTCCTTTGGCCAATGGCGTTCTTTTCGGAAATGAAGTGAAGGGTTCCGTCTCTCCTGCAGGAATTGGCGTGATCGTTGGTGCATTCATGTTCGGCATCGGCATGCAACTTGGTGGTGGTTGTGCATCCGGCACACTGTTCACGGCAGGCGGCGGGAATGCCCGCATGCTGGTGACATTGCTCTTTTTCATCATCGGCTCCGTTCTGGCGACGATCAATTTCGACTGGTGGACAAGCTTGCCTGCCCTCCCTCCAATCTCCCTCGTGCAGAGTTTCGGTGCAGCTGGCGGCATAGCCATTTCACTCACGCTGTTTCTCGCAATTGCTGGCCTTACGATCCTTATCGAAAAGAGACGCAACGGCGCACTCGAACAAGCAACACCGTCGCCTCGTCGGGGTTTTGCACGTCTCTTACGCGGTCCTTGGCCGCTTGTTCTTGGTGCTGTCGCGCTTGTCCTTTTGAACTTTGCCACGCTCGCAATTGCTGGCCGTCCGTGGGGTGTCACCTCTGCTTTCGCATTATGGGGTGCGAAAGGTGCGCAAATAATTGGCATTGATCCAACAGCTTGGGCCTACTGGCAAACAGCTGCCAATGCCAAAGCACTTACCCAAAGCGTCTTCGCCGATATCACTTCCGTCATGGATTTCGGAATCATTGCTGGTGCCATGCTGGCAGCAGCACTCGCAGGAAGCTTTGCGCCAAGCCTCGACATCCCGCTGCGCTCGGTTATAGCCGCCATCGTTGGTGGATTGCTGTTAGGTTATGGTGCCCGCATTGCTTATGGCTGCAACATCGGCGCTTATTTCTCTGGTATCGCATCCGGCAGCCTGCACGGCTGGATATGGGCCGCAGCAGCATTTGCAGGCAATATGCTCGGCGTACAACTCCGCCCATACTTCTTCTTTGAACGAAAGATTACTTCCCGCACAGATGGATGACCAAGTCGGAGTCCGGCTTTATTTAAACAAATTTCATTCCAAAGATTGCTGTTACCGACACCCGCCGGTAGCGTATCACTTCAGAATATTCTCAACTTTCCCTTGGAGATTTAGAAATGCAACTCGGTATGATTGGACTGGGCCGTATGGGTAACAACATGACCCAGCGCCTGATGCAGCACGGGCATGAATGCGTCGTTTATGACGCGCGTGCCGAAAGCATGGCTGCGTTGGAAGCCCTTGGGGCCAAAGGAAGCGCCTCGCTGCAAGAATTTGTCTCCAAACTGACCAAGCCGCGCGTTGTATGGCTCATGCTTCCGGCCGCAGTCGTCGATAAGGTTCTGGATCAACTGGTACCCCTGCTTGACAAGGAAGACATTCTCATCGACGGCGGCAATTCATATTATCACGATGATATTCGCCGCAGCAAAGCTTTGCAGTCAAAGGGCCTGCATTATGTCGATGTTGGAACCAGCGGCGGCGTGTTCGGTCTGGAACGTGGTTACTGCCTGATGATTGGCGGCGAAAAGGCCACCTTTGAGCATCTTTCCCCAATCTTTGCCGCTCTTGCACCTGGAAAAGGTGACGTGCCTGTCACAGAAAGCCGCCCGACGGGAACGGCCAGCACAGCTGACCAAGGCTTTCTGCATTGTGGACCGCACGGCGCGGGGCATTTCGTCAAAATGGTTCACAACGGCATCGAATACGGACTGATGGCTGCTTATGCCGAAGGTCTGAACATTCTTCGCAATGCCGATATCGGCATGCGTGATCACGAAGTCGATGCTGAAACTACGCCTTTGCAGCATCCCGAGCACTATCAATACAAGCTCGACCTGCCGGAGATTGCAGAGGTATGGCGTCGCGGCAGCGTCATCAGCTCATGGCTGCTTGACTTGACCGCTGATGCACTTCACGGCGATCCCGCTCTGGAAAGCTATGAGGGCCATGTGTCTGACTCAGGCGAAGGCCGTTGGACAGTTATGGCCGCTATCGATGAAGCTGTACCAACACCTGTACTCAGCGCTGCATTGCAGGAGCGGTTCTCTTCACGCGGCAATGCCGATTTTGCCAACAAGATTCTGTCTGCCATGCGCAGTGAGTTTGGCGGCCATAAGGAAAAACCTCGCGGCTAAACCCGCCTGATGGAATGCGGGTCGGAAGACCCGACCCGCATTTTCCTTAACTATGAGCGCCTGATTCACTATCAAGATGCGCCATCTGAGCCTCAGCATAACGCGTGCCGGATGCCGCGCCTTTTGGAATGGCCTTTTCAATCGCCGACAGATCTTCCGCGCTCAAAGTCACGTCCAACGTGCCCAGCGACTCGGTCAGGCGATCACGACGCCTTGCACCAATGATAGGGATGATATCGTCACCCTGCGCTGCAACCCACGCGATTGCAATCTGCGCTACTGAGACGCCTTTCCTCTCGGCAATCTTCTTGAGAGCTTCAACAAGAGCAAGGTTTTTATCGACATTCTCACCCTGAAAACGTGGGCTATGCGACCGGAAATCCGTAGCTGCGGTAGCATTTTTCTGCCAGTGCCCACTGATAAGACCACGTGAAAGCACGCCATAAGCAGTGATGGCGATACCAAGATCACGGCAGGTCTCAAGAATACCGTCTTCGATACCACGCGACATCAACGAATATTCGATCTGGAGGTCGACAATCGGGTGAACGGCGGCTGCACGCCTGATCGTTTCCGAGCCAACTTCTGATAATCCGATATGCTTGACGAAACCTGTCTTCACCATTTCAGCGATCGCACCGATGGTTTCTTCAATCGGCACATTTGGATCGAGACGCGCGGGCCGATAAATATCAATGTAGTCGACACCAAGCCGTTGCAGTGAATAGGCAAGGGATGTCTTTACGGCCTCCGGCCTTGCATTGAAGCCAATCCAACCAGCACCCGGATCACGCAGCGCACCAAACTTCACGCTGATGATGGTATCCTCGCGCCTCCTTGCCTTCAGGGCTTCGGCTATCAGCATTTCATTGTGGCCCATGCCGTAGAAATCACCCGTATCCAACAGATTGATGCCTGCATCGAGCGCAGCATGAACGGTGGCGATACTCTCCGCACGATCGGAAGGTCCGTACATGCCGGACATGCCCATGCAGCCAAGTCCAAGCTCGGAAACATTCGGGCCGGTTGCACCAAGTTGACGATATTGCATTCTGGAACTCCATATTTCCTTGGGAACAAACTGTCGGATGCAATATAAAAGAATTCCGTTTGTGCGATAATCCATTATACTTCGCACGGCTTGTTCGGAAAAACGTACAATGATCGACCCTGATCTCTCTGATCTCAGCGCCTTGGTGGCCGTTGCAGAAACTCGGAACTTTCGCGCCGCAGCAAAAATCCGCGGCGTATCTGCCTCGTCACTGAGCGATGCGATACGCCGTCTGGAAGAGCGGCTCGATGTTCGCCTGTTGAACCGTACCACCCGAAGCGTCACGCCGACCGAAGCCTGCGTGCAATTACTGGAGCGCCTGACGCCTGCAATGGGTGAGATCGCCGGGGCACTGGATGCCTTGAACAATTTTCGCAACAGCCCCACGGGAACGTTGAAGTTGAACGTGCCGGTTATTGTTGCACGCAGCATTCTGCCCCCTATCGTCAACAGCTTCCTTCTGGCTCACCCCGGAATCGTCCTCGATATTCTTGCTAGCGATACGTTCATAGACATTCTTGCCGCAGGTTTTGATGCTGGCATTCGTTATGATGAGAGTATTGAGCGCGACATGATCGCAATCCCGATAGGACCACGCACACAGCGCTTCGTTCTTGCAGCGGCCCCTGCCTACCTTGCCGCTCGCGGTACTCCGGAGCATCCGCGCGACATCATCGATCACGATTGTATCCGCCATCGCTTTGCAAGCGGAGTAACGGCGGCCTGGGAATTTGAAAAGAACGGTCAATCGGTAAAAATTGCACCAAAAGGTCCATTGCTTGGTTCGCATATCGAACTTGAGCTTGGTGCTGCAATAGCCGGGCTCGGCTTGATTTATACGTTCGAGGAAGTGATCGAACCTGCGTTCAAGACCGGAGAGCTATTGCCGGTTATGCAACCATGGTGGATGAGTTTTACCGGGCCGCGGCTTTACTACCCTAGTCGCAATCACATGCCGGTACCATTACGTGCGTTTGTAGACTTCATTAAAAACAACGCAAATCGTTCTCTTGCATAGCGCGTATCGTTATGGCATGACGCGCCTCCCAATTCGAAGGCGCATTCTGCGCCAACAAAAATAACAAAATTAACGGCACAAGGAGCGCGGCGATGGCTCAGGCGCTGGGTTTTGACTTTGGCACGACCAATACCGTGATGGCATTGGCGCAGGCGAGTGGCTCCACACATTCCGTGAAGTTCACCAGCCGTGCTGGCGAAGCAGATAGCATGCGCACGGCACTATCATTCATGAAAGACCCCTTGGCTGGGGCAGCGTCGTTGAAGGTTGAAGCCGGACACGCTGCAATACGCCAATTCATAGATCACCCAGGCGAATGCCGGTTTCTTCAATCCATAAAGACATTCGCCGCGAGTGCACTTTTTCAGGGGACGCTGATTTTTGCAAAGCGTCAGACGTTTGAAGATCTCATGGAAGTATTTGTGCGGCGCTTGCGAACCTATGCAGGTGAAAGCTGGCCGTCAGATATCAGCCGCATTGTTACAGGCCGTCCGGTGCACTTTGCCGGAGCTAATCCTAATCCTGATCTTGCCATGGAACGTTACAGCGAAGCTCTGACCCGTTTCGGATTTCCTGAGATGCATTTTGTCTACGAGCCCGTGGCAGCGGCCTTTTACTTTGCTCAGCACCTGAAGACAGATGCAACCGTTCTTGTCGCAGACTTTGGCGGCGGTACGACCGACTATTCCATTATCCGGTTTGAAAGCTCCGCAGGGAAACTCAAGGCCACACCAGTCGGTTATTCAGGTGTTGGAGTTGCCGGCGACCATTTTGACTATCGTATGATCGATCAGATTGTAGCGCCGCAAATTGGCAAGGGCACATACTTCAAAAGCTTCGATAAGCGACTTGAAGTACCTTCATCCTGGTACGCCAACTTCGGACGCTGGAACCAGCTATCGATTTTTAAGACCTCGCGTGAATTCACAGAGTTGAAGAAGCTCGTACGCAGCAGTCTTGATCCCGAAAAACTCGAAACCTTTGTTGATCTTGTCGAGCACGACGAGGGATACCCGCTTTATCAGGCAGTATCCGCAACAAAAATCGCTTTGTCGTCATCCGACGAAGCAGAGTTCAACTTTGCCCCGCTTGGACGTGGTGGCAAGAAGATGATCCGTCGTTCTGATTTCGAAAACTGGATCGCAGAGGACCTGGAACGGATAAAGGCTGCACTGGACGATGTGCTGGTCAAGACAAATACTCCCCCAAACCAGATCGACAAAGTGTTCCTGACAGGCGGCACCTCTTTTGTTCCAGCTGTTCGCCGTATTTTTACCGAACGTTTTGACACGGACAAAATCGAAAGCGGCGGTGAACTACTGTCCATCGCGCATGGTTTGGCGCTTATAGGCGAGCGTGAAGATATTGCCCAATGGACTGTGTAAGAGCTGGCTTGCAAGCCGCACTTTAACCATTGAGGATGACAATCGGTCGCGAACCGACTATCGAAACAGAATGCATTCCGCAAAAGCCCTTGGAAAGTCGATACTATGAAGGAAGCGATATCGCTCAAACAGCTGACGGCAGCCATCGGAACTGAGATCGGTTGTTCCGAGTGGCGCACTGTCACGCAGGAGATGATAAATCTGTTCGCCGACGCAACCGATGACCATCAGTTTATTCATGTCGACCCCGAACGAGCTGCGAAAGAAACACCTTTCGGCGGCACGATTGCTCATGGCTTCTTGACGATCTCGCTATTATCGACTTTGGCGTACGAAGCGCTGCCGATGATTGAAGGCGCAACGATGGGTATTAATTACGGCTTCGACAAAGTGCGTTTCATGTCACCCGTCAATACTGGCAGACGGGTACGTGCACGTTTCAAACTCGTCGATGCGGATATCCGGCCATCTGGTCGCGTGCTCAACAATTACGAAGTAACCCTTGAAGTCGAAAACCTTGTCAAACCCGCTCTCGTAGCAAACTGGCTGACAATTGCTGTACTTGAGCATCCGCCGGAAATGGACTGATCGTCATCAGGCGATTCTGCCCTCTGCATCAAGCGGAGCAGCTTCACCATCATATTCGGTCATGAGCTTGGCAAACATAAACGGCCCCTGCACAAACATGCCCATATCATACGTATTGCGTATCTGCGCACCTTTGAGAAAAAGCAGGTGCATCTTGAAGAAGTTCTTCTTTGCCCGTGCATAACGGGCTGGCTTGTGAACATTCTTGAACTTTATTCGCCTGATCGTCGGCTGCGTACGTGGTTCGATCCCGAGTGCCTCGGCAGGGTTCGATTTATAAAAATGTATGATATCGGAAATAGTCTGAAACTCCGCCCAGAAAACAGGCGTTTCCTGCATAACGATACGCACGTCCTCTTTCAGGGCCTTGGCCTGCGGATGTAGAGCGATCATCAAGAGGCATGATCCGGCGGCCACCAGCGACATTGGCCTATTCTTCAGCAACTCCGGCTCTTTTCGCCAAACATCGGCGATCGCTTCGACAGCGGGCACCGTTCCCAAACTATGGGAGATGATAACGACTTCATCAGCATCGCTTGTTCGCAGTTTGCGTATCAGATGATCGGCAAAATCGCGACGGCGCTGAATCAGGTTCCTGTTGCGTCCATGAATCCGATCAGACGCTGCGGCCCAATCGTCAAGCAAATAAGAGAAGAATATTTTATCGCCCGGCCAGCGGACAAGAACACGACATACAATCAATGCCAGCGGAATGCTCCACATCATATGCCAAGGATTGAAACCCGCCCAAACGGGAGAAAGCCCGACGCCCAGAACTACCAGCGTTATCAAACAGGCGAGCGCGAAAGGCCACATGAAGAAAAGACAAAACCGCCAGCTGGTGCGCATGTAGCGATAGAATGTCCCGGATAGTAAAATGTCGATAAACGCCATTAAACCAGTTGCGAAACGCATGATGATATTGCGTGCGGAATAGTCATCAAAAATGTCAGCAGTGCCATACTGGCAAAATTCGGTTTCGGTATTCCAGTTGGCACCCGCCGTTTCGATTCGCATCGTTGCGATATCGGGGCCCTCGCCTACCATCGCTCCCGCATTGGTAGTGGTCTTCCAAAGTCTGTTGAAGTCACCGGAACTGTTCAGGTAACGCCCGCGCACCGCATCGGGATGCAATCCCTCGTAGCCGGTAAAGTTTATAACCAGACGTTTTTTGACAGACATGTATTTCTCTATGCACGAAAACTACGCGAATCGGCAGCCGTTCGCGTCTCATTATCAAAAACGGCGGCGTAATTGTGTTTACCGCCATTTACAGTATCTGTTTACATAATATCTCGTAGATTGCATGTATGTTGCGGCTTGGTTACCCGCCTCAATTAAGGCGCGCATCCGGAAAAAGCATTTATTTCGCCGCAAAAAACCGCAGAGGATTTTCGCAAAATGGCGGAAGAATTCCATTAAATGGATGAGAAATATCGCTTGAAATGCCCCTATCGTGGAGCACTTTGAACGGTATACGGAAGAGGAATAAGTTCTCAACTGAGAACTTATTCCTCTTCTTGAAGCTATCGTCAGATGGCGACGTCGCGTGCAGATTCTTGAAGGAACGCGTAGGCATAGCTGGAAAATGACCGCCAGCATTCCACACGGAACTCAGTTTCTGAAATACGCCAAAGGATGATTTCGATCTTGCCCAGAACTGTTCTCGAAGCGGCCCCAACCGGAAATGCTTTCAGCGACAAATCTTGCGGACAACCGCCATTTACCACTGCATCCGCACCATTGCCTGAAACAAGAATACCGACATTGCGATGAGAAATATCGACTGCCGAGTGCAACACTTTTGCCTTGTCGAGATCAGTTGCGACGCTGCTATCGGCGCTATCTATGATGAGCCACTCATCGGGGCCGATCCATAAAGCAGACCGTGCTCCTTTCGACGCCGTTGTTTTCGGCTTTGTTGGCAAGGTCAGGCCAAGTGCCTTGGAAAGTGCCGGAACGGCATCTGCTCGAGCACGGAGCGATATACGAGTAGCGTTTTCAGCCAGCGTTACCGATACCGACATTATACCAGAATGACCGGCCTGCAACGGATGCAGGCGTGTTGCGCGGGAAACCTCAACCATTGAGCCGCTCTCCTTTTTCGTCGAAGAAGACCATGCCGGTTACTTCAACCTCGATCACGCCGTTCGGCATTGGTACATATAGCCTTTCGCCAAGGCGTTTTGTTCCGTCGATTACCAGCGCCAAGGCAATGGACCGACCGCAATTCTCCGACCAGTAGGACGATGTAACGTGGCCGATCATCGTCATGGGCACTGGTTGATTCGGGTTGGCGACAATCTGCGCGCCCTCTTCCAGAACGACTTTCGGATCAACCGTTTTCAGCCCGACAAGCTGCTTGCGCCCATCGGAAACCAGATCACGGCGCAGCAAACCCCGAATACCAACATAATCGGTTTTGTTCTTGCCAATAGCCCATGTAAGCCCCGCATCCTGCGGCGTGACAGTCCCGTCAGTATCCTGACCAACAATGATATAACCCTTTTCCGCGCGGAGAACGTGCATCGTCTCCGTGCCGTAGGGAGTCAGGCCATGAGGCTTGCCCTGTTCATAGACCGCCTCCCATACTGCTTTCCCATAATCAGCGGGAACGTTGATTTCGTAACCGGCTTCGCCCGTAAACGACATGCGGAACAAGCGTGTCGGAACACCACAAATCCTGCCTTCCCGCACACTCATATGCGGCATGGCTTCATTGGAAAGATCAATTCCTTCAACCAGCGGCGCGATGATCTCACGGGCCTTGGGGCCTTGGACTGCGATCACAGCCCACTGTTCTGTCGTAGAAGTAAGCCACACGTTCAGATGCGGAAACTCTGTCTGGAGATAGTCTTCCATATGGTGCATGACACGTGGTGCTCCACCGGTCGTCGTCGTAACGTGGAAGCGATCCTCTGCAAGACGCCCGACCACGCCGTCATCATAGATGAAGCCATCTTCCCGCAGCATGATGCCGTACCGGCAGCGCCCTACTCCCAGCTTTTCCCAAGGGTTGGTGTAAAGCAGTTCGAGGAACTTCGCCGCGTCGGGTCCAACAACTTCGATTTTGCCGAGCGTCGAGGCATCAAAAATACCAGCCTGATTGCGCACGGCAACGCACTCGCGATTGACTGCTGCATGCATGTCTTCGCCAGCCTGAGGGTAATACCAAGCACGTTTCCACTGGCCCACATCTTCAAATGGAGCACCTTGAGCCTCGTGCCAAGCATGCATGGGTGTGCGGCGGGTCGGATCAAACAGATCATGCCGGGCATGATTGACGATCGCCCCGAATGTCACCGGAGTGAATGGCGCACGGAACGTGGTAAGACCAACCGCAGGAATTGGTTTGTCCAATGCTTCCGCAGCAATCGCCAGGCCATGCAAATTGGATGTCTTGCCCTGATCGGTCGCCATGCCGTTGGTGGTGAACCGCTTGATATGTTCGATGGAATGCATGCCTTCCCGCACAGCCAGTCGCACGTCTTTGGCAGTCACATCGTTCTGGAAATCGACGAAGGCTTTGACCGTAGTGTCTGCACCAGCACCCGGTGCTGAACCGATCATTCCTGCGATCCAGTTCGTACCGCCGGTCGCAATAATAGCATTGGCTTTTCCACCGCCAGCAGCAACAGCCTCATCTATTGCCGTTTGCAAACTGTCTGTGCCATTGCAAGCGCCAACGGAAACGCAATTTTGGGCATATGTTCCGGGCAGGAACCGTTCATTGGCCGCATCCCAAGCCACCTTGCCACGTGACTGTGAGAAGAGATGAACTGAAGGCGTCCAGCCAGCTGACATGATCAATGCGTCAACCGCAATCTTCCGCTCGTTTCCACCATTATTGGGCTTGATCGATATGGACGAAACGCGGCGTTTGCCACCTGCGCTGTAAACTGCGTAGCCCGTTAGTACTTCGATGCCGAGGGAGCGTGCTTCATCAATAACAGCAGACGATGGATTATCGCGCGTATCAACAATAACCGGCACATCGACACCAGCGCGCTTCAAGTCGATTGCTGCGGCATAAGCCGAGTCATTGGCGGTGTAGACACCGACTTTTCGGCCAACCGCAACGCCGTACTGATTAAGGAAAAGGCGTGCCGCAGAAGCAAGCATGATGCCCGGCCGGTCATTATTGGCAAAAACCATGTGCCGTTCAATGGCACCGGTAGCCAGAACAACCTTCTTAGCCCGCACCTGCCATAAACGCTCACGAGGCATCTCTGCGGCGGGGCGGCTCAAATGATCGCTGATCCGTTCGACCAAGCCAATGAAGTTCTGCGCGTAGTAACCAAAAGCAGTAGTGCGGGTCAGTACCTGCACATTTTCCATGCTTCGCAGTTTTGCCAATGCAGCTGTTGCCCAATCATAACCCGCGACACCATCGATAGTGACATCGTTTTCGTAACGAAGCGCACCACCTACGTCTGCCTGCTCGTCACAAAGGATGATTTTTGCGCCAGTCGCTGCAGCACTCAACGCCGCCGCAAGGCCAGCCGCACCAGCGCCGACAATAAGCACGTCACAATGAGCAAACCGGTTTGAATAGCGATCAGTATCCGGTTCTCCCGGAACGACACCAAGTCCAGCTGCCGCACGGATTTTCGGTTCGTAGATCGTTTTCCAAGCAAACTTCGGCCACATGAAGGTTTTGTAGTAGAACCCTGCTGGCAGCATTGGCGAAAAGACATCGTTGATCGCGCCGATATCGAACGTCAGTGATGGCCAGCGGTTTTGCGATTTCGCCTTCAGGCCATCATAAATTTCCTGAACTGTAGCGCGCACATTCGGCTGCTTGCGCGACTTGTCGCGTTCAATATCGATCAGAGCATTCGGCTCTTCACTACCGGCCGAAAGGATACCGCGCGGACGGTGATACTTAAATGATCGGCCGACAAGATGAATGCCATTGGCAATCAGCGCCGAAGCAATTGTGTCACCTTCCAAGCCAGTCAGGTTTTGGCCATCAAAGGTAAACCGCACAGTTTTCGCCGGTGTAAGACGACCTGTACCTGCGATCCGATTGCTTCCGGAATGAATTGAGTGAACCATCTGATCAAAGCTCCGCTTTCTTTGTGCGGGGCGCACGTTTTTTTACCGGTTCGGCGTCTGGTGTCGGATTTCCAGAGAGAAGCGCGTCCACATCAGGCTTGGGTTCACCTGCCTTATAGACCGTCAGGAATTTGTCGGACACGGAGTCGCGTACAGCATTGAAAAACCGGCCGCAGCCGTGAATGTGGCGCCAGCGTTCAAACTGCAAACCTTTGGGGTTCTGCCGGAAGTAAAGAAAGGACGCAAAATCCTCATCGGACTGTTCGATGATTGAAGAATTGCGGACAAGATGCGCTTCACCGGCGTTACGGAATTCCAGTTCCGGACGCTCTTCTTCGCAATATGGGCATTTGATGAGAAGCATAATACTCGTCTCTCTTGAAATCAGTGCGCGACAGCCGCAGCAGCGGCTTCGTCAATCAGGCGTCCGGTTGTGAACCGCTCAAGCGTGAACGGCGCATTGATCCTGTGCGGCTCATCGCGGGCTATGGTGTGGGCGAAAACATTGCCTGAACCCGGTGTGGCTTTGAAGCCGCCTGTGCCCCAACCGCAATTGACGTAGAGCCCCGGTACAGGCGTCTTTGCCAGGATTGGCGAGCGGTCGGGCGTAACATCAACAATACCGCCCCACGACCGCAGCATTTTCAACCGCGTCAGAACGGGGAACATCTCGCAAATTGCATCAAGCGTATGATTGATGATGTGCAGGCCGCCTGTCTGCGAATAGGAGGTATACTGATCGGTACCGGCCCCAATAACCATCTCACCCTTGTCTGACTGCGAGATATAGGCGTGGACCGTATTCGACATGATCACACAAGGGATCAAAGGCTTGACCGGCTCCGAGACCAGCGCTTGCAGGGGGTAACTTTCAAGCGGCATACGCACACCGGCCATATTCATCAGAACCGATGTATGACCCGCCGCAACGACTCCAACCTTCTTGGCATTGATCGGCCCGCGATTCGTATCGACACCCAGAACAGCTCCATTCGGAGCGCGACGGATGCCGGTTACTTCACAATTTTGGATGATATGCACGCCACGGTCTGCCGCAGCCCGGGCGTAGCCCCACGCTACCGCATCGTGCCGTGCCGTGCCGCCACGGCGTTGCAATGCGGCACCGATAATCGGATAGCGCGCATCGGATGACAGATTGATTGGCGGACAGAATTCCTTGACCTGCTCCGGGGTCAGCCATTCATTGTCGATGCCATTTAACCTGTTTGCATGGATATGACGCTTGAACACCTGAACATCGTGAATGTTATGGGCAAGCATCATCACGCCGCGTGCCGAATACATCACGTTATAATTCAGATCCTGGCTTAACCCTTCCCAGAGTTTGACCGCATGCTCGTAAATGCCTGCCGATTCGTCATAGAGATAATTTGAACGGATAATCGTCGTATTACGACCGGTATTACCGCCACCGAGCCAACCTTTCTCGAGCACAGCCACATTGGTAATCCCATGCTCTTTGGCAAGGTAGTAAGCGGTAGCCAATCCATGACCACCTGCTCCTACAATAATGACATCATATTCAGCTTTCGGTTCGGGCGATGACCATTGCTGATCCCAGCCCTTATGGGCACGCAAAGCCTCTCGGGCCAAAGCAAATACCGAATATTTCCGCATCGTCCATTCCTAGCAATTGGGCCTTGGCAAAATAGCCACTGCAGAGCGATTATTAATGAGTGGCGCCGCTTGATCCTGTTCAAATATCGACATCGACTTTAAAAGCCAGAACCATGCTTTTATGCATCAGTATCGCATACGACTACAGGTCTTTTGCCATTTTGCGACGGAGATTGGCGTTCCATGTTACATAATCAAAAATTACCGAACTTGCTGGCTCTTCGCGACAAATACTCACCAATCCGTGCAACTCTGCCATGGACATAGGTAAAAGTTTCTGGTAATGGCCACCCCAGTTTGCGATGGATGACCGTCGCGAAGTTTGATTTTTGTTCCCTACCGAATAATCGGAAGCAGAAATCAGGCTCAACGAAATTCTAAGAGATACAGGAAAAACCGTGCAGGTACTCGTACGCGAAAATAATGTTGATCAAGCCCTCCGCGTCCTCAAGAAGAAGATGCAGCGTGAAGGTATGTTCCGCGAAATGAAGATGCATGATCATTACGAAAAGCCTTCGATCAAGCGCGCTCGTCAGAAGGCAGAGGCTATCAGCCGTGCCCGCAAGCTGGCCCGCAAACAGGCCCAGCGTGAAGGCCTGCTGCCAATGCCTGTAAAGAAGGTACCGGCCCGCGCTTCTGCGGCTCGTTAACGGATATCTACCGACGCCTTGACTCGACAAGGGGTGGAGTGGCTCGCGTCACACCGCCCTTTTTTCGTTTGTCGGGACAGGAACATTTTCGCTTGTAAAGACTTTGGTTGAACGGGACAATTGGAATATGACACATTCAATGGCAATGGCTTCATACCGCAAACCTGCATCGACCAATGGATCGGCAAAAATCGCTGGCCTCCTCCTATTGGCATCAGTGATGACCTTCACACTTGTCGGCTGCAACACGACAGCAACAGACATGACCGGGATCGACAAAGCACAGGGCTCTGCAGAGAACATCAGCTCCCTCAACGACGTTATCCGTAACAACCCGAAAGATCCGGAAGCCTATAACGTCCGTGGCTCAGCTTTCGGACGTGCCGGTCGCAGCAATGATGCGATCAAGGATTTCAACACCGCACTGCAGTTGAATCCAAGCTTCTATCAGGCCTATGCAAACCGGGCGCTGGTTTACCGTAATATGGGCAACACAGCCCAAGCCGCAGCCGATTACAGCAGAGCCATACAGATCAACCCGCAATATGACACGGCTTATATTGGCCGCGGTAATCTCTATCGTCAGGCAGGGCGCCTTGATGAAGCTTTGAATGATTTCCAGCAAGCTATTCAACTGAACACGACTGACGCCCGCGCTTACCACAATCGTGGCCTGATTTATCAGGCTCGTAACCAGCACAAGCAGGCTATTGAAGATTTCTCGACGGCAATCTCGCTACAGCCGGATGCTGCAGAACCTTATAATGGGCGCGGCATCTCCTATGTTGCGCTTGGCGATGACGACAATGCCTTTGACGATTTCAACACAGCTATCAAGCTTGACGGTGATATCGCTGAGGGTTGGGCAAATCAGGCTCTTGTCTATGAGCATCGTGGTGAGAAGGCTCGGGCAGCCAAATCCTACGCAAAGGCTGTTCAGCTTGATCCGAATTACAAGCCAGCCAAGGATGGCCTCGCCCGCACACGAGGCGCTTGATAGCCTTAGCGTCAATTAACAAATCCCAATAAAAAACCCGCCGAAATGGCGGGTTTTTTATTATATTCAGCAACGCTTGAGATTAGTGGTCAAGCGCCTTCACAATGTTCTCGACCATCTTCTTCGCATCCGCAAAGAGCATCATAGTGTTATCGCGGAAGAAGAGTTCGTTCTCGACACCAGCATAACCTGAACCCATGCCGCGCTTGATAAAGAGAACCGTTCCAGCTTTGTCGACATCAAGAATTGGCATGCCAAAGATCGGAGACTTTGGATCAGTCTTTGCCGCAGGGTTGGTCACGTCGTTCGCTCCGATAACAAATGCGACATCCGCCTGTGCAAATTCAGAGTTGATGTCCTCAAGTTCGAACACTTCATCATAAGGCACATTTGCTTCGGCCAACAGGACGTTCATGTGCCCCGGCATACGACCGGCAACCGGGTGAATGGCGTATTTGATTTCAACGCCTTCCGCCTTGAGCTTGTCTGCCATTTCACGCAACGCGTGCTGTGCCTGGGCTACCGCCATGCCATAACCCGGTACGATAATGACCTTGGAAGCGTTCTTCATAATGAAAGCCGCATCATCGGCAGAACCCTGCTTGACCGGTCGCTGTTCAACTTCTCCAGTTGCTGCACCGCCTGTTTCACCACCGAAGCCACCAAGAATGACCGAGATGAATGAACGGTTCATGCCCTTACACATGATGTAAGACAGGATAGCGCCGGATGAGCCCACCAGCGCGCCGGTGATGATCAAAGCAAGATTGCCCAGCGTAAAGCCGATACCCGCCGCTGCCCAACCGGAATAGGAGTTCAGCATCGACACCACGACCGGCATGTCAGCACCACCAATCGGAACGATGATCAGTCCACCAAGGATCAGCGATAGAATAACGATGAGCCAGAATACCGTGTGGCTTTCGGTCATGACCAAAGCGACGACCAGAACAACGATAGCAATTAACAAGCCAGCATTGATGAAGTGGCGCCCGGGCAGCATGATCGGCTTGCCGGACATACGGCCGTCAAGCTTGAGGAATGCGATAATGGAACCTGTGAAGGTGATTGCACCTATGGCGACACCAATTGACATTTCAACCAGCGCCTGCGCGTGGATTGTTCCAACTTCACCTATACCGAATGATTCTGGAGAATAGACAGCAGCAGCAGCCACCATCACGGCTGCAAAGCCGACGAGAGAGTGGAAGGCCGCAACGAGCTGCGGCATCGCCGTCATGGCAATACGCTTGGCAATGTAGGCACCTACACCACCACCTATAGCAAGCCCCAGAATGATCAGGCCAAGGCCGCCGAAGCTGGGTTCAGCCAGCGTCAGCGTCGTGACGATCGATATGCCCATACCGATCATGCCGTAGAAATTGCCCTGACGGCTAGTGGTTGGGTGCGACAGGCCACGCAGCGCCAGAATGAACAGGACGCCGGAGACGAGATAAAGAAAAGCTGCGAAATTAACGCTCATTGCTCAAATCTCACTTTTCTTTTTTCTTGTACATGGCAAGCATGCGATGGGTGACGAGGAAACCGCCAAATATATTGACGCTTGCAAGAACGAGAGCGATGAACCCGAACCCGGTTGCAACGCCGCTGGCGGACAGACCAACGGCGAGCAGCGCACCTACAACGATTACCGAGGAAATAGCATTGGTCACGGCCATTAGTGGCGTATGCAGTGCCGGCGTTACCGACCAGACCACATAATAGCCAACGAAGATCGACAGCACAAAGATCGCGAGGCGAAAGACGAATGGATCTACTGCGCCACCAGTTATGGCGTGAGCAGCGGCACCAGCGGCATCCGGCATGGTCTCGGCGGCCTGCCGTACCATTTCCGTGGCCTGATTGAGCGTTTCGAGCGCTTTATCTAGCGTTGCGTCAGCCATCATGCCTCTCCTTCAGATGTTTTGGGGGCAACAGTTTTAGTCGCAGCTTTCTTTGGTGCCGCAGCTGTTTTGGGAGCTGCCTTCTTCACCGGCGCTTTCGCGGGCGTCTCTTTTGCAACGCTTGCTTTTGCCGGGGCAGCTTTTTTGGGAGCTGCTGATGCTGCAACTGAAGCAGCATTGCCCGCAAAGTTCGGATGCACGACCTTACCATCATGGGTAAGGACAGTTGCCTTGACCAACTCGTCGTCAAAATTGATCTTGATTGTCTTCGCTTCCTTGTCGACCAGCGTTTCAAGGAAAGCGAAAAGGTTCTTTGCATAAAGCTGCGAGGCTGTTGCAGCGATACGACCGGCAACATTAAGGTGACCGACGATCTTCACACCATCGACTTCAACGATCTTGCCAGCAACCGCACCTTCCACGTTGCCGCCGCGCTCGACAGCCAGATCAATAATCACTGACCCCGGACGCATGCGGGAATACATCTCGCGGGTAACCAGCCTTGGGGCTGGTCGGCCGGGAATAAGGGCGGTCGTAATGATGATATCCTGCTTGGCGATGTGCTCTGCTACCAGCGCAGCCTGCTTTGCCTGATATTCCTTAGACATTTCCTTGGCATAGCCACCAGCTGTCTCTGCAGCTTTGAACTCTTCGTCTTCAACAGCGAGGAACTTCGCACCGAGAGACGCGACCTGTTCCTTGACCGCAGGGCGTACGTCTGTTGCCGTCACCACCGCACCAAGGCGGCGCGCAGTCGCAATGGCCTGCAAACCAGCGACACCGACACCCATGATGAACACTTTTGCAGCAGGAACAGTACCCGCAGCGGTCATCATCATCGGCAGAGCGCGATCATACTCTTCTGCCGCGTCAACTACAGCCTGATAACCGGCAAGGTTAGCTTGGCTCGAAAGGACGTCCATGACCTGAGCGCGAGTAATACGCGGCATGAACTCCATGGTGAATGCCGTAACTCCGGCATCGGCCAGCTCTTTAACTGCTGCGTCATTGCCATAGGGGTCCAGCATGGCGATGACGACCGCGCCTTTTTTATAGGACTTAAGCTCAGTTGAGTTTGGCCGACGCACTTTCAAAACGACATCCGCGTTTTTTGCTTCGGCAGCCTTGCCGATGGAAGCGCCTGCAGCTTCAAACTCCCGATCGGGAATGCGGGATAAAATGCCCGCGCCAGCTTCAACGATAACAGAAAATCCAAGACTTATAAGCTTTTTGACTGTCTCCGCAGAGCCACCAACACGCGGCTCGCTGGCATCAGCCTCTTTCGGTATGAATAGTGTCTGAGCCAAGCTCTCACCCCCTAAGCAAGTTAACTCTATACAGGTTTGGCAAGATCGCCTTAAACCTGTCCGACTTTACCGGGAAGTAACCCTCAAGGTGAAAACAGTCAGTTAACTGGTTTGCAGAGGGTATCCACCCGAATTATGCAACGAAAAGGCAAACAGGCTAAGCGAAAAACCAGGCAGCCACGCATATGACAATGAATAGAATGGAAGCGGAGAAGAATCCGCCAGAGAAAAAGCCGAATGCCATCGCAGCAAGCAGCGCGACGCAGAAAATCACGCCCCATTTTGAAAGAGTGAGAAACAGGTTGTAGGTGTTCTCGTGTTCTTTGTAATCCATGGGAGCGCCCAGCTCTGCAGGGGCAGTATCGTGATGTTCAGCCATCTTCAAACCTCTTAGTATCGACGTCCTAATGGCAATAGCGAAAACGACGCATCAGCGCAATGCGCAGATGGTCGCTCACTGCTGCTCAATCGATATAAATCTCATCCGGTGGTTGTGATTATCTAGTTGAGAAGGTTGGGAAACAGGCCAAGTACGCCAATGATAATCAAATATAGTGCAACGACATAGTTCAGGAGGCGTGGCGCTATCAAGATAAGGATACCCGCGATGAGCGCAACGAGTGGGGCAATGGCGATTTGTGTAATCATGCTGATAACGTCCTTTGACTTATGTACGTGCATGACCAGAGCAAACTAAATTGCGTCAGAATGCAAATCTTTTCCGCCCAGCTTGGTATCGATTCAGTGGATATAATAATCCTTTCAGGACGCAGGGCATGCGGTAGACGCTGCTGCTTTGTCGGGATTTGCATCGTAAAACGGTCCAACAACAAGTGGTTTGTCGGGCATGACCGATTGATCGACATCCGAGATCATTTTGCGCTCTAACGTCTGCAATAACTGCCCATTCGCATCCGTCACGCGCATGCTGACCTTGTACTCGCGGTTTGCTATTACACATTTCACCGGAGGGCTCTCAACAGTGACTTTTGCCATGGTTGGCCAGATTTTTTGCCGAACCACAAATGGCACACCCCCTGCCGGATTTTCGAAAGTGGTCTCTAGCATGGAATCGTCCGGTAGCGGCCTCACTTTGGAGAGCGTTAGAAGGTAAGTTGCCTGTGCGATACGGTAGTTAAAAACAAAGATTTTCCCCGACACGTTGAGATAATCCCCTTGCCCGGGATCGCGGCAGGCTCCAAGACTCAGTAAGACCATCGTGCTGACCAATGCAACGACCCGCCGGAATCTATTGGCCATGTTCCCTGCCCTTACGATCATAATGTCGTTTTGCTTTCGCGCGGTTGCCGCACACGGTCATGTCACACCAGCGCCGGCTCCGATTACGGCTTTCGTCCAAATATAACCAATGACAGTTCGGGCATATTTTGATTCTCGACAGCTTGCCGGGATCAAGCAAATTCAGTGCAGACAATACGGCTCCTGCGGACAACGAAAGCTCACGGTGCCGGGCGAATGGAGGCAATGTCAGATCCTGTTCATTCTCGTCGCCGCCAATGGCTCCTGAGGCAAGCTGCAAGAAATTCGACAAATGCCGCGCCTTGAACCTTTCTTCCAACACCGCCGTTCTGAACAACTTGTTTATCGCTTCGCGCAGTTCGATCAACGTTGAATGCTCTGTCAACGATTGAGGCGGGCTAAACTCGATATGACCCCACTCGCCTGATCGAAAATTAGCAGCAGCCGATGCAAAGCGCGCAACTTCCATGCTGTTCGCGAAACGATCCTGAGCACGTTCCGGAGTCTGGCGAAATATAACTGTATTCGCCAAATCAAGCGCAAGCACGCCTCCGCTAAACCTATGAGAGTTCCAATCGATATACATGATAAAATTCTAACTGGTAAAATGTATTTTGCAAGTTAGAATGGCATCAAATTGGACGGTTCTCGATGTCATACTTTCTGCAATTGATCTTGAACGGCATCCACAATGCAGCCCTCTATGCCCTGCTGGCCTACGGCTACGTTCTTATCCATGGATTGACACATCGAACCGATTTGTCACTCGGGGCAGTTTTCGCGTTCTCTGGGCAGACATTTATTCTGGCAGCGGCTTTTGGTTTTTCGGTTCTCTGGATGACGCTACCGGCAGCACTAGGCTTTGGAGTCGCGATTGCAGCTCTTTACATCAGCACCGGGGGTTATCTGGTTGCCAAGCTTATTTACGCTCCGCTGGACGCAGGCAGCCGCAATACAGTTCTCGTCGCGACGCTGGGCTTGAGCATTTTTTTAATGGAACTGTCACGTATTGCGGCAGATACGAGGGATTATTGGCTACCACCAATGCTCGCCTCACCAGTCCATATTCTGGGACCTGCGGCAGACATCAGCCTTACTGAGTTGCAACTAGTGAACATCGGCGTTGCGCTGGTCGTAATTCTGTTGGCAGAACTGACGATGAACCACACACTCGCCGGTCGCATCTGGCGCGCAGTCAGCGATGAACCTACCGCTTCAGCGATATGCGGAATCAATCCCGAGGTCGTCCGGACAAGAGCCATTCTGGCAGCCTATGCTATCTGCGCACTGGCCGGATTTCTTGCCGCACTTTACTATGGCAATGTCAGCTTCAACACCGGCATCATCTTCGGTCTGAAGATATTGTTCATAACGGCAGCTGGAAGTTTTTCCCGTCCGCTTCATGCTGCGTTCGGAGCAGCGATAATCGGCATGATAGAGTCTTTATGGGGAGGATATTTTTCCGTGCTCTGGCGAGATGCAGCAGTTTTCTCGCTATTGGTTTTTGTACTCGCGACCCGCACCAATGTTGATGAACAGGAGCGCGTTTAGCCTTGGAGGCTGTGTCCGCCGTCAATGGTGATCACGGTGCCAGTAATGTAGCTGCTGGCATCTGAAGCAAGCAACAACACCGCACCATCAATGTCTTCAGGTTCTCCCAAGCGGCGCATCGGATTCTTGCCTTTCAGGAATCCCTTGGCCGGACCATCCATGATGGTTTCATTGAGTTTGGTCGGAAACCAGCCCGGTGCAATGGCATTGACACGAATCCCATGCGGTGCCCATTCGAGCGCCAGAGATCGCGTCATCTGAGCCACAGCCGCCTTCGACATCGCATAGCCGGCAGACCCCTTTATTGGTGCGTCAGCAAGAATGCTCGACAGATTGATTATCGAGCCGCTGATTTTCTTCTCAATCATGCGTTTAGCGGCCTCTTGCGCAATAAAGAACGCACCTTCGACATTAACTTCGAAGATATGCCGCAATTGCTCCCGCGTTGTAGTCAAGGCACGCTCAATGGCTGCAACACCAGCATTGTTGAATACTACCGAAACAGGCCCGAAGAGCCGCTCCGCTTCGTTGAATGCCCGCTGGATATCCGCAGCAATCGTAATATCAGCGATAATGTTTACGACATTCGAATGAACCATGCTCTCGGGTGTGGGCGTTCGGGAGATAGAAACGACATTGGCTCCGTTTCCAGCAAGTATCTGGATCATTCGCAAACCAAGGCCCGACGAACCACCTGTTACAGCAATGGTTTTGCCTGCAACAGAAATAGATGTGTCAATATTCATTGATTAAGTACCGCTGAGCATCCCTATTGTGGTGTCTCTGATAGACGGCTCAGCCTGACATGACAACTAAAGAAGCAGATTGGAACGTGACCCCGGCTCCAAGAACCGGGGTCCAAAGCCCCAACGAAGGCTTTTATAGTTTACCGTTGCGTTGTTGCACCATCATGAAGGTGTCAAACGTGTACTCGGCAACTTGAGAATACAGGAAGTGTTCATTGCGGAACGCTTTAATCGAATCCCAGATCTTCTTAAACGGCGCATTGCTCGCTTCCAGTTCCGCATAGACAGTATTTGCAGCTGCGAAACAGGCACTCAGAATTTCAGGACTGAATGGCCGCAATTGCGCGCCACCTGCAACAAGCCGTTTGATCGCACCGGGATTCAGGTAATCGTACTTTTGCAGCATATCTGCGTCCGTAGCCTGTGCGGCAGTACGGAATAGAGACTGATAAGCTGGCGGAAGCGAATCCCATTTAGACTTGTTGACCATAAAGCTGACCGTAGGACCACCTTCCCACCAACCCGGGTAGTAGTAATATGGCGCGACTTTCTGGAAGCCGAGCTTCTCATCATCGAAGGGACCAACCCACTCCGCCGCATCGATAGTGCCTTTTTCAAGAGCCGGGTAAATGTCGCCACCCGGTAATTGCTGGGGTACGACACCAAGGGTTTCAAGCACCTTGCCAGCGAATCCGCCAACACGCATTTTCAGACCTTTAAGATCTTCAATGGTCTTAATTTCCTTTCGGAACCAACCGCCCATCTGTACGCCTGTATTGCCACCAGGATAAACCTGCAGGCCCTGAGTGTTGAAGAACTCGTTCATGAGATCAATACCACCGCCGTGGTATTGCCAGGCGTTCATGCCGCGTGCGTTGAGTGCAAAAGGAACCGCTGCTCCAAGCGCCCAAGTTGGGTCCTTACCCCAATAATAATATGCAACCGTGTGACAGAGTTCGACCGTACCGGCCGCAGTCGCGTCCGCAGCCTGAAGCCCCGGGACAATTTCGCCTGCCGCAAATGGCTGAATGGTGAAGTTACCGTCTGTCGCTTCCTTTAGATATTTGGCAAGAACGACTGCACCTCCGTAGATCGTCTCCAAAGACTTCGGAAACGACGACGCACAGCGCCATGTAATCTTGGGCAGCGTTTGCGCAATTGCCGGGGCAGCCAAGGTAGTTGCAGCAGCAGCCGCACCAACACCAGCAGCACCCGCCTTCGTCATAAATGAACGACGATCCATTAATTCTCCTCCAAAATTTTGAACCCCAGAACTATTCTTGGCTCAGATCACCAGACATTTCAGCCTTGTTCTCCCGATCCTGCGGATAACCATACACACTCGTCAATTCTAGTCCAGCGGACGGTTACAACAAGACAGCCGAATTCTGGCAGGTTGATCGTTTAACCAGGGTCGCAGTTGTCTCCAAGCTGATGACCATTGGAAATGACCTCGAAGTGAACTACATTCCGCTGATAAGTATTTTGGAGTGAAATCATGCGGCAACCTCTCGTCGCCATATCGTCAGACGTTCGTACATTCGAAAATTACACGTGGCATGCCGCGCCGGATCAATATTTGATGGCAGCTTATCAAGCAGCTGATGTCATTCCGCTGATTGTCCCATCCTTTGGCGACGACCTCGACATAGACGCGATCCTTGACGGCGTGGATGGCGTGCTGATTACAGGTTCGAAATCCAACGTTCACCCGTCACTCTATGGCGTTCAGCCTACCGAGGCTCACGAGCCATACGATCCGGCTCGCGATGCCACGTCCCTGCCGCTTATCCGCCGCGCTATCGACCGCGGCGTACCGCTTCTGGCTATCTGCCGCGGCATTCAGGAATTGAATGTTGCACTTGGCGGAACTCTCGCAACTGAAATACAGCAGCTCGATGGGCGCATGGATCACCGGGCTCCTTCGTCTGAAAATCAGGTGGAGCGATTTGCCATCCGTCACCCTGTCCATATTAAGCCGGGATCATGTCTCGCGGGCGTTATGAACAGCGATTCAATTCAGGTTAATTCGGTTCACCGACAGGCAATCGACAAGCCAGCAACGCAGCTGGAAATAGAAGCGGTCGCAGATGACGGCACTATCGAAGCTGTGTCCGTAAAGAATGCCCGCGCTTTTGCGGTCGGTGTACAATGGCACCCGGAATATTGGGTAAAAACTGACAACTCTTCCCGCAAGATTTTTGCAGCATTTGGAGATGCAGTGCGTGCCCATAAGGCAAGCCGGGAACGTTTGCAGGCTGCCGAGTAATTTAACCCGAAAGCTTCTCTAGCGTTCTTTCGGTTTCGACGTTGATTGCCTTATCCGCAGTTCAGGCTTGATAAGTTCCTGTCGTGCATGCGTATCGGCACCATTCAACTGGTCAAGCAACGCGCGTGCCGCACGTTGTCCTACCTCGCGCTGACCATTCCAAACCGTGGTAAGTGCTGGCGTGGCAATTGCAGCCTCTTCAAGATCGTCATAGCCGGTAACCGAAATATCAACACCGGCTACCAAGCCAGCACGGGCAATTCCGTTCATCATACCGATTGCGCAAAGGTCGTTCCAGCAGACAGCTGCAGTCGGGTGATCCTTTAATGCAAGAAACTGCGGAGCAGCATCAAACCCGGCCTGTTTGGTGCGTGGCCCGGGAATACGCCATTCAGGTTTAGCGTCCAACCCGGCTTTCTGCATCGCATGAAGATAACCCTCATACCTGTCGCGCCCTGTCGACGTTTGGTCAGTCCCGCCAACCATTGCGATTCGTGTGTGACCGAGCGAAATAAGGTGATTGGTCGCCAGACCAATGCCATATGCATCATCCCCTCGGAAAACAGGAACATTTGCGTCCTGTACTGTACGTGCAATTAGCACAACCGGAAGCCCATTATCTTCTGCCATGCGAATATCTGATGCAGGTGTGCCGATAGCAGGAGACATGATGACGCCATCACCCCCCAGTTGAAGGAGTGTCTCGATAAATGTTCGCTGTTTCTCCACCTGATCATAATGATTCGACAGAATAAATGTTTGACCCGAACGATCGAGCTCGCCCTCGATAGCTCGCAAAATCTCTGCGAAAAATGGGTTCATGATGTCATGAACAACAACGCCGACAATGCCTGAACGTGATGTACGCAAGCTTGCGGCGCGCCTGTTGTATATATATCCGATTGCCCTGGCGTGCTCTTTGATTTTGTCGCGGGTCTGATCGGCAACAAGCGGACTGTCTCTTAGAGCAAGTGAAACAGTGGCGGTGGACACTTTCAACGCGTCGGCAATAGTCGATAGTTTAATTTTCTGCGCCAAAAGTACCGTCTCCCCGCGATTCCATTCATCGAACAGAATATCCTGTTGGCGTTATGCCATTGCGGATCAATAAATCAAAGTTCTTTCCGCGCCAGAACCGGCGCGGCAAAATTGCTGCTTAAGACGAAATACGGAAGATGAGAGGTGACGAACGCTCTAATTATTCGTCATCATTGTCGTCGTCATCATGCTCGTCCGAGCCAGTCTGACGCAAAAGATCCGCAGCAGATAGGTTCATTTCAAGCCGTGTCAGCATTTTGACAAAGGCTTTCCGCTCCTTTTTATCAAAACCTTTCATTGCGTCTTTTTCGGTTTTGCGAATGGATTTTTCTATCGACTTGATTGCTTCATTCCCTGTCTCTGTCAGAAAAATATGGGCTTGACGCTGATCGGTCGACGAGCCTTCTTTTTTCACAAAGCCCTGAGTCTGAAGCCGGGAAATTGTTTTTGTAATCGTTGGAGGACGCACGCCAAGCCGCTTGGCCAGGACACTGGGAGATAGACCATCCTCATGTGCAAGCTGGAGCATAACGGCGTCCTGCCCGGCATAAAAACCATGGCCGAGCAACCTTATTGCCAAAGCGGTGCGCGTTAATCTTGCAGTCGACTGCAAGCGATGAAGAATAAGAGGCTTGCGATCCTTGACCATTCCAATTCCTCTTCTCGTGTATGAAGCGTTCGCTCTAGTGAGACGGCTAGCACAATCAAGTCTAAACTCATTAACAGACAAATGTTACATCAGGATAATGTAAATTTCCCAAGCGTTTTCGACTCATTCACGGGCAGTTACTGCATTCAACCTGCTGCCCGAATGCCGCGTTACAATTCTTATATGACAAACTGATGAAATTTGCCGACGAATTGCTCTTTGCACGAAAATAAGGCTGTGAATGCCAATTGCAGGAGTTTAGTTTCAATGATCAAAACCGTATTTCTGAACAACGATGATGCGAAGTGATCAAGACATGCCGTTCTCCGAATCCAATACAATTGCGTTGTTGCCGCTGGGAGCACATGAGCAGCATGGGCCACATCTTCCGTTCGAGACTGATACGCTGATCGTTACTGGTTTGGTGAACCGGCTGAAACCATTGTTACCGCCTGAACTAAACATAAAGTTTTTCGCGCCTGAAACCGTCGGATATTCAATAGAGCACATGGATGTCGATGGCACCAAGTCACTGCGTTTTGATGAAGCCGTTTACCGTTGGATTGCAGTCGGTAAAGGATTGGCTGAGCAGGGAGTATCCAAGTTCATTCTGCTTAATGCCCATGGCGGCAACTCGCCGCTCCTGACAATTGTAGCGACTGAATTGCGTGTTCGCTTCAATATGCTTGCAGTTGCAACCAGTTGGACGCGCTTTGGTCTGCCGGAGGGATTGATATCGCCTGAAGAGAAGGCCATCGATATACATGGTGGCTTCATCGAAACCTCAGTGATGCTTGCTTTGTATCCCGAACTTGTCGATATGAGCAAAGCAGCGAATTTCACGTCGAACCAAAGCAACTATTCCAAAATTTACAAGCATTTAAGAGCTTATGGGCCACACGCGTTCGGCTGGAAAATGTCCGACTTGAACAAATCGGGCGTCGCCGGCAACGCCTTATTAGCCACTGCGCAAGCCGGCGAAGCAATCATAACGCATAGCCTGAATGGCATTATCGAGTTGATTGAAGACGTAGCAAAGTTCGATAATTCCGCGTTCAGCGATAGCACCGCACCTGTTCAATCAAATTGACACATCCTTTCCCGCATTTGACCGCTAGAGATATGGCAAAAGGTGACTCAATCACCTATATCGTGGGTCTATCCATTATAAGAGGCACACCATGAGTGAAGCTCAGACTATTTCCGCGCCGGTTGACGCCGCAAAGACAGCCCAGATCCCAGTTACCGTTCTAACAGGATATTTGGGCGCAGGGAAAACGACACTGCTAAATCGCATCTTGAGCGAGAACCATGGCAAACGCTACGCGGTCATCGTCAATGAATTTGGCGAGATCGGGATCGACAATGATCTGATCGTCGAATCCGACGAAGAAATCTACGAAATGAACAATGGCTGCATCTGTTGTACAGTTCGGGGCGATCTGATCCGCGTGGTTGAAGGCCTCATGCGTCGTCCTGGCAGATTTGATGCTATTATCGTTGAAACGACGGGACTGGCCGACCCGGTTCCGGTAGCTCAGACATTTTTCATGGATGATGACGTTCGCAAGAAGACGGCGCTTGATGCCGTTGTAGCCTTGGTCGATGCCAAGCACTTGCCGCTGCGACTGAAAGATAGCCGTGAGGCTGAAGACCAGATCGCATTCGCCGATGTCGTGCTCCTAAACAAGACCGACCTTGTAACACCTGAAGAGCTGGCTGCTGTGGAGGCCACGGTTCGTGCGATCAACCCGCATGCGGTCGTTCACCGTACCGAACGTGCCAGTATTGATCTATCAAAAGTTCTGGATCGCGGGGCGTTTGATCTCACGCGTGCACTGGAAAACGATCCGCATTTTCTCGATCACGATCACCCCGATCATGCATGCGGCCCGGACTGTGATCATAATCATGATCACGCACATCACGATCACGATCATCATCACCACGACCACAGCCATGATCATCATGATCATGCGTCGCCTATCCATGATGTAACAGTACAGTCAGTGTCCTTGCGCACAGGCGAGCTTAACGCAGACAAATTCTTTCCATGGATACAGAAGATCACGCAGGATCAGGGACCTAACATTCTGCGCTTGAAAGGTATCCTTGCGTTCAAGGATGATCATGAACGTTACGTTATTCAAGGCGTTCACATGATCATCGAGGGAGACCATCAACGCGCTTGGAAAGATGGCGAAAAACATGACAGTCGCCTCGTTTTCATTGGCCGTGAACTCGATCAGGCGTCATTGAAGTCCGGTCTCGAAAGCTGCCTTGCCTGATGCCCACCGTAGCTCCACTGGATTTGACCGGGCACTGTATCGACGCGCGTTTTATTCAAGAGGTTCCGTTCTTTGCCTTGGCAGACGGAACCATTCATCGTCTCGATAATGGCCATAAGGTAGCAGAAGCCCATGACGGGCTTCTTTGCGCTATACCTTCCATCGATGGTAAGTCCTTGCTTACGGGTGGTGAAGATGGCAGAGTTTGCGCTACTGGTTTAAATGGCGTGCCGTCAGAATTGAGCAATCTGCCACGCAAATGGATGACGGCAATTGCTGCTGCGCCCAGTGGCGCAATTGCGTTCGCTTCTGGCCGCACGGCGTGGGTCCGGTCCGGTGATGGTTCTGTCAGGGAAATATCCCATGAACGCAGCGTGGAAGGTTTGGCTTTTGCTCCGAAGGGCCTTCGTCTGGCTGTAGCACGTTATAACGGCGTGACATTGCATTGGCCGGCCACCAACAGCACTCCCACAGAGCTTGAGTGGAAGGGTGCGCATGTCATGGTCATGTTTTCACCGGACAACCGTTTTCTGGTTACTTCGATGCAGGAGAATGCGTTGCATGGCTGGCGACTCGACGACAATCGCCATATGCGCATGACAGGCTATCCCAACAAAGTAAAAAGCTGGTCGTGGAGCCCGAAAGGCAAATGGCTGGCGACGGCGGGTGCACCAGCCGCAATAGTCTGGCCGTTTTCTGGCAAAGATGGCCCCATGGGCAAGGGTCCGCTGGAGTTAGGCACGCGCGGTGACAGCTTGGTCACTGTTGTATCCTGCCATCCGGTTGAGGATATTGTAGCCATTGGCTATTCTGACGGCATGATACTCGTTGGCAGGTTTGGCGATCAAAAAGAAGTTCTTCTACGGCGCCCGGGCAAGGGAGCCATTTCGGCGATGAACTGGGATCAGGCTGGCCATCGACTCGCCTTCGGCAGTGAAGCTGGTGATTGTGGCGTGATCGATATCACCGGATAGCCTACTGGTTTGAGCAAAAACAGAAACAAGAATTGACATGTTCTTGTTTGTTCTATTGTGGCCGGATGCAATATGTTCTCGATTTTAAGAAACAATCCTAGAACAAGTGCTACTACCGGAAACCACGTTTGAGACCATATATTGAAGTTCATTATGTCGATCCATATTAGTCAAAGACATTAGGAGCCAATGCCCAAACAAATGCGTCGTGAAATCGACACCGAATACCTGTGCATTGAAGACTCGGCTTTCTCACAACCACAGTTAAAATGTCAGCGGCCATTGCTGGTGGGCGTGCATTACGGTGAGAATCTCAATGTCCCATCCCACTCGATAAGGGATGATGTAGGATATATAAGGCAGAACAATCTCGCGGGTGCCTTTAATGCGCCCAACCCTCCCTATGGCAGGTAAATGCACCAACTTGTCCACTGCCGACACAACGCGCGCAACGACTTGAGCGGCTGCAGTTGGATTATCTTGCTCTATGTAATTGCCAATTTCATCGAGCAGCCTCAGCGCCCTTAACGTCCAGCGAATACGTTTCCCGCTCATGATTGATGAGCGGACTTGACGTACTTCCCAACTACCTTCACCATATCTTCATCGCTGGCGAACTCACCCCGATCGGCCTTAGTCAATCCGGCCTCAATCTCGGCAAGCTGCCACTCTTCGCGAGCAACATAATCCTCAATGGCTTGCGCAGTCGTATAGGCACGAGAGCGATCAAGCTTTTTTTGCGATCTGGTCGAGCTTGCTGGCGGTTACATCCGAAACCTGCACCGTGAATGCAGTCATGGTACCCAACTTTCCTTGGTTCATTATGATGATTGACGAACCACCTTGGTTCGTCAATAGCCAAACATGTGATGATTAGAATTGCATCAGAACCACATATGGCACTCACTCCTCCAAATACGCGCCGGCGTTGAAAATCTATGGGCACTTCTATAACCCAGTAAGGCTGCATTCAGTACTCGGGTATAAGTTGCCCAGAGTATTTGAAGCCAAGAGCACCTTCGCTCAGTGAAACTCTCTCCACTTATTCTGGGCAAATCCGTCATCTATTATGGTTCAAGAATGAATTAAAGATAACGTTACGAGCTGATCCTACTTTTCAATTCTCCAATCCATGGATACGCAAAAATCCTGCCAAAGCCTGTTGTAAAGCGAAGAGCGGTCCAACAGCGTCGGGTGAGTTCCCATATCCATAAGTTTGCCATTGTCCAGAACGAGAATCTGATCAGCATTGATTATGGTTGAAAGCCTGTGAGCAATGACAAAAACCGTACGGTTTTTAACCAATGCATTGATTGCCTCCTGAACTTTTTCCTCGTTTTCCGGATCAAGTGCTGAGGTCGCCTCATCAAGAATTATAATGGGGGAATCTTTCAACAGTGCCCGCGCAATGGCAATGCGCTGACGCTCGCCTCCCGAAAGACTGCTACCCAAAGATGCAAGTACAGTCTCATATCCTTTTTCCAGTCCAAAGATCATCTCATGAACGGCAGCAGCCTTGGCTGCTTTTATAACGTCATCATCAGACGCGTCGGGTCGTCCAAACCTTATATTATTGGCAATTGTATCCTGAAAGAGCAGTGCTTCCTGAAACACCGGAGCGATTAGTTGCGAAAGAGCCGATGCAGAAAATTCGCGGATGTCCCTTTCTCCGATGCGAATGCTGCCCTCTGTCACGTCCCAGAAACGCATGAGCAGTTGCACAGCAGTGGTCTTCCCGCTGCCGTTGCGCCCGACGATGGCTGTCATTGAGCCCTGTCTTGCATGGAAGCTTATATGGTCAAGTACTGTCCGGTTACTGTCTTCATGGCTGAAACATACGTCATCATATACGACATCAAATTGATCCGGCACGCATGCCAGATTGCCTTCGGCCAATTGCGGCAGATGCATTATCGCGTCGATATTGTCACGACCAATGCGTGCCAAGATCAGCATCGCGGTGAAGGTGCCAAAACTACGCGCCGGTACAGCGGCGGCGGCGGCAAGCATTATCGCAATGATGAGAGACGCTATATGTGACGGGTCAACGTGTGACGAAGTAGAGAGCAGCAGCAATGCGGCGGCGGCACCGAGAGCAATGCTGAAATCCACAATCGTTCGAAAAAGCACAACGAATGGTATGTTTGAATACACCGCCCGCTTTGCCCCCTCGCGCAATTTCAGCACACTGGTTTGAAAGGCCTCCTGTTCATAATTCCCTGCTCCGGTCATCCGCAGAACGGATATGCCTTCTGCATATTCCAGCATTGTAAGAGAGGCTGCAGCCAAAGCCTGTGATCTGCGCTGCAACCCATGAGCAAGACGTTTCTGAAATAGGACCAAAATTGTAAATCCTGTGCACATGCTGACCAAAACCGTGAGCCCAAGCGTCGGAGAAACCGCAGTCGAAGCACAGAGCAAGATAATGAATGATACAGTGCTGAGACTCAGTTCAGGACGAGTGTAGGAGTAGTGATTTTCGAGCCACAGACAGTCTTCCGACAAAGCTTGACTTATACGGCCACTATGCAGCGCGCGAAATTTACCCAGCGGCAATGCGATGAGATGCGTCAGAATATTGTGCCGGAGATTTAGCCCTTCTTCATATGCATCATTGTACAACTTTGCCGTAGTTAACCACAATATGAGACAGCGTAGGGCAATCCCGGCGAGAAGTATCAGGCCGATGTGTGCTGCCAGGCTTTTGCCACTGTACCCCGCGATTAAGAGCCCAGCTGCCACCGCAGCGAGCATGGGCTGTAATGTGACGAGCGCGCCATCGGCTGATTTGCTCAAAATGGCTAGGTCAAATCTCAAGCCAAGTTTGGTGAGCGGGCTTTTTGAAACAGTCATGACACAGCTCCGGCCGCAGGGAGCTGAAAATTTCGGGCAGCCATATGAGAGTGCCACTGGCGCGCATATTCACCTCCAAGCACAAGAAGCTCATCATGCGTGCCCTGTTCTGCAACGCGGCCATTCTTTAAGAATATTATGCTGTCAAAATGCTGGATGGTCGATAACCGGTGCGCAATCATAATGACCATACGGCCACGCGTCAGCTCTGATAGCGCCTTCTGTATCTCATGCTCACTCTCGGGATCCGCATAGGCAGTCGCTTCGTCGAGAACCAGTATAGAAGGATTGATGAGGATTGCGCGTGCGATGCAGATGCGTTGGCGCTGACCGGAGGAAAGCGGCATTCCTGCGGTCAAGGTGGTATCATATCCCTGTGCAAGCTCACGAATGAACTTATCCGCTTGTGCCAGCCGCGCCGCTTCGGCAACTTCTGCGTCAGTGGCGTCAGGGCGGCCGATGCGGATGTTGTCACCAATGGATCGTGTGAACAGGAAAACATCCTGAAAGACAGCCGATATGGTGCGGGATAATTCCTGCGGTGAAAACGATCGTAAATCCACGCCACCGATACGAATCGCCCCCCTCTCAGGGTCATGCAGCCGCAACAGGAGTTCTGCCAGCGTGGACTTACCAGAACCGCTGGGGCCAACGATTGCCACTTTGCTTCCTGATGGAAAGCAAAGGTTGATCTCAGATAATGCGAAATTCTTGTTGCGCGAGAAGGCAACGCCGGAAAACTCAACATTGTCGGTTTCAACGTGGGCGGCAGGCGATGGCAAATAGAGGAAGTCCGGTAAAACCAGTATTGATTGGATACGCTCCATTGATACCTTTTGCACACGCAAACGGCCCATTGCTCCAAATAAGCGGCTACCGATTGACGTCAGTGCAAATCCTCCCAGGCAAAAGAATACAAGCACGGGAATGGAGACATCGCCAATACTATAAAGCCATAGGCCGACAGGTAAGACAGCAATCAGGCTCGACGTTGTGGCAATAGTAAAAACGTTGCTGCTAACCGCGTTTCTCGTGACCCATTCCTTCACAATTATTCGAAAAACATCGAATGCTTTTTGTGATCGCAGCAGCGCCTTCTGCTTCCTGTTGTAGGATTTGATAACAGGCATCATGGCTACGATTTCCTGCAGGGAATTTGCCATATCAGCTTGAGCTTCGATGAAACGGGACCCCAGTTCCCGCCCACGACTCATGGTCAGCGAGAAGGCGGCAAACCCCAGCAACGTTGGAGCTATGGCGATAAACGCAAGTTGCCAATCCACTACGAACATACCAACGCAGATCATGATTGGTGCGACCAGTGCTGCGGCCAAATCCGGAATGAGATGAGCAATACCGTCTTCTATCCGATCAATGTCATCCAGCAGAATATGTCTGATCTCGCTGGGCTCGATTTTCTCTATTTCCCCCAAAGGCGCTGAAAGCAGCTTTTTGCCGATTAACAATCGCAATTGTGCCTGAACATCGATAGCGACACTGTGCGAAAATATCGTCGCTGAAGTATTGAATAATATGGCAGCTCCCGACGCAGCTACCATGCCCGCGACCAGAAGCCAGGCCCAATCAAAGTCGCCTGCACTCAATGCTCCCGCGAGCAAGGCGATGAAGACAGCAGGTGCTATCTCAAGGCTGACCGATAGAATCGCGCAAACCATCGCCGCAAACATTCTCACCCGGCACTTCCGGATTATGTGCCACAAATGAACTGCCGCACCACGTCCGGTTAAATCCGCCGTGCCGTTGTCGCCGGTAATCTGCTCCATTGATCAAAACTTGACTTTGAAAGTTGCCCCGACAGACAGCGGATCGCCGACATTGACGAGGGCACCCGTACCCAGATCTGAAGCGACAGTGCGGTAACGCTCGTCGGTAAGATTGCGCGCATAAACAAGCCCGGCAAAGCGGTTATTTTCCAGGCCGATATGCGCATTCAGCAAACCATAGCCTGGTTGGCGAAGTGTGTTCTGGACATCGAAGTAATATGAAGATCGGTATTGATACTCCGCGCCTGCCTTGCCGACGAAGTCGTTCCAGCCAAGCTCCCATTCATAACCGATCCCGACACTTCCGGTGAACGGCGAAACAAATTGCTGGTGATTGCCACTGGCATCCTTGGAGCCACGTCCGCCAGGGCCAATTGCATCGGTGAAATCCTTATAGGTTGCGTCGGCATAACCTGCCGCGACCCGGACACTCCATTGGTCCGTTAGCTGCAGCTGAGCAGAGATTTCCGCTCCGTAGGATTCGCTGCGTGGTGAATTTACGATTGGGGTTCCACCAGTCAGAGGATTGAACCCCTGCACCTGCTGATCACGCCAATCTATGTAGAAAACGGACGCCTCTATGCTTAGCCGGTCATCGAGTGACAGTGATTTCAGCCCGATTTCGTAGCTGGTCAGTTTCTCCGCATCATATGCGCCTTGGTCTCCAACCGAAACAAAGCTCGAATTGAAGCCACCTGATTTATAACCCGTAGAAACACTCCCGTAGAAGTTAAGGTTGTCAGTAGCTGCGAACTGCATACCTATCCGATATGTCGCGCTGGTATCGGAAAGTGAGCTTGCATAACCTGGCGCAAACGGACTGCTCAGACCAAAAGCAGCAGCAAGTGCGTTCGCATTGAAATCGTAGTCGAAATCTTTTCGGTCATATCCGACGCGAAGTCCCCCAAAGATTTTCCACTGATCGGATAGTTCATAGGTGCCGTCGGCAAACGCTGAACCGGAGGCAGTTTTGGTTTTGCCTCGTGTTTGGAGTGTTAAACTTCCGCCGTCAAACTTGCTGTCCGCACCGTAGATTCTTAAAGCGTTGGAATACTCACCATACAAACCGGCAACCCAGTTAAATCGCTCATTGTCTTCCGAAACATAGCGTATTTCCTGAGACCATTGCCGGTAATCGCCTTCAAAGGGATTTCCGGAGCGGTAACGGAAATTTTTGAGGCCCATGGATTGGAATACAGCATCAAATTGAGCGAAAGTTCCGCGTGGGAAACCGTTTCCGAAGACATCGGTCCGCGTGCTTTGAAAGCCCGTCTGAGATATTATTTTGTCGCCATTCTCCAGCGTATAGGTAAACTTTGCCGATGTCGTAGCAACATCGGAATTGATAACGGCGGCATCATCTATCGCGATGCCGTTGCGCCCTTCGAGAAAGCTTTTCTCTGGCATGCCGAACATTTCACGATCAAGTTTTTGATGTTCCACATCAACAATGCCAAGAAACTCCAAATTGTCGCTGACATTGCCGCCTATGCTGAAACGGCCGTGAATATCCTTGGCTCCGCCAAGGTCATCGCCATCAACAGTTGAATGCAGAAAGCCATCTGTCTTGGACGTGGTAAATGCACCCCGGGCTGCCCAACCATTATTACCCAAGGGAGTATTCAGTATGCCGGTCAGTCCGAGAGCTCCATCGGTCCCGGCATCGAACCCTATTTCTCCGCCGATCCTGTCGGGGTCAGGCAGATTTGATATGAAGTTGATTGAGCCAGCAATGTTGTTGCGCCCGTAAAGCGTACCCTGTGGTCCACGCAACACCTCAACACGGTTGATATCAAGCAACGTACCATTGTGGCCCTGAGAACTGCCAATTCCCACGCCATCGAGATACATGCCGACAGCCGGATCGCTTTCTATAAGGGCGGAACCTACGCCCCGTATCGCGGTGAATGAAGTATAGAGCTTTGCCGTGACTGATCCCATCTGCGCATTGGCTGTCTCCTCTACGAGATTTGCACGGGTGCGGGTATTGTTCAGATAGGCGTCTTCCCCACCGGTAACGCTCACACTTGCCGGGACATCATGGGTATTGGAGGTACGTTTTTGCGAGCTAATGATAATCGGTTCAAGAACGATACCAGGCGCGGTTTCCTGTGCATGAAGTGCAGCAGGCAGACTGACGCTGGATAGTAGCGCCAAGATGATCGTTCTCATTACTATTTGCCCCCGATGCCCTGAAATTGCGCGAATTATCGGGGGGACCAAACTCTAAGTCGAGGGTATCGGCTTATGCATATCGACATAAAGTATACTATTTTTATCTACTTTAAAACCGTTCAAGGTTTCAGCATACTCGGAGGATAGCCAAAATGCTTGGCGAAGGCCGCTGTAAAGTTTGCAGGATGATTATAACCGGTCCTGTAGGCCGCTTGAGCTATAGTCGAGCCTTCCCGCAAAATTGCGTTGCGTCCAACAAGCAACCGCCGCTCCATGAGATAATCCCGGGCGCTACATCCGAAAGCGCGCTGGAAATCCTGCTTCAGCTTGCTTTGGCTTATCGCGAAATGTGTTGCAAGAGCAGCGATGGATACGATTGCCACCGGATCGGTGTCGATATGTTTGCGGATAAGCAATACGCGTTCGAGAGATTTTGCCGAAAGTTGTGCACCCGGCGTTATTTCCCCGAAAGGTTTGAACTCTTCCGCCAGCATGACCAACATATTCACCGCACAAGCCTCTATGTTAAGTACACCGAGAGTGCCATTTAATGACTGACTCAGTGCAGACCACGCGATTTGACGAAGCCGTGCGTCCAAAGGGCGGCGACGGACCATGACAGGTTGTGACATGGAAAACTGCATCGCCCGAAAAATGGGATCAGAGCCCATTACAGCTTCGTTTTCCTCAATCCATTTGGGCGTTAAAAGCAATTCTACCACTCGGACTGGGCTATCAGCGTGGATGGTCATACTTGTTGGCACGCACTCACCGGTAGAACTGATCCAGATTTCATTTGGGCAGAAACCGCCTTCTATGCCTTGCGTGTTATTTGTTGCATACCCCTCAAGCACAACAGAGAGGCAAAGAGCCGGAAATGTCTTGCTGGTATAAGTGAGCGGTTCACTCAGGGCGAAGTCCGTCAAACCAATAAACATACCGGGGCGAACTTCTCGCCAAGTGCGTCCGGAAGCAGAATCTGTCGCGAATCCGCTATCGTCTGGATTGCTTTCATCCTGCCTCACATCTCGTCCCTTTTCGTTCCACAACGCCAATCAATCATCCCTACGTATTACGGTTCTGATCGCAGTCACTAATCCCGATGCCACAATGGTAACAGAGGCAAGTGCCTTTTCAAACGCAGCACCACATTGGTGATGTACTATTTCTGAAAGGCTCGGCGACGGTCACCCAGACTCGCAATCGGCTTGTTCCAGATGCCATACAGTACAAACATAACGCAGATCATCACATTGCAAAAAGGCCACAAAGGCCGTCCCCGTGCTTAGTTACTGCTAACCTATTCCTCTTCCGCTTCCGGTCCACGCGTTTGCGTCTGCGTGCATTGATAACGGAGGCATCAAGCGTCGTCTTGATGTGGGCCGCATAGAATTTTTCGATCATCTCGACGCTGGTGCGACAGTTTTTGGCAATCGCATAAACATCAGCACCTTCCATCAGGCGAAGACAAATATAAGTATGACGTAAGCTGTAAGCCGTCCGAGGTTTACCATCCCGATCCAGCTTGAGCTTCTGATCGTCCAGCAGGTTATTGAACATCTTGAGATAATTGCCGGGGAATAGCAGATCGGTGGCCTCGGCCTGTTTTACCACGATCTCACCTTCTTTATGGCCGTCCTTCTTGCGCACGGGCTTCAATCGGTCACGCAACCGCTCATAGGGTTTGACCGCGCCCGGCATCGACTTGCACCAGCCAATACCGCGCTTCCCGCGCACTTCAATCTCAAGAATACGCTGGCGGCTGTCCGGGTCTTCAACGATGGTCACATCGCGGTGTTGCAACTGCTTGGCCTCGTCCGGTCGCAGACCGGTATTGCCCATGACCAGCATGAAGTCGTGCAATCTGTTCCGCTTCCCCCCGGAAGTGCGGGGGCTTAGGCTCCTTGGCATTCAAGCGCGTGGCCTCGTAAAGCTGTTTGTATTCAGCAGGACTGAACCACGGCCGATGCACAATCTTGCCTTGCGTCTTGTAGGGTGGGGACAGGTCCGGCAGATGGTCCAGCCATCTATGATGGCGGTTTTCAGGGCCTGCCGAAGGGTGCCAACTTCATCGTGAAGCGTGCTGCGCGCTGGCATTTTTCCAGTTGTCGAGGTGGAGATACGATGAACGCGATAATCCTGAACCGTTCTCGCATTGATCTCGGAAAGCCCCATCTTGCCGAAGAAGGGCACCAAATGAAGCCGCAGGCGGATGCTGTGCCCTTCCACCCATTTGGGGCTACGCTCGCCTTCCGTGATAACGGCGTACTCCTGCTCGAACTTCTTGGCGGCCTCAGCAAGTGTCTTTTCGGTTTTGAGCAGTCCAGCCGCGAGCTTGCCCCTAAGCCCAGATACCAGCCCTCAGCGAAAGCCTTGGCTTGCTCAAGCCCCGTTTCCTTCGTGCTGGTACGATACTGGCAGCCTTTCAGGGACGTGGAACACTGCCACGTTAGTCCCCCGCGCCGGTAGACATTGACCTTCCCCCGAGGATTTCATGGCTCGCCATAACCGTTTTACGCTCCTTGTTCCTTTGCATGTAAGGACAGGGAATCACGCCTTCAAGCACCCGTCAAATCGGGCAGGGCGTTTTGTGCTAGCGTTGTGCTAGGGGTAAAAACGACTTCGGCCTCCCGAGAGAAGCCGTTTAAAGTCTTGATAGTGTTTGAAGAATTTGGTTGCGGGGACAGGATTTGAACCTGTGACCTTCAGGTTATGGTGAGCTTGCGAACGACGAGCTACCATCGTCAGGAAAGCGAAGCTTTGCGCCGACGATATTTGCGTTTTGAAAGGTTGGTTT